>NZ_VOBQ01000014.1 GCF_007833165.1 Caenimonas sedimenti | reverse complement strand
CGTCAATCGGGCATTCTTATGGGTGTTCATCCGGGTGTTCGTGGAGAGTTGACTGGGGGTTTGGCGATTTCCAGTCTCTCAAAACTTCTCCGGGTGAACACCCGAAACAACCTATTGAACCTTCACAGCTAGGAGCCTGGGCGGCAGAGAAACGGGCCTGCGCCGGCACCTGAATCAGCGCCAGGCTAGGCGCGGCTGACGCGGTGTGCTTCCGCACATCAGGAGGCCGTAACGACGCCTGGCGCTGATTCAGGTACCGGCCCGGAGGGTTGGGCCCGTTTCTCTGCCGCCCAGGCTCCTAGCCGCGCGTGGCGTCCTTCAGCTGCAACGCCGCTTCATACAGCGTGTTGCGCGGCGCCCCGGTGATCTCCGCCGCCAGCTTCACCGCCGACTTGAGCGGCAGCTCCGCCAGCAGCAGCCGCAGCACGCGCAGCGGCTCGTCACTGTCCACCACCCGAGCGACCGGGTGCAGTGCCAGCGCGAACTCGCCCCGGCCGCGTTGCGGCCCGGCCTGCAGCCATGCGCTGAATCCGGCGCAGGGCAACGTGGCAATCTCCTCGAACTGCTTGGTGAGTTCGCGGCCGACCGTCACGGGCCGCTCGCCCAGCACGGCCAGTGACGCCGCCAGCGCCGCGATCCGGTGAGGCGCTTCCAGCACGACCACCGCCCGCCGCTCCAGCGCCAGGGCCGCCACCGCGCTGTCGCGCTCGCCGGCCTTGGCCGGCAGGAAGCCGGCGAACACGAAGCCCGGGTCGTCGTCAACTGCGCCTGCAGCGCTCAGCAGTGCGGTCACACTGCTCGCGCCCGGCAGCGGCACCACCGCGTGGCCGGCCGCGCGGACCGCGGCGACGAGACGCGCCCCCGGATCGCTGACGCCCGGCGTGCCGGCGTCACTGGCATAGGCCACGCGCTGGCCCAGCCGCAGGCGCTCCAGCACGGCCTGGGCCGCTTCCGTTTCGTTGTGCTGGTGCACGGCCAGCAACGCGGTGCCCGGCTTGTCGATGCCGTAGGCGCGCAACAGTGTTTGGGTATGGCGGGTGTCCTCGCAAGCGACCGCATCGGCGAGCCCCAGCAGGTGCAGCGCGCGCATACTGATGTCCGCCAGGTTGCCGATGGGCGTGGCGACGACGTACAGGGCGCCTTCGGGATAATGCTGCGCACCGGCGGCCGCGCGTGCGGCGCCCAGTGCGGAGGCGAAAGAAGCGCTCAATGCAACCCCTGTCCAGGAAGACCAGCACCAAGCAGGACGGCGACGCGGCGGAAGGCCGCGCGCTGGCCCACCTGCAGGGCCACGGACTGCGGCTGGTGGCGCGCAATTATCGGACGCCGGGGCGCGGCGGCGGCGAGATCGACCTGGTGATGCGCGAACCCGACGGCACGCTGGTCTTCGTGGAGGTGCGCAAACGCGCGAGCGCCGCCTACGGCGGAGCCGCCGGCAGCGTCCTCGGTGTGAAGCAGCGCCGCATCATCTTCGCGGCGCGCCATTTCCTGATGCGGCTGGCCGGCGACCCGCCGCCCTGCCGTTTCGACATCGTCGGCATGGAAGGCGAGCGCATCCAGTGGCTGCGCGCGGCGTTCGACGCCGGCTAACGCAAAACGGGCAGCCCATGCTGCCCGCCTCGAAGACTGCGCGGAGCATCGCGCAGCGCAGTCTTCCCTGTGGTCAGGATCCGGCTTTGCCGGTCCTGTCCACACTGATCAAGCCACTTGCAAAAGTCGCGCAGCGACTTTTGCAAGTGATCAATTCCGGTCCGCCTTGGCAACCATCGGGGCCGGCTCGGAAGCGACCGGCGCCGGGGCGGCACCCATCTGCTGCTGCTCGACCACCGGCGCCGGGGCTTGAGCCACCGGGGCGGGAGCGGGCTCGGCCACCTGGGCGGTCTGCTGCACCGTGGTCACTTGCGCGGTCGCGACTTGGTCCACGAAGCCGGGAACACCCGTTTCACCCATGGAGGTCAGGTGCGAGCTTTGCTGGCCGGCGCCCAGGGCGTGGTTGGTGACGAAGGGGTTGGGCGGAACGCCCTGAGCCACGGCGACGCCGAACACGGCGACAGCGGACACACCAGCGATGAGACCGGCGATTTTTTTCATAGCAGCCATTGCAACTTCTCCTAGATTTGTGAAAGGGGTTCTGAATTCAGCGGGCTTCAGAGCCTGCGACACGTAGAGTAGGCAGCGGTTCGTGCCGGCGGAGTCAGCCTCATGCGGCAGTCCGTGTCGGGTCGCGTCGGCGGGTGCGTCGGCTTATCGCTGGCTGGACGCGTCCATTGAGGACTACATCGCGGTATTTCGTCACCAGGCGGCCTGTGACCGGGTTGGTCCAGACGTGATCAGGCGTTTCGCGCCGGACCGTGCGTTCACATTCGTTCACAGGGGGCCGGGTATCATCCCCAGTCATGCTCGAGCAACGCATACAGCAGAACTTCATCGACAGCGCGGACCTGAAGTACCAGTCCGCGCAGACCCTCAGCAAGCCGGTGGCGCAAGCCGTGCAGGCGATGCTGGCCTGCGTGACCAGCGGCGGCAAGGTGCTCGCCTGCGGCAACGGGGGCTCCGCCGCCGACGCGCAGCATTTCTCGGCGGAATTCGTCGGCCGCTTCGAACGCGAGCGGCCCGAGCTGGCCGCGCTGTCCCTGACCACCGACAGCTCGATCCTCACGGCGATCGGCAACGACTACGACTTCAATCGCATCTTCTCCAAGCAGGTCCGCGCGCTCGGCCAGGCCGGCGACGTGCTGCTGGCGCTCTCCACCAGCGGCAACTCCGCCAACATCATCGCGGCCATCGAGGCCGCCCACGAGCGCGAGATGACCGTGGTGGCGCTCACCGGGCGCGGCGGCGGCAAGATCGGGAACCTGTTGCGCGAAACCGATGTCCATGTCTGCGTGCCGCACGACCGCACGGCCCGCATCCAGGAAGTCCATATCCTGGTGCTGCACTGCATCTGCGACGGCGTCGATGCCCAGTTGCTGGGCGAACAGGAAACCCCGACATGAGATTGCACTTCCCCTCCCTGGCCGCCAAGGCGCTGTGCGCGGCACTGGCCGCCGCGGCACTGGCCGGCTGCGCGCCCCTGCTGATCGGAGGCGCCGCCGTGGGCGCGATGATGGCGACCGACCGCCGCACCTCCGGCGCGCAGATCGACGACGAGGCCATCGAGCTGCGCGCCGGGGCGCGCATGCGCGAATCGTTCGGCGACAACGCGCACATCAGCGTCAACAGCTACAACCGGCAGGTGCTGCTGACGGGCGAGGTGCCCAGCGAGGCCGTGAAGCAGCAGGCCGAACAGCTGGCCGGCCGCGTCGAGAACGTGCGCGCGGTGATCAACGAGCTCGCCGTGATGCCGGCGACCACGCTGCCCCAGCGTTCGAACGACGTGCTGGTCACCGGCAAGGTGCGCGCCTCCTTCGTCGACGCCTCGGAGCTGCAGGCCAATGCCTTCCGCGTCGTCACCGAACGCGGCACGGTCTACCTGATGGGCCGCGTCACGCAGGCCGAGGCCGACCGGGCGACGCAGATCACGCGCCAGATCCCGGGTGTGCAGCGGGTCGTGCGGATCTTCGAACTGGTGCAGGCCGCGGACGTGCGGCCGGCCACCGTGGCCTCGCCAGCGGCCAGCGCGCCGCGCTAGCGTCTACGTCAGGCGTTTGATCAGGCTGGACGTGTCCCAGCGCTTGCCGCCCAGGGCCTGCACGTCCGCGTAGAACTGGTCGACCAACGCCGTGACCGGCAGCCGCGCGCCGTTGCGCTTGGCTTCGTCGAGCACCAGTCCGAGGTCCTTGCGCATCCAGTCGACCGCGAAGCCGAACTCGAACTTGCCGGCGATCATGGTCTTGCCGCGGTTGTCCATCTGCCAGCTCTGGGCGGCGCCCTTGCCGATCACTTCCAGCACCTGCTCCATGTCGAGCCCGGCTTTCTGGCCGAAGGCAATGGCTTCCGACAGGCCCTGCACCAGGCCCGCGATGGCGATCTGGTTCACCATCTTGGCGAGCTGGCCGGCGCCGCTCGCGCCCAGCAGCGTGAAGGCCCGGGCGAACGCCATGGCGACCGGCTTGGCCGTTTCGAAGGCGGCGGCGTCGCCGCCGCACATCACCGTCAGCAAGCCGTTCTGCGCCCCCGCCTGACCGCCCGAGACAGGAGCGTCCACGAACTGCAGGCCGAGCTTCAAAGCCTGCGCCGCGAGTTCGCGGGCCACATTGGCCGACGCGGTCGTGTGGTCGACCAGGATCGCCCCCTTCTTCATGCCGGCGAAGGCACCATCGGCACCGAGCACGACGGAGCGCAGGTCGTCGTCGTTGCCGACGCAGCAGAACACCAGATCGCAACCGGCAACTGCCTCGCGTGGCGTCGCGGCCGCCGAGCCCTTGAACTCC
The DNA here is from genome assembly GCF_007833165.1 of Caenimonas sedimenti. GTDB lineage: Bacteria > Pseudomonadota > Gammaproteobacteria > Burkholderiales > Burkholderiaceae_C > Ramlibacter > Ramlibacter sedimenti. Next base: position 250,336 of record NZ_VOBQ01000014.1, on the reverse strand, counting down.
CTGGTCCAGGCCTCGCGCTTCTCCGCGCTGCGGTTGTAGACGGTGACCTGGTGACCCGCGAGCGCCAGGTGGCCCGCCATGGGAAATCCCATCACGCCGAGGCCGAGGAATGCGACTTGGCGGGCCGGGGCCGGTTCGTAGGTCTTGGGATTGGTGCTGCTCATGGGAATCCTCGGGGTGGTATGACAACCCGATTCTAGGAGGCCGGCCGGGCGCGGTCCGCCACCGCGTAGTGGGCGACGCCGCCGCCGAAGGACCAGTTCTCGCGCAGCGTCTCCACCAGGTTGATCAGGACGTCGTCGGCCAGGAACCCGGTCTCGCGCGCCGCATCGCGCGCCACCTGCGCATAGAAGGCTTCCTTGCGCCCGACCGTGCGCCCCGGCGCCAGGAAGACCTGGATGAACGCGACCCGGTCCGTGTGGCGCACGCCCAGGTATTCAGGCGTGCACACGATCTCGTCCGGCGCCCGGCGCGAGATCAGCTGAAACAGGTCGTCCGGCGGAACGGTGAAGTGCTCGACGAGGGCGTTGTGCACGGCGCGCGAGAGCGCCGCGGCTTCAGCGGACGAAGTGGCGGCGGGGATGTCGATGCGGACGAGTGGCATGGCGGGCTCCTGATGTGGAACCGCCACTTTGCCGGTTCGCGGCCCGCGCGGAAACCGCGGGAGCCGCAGAACAGCTTTGCGGTTCGCGCAAAGCCGCCCAGGTGCCTAGACGATGGCCAGGTGCTCGGTGCCGGCCGAGAGGTCGGAGGACTTCGCGCGCTGGCTGTTCAGCTTGATCTGCAGCCGCAGGTCGTTCACCGAGTCCGCGTTGCGCAGCGCATCTTCGTACGTGACCATGTTGTTTTCGTAGAGGTCGAACAGCGCCTGGTCGAAGGTCTGCATGCCCAGGTTGCGGCTCTTCTTCATGATCTCCTTGATCTCGGAGACTTCGCCCTTGAAGATCAGGTCGGAGATCAGCGGCGTGTTGAGCATGATCTCGACGGCCGGTGCGCGGCCCTTGCCGTCCTGCTTGGGCACGAGGCGCTGCGACACGAAGGCCTTCAGGTTGAGCGACAGGTCCATCAGCAGCTGCGGGCGGCGCTCTTCCGGGAAGAAGTTGATCACACGGTCCAGCGCCTGGTTGGCGCTGTTGGCGTGCAGGGTGGCCATGCAAAGGTGGCCGGTCTCGGCGAAGGCCATGGCGTGTTCCATGGTCTCGCGGTCGCGGATCTCGCCCATCAGGATGACGTCGGGGGCCTGCCGCAGCGTGTTCTTCAGCGCGGCTTCCCAGCTGTCGGTGTCCAGCCCCACTTCGCGCTGGGTGATCACGCAGTTCTTGTGCGGGTGCACGAACTCCACCGGGTCTTCGATGGTGATGATGTGGCCGTAGGTCTGCTCGTTGCGCCAGTCGATCATGGCGGCCAGCGTCGTCGACTTGCCGGAACCGGTGGCACCCACCAGCACGACCAGGCCGCGCTTGGTGAGGACGATCTCCTTGAGCACCTGCGGCACGCCCAGGCCGTCGATGGTCGGCAGCACCTGCGGGATCACCCGCATCACCAGGCCCACCTTGCCCTGCTGCACGAATGCGTTGCAGCGGAAGCGGCCGACGCCCGGGGGCTGGATGGCGAAGTTGCACTCCTTGGTGCGCTCGAACTCGGCCGACTGCTTGTCGTTCATGATCGAACGCGCCAGCGCCAGCGTGTGATTCGCGTTCAGCGGCTGGGGCGAGACCTTGGTGACCTTGCCGTCCACCTTCATGGCGGGCGGGAAGTCGGCCGTGATGAAGAGGTCGCTGCCCTTGCGGCCGACCATCAGCTTCAACAGGTCGTTGATGAATTTTGTCGCCTGGTCGCGCTCCATGAGAGCCTGCCTTTCTCGAAAAACGTACTGCTGGGGATCTCTAGCCTGGGAAATTCTCGGGGATCTTGGCCTTGCCGCGGGCTTCGGCCGGGCTGATCACGTTGCGCTTGACCAGCTCCGTCAGGTTCTGGTCGAGCGTCTGCATGCCGAACGCGTTGCCGGTCTGGATCGACGAATACATCTGCGCCACCTTGGCCTCGCGGATCAGGTTGCGGATGGCGGGGGTGCCCAGCATGATCTCGTGCGCGGCGACCCGGCCGGAGCCGTCCTTGGTCTTGCACAACGTCTGCGAGATCACGGCCTGCAGCGATTCCGACAGCATCGCGCGGACCATTTCCTTCTCGTCGGCGGGGAACACGTCGATGATCCGGTCGATCGTCTTGGCGGCGCTCGACGTGTGCAGCGTGCCGAACACGATGTGGCCGGTTTCCGCCGCCGTCATGGCCAGGCGGATGGTTTCCAGGTCGCGCATTTCGCCGACGAGAATACAGTCCGGGTCCTCCCGCAGCGCGGAACGCAGCGCGGCGGCGAACGACAGCGTCATCGGCCCCACTTCGCGCTGGTTGACCAGGCACTTCTTGGACTCGTGCACGAACTCGATCGGGTCTTCGACGGTCAGGATGTGGCCGTACTCCGTCTCGTTCAGGTAGTTGATCATCGCGGCCAGCGTCGTGGACTTGCCCGAGCCCGTGGGGCCCGTGACCAGCACCATGCCGCGCGGCTTGAGCGCGAGCTCGCCGAAGATCTTGGGCGCGTTCAGCTGCTCGAGCGTCAGGATCTTGGAGGGAATCGTCCGGAACACGGCGGCGGCGCCGCGGTTCTGGTTGAAGGCGTTCACCCGGAAGCGCGCCAGGCCCTCGATCTCGAACGAGAAGTCGCACTCGAGGAACTCTTCGTAGTTCTTCCGCTGCGTGTCGTTCATGATGTCGTAGACCATGGAGTGGACCTGCTTGTGGTCCATGGCGTCGACGTTGATCCGCCGCACGTCGCCGTGGACGCGGATCATGGGGGGAAGACCGGCAGAGAGGTGCAGGTCGGAAGCTTTGTTCTTGACGCTGAAGGCCAGCAGCTGGGTAATATCCACGAATCCCTCTTCCTTATCTTTTGCCCCGGGCGGCATTGGGGGCCGGCCCATTATGACGACGATTGGCGACAAGCTCCAGAGCGTTCAAACCCGGATCGCCTCGGCCTGCGAGGCGGCGGGACGCCCCGTGACCGATGTCACGTTGCTCGCCGTGTCCAAGACCTTCGGCCCCGATGCGGTGCGCGCGGCCTTCGCCGCGGGGCAGAAGGCCTTCGGCGAGAACTACATCCAGGAGGCGGTGGAGAAGATCGCCCTGCTGGCGGACCTGCCGCTGGAATGGCACTGCATCGGCCCGATCCAGAGCAACAAGACGCGGCTGGTGGCCGCCCACTTTCATTGGGCGCACAGCATCGACCGCCTGAAGACGGCCCAGCGGCTGGACGAGCAAAGGCCCGAGGGCCTGCCACCCCTGCAGGTCTGCCTCCAGGTGAACATCGACGGGGGAAGCACCAAATCGGGCATCCCGCCCGGCGAGGCACTGGATCTGGCGCGCGCTGTCGCCGCCCTGCCACGGCTGCGGCTGCGCGGGCTGATGACGATTCCCGAGCCCTTGGAAGACTTCGACGAGCAGGTGGCGGTGCACCGCCGCGCGCGCGAGCTGTTCCAGTCGCTGCGAGCGGCTGGCCTGGCGCTGGACACGCTGTCGATGGGGATGACCGCCGACCTGGAAGCGGCGATCCACGCCGGCAGCACGATGGTGCGGGTGGGCACGGCCATCTTCGGGGGCCGGCCGCCGGCCTAGTCCGGGCTCGGGCGGGCCGCGCCGCCTCGTTATTTCGCGGGCATCTGCATCGGCTTGACCGTGCCGCAGTCGGCGCCCAGCCACTTGCCCGAGGTGTCCATGCTCATGGTCTCGGGCTTTCCGGCCACCACGGTCTTCATCGTCATCTTGCTCCGGTACGCCTCCGGACTGACCATGGTGTATTCGCCCTCCCCGCTGCTGGGCGGGTTGGCGCAGCTGAACGCCATCTTGGTGGTGCTGCCGGATTTCGACTGGCTGGTGATCTTGCAATCGCTCTGGTGCATGGGCACCTCGTTGCGCTCGGTCATCTCCTTGGTCATGCACATGCGCACCGCCATGCCGCCGCCGGGGCCGGATGGCGCCATCTGGACGCCGCTCTTGGCCATCGCGGCTTCCATCTGCTTGCGCTGTTCGGGGGGCATGGCCGCCATCTGCTTCTGCATTTCGGCCATCGCCTGGTCCATCTGCGGGTTGTTCATCTTGTTGTTGATTTCCCACAGGCCGGGCTTCATGGTCTGGGCCGAGGCGGCCAAAGTGGCGCCGGCGAGCACGGCGGCAGACAGGATGGCGGGGATGCGCATGGGTCGGTACTCCTCGAAATGCGCGATTCTGCCGCGACGGAACGCTATAGCGGCAAAGCAGCGGCGGCTTCCCGTGAAAAGCTACACAGGCAGCGGCAACCGCGTGGTGTTCTTCACTTCCTCCATCACCGCGTAAGTCCGCGTCTCGCGCACCCCGGGCAATTGCCACAGCACGGTGCCGGCGAACTCGCGGTAGGCCTGCATGTCCGCCGTGCGCGTCTTCATCAGGTAGTCGAAACCGCCGGCCACCATGTGGCACTCCATGATTTCCGGATGCACTTGCACCGCCGCCTTGAAGGCTTCGAAGACGTTCGGCGTGGTTCGATCGAGCAGCACCTCGACGAAGACCAGCATCCCGGCGCCCAGCTTCAAAGGGTCGAGCCGCGCCTCGTAGCCCAGGATGTAGCCGTCCCGGGTGAGCCGTTGCACGCGAGCCAGCACCGCAGTCGGCGAGAGCGCGACGGCCTCGGCCAGCTTGAGGTTGGCCAGGCGGCCGTCGGCCTGAAGGACATTCAGGATTTTCAGGTCGATGCGGTCGAGATCGCCGAGATCAGAGGCCATGCGCAGCAGAATCGGTCGTGGTAGCGCTCGACTTTAGCGAAAAACTCATCACCAAGACAGGGAACATGGAGGGCATGCATTTCAAGGAATCTTCCGTGTCCGTTCCGCAACGCCTGCCCTCTCCATACCGCCCTGAAGCCGGCATCGTGGCCGACCGGCTGCGCAGCCTGTCGACCGCCCTCGACTGGGCCGCGGCCGTCCAGGCGGCGAGTCCCTGGGTGCAGGCGGTGCGCCGCCACCCGCCGCCGTTCTGGGCGATGGAAAGCCTGCTGAAGGAATACCCGATCTCCAGCGCCGAAGGCCTGGCGCTGATGCGGCTGGCCGAGGCCTTGCTGCGTGTGCCGGACGCCGAGACCGCGATCGCCCTGACGGCCGACCAGTTGTCGCGGGCCGATTTCGATGGCGCCACCGACGGGGCGCTGGCGCGCCTGTCGCAAAGCGCCATCGCCATGTCCAAGCGCTTCCTGCCGGCCGGCGAGCCGGGGCTGTTCGGCAAGCTGGGCGCCCGCACGGTGGTCGCGGCCACCCTGCGGGCCGTGCAGTTGCTCGGCCGCCAGTTCGTGCTGGGGCAGGACATCGCCGAGGCGATGGACGAAGCGGTGGCAGCCAAACGGCGCCAGCCGAACCTGCGGTTCTCGTACGACATGCTGGGAGAAGGTGCGCGCACCGCGGAGGATGCGGGGCGCTACCTGTCCCACTACCGCGCCGCCATCGCCGCGATCGCGCAAGGCGCCGACCCCACCCGGCCCGTGCAGCACAACGACGGCATCTCCATCAAGCTGAGCGCGCTGCACCCGCGCTACGAGGCCTTGCAGCGTGAGCGCGTGCTGCGGGAACTCGTGCCCCAGGTGGCCGCGCTGTGCGCGCAGGCGGCCGCGGCCAACATCAATCTCACCATCGACGCCGAAGAGGTCGACCGGCTCGAACTGTCGCTGGAAGTGTTTGAGGCGCTGGCCGCGCAGGTCGGACAAAACCACCCGCAATGGCACGGCTTCGGCCTGGCGCTGCAGGCCTACCAGACCCGTGCACTGGAGCTGATCGCCCATGTGGCCGGTGTCGCGCGCCGGCACCGCATCCGCCTGATGTGCCGGCTGGTCAAGGGCGCCTACTGGGACGCCGAGATCAAGCGCGCGCAGGAACTCGGGTTGCCGCACTACCCGGTGTTCACGCACAAGAACCACACGGACATCTCGTACCTCGCGTGCGCCCGCGCACTGCTGGAGGCGCACGACGTGATCTATCCGCAGTTCGCGACGCACAACGCCGGGACCATCGCCGCGATCATTCAGATGGCAAATCGCACGGGCGCACCCTTCGAACTGCAGCGGCTGCACGGGATGGGGGAAGGCGTGTACCGCGAGGTGCTGAAGAACCCGCTGCTGGCCTGCCGTGTCTACGCGCCGGTCGGCCAGCACCGCGACCTGCTCGCCTACCTCGTGCGCCGCCTGCTGGAAAACGGCGCGAACTCGTCGTTCGTGCACCAGCTGAACGACGAGTCCATCGGCATGCAGGAGTTGCTGCAGTCGCCGTTGCACCTGCAGCCGGTGCCGTCGCAGCCGCTGCCGCCGGACCTGTACGGCCCGCTGCGGCGCAACAGCGCCGGGCTGGATTTGGCGATGCCGGACCTGCGCGCGCCGCTGGAACAGGCCGCCGCGCAGGTGACGGTGCCCGCCGTGCCGGAAGCGGACCCCGCGCGCATCGCCGAGGCGGTGGCGCGCAGCCGCACGGCCTGCCCGGGCTGGTCGCGCGCGCCGGTGGAGCAACGCGCCGGCATGCTCCGGCGCGCGGCCGACGCGATGGAGGAGCGCATGGCGCCCCTGTGCGCGCTGCTGGTGAAGGAAGCCGCCAAGACCTGGGGCGACTGTGTGGCCGAAGTGCGTGAGGCCGTTGATTTTCTGCGCTACTACGCGGGCGAAGCCGAGCGCATCCTCCAGCCGGTGACCTTGCCCGGACCCACCGGCGAGAGCAACACCCTGCGGCTCACCGCCCGCGGGCCCTGGGTCTGCATCAGCCCCTGGAACTTCCCGCTGGCCATCTTCACCGGACAGGTCGCGGCGGCGCTGGCCACCGGCAACACCGTGCTGGCGAAGCCGGCCGAACAGACGCCCGCCATCGCGCTCGAAGCGGTCAAGCTGCTGCATGCGGCCGGCGTGCCGCCGGACGTGCTGCAACTGCTGCATGGTCCGGGCGAGACCGTGGGCGCCGCATTGGTGGCCGACCCGCGCATCGCCGGCGTCGTCTTCACCGGCTCCACCCAGGTGGCCAAGATCATCCAGCGCGCGCTGGCCGCCAAGGACGGCCCCATCGTGCCCCTGATCGCAGAAACCGGCGGCATCAACGCGATGCTGGTGGACTCCACCGCACTGCCGGAGCAGGTGGCGGACGCGGTGGTGCAGAGCGCTTTCCGGTCCGCCGGCCAGCGCTGCTCCGCGCTCCGGTTGCTGTGCGTGCACGAAGCCATCGCCGATGGCGTGATCGCGATGATCCAGGGCGCCGCGCGCGAACTGGTCACCGGCGATCCGGCGCAGTGGGCGACCGATGTCGGACCCGTGATCGACGATGAAGCCTTTGAAGGTTTGCAGAAGCACTTGCGCCGCCTGCATGCAGAAGCGCGGCCGTTGCTGCCGCCGGGCGAGGCCGCGCCAGCCTCTCGGCTGATCCCGCCCCAGGCCTTCGAGCTCTCGGACATTGCCGAGGTGAAGCAGGAGATCTTCGGGCCGGTCCTGCACGTGGTGCGCTGGCGCGGCGACCCGTTGCAGGTGATCGAGGCGATCAACGTGCTGGGCTACGGTCTCACGCTCGGGATCCAGACCCGCATCGACAGCCGTTCACTGGCCCTGGCCGACAGTGCGCACATCGGCAACGTCTACGTCAACCGCAACATGATCGGTGCCGTGGTGGGGGTGCAGCCGTTCGGTGGCGAAGGCCTTTCCGGGACCGGCCCGAAGGCGGGCGGGCCGCACTACCTGTATCGCTTCTGCGCGGAGCAGACCGTCACGATCAACACCACCGCCGCGGGCGGCAACGTCGCCTTGCTGGCGTGAGGGCGGCTCAGCCCTTGAGTAGATTCCGCGCGACGAGCTGCTTGGCCGGGTCGCCCAGGAGTTCGTTGGCGGTCGGCAGCGGCGCGTCGTAGCTGCCGAGCATGTCCTGCAGGGCTTGCAGCGTGCGCAGCACCTGCGCGTCGGCCTCATGCCGCATCACCTCGGCACGCACGTCTTCCACGGCACGGTACAGCAGGGCGCGGCTGTTGCCGCGGATCACCAGATGGCCGTCGGGTTGCCAGAGGGCCTTGTGCATGTATTTCATGGGTTCATCTCCTGGGGTGCCCCCAGGATCGCCCGCGCGCGCCAGCGCCGTTGTGCGCCGGCCGGGTGATTTGCCGCCAGCAGCCGGCGAGCCTCGCCGTCAGCGTTCAGCGCGACCGTAGGCGTCGATTTGCGAGCAGCGGCTTGTCAGCCGACTGCCCGGCCATAGTCGTCGCGCAGCTGCCGCTTCAGCACCTTGCCGATGTCGCTGCGCGGCAGCTCGTCGATGAAGCGCAGGTCCGCCAGCCGCTGCGTCTTGCCCAGGCGCTCGTTGGCCCACGCCTTGAGCGCCGTGGCGGCAGGGGCACCCGCTTTCGCGACCACGAAAGCCACCGGCGATTCGCCCCATTCCGGCGAAGGCACGCCCACCACGGCCACGTCCGCCACCGCTTCATGCTGGCGCAGCACGGCCTCCAGGTCGCTCGGGTAGATGTTGAAGCCGCCGCTGATGACCATGTCCTTGCGGCGGTCCATCAAGGTCATGAAGCCATCGGCGTCGAAGCGCGCGACGTCCCCGGTGCGGATGAACCGGTTGCCGTCCGCGTCGTACCACTCGGCTTCCCGCGTCTTGCCCGGCTGGTTGTGATACGCCGTCATCATCGAGACCGAGCGGCCCACCACCTCGCCGATCTCGCCGGCCGGCACCTCCTTGCCGTCCTCGTCGATCAGGCGGATGTCGTGCCCTTCGGCCGGCTTGCCCACCGTGTGCAGCTTGTCTGGGAAGTTGTGCGCCTCCAGCACGCAGGTGCCGCCGCCCTCCGTCATGCCGTAGTACTCCACCAGGCCGCCGGGCCAGCGCTTCAGCACGTCCGCCTTCAGCTCGGCGCGGAAGGGCGCGCTGGTGCAAAACTTCATGTGGAAGGACGAAAGGTCGTAGCGGTCGAAGTCCGGCACGGCCATGATGCGGTGGTACTGCACCGGCACCAGCATCGCGTGGGTGGCACGGACCTTCTCCGCCAGCGCCAGGTACTTCGCGGCATCGAAGCGGCCTTCGGTCAGCACGACCGTGCCGCCCTTGGCCAGGCAGGGGAAGAAGCAGACCAGCGTGGTGTTGGAGCACAGCGACGTCGCGATCATCGCGACGGCGTCCGGGCCGTAGCCGTAGGCATCGGCCCTGGCCACGTGCGCCCAGCGCATCGCATGCGCCTGGATGATGCCCTTGGGCGTGCCGGTCGTGCCCGACGAATAGATGATGTTGAAGGCCCACTCGGGCTGGATGGCCACCGGCTCGGGCGTGCTGCCGGGCGGCGCCAGCCAGTCCTCGAAAGCCAGGCCCTGGCCGCCCGCGTCCAGGGCGATCCGCCTGACGTCCGCCGCCAACGCCGGCACGCTCGCGTCGGCGAACAGCAACCGTGCGCCGCTGTCGGCCAGCATGCCGGACAGCTGCTCCGGCAGCGATCCGGTCGGCAGGGGCGCCACGGCTGCGCCAGCGCGCAGCGCGCCCAGGAAGACGAGCGCGTATTCGATCGAGTTGGCGGCGCAGATGGCGATGCTCTGCCGCGGCTGGAGCCCGTCGCGCTGCAGCGCTGCCGCCACCCGGTCCACCTGCTGATCGAACGCGCTCCAGGCCAGGGAGCGGTCGCCTTGCCGGACAGCCAGCTGCCCCGGCCGTGCCCGTGCATGCGCGCGGATGAGATCGGGAATGGCCTCGAAGGGCGGCAGGCCGGCAGGCGCCGGAGGTGCGGGGGTTTGCATTCCGGGAACTTTACGACATGGGCCGGCGCATTCGCTGTTGCCGACTCGACAGCCCATGCCCGACGCGCAGTCCCCGTCCGACAGCCGCGCGCCACCCCAGCCGACGCCATGGCCCAAAGCCGCGTTCCAGACTCCCCGCAACGATTCAAAGGAGTCAACGAACATGGCATACAGCAGCATCTACGGCGCGGACGTGGCGCCGACGCAACGCAGCGGCCGCGAGTCGGAACTGCTGGGCCCGAGCGACAACTCCGACAGCGGCAGCGACACCATCGGCACCTCCGAGGCGCACGCCGACAGCGACTCGCGCGGCACGGGTGAACGCGGGGCCGTGGCCGGCAGCGACGCCCGCGAGGGCGGCGACATCATGCCCGACCGGATCGTCAACCTGGCGGCCGGCGAGGTGGCACGTGAAGAGGACGATCTCACCCTCACCGACCTCGACGCCGCCGACGATGCCGCTTCCGGCGAAGACGACGACGACGCAAGCGGCGAGACCCGCTGAGCCGCCGCCGCGTGCGAGCCGACACGACCCGCCGCGCCCTGCGCGCGCTGTTGCGCGACACCTTCGGCCTGCGCCGGCTTCGGCCTGGGCAGCAGGAGGTGATCGACCGCGTGCTCGCCGGCCAGCCCACGCTGGCCGTGATGCCCACCGGCGCCGGCAAATCGCTGTGCTACCAGTTGCCCGCGCTGATGCTGCCCGGCCGGACGGTGGTCGTCTCGCCGTTGATCGCGCTGATGAAGGACCAGGTCGAAGGCCTGCGTTCGCTCGGCGTCGCCGCGGTCCAGGTGAACAGCGCGAACGACGCCGACGATGCGAAGGCGGCCGAAGCCGCCGTTGCCGACGGCAGCGCCCGCATCATCATGACGACCCCGGAGCGGCTGGCCGACCCGGCCTTCATCGACCTGCTGCGCGCGCATCCTGTGAGCCTGCTGACCGTCGACGAGGCGCATTGCATCTCCCACTGGGGCCATGACTTTCGCCCCGCCTTCCTGGAGATCGGCGCCGTTGCAGCGCGCCTGGGCAAGCCCTGCGTGCTGGCTCTGACCGCCACCGCCACCGACGAAGTCGCGGCCGACATCTGCCAGCAACTCGGCATTCCCGCGGACGGCGTCGTCAACACCAGCGTGTACCGGCCCAACCTCGACTTCCGCGTCGTGCCGGTCGCGCGTGAGGCGGACAAGCTCGCCCAGGTGCTGAAGGTGGTGCAGGGCACGGAAGGCTCGGGCATCGTCTACACGGCCACCGTGAAGGCAGCCCAGGCGGTGCACGAGGCGCTGCTGGCGGCCGACGTCGCCGCGGGCCTGTACCACGGCAAGCTCCCCGCGGCCGAGCGGCACGCGATGCAAGAGGCCTTCATGGCGGGCGAGCGCCGCGTCATGGTTGCCACCAATGCCTTCGGGCTTGGCATCGACAAGCCCGACATCCGCTTCGTGCTGCACTACCAGTTGCCGGCGACGCTGGAGGCGTACTACCAGGAAGCCGGGCGCGCCGGGCGCGCCGGGCGCGATGGCGAGCCGGCTCGCTGCACCCTGTTGTTCCTGCGCGGCGACAAGGCCATCCAGCAGTTCTTCATGGCTGGGCGCTATCCGACCGAGGAAGATGCCGCCGCCGTGGTCGACGCATTGCAACAGCCGCCGCCGGATGGCGCCGGCTGGACTCTGCCGCTGTTGCAAGGCCGGCTGGCCCGCGCCCGCGGCAAGCTCCAGGTGGCGCTCGGGCTGCTGCGCAAGAGCAAGGTGGTGACGCAAGCCAAGGACGGCACGCTGCGCCTGCTGCGCCGTGCCGCCGACTTGCGCCTGCAGGACCTCACGGACGAATACGGCCGCAAGCGGGACCTGGACCGCGAGGCGCTGGAGCGCATGGTGTTCTACGCGCAGACCGGCCAGTGCCGCTGGCGCGTGCTGCTGGACCACCTGGAAGGCGAAGCGCCGTTCGAGCGTTGCAGCCATTGCGACAACTGCCGCCGCATCGCCGCACATGAAGCGGTGGTCGAAGAGCTGCTGCGCAATGCGCCGGCCGCGGAGGAGGAACAGCAGGAGGCCGGCGAAGCACCGGCCTTGGCCCGGGGCGACCTGGTCGAGGTGCGGCGCTACGGCCGCGGCGTGGTGGAGGAGGCGACGGCGCTGCAGGTCACTGTCGTCTTCTCGGACCGCGCACGGCGCAGCTTCCTCCCCGAATACGTGCGCAAAGCTAACGCAGGGCCACGCTCATCCGCTTCCAGGAAGGGTCCTGCCAGCGCTGGAAAGGCCCGAGCGCCGAAGGATCGCCGGTCTGCCGCTGCGTGACCAGGTTGTCCAGGCTCAGCACCTCGTAATTGCGCTTGTACTTGCCCTCGCCGCGCGCTTCGCGCGCCACCAGCACCTGCTGCCCACCCGGCACCCAGCCGGCGAATTCGGCGTAACCCAGTTCCGGCTGCAAGGTCGCGGGCGGCAGCACATCGATGGCCCAGCTCTTGCCGGTCTTGCGGAACAGCCAGAGCTCGCGCCACGCTTCCATCGGTTGCACGGCCAGCGCCAGCGCGTTGCCTTCGCGGTTCAGGCTGGCGGACTGTGCCCACACCAGGGAGAACGTGCAGCGGCGGGCCAAGGGGTTGCGCACGTCGTTCTTCGCATCCACCAGCAGCACGCAGGTCTCCCCAGGCTGCCCGGCTTCGGTCACGATGCTCGGGCGCGGGCCCAAGGGCTGCGCGGCAGCCGGCGGCATGGCCGCCCAGCGCGAAGCGTTCACGCGCATCGCCGCATCGTTGTAGCGTGACTGGTCGTCGTCCGTGAGCTCGCTGCGCTGCACCTGGGTCAGCTCCGCGATGGCGCGCTGCGCCGCCGCGTCCGGGCCTTGGCCCAGGCGAGCCCGCTCATAGGCCACGGTGCTCCAGACCGAAGCACGGCGCATCGCGACCTGGTTCTTCGCGGTCGCCGGCAAGGCCGCGGTGTCCACGCGCTCCAGCACGTCGGCGCGCCACAGGTTGACCTGGTGCCGTTCCAGCGGCTTCAGGTTCGGGTCCATGCACTCGGGCTGCGTCAAGGCCAGGGCGGCGCGGGCCTTCTGCTCCGGCCGTGCCGCCAGCGCCAGCACCCGCCGGAAGGCTTCGCCGTCATAGCAGATGCGCATCTGGCTGTCGCGCTCGTAGCTCACGAACTTGACGCCATAGCGCGCGGCGACTTCCAGGTGCGCGGACACCGCCGCCTGGCCGTTCTTCGACAGGCCGGCTTGCCCGGAGGCGCGCTGTGCCAGCCGCTCGCCCAACTGCCCCAAGGCGTCCAGCGTCTCGGTGCCGGCCTCGCCACGCACGGCCTCGGCCGGCGCCGCCTGCAGCCAGGCCGCGGCGAGACCGATGCCCAGCGCTTCCGAGCCCGGCGTCTCGCGAACGAAGCGCAGCACGGCCAGGATGTCCGGTGCCTCCGTGGGTGCCAGCGCCGTGCGTTTCACCTGGCTGGCCTTCACGTAGCCGCCGCGCTCGCGCCGGTGGTCCCAGACCTGCAGGTAGTCGAGGCGCTCCCCCCGCACCTCGAGCACTTCGCCCTGCCACAGCTGGGCCTGTTGCGGCGCCGAGTCGCGCGGCCCGGCGCGCAGCACCGCCTGGTCGGTCGTGACGATGGCGCTGGTCATGGTCGCCGCGACGGCGGCGGAGGCGATGGCACTGCCGATCATGGCTTCACTCCTCGGCTTGCGTTTCGCGCGTCGCGGCCTGCTGCATGCCTTCGCGCTGCGCCCCGTTGCCCAGCAGGTTGGCGGCCAGGAAGCCGCCGCCGCTGCCGGGCGGCGCGATGATCACCTGGATCTTGTCCGACAGCTTGTCGGCCAGGGTCTTCTGGATCAACAGCGGATGGCGGGTGATCAGCGCGCCTTCGCGCGCCATCTGCTCCGCGTTGGCCTGGCCCACGCGCTCCATGCGGAACACCTCGGCCTCCGCCAGCTTGCGGCGGGCGTCGGCCTCGCCGGTCGCTTCGATGCGGCGCGCGTGCGCGTTGCCTTCGGCCACCTTCATGCGCGACTGCTTCTCGGCCTCGGCCTCCAGCTGGCGCTGTTCGATCTGGCGCTGCTTGAACGGCAGGACGTGCTTCATCGCCTCCTCCTGGCCCTTGGCCGCGATCACCTGCTCGCGGGCGGCGGCTTCAGCCCGCACTTCGCGCTGCACCTTCTCGGCCGAGGCTTCCAGCTCGACCTGCCGCACCCGCTTGTCCTTCAGCTCCAGCGTGTAGCGCATCTTCTGCGTCTCCAGCTCCTCGGCCAGCAGGCCCTCCATGCCGCGCTTGTAGTCGGCCGGCAGATCGACCTTACCAACCAGCACGCTGCGCAGCACCAGGCCATCAGCCGCCAGCTTGGGCTTGAGTTCGGCTTCCAGTGTCTGCTGGATCTCGGCCCGCTTGGTCGAGAAGATCTCGCGTACGGTGTAGCGGGCGAACACCTTGTAGACGACGCCCAGCACCGCCGGCTCCACCACTTCGGCGGGATCGGACGGCAGGCTCCGCGCCGCCGTGGCGACACGCTGCGGATCCAGCGCATAACGCACCACCAGGTCCACGCCCACCGAGAGCCCTTCCACCGATTGCAGCGGCGCCTGGCCGGAGGACTGCGTCATCTGCTGCGGCTTGTACGTCTGGTCGCGCAGCGAGAACACCTGTGCATGGTGCAGGCCCGGCAGCACCAGGATGCTGCCGTCGCGCCATTGCGTGACGGTGCCGGTGAGCTGGTTGGTGCGCACGCCCAGTTCGCCGGGCTGGGCAGTGGCGATGGGCGGATGGGCGTAGAGCAGCCAGCCGGCGGCGGCCAGGCCCGCCACAACCGCGACGGTGCGGCGCGCGCGCAGGATCTGGGTGAAGGTACCGTCCGCCCGGAAGGCCGTGCCTTCCTCTCCCTCTCCCGCTTTCGGGAGAGCGCCGGGGTGAGGGCGCCGGAGCGCCCGGGCCATGGTGATCCGCGCGGCGCGGGCGATGTTCTTCAGTTTGTGCAGCATGGAAATTCTCCGGAAGTTGGTGTGTGACAGCGAATTCGTTTCAGCAGCCCTTGGCCCACAACTCCGCCGTCGGCAGGTTGGCGCCGGGGCGGGCCTTGGTGGACAGCAGCAGGTAGGTCGCGTCGTCGCCGACGTCGATCAGGAAGTCGGGCCGGGCATCGCCGTCCAGGTCGGCCACGGCCTTGACCGACGTCTTGGTGGCGTCGAACGGGCCGAGCACGTAGGTATAGGTCTGCTGGCCGTAGGTGATCGCGTATTCCATGCCCTTGACGCCGGACTCGACACGCAGGCCGAAGCGGCCCTGGCCCAGCGTCAGCTCGTAGTCCTGGCCCAGCCGCGGCTGCTGCAGGACGGTGCCGGCGTAGACGGCGCGCAAGCCTTGCTTGAGCTGGGTGCCCGGCAGCCGGAAATACAGCGCGTCGGCAGCGGGGGCGCCCGGCTGGCCGCGCTGCGCCGCGCTCACTTCGATCCCGCGGCCTTGCGGCACCAGGCGGAACCAGCCCTCGGCGGGCCACTGGCTGTCCGGCGACGCGGCCACCTCTTCCTGCCACATCTCGGCGTCCAGCAGATAGCCCTCCTCCGGCAGGCCGGCGGCCCAGATGGAGGCGGCCGCCAGGCTGATGGCGCTGACGAGGCCGAAGTCGCGCAGGGCGCGCAGGGTGGTGTTCTTGGCGGTGTTCATCGTGCTTCTCCTGTGTGTGTGCTCGATGAAGTGATTCTTCGCAGGGAGGCAGGAGCAAACAATGCGAACGCCGGGGCACTGTGTTCACGGCCCGGAAGAAATCTTCCGGGCCCCCGCCCCGTGGCCACCGCGATAATTCGCGCATGCCCCGCATCGCCGTGATCGAAGACGACCAGCCCACCAGCAACCAGCTCGCGGGCTGGATCCGGGCCGCCCGGCCGGACGTGCAGGTCGACCAGTGGTTCACCCGCGATGACGCCGAGGCCGCGCTCGCGCGCGAGCCTTACGACGTGGTGGTGCTCGACATCGAGCTGGGCCGTGAACGCCATGCCGGCGTCGCGCTCATCAACGCCATCAACAAGCAGCGCAAGGGCGTGCCCGTGCTGGTGGTGTCGGCGATGCCGGCCGCCATCTACCGCAGCATCATGAAGGCGCTCGACGCCTGGGATTACCTGCAGAAGACGACCTTCGAGGAAGCCGATTTCATCGAGACCTTCCTGGAGATCCTGCGGGTGGCGAAGGAGCGCCGGTCACAAGCGGCCCCCGCGGCGCCAGCCGCGGACGAACTTGCGCTCGACCCGCTTTGGCAACGCACGCCCATGTGGCGCGGCGAGCGCGTGAACCTGCCGCTCACCGCCCAGCGCATCCTGGCGACGCTGTACCAGCGCCGCGGCCAGGTGGTCTCCTACGACGACCTGTTCGACGTGGTGAAGAGCGGCCGCAACCGCGACAACGTGCGCAAGCATGTCAGCACCATCCGCGATGCGTTCCGCGAGGTCGATCCCACCTTCGAGGGGATCGAGAACGTCCCGATGCGCGGCTTCAGATGGACGGACGCCGGCAGCGGCAAAGCCCGGCCCTGATGGCGCGCCTGACGCTGCCCCGGCTCGACGTCCCGCGCCTGGGCCTGGCGTCGTTCCGCCGGCGCATCCTCTTCCGCATGGTGTTCCTGCTGCTGGCGATCGCCACGGCGGCACTGGCGGTCGTCCTGCTGCAGGACGAGAAGGACCGCAGCTACCGCAACTACCAGCAGAACTTCCGCAAGACCCAGGCCGAGGTGATGGCGCGCCTGCGGCATCCGGCCGGCCTGCTGGCGCTGCTGAACCCGGGCGTCTCGGGCGCCGTCACGCCGCTGCGTCCGTGGGTCCTGCCCTACGCCGCGCTCGACTTCGACGACCAGAACAAGGCCCAGCAGGCGGTGGAGATGGCCGGGTGCTCGGTGCGCTACACCGACGGCAGCGCTGTCTGCGCCGCCGTCGGCAACAACGCCTACTCGGGCGGCTACATCTACCTCGTGGGCAGCTTCCGGGCGGGCGACCTGATCGCGCGCGAGCCCACCGACCTCGACGTCGAGTCCGTGCATCGCGCGCGCATCCGGCTCGACATGCGCGGCACCACGACCGCCTGGGTCGCGCCCTTCGAACGCCAGTCGCTGCGCGGCGAACCGCTGGTGCGCGGGCGCCTCACCGGCTTCGTGGAAGACGGCGACCCGACGCTCGCCGATGCGCGGCCGGTGCGCGACTTCCGCGGTTTCCTCTGGCAAAGCGCCACCTGCTCCGCGGGCGGCGAATTGCCGGATTGCCTGCGCCGGGTTTTCTATTCCATCCGGCTGCCGGTGGAAGCGTTCCGGCAGGCGCTCTACGCGCAACCGCGCCCGGAATGGCCGCCGGCCGACCTCGACCGCATCCGTGTGCACGTGCAGATGCTGGCCCCGGGCAACGTGCCGCCACTGTTCGACAGCAACGCGTCCGACGCGATTCCCCCGCCTTCGCTGGAAGATCTTTCGCAAGCGCTGCTGCCCGGCGAAACGCTCACCATCACGCGGCAGGACAGCAAGGGCGCCCCGCTCGTGCTCAAGGGGCGCGAGGACAACGCGGCGCGCTCTTCTCCGCTGATCCTGCAGCTGATCGACCGCCTGCCGGTGGCCAATCGGCCGCCTCCACTCGAAGCCATTGAAGTGATCACCACCCCGGTGGCGAGTTTCGACGTGCGCCTGAGCGGCGACGCGCGCGGCATCGACCGCGGGCTGGGCGTGATCGCGACGCGCATGTCTTGGTATGTCGCCGCGATGCTGGGGGCCATCGGCCTCGCCTGGCTGGTGATCGAGGTCGGGCTGATCCGGCGCATCACCGTGTTGACCCGGCGCGCGGCCGCCGTTTCGCACAACATGCAGAAGGACGCGCCAGGTGATGCCCGCATCGGCCAGCTGGACGTGTCGGACCTGCGCGGTTCCGACGAACTCGGCATCCTGGCCGGCAGCCTGTCGGACCTGCTGCAGCGCGTGAAGGACGACCAGCAGCGCGAGCAGCTGCGCGCGCAACGCGAGCGCGACACGCTGCAGGCGGTGGGCCACGAGATCCTGTCGCCGCTGCAGTCGCTGATGGTGCTGCACCCGGATGCCGGCGACCCGGCGCACCGCTATGTGCAGCGCATGCAGCAGGCCGTTCGGGTGCTGTACGGCCAGGCTTCGCCGAGCGAGGCGCTGGAGGCCGCGCAACTCGAACTCGCGCCGCTGGACCTCGACGCCTTCCTGCGCGAGGTCGCGGACAACGCGCACTTCGCCGGTCTTGCCGACGTGCGCTACGCCTCCGGCGAACAGCCGGTGATGGTTCGCGCCGATGCCTTCTCGCTGGAAGACGTGGTCACGCACATCCTCCGCAACGCGGACCGGCATCGCTCACCAGGCACGCCGATCACCTTGTCCCTCGAAACGAGCGACACCCACGCGACCGTCGGCATCCACAACGCCGGCGCCGCGATCGAGGAAACCCGCCTGGAACGCATCTTCGACTATGGCGTCAGCGATGCCGCGACGGACGAAGCCACCGAGCGGCGCGGCCAGGGCCTGTTCGTCGCGCGAACCTACCTGGCCAAGATGGGCGGCACCGTGCGCGCGCGCAACGTCGAAGGGGGTGTGCGCTTCGACATCACCCTGCCGCGCGCGGCTGCCTGAGTGCCATGCGCCGCGGCATTGGCGTCCTGCTGTTCCTCATCGCGTGGCTGGGCGGCAATGCGGCCCGGGCCCAGGCCGACGAGCGCGACGCGACGCAGTTCGCGCAATGGCGCCTATCCCGTCAAGCCCAGGTGGAAGCGTTCCAGACATTCCTGGACCAGGAGAACCTGGCCCACGTCTCGCCGCTGCACGAATTGCTGCGCTCGGCTTCGATGTGGAAGGAATGCAAAGCCGAACCCTTCCAGATCCCGCCGGCGGCGCAGTGGTCCGAGGTCCGCAAGGTGCTGCAGTTGCTGGTCACGCTGCGTGAGCGCAAATTGCTGGATCGGATCGAAGTGGTGTCCGGCTACCGCGATGAGGCGCTGAACCGCTGCGCCGGCGGCTCCCCGCGCAGCGCCCACCGGCGCAGCTTTGCGGTGGACCTCGCACCGTTGTCGCGCGCGCAGGGCCTGGCCCTGTGCCGCTTCTGGCGCGACCAGGGCGAGCCGCTGGACATGGGCCTGAGCCGGTACCCCACCGGGCGGGTGCACATCGATCGGGCAGGCTACCGCACCTGGGGCGAGGACCACACCAGGTTGACCAGCTTCTGCAACCTGGAGGCCGCGCCGCACCGGTGAGGCTCAGTTGTTGAAGTTCAACTCCGCGTGCTCGCCCATCTTCTTCGGCTTGTTCCCGGTGGCGGCCGCGGTCGCCATCTTGATCAGCTGCAGCAGCTTGTTCTCCTTGACGTTCCAGTACTCGGCCTCGTCGATCACGACCTCGACCAGTTCCAGGTCGGGGTCTTCCGCGCCGCCCGGGAACCAGGCCTTGGCGATCACGTTGAAAAGCTCTTTCTTCTTCGCCATGTCCTCCAGCACGCGCGCCGTGCCGGTGATGGAAACCCAGGTGTCCTTGCCGGGGTTGGCATAGGCCAGGTTGACATTGCCGTCGCTTTGCAGGCGCTGACCCAGCTCCGTCTTCTTCGAGACGAAGAAGTACAGACTGCCGCCTTCGTCCAGCGCCTTGTTCTGCGTGGTGAGCGGGTGCGAATGCAGCGACCCGTCGGTGTGGCGATGCGCCAGCATGCAGAACCTGGTGTCCTTGATCAGCTCCCAAAGCGTTTCGTGGGAGGGCTTCTTCTCATCCATCGTTTTGCTCCTGCAAATGCAAAGCGCCATGGTGGGCCAGCCGGTCGGCTGACGAGGTCGGCCTGCCGCCTACATGCACGTGCGTGCGGACCGACACGGCGAGCCGCCCAGCGGGCGCCTCACACGAGGCACGCCAATGCAGCAAAATCGCCGAAACAGGAGACACACCATGCGCCCCATCCTTCGCGCTTTCGCCGCACTGCTGACTGCCGCAGTGACCGCGGCTTCGGCGCAAACCGACTTCCCGAACAAGCCGCTGCGGATGGTCGTGACCTTCCCACCGGGGGGCAGCGCGGACGCGGTGGTGCGCATGCTGGTGCCGCGGCTCAACGAGAAGCTCGGCCAGCAGGTCGTGGTCGACAACCGCCCCGGCGCCGGCGGCAACATCGGCCTCGCCATCGTCGCCAAGGCGCCGCCGGACGGCTACACGCTGGGCGTCGGCGCGGCCGGGGCCTTGTCCGCCAACAGCAGCCTCTATGCGCAGATGCCGTTCGACCCGGTGAAGGATTTCAAGCCCGTCAGCATGCTGGCGGCGATCCCCTTCGTGCTGATCGGCCATCCGACGCTGGCGGCCAAGACGCAGCGGGAGCTGGTGGCGCTGGCGAAGGCGCAGCCCGGCAAGCTCTCGATCGCCCATGGCGGCAACGGCACGGCCATGCACCTGTCCGCGGCCCTCTTCGCGCAGATGGCCGATGTGAAACTGGTGGAGGTGCCGTACAAGGGCTCCGGCCCGGCCGCGCTGGACGTGCTCGCCGGCAACGTGCCGCTGGCGGTGGTCGACCTGCCTTCGGCCTTGCAGCACATCAAGGCCGGCAAGCTGCTGGCGTTCGCCGTGACCAGCCCGCAGCGCCTGCCCCAGCTGCCGGACGTGCCAACGGCTTCCGAGGCCGGGCTCAGCGGCTACGACTCCACCGGCTGGTTCGGTGTGGTCGCACCGGCGGGCACGCCGCCTGCCATCATCGCCCGCCTGAACGCGGAGATCACGGCGGCGCTGAACGACGAGCAGATCAAGACCAGCATGCGCAACCTGGGCGTGGAACCCGCGCCCAGCCGGCCGGAAGCCTTCGAGGCCTATATCGCCGCTGAAACGCAGAAGTGGTCCAGGGTGATCCGGCAGGCGAACATCAAACTGGAGTGAGCATGGCGCGCGATGAAGTGCTCCAGGCCGACGTGCTGGTCGTGGGCGCCGGCCCGGTGGGCCTCACGCTGGCGATGGATCTCGCCGGGCGCGGCGTCAAGGTGGCCATCGCCGAGATCCGCCGCTACGCGGAGCCGCCCAACGTCAAGTGCAACCACGTCGCCGCGCGCACCATGGAACGCTTCCGCCGGCTCGGCGTGGCGCAGAAGGTGCGCGCCGCCGGCCTGCCGCCCGATCACTCGAACGACGTCGTGTTCCGCACCAGCGTCTGCGGCACCGAACTCACGCGCATCCCGATCCCCGGGCGGGCCGAACGCTACACCTCGCGCGAAGGTCCGGACACCTGGTGGCCAACCCCGGAGCCGCCGCACCGCATCAACCAGTTGTTCCTGGAGCCGATCCTGCTGGAACACGCTGCAGCCCTGCCGGGCATCCAGCTGTTGAACCGGACGCAGGTGACCTCATTCGTGCAGGACGCCGAAGGCGTGGAAGCCGTCGCCCTGGACCTCGACACCGGGGAAGAGCGCCAGATCCACGCGCGCTACCTCGTCGGCTGCGACGGCGGCAGTTCGAGCGTGCGCAAGTCCATCGGCGCCAAGCTCGAGGGCACGCCGGTGATCCAGCGCGTGCAGTCCACCTACATCCGCGCGCCAGGGCTGCTGGAGCGCATTCCCGGCAAGCCGGCGTGGTCGTACTACTCGGTGAACCCGCGCCGCTGCGGCACGGTGTTCGCCATCGACGGCCACACGACCTGGCTGGTGCACAACCACCTGAATGTCGACGAACCGGAGTTCGACTCGATCGACCGCGACTGGTCGATCCGCCAGATCCTGGGCGTCGACGACCGGTTCGAGTACGAGGTGATCAGCAAGGAGGACTGGGTCGGCCGCCGCCTCGTCGCGACGCGCTTTCGCGACCGCCGGGTGTTCATTGCGGGGGACGCCGCGCATCTGTGGGTGCCTTACGCCGGCTACGGCATGAACGCGGGCATCGCCGATGCGCTGCACCTCTCCTGGCTGCTGGGCGCGCGGCTGCAGGGCTGGGGCGAGGAAGCCCTGCTTGCCGCCTACGAGGCGGAGCGCCAGCCGATCACCGAGCAGGTCTCGCAGTTCGCGATGGACCATGCGCAGAAGATGATGAAGGCCAGGCGTGCCGTGCCGGCGAACATCGAAGCAGATGACGCGGACGGCGCGCGGGCCCGCGCCGAGGTGGGCGAGGAGGCGTATGCGTTGAACGTGCAGCAGTTCTGTTGCGCCGGCCTCAACTTCGGCTACTACTACGAAGGCTCCCCGATCATCGCCGCCGACGGCGAAGCGCCGCCGCCGTATTCGATGGGGGACTTCACGCCTTCCACGGTGCCCGGCTGCCGCGCGCCCCACTTCTGGCTGAACGATGGGCGCTCCTTGTACGACGCATTCGGTCCCGGCTACACCTTGCTGCGCCTGAAGGCCGAGGCCGACATCGCGCCGTTGGTCGAGGCCGCGCGCCAGCGCCGGGTGCCCTTGCAGGTGGTCGAACTTGCGGGAGAGCCGGCGCCAGAGGCCTACCGGCACGCCTTGCTGCTGTGCCGCGAGGACCAGCACGTGGCCTGGCGCGGCGACGCGGCGCCGGCGGATGCGCTGGTGCTGATCGATCGCCTACGTGGCGCCGCGGGCTGAACGCGGCTACTGGATCGTGCCCGTCGAACCGGTGGCCGCGCCGGGCGGCTCTTCGATCACGACGGCAGGCTCCTGCGGCGGCTCCGCGCGCGGCCGCGGTGGTGCCGGACGCTCCACTGCGACGCGCGGTTCCGGCGCCCGGGACTGGATGGGCGGCGCCTCCACCACACGTGCCTCGACGTCGCGCGGCCGAGCTTCGACGTCACGCGGCCGGGCCTCGACGTCGCGACGCTGAGGGGCAGACGCCAGCTCCGGCGGCGGCACCGGGACACGAGGTTCCGCGGGTGCCCGTGCCTCGCTCCGCGGCCGGGGCGGTGCCTTGGCCACGGGCGGCGCGGGCAACGCGGCCGGCGGCGCCTCGGGTGGGGCCCGCACGATCACCGGTGCGGGGGCCGGCGCCGGCTCGGCGGACGCAGGCGGCGCGACAGCCACAGCCGCCGGCGCCTTCGCAGGCTTGGGCGCTTCGGCAACAGCAGGCTCGGGCTTGGGCGCGGGGTCAGCAGCCGGCTTGGGCGCCGGGTCAGCTTTCGCCGTCTTCGGCGCCTCGTCATCCGCGCCCGCAGGCGGCAGTGCTGCCAGCCCCTGCGCCGCGAATCGGGTCTTCTCGTGGCTCTCGCCGTGCTGCGCGCGCAAGGCTTGCAGGGCATCCGTGTAAAGCACGCGGGCGCGGCGCAGCAGTTCGGGCCTGGACGCATCCGATTCGGTGGTCCGGGCCACCATCGCGTAGTGCCGGCCCAACTGGTACTTGGCGTCGGCGTAGACCCCCGAGCCCGGCGGGCCCAGTTCGCGTCCGATGCGACAGGCGGTGAGGAAGGCGACCTCGGCGTCGCGCTGGCGGCCTGCCGCCGCGCTTTCCTTGCCCGTCACCAGCAGCGGCGGCACCCCGGCCGCGGTGCGGCCCGTGAGGTCCGCGGGGATGCGGCTGGTCCCGTCTTCGCTGCCCGCGGCCTTGATCACCGGCTCGAACTCGCAACGCGTGCCTTCGGCCGCGGCCACCGAGGGCGTGCCTGCGGCAGTTGCCGCATTTGAAGATTTGCTCGCATCGGCGTCGCCGCTGAAAGCGAACCACGCCGCCGCCGCGGCACCCAATGCGATTCCCGAGGCAAATACGGCTGCCTGACGCCCGTTGATGGCCATGCTCCCGAAGGTACGCGGTGCACGTTGCCAAGACGGCGGGACGCTGCAGCGTGCCGTGGAAAGACTGTTCCTACGTATGCGGTGTCGCGACGCGTCTGCGCAACTCGGGGAAGGAGACCAGTTCGCCCGCGAGCGCGCTCGCCATCACCGTCGCCGGGCTGGCCAGCCAGACCTCGCCCGGCCCCGACCGCCCCGGGAAGTTGCGGTTGATCGCGCTGACGGTCACCTGGCCAGGGCTGGTGGACGAGCCGGGTCCGCAGTTGGCGCAGGCGCCGCACGAGGGCTGCAGGATGCGCGCGCCCACGGCCGCGAAGGTCCGGTCGTAGCCCCGTTCGGCGCAGTAGTCGCGGACGGCCGTGGTGCCGTACTGCAGGTAAAGCTGGACCGAAGGCGGCACCCGCAACCCGCGCTCCAGCCCCCAGGCCAGCACGGCGTGGTAGTGGTCGAAGTCCTCGCGCTTGCCGGCCGTGCAGGAGCCGCCATAGGCGATGTCGACCTTCACCGGTTGGGTCAGGGACTCGATGGGGATGCCGTTGCCGGGGTCACCCGGCGCGGCGACCATGGGGCCCAGCCGGGCGCAATCGACCCGGATGGTTTCGCAATACGCGGCGCCGGGATCGCTGGCCATCCAGGGTTCCAGCACGAAGTCGACGTCGCGCCGCTCCTTGAGGAAGCGCACGGTCTCGGCATCCGGCGCCACGATGCCGGTGAGGCCGCCCAGCTCCGCCGTCATGTTGGTCAGGGTGGCGCGTTCGTCCGTCGACAAGGCTCGCACGGCGCTGCCGGTGAACTCGAACACCTTGCCGACACCTCTGCCCGCCCGAATGGCCGGCAGCTGCAGCAGGTGCAGCACGACGTCCTTGGCCGCGACGCTGGCTGTCAGCACGCCGTCGAGTTCCACCCGCAGCACCTGCGGCATGGTCAGGCGCACGGCGCCGGTGACGAACGCATTCGCCATGTCGGTCGTGCCCACGCCGAAAGCGACGCAGCCCAAGGCACCGCTGTGCGGCGTGTGCGAATCGGTGCCCACGACCACCTGCCCCGGCAAGGCGTAGCGCTCGGCCATCATTGCGTGCGAGATGCCCGCGACGTTGGAGCCGTCGTCCGCCGCCGCTTCGGCATCGGTCAGCGTGCGGTGGGTGCGCAGGCCGTAGGCTGCCGCGAAGTCACGCTGCGCCTGCATCATCGCCCGCATGTTGGGCACCAGCCCACCGGCCAGGTGCGCCGGGCTTTCCTCCACGTAGGAGGTGTGGTCCTCGAACACGACGACGGATTCGGGCGCGTGCAATGCCAGCGCCTGGCCGAGCGCTGCGTGCAGCATGTGCGCGGCCATGCCGGTGTAGTACTCGTGGATGAAGCGCCAGTCGGCGCGGATGAAGCAGCCTTCACCAGGTTGCGGCTTGGTCGAGGTCACCGGGGTGGCGAGGATGTGGCGCGCGATGATCTTTTCGAAGAGGGTGCGCGGCGTGGCATCCTGGATCCCAGCCTGCGCTGGGATGACGTCCGCTTGGCGCAGATGCGCCTGGCCGAAGGCCAGCAGGCCGCCGCTGCGCAGGATCGCCGAGGCGAGTGCATCGCGCCCAGCCACCAGTTCGTCCAAAGGGACCGCTTCGCCGCGCTGCAACCGCTCGATCAGCCCGAAGTCGGTGGACGTGAGCAGGCCGATGTTGTCGGCGTTCTGGCGGTAGATGCGCTCGAAGCTTTCCGCGATCACCAGCCGGACGCCGGCGAGTTTCTCGGCCGCAGGACTGTGCTCGCGCGAGGACCCCTTGCCGTAGCGCCGCCCCGCCACGACCACCTGGAAGCCGCCCTGTTGCACGGCGCCGGGCCCGATGGGCTGCTCGCCGCCGGCCTGGAAGCCGGTGTACGGAAAGCGCGCGAGCCGCTCGTCGTAGTAAGAGAGGATGCGCACCGGCGTGATCTCGTCGGTGGACACGTCGTCGCGCAAGGGGCCGGCGGCTTCGCGCGTGAGTGGCTGGCCGGAAAGTTGTTCACGCACCCGTGCAGGGTCGGCCGCCAGGAACAGCAGCCTGGGCGCGGCGCCGAGGTCGAGTGCGGAAACGCTCATGGCGTTGCCTGCGCCGCCAGATGCTCCACCAGCAGCCGCGCCGCCGGCGAGAGCAAAGCTTCGTCGCGGTAGCAGACGATGAAGCGGCGCTGCGCCCACGGTTCGGCCAGCGGGATGAGGTGCAAGCCGTAGACGGCCGCCGGACCCTCGGCGACTTCGCGCGGCACCAGGCTGATGGCCAGGCCCGCGCGCACCACGCGCAGCGCGGCCTCGAAGTTGGTGACGATCACGCGGTGGATCAGCGAGCGGCCCAGCCGGGCCGCGGCCCGCTGCAGCATCACCTGCACCGCGCTGTTGACGGGCAGGCTGACGTGCTCGTAGTCGAGCGTCTGCTCGAACCGCACCGACTTGCGTTTGGCGAGCGCATGACCCGGCGGCACCACGATGCACAAGTGGTCGCTGCGGTACGCCCGCGCTTGCAGCGCTCCCAGATCGGCCGCATCCCAGCAGACCCCCAGCGACGCCAGGCCGTCGCGCACGCCGCGCACGATCTCGGGGCTGACGCGCTCCTCCATGTCCACCTGGATGCTGCGATGCGCCGGCATCTGCAGGAAGGCCGCGACGTCATCGGCCAGCGACTCCGTCATGGCGGAGACGGACGCCAGGATCCGCACCTGGCCGCGCGCGCCAGCCACGTAGCTCTCCATGTCCCGCTCGATGCGCGCCGCGCTGTCCAGCATGCCGCGCGCGTGCTCCAGCAAGGTCTGGCCGGCCGCCGTGGGCACCACGCCGTGCCGCTTGCGCGCCAGCAGCGGCGTGCCGACCTGGTGCTCCAGTTGCGCGAGCCGCTTGCTGATGGCCGAGCCGACGATGCTGGCGCGCTCGCCGGCACGCGCGATGTTGCCGGTTTCGCACACGGAGACGAAGAGGCGCAAGGTGGTGAGATCGAAGTCGCGCAAGATATTCCAAACGGGAAAGATACGGTTCTCAAATTGAGATGCCGGCTCGTTTCGGAAATTCTAAACTGCGGCCATGCAAACTCCTTCCCTTTCGGCGACGACCCTGCCGAAGCAAGTGGTGATCCGCGAGATGGGCCTGCGTGACGGCCTGCAGAGCATCGCGACCATCGTCCCCACCGCCGCCAAGCTGGAATGGATCCGCGACGCTTACGACGCCGGCGAGCGCGAGATCGAGGTCGGCTCCTTCGTCCCCGCGAAGCTGCTGCCCCAGTTGGCCGACACCGCGGAAGTGCTGGCCTTCGCGCAAACGCTGCCGGGACTGCGCGCCTCCGTGCTCGTGCCCAATTTCAAGGGTGCGGAGCGCGCGCTGGCCGCCAACGCCGAGTGGATGCTGCTGCCGCTGTCGGCGAGCCACGCGCACAGCCTGGCCAACCTGCGCAAGGTGCCGGACGACGTGGTGGCCGAGATCGCGCGCATCCGCGCCGAGCGCGATGCCACCGGAGCGCGCACGAAGATCGAGGTGGGCATCAGCACCGCGTTCGGCTGCACGATCCAGGGGGAGGTCGATCCCCACGAGGTGGTGCGGCTGGTGCAGGCCGTGCTGGACCTCGGCGCCGACAGCGTGAGCCTGGCCGACACGGTGGGCTACGCCGACCCGGCGATGGTCGCGCGCCTGTTCGAGCGGGTGCTGCGCGTGGCCGGCGACAGGCTGACGTGCGGGCACTTCCACGACACGCGGGGCCTGGCGCTGGCGAATGTGTATGCCGCGCTGCAACTGGGCATGACGCGATTCGACGCTTCCACCGCCGGCATCGGCGGCTGCCCGCATGCGCCCGGCGCGAGCGGCAACGTGGCCACCGAAGACCTGGCCTACATGCTGGGGAGCATGGGGATTGAAACCGGCATCGATTTCGACAAACTCATCGCGCTGCGCGGCAAGGTCGCGCGCTGGCTGGAAGGCGAAACGCTGCACGGCAGCGTCTGGCGCGCGGGCCTGCCCAAGACCATGAAAATCCAGGAAGCCGCCCATGCATGACAGCAACGCGCCCCAGCCACTGAAAGGTTTGCAGTCACAGGTGCCGCAGCCCCTTGCGGGACTGCGGGTGGTCGAATTCACCCACATGGTGATGGGCCCGACCTGCGGCATGGTGCTGGCCGACATGGGCGCTGAAGTCATCAAGGTGGAGCCGGTCGATGGGGACCGCACCCGCGCGCTGCTCGGCGCGGGCTCCGGCTTCTTCCCGATGTTCAACCGCAACAAGAAGAGCATCGCCATCAACCTGCACGACCCGCGCGGTGCGGAACTGGCGCGCAAGTTGTGCGCAACCGCCGACGTGGTGGCCGAGAACTTCAAGCCCGGCACCATGGCCAAGTACGGGCTGGACTACGCCGCACTCAGCAAGACCAACCCGCGGCTGATCTACGCCACGCACAAGGGCTTCCTGCCCGGCCCCTACGACCACCGCACGGCGCTCGACGAAGTGGTGCAGATGATGGGCGGCCTGGCCTACATGACGGGCCGCCCGGGCGATCCGCTGCGTGCCGGCACCAGCATCAACGACATCATGGGCGGCATGTTCGGCGCCATCGGCGTGCTGGGCGCGCTGATCCAGCGGAGCATCACCGGCAAGGGCATGGAAGTGCAGTCCGCGCTCTACGAGAACAACGTGTTCCTGGTCGGCCAGCACATGCTGCAGTTCGCCATGACCGGCAAGCATCCCGCGCCGATGCCCGCCCGCGACAACCCCTGGGCCGTGTACGACGTGTTCACGGTGAAGGACGGTGAGCAGATCTTCCTGGCGGCCGTGAGCGACGCGCAATGGAACACTTTCTGCGGCGTGCTCGGCTTCGCCGACCTGCAGGCCGAGCCGGAACTCGCCAGCAACAATCTGCGGGTGCAGCAGCGGCCGCGCCTGCTGAAGGCGATCAGCGAGCGCATCGCCCATCGCAGCGCGGCAGAACTGGCCTCGTTGATGGAGAAGGCCGGCCTGCCCTTCGCGCCCATCCGCCGGCCGGAAGACCTGTACGATGACGAACACCTGCTGGCCACCGGCGGGCTGGCCGATGTGCGGCTGCCGGACGGCCCGCGCGCTGGCGAAAGCGTGAAGACGACGCTGTTCCCTTTCACGCTCGCCGGGGAGCGCCTGGGCGTGCGGCTCGACCCGCCGAAGCTGGGCGAGCACAGCACCGAACTGCTCGCCGGCCTCGGCCTCGGCGACGACGAGATCCGGGCCCTGCGCGCGAACGCGGTGGTGGCCTGAGGCCGGCAACGAACGATCCCAAGGAGACACCAACCATGAACCGCATCCAACAACTCTCCCGCCGCACCCTGCTGGCCGCATCGGCCGGCGCGGCGTTCCTGCCCTGGGCCGCGCAGGCCCAGAGCGGCACCGTCAAGTTCATCCTGCCCAACGCCACCGGCTCCGGCGTCGATGCGATCACGCGCTCCGCGCAGCAGGCCCTGGGCAAGGCGCTCAATGCCAACGTGGTGGTGGAGAACCAGCCCGGCGCCGGTGGCGTGGTCGGCCTGCAGGCGCTGGCGAAGTCCGCGCCGGACGGCAGCACGCTGTCGGTCGTGTCGAACAACGTCGTGATCTTCCCCAGCGTGCTCAAGTCGCTGCCGTTCGACATGCCCGGCGACTTCACGCCCATCGCGGTCGTTGGCTCCACGCCGATGGTGCTGGTCGTGAACCCGGCCAAGGTGCCGGCCACCACTGGCAAGGACTTCATCGCGCTGCTGAAAAGCAAGCCGGGCCAGCTGAACTTCGCCTCCGGCGGCAACGGCACCATCCTGCACCTGGCCGCGGAGCTGTTCCTGGAAGCGGCCGGGGCGACCGCCAAGCACATCCCCTACAAGGGCGTGGGCCCGATGGTCACCGACCTGATCGGCGGCCAGGTGGATTTCGGCGTCGCCGCCCTGCCGAGCGTGCAGGCGCACATCAAGAGCGGCGCGCTGCGCGCCATCGGCACGCTGACGCCGCAGCGCACGCAGGCCGCGGCCGAGATCCCGACCTTCGCCGAGCAGGGCCTCACCAACTTCGCGGTGGAAGCCTGGTTCGCGGTGATCGGTCCCAAGGGCTTGCCGCCCGCGCAGGTGAAGAAGGCGCACGATGCCGTCGTCGCGGCTTTCAACGACCCGGCGGTCAAGGAAACGATGGCCAAGCAGGGCAACACCATCGCCATCAGCACGCCGGAAGAGGCGCAGGCCGCGTTCCGGCGCGAGCTGGCGAAGTACGCGGCGCTGGTGAAGAAGGTGGGGCTGGAGCCGCAGTAGTCCTGACTTGCTCCTTCCCCCTCTGGGGGAAGGTTGGGATGGGGGCGCCGGTGGCAAGCCGTGGTGCCATGCGCGCCCCCACCCCACCCTCCCCCGGAGGGGGAGGGAGAAAAGGATCACCGCGCCAACGTCGACGCCCCGAACAAGCTCTGGATGAACTCCACGGCCAGCTGCGCCGTCTGGTTCCGCACATCGAGCGCGGGGTTGATCTCCACCACGTCGACGGAGGCCAGCTGCCCCGTGTCGGCGATCATCTCCATGCACAGCTGCATCTCGCGGTAGGTCGGGCCGCCCCGCACGCCGGTGCCGACGCCGGGCGCCTCCATCGGGTCGAGGCAGTCCAGGTCGAAGCTCACGTGCAAGTGGGTGTCCTCATCCACGTCCTGCAGCACCTCCGTCATGGTGTTGCGCATCCCGTGCTCGTCGATGTGCCGCATGTCGAACACTTGCAGGCCCAGCAGGCGGATGGCCTGCTTCTCGTCCGCATCGACGCTGCGGATGCCGATGAAATCGATGTTGTCGGCCGCGATGGCGGCACGCTCGCCGCTCCAGCCGACCAATTGCGCCGGGCCATGGCCCAGCAGGCAGCTCACCGGCATGCCATGCAGGTTGCCGCTGGGGCTGATCGCCTCGGTGTTCACGTCGGTGTGGGCGTCGAGCCAGACCACGCGCAGGTTCTTCCTGCGTTCGCGGCAGTGCCGCGCGATGGCGCTGATGGAACCGATCGCCAGGCAATGGTCTCCTCCCATCAGCAGCGGCACGTGGCCGCGCCCCAGCGCGGCGGCCACCTCGTCGAACACCGCGCGGTTCCAGGCCACGACCTCGTCCATGTGCCGCACCCCCTGCGTCGGCGGCATCCAGGGGTTCGGCGGCCCGGCGAGATTGCCGCGGTCGACCACAGTCAGCCGTTGCGAACGCAGGGCCTCGGCCAGCCCGGCCACGCGCAGCGCCTCCGGCCCCATGCCCGCGCCACGCACGCTGGCGCCCACGTCCGTGGGGGCGCCGATGAGGCTGACAGTCCTGGCGATGGTCATGCGTGCGCCGGATTGTGGCCGAAGCGCGGCCGTCGCGGGATTCTTGCTACAGGTTGCTTCAGGCGCCGCATGGATGGGGACGGGTACGCAGAATGAAGTCTTGTCATTCAGCGAATGGGAGCTTTTTGCATGCTGGCCATGAACTACCGGGGCCCTTACCGCGTCCGCGCGGTGAACAAGGCCGAACCCGAAATCGAACACCCCAACGACGCGATCGTCCGGGTGACACGATCCTGCATTTGCGGATCGGACCTGCATCTTTACCACGGGCTCGTCCCCGACACGCGCGTCGGCATGACCTTCGGTCATGAATTCACGGGCATCGTCGAGGAAGTCGGGCCGTCGGTGCAGAACCTGAAGAAGGGTGACCACGTGCTGGTGCCCTTCAACATCTTCTGCGGCAGCTGCTTCTTCTGCAAGAAGGAGCTTTACTCCAACTGCCACAACACCAATCCCGAGGCCACCGCCGTCGGCGGCATCTACGGCTATTCGCACACGACGGGCGGCTACGACGGCGGCCAGGCGGAATACGTGCGCGTGCCGATGGCGGACGTGGGGCCCACCGTGCTGCCGGCCGACATGGACATCGAGGACGCGGTGCTGCTCACCGATGCCTTCCCCACGGGCTACCAGGCCGCGGAAATGGGCGGCATCCGGGAGGGCGACACGGTGGTGGTGTTCGGCGCCGGGCCGGTCGGCATCTTCGCGGCCAAGTCGGCCTGGCTGCTGGGCGCAGGCCGCGTGATCGTCGTCGACCACGTCGACTACCGGCTGGAGTTCGTCAAGCGCTTCGCGCAATGCGAGATCGTGAACTTCAAGGAAGTGAACGACATGGCGGAGCACATCAAGAAGATGACCGACTGGCTCGGCGCGGACGTGTGCATCGATGCCGTCGGGGCCGAGGCGGTGGGCAGCGCGCTGCAGCACCTCACCGGCGTCAAGCTCAAGCTGCAGGCCGGCTCGGCCATCGTGCTGCACTGGTGCATCAACTCCGTGCGCAAGGGCGGCACGGTGTCCGTCGTCGGCGTCTATGGCCCGACGGGCAACATGGTGCCGATCGGCAACGTCGTCAACAAGGGGCTCACGATCCGCGCCAACCAGGCCAGCGTCAAGCGCCACCTGCCACGCCTGATCGAGCACATCCAGGCCGGGCGCATCAAGCCCAGCGAGATCATCACGCACCGCTTCCCGCTGGACGCGGTTTCCGACGCGTACCACATCTTCTCCAGCAAGCTGGACAACTGCATCAAGCCGGTGCTGATTCCACCGTCCGTCACGCATTGAAAGCGAGGACCGCCATGCACGATCACACCGACGACGACGTCGTCTACGTCGAGAAGACTGAACCGCAGGCGCGGCAGAAAACCCCGCCGCCCGATATCCAGGGCTGGGGCGCCGACCTCGACCCGAAGATGCGGCCGGCCGTGCCCATGGAACGGACGCCGCCCCGCCTGGACAACGTGCACTGGGACGCCCCGGCGCATCAGCCGCGCACCGTCAAGGTGTTTCACTCCACGGAGCGGCCGGGGCTCACGCCGGTGTTCGGCACGAGCACCCCGCCGTCGGGCGTTTCCGGCCTGATCCGCGGCGCAGCCTTCCGCTACAGCGAGAACGACCTGCGCCACTGGCTGATGCTGCTGTTCGCCGACCGGGTCAATGTGGTCGAGGGGATCCTGCAGGATCTGGCCCATGGTCACATCCCGAACATCTATGCCGAGATGGGCGGGCCGGCCGAGTGGCGGCACAACCGCGCGGGCTTCATCCGCAAGGCGATGATCGCGGGGGCGGTGCTGGCGGCGATGGTGTACATCGTCCGCCAGAAGCGCCGGTCGTAGCGCAGCTAAGCGGCCGGCCGCTCCAGGCGAAACACGGCGCGCCGGTCGCCCACCCTCGTGCCGCGCAAGTTGGCAATGGCCTCGTTGCGCCACGGCCGCAGCTCCTCGCGCTGGCGCCCATCGAGCCAGCCCAGCTGGTCCAGGGCCTCCACCGTCGCGGCGAACAAGGCCGTGGTGTTCCCGTCGCTGATTTTCAGGGCCAGCGCTTCGCCGCGCGCGCGGCTCGCCACCACCTGAATGCCGTCGGCTCCGATCTTGGTCACCCAGTCGCCGCGGCCGGCCTGCATGAAGGCGAGGTCGTTGCGCCGGGTGCCGGAGACGAGTTCCGGATGCGCAGTCATGGCATCGGCCAGTTGCGCGAAGGATCCCCCATAGACCGGATCGGCGGCGCCGGTCGCCAGCCGGGCGAAGCCCCAGGCAAGGTTGACGAGCGGCAACGCGTAGTTGGGCGCTGAACAGCCGTCCACCCCCATCGCCAGCTGCTCCGGCGCGAGACCCACAGCAGCCGCGACGTCACGCCGGATCGACTGCTGCAGCGGATGAGCCGGTGCCAGGTAGTTGTGAAGCGGGTGGCCGTGCTGCACGCAGTACGCCAGGAAGCCGCTGTGCTTGCCGCTGCAATTGTGGTGGCGCTCGTCGTAAGTGCCCGGGGCCGGCGCGGGCGCCACGCCCAGCTCGGCAAACATGGGCACGTGACAGCCGCATTGCAGCGTCTTGTGGTTCACGCCTGCCAGGTCGAGGATCCGCTGCACCTGCTCCACGTGCATGGGCTCGCCGCTGTGACTCGCGCACAGCAGGGCCAGCTGCGCCGGTGCCAGGCCGAAGCGGCGCATGCCCCCCGCCTGCAGGAAGGGCAGCGCCTGCAGGGGCTTGAGGCACGAGCGGGTGAAGCAGATCCTGTGCGCGTCGCCCGCGTGCGCCAGCAACCGGCCACGCGCGTCGGCGACGGCGAGCGCACCGAAATGCAGGCCCTCCGGCGTCCCCCCGCGGCGGGTTTCGATCATGGGGACCAGGTCTTGCATGCGCTCATTATCGCGAGCCGTCTATCATCACGCCGCCCGGAGGAATGAATGAAAGTGTTGCCGTGGTTGGCGGGGCTGTGGCTGCTGGTCGTGGCCCTGGCCGCCGCTGCCGCCCCGCCCCCGCAGATCGTGAGCGTCAAGAGCTGGCAGCCGCCGGAAGGCGGGGACACTTTTGCGCAGGCCAGGGAGCTGCTGGACGCGCTGGCGCCCACGGCCGTGCGCCCGGGCGAAGACGCGGAGTTCCGCGCTGCCGCGCGGCGTCCGACCTGGCTGGCCATCACGCTGCCGGAGCTGTCGCGCAGCTGGGTGCTCGAATTCACCCATCCGTCGCTCCGCACCGCCGAGCTCTATCTCGCCGACGGCGCCGGTACGCCCGTGGGCCGCAGCGGCCGCGACGTGCCAGCCTCCGAACGGCTGCACCAGCGCTTCCCCGCCACGCTGGCGCTGCCCCCCACCGTGGGGCCGCGCACGGTCTATGTGCGCCTGCAGGCGACCGTGCCCGCGCAAGGGCATGTGCTCCTGGCGCCGCAGGGCCAATGGGAGCTGCAATCGCGCCTCACGCTGGCCGGCATGACGCTGGGTTTCTCGGTGGCGGCGCTGGCGGCGCTTTACGCGCTGGTGATGGCCCTGGTTCACCGCAGCGGCGCCTACGTCTGCTACGGCCTGTTGACACTGGCCATCATCGCGCACGGCTTGTTCGTCACCGGCCTCGGGGAGGCGGTGCTCTGGCCCATGCTGGCCGCCTGGCGCACGCAATGCGTCGCGCTGTCAGCCTGCTTCGCCTCGGGCCTGGCCTTGCTGCTGCTCGAACGCGCCTTCGCGCTGGAGCGCAGCACGCCGCGCTTCAGCCGCCTGCTCCGGGTCGCGGGCCTGCTGTGCCTGCTGACGGGCGCGGCCCTCCTGCCGCTGGCGCTGCCGGTGGAGCAAGCCGTGTCGCTCGGCGTCATGGGCGTCGCGGTCACGCTCGGCTTCATCGGCATGGTCCTGGCCTGGCGAACGCACAACCGGGCGGCCGGCTGGCTGCTGGCCGGCTACCTGCCCTTGCTGGCGGGCGTCGGCACCGTCGCCATGGCCCTCG
This sequence comes from Caenimonas sedimenti, assembly GCF_007833165.1. Lineage (GTDB taxonomy): Bacteria > Pseudomonadota > Gammaproteobacteria > Burkholderiales > Burkholderiaceae_C > Ramlibacter > Ramlibacter sedimenti. Next base: position 215,656 of record NZ_VOBQ01000014.1, on the reverse strand, counting down.
ATGGGCAGGTGCGCTTCGCCGAATGGGTACTGATGGTGCTGCCGTTCGCCGGCATGTTGCAGATCCCCTTCCAGCTGCATGGCCTGCGCCTGCTGGAGCACCGGCGCGGCGAAGTCCGCCGGCACCTGCGCAAGCTGGAGGAGATCGCCGGGCCGCAGGAGGAGTCCCGCGACGAGATCGGGGCGCGCCTGGCGTTTCCGCGGCAGGAGGGCGAGGAAAAGGCCTTGCGGGCCACCCTGCTGCTGCTGCGCTTCACCGGCCTCACGCCGGGACGCACGGTGCTGCGCGAGCACGACGGCAGCGCGGTCGAAAAGTACCTGCAATCGATGATGGCGGCGGCCGCCCGCCCCGGCGGGCAGATCGGGCGCTGGTCCTTCCATGAGCTGGTGGTGCGCGACATGCTGCACGACAGCGACGCCGAGATCGAAGGATTCATCGCCGCCCTCTTCGCCGAGGCGCTGCGCAGCGAGCGCTTCGGCATCCCCTCGCGCGAACCCGACCTGCGCATCGCCTTCGTCCGCGTCACGGCGCCGCAGATTCCGGTGATGCAGCTCACGCGCAAGCTCTCACGGGCGCTGGACGATCCAGCCCGCCGCGACCTCCGGCACATCGAGATCGAGGCCTGGGAGGACTGACGCTGGCTCGGCCTGTCTAACGCCCGCCGGCGCGTGAGAAGCACTCCGAGAAGGCGTCCTCGATCACGCCACTGCCCTCGTTGATCGTCTTGCCCGAGAACGCCAGCTTCACGACCGATTCGACGGTTTCATCCTTGATGTCGGGGCGATGGGTCCGCAACTCCTGCCTGGCCTGCTCCTCGGGGCGGCCTTCCGCGCGCGCCCGCGCCACGATGTCGAGGGCGCCGATCATGCGGAAGCAATGTTCGGCATTGCCGCCGTGCTGCATCTGGGGGTTGAGTTTCAGCGCGTTGGCGCAGCGGATGAAGCGGGCGGCGGCCATCTGGTGGTGCGTCTTGAAGCCACCCCTCTCCAGCTGGTCATAGTCCGCGATCTCGACCATGGCGGCGTTCTTGCCCAGCCGCTCACCCGCCCAGCGCTTCGCCTGCCCCAGCGAGATCTTGCCTTCCGCCACCATGCCGCCCACCCGCCAGGCCCGCTTGGCATAGACCACGCAATAGCGGAATTCCGCCGGGCCGCCCCTCACCGCGGGCACGGGGTAGCTGGCCAGCCCGCCGTAGTCATCGGTCCGCGGTGCCTGGGCGCCGACGGTGGCGGCGGCGGTGGCGGCCAGCAGGAGAAGCAGGATGGTGGCGAAACGTGGCAAAGGAAGACCTCCCGGCAGGATGGCGCGTAGGACGCGAACGGCATCGTAGCCGGTTCGTGCCGTTGCGCTCCCTGAGCGCCTCAGCTTTGAGTAGCATCTTCCGCCATGTGGATCGCCCTGACCGTCGCCCTCGTCCTGCTCGCCACCCTGCTCCTGGTCAACCTGAACCTGGGCGAACGCCGCGTCTCCCACCAGATCCCGCACCTGTACCCGGTGGACGACCCGCAGTTCGACCGCTCCATGGGCATGCTGCTGGGCCCGGACATCACCGAGGGCAACCGGGTCGACGTGCTGATCAATGGCGACGAGATCTTCCCCGCGATGCTGGAGGCCATCCGCGGCGCGCGCGAGACCGTGCTGTTCGAAACCTTCATCTACTGGTCGGGCGAGATCGGTGAGGAGTTCGCCGAAGCGCTGGCCGAGCGCGCGCGTGCCGGCGTGCGGGTGCACGTGCTGCTCGACTGGGTGGGCAGCCTCGAGATCGACCAGTCCGTGCGCAAGCGCATGGAGGAGGCCGGGGGCGAAGTCCACATGTTCCACCCGCTGCGCTGGTACAACCTGGGCCGCATCAACAACCGGACCCACCGCAAGCTGCTGATCGTGGATGGCCGCACCGGCTTCACCGGCGGCGTCGGGATCGCGCCGCCCTGGACGGGCCACGCGCAGGACGAGGAGCATTGGCGCGACATGCACTTCCGCGTGCAGGGGCCGGTGGTGGCGCAGATGCAGAGCGTGATGCTCTCCAACTGGAGCAAGACGACGGGCCGGGTGCTGCACGGCGCCGACTACTTCCCCGAACTGGAAGCGGCCGGCACGCTGCGCGCCCAGATGTTCTCCAGCTCACCGAGCGCCGGCAGCGACAGCATGCAGCTGATGTACCTGATCGCCATCACTGCGGCCGTGCGCAGCATCGACATCGCCAGCGCGTACTTCGTGCCCGACGAAGTGGTGCGCGAGGCGCTGGTCGCGGCGTTGCGGCGCGGCGTGCGGCTGCGTGTCATCACCCCCGGCAAGCGCATCGACACCCAGACGGTGCGTCATGCTTCGCGCGCCTTGTGGGGCGAACTGCTGGAGGCCGGCGCCGAGATCCACGAGTACCAGCCCACCATGTACCACTGCAAGATGGTCATCGTCGACGGCTTGCTGGCTTCGGTGGGCTCGACCAACTTCGACCCGCGCTCGTTCCACCTGAACGACGAGGCCAACCTGAACGTCTACGAAGCCGGGTTCGCGCGCCGGCTGACGGAGGTGTTCGAGGACGACTTGCGCCGCTGCAAGCAGATCACGCTCGCGCAGTGGCAGCGGCGCCCGGCCTGGGAAAAGGCGCGGGAGCGGGTGACGGCGCTGCTGGCGCCGGTGCTGTGAGCGCGATCGGACTCAGAAGAACCCGAACCGTTTGCGCGCAACGTTCGTCCGTGCGGGGTCGATGAGGTCACTGAAACCCGCCTTGTCGAACTTCTCCAGCAGCTTCTGCGTGCCGGACCGGAGCTTCAGGTCCATCTCCTGCGGGTACAAGGGGATGACGGACATGAAGTGGATTTCCTTCGCTGGGTCCACCCGCAGGATCTGAAAGTCTTCCGGCAACGTGATGGGCGGCAGGATGATGGCTCCCGCCAGGCCGGTGCCGGGCGCATAGGGCTCGGGCGGATCACCGTTGGGAACGGTGTGGCCAAAACCCAGCCACGTGTCGTACTTGTGCGGCAGCCGCGCGAGGAACTTCAGCATGCGGATCGGCCAGTACCAGCGCTCGTCCTTGAGGTCCTCCTGCGTCAGCCGCCAGCCGGCCGGCAAGGTCACCATGAGTTCCAGGTGGCGCGGCGCGCCCGCGTCGGCCGGAACGTTCATGGGGCGGTCGCTCATCCCGGACGTGACCAGGCGCACGAAGGAAGACGCTGGCCCGGGTCGGACGACGTGGACGTCGATGTGGACCGCATCGGAAACGAGTTCGTGAAAGACCACGTCCACGGGACCCAGGTGGGCCTGGATGTGTTCGCTGATCCGGGGCTCGGACGAGTCGCCGCCGGCAGCCTCCCATTGGGCCGCTTCACCATGCCGCAGGATGGGGTTGCCGCTGGGCGACACGAGCTCGCTCATGCGCGGGCCACCTCGCCCTGCCGAACGGCCAGGTCCCGTGCGGTCTGCAGCCGGCTTTGCGACACCTCGTTCAGCTCGCGCGTCAGCGGGTTCCAACGCGCCGCGATCTTGTCCAGCTCGGCCTGCAGGCGGCTCGCGGTGGTTGCGTCGCCGATGCCATAGGCCCAGATGGCGTACTCCGCCTTCACCTCGTACGTCCCGAAGCGCGCCTCGGCCGCCTCGAACTCGGCGCGCGTCTCGGCCGCCTGCTTGCACCCGGCATGGGCCCGCGCGAACAGCAACGCCACAGGCTCGGGCCGGTAGTCCGGCCGTTCCTGCCGCAAGGGCTGCAGCAGGTGCAGCGCTTCGGCGAAGCGCTGGCATTCCACGAAAGCGCGGGCTGCGCCGAGCCGGATCTCCGGGTCCGCCGCGAAGGGGCCGGTGAGGCAGGCTTCGTATTCGGCGGCAGCCCCCGGCGCGTCACCGACGTCGAGGAGCGCCGTGGCCAGGCGCATGCGGTTCTGCGCGGTCGGCGTCTCGTCGTAGAGAAGCCGTGCCTCGCGCACCTCGCGTTGCGGGTCGATGGCACGCGCGGCCGCCGACACGGCCTTCAGCGCGTTGCGCTGCAGCCTGGAATTGGGCAGGTAGATGGCGAAGAAGTAGACGAGGCTGCCCAGCAAAGGGAAAGCGAACAGGATGAACAGCCAGTAGAGAGGCTGGCGGTGGCGCACCGCATGGATGGCGCAAAAGATGGCCAGCGCGAAATACAGCCCGATACCGAAAATAGGCATGCTTTCTCCCTCCCGTTTGATCGAATGAGAAAACTATAGCTGTAACACTGCCGGGCTGTAAATGCCCAGGATGTCACACGGATGGCGCTACGCCAGCATGGCCGCGGCCGCGGAAATCGGTGGGTCACGACGTTCTCGATCACGCCGTACGGCCGGCAGCTGCGCGTGAGGTTGGGCACGATGGTGAGCGTGCAGCTGGCGACCAGCCGGTCCTCCACGAACACACCGAAGTACGGGTGCCGGTCGCTGCCCATCAGTTCCGACCAGACCGCGAGAACCTCGGCACGCACAGGAAGTGCCGTGTCGGCGGTGTGCGAGTGCGCATAGAGCGCCAGCAGCGCATCGAGGTCCGCTGCCGCCAGGCGGCGAATGGCGGGCAGGGCGTCGCGGATCGGCAGGCTCACAACTTCCTCAGTTCCGGCCAGAGTTGGGTGTGATCGATTCCTCCATACCAGTCCAGGAACGCCTTGCGCTGCGATTCGAAGGGCTCCGCGAGGGGCGAACGCGGATCTTCGCTCAACCCATAGGCCATGCCCTCGACCACCCACGCCGGCTTGAACAGCAGCGTGATGGGTCCGAGGCGGTCGCTCTGCGCATGGTGCAGCAGTTCATGCCGGACGTAGTGCGGTTTCCATGCATTCGGGCCGATGACCGTGGCCACCGATGCCAGCGTGACGGCGGAGCGCGCCCCCAGGCCGAAGTAATCGGCGCAGGCTTGCCGCGCGCAAAAGATCACCCGCGGGCGGCGGCCGAACGCCCCCACTTGCCTCTCGACATGGGCCTGCGCTTCCGCCAGGAGCTGCTCCGCCTCGCTCGCCCGGCGCATGTCGTCGGTGCAGAGGGCGCCGGCGCAGGTGACGTCCGCCCAGCCCGGCATCACCACCCGCACCGGCTTGACGAAGGCCCAGGCCAACGCCGGCACCACCAGGCAGAGCAGGACGGCCAGGCGTTTGAATGACGGAGGTTTGCGCCACATGACGACGATGCGCAGCCGCTAGGCCTTCGCTTTCTTCACTGGCTTCGCCTTGGCGGCATTGAGCGCCGCAGCCTCGCGAACGAGCGCCTTGAACGCGGCCGCGTCACGGATTCCCCTTCATGGATGTCGATCGCGCGGCGGGCGTTGCCGTCGAGGCTGGCGATCTTTTCGGAGATGAGCGCCGATGCCGGCTGGGCGGGGCTCGCGTCAGAAGGCTTCTTCATGGGGTTGTCCTCGAAGTGGGGATCAAGGATCGGGACTGCTTGTCGCGACATGTCGCGGACAGGACCAGGCCAACCACATCAGCCCCGACGAGCATTGCCTCGCCGGCCTTCTGCCTGAGCGCGGGAAAAATGGCGGGGACGAACTTTGCCATCGGACGCTAGCCCTGGTACGGCCCCTTCACCTCGCCCCAACCCCACTTGGGCATCGGCGCGTTCTCTTCCGCACTGGCACCCGGCTGCGAATTGAGGACCGCCAGCCGCGACCCCCATTCGAGGTAACCGACCAGGGCCGAGCGAAACTCCGGATCGTCCGGCAGCTTGAGTTCGTCCGCCGTGTCGAGCAGCAGGTTGACCCACTGGCGCCGCTGCTCCTGGGAGAGATGGCGATTCAGGTGCTGCCGGATCATGTGCGGGTGGCCGCCATGCTGCTCGGAGTAGGTGGTGGGACCGCCCAGCACCTCCCCCAGAAAGGCCGCGACGTGCGCCGGATGGCCGGCGTCCATGTGGGCGAAGACCGGCCCCAGCAGGGCATCGCTCTTCACGCGCTCGTAGAAGCGGGTGCTCAGGCGATCGAGCGCCTCGATGCCGCCTAGCCATTCATAGAGGGTGGGGACGTTCTGTTCGGGCATGTGATGGATCGGGTTGCGCTCCTGGACTGCACATCGTGGCCTGTTCCCTGCGCGCTGCCGCAAGCATACGCAAGGCCGGCCCGGTTGCGGCATGCGCGTGACCGTGGCGGAGGATCGTGATCAGTCGGCACTGCTGCCGATCTCCGGTCCCGCGCTGCCGGTCCGCGCCTGGACGCGATCATCCTCTTGCTCAGGGTTCGAGGAGCCACCGCCGGCCAGCGCGCCAGACAGCTGCGGGAGGATGAGGTATCCGATCAGTGCACCTCCACACCCGAATCCCCCGACCACCGCCAGCGACAGCACGACCGACCATTCCGGGGAGTGGGGCCCGCTCACGAGAATTCCCACGAGCACGCCCAGCGTGGCGCCGCCGAACAAGCCGTAGCCTTTGAATCGGCGGATGGTGGCCTTGGGTGTCTGCATGTTGTGCGCTTCGTCTTTCATGCTGTGGAGCATCTCCTGGTCAGCGTGCCCGCCGGTAGTGCATGGCAACCGCACCGCAGCGCAACGCCGTCGCCGAGATCAACTCGAGCCGTCGCGTGCCGGGCAGCCCGCCCTCGAACAGGGTCGGGCCGTGGCCGGCGATCCTGGGGTGGACGAGCAACTGGTACTCGTCGATCAGATCCAGCCGGTCCAGTTCGGTCGCGAGCTTGCCGCTGCCGAGGAGAACGCCGTTCGGTGTCGCCTCCTTGAGCTGCCGGACGCCTGCGCGCGGGTCACCGCCGATGTGGTGGCTGTTCGTCCAGGGGAAGTCCTTTCGCGTCGAGGACACCACGTACTTCGGCTTGGCCTCCAGCTTGACCGCCCACTGGCGCAAGGCCGGCGGCGCCTCCGCGTCGCCGCGGGCGACCGCGGGCCAGTAGCTCTCCATCATCTCGTAGGTGACGCGGCCCCACAGCATCGCCCCGCGCTCGTCCATGAGGCGGGTGAAGAACGCGTGCGTCTCGTCGTCGGCGATGCCTTCCTGGTGGTCGACGCAGCCGTCCAGGGTGACGTTGATGCTGAAGGTCAAGAGTCCCATGGTGTCCTGAGCCAAGGCTCAGCATTGATGCCTGGTTAGTCTCCGACAGACGTCCTTGAACCATGGATGCAGGAACCAGCAATGCGCATCGTCTTCCAACAAGAAGAGACACTGGAACTCGTCTCCGTCGCGGTAGCCAATCTCAAGTGCCAAAGGTGAGCCTGATGAATGAAACGAAGGAGGCCATGGATATTGTCACTCTAGGCATCGATCTGGCAAACAACGAGTTTGACCTGCATGGGGTAGATGCAACGGGCAGGGCGCTGCCACGTGCCTGATCGGGCTGAAGGCGTGTTCCGGCGGCCCACGATGGGGCGCGCCTCTTTGCCTCGCACGGCCAGACGGTGTGCCCGGCCGCTCCGAAGGATGCCCTAGGACTCGGCCACGTCCTTGATCAGCACTCCGGGCTGGTTGCTCAGCTGGACGGCTCTGAGCTTGAATTCAAGTCCGTGGTCCTTGATCGTCCCGGGTCCGGGTTTCGCCGCGGATTGCTCTCTGAGTTAGGTCAGAGTGTCAATCGAAGTGAAGCAAGCTCCGTGTCCGTGTTGACTAGCTGGTTAGCCCGTCTTAGCGCGGCGCCACTCGTTCCTTGCTTCACTCTATCCCCTTCCCGGCTGTGACATAGAGGCGCTTTGCTCGTTCTTCATTTTTCCACATGGGCAGCCGCAACAGCAAATACAACCCAAGCCAAGAGGCCAAGAATGAAGCGACTAGCCACCCCCACTCCTCAAAGTGCTTCGCACCTGCCGATGCGATTGTTCCCAGAAACATCAGCGGCATGACAGGCGAAAAGAACCACACAAATACAAAGATTCCGTCATTGCCGTGCGGAGCACCACCGCGCAGGAAGGCAAACGCACAAATCACGTAGCTTGCGGCGATGTATGCCAGCAATGCGGACAGCCAGCGCGGCATTGAAGTACGTGGCATGGGCATGAGGGCTAACGTGGAGATGACCGGCGACCGAGGACAGGTGCGCAAGGAGCACAGCGACTGAGCGGACGCCCTTGGGCGTCCGTGTCGATCGCCATGTTATGTGAAGCCGTGGTAGTGCCCACGAGATGCATGCCAGGCACAGGCGGCATGGCTCCACGGAGACTACATGCGGTCGAGCGCTCGGGACAGAACACTCGAAGCGCATCCGGAGAGGACTCGGTCTTAGCCCGCGTGGTCACACGGGCGCACCACCCCACCCGAGTACCGGCAGCCTCCAACGCGCCCCGCGCGTGAGGTGCCCGCGAGCGACACCAGCTTGGCCGGAGTTCATTCATTGGCACTGTGCCCATGCCACATAACGTCGGAGATGACCGGCGGAGAGTAGGCCGGCGAAGCCGGCCGACAGGACGTCCGTGTCGATCGACTTGTTAGAGCGCAGGACACCCGTGGTGCTCATTGAAATCTACTCCAGTTGAACCTCGCAAACATTTCATGGTCGATAGAAAAGCGGAGGCCCATGAAGGCCTGCAAATCCCTTGGCGGGACGATGAATTGTGTTGTGACTTTGATCGGTTCGTAAGCATTCTCGCGCTGCTCCTGTGCGCTGTAGCAAATCTGCATTCCAGGCCATGTCTGCGCGCGAACATTGATCGTCAGTCCGGCAGAACCGAAGGTTCCCTTGATTCGGACGTCCCTGATCCGGAAGACATCAAACTCTCCATCCTTCCCGCCGCCATCGTCATACACACCAATCGTTATCCCTGAGAGTACAAGTTCGTATCCGGTTTCCAGAACATCGGTGCGCTCGGAATGCTTGCTCGTTCCAAAGAACATGCACCCTTGAAAGGGCGAGATGCTTAGCATCGAGCGGCCGATCGTTCGCTCTCGACCGACAACCGACATCGAGCAGTCATCGACGTAAACCGTCAGTGGGCCCTCAATGTCTTCCCTAGAGCCCGCCGAGAATCGGCCCTCGAAAATGTACTTGGCTTGCATCTGCGCTCTAACGTGGAGATGACCGGCGACCACGGAAAGGTGCGCAGGGAGCGCAGCGACTGAGCGGACGCCCTTGGGCGTCCGTGTCGATCGCCATGTTATGTGAAGCCGTGGTAGTGCCCACGAGATGCATGCCAGGCACAGGCGGCATGGCTCCACGGAGACTACATACGGTCGAGCGCTCGGGACAGAACATTCGAAGCGCATCCGGAGAGGACTCGGTCTGAGCCCGCGAGGTCACACGGGCGCACCACCCCACCCGAGTACCGGCAGCCTCCAACGCGCCCCGCGCGTGAGGTGACCGCGAGCGACGCCGGCTTGGCCGGAGTTCATTCATTGGCGCTGTGCCCATGCCACATAACGTAATATAGACCGCACGCCAACCACCCATCCCTGCCCACAACTGGCTAGATGTGCACTGTTCCGGATAGATGTGGCTTGCATGGGGATGCTAACTTTCTTCTCCCGTCCATTCTTGCAGATTCAGCGCTCGCGCGACACGCAGAGGCATCCGCCAGACCTTGGCATCGCGATCCCACGTTGCACCGGCGGCGATGGCCGCGGCCCTTGACGCGCGATCCCCGAACCCGATCCGGACCGTGACAACGGTGTCGCTCCTGCGATGGATCGGTGTCCGTTCGACCACCAGTTCCACGGTGGTGAGGCGGGTCGTCCCGGTCGGGTCCACCCGGTGGCGCACGCAGACGAGCTTCTGCCCAAAGCGTTCGGCCAGCTTCAGCGCGCCGTGCCGCGACGGCGCCATCGTCTTGATCACCTTGTACTGGCTCGCCTTGCTCGTCATCCGGTGCCGTGGCACACCTCCCTTGCACGGCACTATCGCGCCGGCCTCAGCGCCAGGCAAGTGATGGATTTCACACCGGCGTGTGGCGAGCCCGCGAACGCTCACCGCACGAGCGCCACCGCCCCCGAAAAAGTCAGGAACGCCGTCGCCGTCGTCAGCAGGATGATCCTGGCGATGCGGCCGGTGTCCGCGCCGAATCTCTCCGCGAGCAGCGACACATTGCTGGCACTCGGCAGCGCCGCCACCAGCACCATCACGGTCAGCGTGAACGCATCCAGCGGCAGCCCCGCCATGCGCGCCAGCGTGCCCGCGCCCCAGACCAGCAGGGGATGCACCACCAGTTTGGCCACCGACACCGGCACGAAGTCCGCCGCCGGCATGGGCCCGTGCTCCTGCGCTGCCGCCAGGAACTGGGACCGCGCGAGCACGGCACCGATGGTGAACAACGCCACCGGTGAGGCGGCATCCGCCAGCAGGCCCAGCGTGTTCATCACGGGCGCGATCGGCTTCCACTGCAACGCCGACGAGACCCCGCCGAGCACGATGGCCCAGGGCATCGGGTTGACCAACATCCCTTTCAGCGCCTTCTTTGCCGCTTCGGCCGCGCCGTGCTCGTCGGCGCCGTCCAGGCGCGACAGCGCGATGCACAGCGAGCTGGTGATCACGAGATCGACCAGGATGGTGAGGATGGCCGGGCCGGCCGCCTGCGCGCCCAGCAACGCCACCAGCAACGGCACGCCCATGAAGCCGGTGTTGGGGAAAGCGCCGACCAGCGCGCCGAAGGCGGCGTCGTTCCAGCGGATGCGCGCGTTCATGCTGAACTTCACGAGGGCGGCGACCATCACGAGTGCGCACGCCAGGTAGACCACCACCGCGGCCGGGTCCAGCAACTGCGCGATGGGCGTGCTGGCGCCGAACCGGTACAGCATGCAAGGCAGCGCGAAATACAGCACGAACGTGTTGAGGCCGCCGATGGCTTCGAACGGCAGCATGCGCCGGCGCGCGGCGATGTAGCCGCACAGGACGAGCGCGAAGAAGGGGAAGGTGATCAGCAGGATCGCTAGCACAACGGGATTGTCCCGGAAACGAGGGCACGGTCATGCCTCCCCTATATGATTCGTCGCTCTTTCTGCTGTACCCCTCCCCCGAATGTCCGCCGGCCTCAACCTCGCCCAGCAAGAAGCGGTGAACTACCTGCATGGTCCTTGCCTGGTGCTGGCCGGTGCTGGCTCCGGCAAGACGCGCGTCATCACGCACAAGATCGGGCGGCTGATCCAGGCCGGGCTGGAGGCGAAGCGCATCGCCGCCATCACCTTCACCAACAAGGCCGCTGCCGAAATGCGGGAGCGCGCGAAACAGTTGGTCGGCCGCGAAGCCAAGGAAGTGCTGATCTGCACCTTCCACGCACTGGGTGTGCGCATGATGCGGCAGGACGGCGCGGCACTCGGCCTGAAGCCGCAGTTCTCGATCCTCGACACCGACGACGTCACCAGCATCCTCAAGGACGCGGGCGGCACCACCGACGCCGCCACCGCGCGCCAGTGGCAGTGGGCCATCAGCTCCTGGAAGAACCAGGGCCTGAACGCGGCCCAGGCCGAGGCGCAGGCCAAGGACGACCTCGAGCGCACCACGGCGCGCATCATGGCGCGCTATGAAGAGCGGCTCACGGCCTACCAGAGCGTCGACTTCGACGACCTGATCGGCCTGCCGCTCAAGCTGCTACGCGACCACGCCGAGGTGCGCGACAAGTGGCAGCAGCAACTGGGCCACGTGCTGGTCGATGAGTACCAGGACACCAACGCCACCCAGTACGAGCTGCTCAAGCTGCTGGTGGGCGAGCGCGGCCGCTTCACCGCGGTGGGAGACGACGACCAGTCCATCTACGGCTGGCGCGGCGCCACGCTCGACAACCTCAAGAAGCTGCCGCAGGACTACCCGACGCTGAAGGTGGTGAAGCTGGAGCAGAACTACCGCTCCACCAGCGCCATCCTGCGCGCGGCCAACAACGTGATCGGTCCCAACCCGAAGCTGTTTCCCAAGACCCTGTTCTCCGAACTGGGCGAGGGCGAGCCGGTGCGCATCGTCGATTGCGACCACGAGGAGCACGAAGCGGAACGCACCGTGGCGCGCATCCAGTCCATCCGAGCCAACGGGCTCGGCAAGGATTGGAAGGACTTCGCGGTGCTGTACCGCGCCAACCACCAGGCCCGCGTGTTCGAGCAGGCGCTGCGCAAGGCCCAGATCCCCTACAAGGTGTCAGGGGGCCAGAGCTTTTTCGACCGCGCCGAGATTCGTGACCTGTGCGCCTGGTTGCGTTTGTGGGTGAACAACGACGACGATCCGGCGTTCCTGCGTTCGGTCACCACGCCGAAGCGCGGCATCGGCCACCAGACGCTGCAAAGCCTGGGCACCTTCGCCAGCAAGTACAAGCTGAGCCTGTTCGAAGCGCTGTTCTCTTCATCGCTCGGGAGCGTGTTGCCGGCGCGCGCCGTGGGCAGCCTGCACGAGTTCGGCCGCTACGTGAATGACCTGGAGTTCCGCGCGCGCCATACCGAAGGCGCCGAGAGCGCCCGCGCCTTCCTGCTGGAGTGGCTCAAGGACATCGCCTACGAGAAGCACCTGTACGACGGTGAAGACAGCGAGAAGGTCGCGGCGGCCCGCTGGACCAACGTGCTGGAGTTCTGCGACTGGATGGCGCAACGTTGCGGTGGCGAGATCGACGACACGGCCGGTGTCTCGCTCACCAGCGAGAAGAAGAACCTGCTCGAAGTGGCGCAGACCATCGCGCTGCTCTCCACCATCAGCGAGCGCGAGAAAGACCAGAACGTGGTGACGCTCTCCACGCTGCACGCCGCCAAGGGCTTGGAGTGGCCGCACGTGGTGCTGGCCGGCTGCGTCGAGGGCCTGCTGCCCTTCAAGCCCGAGGACGAAGGCGGCAAGCCGGTGAGCGAGGAGTTCGCCCAGCGCCTGCAGGAGGAGCGCCGGTTGATGTACGTGGGCATCACGCGCGCGCAGCGCTCGCTGGCGGTCAGCTACAGCAAGCGCCGCAAGAAGGGCCGCGAGATGGTGCCGGCCATGCCCAGCCGCTTCATCGCGGAGATGGCGCTGGAGAAAACGACGACGAAGGAAGATCCGCGCGAAAAGCTCAAGGCGCTGCGCGCGGAGTTCGCGAAGAAGGCGACGGAGACGGCCGCGGCGGCCGCCGCTACGGGCAACGGCTAGGCGCCGGCGTCAGCCCGGGACTGGGTACGGCCGATCATCCGGCGTGTTCAGCGCCAGCTCGCGGTATTGCGCGCGCCAGCCCGGTGGATAGTTCGCCGGGTCGCGCTCGGCCAGATACGCGACCAGCTCGAAATGGTTCACCTTGTGCCCCACCGGCACCTTGTCCAGCTTTGCCGTGCCGCGCACGTGCGACATGATCGTGCGGGCCAGCAGCGAATAGGCCCAGGGCGCGGCGCCAATGCCGTCGAGGCCGACGCCGGGGAAGTAGAGGTTCTCGGCATCCAGGCTGCAGACGATGCCGCCGCAGCGCGCCACGAGCTCGTTCACGCTGCGGATCCCCGCGATGCGCGGCTCGGCAAAATACGAAAGGTCGGTGGCGTAGCCCGTGCCCCACAGCAGCAAGTCCGCATCGATTTGTTCACCGGCCGACGTGGTCACGGTGCGGCCATCGATGCGCGCCACACTGCCACCGAAACGCCCGATGCGCGCGAACTCGGCCAGCATGCGCTGCCGGCCCGGAATCAACTGGTCCTGCAGCACGTCGAACGGCTGCGCGGGAATGATGCCGCTCAGCCCGAACTTCTCGTAGCGTGACCGCATCTCGGCCTGGATCGCCGCGCTCTGCTGCGCCGGCGTCATGCCGCTGTGCTGCAGCCGCGCGAAGCCGCGCACGCTGCCCGCGATGTGCTTGGGCTTGCCCGTCGGCTGGAACCACTTCAGCCCGCGGTGCAGCCAGGTGATGCGGCGCGCGCCGTGCTCGAGGCAGAGATCGAGCAGGTCGAAGGCGGAGGCGCCCCCACCCACCACCAGGACGTCGCGGCCATGCAGTTCCCCGGGGTCGTGCAGCGCGCTGGAATGCAGCTCACGGACCTGGCTTTGCACCCGCTCCACCGGCGGCACCACAGGTGTGTTGTGCGCGCCCGAAGCGGCGACCAGGTGGCGGGCCCGCACCACGCCCTGGGGTGTCTCCAGCACCCAGCCCGTGCCTTCCTGGCGCGCTTGCAGCACCGGCGTGTCCAGGCGGATGCAGTCCGCGAGGCCGAAGCGCTCGACCCACGCTTCGATGTTGGCCACGATGTCCGGCTGCAGCGCGCCCGCCAGCGGCAGGTCGCCCAGTGCCCAGTCGGGCGGGCTGATCTGGATGTCCTGCCAGGCCGGCAGCTGGCGCCACAGGCCACCGACCGCGGACTGCTTCTCGAACAGCAGCGCATCCAGGCCCGCGCGCTGCGCGTAGTGCAGCGCGATCACCCCGCCGATGCCGCCACCCACGATGGCCACGTCCAGGGGAGTCTCGGTGCCGGGCATGCGGCACTATAGTCATGTATCGTGAAACCCGCCCGACTTTTCCCTGCCCTTTCCGTCCTGCCCGCGCTCGCCCTCGTCGCTGGAGCCGCATTCGCACAAGCGCCGGCGCCGGCCGCCCCGGCGTCTGCCAACTGTCCCAAGCCCACGGAGGTGAGGCAAGCCCACCTGCTCGGCCTCTGGCGCGCCGAATTCCAGGGCCTGTGGCAAGGCGCCACGCTGTTGTTCGAGAAGCATCCCGAGGACGAAGGCCGGCTCACCGGCTCGATCAACCGCAACGGCCAGCGCTCGCAGTTGGCCGCCGACGTCGACAAGGGCGAGTTCTCGATGGAGGAATCGGACGACGGCCGGCGCATCAGCGCCGTGTGGACCGGCGACCTGGTCGAAGGCTCTTGCGGCAAGGAGATCCGCGGGGTGTGGCAGGAAGAAAAAGATCCGCCGAAACCGCACCGCTTCGTGCTGCGGAAGATGCCGAATTGAGCATGCTCACTGTCCGCTCCTGGCGCCTGGCGCCCCTGCTCCTGCTCCTTCCGATCGCCGCCACGGCCCAGGCGCCTGCCAGTTGGCAGGCCTGCGCGGACATTTCTGCACCGGCCGACCGGCTGGTGTGCTTCGATCGCTGGGCCGAGAGCCAGCGCGCGCCGGGCACGGCCGCCACCGCTACGCCGCCCGCCAGCGCGCTCGCGCAGCCACCGGCCGTGCCGGCGAGCGCCCCGGCCACCGGCCTGACGCGCGGCGACGTGGCCAAGGCACGGCGCGTCGCGCGCCTGACCACGCTGGACGGCTGCCATGACGAGGCCCTCACGCCGCTCTCCCGCTTCTGGGAGCTGGAGCCCAAGGCGGACTGCGGCCCCTTCGGCATCCGCGGCTACCGGCCCATCACGCTGGCGGCGGTGACGGCCGACACGGTGAATCGCCAGCCGACCTCCGGCAACCCGGAGAACAGCGCACCGGAGGCACAGGACTACCGGACCACCGAGGCGCGGCTGCAGTTGTCGGTGCGCACGAAGATCGCCTCGACGCTGCTGCCCTTCGTGGCCAACGGCAGCGATTCGCTCTGGCTCGGGTACACGCAGCAGTCTTACTGGCAGTTGTTCAGCCCAAGCCTGTCGCGCCCGTTCCGCAGCACCGACCACGAACCGGAAATCATGTACGTGATGCCGCTGCAGGACGCGAAGAAGGGCGAATGGCGGCTGCGCTACGCCGGGCTGGGCCTGGTGCACCAGTCGAACGGCCAATCGCTGCCCTACTCGCGCAGCTGGAACCGCGGCTACCTGATGGCCGGGGCCGAGAAGGGACCGTTCCAGGTGGACGCACGCATCTGGCGCCGGCTGCCCGAAGGCGGCACCGACGACAACCCGGGCATCAGCGATTTCATCGGCCGCGCGGAGCTGCGCGGCCAGTGGCAGGTGAACCCCAATCACCTGCTGGCTGCGACGGTGCGCCATTCTCTGGACAAGCCGGGGCACGGCTCGCTGCGGCTCGAATGGTTCCGCTCGCTGGGCGAAGACACGCCCGCCGGCGGGCTGCAGCTGCACACCCAGCTCTTCACGGGCTGGGGTGACAGCCTGCTCGATTACAACCGGCGCCGCACGGTGTTCACCGTGGGCTTCAGCCTGGTGGAGTGGTAGCCCTCTGATCGTCAGCGCATGGCCTTGCCGGCCATGCGCATGATGTCGTCGAGGGCGTTGCCGTCGCCGTTCATGTCGAGCATGGCGCCGAGGCCGCCCAGGCCTCCGAGGCCACCGGCGGCGCCGCCCGCGGGCTTGCCTCCACCCAGCATGCCGCCGAGCCCCCCGATCAGGTCGCCCAGGCCGCCGCCGGAAGGGCTTGGCGCGCCGCTCGCCGCTCCGGCCTGCTTCGCCAGGAAGCCGGTGACCAGCATGGCCAGCAGCGGCAGCATCTTGCGCAGCAGGCTGGGATCCAGCCCCGTCTGGGTGGCTGCGTTCTGCGCCACCGTGCGGCTCACGTCCTTGGAGCCGAAGATCTGCCCCAGCACGTCGTTGCCCGCGCTCACGTCGGTGCGTTGCGGGCTCAGCACCTGGTCCAGCAGCCCGCCGCCGCCCAACTGGCCAAGCAGGCCACCCAGGCCCTCCAGCCCCGCCGGTTGCGCCTGCGCCTGCTTCTTCATGCCGCCCAGGATGGCGGGCAGCAGCGCCTCGGCGCCGCTCGCCACCTGGCTTTCGCTCACGCCCAGGTCACGGGCGACGGATTGCAGGCCGCCTGCCTGCGCCAGGATGTCGGTGAGGTTCATGGCGCGCTGCCGGTTACAGCAGTTCCTTGGGCACGTTGCCGCCGTTGGCGGCGAGCTTCGCCAGCACCGCCTTGTGCAGCGCCATGTTCTGCTCCGCGCTGCCGTCGGCGCCGGCCCTCACGTTCAACTCGCCGGCCAGTTCCTTGCGGGCGGCCAGGCTGCTATCGAGATCCAGCAATTTGAGCAGGTCGACGATCGAGGTCTTCCAGTTCAATTTCTGCGAATTGGCGGCGGCCTTCGCGTCGAGCTGCGCGACCACGTCCACTTCCTTCATCGGCACCGCCGCGGGGCCTCCCATGGACGCCGTGCTGGTTGGAGCGGCGCCGCCGACCACCGTGGCCGTCGAAGTGCCCGTGCCCTTGAGCATCTCGTCGACTTTGTTGTTGCCGGCGTCAAAACCCAGCTTGTCCAGAATCTTGCTGAAAAAACCCATGGTCGTTCTCCTTCGGTCGTTGGTAGCGCCCCATGGTACGCAAGTTTTGGGTCCTCCGGGGTCTCATCGCAGAATGCTGCACTTCCACACAATTGAGGGGCCACCCCATGGAGACCGCGACGGCGCAGACCGCGACCCGGCAGCTTGCCGACCTGCCCGCCCCCGGCGGCCTGCCCGTGGTGGGCAACCTGCTTGCGCTCAGACCCGAACGCCTGCACACCCAGCTGGAGGCTTGGCAGGCCGAACTTGGATCGCCTTATCGCCTGAAGCTCGGGCCGCAGCAGGTGTACGTGAGCGCCGACCCGGAGGTGCTGCAGACGGTGCTGCGGGACCGGCCCGAGCGCTATCGGCGCGTGCACCAGATCGAGCGTTGCATCGCCGAGATGGGCTCCAACGGCGTGTTCTCGGTCGAGGGCGATGCCTGGCGGCCGCAACGCCGGCTGGTGATGGAGGCGCTCAACGCCACGCATTTCCGCGGATTCCTGCCGGTGATCGAGAAGATCACCGCGCGGCTGCTGCGCCACTGGCAGGCAGCGGCCGCCGCGGGCACCGTGGTGGACATGAGCCGCGACCTGATGCGCTTCACCGTGGACGTGACCACGGCCCTCGCATTCGGCGAAGACCCGAACACCATGGACAACGACGGTGACGTGATCCAGAACCACCTGGCCGAAGTCTTTCCGCGCCTGATGGCCCGCATCAATGCGCCCGTGGCCTACTGGCGCCACGTCCGGCTGCCGGCGGACCGCCGCTTCGACCGTTCACTCGCCGCGATCCACGCCCACGTGGACCGGCTGATCGCGGCCGCCCACGAACGCCTGCGCGCCGCGCCGCCGGGGCGGGCGCCGGGCAACGTGCTCGAGTCCATGCTGCGCGCCAGCGAGCAACCCGGTTCGCAGGTGAACGACGCCGTGGTGCACGCCAACGTCATGACGCTGCTGCTGGCGGGCGAAGACACCACCGCGCACACGCTGGCCTGGACACTCTACTTCCTGGCGCAGCATCCGCATTGGCAGGAACAACTGCACCTGAAGAGCCGGGAGGCGCTGGGCGACGCCGCCCTGCCGGCCACGCTGGAGCAGGTGCGCGCACTGGACCTGCTGGAGTCGGCGGCGAACGAGGCGCAGCGGCTGCGGCCCATCGCACCGGTGCTGTTCTTCGAGCCCAACCAGGACGTGGTGCTGGACGGCGTGGCGTTGAAGGCGCGCACGCCGCTGTTCTTCGTGCTCCGGCCTGCCATGCTGGACGCCGCACATTTCGCCTCACCGCTGGAATACCGCCCCGACCGCTGGGCGCCCGGCCACGTCGTCGGCACCCACAACTCCCGCGCCTTCCTGCAGTTCGGCGCCGGCCCGCGGGTCTGTCCGGGGCGCCACCTGGCGGGCGTGGAGGTGCGCATGGTGCTGGCGATGCTGATGCGCAATTTCAGGATCGAACTCATGGTCGATCCGGCCGCGGTGCGCGAAGTGCTGGCGTTCACGATGATGCCGAGCGAGATGCCCGTGCGACTGCACGCCCGGGCCCAAGCGGCCAGAATCCCGGCATGACCGAACCGACTGCCTACACGCCCCCGAAGATCTGGCGGGCACCCGCCCAGCCCGAGGGCCGCTTCGCCAACATCAACCGGCCCACCGCCGGGGCCACCCACCAGAAGGAACTGCCGGTGGGCCGGCATCCCCTGCAGCTCTACTCGCTGGGCACCCCCAACGGCGTGAAGGTGACGGTGATGCTGGAGGAGCTGCTGGCGCTCGGCCACGCCGGCGCCGAATACGACGCCTGGCTGGTCCGCATCAACCAGGGCGAGCAGTTCGCAAGCGGCTTCGTGGCGGCCAACCCCAACTCCAAGATCCCGGTGCTGGTGGACCACAGCGTGTCGCCGCCACTGCGCGTGTTCGAGTCGGGCGCGATCCTGGTCTACCTGGCCGAGAAGTTCGGCGCCTTCCTGCCCACGGAACCCCGGCAGCGCGCCGAATGCATGGCCTGGTTGTTCTGGCAGATGGGCAGCGCGCCCTTTCTCGGCGGCGGCTTCGGCCATTTCTACGCCTACGCGCCGGCCAAGATCGAATATGCGATCGACCGCTACGCCATGGAGGTCAAGCGCCAGCTCGATGTGCTCGACCAGCACCTGGCCCACCACGAGTACCTGGCCGGCGCCGACTACACCATCGCCGACATGGCGGTGTGGCCCTGGTACGGCACCATGGTCAAGGGACAGCTGTACGAAGCGGGCGAATTCCTGCAGGTGCAGGAGTACACCCACGTGCTGCGCTGGACGGACCAGATCGCGCAGCGGCCCGCCGCGCAGCGCGGGCGCATGGTCAACCGCGTCTGGGGCCAGCCTTCGAGCCAGTTGCACGAGCGGCATGAGGCCAGCGACTTCGATACCAAAACCCAGGACAAGCTCGCACCCGAGCCGCCGAAGCCATGATCACCCTCTACGACTGCGCCACCGCGCCCAGCCCGCGCCGCGCCCGCATCCTGCTGGCGGAGAAGGGCGTCGCCCACGAAACGGTGGCCGTGGACCTGCGCACCGGCGAGCAGATGGGCGACGCGTTCCGCCAGATCAATCCGCAATGCACGGTGCCCGCCCTTCGGACCGAAGACGCGGGCGTGCTGGCCGACAACGCCGCCATCACGGCGTATCTCGAAGCGCGCTTTCCGCAACCGCCGCTCCTGGGCGTGACGCCGCAGGAGAAGGCGGAGATCGCCAGCTGGAACTGGCGCGTGGAATTCGAAGGCCTGATCGCCATCGCCGAGGCGCTGCGCAACGGCTCGCCGGCCATGGCCAACCGCGCGCTGCCGGGACCGGTGGACTACGCACAGATCCCCGAGCTGGCGCAGCGCGGAGTGGCGCGGGTGCGCCAGTTCTTCGCCACGCTCGATGCGCGGCTGGCGGAGCGGGAATTCATCGCCACGGAGAGGTTCAGCGTGGCCGACATCACCGCCGTGGTGGCGGTGGACTTCGCGCGGGTGGTGAAGGTGAAGCCCGGCGACGAACACCCGCACCTGCAGCGCTGGCGTGCCGCCATGGCCCTGCGGCCGGCGATGGCCTTGTAAAGCAGCGCCTTCAGGCGCCGAGCGACAGCTCGTAGTCCATCGTGATCGGCGCGTGGTCCGAGAAGCGCTCGGTCTTGTAGATCGCTTCCTGGCGCGCCAGCTGCGCCAGCGCCGGCGTCGCCAGGTGGTAGTCCAGCCGCCACCCCACGTTGTTGGCCCAGGCCTGGCCGCGGTTGCTCCACCACGTGTAGCAGGTCTCGGTGGTGTCCGGCCGCAGCCGACGATAAACGTCCACCAACCCGGTTTCGGATAACAGTTTTGTCATCCAGGCGCGTTCCTCCGGCAGGAAGCCGCTGTTCTTGCGGTTGCTGCGCCAATTCTTCAGGTCGATCTCCTGGTGCGCGATGTTCACGTCGCCGCAAAGAATGAACTCGCGTTGTTTCTTCAGCGCAACGAGATAAGGATCGAATTCATCCAGGAACCGGAATTTCGCCTGTTGCCGGACTTCGCCGGAACTTCCGCTCGGGAAGTAACAACTGATGATGGACAGCTTGCGCTGCGGCGTGTCGAAGCGCAGTTCGACGTAGCGGCCTTCGGCGTCGAATTCGCTGGAGCCGAAGCCGGCGCGGACGTCGCTCGGGGTGTGCCGGCTGTAGATGGCCACGCCGGAATAGCCCTTCTTCTCGGCGTAGTGGAAGTGGCCTTGCAGGCCCGCCAGGACTTCGAACCGGCCGTCCACGTCGGCGGCCTGGGCCTTGACCTCCTGGAAACAGACACAATCCGGCTTGGTTTTTGCAATCCAGGCTTCGACGCCCTTGCTTGCTGCGGAACGGATCCCGTTCAAATTGAGGCTGGTGAGGCGGAACAAGGAATTTCCCATGTCAGTGGAAGCGGGCCAGGACGGCCTGGCGCAGGAGTTCGTGGCGTTCGCCGTCGAGGCGGGCGTGTTGCGCTTTGGCGAGTTCAAGACCAAGGCGGGCCGGCTGTCGCCCTATTTCTTCAACGCCGGCCTGTTCGACGACGGCGCCAAGCTCGGCCGGCTCGCGCAATTCTATGCACAGCGCATCCTGGCCTCCGGCGTGCAATTCGACATGCTGTTCGGCCCCGCCTACAAGGGAATTCCCTTGGCCGCGGCGGTCGCCATCGAACTGGCCCGCCTGGGGCGCAACGTGCCCTACGCCTACAACCGCAAGGAAGCCAAGGACCACGGCGAAGGCGGCACGCTGGTCGGCGCCCCGGTTCGCGGCAAGGTCCTCATCATTGACGACGTCATGTCCGCCGGCACCGCGGCGCGCGAGTCCATCGCGCTGATCCAGGCGGCGGGCGCCACGCCGCACGCGGTGGCCATCGCCCTCGACCGCCAGGAAAAGGCCACCGAAGGCGGGCAGGACGTCGCCTGGAGTGCCGTCCAGTACGTGCGCGAACGCCTCGGGCTGCAGGTTTGCGCAATTGCGCAGCTGGCGGATTTGCTTCACTATCTGCAATCGCATGCCGGCGGCACGCTGGGGCAGCACCATGCGCAGGTGCTGGCCTATCGCGACCGCTACGGCGTCAGTTGAGAGGTCATCCAGTGTCGGGAAGCGTTCGTCTCTTTGCCCTGTCCGCGGTGCTCGCAGCCGTGGCGGGCGACCTGTGGGCACAGCGCAGCATCTACACCTGTGTCGATGGCAAGGGCCGCCGGCTCACGTCCGACCGGCCCATCCCGGAATGCATGGACCGCGAACAGAAGGAACTCAACGCCAGCGGCACGGTCCGCAAGACGGTCGGCCCGTCGCTCACGGCCGCCGAACGCGCGGTGATCGAGGAACAGGAACGCAAGGCCGCCGAGGAGCGGCAGCGCCAGTCCGAAGAGAAGCGCCGCGAGCGTGCCCTGCTGGGCCGCTACCCGAACCAGGGCGTGCACGACGCCGAACGCGTCAAGGCGCTGAATGCCGTGCAGGAAGTGATCATCGCCGGGCACAAGCGCACGCAGGACCTGCGCGACCAGCGCAAGTCGCTCGAGGTCGAGGCGGAGTTCTACAAGAAGGATCCGTCGAAGATGCCCGCCAAGCTGCGCCGGTCGCTCGATGAAAACGAGCAGATGGTTTCGGGGCAAGCCCGCTTCCTGGCGAACCAGGAAGAGGAGAAGCGCCGCGTCAATGCGCAGTTCGACCAGGAACTCGTGCGGCTGAAGGTGCTGTGGGCGCAGGCCCGCGGCATTCCGGCGACCGCGGCGGCCGCCCCGGCGTCCGCGCCCACGCGCCAGTAGGCGTTTTTCAGATCCCCAGTTTCGCGCGCAGCAGCTCGCCCACCTGCTGCGGGTTGGCCTTGCCCTTGGACGCTTTCATGGCCTGGCCGACCAGCGCGTTGAACGCCTTGTCCTTGCCGGCACGGATCTGCGCCACGTTGTCCGCGTTGGCGGCGATCACCTCGTCGATGATCTTCTCCAGGGCGCCGCTGTCGTTCATCTGCCGCAGGCCCCTGGCTTCGATCACGGAATCGACATCTTTGCCTTCGCCGCTCCAGAGCGCGTCGAACACCTGCCGGGCGGCATTGTTGGAGATGGTGCCGTCGGCGATGCGGGCGACCAGCTTCGCGAGGACGGTGGCGGCCACCGGCGCCTGCTCGATGCCGATGTCCTGCGCGTTCAGCCGGCGCGACATCTCGCCCATGATCCAGTTGCTGGCGAGCTTCGGCTGGCCACTCGCTTTCGCCGCCTCCTCGAAGTAGGCGCCCATCGCCTTGCTCTGCGTGAGCGTGGTGGCGTCGTATTCGGGCAGGCCGAACTCGTTGACGAAGCGCGCCGCCATCACGCGCGGCAGTTCTGGCATGCCCGCCTTCACGCTTTCGATCCACTCGGGCGGGATCACCAGCGGCGGCAGGTCCGGATCGGGGAAGTAGCGGTAGTCCGCCGAGTCTTCCTTGTCGCGCATGGCGCGCGTTTCGCCGGTGTCTGGGTTGAACAGCACGGTGGCCTGCCGGATGGCGCGGCCTTCCTCGATCTCCTCGATCTGCCAGCGGATCTCGAAGTCGATCGCCTGCTGCATGAACTTGAAGCTGTTCAGGTTCTTGATCTCGCGCCGCGTGCCGAGCGGCCCGCCCGGCTTGCGCACCGACACGTTGGCGTCGCAGCGGAAGCTGCCTTCCTGCATGTTGCCGTCGCAGATGCCGATCCAGGTGACGATCTTGTGGAGCTCTTTCGCGTAGGCGACCGCCTCGTCCGAGGAACGCATGTCGGGCTCGGTGACGATCTCCAGCAGCGGCGTGCCGGCGCGGTTCAGGTCGATGCCGGATTGGCCGATGAAATCCTCATGCAGCGACTTGCCGGCGTCCTCTTCGAGGTGGGCGCGCACCAGGCGCACCGACTTCTTCTCTTCGCCGAGATAGAACTCCACCGCGCCGCCCTGCACGACGGGGATCTCGAACTGGCTGATCTGGTAGCCCTTGGGCAGGTCGGGGTAGAAGTAGTTCTTGCGCGCGAAGACGCTGCGCGGCGCCACGTGCGCGCCGATCGCCAGGCCGAAGCGGATGGCGCGCTCGACCGCGCCCTTGTTCATCACGGGCAAGGTGCCGGGCAGCGCCAAGTCCACCGGAGAAGCCTGCGTGTTGGGCTCGGCGCCGAAGGCCGTGGGCGAGCGGCTGAAGATCTTGCTCTGGGTGGAGAGCTGCGCATGCGTTTCGAAGCCGATCACGACTTCGTAGCCCTGGATCAGTTTGGCCGTCATTTCAATAGCCCTCCGGCTTGCGGAGGTGGAAATCGGTGGTTTGCTGGAAGCGATGCGCCGCGTTCAGCAACTGGCCTTCCTTGAAGTAGTTGCCGATCAACTGCAGCCCCACCGGCATGCCACCGGCGCCAAAGCCGCAAGGCACACTCATCCCAGGCAATCCCGCGAGCGAACCCGGCAAGGTGAAGATGTCGGCCAGGTAGTTCGCCACCGGGTCGTCGGATTTTTCGTCGAGCTTCCACGCCACCATCGGTGCAGCAGGCCCGGCGATCAGGTCGCAGTGCTTGAACGCCTGCTGGAAATCGTCGGCGATCATGCGGCGGATCTTCTGCGCCTGCAGGTAGTACGCGTCGTAGTAGCCGTGCGAGAGCACGTAGGTGCCGATCATGATGCGGCGCTTCACCTCGTCGCCAAAGCCTTCGGCACGGGTCTTCTTGTACATGTCCAGCAGGTCACCGTGCTGCTTCGCGCGGTGCCCGAACTTCACGCCGTCGAAGCGCGAGAGGTTCGACGACGCCTCGGCGGGCGCGATGATGTAGTACACGGGGATCGAAAGCTCCGTGCGCGGCAGCGTGATGTCGACCAGCTTCGCGCCGAGCTTCACGTACTGCTCCAGCGAGGCGTCGATGGCCGCTCGAACGTCATCCGACAGGCCCGCGCCGAAGAACTCCTTCGGCACGCCAATGCGCAGGCCTTCGATGGAAGCTTCGAGGCCGCGCGTGAAGTCTTCGGCCGGCACGTCGAGCGAGGTCGAATCGCGATCGGGATCGGGCCCGCACATCGCCGAAAGCAGCAGCGCGCAATCCTGCGCGGTGCGGGCCATCGGGCCGGCCTGATCCAGGCTCGATGCGAACGCGATCATCCCGTAGCGCGACGCGCGCCCGTAGGTCGGCTTGATGCCGGTGATGCCGCAGAAGGACGCGGGCTGGCGAATGGAACCGCCGGTGTCGGTGCCGGTGGCGGCGGGCGCGAGCCGCGCGGCCACGGCCGCGGCGCTGCCGCCGGAGGAGCCGCCAGGAATGCGGCTGGTGTCCCACGGATTCTTCACCGGCGCGTACGCCGAGTTCTCGTTCGACGAGCCCATCGCGAATTCGTCGCAGTTCAACTTGCCGAGCGTCACCGCACCGGCCTGGGCCAGGCGATCCACGACCGTGGCATCGAAGGGCGATCGGTAGCCCTCCAGCATCTTCGAACCCGCCGTCGAAGGGAAGTCCTTGGTGACGAAGATGTCCTTGTGGGCGATCGGCACGCCAAGAAGGGGGGCGCTGTCGCCAGCCGCGATGCGAGCATCGGCGGCGCGCGCCTGCGCCAGCGTGACGTCTTCGTTGGTGGCGAGGTAGACGCCGAGACTCGCGTGCGTCTTGCCGCGCGCGAGGAAGTGCTGCGCCGCCTCGATCGCCGACACCTTCTTCGCCCTCAACTGCGTGGCCAGCTCGGCCACGCTCAGTTCGTGCAGCGCGCCGCTCATTCGATCACCTTCGGCACCAGAAAGAGCCCGCGCTCCACCGCCGGTGCGCTCCGCTGGTTCGCCTCGCGCTGGTTGGGCTCGCTGGCGGTGTCTTCGCGCAGGCGCAGCGCCACTTGCTGGATGGCGGCCACGGGGTGCGGCAGCGGCTCGACGCCGGTGGTGTCGACCGCCCGCATCTTCTCGACGATGTCGAAGAAGCCGTTGAGCTGGGTCAGCATGCGCTCGCTCTCGTCGGCGCGCAGTTCCAGCCGCGCCAGATGGGCGATGCGGCTGATGTCTTGGGAGGTCAGGGACATGGAGGTGTAACGGTGCGCGGCGAGCCGCGCCACGCCGGTTCGGCACAGGGGATGGGGTATTATCCCGCCTTCGGCCGGCGCCCTGCGCAGGCCCGTGCAACGGCCGCGCAAGCGGCCGATTTCACAGAAGAAACGAGGATTTCCCCCATGTTCGGAGCATTCCGACGCTATTTCTCGACCGACCTGGCGATCGACCTCGGTACGGCGAACACCCTGATCTTCGTGCGCGACAAGGGCATCGTCCTCGACGAGCCTTCCGTCGTGGCCATCCGCCACGAGGGCGGTCCGCAGGGCAAGAAGACCATCCAGGCGGTCGGCCGCGAGGCCAAGGCCATGCTCGGCAAGGTGCCCGGCAACATCGAGGCGATCCGCCCGATGAAAGACGGCGTGATCGCCGACTTCACGGTCACCGAGCAGATGCTCAAGCAGTTCATCAAGATGGTGCATCCGCGCTCGGTGCTCAAGCCCAGCCCGCGCATCATCATCTGCGTGCCCTGCGGCTCCACCCAGGTCGAGCGCCGCGCCATCCGTGAATCGGCGCTGGGTGCCGGCGCCAGCGAGGTCTACCTGATCGAGGAACCCATGGCCGCGGCCATCGGCGCGGGCCTGCCGGTGTCGGAAGCGTCGGGCTCCATGGTGGTCGACATCGGCGGCGGCACGACCGAAGTCGGTGTCATTTCGCTCGGCGGCATGGTCTACAAGGGCTCGGTGCGCGTCGGCGGCGACAAGTTCGACGAAGCCATCATCAGCTACATCCGCCGCAACTACGGCATGCTCATCGGCGAGCCCACGGCCGAAGCGATCAAGAAGCAGATCGGCTCCGCCTTCCCCGGCAGCGAGGTGAAGGAGATGGAAGTGAAGGGCCGCAACCTCTCCGAGGGCGTGCCGCGCAGCTTCACCATCAGCTCCAACGAAATCCTGGAAGCGCTGACCGATCCGCTGAACAACATCGTCTCGGCGGTCAAGAACGCGCTCGAACAGACCCCGCCCGAGCTGGGCGCCGACATCGCCGAGCGCGGGATGATGCTCACCGGCGGCGGCGCGCTGCTGCGCGACCTCGACCGCCTGTTGGCCGAGGAGACCGGCCTGCCGGTGCTGGTGGCCGAAGACCCGCTCACTTGCGTGGTCCGCGGCTGCGGCATCGCGCTGGAACGCATGGAGCGGCTGGGCTCGATCTTCACGAGCGAGTGACCCCTTCGGGGTAGGCGGCGGGGCACAATCAATTCATGCCGCTCGGCACCCTCGACCGCACGCCGCCCCCCTTCTTCAAGCAGGGGCCGTCGGCCCTGTCCAAGCTGGCGGTGTTCAGCGCACTGGCGCTGCTGCTGATGGTGGCGGACGCCCGCTTCCGCTTCACGCAGCCCCTGCGCACCGCCGTGGCAGCGGTGCTCTTCCCGATTCAATGGATGGCGATGCGGCCGGTGCTGGGCGTGCGCTTCGCCAGCGACTATTTCACCTCGCTGCATGAGGCGCAGACCGCCGAAGAGGCGGCGCGCCGCAAGCTCATCCTGCAGGCGCAACGCGCCAACCAGGTGGAGCAACTGACGACCGAAAACGTGCAGCTGCGCAAGCTCCTGGCCCTGCGCGACCGCCTGAACGCCCCGGCGCAAGCCGCCGAGGTCCTCTACGACGCGGCCGACCCGTACACCCGCAAGATCATCATCGACAAGGGCAGCGCGCAGGGCGTCGAGGCCGGCTCGCCCGTCATCGACGAGTCGGGCGTGCTGGGCCAGGTGACGCGCGCCCACATGATGATCAGCGAGGTGACGCTGGTCACCGACCGCGAGCAGGCGATCCCCGTGCTGAACACGCGCACCGGCTCGCGGGGCGTCGCGTATGGCGACGCCGGCGCCCACGGCAGCGGCGGGCTCGAGCTGCGCTACATGGCCGCCAATGCCGACGTCCAGGCGGGCGACCTGCTCACCACCAGCGGCGTGGATGGCGTCTACCCGCCGGGCATCCCGGTGGCCAAGGTCGAAAAGGTGGAGCGGCGCGCCGATTCCGCCTTCGCCCGCATCTCCTGCGCGCCGGCCGCGCTGGTGGACGGCGCGCGCCACGTGATGGTGCTGAAGCCGCTGACCGCGCAGCTGCCGCCGCGGCCGGCCGCGGAAGACCCGGGCCCCACGCCCAAGCGCGGCAGCATGCGCAAATGAGGACGCCGCGCCCATGATCATGCGTCCCGGCCAGCCGCTGCTGCTGCCCGCCAACCCCTTCTTCATCTGGTTCAGCCTGATCGTGGCCATGATGGCCAACATGCTGCCGGTGGGCCGCGTCGCCTGGATGCCGGACTTCCTGGCGCTGGTGCTGGTGTTCTGGAGCGTGCACCAACCCCTGCGCATCGGGGTGGGCGCGGCCTTCATTTTCGGCCTGGCGGTCGACGTCCACCAGGCGTCGCTGCTCGGGCAGCACGCGCTGGCCTACACCACGCTCAGCTATTTCGCGATCACCATCCACCGCCGGCTGCTGTGGTTCAGCGTGCCTTCGCAGGCGGTGCAGGTGCTGCCGTTGTTCGTGGCCGCGCACGCCATCGAAATGGCGATCCGCCTGCTGGCCGGCGGCTCCTTCCCGGGCTGGACGGTGCTGCTCGCCCCGGTCGTCGAGTCCGCGTTATGGCCCGTGGTCAGCATTCTTTTGCTGCTGCCGCAACGCAGGGCGCCCGATCCGGACGAAAATAGGCCTCTGTAAGACCTGTGGGACAGACCCATCAGGCGCGCACACGCGCCGTTTGCTCTGTCCCCAACTGATCAAGACCAATGACAGAGCTGCGCAACGTCGAAGCCGACCTCTCGCGGTTCCGCGGCCGCATCCTCGCCGCCAGCGCCGTGGTGCTGATGTGCTTCCTGCTGCTGGCCGGCCGCCTCACCTGGCTGCAGGTGGTCAAGCACGCCGAGCTGGACGAACAGGCCGAGGCCAACCGCACGGCCATCGTGCCCATCGTGCCCAACCGCGGCCTGATCCAGGACCGCAACGGCATCGTGCTCGCCACCAACTACTCGGCGTACACGCTCGAGATCATGCCCTCGCGCCTGAACCGGCCGCTCGACCAGGTCATTGAAGAGCTGGGCACGCTGGTGGAGATCCAGGCACGGGACAAACGGCGCTTCCGCAAGCTGATGGAGGAGTCCAAGAGCTTCGAGTCGCTGCCCATCCGCACCAAGCTCACGGACGAGGAAGTCGCGCGCTTCGCCGCCCAGCGCTTCCGCTTCCCCGGCGTGGACATCAAGGCGCGCCTGTTCCGCAACTACCCCTGGGGCGAACTCGCCAGCCACGTCATCGGCTACATCGGCCGCATCAACCTGGCCGAGAAGAAGCAGATGGAAGAGTGGCCCGAGGAAGAACAGGGCAATTACCGGGGCACGGAATACATCGGCAAGCTGGGCGTGGAACAGAGCTTCGAGAAGCAGCTGCACGGCCATACCGGCGTCGAGCAGGTCGAAACGTCGGCCGGCGGCCGCGCCGTGCGCAAGCTGGCCAGCAGCGCGGCGACGCCCGGCAACACCGTGGTGCTGTCCATCGACATCAAGTTGCAGCGCCTGATCGAGGACATGTACGGCGACCGCCGCGGCGCACTCGTCGCGCTCGACCCGAAGACGGGCGAAGTGCTGGCCTTCGTCAGCAAGCCCACCTTCGATCCCAACCTGTTCGTGGACGGCATCGACCAGGAGAACTGGTCGATGCTCAACGAATCGATCGACAAACCGCTGCTCAACCGTGCGCTGCGCGGGACCTACCCGCCGGGCTCCACCTACAAGCCCTTCATGGCGCTGGGCGCACTGACCACCGGCAAGCGCACGGCCACGCAGGTGATCCATGACGGCGGCTCCTGGTCGTTCGGCGGACACGTCTTCCGCAGCCATGGTGACCACGGCCTGGGCGCGGTGGACATGCACACCAGCATCGTCAAATCGAGCAACGTCTACTACTACTCGCTCGCCAACGAGATGGGCGTGGACCTGATGCACGACTTCATGAAGCCGCTGGGCTTCGGCCAGTACACCGGCATCGACATCTTCGGCGAGGTGCGCGGCGTGCTGCCGAGCCAGGAGTGGAAGCGCAACTACTACCGCAAGCCCGAGCAGAAGAAGTGGTACGCGGGCGAAACCATTTCGCTCGGCATCGGCCAGGGCTACAACAGCTTCACCATGCTGCAGCTGGCGCAGGCCACGGCCATCCTCACCAACAACGGCGTCAAGCACAAGCCGCACATCGTCGTCGCCACCCAGGACGCCATGTCGAAGCAGCGCGAACCGATCGTGCGCGACCCGCCGGTGGACCTGGGATTGAAGCCGGAGCACATGGCCGTGATCCGCAAGGCGATGGTGGGCGTGACGCAGGGCGGCACTTCGACGCGCGTGTTCGCGGGCGCCGGTTACCTGTCCGGCGGCAAGACCGGCACGGCGCAGGCGGTGGGCGTGGCCCAGGGCGCGAAGTACAACGCGTCGAAGCTCGAGGAGCACCAGCGCGACCACTCGCTCTACATCGCGTTCGCGCCGGCGGAAGACCCGAAGATCGTGATCGCCGCCGTGGTGGAAAACTCGGGCTTCGGGGCCGCGCACGCCGCGCCGATCGCCCGGCGTATCTTCGACTACTGGCTGATGAACCAGTATCCCAGCGAAGAAGACATGGCCGCCGTGCGCCTTGGGCAGGCGGCCGCCCCGATTGGCAAGCCGCGCGTGGCGAGCGAAGCGGCCTGGCCGCCTTCGACCGGCGGCACCGGGATGCCCATGAGCCCGGCGTCGGCGGCGCAGTCGGCCGCCGCCGGTTCGATGCCGTCGGCCGCGGTCGCGGCGGCGGTGCCTGCATCCGCTGCGGTCCTGGCGCGCGCCACGCCGCCGGTCGCGGCCGTCGCCGAAGCCAGGAAGAAACCCAGGACGGAACTTCGAGCGGCCGCGCCAGCCGCTTCGCCCGTGTCACCGGTGCCGGAGCCCGAACCGCCCGTGGTCGCGCAGCCGACAGCCGCCACGCCCTAGGAGCCTTGAACCTTCACCGGAAGGGCAGCGTCTCCGGCAGTGCGGGCGTGACCAGCAGCCGGGCCGGCCCGGCGCACTTCACGAAGCGGTCGGTCATCTGCTCGGACTCGGTGAGATTCAGCGGCTCGCGGATGGGCAGCACCTGCAATTCCGGGCGCACCAGCGGCTCGCTCTCCAGCCGGCACTGCCCGGCCCCGTCCAGGCCGCGGGCCTTGAACCATGGGCAGACTTCCGTGAGCGACATCCGGTCCTGCCGCACCGCGACGCGCGCGGCGTCGTAGAGCAGGTCCTGCAGCTGCGCCTGGCTGCAGTTCGGCGGGCCGCTCAGGCGGTAGCTGGTGGCCACCTGGCTGATCAGGCGGCCCAGGCGCGACCGGTAGGCGAATACCGCCTTGTCGTCGGCGGCCCCCAGGTCCAACGGCTTCTCCTGGCCGTCGCGCACGCGCCAGGGCACGATGGCCTGGATGTCGTCCAGCGCGATGTGCCAGGCGTGGCAATCGAATTCGCGGCGCTCCGCGACCCGGACGGCCGAAAAATCGAGCGCATTGGTCACCGTGAGGAAGCGGGCCTCGGTGAAAGCCCGGCCGTCCAGGGTGTAGTACTCGATGGGGAAGCGGCTGACGCGCCGATAGGGCCGGATCTTGTAGTCCCACAATCCGGGCGCCAGTTCCACGTTGAACTGCCCTTGCGGCACATCGCGCCGGATGCCCATCTGCGCGAGCGTCTGGTCGCGGCGGTTCGACAGCATCGCGTCGATGGCGTCCAGGAAATTCAGGTCCATCAGCACCGAGCCGAAATTGCGCCGGTCGGACTGGCGCATTTCCGCCACGCCGGCACTCGGGACATGCGAATCCAGCACCAGGATCATGCAACCCTGCGAAGGCTGCTGCGCATTCAAGCGATTGACATGGTGCTCGCGCGCCAGCCGGATCAGGGTCTCCACGCCCAGGTTGTCGCTGGGGCCGCCGTCGATCAGGTGCAGGTAGCGCTTGTCGTTGGGATCTTCCGTGCCCTCGCGGCGCTTGGCGGGGTCAAGGCTGTGGCGGCGCAGGGTGACGGAATTGAAGACGCCGGGGAAAGCGCCGGACGACGCCATGGCCCACGCGATGGGAAACTTGCTGAGGTCGGAGCCCGTGGAGCGCAGGAACTGCTGGTCGCTGAAGACGAAGCGCGCGCCGCCATTGGTGGTGTCCGTGGCGTTGAAATAGACCGCCGGCCGGCGCGGCCCGCGGGGCCCGAGATCGCCGAAGGTCACGCGTCGGCCGTCGAACAGCTTCGCCTCGAACAGCTCGGCCAGGTTGTCGCTGCGGTCCAGGTCCGAGAAGGTCGTCAGCGCCAGGTTGATGGGATTGAGCAGCTTGCCGATGAGGGGCAGCGCGAAGTCCGTGCCGGCCAGCTGGCGTCCGCGCACCGACCACCCCGGCTGGTCGCCTTGCAGGGCGAAGTAGGCGGCGGGGATCGAGCCGCCGCTCACCGCGGACACCGCGTCGACATGCTGCAGCACGCCCAGGTGGTCCAGCTCGGTCAGGACGGCCATCCCGAAGTTGGCCGACCGGCTGCCGCCACCGCTCATGGCCAAGCCGACGAACTGGGGCTTGTCGGCGACCCATTCGGTGGCGGCCCGCGGCACGGGCGTGAGAGGCCGCACGAACGAGCGGCCGGTGTCCGGCTCGTTGCGGTAGCTGAGCCCGGGCCGCCCGCTCACCACGGTGCAGCCCGCCAGGCACGCCACGGCCAATGCCAGGCCGAGAGCGGCCCGCCAGGTGCGGCGGGCCACCGCCTCAGTCATGGAAGAAGGTCAGCATGACGGCCTGCGCGCTCCGGTTCGTGACGACGACCTTCACGTCCGCGGGCGTGCCGGACACCCATTCGCAGAATTTTTCGCCGCCCGCCACGGCGGGCTCGCACAGGCGTTCTTCCCTGGCGCCCTGAACCGTGAAATCGATGTCCTGCATGCGGTCGCTGGAAACGCCGAAGAAAGCCTTCTGACCGGGTTTGTACGACAGCAGGATCGGCTTGGTGTCGCGCGCGCCCATCAGGAGCGGCTGCACCTGGGGGCCGATCACCGTGCCCCGGCGCCGTCGCACGACCATCGATTCCTCGATCAGGGCCAGCAGCTCGGGCTGGTCCTTGGCGAGAGTCTTCGCCTGCGCCAGCAGGCCGGCCGCATCGGTCTGCGCCACCACGTCCTTCTGATCCGCCTCCACTCGCGCGCGTGAGGGCTGCATCCCCGACTGGCGCTGCAGCCTTGCCGCAGCGAGCAGGACATACGGATCGTTCTGCGCCAGTCCGTAGCGCCCCAGTTCCTGCCCCAGTCGCCATTGCTGCAGCATGAGCGGCGTCACGGGCGAAGTGGCTTGCGCCAAGGCCGGCGGCACGCTGGCGGCCGCCCAGGACAGCAGGCAGAGAAGGAGGAGTCGCTTGGATGACTTGATCATGGGAACAATTATTAACAAAAGCTCGTCCGGACTGCCACGATTGACGCTCTGATTTACCTGCCAGTCACATAGCTCAGCTGGAAATGGAGCCCGTGATCCTGCAGCGAACGGCCCGTCCGCTCGCGGCTGATGGTGGAAAGCACGCGGTAGCCCCACGCGGCATCCGCCGCCCAGCGCCCCGAGCGCCAGCGCAGGGCCAGCCCCACCGAGCCGATCGCGTCGGGCGACTGGCCCTGGTTGCGGCCCCGGCCGTAGTCCAGGAACGGCAGCAACTGCACGCTCGTGTCGCTCGCGCCCCAACGCAGCACTGGGATGTCCAGCTCCAGGTTGAGGATGAACCCCCGATCGCGGATCAACTGGTTTTCGCGCCAGCCGCGGACGGTCGACACGCCGCCGATCGACAAACCATCGAGCGCCACCAGCCGGTCCGCCGTGTGCTGCACCGTCGCCCGGGCCACCGCCTGAAGGCCGGTGTCGCCGAGGCGGCGCGCGACCTGCGCCTGGCCCAGCCAGAAACGGGCGCGACTTGGGCCGGCCACAGCCGGCGTCCCCGCGGGCAAGGGCTCGAGATTGTTGCGCGTCGCGGCGAAGGTCGAGCGCATAGCGAACACTTCCGATTCGGAGCGGTAGGTGTACTCCTGCCAGACGCGCACCGACTTGGTCCGCAGGCCATCGTCGGGCACTCCCGCCACGAAAGGAAAGCGCTCGCCGCCGAGCCAGGTCTGGCTGCGCCGCTCCTGCCACGTGACGCCGGCCGCGGCCCGGTGCCGCAGGTTCTCGAACAGAAGTTGGCCGAGCGTGACTTCTCGCGCGCTCAGGCGGCTCTTCACGTCAGCCGCGGCCAACGGCTCCTCGACCACCGTCGAGTCGCTGTCGTCGAACTGCAGGGTCAGCAGCGTGCCAGGGTAGAGCACAGGCACGGTCCAGGCGAAGCCCAGGCGAGCGAATCCGCGCGCATCCCTGCCGGGCTGCGCGCTGAGGCGCAAGGCGTCACCGCGGCCGGTCAGGTTGCGCAGGCCGGCCTCCACCAGCAGCGCCTGCTCGCCGATCGATGCGGGCCGATGATTGTTGTAGCGTGCGGCGAAGGACCAGGGCTGGGCACGCTCCACCTCCACGTCCAGCGCCGCGGAACCGGGTCCGGCGTCGGGCAGCAGGCGCGCGTTCATCCGCTGGATCAGCGGATCGTCGAGCAGCAGCTGGTAGCGCTCGCGCAACGCGTTGAGATCCAGCGGTTGATCCGCGTCGGGCCACAGGCGCGTGGCGACATAGCGTTCGTCCAGCCCGTCGAGCCCCGAGAAGCGCAGGCTGGACAGCTTGCCTTCGACGATGTCGATGGCGAGCACCCCGCCCTGCACGCCGTTCGGGTCCAGCAACGCGCCTGAATTCACGAAGCCGCGGTCGACGTAGTGGCGGGTGAGCGCCACGCGCAGGGCTTCGAGGTCGGCTGCGTTGGCGGAGTGGCCGAGCCAGGGGCGCGCGACCTCCTGCAGCGCATCCGCCGGGATGGCCGTGTTGCCGCGGATCACGACCGTATGCAGGAGTTCGCCGCTGGCGCGCGGGCCGGTGCGGCGACCTTCCGGGGCGGCGATGGGCGGCAGTTGCAGGACGTCGGGCGCTGCACGCGGCAGGAACGGCGGGCGGGCCAGCTCAGGGGGTGCAGCAGGGTTGTCGCGGAGTTGGGCGCCCACGCCCGCCGAGCCAAACACGCATGCCAGCGCGAGCAAGGTGAGCCGGAATGCCTGTTCGGTCTGACGGGAGACGCTTGTCATCGCGATCCCGCGCAGCCAGTGCGTCCTGCGAGGCGCACGACCGATGCCCCGGCCGAAGTGCTTACCGCCTGTCCCAGTTGCGATCCCACTGGATCGGTCGCGGACAGTGCGAGGCCGCCGCGTCCTGCGATCCCCAGCGCGCTGCCGCCGGTGCGACGGCAGGGGCTCTTGCCGAGCGGCTCGGCGGGCAGGGTGTCGCCCGCCATCGGCGTCAGCGCGCCCACCAAGTCGAGCTGCGGCGCCGCGATGGCGATGCTGCCGCTGATGCCGGTGGGCGCAGCGGCCTGGATGACGTTGCCGCCGACGCGGTTGGCCTCGAACACGGCCACTGTATCGCCCCCCACGCGCAGACTCTCATGGCTGGACAGCAGCGCGCGCACATCCATGAAGATGTTGCCGCCGGCTGCGCCGGCCGCGGTGGCGTTGGCCTGAACGAAGCCGGTTTCCAGCGCCATCACCGGCGCGGTGATGCGGATGCTGCCGCCGTTGCCCGCGCTGCCGGTGGCAGAGGTGATGATGCGGCCGTTCTGGACAGTGACCAAGCTGCCGGCCTCGATCTGGATGTCGCTCGCGGCGACGTTGCCGGTGGAAGCCGCATTGACGGAGGCATTGTTGCCACGCACTTCGATGCGCGGAGCGGACAGGCGCAACGTGCCGCGTGACGGGAGAGCCGGATCCTTGACCGTGGCACTGTTTTGCATGTTGATCAGAGCACCGTCCGCGACCACGATGCTCTGCGCCGCAGTCACCGAGACGTTGCCGGATTGGCCAGACGCAGGCGTGTTCAGGGGGTCGGGCAGCGCCACGACAGACGCTGAAATGCTGCTGCTGCCGAACAAGCACTCGCCGCATTCCATCGGCCCGTCGTAAACCCCCGTCAACCTGATATTGGCTGCATTCACCTGAACCGCGCCCGCCGCGCCCTGCACGGCGGAGGAACTGATCCGGGAGCCGCCGCGCACTGCCAGATCACCCGCCAGCCGGATGACGACGCTGCCGGCATTCCCCGCAACGAAGCCGTCGAAGAAGGCATGCACCGATTCGCTCAGGACGCCTCCGCGCCCGCTTCCGTGCGTATCGATCAGAAGGCTGCCCGCATCGATCGACAAATCACCCGCGTTTCCCAAGCCAAGGGTCGTCGTTGAAATGTACGCTCCGTGGTGCAACTCGATGGGGCCGCCGATCCGCAACACGAGGTCGCGCGCACGATCATTCGTGCCCGCGGTGGTACGGCTGGTGATGTATGCACGGTGGTCGGCCGAAGTCGCGTCGAGGAGCAGGCTGCCCGCCTGAATGTCGACCCCGATGTTTCCCGCCGCGCCATCGTTCGCATCGAAGAGACCGAGCTCCCTGACGAAACTCCCGATGATTGCATCCCCTCGCAGGGTGATCGGCCCCGACGCGCGCAGCCTGATCCTGCCGCCGCCACCCAAGCCGCTGCTGACACTCCCGTCGCTGATGATGCTTGACCCCCGTTCCTTGCCCGACAGGTGGATTTCCGGCGCTTCCACACTAATGTCGCCGCCACGGCTCACACGAGTCTCGGTGATCGCACGGCTGGCGGTGCTGATGTCGCTTTCCTCCAGCACCACGGACGTCCCGGATTTCAGGCTGATCGCGCCGCTGTTCCCGCCGTACACGCCCTCGGACACCACGAAGGCGTTGCGCAGGAGCACCGGGCCGCGTGCCTCGATGTCCAGCTTGCCTGCCCTGCCGCGCCAACTCGAGGTGTAGATGCCGGTGTTCAACGGGTACTCGTCCGAAGGCTGGTCGAGTTGGCCGTCCAGGACCAGTTCGCCGGCCCGGATCACCACGCTCCCGGCGGTAGCGCCCTGCGCCATCGGGCCGTCTCCCTCACGGACGACCCGGATGCCGGCGAAGGCACCGCTGCCGTCGTCCGCCACGAGAAGCTTCTCCTCAACATCCAGCGTCACATCGCCGCCGCGGCCATGCACGGAGTCATTGATGCCTTCGAGCAGGCCGCCGCGCAGCGACAGCGACTTGGCCCGGAGCGTGATGCTGCCTCCCGCGTTGTGATCCAGGCCGCTCCCGGTGGAGCCGATCGTCTCCGTAGCCAGCCTGCCGTTGTTGCGCAACTCCGCGCCGCCGGCCACCGAAACGAGGACGTCCCCGCCGCGTGCCGACGTCTCCGCCCGGCTGCGGATTTCGCTGGCGTCTACCAGCAGCCGGCCCGCCGTCAACTTCAGCGGGCCGCTGCTTCCCGCGCTCAAGAAGATTGTCTCGATGGTGCTGCCGTTAAGCAGCTCCACCGCCTCCGAGGCGGTCACGGTCAGCCCCGCAGCATCCACGGAACCAATCGCGTAGCTCTCCAGCGAGC
The DNA here is from genome assembly GCF_007833165.1 of Caenimonas sedimenti. Classification (GTDB taxonomy): domain Bacteria; phylum Pseudomonadota; class Gammaproteobacteria; order Burkholderiales; family Burkholderiaceae_C; genus Ramlibacter; species Ramlibacter sedimenti. Next base: position 178,736 of record NZ_VOBQ01000014.1, on the reverse strand, counting down.
CATTGTCCAGCAGCACCTGCCGCGCCTGCACGCGCAGCGGCCCGCCCGAGTAGGTGGAAATACTCGCGCCGTCCTGGATGCGCAAGGTGTCCTGCACGGTGACGTCCACTGCGACGGGCACCTCGCTAAACGACACGATGCGGCTGCGCGCGACGGTCAGGTTCTCGGCGGAGATGGCCAGCGCGCCGCCTCTTCCGGAATCGGCATAGGCCTGGATGCGGGCGCGGTCCTCCAGCCAGAGATGCTTCGCGGTCAAGCGGACCGGCCCCGCGAACCCCGCCTCGCCCGAGGCTTCGGTGCCGATCAAAGCGCCCCTGAGGCGAGCGTCGCCCGCGATGTGGACGGTGACGTCACCGCTCGCCCCGCTGGCGGTCGCGAGGGACCGAATCGAAGTCACCGAAGCGTCGCCATCGACGGCATCCATCAGCAGCGAGCCGGCCGCCACCTGCACCCGGCCGGCCGCGCCACTTCCATGGGCCGCGCTGCCGATCTCCGCGCCATGCGACAGCACCAGGCTTTCATCTGCGCGCACCGACACTGCACCGCCGGTGCCCGTCACCTGCGCAGTGCTGCGGATGCCGGTTACGGCGCCTTCGGTCGCACCCTCCGCCTCGACGCGCCCGGCCGCCACCCGGATCGCGCCGCCCGCAATGTCGGCGCGGGATTCGGTCTGCAAGGAGCTGCCCGGTTCGATCCGAAGCCTGCCACGCAGCAGGCCGGGATCTCCGGTGAGCGGAATTGTCACGGCCTGTTGGCCCACCGCCACCGCCTTCAGCTTGCCGCCGCGGTTGCGTACCGAGGCTGCGTCGCGCAGAGTCACATCGCCGGCGACAATGGACAGTGGCGCATCACCGTTTGTCAACTGCGCACCACGCAGTTCGACCGAACCGTGGCGCTCTCCCAGGAAGCCAAATGCCTCCGGCGGCGCCGACGAGAACGTGCTGGCCCGCGCCGGGTCGGCATTGAAAGCGCCGTCGGGAAAGCGGATGGAATCCGCCGTGCTCGCGTAAAAGGCGCCGGGCACGTCGATCGCCGCACCGGCCCCGAATACGATGCCCGCCGGGTTGATGAGGAACAGCGCCGGAACCCCGGCGGCAGCCTTCAGCCGGATCGTGCCGTCGATGGTGGACACTTGGCCGCCCGTCACGCGCCCGAAAACGTTGGCGATCGCGGGCGTCGCCGTGCTGAACAGCGCGGTCTCTCCGCCGCCAATTCGGAAGGTGTCGAAGCTGTGGAAGAGGTTGGTGCCGACGCGGCGCCCTAGGTCCTCAGTGATCGCATACGTGGGCCCGGACAGATTGCGCGCCGCTCCGACGCTGCCGTCGGTGCGGACCTGGGCACCAGCCACGAGGGGGCCGAGCAAGGCCAGGACAGCCAGGGAAAGTGGAAGCAGTCGCGGTCGCATCGCGGTCATCTCCAGTTGCCGATCAGGCTGAACGGGGCCCAGAAGTAGGGGTGCCGGGTGGCGGGCTGCCGCAGCAGCTCGAGCTGCGCGTCACGCAGGGCGACCGCCTTGCTCTGCCCGCCGTGCGCCAAGCCCCGATAGAAGCCTTCCATCAGCTGCCGTGCGGCATCGTCGTCCACCGGCCACAAGGTGCCGAGCACGCTGCGCGCACGCGCGCGCATCGCCGCGCCGGCGATGCCGAGCGGCGCCCGGTCGTTGCCCTCCGCCGTCTCGCAGGCGGAGAGCGTTAGCAGGTCGATCGGGGACTGCTGCAGCTTGTCGGAGCGCAACACGCTTTGCAGGCGGTTGATGCCCAGCAGGTCATCGAAGGCGAGGATGTAGCTGGTTTCCGCGCTGCCGCCGAACACCCCGTGCGAAGCGATGTGCACAAGCCGGTAGTCACCGCCCTCCGCTTCGCGCTCGAACGCGTTGACCGTGAACGCGCCATCCAGCAGCACCTTGCCGCCCGTCAGCGCCGCGATGGCGATCACTTCGTCACGCACGCCGGGCAACGCGAGGTCGCGCCGCATGGCCTCGGCCTCACGCTCGCCCAGTGCGCGCGCCGCCGAGCGCGAAGTGCGCGAAGCGAGCATAGGGGCGCGGCCGGCGACGCTGCGGGCCACCGGCGCGGACCGCAGCACATCGCTCAACGCCAGCTTCTCGACGACGGGGCCCGGCAGGGCCACGCCCGCGAGCAGCGTGGTGGGGCGGCCCGTCCGCGGGCGGCCCGCGTCCGTCATGCTCATGCCCGTGACCGTGCCGAGCGCGATGCGCTGCAGCAGCGGCCGCTCGCCATCGTTCAGCGCGGCAAACGGCACCAGGCGCAGCGGCCCGTCAGGCACGACCACCAGCGTGTGCATCCCCACCAGGTCACCTTCCACCGGTCGCAACAGCCAGTCGTACAGGCGCCTGGCCGGTCCGACGTAGTTGTCCTGGCCGGAGCGCAATGCGCTCGCCAAGGCTCGCGCGGCGGCGATGACCTCTTCGCGCGCGACGGACCGGGTCACGCGGCTCAGGCTGTCCCGTGTCTGCACCAGCAGCTCGACGCGATCGGACAGCAGAATTGGGTAGAGCGCCACCGCACCCGGCTCGAGCCGGGCGGCATCGGCCTCTTCGACGGTGCAGCGATCGCCCAGGAAATCCTGCATCTCGGACTGGCGCATCGCCTCGACAGCCTCGCGCACGCGAGTCAGCGCGACTGCCTGGCGCGCGGGCGGCAGGGCATCGATGGCGCCAAGCTGGAGGTCGACGAAAAGCTCGAACAGCGGTTGCAGCACCGCCTGGTAGGTCGAGCGTCCATCCACCTGCTCGATCGGCATGTCGGGGCGGATCGCCTGCGCGTGGTCCACGGCGCGCATGGCGGCAGCCAGCGCCAGATCGGAACGGCCGCGCTGCCGCCAGCCGCGGGCCTGCCGCCACTCAATGGCCAGCAGCAAGTCCTGCAGCGGTCGTACCGGTGCGGGTCGCGCCGCGTCCAGCGCGGTTTCGCCCAGGCGCAGCGCGTCGTCCCATCGCCCCTGCGCTTCATGCACTTGCGCCAAGCCTTCCAGCGCGGCGATGTGCGTCCGCGATGCCGGGTCAGGCCGCGCAAGTGCGCGCGCCCTTTCCATGGCCACCTGGGCCAGCGGCAGCGCGGCAGCGCCGGACTCTGCCGCCACTTGACCGGCGTGCAGCAGCAGATGCGCACGGGCTGGCGGGTCAGGCAGCAGCCTGTCTACTTCAGGCAGCAGGGCGACGAGCAGTTCCACCCGGCCGGATACGGGGGCCAAGCGTGCGAGATTCAGCCGGGCGGCGAGCGCCAGCGGACCGGTGCCCCCGCTGGTCGCAACTTCCGAGTAGTAGGTATGCGCTTGCTGAGGCTGCTTGCGCATCAGCGCAAGATTGCCCAGCTCCAGGGCGGCGGCTGCGCGCGCAGGCGCATCGGCGGCAGCACGGTAGGCAGCGAGCAAGGCTTCTTCGGCGTCGTCGAGCCGCCGGGCCTGCAGCAAGGCTGCGCCGAGCGACGTGCCGGCTTGCACGGCTTCGACGTTCGAGACTGCGCGCGCACGGGCTTGGCGCAGCAGCACAACGGCCGCGTCGACATCGCCCTGCCAACGCAGCTGCTCACCCTGGGCGCGCAGCGATTGGCTTTCGCCGGCCCAGGCGACGGGGAGCATCAAGCAAACCAGGCAGGTCAACAAACCCAGCCGGGCATTCACAGCTACATCCATTTACAACTCCCTCGGCCGATTTTCACCTCAGGCGCGCCAATGTCAATGCGCGCGCGACGCGGGTGGACCACAGGGTTGGTACCAGTTGCCGTGGCACGGGATGGCGCAGACATGCCAGCCCACAGGGCGGCGGAAAAACCGACGTGCCCACCTTGTGGGGGCTGCCAGAGCGTCACGTGCGAGCGAACCTCGTCCACCCGCGTGAGGCTCCGCTCCGGAACAATCACGATCCCACGCAGCCGGCGCGACCCGCGAGGCGCACGACCGACGCGCCGGCCGGAGCGCTTGCCCACTGGCCCAATTGCGAACCCACGGGGTCCATCGCCGAAGGCGCGAGCCCGCCGCGCCCGGCGAGCCCCAGTGCGCTGCCCCCGGTGCGCCGGCACGGGCTCTTGCCCAGGGGTTCGTTGGGGAGGGTGCCGGCCGTGACCAGCGTCAGCGTGCCAGCCAGGTCGAGCTGTGGGGAGGCGATCTGGATGTTGCCGCTGACGCCGGTGGGCGCGACGGCTTGGATCACGTTGCCGCCCGCGCGTCCCGCTTCGAACACGGCCACTGAGTCACCGCCCACGTGCAGGCTCTCGTGGCTCGAGAGCAGCGCCCGCACATTGACCGCGATGTCGCCGCCGGCCGCGCTGCTCGCGATCGCGTTGGCCTGCACGAAGCCGGTGGAAAGTGCCATCACGGGTGCGTTCACACGGATGAAGCCTCCGTCGCCCGCCGTGCCGACGGCGGAGGTCACGATGCGGCTGTCCTGGATGACAACGGCCCGGCCCGCATCGATCTGGATGTCACCGGCCCCGACGTTGCCGGTGGACGCGGCACTGATGGTGGCATTGTTTCCGCGCAACTCGATCAGCGGCGCCGCCAATTGCAGCAGGCCGCGCGCGGGTGCGTCGCCGCCGACGATCGCGTCGTTGCGGATCGTGATCTGCGCCCCGTCCTCCACCCGGATCCGGCCGGACGCGGTAATGGAAACGTTGCCGCCCTGGCCGGATGCCGGGATGCGCTGCGTTCCCAATGGAAGGATGAAGGCGGCGATGCTGCTGCGGTAAGCGCTGTCCGGGCAGATGAGGCATTCGATCGGCGGTCCGGTGTACCCGCCCGTCAGCAGCACGTTGGCCGCTTCGACACGGACGGTCCCCGCGGCGCCTTGCACCGACGACGAGCTGATCCTGCCCCCCGCACGCACCTCGAGATCGCCGCGCAGCCGCACGGAGATGTCCCCGGCATCGCCGGTGATGAAGCCGCCGGCCCAGGCCAGGGATTCGCTCGACACGCCGCCCAACCGGCCGCTGCCGTTGTTGTCGATCAGCAGGCTGCCGGCCTCGATGGAGAGGGTACCGGCGTTGCCGATGCCCATGGTCGTCGTCGTCATGAATGCGCCGTGGCGCAGTTCGATGGGGCCGTCGACTTTCAGCAGGAGATCGCGCGCAACGCCGCCCGACCCGCTGGGCACGCGGCTGGCGATCTGCGTGACCGTGTCGGCGTCGAGGGCGTCGAGCAGCAGGCTGCCCGCACGGATGTCCACCCCGACGGGACCGCCGGAACCGCCGCTCCTGTCCATCAGTCCGAGCGAGGTGGTGATGCTCGAGACCCCACCGCCCCCTTGCACGGTCATGGGCCCCGCGACGCGGAGCCGGATCGTTCCCGCGCCGCCCGTGCCCTGGTCCGTGACGCCCGAGGTGGTGATGTAGGACGACCATTCCCGGCCCACCAGGTGGAGAGCGGGCGCCTCCACGTCGATATCGCCGGCCAGGCCCACGAAGGTCTCCGAAACCAGCTGGGAGTCCGTTTCCATCGAGGTGTCTTCCAGCAGCACGGCCCCGCCAGCGCGCAGCCTGATCGATCCCGTGCTGCCCCCGAATTGGCCGCGCGACCGGATCGTGGCATTGCGCAGCGATGCCGCGCCGGCGACCTCGATCCCGATGTTCCCCGCCGTGTTGCCGTAGGTCGAGGTGGCGATGCCGGTCAGCGTGCTTTGGCGGTTGTCCCCGTCGTCGCCGCCCACACCCTCCATACTGAGCTGGCCCGCGCGGATCCCGATGCGGCCGGACGTTTCGCCCTGCAGCCCGAGCAGGGGGGACTCCTCCGCCGTGGCGAAGATGCCCGACCAGGTTCCCGGCACGTCATTCGCCACGTGCAACCTGCCTTCCAGGTCGAGCGTCACGTCACCGCCCCGCCCCGTGTCATAGGCGGCGGTCTGGATCACGCTGTTGCGGATCTCCACCTCCTTGGCCCGCACGGCAATGTCGCCGCCCCGCCCTGCCCCCACGCTCGTCGTCACCAGGATGCTGTTCTCGCCCAGATGCAGCTGCTCTGCGGCGCTCACCGTGATCCCCCCACCGTTCGCATCGCCGGTGTTGACCGTGTAGATGCCTCCCCCCGCGAGAGTGAGGTTGCCGGCCTGGATGGCGATCGACCCAGCCTGGCCGGACGACCCCGCCTCCGTTCCGAGGGCGGCCCCGTTTTCCAGCCGCAGCCGGCCCGCGTTCACCTTGACGGCGCCGCTGGAACTGACATACGCCATGCTGCCGATGAATGCCTGCCCTGCCGTGATGCGGCCATCACCGGACTGCCACCAGGCGAATCCATCCTCCAGTGGGCGCGCTCCCGCGATCCGCGCATTCCCCCGGACATCGACACCCACGTCGCCGGCAGGCCCTCCGCCAAAGAAAGATTTGGACTGGATGCGGGTGAAGAAATCGCCCTGGCTATCGATCAGCAGCGAGCCGGCCGACACATGCACCGGGCCGCCCGCACCCTCGCCCCAGGCGATGCTTTCGATGGCGGCTCCGCGCGACAGCACGAGAGCGTCATCGGCCCGCACCCACACGGCGCCCCCTGGGCCTGCCGCATCGGCGGAACTGACGATCCCGGTGGTGCCGGGAGCGTCCGGGTCGGCTGGCCCGGCCACTTCGACGCGCCCGGCCGCGACCTGGATCGCCCCGCCAGCGGCGGCGTCCCGCGACACCGTTTGCACGATGCCGCCTGGCTCGATGCGAAGGGTCCCCTGCAGCGGACCGGGCTCGCCGTCCAGCGGCACCTGCATTGCCTGCCGGCCCACGGCGACCAGCCTCAGCGGGCCGGCGCGATTGCTGACCGAAGCGCCGTCCTGCAGCATGACGTCCCCCGCCACGATGGCCACCGGCGCATCGCCGTTCGCCAACTGGGCACCGCGCAGCACCACGGCCGCGCGCTGCTCTCCGAGGAAGCCAAAGGCCTCCGGCGGCGCAGCCGAGAAGGTGCTGGCCCGCGCGAGACCGGCGTGGAAAACACCGTCGGCGAAACGGATCGAGTCGGCCGTGCTCACGTGGAACGCACCGGGCACGTCGATCGCGGAGCCTGCTCCGAAAACGACGCCGGCGGGATTGATGAGGAACAGCGCCGGGGCGCCGGCGGCGGCCTGCAAGCGGATCGTTCCGTCGATGGTGGAAACCGCGCCTCCGGTGACTCGCCCGAACACGTTGGCGATGGTCGGCGTGCTCGTGCTGAACAGCGCGGTCTCGCCCGCGCCGATGCGAAAGGTCTGGAAGCTGTGGAACAGGTTGTTGCCCGCCCGCTGGCCCAGGCTTTCGGTGATCGCGTAGGTGGGGCCGGCGAGACTGCGCGCGGCACCACCGAGGCTGCCATCGGTGCGGACCTGGGCACCGGCCAGGACGGGAGACAGCAAGGCCAGGACGGGAGACAGCAAGGCTAGGACGGCCAAGGGAAGTGCACGCAGGCGCGGTCGCATCAACAGTTATCTCCAATTGCCGACCAGGCTGAACGGCGCCCAGGGTGGCGGTTGGCCGGCTTCCGCAGCAACTCGACCTGCGCATCGCGCAATGCCGCCGCTTTGCTGCGCCCGTCGATGGCGAGGCCCCGGTAGAAAAGTTCCGTCAGCTGGCGCGCCGCATCGTCGTCCACCGGCCGCGGGGTGCCCAGCACGCTGCGCGCCCACGCCCGCATGGCGGCACCGGCAATGCCGAGCGGCGCTCGGTCGTTGCCTTCCGCCGTCTCGCAGGCGGACAGCGTGAGCAGATCGATCGGCGAGTGCTGGAGCTTGTCGGAGCACAGCACGCTTTGCAGGCGGTTGATCCCGAGTAGGTCGTCGAAGGCCAGGATGTAGCTCGTGTCCCGCGGTGCCCCCGAACACAGCGTGCGAGGCGATATGGACGAGCCGGTAGTCGAGGCGGCGGGCCTGCAGCAAGGCAGCGCCAAGCGAAATGGCCGCTTGCACGGCCTCGGAGTTCGTGCTGGCGCGTGCACGGGACTGGCGCAGCAAGCCCACGGCCGCATCGACATCACCTTGCCAGCGGCGCTGCTCACCCTGGACACGCAGCGCTTCACTTTCACCCGCCCAAGCCGCGGGGAGCATCAAGCAACCCAGGCAAGCCAACAGCACGAGCCTGGCTCTTGACGATACATCCATTTACAACTTCTCCCGAGGCCGATTCTGGCCAACGGTGCGCAAATGTCAAGGCGGCGACGCGTCTCAGCGACGGGCTGCGACGCTAGTGGCTCTTGCCCAGGGCCTCGTCGGTCGCGTCGGCCTTGGCCGGCCGCAGGCGCCGCGACAGCACGCGCAGCGGAGTGAAAAGGTAGTCGCGCAGGCCCTCGGGATGCGGAACGTCCACCAGGCCCACCGGCAGCTGGTGCGCATCGGCCGGCGGCAGCACCTGCGTGCCGAACAGGCGGTCCCACAGCGAGAAGGTGCCGGCGAAATTCTTGTCGTAGTGCTCCGTGGCCAGGGAGTGGTGCACCCGGTGGTACCACGGGTCCGCGAACACGTTGCGCAGCAACGGGCCGAAATGCAGGTGCGTGTCCATGTGGTTGACGAAGCCCCAGGTGGCGACGAACGCGGAGACGAAGGCCAGTTGCGGCGCCTCGATCTCGATGGTGAGCGCGAGGGGCAGCATCATGAACGGGATGCGCAGGACGTCTTCCAGCGGGTGGTGGTAGGAACCGACGCCGTTCAGCGAGCGGTTCGCATGGTGCGTGCTGTGAAAGGCCCACAGCAGCGGCACCGCGTGCTGCATCCGGTGGAACCAGTAGACGAAGAAGTCCAGCACGATCGCGCCCAGCAGCACCAGCGCGGCGCCGGCCACCGTCTGCCAGGGGTTCTCCAGGCGCAGGTCCGCCAAGCCCACGGACAGGAGCGGCTCGATGCCGTGCCGCGTGACGAAGTCGTGCACGGCGTTGCCGCACCAGACGGCCACGGGGATGTACCAGGCCCAGAACCATAGCGCCTGCAAGTAGCGCTTGGGCGACGCGCTGCCGGGGAACAGCCGCTCGACCAGCGCCAGCATGAAGCCGATCACGCCAAGGTGCAGCAGCAGGTCCAGGCACTGGCCGAGGTAGGGCGTGGGCCACTGGCGGGGGATGAGCAGGTGCGCCGCGTCGACCAGCTCGAACCCGGCTTCCAGCAGCAGCACGAGCGCGGCGAAGCCGGCCAGCAGCGGCCACGCCGCCCCGCTCCGCCTCGACCAATGTCCCAACCGCCGCGTGGGCGCCCAACTTCTGAATGCTCGCACTGGAGCTAGTCTAGCGGCCGCGGCGCATCAGGCGATGTGCGCGAGCAGAAAGCCCCCGACCGCTTCCGGCATCGCGCGCACGTGGCTCGGCCATGGGCCGGCGGGAAAACCGACGTGCCCGCCCTGCTGGGGCTGCCAGAGCGTCACGTGCGGCCCCACTTCACTGGCGCCCGGCAGGCTCTGGGCCGGGATGAAGGGGTCGTTGCCGGCGTTGAGCACCAGCGCCGGAATGCGGATGCGGTGCAGGTGCGGCTTGGCGGACGCGCGCGCCCAGTAGTCCTCGGTGTCGCGAAAGCCGTGCAGCGGGGCGGTGAAGATGTTGTCGAACTCGTAGAGGTCGCGCGCGGCGAGCAGCGCTTCGCGGTCGAACAGGCCGGGATGCTGCGCCCACTTGCGCAGCGCCTTGGGCTTCATGCTGCGCAGGAACATCGTCGTGTAGACCAGCCGGTTGAAACCGCGGCCGATGGCGTGGCCGCCCGCCGCGAGGTCGAGAGGGGAGCACACCGAGGCGACTGCGTCGGCCAGCCGGCCCGCAGCCTCGCCATGCTCGCCGGCCCAGCGCATCAATGCATTGCCGCCCAGCGAAACGCCCACGGCGGCCAACCGGCCCGTGTGGTGCTCGCGCACGCGGGTCAGGATCCAGCCGATCTCCTCGTGGTCGCCGGAGTGATACGCCCGCGGGCCCCAGTTCAGCTCGCCGCTGCAGCCGCGGAAGTGCGGGACGACGAAGCGCAAACCGTGCGCGGCGGCGAAATCGGCAAACGCCTCGGCATAGTGGCTGCGCGAGGAGCCCTCCAGGCCGTGGAACAGCACCAGCAGCGGCGCGTCGGCCGGCGGCGGCACTTCCGGATCCAGCCAGTCGACGTCGACGAAGTCGCCGTCAGGCGTGCTCCAGCGCTCGCGGCGGTAGCGTGGCGGGGCGGCATGGGTGCGGCGCGCCGCCAGCGCGGCCCAGATGGTCTGCAGGTTGCCGCCGGGCAGCCACCAGGGCGCTCGGTAATCTTGCATCGATGGATTCAGTGGAGGACGGATGGCGCGTCCGACACTTCCTGGATCTCGCTCACCGTGCCGGGGCTGGCGTGGTGCGCCACCAGCCGCCAGCCCTGCGCCGTGCGGTGGTAGACGTTGGTGGCGATCACCCACGCCTGCTGTGGGCCCTGGGGCGTGAGCACTTCCACGCGCTCCAGCAGGTTGTGCACGCTGCTGGCCACCGAGACGATCTTGCGCACCTTTTCCGGCACGGCGCGGATGCTGCCATTGGCGAACATCGCCTCGAAGGTGGCACGGATCGCCGTGGCGCCGACGACCCGGGGGCCGCCAGGGTGGATGCAGACGATGTCGTCTTCGTCGGCCCAGCAGGCCATCAGCTTTTCGAGGTCGGCGTTCTGCAGGGCGTCGTAGAACGCCGCTTCGACGTCGTCGGCGTCGCCATCGAGATGGGCGGCCTGGAGCTTGGATTTGCGCATGCGGGCGAGGTTTACCCGGGATTGTGCCGCGCTTTGCCGCGCCGGCGTTCAGGCGCCCAGCCAGCGCCGCGCCACCGGCTCCAGCGGGCCCTGGGTTGCCTCCCAGAGGACCTCGGGCGCCGCCACGTGGGTTCCCGGCGGCGCGAGTTGCAGCGCCACGGCCAGGAAGTCGGCCACGCGGCACGCCCGGACGGGCTGCTCGCTGCTGGGGATCATGTACTTGAACACCGAGAGCATCCAGTGCGCGAACCGCTGGGGCCGGCCCAGGCCGGCGACCGGGTCCGGCTTGCGGGCGGAACGCAGGAGCAGCACGCGTTCGAAGCCGAGCCCCGCCACCGCATGTTCATCGAGATTGGCCAGGCCGCGTTTCAGGGCGTCCGGCAGGCGGCCCGGCGCATGCGGCAACACGACGGCCAGCGTGCGCACGCCGCTGGCGCGCAGCCATCGCGCGAGCGGCACCAGTTGCTCCGGCCGCGGCGTCCACAAGGCGCGCTCACGGTCGTAGAACAGGCGCGCCGGCTCGAACAGCACCACGGCCACATCGGCCGCGCCAGGCGGCCACGCCGCAGGTTCCTCCGGTGGCACCAGCGTCACGCCCACGCCCCGCAGGCCGGCGGTGATGGGTTCGCGCGCCAGCACCTGGGTGAACGAGAAGAGCGATGAACCGGCGAGCCGCCGCAACACCTCGTTGCCGAGCACGCCCGTCGCGCCGGCGACGAGGAGGCGCGGCCTCGGCGCGGATGGGTTGCCCCGGGACGCCGCGTGCAGCACTTGAAGTGGGTCCCCATGGGAGGGTAGGGATGATGCTTCGCAGCACCATCCCCCCCAACGAACCGTACGTGCGCCTTTCAACGCATACGGCTCTAGCACGACCACCGGAGACGCAAACTGTATGGGCTGCATGGCCACAGTCTACGTTCCAGATTTAAGTCCCTCGTGCAGGGACCGGCTTGGTTACCTCCAAACCCAGGGCGTGTACCCGCCGGTGACAGATCGGGTGCAGGAGCACGCGATTGGCGAGAGCGTTGCTCCCGCCGTGCATGCGGTAGACGATATGGTGGTCGTCAGACTCCGCAGCACTGTCCAGTAACGTCTCGCAGACAGGGCAATACCCACCCTGCTGCACCCATAGTGTCGAGCGTTGCGTGCCCATGATGTCTTCCGACCTCAGTGCGACATGGCGCTCTTCACCGTAGATTTCCCACGCGGGGTCAAAGGGGTTGTAGTCGCCCTTGATCTTCGTGTGTCGGACAATTTTCGTGTCCGCGAGCCGGTACAAGACCAGCGACACTGGTTCCCCCTTCCGATTCGCGCTGGCGGTGGCAAATGCACGGCTGTCGCCGAACTTCTGCCAGTACTTCTCGTACACCCACGCACTGGTCTTTCGGGGATGCGTTCGCAGCGCCCAGCGCATCAACCGCCAGTAAAGCAGCTGGTCGAGGCGCGAGAACGCTGCTTTCGCAACCGCTCCTTTGTGGTACTCCGCCCAGCCCCGAAGAACTGGATTGAGCTTCCTGATGAGACGTTCCGTTGGAACCGATAGCGAACCTTCGACAATGTCACTCACCTTTCGGTAGAACGCTTTCACGTTTTTCGTACTGGGCTTGATGAGCATCTTTCCGTCGTACTTCCGGAAATTCCAACCAAGGAAGTCGAAGCCTTGATCAATGTGCACGAGGCGGGTCTTTTCCGTGGACAGCGCCAGCCCCCGCTCGCGCAGGAACTGCACTATCCATGGGACCACGATGGTTTCCAACAACTCTTTCGAGTCGCCGGTCACTACGAAGTCGTCCGCGTATCGCACCACATTGACCTTCGCTTTCTGAGCCTTCTTGACGCCAAGTGCCGCATTGAGATGCTGCACCAGATCGTGTTCCAGCCCGTTGAGCGTGATGTTCGCCAGTGTCGGCGAGATGATCCCGCCTTGCGGCGTTCCCATCTCTGTGCGGTTCAGTTGTCCTCTTTCGATGACGCCTGATTTCAACCATTGCTGGAGAACGCGCTTGTTCAGGTGAACGTGGCGAAGCAACCATTCATGATTGATGTTGTCGAAGAAACCCGAGATGTCCGCGTCGAGAATCCAGCGCGCCGAAGCGCCACTGGACAGACACACGAACAACTGTTGCCGGGCATCATGCGTGGATCGACCTTTCCGAAAGCCGTAGCTGTTCGGATCGGAGGCGCACTCAGACACCGGTTCCAGCGCGAGCAGGTAGAGGGCCTGCATCGCCCGGTCGAACATGGTCGGGATGCCCAGAGGACGCTCCTTCCCATTCGATTTCGGGATGTAGACGCGCTTCAGGGGCCGCGCCCGGTATCCCGATTGATTCAGCCGACACACCGCATTCCATTTGGCTTCTGGTGTATTCCAGAGTTCGCGGTCGACGCCACTCGTCCGCTTCCCTCGGTTCTCGGTAACTCTCCTGACAGCCAATGCCTTGGCCTGCCATGAGCGGACAAGGCTACGTTGGAGTCGTTTGACCCGGCGGTAGTCCTTGTCCTGTTCTGCCTGCGCAATGCGCGTCTGCGCCTTCCCGACGAACTGCGCGACCAGCCCCCAATCAATGAGGTGCCAGTCGCTAGGCTCGCCTGGAGGCGTAGAGACGGAAGCGCGAACGCCTTCGTCAATTTCCATACCTTCTCCAGTGAGGAACCCCACAGGACGAAGATCGACCCGTGCGGGTCGATCAACCCGCAGGGTCATAGTTAAAGTTCGCAGCGGCTTACGCCGTCGCACTTGAAGCAAGTCAGCGCGCTTTCACGCCGGGGCAAAGCTGGAACCCCTATCCGACCCATTACAGATCGGCATTCGCTTTTTGCTTCTTCCTCTGCCCGCTACACCATGGCCGTCGCTCGCGCTTCGGTTGCCGCGCCGGGAAGGCGCGGCGGTGCATCGGGTTTACCTCGTTTCCCAAGGTGTCCGTCTGATGGCTGTCTCAGACGACGGGGTTAGGGACGTTCTCTCCGCCGCGTGCTCATAGGGAACGATCCGTGGTGGATGACACACGGACCCAGGCACGTTGCCGTTTGGCTGCAGCTCTCCGGTGACCCAGAAACCAAGCGTTAGCTGCCTCATAGTGACGACGGTTCGGTCGAACGTTCACTTGCGTTTCCCATACCCTTTACCTCACCCTCCTCGCGCAGTCTTGGTCAGCGCGTCGTACGCCGTCGCCGGCACACTGTTGCTCTTGCGAGCGGAGGAGGTTTATCCGTTGCTTCGCACCACCCGATTACTCAGGTCGCACTTACGGGTGAGGTCACGCAGTTCCATGCGTGGTTTCAGTGAGGAAACAAGACACCTTGAGCGGTGCCGCTTCGTTGGCCACCCAGAGAGGCGGCGAATACAGTCCAACTTTATTTTGTAACTGTATCGTTCAGGCAACGAAAATCCCTGCCGTGGGGCCGAATTTTGTTGCGAGAGCACCCGGGGAGGGCCTCTCAGACCGGCAAAATGCGAGGCATTTCCACCGGCCATCTGATCTGATTTCCTGGGAGGAAATCGTCGTCTCTCCGAGGAGAAACGCTCTGTTGAAGGCTGGCACTTGACCAGCTAGGAAGCGACTTCGAGTCGCACCATCCCATCTATGCTACCGTTGCCGCCACTTTCGAAGGACTGCACGATGAAAAGATGGTTCTCCGCCCTCGCCGCACTGTTCGCCGCGCTCGCCCTGAGCGGCTGCGGCTACAACGATTTCCAGCGCCTGGACGAGCAGTCCAAGTCGGCGTGGAGCGAAGTCCTCAACCAGTACCAGCGGCGGGCCGATCTGATCCCCAACATCGTCGCCACGGTCAAGGGCGAAGCCAACTTCGAGCAGGAGACGCTCACCAAGGTGGTCGAGGCGCGGGCCAGGGCGACGTCGGTGCAGGTGACGCCCGAGACCTTGAACAATCCGGAAGCCTTCCAGAAATTCCAGCAGGCGCAGGGGGAGCTGTCCAGCGCGCTCTCGCGGCTGCTGGTGGTGAGCGAGCGCTATCCGGACCTGAAGGCCAATCAGGGATTTCGCGACTTGCGGGTGCAACTCGAAGGCACGGAAAACCGGATCACCGTGGCCCGCAACCGCTACATCCAGGCGGTGCAGGAGTACAACGTCCTCGCGCGCAGCTTTCCGAGCAACCTGACGGCGATGGTCTTCAATTACGACCCGAAGCCCGTCTTCACGGTGCAGAACGAAGCGCAGATCTCCGCCCCGCCGAAGGTGGAGTTCGGCACGACGCCTTCGGCGCCGGCCACCACGACGACCCGCTAGCGGACGCAAGCGCTTGAAGGCGATCCTCGTCTTCCTGCTGGCCGCGTTGGCGTGGCTGGGCGCCTGCGCCCAGGGGGTCCTGCCGGTACCCGCCCTCACCGCGCGGGTGATCGATCAGACCGGCACGCTGGACGACATCCAGCGCAAGGGCCTGGAAGACAAGCTGGCCGCCTTCGAAGCGAAGAAGGGTTCGCAGCTGGTCATCCTGATGGTGCCGACCACGCAGCCCGAAGACATCGCCAGCTACGCCAACCGCGTCGGCAACGCCTGGAAGATCGGCCGCAAGGACGTCGGTGACGGCATCCTGCTCATCGTCGCCAAGAACGACCGCAAGGTCCGCATCGAGGTGGCGAAGACGCTCGAAGGCGCGGTGCCGGACCTGGCGGCGAAGCAGGTGATCGACGGGGCGATCACGCCGCGCTTCAAGCAGGGCGACTTCGCCGGCGGCCTGCAGGCCGCGGCCGACCAGCTGATTGCGCGCGTCACTGGCGAGGCGCTGCCCGCACCGACCCAAGGCAGCGCCAACAGCGGCGGGGGCGCGGGCGGGTTCGACTGGGCCGACTTCGGCATCTTCCTCTTCGTCGGCGTGCCCATTGGCGCCACCGTGCTGCGCACGATGTTCGGCAACAAGATGGGCTCGGTGTTCACCGGCGGGGCCTTCGGCGCCATCGCGAGTTGGATCACGTCCAGCCTTCTCATTGGGGCGGTCGCCGGGATGGTTTCCATGCTGTTCGCCCTCATGCTCGGCATGAAGGCGCCGGCCTACGCGCGGCGCAGGGGTTCCGGCCGCAGTTCGGACTGGAGCTGGGGGTCCGGCAGCAGCAGCGGCGGCAGCTGGAGCTCGGGCGGAAGCGACAGCTTCAGCTCCGGCGGCGGTGGTGATTTCGGTGGCGGCGGCGCCTCGGGGGACTGGTGATGCTGGACAAGATCAGGCGCCTGTTCAAGCACCGCTGGCTCGATGACACGGACACGCGCCGCGCCATCCCGCGCGACATGGTTGAACGCCTCACGCGCCGCGTCGCCGCGAGCGAGCGCCGCCACAGCGGCGAGGTGCGCATCTACGTGGAAGCGGGGCTGCCCACCAGCTACGTGTGGCGCAATGCGAGGCCGCGCGAACGGGCGCTCACGCTGTTCGGCAAGCTGCGGGTCTGGGACACCGAACACAACAACGGCGTCCTGATCTACCTGCTGCTGGCGGAACACGCGATCGAGATCGTGGCGGATCGCGGGTTGAACCGGCACGTGCGCCCGGAGGAGTGGCAGGCGATCGTGCAGCGCATGGGCACCGCCTTCCACGAGGGACGCTTCGAGGACGGTCTCACGCAGGCGCTGGAGGAAGTGTCCGCGCTGCTGGTCCAGCACTTCCCGGTGGCGGGCGACGCGCCGAACGCCAACGAGCTGCCGGACGAGCCGGTGCTGGGCTGAGACCCGCGCGGGCCGCGCCGTCTCCCCGCTCCTACAGGCTCTCCCGAGTTCCTTCGACAAGCGCGGCCGTGGCGGCCGCCGACACTCGGCGGGTGAAGGAAGGCTGGCCCCAGACACTGTGGATCGCGCGCCATGGTCAGAGCGCGGGGAACGTCGCGCGCGATGCGGCCGAGGCCGCGGGCCTGGCGCTGATCGACATCGAATTCCGCGACATCGACACGCCCCTGTCGGACCTCGGCATCGAGCAATCCATCGCGCTCGGCCGCTGGTTTCGCGACCTGCCCGCGCCGGAGCGGCCGCAGGTGGTGCTGTGCTCGCCCTACGTACGGGCCCGGGAAACCGCACGCCTGATCCTCGAGCAGGCCGGGCTGCGTGAAGGCACGGACGTGAGGTTGCGCGTGGACGAGCGGCTGCGCGAGAAGGAGTTCGGCGTGCTGGACCGCCTCACGCGGCACGGCATCGTGCAGAAATTTCCAGAGCTCGATGCCCAGCGCCACCACGTGGGCAAGTTCTATTTCCGCCCGCCGGGCGGCGAGAGCTGGTGCGACGTGATCCTGCGGCTGCGCAGCCTGACCGAGATGATGACGCGCGAGCACGGTGGCGAACGCGTGCTCGTGGTGGCGCACCAGGTCATCGTGAATTGCATGCGCTATCTGGTCGAGAACCTCGACGAACAGCAGATCCTGGCGATCGACAAGCTGGGCGACGTGCCCAATTGCTCGATCACGTCCTACCGGCTGGCGTCCGATGGCCACCAGCTGGCGCCGGACCGCGTCAACTTCATCGCCCCGCTCGTCGAGGCCGGTGCCCCGGTGACGGTGGCGCCCGACGCGCAGGCGGCGCCCAAGCCATGACGGCGCCGGCCGGCATCACCGCCATCGACGATGCGCTGCTGCGGCGCTGGCCGCTGCCCACGGTCGATGCCGAGGGGGACAAGGAAAGCCGCGGCCGCGTGCTGGTGGTGGCCGGCAGCCGCGAGATGCCCGGCGCGGCCTGGCTCGCCGCCACTGCGGCCTTGCGCGCGGGCGCCGGCAAGCTGGTGGTGGCGACGCCGCAGTCGGCCGCTCAGACCGTCGCCATCGCCATGCCGGAAGCACGCGTGATTGCGTTGCCGGAGTCGGAGAAGGGCGAACTGCGCGTCGAGGGCCTGATCCTGCTGGAGGAAGTGGCGGAGGGCGCGGCTGCCGCGCTGCTCGGTCCCGGCATGACGGGAGGCGAGGCCACCGTGGCTTTCCTGGCGGGGCTGCTGCCCCGGCTCATGCAGGGCGTCGTCGTGCTGGATGCGCTGGCCATGGATTGCGTGCTGGGGCTGGCCCCGTTGCGGCAGGCCGCCGTGCTGACTCCGCATGCGGGCGAGATGGCGCACCTCACCGGTGAATCCAAGGAGGCGATCCTGGCCGCGCCTGAAGCGTGCGTCGCGCGCTTCGCGTCACGGTGGAATGCGGCGGTTGCACTGAAGGGCGCGGACACCTGCATCGCCAGCGCCACAGGGAAAGTCTGGCGGCATTCGTCGCGGTGCCCGGGGCTCGGCACATCGGGCTCGGGCGACGTGCTGGCCGGCTTGGTGGTGGGGCTGGTCGCACGCGGAGCGACGCCCGAGCAGGCCGCCGCGTGGGGTGTCGCCTTGCATGCGCGCGCGGGCGAGTTGCTTGAACAGCGTCACGGTGGACTGGGATTCCTGGCGCGCGAACTGGCGGCCGAAGTGCCGCCTCTGATGCATTCCCTGGCGAAACCCCAGTAAAGAAAAAAGCCCTCGTCTTGCGACGAGGGCCAGAGCGCGTCGGTTCTTTTGACGCTTATTTCAAGTCACGCTTACTTCTTCTTGATCGGTCGGTTCTAGTCAGTTGGGGACAGAGCAGATCGCTTCGCTACCCTGGTCTGTCCCCAATGTCACTGTCATCTTTTCTGCCGGAACTTCCGCAAGGCCGCCAGCTGCGCCGCCATGACGGCGAGCTCGGACGTGGCCTTGGCGATGTCGATCTCGCTCTTCGCGTTCTTCAGCGCCTCTTCGGCCGCTCGCTTGGCTTCGTTGGCCTTTTCCTCGTCGAGGTCCTTGCCGCGGATGGCGGTGTCGGACAGGACGGTGACGCGGTTCGGCTGGACTTCCAGGATGCCGCCGGCGACGAACACGAACTCCTCGGTGCCGTCGACCTTCTCGATGCGCACCGAACCGGGCTTCACGCGCGTGATCAGCGGCGTGTGGCGCGGGTAGATCCCGAGTTCGCCGGCTTCACCCGGCAGCGCGACGAACTTCGCCTCGCCGGAGAAGATGCTCTCTTCGGCGGAGACGACGTCGACGTGGATGGTGTGGGTGGTATCCACCATGGTTACGCAGCCAGCTTCTTGGCCTTCTCGAAGGCTTCGTCGATGGTGCCGACCATGTAGAACGCCTGCTCGGGCAGGTGGTCGCACTCGCCGGCCACGATCATCTTGAAGCCGCGGATGGTTTCGGCCAGGGGGACGTACTTGCCGGGGGAACCGGTGAACACTTCGGCCACGTGGAACGGCTGCGACAGGAAGCGCTGGATCTTGCGGGCGCGGGCCACCGCCAGCTTGTCTTCCGGCGACAGTTCGTCCATGCCCAGGATGGCGATGATGTCGCGCAGTTCCTTGTAGCGCTGCAGCGTCTGCTGCACGGCGCGGGTCGTGGAGTAGTGGTCTTCGCCGACGACGTTGGGGTCGACCTGGCGGCTGTTGGAGTCCAGCGGATCCACGGCGGGGTAGATGCCCAGCGCGGCGATGTCGCGCGACAGCACCACGGTGGCGTCCAGGTGGGCGAAGGTGGTGGCGGGCGACGGGTCGGTCAGGTCGTCCGCGGGGACGTACACGGCCTGGATCGAGGTGATCGAGCCGACCTTGGTCGACGTGATCCGCTCCTGCAGGCGGCCCATTTCCTCGGCCAGCGTCGGCTGGTAGCCCACGGCGGAAGGCATGCGGCCCAGCAGTGCGGACACTTCGGTGCCGGCCAGCGTGTAGCGGTAGATGTTGTCCACGAAGAACAGCACGTCACGGCCTTCGTCGCGGAAGGATTCGGCGATCGTCAGGCCGGTCAGCGCGACGCGCAGGCGGTTGCCCGGGGGCTCGTTCATCTGGCCGTAGACCATCGACACCTTGGAGTTGGCCAGGTTGTCCAGGTCGACGACCTTGGAGTCGGCCATCTCGTGATAGAAGTCGTTGCCTTCGCGGGTGCGCTCACCCACGCCGGCGAACACCGACAGGCCGGAGTGCGCCTTGGCGATGTTGTTGATCAGCTCCATCATGTTCACGGTCTTGCCGACACCGGCGCCGCCGAACAGGCCGACCTTGCCGCCCTTGGCGAACGGGCAGATCAGGTCGATCACCTTGATGCCGGTTTCCAGCAGTTCCTGCGAGGGCGACAGTTCGTCGTACGCGGGGGCCTTGCGGTGGATCGACGCGGTCAGCGTCTGGTCGACCGGGCCACGCTCGTCGATGGGGTTGCCGAGCACGTCCATGATGCGGCCCAGCGTGGCCTTGCCCACGGGCACCGTGATCGGGTTGCCGGTGTTGTAGACCATGGAGCCGCGGCGCAGGCCGTCGGACGAGCCCAGCGCGATGGTGCGGACCACGCCGTCACCCAGCTGCTGCTGCACTTCCAGGGTCAGCGCGGTGCCTTCCATCTTGAGCGCGTCGTACACGCGCGGCATCTGCTCGCGCGGGAACTCGACGTCGACGACGGCGCCGATGCACTGGACGATTTTTCCTTGGACTTGAGCCATGTGTTGCTCTCCTAAATATTCAAATCAGTGCGGTCAGACCGCGGCCGCCCCAGACACGATCTCCGAAAGCTCTTTCGTGATCGCGGCCTGGCGCGTCTTGTTGTAGACCAGCTTGAGTTCGCCGATCAGGCTGCCGGCGTTGTCGGTGGCGGCCTTCATGGCCACCATGCGGGCGGACTGTTCGGAAGCCATGTTCTCGGCCACCGCCTGGTAGATCAGCGCCTCGACGTAACGCAGCAGCAGGTCGTCGATGACGCTTTGCGCGTCCGGCTCGTAGATGTAGTCCCAGCCCGGCTCGCCACCGGCCGCCTTCGATTCGGCTTCCATCTTGGCGGCCGACAGGGGCAGCAGCTGCTCGAGCACCGGCTCCTGGCGCATGGTGTTGATGAACTTCGTGTAGCCGATGTACACGGCGTTCAGCTTGCCCGCCGCATATTGGTCCAGCAGCACCTTGACCGGCCCGATCAGGCGGTCGAGGTGCGGCGTGTCGCCCAGCTGGGTGACATGCGACACCACCTGCGCGCCGATGCGGTTCAGGAAGCCCAGGCCCTTGTTGCCGATGGCGACCGTCTGCACCTGCTGGCCATCGCCCTGCAGGTCGCGCAGCTTCTGCGTGACCGCGCGCAGCACGTTGGTGTTCAAGCCGCCGCAGAGGCCCTTGTCGGTGGAGACCACGATGATCCCGACCGCCTTGGCGTCGTTCGTCTTCATGAACGCGTGCGTGTACTCGGGGTTGGCCTTGCCGAGGTTGGCGGCGATGTTGCGCACCTTCTCGGCGTAGGGCCGGGCCGAACGCATGCGTTCCTGCGCCTTGCGCATCTTGGAGGCGGCGACCATTTCCATGGCCTTGGTGATCTTCTTGGTGTTTTCCACCGATTTGATCTTGCCGCGGATTTCCTTGCCTGCTGCCATTGCCGTTCCTTGTGTGGTGGGGCCGGCGCCTTAGGCGAAGGTCTTCTTGAAGGCTTCGATGGCGGCGGCCAGTTCGGCTTCGGACTCTTTGTCCAGCGCCTTGTTCTGCTCCAGCTTGGAGATCAAAGCAGCGTTCTTGTCCTTCAGCCAGGCGTGCAGGCCGCTTTCGAACGCCAGCACCTTCTTGACGTCGAGGTCGTCGAAGTAGCCCTTGTTCACCGCGAACAGCGAGGCGGCCATCATCGAGATGGACAGCGGGCTGTACTGCGGCTGCTTCAGCAGCTCCGTCACGCGCGCGCCGCGATCCAGCTGCTTGCGCGTGGCCGCATCGAGGTCGGAGGCGAACTGCGCGAACGCGGCCAGCTCACGGTATTGCGCCAAGTCGGTACGGATACCGCCGGACAAGCCCTTGATCAGCTTCGTCTGGGCGGCGCCACCGACGCGCGACACCGAGATACCGGCGTTGATGGCGGGCCGGACACCCGAGTTGAACAGCGAGGTCTCCAGGAAGATCTGGCCGTCGGTGATCGAGATCACGTTGGTCGGCACGAACGCGGACACGTCGCCGGCCTGCGTCTCGATGATCGGCAGTGCGGTGAGCGAGCCGGTCTTGCCCTTGACTTCACCCTTGGTGAAGGCTTCCACGTAGTCGGCGTTGACGCGCGCGGCGCGCTCCAGCAGGCGGCTGTGGAGATAGAACACGTCGCCGGGGTAGGCTTCGCGGCCCGGCGGGCGGCGCAGCAGCAGCGAGACCTGGCGGTAGGCCACAGCCTGCTTGGACAGGTCGTCATAGATGATCAGCGCGTCTTGCCCGCGGTCGCGGAAGTACTCGCCCATCGTGCAGCCGGAGTACGCCGAGACGTACTGCATGGCGGCCGACTCCGACGCCGTGGCGGCGACGACGATCGTGTATTCCATCGCGCCGTTCTGCTCGAGCGCGCGCACCAGGTTCTTGACCGTGGACGCCTTCTGCCCGATGGCGACGTACACGCAGGTCATGTTCTGACCCTTCTGGTTGATGATCGTGTCGACCGCCACGGCGGACTTGCCGGTCTGGCGGTCGCCGATGATCAGCTCGCGCTGGCCCCGGCCGATCGGCACCATGGAGTCGATGGCCTTCAGGCCGGTCTGCACCGGCTGGTCGACCGACTTCCGCGCGATCACGCCCGGGGCGACCTTCTCGATCACGTCCGTCATCTTGGCGTTGATCGGGCCCTTGCCGTCGATCGGCTGGCCGAGCGCGTTGACCACGCGGCCGACGAGTTCGGGGCCCACGGGCACTTCGAGAATGCGGCCCGTGCACTTGACGGTGTCGCCTTCGGAGATGTGCTCGTACTCGCCCAGGATCACGGCGCCGACGGAGTCGCGCTCGAGGTTCAGCGCGAGGCCGTAGGTGGGCGTGCCGTCCGGCGTGGGCGGGAATTCCAGCATTTCGCCGGCCATGGCGTCCGAGAGGCCGTGCACGCGGACGATGCCGTCCGTCACGGAGATCACGGTGCCCTGGTTGCGGATGTCGGCGCTGGCCGCCAGGCCTTCGATCCGGCTCTTGATCAGCTCGGAGATTTCAGCGGGATTGAGTTGCATGACTCTTCCTTCGTACTTGGTGTGGGCTGAGGCGGCTTCAAGCCGTCAGCGCAACTTTCATTTGTTCCAGGCGGGCCTTGACGGAGGTGTCGAGCACCTCGTCGCCGACCACCACGCGGATTCCGCCGATGAGGGAAGGATCTTCCTGCACGGTCACGTTGAGCTTGCGGCCGAACCGCTTTTCCAGCGCCACGCCGACTTCGCCCAGGGCGGAGGCCGCGATGGGGAAAGCGCTGTAGACAATGGCATCCGAGGAGCCGCCCTGCGCGTTCTTCATGGCGCGGAACTGGAGCGCCGCTTCGGGCAGCGCGGCCAGGCGGCCGTTCTCGATGACGGTGCGCAGGAAATTCTTGCCCGCTTCCGGCAACTGCACCTTGGCCACGTCGGCCACCAGGTCGAAGACCTGCTGGTCGGTGACCTTGGGGTTGCCGGCGTACTGCAGCAGCTGGGCGTTGCCCGCCACCGCGGCGAGCGCGTCGAGCCACTGCGAAGTGCCGGCCACGTCGGCTTTCGCCGACTGGAACAGCGCTTCGGCGTACGGGCGGGCGATGGTGGCGAGTTCGGCCATGCTCAGAGTTCCGTCTTCAGGCGGTTCAACAGCTCGGCGTGGACGCCGGCGTTCACTTCCTTGCGCAGGATCTGCTCGGCGCCCTTGACGGCCAGCGCGGCGACCTGCTCGCGCAGGGCCTCACGGGCCTTCACGGTCTGCTGCTCCGCTTCGGCGCGGGCGGCGGCGACGATCTTGGCGCCTTCTTCCGTGGCCCGGGTCTTGGCTTCCTCGACGATCGCCTGCGAACGGCGTTCGGCGTCGGAGAGCAGCTGCGCCGTCTGGGCGCGGGCCTTGCCAAGCTCTTCTTCCACGCGCTTGTCGGCGGCGGCCAGGTCGGCACGCGCCTTGTCGGCGGCGGCCAGGCCTTCCTTGATCTTCACGGCGCGCTCGTCGAGCGCGGCGGCGATCGGCGGCCACACGAACTTCATCGTGAACCCGACCAGAAGCAGGAACACGATCATCTGGACGATGAGGGTACCGGTGATGCTCATTTAATTCCCCCACCCCCGCTGCGGCTGCGCCGCCTCCCCCTCAAGGGGGCGACGCAGGCAGCCCGGCAAAGCCGGTTCCGCCGCGTCCACGCGAAGGCAAATGCGGTTCATCAAGGATTACTTCGGCAGGTTGGCGATCTGCGCCAGGAACGGGTTGGCCGTGGCGAACCACAGGGCGATACCGGTGCCGATAATGAAAGCGGCGTCGATCAGGCCGGCCAGCAGGAACATCTTGGTCTGCAGTTCGTTCATCAGTTCGGGCTGGCGGGCGGCCGATTCGAGGTACTTGCTGCCCATGATGCCGATGCCGATGCAGGCGCCGATGGCACCCAGGCCGATGATCAGGCCGGCGGCCAGTGCGACAAAGCTGATAACTTGCATGAAAAGCTCCTAAGGACTTTGGTTGACGTTAAAACAGGGGGAACCGGTTGGCTAGTGCGCGTCGTGCGCCTGGCCGAGATACACCAGGGCCAGCATCATGAAGACGAAGGCCTGCAGCGTGATGATGATCAGGTGGAACGCGGCCCAGACGAAGCCCGCGATGATGTGCCCGATGGCGAGGCCGATGCCGGTGGCCGAGAGCGACCACGCGCCGCCCATCAGGGCGATCAGCAGGAAGATCAGTTCGCCGGCGTACATGTTGCCGAACAGCCGCATGCCGTGCGACACCGTCTTGGCCACGAACTCGATGATCTGCATCGCGAAGTTGAACGGCCACAGCAGCGGATGGGCACCGAAGGGCGCGGTGAAGAGTTCGTGCACCCAGCCGCCGATGCCCTTGATCTTGATGTTGTAGAACAGGCAGATCAGCAGCACCGAGACCGACAGGCCCATGGTCACCGACAGGTCGGCGGTCGGCACGACGCGCAGGTAGGCGTGGTGCGGGTCATGGCCGGCGGCGCCGTAGATCTTTTCCCAGATGACCGGCAGCAGGTCGACCGGCAGCAGGTCCATGGCGTTCATCAGGAAGATCCAGACGAAGACCGTCAGCGCCAGCGGGGCGATGAACTTGCGGCTCTGCGCGTTGTGCACGATGCCCTTGGCCTGGGTGTCGACCATCTCCACCAGGATCTCGACCGCCGCCTGGAAGCGGCCCGGTGCACCGGCCGTGGCCTTGCGTGCGCCCAGCCACAGCAGCCAGCACCCGAGCACGCCCATGGCGATCGAGAAGATCAGCGAATCGATGTTGAAGACCGAGAAGTCGACGACGTTGGTCGCCTTGTGGTTCTGCAGGTGCGTCAGATGGTGGACGATGTATTCGCCCGCGGTCGGTCCGTTTTCGGCAGCCATGTTTCTTTCAGCTCAAGTTCGTCTTCGGACGGGGCGCGAACGCCAGCGCGACCCAATACACCTTCATCGCGAGAACCAGGCCCACCAGCAGCGCCGGCCAGCTCAGTTCCGCCACCACCTTGTTCGCCGCCACCAGCATGGCGAGCGACAAGGCAACCTTGACCATCTCCCACAGCAGGAAGCCGACGGCGGCCGTGCCTGCGTTGAGAGAAGAGAACCGCCCGGTCAGCCCGCGTGCGAACACCGCCGCGGGGATGACCACCGACAGCGCGCCGTATCCAACGGACCACCCGACGTTTTGCTTTCCGGTCAGGGCCCACGCGACGAGTGCCGCCACGAGCCCCACCCCCGCCTGCCCCGCCACCACCCACCAGGGGGACACCGGCGGGTTTTGCTCGCGCAGCCGGCGCGCCTCTTCGGCGGTCAGCGGCTTGATCGGGGAAGCTTCCTCACTGTCTTCAGGTCGGTGCGGCATGGTTTTCATTGTTCTTGCCGCCGCAGCTCGGGCCCTGGAGATTTCGAAAAGCCGCCCATTATAAGTAGAAACCCAGCCCTTTCCACCAGTCGACTTCCGGCGGGCCCATCGAGAGGTCACAACAGTCTTGCGCCGGACAAGCACAATCGCGTTTTCACGGAAGGGCTCCCATGCGCGATCTCCTGCTGTTCCTGCACCTGGCCGGCGCCATTTTCTGGATGGGCGGCATGGCGTTCATGGTCCTCGCGCTGCGTCCGGCCGCGCACACCTTGCTGGAGCCGCCGGTGCGGCTGCCGCTCATGGCGCAGGTGCTGCGGCGCTTCTTCGCGGTGGTGATCGCCAGCATCGCCGTGCTGCTGGTCACCGGCGTCTGGCTGCTGCTGCAGGCGCGCGGCGCCAGGCCACCCATGGGTTGGCACGTGATGTCCGGCCTGGGCATCGTGATGATGCTCATCTTCGGGCACATCTTTTTCGCGCCCTACCGGCGGCTGAAGGCCGCGGTCGCGGCCGGCGACTGGCCGGAGGGTGGCAAGCGCATGAACCAGATCGCGCTGCTGGTGAAGGTCAACCTGGGCCTGGGCTGGCTCGCGATCGCGGCGGTGCTGTTGTGGCGGTGATCCGCGTCCTGTTCCTGCTCGCCTTGGTCACTTGCGGAGGTCCCCTGCGCGCGAACCCCTATTACGACCCCGCCAAGCCGCACCACACGCCGGACGGTTTCCGCAACCTGCACTCGGCCCGGGTGGCCAAGCCCCTGGGCCAGCTGCTGGAGTGGCGCTGGCAAGCCTGGCGCGACAATCTGCCGCCGCCACCCCAGGAGCAGCCGGCTTCCGTGCTGCCCCAGCTCGCGCTGCTGAAGTCCAACGGCGAGCGCCGGATCGGCGGACCGGCGGTACGGGCCGTCCCATCGGCCACCTGGATCGGCCACGCCACGGTGCTGGTCCAGAGCGGCGGCCTGAACGTCCTCACGGACCCGGTGTTCAGCGAGCGGGCGTCGCCCGTGGCGTTCGTCGGGCCGAAACGCGCCCAGCCGCCAGGCATCGCACTCGGCGACCTGCCGCCCATCGACGTGGTCGTGATCTCGCACAATCACTACGACCACCTGGACCGGACCAGCGTCATCCTGCTGAACGAACGATCAGGCGGCCGTACGCTGTTCCTGGTGCCGCTGGGGCTGAAGGCTTTCTTCGTGCAGCAGGGCATTTTCAACGTGCTGGAGCTCGACTGGTGGGATGTGCACCGTTTCCATGGCGTCGATTTCCAGCTGGTGCCGGTGCAGCACTGGTCGGCGCGCGGCCTGGGCGACCGCAACCACACCTTGTGGGGCGGCTGGGCCGTGTTCGCGGACAACCTGCGCTGGTACTACTCCGGCGACGCGGGCTACAGCCCCGACTTCGCCGAGACGCGCGAACGGCTGGCGCCGCGGTCACGCGACGGGTCCCTGTTCGACCTCGCCGTGCTCGCCATCGGGGCGTATGAACCGCGCTGGTTCATGACCGAGCAGCACATGAATCCGGCCGAGGCGGTGCAGGCGCACAAGGACCTCTCCGCCAGGCGCAGCCTGGGCGTTCACTGGGGCACCTTCGAGCTGACCGACGAGCCGCTGGACCAGCCGCCCAAGGACCTGGCCGCCGCACGGCAGGCCCAGGGCCTGGCGGAGCAGGATTTCTTCGTGCTGAAGATCGGCGAGACCTGGTGGCCCGCCGGTACGCCCCACACGACGGCGGTGAAGCAGTGAGAATGTGCGGATGAACACGACATCATCGATTCCCGCGCTGCCGTGCTGGCTCAACGGCGAGATGAGCACGCTGCGCGATGCCAAGGTGAGCGTGCTCGACCGCGGCTTCATCTTCGGCGACGGCGTCTACGAGGTCGTGCCGGTTTACAGCGGCCGGCCGTTCCGGTTCGACGAGCACATGGCACGGCTGGCGCGCAGCCTGGGTGAGCTCCGCATCACCAACCCGATGTCGGTGGCCGAATGGCGGGCGCTGGTCGACCGGCTGATCGCCGCGTATGCCTCCCAGGTCGGCAAGCCGCCGGCCGAGACCGACCAGCTGGTCTACATCCAGGTGACCCGCGGCGTGGCGATGCGCGACCACGTGATGCCGCCCGACCTGACGCCGACCGTCTTCGTCACCACCAACAAGATCACCCAGCCCAGCACGGAGGACCGCGCGAACGGCGTGGCCTGCGTCACGGCGGAGGACTTCCGCTGGAAGAAGGCGCACATCAAGAGCACCAGCCTGCTGGGCTCGGTGTTCGCGCGGCAGATCGGCGCCGACGCCGGCGCCAACGAGACCGTGATGTTCCGCGACGGCTTCCTGAGCGAAGGCGCCGCGGCGAACGTCTGGGTGGTGAAGGATGGCCGTGTGCTGGGCGCCATGAAAGACAACCTGGTGCTGGAAGGCATCCGCTACGGCCTGATCGAAAAGCTTTGCGGCGACGCGGGCATTCCGTTCGAGCTGCGCCGCGTGACGCGTGACGAGGTGTTCGGCGCGGACGAACTGCTGCTCTCGAATGCCAGCAAAGAGGTGCTGCCGGTGACGCGGCTGGACGGCCAGCCCATTGGAAACGGCAAGCCGGGCCCCATCTACGAAAAGCTGTATGCCGGCTACCAGCTGGCCAAGCGCTCTTCGACATGACACTCGCCTCGCCACCCGCTGATTCCCTGGATCCGCGCAAGGATTCGCTCATCGAATATCCCTCGCGCTTCCCCATCAAGGTGATGGGCGCGAAGGCCGACGGCTTCGTGCACGCGGTCACCCAGATCGCCCGGCAGTTCGACCCCAGCTTCGACGCGGCCAGCGTCGAATTGCGCGACAGCCGCGCCGGCAACTACCTGGGCGTCACGATCACCGTGACGGCCACCAGCCGCGAGATGCTGGACGACCTGTATCGCGCGCTGAGCACGCACCCGATGGTCAAGGTGGTGTTGTAGCCATGCTGGTCCGGGTCCTGGGGAACGTGGACTACTTGCCCACCACCCAGGCCATGCAGGACTTCACCGCGGCGCGCTCCGCCGAAACGGCCGACGAACTCTGGCTCTGCGAGCACTCAGCGGTCTTCACGCAGGGTCTGGCCGGCCTGCCCGAGCATGTGCTGGCCGCCGGGCACATTCCGGTCATCGCCACGAATCGGGGCGGACAGGTCACCTTCCACGGCCCAGGCCAGGTGGTCGCTTATCCGCTGATCGACCTGCGGCGCGCCGGCTACTTCGTCAAGGAGTACGTCTACAAGCTGGAGGAGGCGGTGATCCGGACCCTGGCGCACTACGATGTGACTGGGCACCGGGTGCGCGGCGCGCCGGGGATCTATGTGCGGCTGGCGGACCCGGGTTCGCATGCGCGGCTGGAGGAGCCTGTCATCCCGGGCTCGACCCGGGATCCATGGATTGCGGGTCGAGCCCGCAATGACATTTTCACCGGCCTCGGCAAGATCGCCGCCCTCGGCATCAAGGTCAGCCGCCACTGCACGTACCACGGCCTCGCACTGAACGTCGCGATGGACCTGGAACCCTTCGGGCGCATCAACCCCTGCGGCTACCCCGGGCTGAAAACCGTGGACCTTTCTACAATCGGGGTTTCCACCACCTGGAACGAAGCGGCGGAAGTCCTGGGTCACCAGCTCGAGCGCCTTCTCGCTTCCTGAACGCCATGTCCTCCTCTGAAGTCGTCCGCGAAGCGCAGTCCGTCGAGACCTACGACGCCACCGCCAAACAGAAGGCGGCGGCCAAGCTGTCGCGCATCCCGGTCAAGGTGGAACAGGCGGAAGTGCTGAAGAAGCCGGACTGGATCCGCGTCAAGGCCGGTTCGGCCGGCTCGCGCTTCTACGAGATCAAGCAGATCCTGCGCGAGCACAACCTGCATACGGTGTGCGAGGAAGCGTCCTGCCCCAACATCGGTGAGTGCTTCGGCAAGGGGACGGCGACCTTCATGATCATGGGCGACAAGTGCACGCGGCGCTGCCCGTTCTGCGACGTCGGCCATGGCCGGCCCGATCCGCTGGACGCGAACGAGCCGGCGAACCTCGCGAAGACCATCGCGGCGTTGAAGCTGAACTACGTGGTGATCACCAGCGTGGACCGCGACGACCTGCGAGACGGCGGCGCTGGCCACTTCGTCGAGTGCATCCGGCAGACGCGGGCGCTGTCGCCCCGCACCACCATCGAAGTGCTGGTTCCGGACTTCCGCGGCCGCGATGACCGCGCCCTGGAGATCCTGAAGGCCGCCCCGCCGGACGTGATGAACCACAACATGGAGACCATCCCACGCCTCTATCGCGAAGCGCGGCCGGGCTCCGATTACCAGTTCAGCCTCAACCTGCTGAAGAAATTCAAGGCGCTGCACCCGAACGTCCCGACCAAGAGCGGCCTGATGGTGGGCCTGGGCGAAACCGACGAGGAAATTCTCGAAGTGATGCGCGACATGCGCGCGCATGGCATCGACATGCTGACGATCGGCCAGTACCTCGCGCCGTCCACTTCGCACCTGCCGGTGCGGCGCTACGTGCATCCGGACACGTTCAAGATGTTCGAAGCCAAGGCCCGCGAGATGGGCTTCTCGCATGCGGCCGTGGGGGCGATGGTGCGCAGCTCGTACCATGCCGACCAGCAGGCCCACGCCGCGGGCGTGGTTTGAATGACTCCGCGGGCGTGGTTTGAATGACTCCGCGGGCGTGCGCTGAATGAACACCGGCGCCGCAGAGCCTTCGCTGGCCCTGCATGCGCCGGCCTGCCCGCAGTGCGCGCGGCCCATGCAGGCTTTTGACCTGGAAAGCCACTATGGCCGGGAGGTCGCCACCGACCTCTGCCCGCACTGCAACGTCATCTGGTTCGATGAGTTCGAGTCGGTCCGCCTCTCGGGGCTGGGCTGGGTGACGCTGCTGCGGCGCATGCAGGCCGCGATGGAAGGCGGCGCGGCGCCGCTCAAGCCCCAGCTCGAATGCCCACGATGCCGTCTGAACCTGAAGCCGGTGCACAACCTCACGCGCTTCGGCCGCTTCGCCTCGCTGGAATGTCCGCGCCGGCACGGCCACTTGCAGACCTTCACCCTGTTGTTGGCCGAGCGCGGCCTGGTGCGGCCGCTGTCGCATGCGGACCTGAAGACGCTCCAGGAAGAAAAGCGCACGCCCTGCTGCCTGAATTGCGGCGGCCCGATCCAGGGGCCGGGCCAATGTTCGTACTGCGACAGCCCGCTGGTGGTGATCGACATGCCGCGGCTGATGGCGGCGTTGCTGATCCGGCATGCGGAGGTGCTGCCCGAGGAATCAGCGCAACGCGTCGCGTGGCCCTGCCGCGGCTGCGGCGCACCGCTGGAGCCGACGCACACGCTGCGCTGTGAGCATTGCCATCACGCCGTGGTGGTGCCGTCAGTGCTGGACCTGCGGCCGGTCTTGGACCGGGCCGAGGAAGCGCTGCGCGCGGCGCTCCCGCGGCAAGCCCGGCCGGCCGGCGAAAAACTGAGGCTGATGCGCGGAGATCCCCGGGCAACGGGCTTCAACCGCTTCCTGCGCAATGCGTTTGACCTGGCTGGCGACGGCGGCCCCGGCGGCTTGCCCGCATGGGTGGGCTGGGGATTGCTCGCCGGCGCGATCTGGTTCTTCTGGTACTGAACATGGGCATGGCGATGCAGCAGCTTTCGGTCCGGCACTATGGCGCCGCCATGGGCAGCCATTCGCACGACCACTTCCAGGTGCTCGTGGGCCTGCGCGGGGTGCTGGAGCTGGAGGTGGATGGGCGCGGGCAGCGCGTGGGGGCGGGTGAAGGCCTGCTCGTCGCTCCTGGCGACCGGCATGACTTCGAAGCGGTCCAGGGCAGCGAGTGCCTGGTGCTGGACACCGACGTCGGCCTCTGGTCTCAGTGCGCTCCGGCTCCTCACTGCGCCGCGCAGGTCGCTCCGCTCGCGCACTTTCTCGCGCAAGCGTTGCAGCGCAACCAGCCGCTGGCGCGGCTCCATGGGCCCAGCCTGTTGCTCGAAGCGTGGCGTCCGTTCGTGCCACCGGCCCGGGCCAATAGACGCCGCATCGACTGGCAGGCGTTGTCGGTGTGGGCGGCCACGCAATGGCACGCACCGCTCACAGTCGCGCAGTTGGCACAGCGGGTATTCCTCAGTCCCAGCCAGTTCGCCTTGCGCTGCCACGAAGCCAACGGCATGGCGCCCCAGGAATGGCTGCGCCACCAACGCCTGGCGCTCGCGCGGCAGCTCCGCGCGGGCGGGTTGCCGGTGCATGAAGTCGCCCGCCGCACCGGCTATCGGTCACCCTCCGCACTGACGGCGGCGTTGCGGCGAACGGGCCGCTGACCGGCGATTCGCGACGACGCTTCGGCGTCACGCGATGGCGGTCGCGCTTAAGCTCGGCCGCATGCACCCCAATCTCTACGCCCTTGCCGCGATTGCACTGTGGGCCAGCCTCGCCACATTGGGTGTGGCGCTGAACCATGTCCCGCCGTTCCTGCTGACGGGCCTGGCGCTGGTGATCGGCAGCGTGCCGGCGTGGCCGCTGGCGCGCCATTGGAGGGTGCCGCCCCGGACGCTGGCGCTGGGCATCTACGGATTGTTCGGCTACCACTTCCTGTTGTTCATCGCGCTGCGCCATGCGCCCGCAGTCGAAGCGAACCTGGTCAACTACCTGTGGCCGCTGCTGATCGTGGTGCTGGCGCCGGTGATCCTGCCCGGTCTGCGGCTGACGGGTGCGCACGTCGGGGCGGCGCTGGCGGGATTCGCAGGTGCCGCCGTTGCCATCCTGGGTGGGCGCGAGGCCAGCGGAGGCTGGTCGTGGGGCTACCTGCCGGCGCTGGCTTCCGCATTTCTGTGGGCCACCTATTCGCTGGGGACCAAGCGCGTGCCGGCCTTTCCGACGGCGGCCATCGGGCTGTTCGGTCTGGTGTCAGGGCTCCTGTCTCTGGCTTGCCATGCCGCACTGGAGCCGAACGCGGACCTCTCGGGGCGGGACTGGCTGCTGATCGCCGTGATGGGACTCGGGCCGCTGGGGGCCGCCTTCTTCCTCTGGGACAAAGCGCTGAAGGGCGGCGACCCGCGGCAGATCGGCGTGCTGAGCTACATCACACCGCTCGCATCCACCAGCTTGCTGCTTGCCGTCACCGGACGGGCGTTCACGTGGAGCATTGCGCTCGCCGCCGCGTTGATCGTGGGCGCGGCCATCGTGGGCACCCGCGCCAAGGCCTGAGCCAAAAAAAAACGCCCACTGGCAGGTGGGCGTTCGTTGTGAGCTCTTGCGGCTCTCTTCGTGTTGGTGGTTGCGCGGGCAAGATTTGAACTTGCGACCTTTGGGTTATGAGCCCAACGAGCTACCAGGCTGCTCCACCGCGCGTCAAGTCCATGATTATATGTTATTCAGCGGCGGCCTGCTCGCCGGAAGCCTCGGTGGGCTCGGGGCGATCGACCAGTTCGACCAGCGCCATCGGCGCGTTGTCGCCGACGCGGAAGCCCATCTTCAGGATGCGGGTGTAGCCGCCCGGACGCGCCTTGTAGCGCGGGCCCAGTTCAGCGAACAGCTTGGTGACGATGTCGCGGTCGCGCAGGCGGTCGAAGGCGAGGCGCTTGTTGGCGACCGTCGGCTCTTTGGCCAGCGTGATCATCGGCTCGACGACGCGGCGCAGTTCCTTGGCCTTGGGGACCGTGGTCTTGATCGCCTCGTGCTGCAGCAGCGAGTTCATCATGTTGCGCAGCATCGCGAGGCGGTGCTCGGAAGTGCGGTTGAGTTTACGGAGACCGTGTCCGTGGCGCATGGTGTGTTCCTTTCCTTGTATTGCCTGCAGCCGTATCAGGTACTGCAAGTTGAGGCCGCACCCGCAGCCTCGTTATCGCCTTAACGCTTATCCAGGCCGGCGGGCGGCCACGATTCCAGTTTCATCCCAAGGGTCAGCCCGCGCGAAGCCAGCACTTCCTTGATTTCGTTGAGCGACTTGCGGCCCAGGTTCGGGGTCTTCAAGAGCTCGTTCTCGGTGCGCTGGATCAGGTCACCGATGTAATAGATGTTCTCGGCCTTCAGGCAGTTCGCGGAGCGGACGGTGAGCTCGAGCTCGTCGACCGGGCGCAGCAGGATCGGGTCGAACTGCTGCGAGCTGCGCTGCACCGGCGCGTCGAACGCGGCCAGTTCGCTGCCTTCCAGCTGGGCGAACACGGCGAGCTGTTCCACCAGGATCTTGGCGGAGGCGCGCACGGCGTCTTCCGCGGTAATCGCGCCGTTGGTCTCGATCTCCATCACCAGCTTGTCGAGGTCGGTACGCTGCTCGACGCGGGCGCTTTCGACCGTGTAGCTCACGCGCTTGACCGGCGAGAACGAGGCGTCGAGGACGATGCGGCCGATCGACTTGGTCGGCTCGTCGCCATAACGGCGCATCGTGCCGGGCACGTAGCCGCGGCCCTTCTCCACCTTGATCTGCATGTCGATCTTGCCGCCCTGCGACAGGTTGGCGATGACATGGTCGGGATTGATGATCTCGACGTCGTGCGGCGTCTGGATGTCGGCGGCCGTGACGATGCCTTCACCGTCCTTGCGCAGCGACAGGGTGACCTCGTCGCGGTTGTGCAGCTTGAAGACCACGCCCTTCAGGTTCAGCAGGATCGTGACCACGTCTTCCTGCACGCCGTCGATGGACGAGTACTCGTGCAGGACACCGGCGATGGTGACCTCGGTCGCCGCGTAACCCAGCATCGACGAGAGCAGGACCCGGCGCAGCGCGTTGCCCAGCGTATGGCCATAGCCACGCTCGAACGGCTCCAGGGTCACCTTGGCGCGGTTCACGCCAAGCTGTTCCACGTTGATGGATTTGGGTTTCAGCAGGTTGGTTTGCATGCGGGCTCTTTCCTCTCAATACCCCCGGCTCGTTACACCGGTAAGGTTGGGGCCCCGTCACCGGGGAAATAAAAATCAAGTGCGAGGCTGCGACAAGCAGCCTCGCTATCGTCTGTTACCGCGAGTACAGCTCCACGATCAGCGCTTCCTTGATGTCGGCGCCGAATTCGTCGCGGTCCGGGACCTTCTTGAAGGTGCCTTCGGCCTTGTCGACGCTGACCTCGACCCAAGCGGGCAGGCCGACCTGGGTGGCGAGCTGCAGGGCTTCGACCACGCGGTTCTGCTTCTTCGACTTTTCGCGCACGCTGATCACGTCGCCGGTCTTGACCAGGTACGACGGGATGTTGACCGGCTTGCCGTTCACCGTGATGGCCTTGTGGCTCACCAGCTGGCGTGCTTCGGCGCGGGTCGAGCCGAAGCCCATGCGGTAGACGACGTTGTCCAGGCGCGATTCCAGCAGGAACAGCAGGTTGGCGCCGGTGTTGCCCTTGCGGCGGTCGGCTTCCTCGAAGTAGCGGCGGAACTGCTTTTCCAGGATGCCGTACATCCGCTTGACCTTCTGCTTCTCGCGCAGCTGCAGGCCGAAATCGGACGTGCGCTGGCCGGAAGTGCGGCCGTGCTGGCCGGGCTTGGAGTCGAACTTCGCCTTGTCGCTGATGGAGCGGCGGGCGCTCTTCAGGAACAGGTCGGTGCCTTCACGGCGGGAGAGTTTGGCCTTGGGGCCGAGGTAACGTGCCACTTTTCTCTTTCCTTTAAACGACTACCGCGGCCTGTTGCCGCGGGAGCTGGCACCCGTAGATGCCAGCGAGAAACGGACCTAAACACGGCCAGCCTGCGGCAGGCCGTGTCCTTCGCCTTAAATACGACGCCTCTTCTGCGGGCGGCAACCGTTGTGCGGGACCGGCGTCACGTCGGAAATCGACGTGATGCGGATGCCCAGCGCGGCGAGCGCGCGCACCGAGGACTCGCGGCCCGGGCCAGGGCCACGGATCTCGACGTCCAGGTTCTTGATGCCCTGCTCCATCGCGGCGCGGCCGGCCACTTCCGAAGCCACCTGGGCGGCGAACGGGGTGGATTTGCGCGAGCCCTTGAAGCCCTGGCCACCCGACGAGGCCCAGGACAACGCGTTGCCCTGGCGGTCGGTGATGGTGATGATGGTGTTGTTGAAGGACGCGTGAACGTGGCAGACACCGTCTGAAACGTTCTTGCGGACCTTCTTGCGCACTCGCTGCGCGGCGTTGCTGGCGGGAGCCTTGGCCATAAATGTTCTCTACTTTCCCGTTTATTTCTTCAGGGCCTGGGCGGCCTTGCGCGGACCCTTGCGGGTGCGTGCATTCGTGCGGGTGCGCTGGCCGCGCATCGGCAGGCCGCGGCGATGGCGGAAGCCGCGGTAGCAGCCGATGTCCATCAAGCGCTTGATGTTCATCGTGGTCTCGCGGCGCAGGTCGCCCTCGATCGTGAACTGGGCGATCTGGTCGCGGATCTTTTCCAGGTCGGTGTCGGACAGGTCCTTCACCTTCTTGGAATAGGGGATCCCCGTCAGCTCGCAGATCTTGCGAGCGCGCGTGCGGCCGATGCCGAAGATCGCCGTCAGGCCGATTTCGGCGTGCTGGTGCGGCGGGATGTTGATGCCTGCGATACGTGCCATGTTCAGTCCTCTAAATTCAGCCCTGGCGCTGCTTGTGCCGCGGATCGGTGCAGATCACGCGGACCACGCCCTTGCGGCGGATGATCTTGCAGTTGCGGCAGATCTTCTTGACGGAAGCCGAAACTCTCATTTGCTTTCTCCTAGATCTCGAAATAGGGTCCGGGCTCAGGCGCCCGCCGACCCTTTGAAATTGGCCTTCTTCAGCAGCGATTCGTACTGCTGGCTCATCAGGTAGTTCTGCACCTGCGCCATGAAGTCCATCGTGACGACGACGATGATCAGGAGCGACGTCCCACCAAAGTAGAAAGGCACGTTGTATTTCAGGATCAGGAACTCGGGCAGCAGGCAGACGAAGGTGATGTACACCGCGCCGGCCAGCGTCAGCCGCACCAGGATCTTGTCGATGTACTTCGCCGTCTGCTCGCCCGGCCGGATGCCCGGGATGAAGGCGCCGCTCTTCTTCAGGTTGTCGGCGGTTTCGCGGCTGTTGAAGACCAGCGCCGTGTAGAAGAAGCAGAAGAAGATGATCGCCGCGGCGTAGAGCATCACGTAGATCGGCTGCCCGGGGGAGAGCGTCGACGCGATGTCCTTCAGCCAGCGCATGCCGTCGCCGGTCGAGAACCAGCTGACGACCGTGGCGGGCAGCAGGATGATCGACGAGGCGAAGATCGGCGGGATCACGCCGGCCATGTTCAGCTTCAGCGGCAGGTGCGACGACTGGCCGCCGTAAACCTTGTTGCCGACCTGGCGGCGCGCGTAGTTCACGAGGATCTTGCGCTGCCCGCGTTCGACGAACACCACGAAGTAGGTCACCAGCGCCACCAGCACGACGATCAGGATGGCCACCAGCGGGCCCATGGCTCCGGTGCGCACCAGCTCGAGCAGCCCGCCGATCGCGCTGGGCAGCCCCGCGGCGATGCCCGCGAAGATCAGGATCGAGATGCCGTTGCCCAGGCCACGCTCGGTGATCTGCTCACCCAGCCACATCAGGAACATCGTGCCGGCCGTCAGGCTCACCACCGCGGTCATGCGGAAGCCGAAGCCGGGGTTCAGCACCAGGCCGGCGGAGCCTTCCAGCGCCATGGCGATGCCCAGCGACTGGAAAATGGCCAGGCCCAGCGTGCCGTAGCGCGTGAACTGCGTGATCTTGCGGCGGCCGGCTTCGCCCTCTTTCTTCAGCTGCTCGAACTGCGGCAGCACATAAGTGAGCAGCTGCATGATGATCGACGCCGAGATGTACGGCATGATCCCCAGCGCGAACACCGTGAACCGCGACAGCGCCCCGCCCGAGAACATGTTGAACATGGCCAGGATGCCGCCCTGCTGGCCCTTGAACAGCTGCTGCAGCTGCGCGGGGTCGATGCCGGGCACGGGGATGTGCGCGCCGATCCGGTAGACGACCAGGGCGAGCAGCAGGAAGACCAGCCGGCGACGCAGGTCGCCGAACTTGCCGGTCTTCGCGATCTGAGCTGCGCTAGTAGCCACGGATGCCTTTCATTCCTGCGAAGCTGATCAGTTGAGGCTGCCGCCGGCAGCTTCAATGGCCGACTTGGCGCCGGCGGTCGCGCCGATGCCCGTCAGCTTGACGGCCTTCTTCAGCTCGCCCGACTTGATGACCTTGACCGTCTTCACGATCTGGGCCACCAGCTTGGCTTGCTTGAGCGCCAGCAGGTCGACTTCCGCCAGGCCCAGCTTTTCCAGCTGGCCCAGGGTCACTTCGCCGTTGAACTTGAGGTTCTGCGACTTGAAGCCACGCTTGGGCAGGCGGCGCTGCAGCGGCATCTGGCCGCCTTCGAAGCCGACCTTGTGGTAGCCGCCCGCGCGGGACTTCTGCCCCTTGTGGCCGCGGCCGGCGGTCTTGCCCAGGCCGGAGCCGATGCCGCGGCCGACGCGGCGGCGCGCCTTCTTGCTGCCGTCGGCGGGCTGGATGGTATTGAGTTCCATGTTCAGAGCACCTTCACCAGGTAGGCGATCTTGTTGATCATGCCGCGCACCGCAGGGGTGTCCTGCAGTTCGCTCGTGCTGTTCAGCTTGCGCAGGCCGAGACCACGGACGGTCGCGCGATGCGATTCCTTGGTGCCGATCGGGCTGCGAACCAGCTGGACCTTGACAGTTTGTTGGGTAGCCATGATTTGCCTCTTAGGCCGAGAACAGCTCTTCGACCGACTTGCCGCGCTTGGCCGCCACGTTCCCGGGGGTCGTGGAGTTGCGCAGCGCGTCGAACGTGGCGCGGACCATGTTGTAGGGGTTCGTGGACCCGTGGCTCTTGGCCACGATGTCGGTGATGCCCATCACTTCGAACACGGCGCGCATCGGGCCGCCGGCGATGATGCCGGTGCCCTTGGGCGCCGGGGCCATCATGACGCGGGCGGCACCGTGGTGGCCGAACACGCTGTGATGGATGGTGCCGTTCTTCAACGTCACCTTGGTCATGTTGCGGCGGGCTTCTTCCATGGCCTTCTGCACGGCCAACGGCACTTCCTTCGACTTGCCCTTGCCCATGCCGACCTTGCCGTCGCCGTCGCCGACCACGGTGAGCGCGGCGAAACCGAGAATCCGGCCGCCCTTCACCACCTTGGTCACGCGGTTCACCGCGATCATCTTCTCGCGCATCCCGTCTTCGGGACCGTCACCCTGCGTCTTCGCTTGAATCTTTGCCATCGTGATCTTCCGTTAGAACTGCAGGCCGGCTTCGCGGGCCGCTTCAGCCAGCGCCTTGACGCGGCCGTGGTACGCAAAACCGGAGCGGTCGAAAGCGACCTTCTCGACGCCGGCGGCCTTGGCCTTCTCGGCGATCAGCTTGCCGATCTGCTGGGCGGCGGCGACGGTGGCACCCTTGCCCGAACCACCGAGGTCCTTGCGGACACCGGCTTCGGCGGTGGAGGCCGTGGCCAGCACCTTCGAGCCGTCGTCGGAGATCAGGCTGGCGTAGATGTGCAGGTTGGTGCGGTTCACCGTCAGGCGAGCCACACCCTGCGTGGCGATGCGGATGCGGGTCTGGCGCGCGCGGCGCAGACGCTGTTCCTTCTTGGTCAACATCGTCATGCTCCTTACTTCTTCTTGGTCTCTTTGATCGTGATCTTCTCGTCCGCGTAGCGGATGCCCTTGCCCTTGTAGGGCTCGGGCGGACGGACGGCACGGATCTCGGCGGCCAACTGGCCCACGCGCTGGCGGTCGGCACCCTTCACCACGATTTCGGTCGGGGTGGGGGTGGTCGTCGTGATGCCAGCGGGCATCTCGATGTTCACGGGGTGCGAGTAGCCGACCGTGAGGTTCAGCTTGTTGCCCTGGGCGGCGGCCTTGTAGCCCACGCCGACCAGCGACAGCTTCTTCTCGAAGCCCTTGGTCACGCCCACCACCATGCTGTTCACCAGCTGGCGCATGGTGCCGCTCATGGCGTTGGCTTCGCGCGATTCGTCGATGGGCAGGAAGGTCAGCTTGCCGCCTTCGCTCGTCACCTTGACCAGCGCGTTCTGGGCCAGCAGCAGCGTGCCGCCGGCGCCCTTGACGCTGATCTGGTCATCCTTGATGGCCACGTCGACGCCCTGGGGGACGGCGACCGGCATTTTTCCGACTCGGGACATGTTCTTTTCCTTCCCTTAGGCGACGTAGCAGAGCACTTCGCCGCCGACACCGGTGGCGCGCGCCTTGCGGTCCGTCATCACGCCCTGGGGCGTGGTGATGATCGCCACGCCGAGGCCGTTCATGACCTGGGGGATGGCGTCGCGGCCCTTGTAGACGCGCAGGCCGGGGCGGCTCACGCGCTCGATACGCTCGATCACCGGACGGCCGGCGTAGTACTTCAGGACGATCTCGAGTTCGGCCTTGCCGCCCTCGGACTTGACCTGGAAGCCGTCGATGTAACCCTCGTCCTTCAGGACCTGGGCGATGGCCACCTTCACCTTGGAAGAGGGCACGCTCACCGTGGCCTTGGAGACCATCTGCGCGTTGCGGATACGCGTCAGCAGGTCGGAGATGGGATCACTCATGCTCATGTTTGTCTCTCCTGCCCTGGCTTACCAGCTGGCCTTGGTGACGCCCGGGATGTCGCCGGCGAAGGCGAGCTCACGGATCTTGGCGCGCGCCAGCCCGAACTGGCGGAAGGTTCCGCGCGGGCGGCCCGTCATTTCGCAGCGGTTGCGCTGGCGAGTGGGGTTGGCATTGCGCGGGAGCTTCTGCAGCGACAGGCGGGCGGCCTGGCGCTCTTCGTCGCTCTTCTTGGCATCGCCGGCGATGGCCTTCAGTTCCGCGAACTTCTTCGCGTACTGGGCGACCAGCTTGTCGCGCTTGAGTTCGCGCTGGATCAAAGCAGTTTTAGCCACGATGCACCTTCAGTT
The DNA here is from genome assembly GCF_007833165.1 of Caenimonas sedimenti. Taxonomy (GTDB): domain Bacteria; phylum Pseudomonadota; class Gammaproteobacteria; order Burkholderiales; family Burkholderiaceae_C; genus Ramlibacter; species Ramlibacter sedimenti. The sequence continues at coordinate 138,593 of NZ_VOBQ01000014.1, read as the reverse complement.
CTTGAACGGGAAACGGAAGCCGGCGAGCAGTGCCTTGCACTCTTCGTCGGACTTGGCCGTGGTGGTGATGCTGATGTTCAGGCCGCGCAGGGCGTCGACCTTGTCGTACTCGATCTCGGGAAAGATGATCTGCTCTTTCACGCCGATGTTGTAGTTGCCGCGGCCGTCGAAGGCCCGGCCGGACACGCCGCGGAAGTCGCGCACGCGGGGCAGCGCCACGGTGACGAAGCGGTCCAGGAATTCGTACATGCGCACGCCGCGCAGCGTGACCATCGTGCCGATGGCCTGGCCTTCGCGGATCTTGAAGCCGGCGATGGCCTTCTTGGCCTTGGTCACCACGGGCTTCTGGCCGGCGATCTTGGTCAGGTCGGCGACGGCGTGTTCCATGACCTTCTTGTCGGCCACGGCCTCGCTCACGCCCATGTTCAGCGTGATCTTGGTGATCCGCGGCACCTGCATCGGCGACTTGTAGCCGAACTTCTCGGTCAGCTGCGGGACGACCTTGGTACGGTAGTGTTCTTGAAGACGGGTCATTTTCAGGCCTTGATTTCTTCGCCGCTGGACTTGAAGACGCGCGAGCGCTTGTCGCCATCCACCTTGATGCCGACGCGGTCGGCCTTGCCGGTGGCGGCGTTGAAGATCGCCACGTTCGACTGGTGGATCGGCATCGACTTCTCGACGATGCCGCCGGTCGTGCCCTTCAGCGGGTTGGGCTTGGTGTGCTTCTTGACGAGGTTGATGCCTTCGACGACGAGATGGTCGTCGTCCTTGCGCAGCACGACCTTGCCGCGCTTGCCCTTGTCTTTGCCGGCCAGCACGATGACTTCGTCACCCTTGCGGATCTTGTTCATGGCGGGTTCCTTACTTACAGGACTTCAGGGGCCAGCGACACGATCTTCATGAACTTCTCGGTGCGCAGTTCGCGCGTGACCGGTCCGAAGATGCGGGTGCCGATGGGCTCCAGCTTGGCGTTGAGCAGCACGGCGGCGTTGCCGTCGAACTTGATGAGGGAACCGTCGCCGCGGCGGATGCCCTTGGCGGTGCGCACCACGACGGCGCTGTAGATCTCACCCTTCTTGACGCGGCCGCGCGGGGCCGCTTCCTTGATGGAGACCTTGATGACGTCGCCCACGCTGGCGTAGCGACGCTTGGAGCCACCCAGCACCTTGATGCACAGGACGGACTTCGCGCCGGTGTTGTCGGCGACTTCGAGCCGAGATTCAGTCTGGATCATTTTGCAAGTGTTCCCAACTTGTCCCGAATGCACCCTGGAGGACAATTCCTTCCAGGACATCGGGGCAGTCTTGGGCCCGCCGTCACCTTGGAGTCGTTGTTGCCGACCGCAAAGCTCCGAATGGGCAGAAGCTCACCTCGAAAAAGGCGAGCCCGCGATTATCGCTGATTTCCGCGGCTTGTCAAACGACCGGCTCAAACCGGCATCTGGAGATACCTGGCCGCCAGTTCGCGGAACTCCGCGGCCTTGGGGTCGACCTGGGTTTCCTCCAGCAGGATGGCCCCCACTTCCGCCGCAAGCTGGGCCGCCTGGCGGGCGTCCAGGAACAGCAGCCGGATGCGGCGCGCGAGCACATCCTCCACCGTCCGCGCGTATTCATGGCGGACGGCGAACCGCACCATGGCCTCCGTCAACCCGCCGCCGAGCTGCCGCCGGTGTCCAGGCAGGGCCGCCACCTGGGCGGCCTCGCCGCCATACATATGGGGCCCGGGCGCGGCGCTCAAAGGAGTCGGTTGGGCCGGCAGGCCGGCCGCGCCGACCAGGGGCAAGTCAGCCGTCACTCCGGGTTTGGACCGCGCCAGCAGGCCCTTGGCAAACACTTTCTCCAGCACGTCCTCCGCCATGGCACGGTAGGTGGTCCACTTGCCGCCGGTCACCGTGACCAGGCCGCTGCGGCTGACCAGCACGGTGTGTTCCCGGCTGAGCCCCTTGGTTTCCTCGCCCTCCTCGCCCTGCGGCTTGACCAGCGGTCGCAGGCCGACCCACAGGCTGCGGATGTCCTTGGGCCCAGGCGCCCTGGCCAGGTACCGGCCGGATTCGGTGAGGATGAATTCCAGCTCTTCCTTGAAGGGGCGGGGCTCCAGCGGCAAATCGCCGCGCGGCGTGTCCGTGGTGCCCAGGATCACCTTGCCGAGCCAGGGCACGCCGAACAGGACGCGGCCATCGGCCGTCTTGGGCACCATCAGGGCGTGGTCGCCGGGCAGGAACTCGCGGTCGACCACCACATGCACCCCCTGGCTGGGCGCGACCATGGGCCGCACTTCACGCCCGATGGCCTGGCCGTCCTGCTTGCGCAGGTCGTCGACCCAGACGCCGGTGGCGTTGATGACGCAGCGCGCCTTCAGCTCGAACGGCCGGCCCGTCTCGGTGTCGCGGCATGTCAGGCCCGTGACCTTCCCCTGGTCGTGCAGCAACCCCGTGGCGCCGCAGTAATTGACGAGCAGGGCGCCGCGCGTGGCCGCGGTGCGGGCCAGCGCCAGCGCCAGCCGGGCATCGTCGAACTGGCCGTCCCAGTACTTCACGCCCCCCTTCAGGCCTTGTTGACGGGCCGTGGGCAGGCAGGCCAGCGTCTGCTGGCGATTGAGGAACTCGGTGGCGCCCAGCCCCGCCTTGCCGGCCAGCGCGTCGTACATCTTGAGGCCCATGCCGTAGAACGGCGTCTCCCAGAGCTTGTACGAAGGCATCACGAATGGCAGCGGCTGGGCGAGATGCGGCGCGTTCTTCAGCAGCGTCGTCCGCTCGTGCAGGGCTTCGCGCACGAGGGCGACATTGCCTTGTGCCAGGTACCGGACACCCCCGTGGACGAGCTTCGTCGCCCTCGAGGACGTGCCCTTGGCAAAGTCGTTGGCCTCCACCAGCACGACACTGAAGCCGCGCGCCGCGGCGTCCAGCGCCACGCCGAGGCCCGTGGCGCCCCCGCCGACGATGGCCAGGTCCCAGGTCCCCGCCTTCGCGAGCCGAGCGAGCAGGGTGGCGCGGTCGGTCTTCAGCGCCGGGAGCGATTCGGAGGTCAAGGCGTGGCCCAGCCCTTCGCGCGTTCCACGGCCTGGCGCCAGCGCGCCAGCTTGGCGGCACGCTCCGCTTCGCCCAGGCGCGGCTCGAAGCGCCGGTCCACCTGCCATTGACGGGAGATCACTTCGGCATCGGGCCAGAACCCCGTGGCCAGCCCGGCGAGGTACGCGGCACCCAGCGCCGTGGTCTCGGTCACCTGTGGGCGAACCACCGGGACGCCCAGGAAATCGGCCTGCAACTGCATCAGCAGATTGTTGCGCGAAGCGCCGCCATCGACGCGCAGCTCGCGCAAGGGGATGCGCGCGTCGCGCGACATCGCCCCGAAGACGTCGGCCACCTGCAGCGCGATCGCTTCGAGCGCCGCGCGGGCGATGTGCGCCCGCGTGGTGCCGCGCGTCATGCCCACCAGCGTGCCGCGCGCGTAGCCGTCCCAGTCTGGCGTGCCCAGGCCGGCGAAGGCGGGCACCAGGTAGACATCGCCGGTGTCGTCCACCTGCGCGGCGAGCGACTCGACCTCGGGCGCGTTCTGGATCACTTGCAGACCGTCACGCAGCCACTGCACGGTGGCGCCGGCCATGAAGACACTGCCTTCAAGGCAATAGGCCGTGCGGTTGCGTCCGGCCGGCCCCTGCCAGCCCACGGTCGTCAGCAGCTTGTTGCGGCTGGCCACCGGCGCGGCGCCGGTGTTCATCAGCATGAAGCAGCCGGTGCCGTAGGTGTTCTTGGCCATGCCGGGCGCGAAGCAGGCCTGCCCGAAGGTGGCGGCCTGCTGGTCGCCGGCCATGCCGGCGATCGGCAAAGACACCCCGAGGAGGAAGACCTCGGTCTCGCCCACCACGCCGCTGGAGGGCACGACCTTCGGCAGCACGCCCCGCGGGATGCGCAGCAGGGCCAGCAACTCTTCGTCCCAATCCTGCGTGTGCAGGTTGAACAGCAACGTGCGCGACGCATTGCTGGCGTCGGTGACGTGGACCCGGCCGCCGGTCAGGTTCCAGACCAGCCAGCTGTCGATGGTGCCGAATGCCAGCTCGCCGCGTTCGGCGCGCGCGCGGGCGCCCTCCACGTGGTCCAGCAGCCATTCGAGCTTGGTGCCGGAGAAGTAGGCGTCGATGACCAGCCCGGTCTTCTTCTGGATCAGGGCCGCGTGTCCCTGCTGGCGCAACTGGTCGCAGCGGGGCGCCGTCCTCCGGTCCTGCCAGACGATAGCATTCGCCACCGGCTGGCCCGTGGCGCGGTCCCACAGCACCGTGGTCTCGCGCTGGTTCGTGATGCCGATGGCCGTGAAGCTCGCGGGATCGGCCTTGCCCTGGCCGGCCGCCTCCATGGCCTCCAACGCCACCGCATGCTGCGTGGCCCAGATCTCGCGGGCGTCGTGTTCCACCCAGCCCGGCTGCGGGAAGATCTGCCGGAATTCCCGCTGCGCGGACGCCACCGGCAGGCCGGCCTGGTCGAACACGATGGCGCGGGAGCTGGTGGTTCCCTGGTCCAGGGCGAGGACGTATTTCATGAGTCAGCAGCGTACCGCAAGCGGGACTCAGGCCTCCAGCTTGATGCCGCCGGTGCGCATCACGGCGGCCCACTTGTCGATTTCCTCGGCCACGATCTTGCGCATCGCTGGCGAAGCAGCCGTGCGCGGCTCGAGGGCGCGGTCTTCGAGCAGCCGCGTCACCGGGGCGGAGCTGACAGCCGCGGTGATCTCCTGGCTCAGACGCTCCACGACCGGCACCGGCGTGGCCGCCGGCGCGAACACGCCGACCCATTGGCCGGCCTCGTAGCCCGGCACTCCTGCCTGGGCAACCGTGGGCACGTCAGGCAGCGCCGCGAGCCGCCGGCTCCCCGTCACCGCCAGCGGCCGCAGAACCGAGCCCTTCACCTGGCCGATGGAGGATGGCGCAGTGGCGAACATCACCGACAAGCGTCCGGCGATCAGGTCCGCGGCGGGCCGCGTGCGGCTGTACGGCACGTGCAGCATCTTGATCTGCGCCGCCTGGCAGAACAGCTCGGAGAACAGGTGCGCGGGACTGCCCACGCCTTGCGTGCCATAGGTCAGTTCGCCGGGCTTGGCACGCGCCGCCGCGATCAGGTCCGCCAGCGTCCGGTAGGGCGAGCCGGGCGGGACCAGCACGATCGAATGCGTGTCGGCCACCAGCGCGACGGGCAGCAGGTCACGCTGCAGTTCGTAGGGTGTCTTGCGCCCGCCAGCCACGTCGATGGCCATCGAGCTGGTGCCGATCAGCAAGGTGTGCCCATCCGCAACCGCCTTGGCCACCTGGTCGGCGCCGATCGTCCCGGCCGCGCCCGGCATGTTCTCGACCACGCCCGGCTGCCCCAACGCCGCATGCAGGGCCTCGCCCACCACGCGGCCCGCGATGTCCACGGAACCACCCGCCGCCCAAGGCACGACGATGCGGAAGGGGCGGGCCGGAAACGCCTGCGCCCACGTGGCGCCGAAGCTCGCCGTGGCGGTGGTGGCGGCGGCCGCGCGCAGCCAGGCGCGCCGGCTGAATGAACCTGACAGAACGTTCATGGATGTCTCCTCGGGGTGGAATCGGCGGCAATCAGGTCGTCCAGGCGGTCCAGCACGGCATCGCAATCCACATCCTCGACGGGCACGCCGTGGTTGTACCCATAGCGCATCAGGACCACCGGACAGCCGGCGGCGCGCGCCGCCCGGGAATCATTGCTGGAGTCGCCGATCATCAGCGCGCGCGCCGGTGCGCAGCCGAGGGCCTCGCAGGCGGCCAGCAGCGGCAACGGATCGGGTTTCATGCGGGCGAAGGTATCGCCGCCGCAGACGCGGACGAAGTACCCGTCGAGCGCCATGGCCTCCAGCAGGGGCTGGGCGAAGGCCATGGGCTTGTTGGTGACGACCGCCAGCGTCACCCCGCCAGCGCGCAACGCATTCAGCCCATTCACGACCCCCGGGAAGACGGTGCCATGCCGGCCGTTCGCCGCCAGGTAGTGGCGCCAATAGATCGGACGCGCAACGGGGTACAACGCGTCAGCCTGCGCATCGCCCACCGAACGCGTGAGCACGGCCCGAACCAGATGGTCCACGCCCTTGCCGAGCAATGGCGCCGCCTGCGCGGCATCGATCGACGGCAGGTCCATCTCGGCCAGCATGGCGCGCAGGGCCACGACGAAGTCCGGCAACGAGTCGACCAGGGTGCCGTCCAGGTCGAACAACGCAGCCTGGATGTCGAAAGCGCGGCTTCCGGGCACGGCGATGCGCATGGTGTTCACGTCGCCGCGACGCGGAAGCCGCAGTTGCTTGAACTGCTGGCGGGGGAGTTGGAGCCGCGTGCTGCCACGCGGTAACGGTTGCAGTAGGACGCATGGCACAGGAAAGAGCCACCGCGCATCGCCTTCACCCCGGTAGGGCGGTCCTGGCGCGGATTGCGCGTGGCGGTTTCCCGGTGGTAGTCCGGGCTGAACCAGTCGGAGCACCACTCCCAGGCATTGCCGGCCATGTTGTGGAACCCCAGGGCGTTCGGCTCGAACGCATCGGCCGCGACCGTGCCGGGCTGCCAGCCATCGGCCGGCGCGGCCGGAAACTGGCCGTGCCAGATATTGCAGCGGCGCGTGCCTCCCGGTTCGAGCTCGTCGCCCCAGGGATAACGCCGCCCCGGCAGGCCGCCGCGGGCAGCGCATTCCCATTCGGCCTCGGATGGCAGGCGGGTGCCAGACCAGGCGCAGTAGGCCGCCGCATCGTTCCACGACACATGGACCACCGGGTGGTTCAGCAAGTCGTTGATCGTCGAGCCCGGCCCGTTCGGGCGTTGCCAGCAGGCGCCGGCGACATCCACCCACCAGGGCAGGCCTCTGGGCACCTGACGGATGGTCTGCCGCCGTTCGGCCGGCACCTGGAGGTAGAACACGAAGGAGCTGCCGAGCCGCTCCGCCTCGGTCACATAGGAAGTCGCACGCACGAAGTCGCGGAACTGGGCGTTGGTGACGGCTGTGGGGGCCAAGCGGAACGCGTCCAGTTCGACCAGCCGTACGGGCCCCTCACCGTCCTGCTCGAAACCTTCCAGGTCGTTGCTGCCCATCTGGAAGCTGCAGGCCACCACTGCGATCCAGTCCCCGGCGTGAGGCGCGGCCTCATCCGGGCGGACCAGCTCCACCACGGCGCCTTCGCGCCCCGGCATGCAGCAGGCCCGGCCTTCGCTCATTCGTCTTCCCAGAAGGCGCGCGTCACGCCCTGGCTGCGCATCAGGGCGACGACCTTCTCGCGGGGCAGCACACCGCAGCGCGCGGCCCAGGCTTCATATTGCGCTTTCATGTCCCGCACCCGTTCAGGGTGCTGCGCCGCCAGGTCGGTCGTCTCGGTGCGATCGGCCTCCATGTCGTACAGCTCCCACGCCTTGGGGTATTCGCGCACCAACTTCCACTGGCCGATGCGCACCGCCGCATTGCCTTCGTGCTCCCAGAACATCGGCGGCCGGTCCCCCTGGTCCTGCGCGAAGGACGCCTGCAGCGAATGCCCTTCCAGCGGCAGGATGCCGCGCCCGGCGATGTCGCCCGGGTACGGCACGCCCGTGACATCGACGATGGTCGCCATGATGTCTGGCAGGTAGCCCGGCGTATGGCGCACCTCGCCTTGCTGCGCGATGCCGTTGGGCCAGTGCAGGATCAGCGGCGTCGAGATGCCGCCTTCGTGGATCCAGTGCTTGTACAGGCGGAACGGGGTGTTCGACAGGTTCGCCCAGGCCGTGCCGTAGCTCTGGTAGGTGTCCTCCGGGCCCGGCATGAGCGCCGGGTTGTTGCCGATGTGGACCTTGGCGCCAGTGCGCGTGTGCTCGCGCGCGATCATCAGCTTGTTCACGAGCTCGTCGATCGACACGCCTTCGGGAATGTCTTCCGCGCAGGCGCCGTTGTCGGCCAGGAAGATCACCAGCGTGTCATCCATCTGGCCCGTGTCGCGCAGGGCATCGAGGATGCGGCCGATGCCCTGGTCCATGCGGTCGATCTGCGCGGCGTACACCTCCATGCAGCGCAGCAGCCAGGCCTGGTGCTCGGCCGCGGTCCATTCCGGCTGGCTCGGGTCGCGTCCCGTCAGTTGCCACTGTTGGTCGAGGATGCCCGACTGCACGAGGCGCTGCAGGCGCTGCTCGCGCAACTGGTCCCAGCCGGCGTCGAAGCGGCCCCTGTACTTCGCGATGTCTTCCTCGTGCGCATGCAGCGGCCAGTGCGGCGCGGTATAGGCCACGTACTGGAAGAACGGCTGGTCCGAATGCTTCGTCTGGTGGTCGCGGATCATCCGCGCGGCCTCGTCGCTGATGGCGTCGGTGTAGAAGAAGCCCTCGCGCCGTGCTTCGTGCTCGGCGTTCTCGTTGCCGCGCGTCAGCGTGTTCGGGTCGTAGAAGCTGCCGGCGCCGATGATGGTGCCGTAGAACTCGTCGAAGCCGCGCTGCATCGGCCACGAATCGGTGGGCTGCTTCAGGTTGCTCGAGACGTGCCACTTGCCGCTGAGGTAGCTGCGGTAGCCACCCGGCTTCAGCACTTCGGCGATCGTGGCGCACTTCTGGTTCAGGTTGCCCGCGTAGCCTTCGGGGCCCGAATCGTAGGTGAGGATGCCGATGCCCGTCTGGTGCGGGTGCAGGCCGGTCAACAGCGATGCGCGCGACGGGCTGCAGCGCGCCGTGTTGTAGAACTGCGAGAAGCGCAGGCCGCGCTGCGCGAGCCCGTCGAGGTTCGGCGTCTCGATCTCGCCGCCGTAGCAGCCGATGTCGGAATAGCCCATGTCGTCGTTCAGGATCAGCACGATGTTGGGGCGGCGGCGTTGCATGGAGTCTCTCCTGGGAATCAGTTCAGGCGTTCGCCGCTCGCGCGGTCGAACAGGTGGGCAGCCGTGGGCGCGAAGCGCAGGTGCACGGCGCTGTTTTCCGTCACGTCGGTGGCGCCTTCGGTCTTGAGCCGCAGGCGGTGGCTCCCGGCCAGCAGGTTGACGATGCTGTTGTCGCCGAGCTCCTCCACGAGTTCGACCGTGGCCGGGATGCCGTCGTTTGCGAACCGCAGGTCGGCGGGGCGCACACCCAGCAGCACGGGGCGCTCGCCATCCGTACGCGCGGTCACCGGCAGAGAAGCGCCTTCGGCCAGGCGCACCTGGTCACCCGACCAGGTCGCTTCGACCAGGTTCATGGGCGGCGTGCCGATGAAGCCGGCCACGCTCGCCTGTGCCGGCTGGCTGAACAACTGGCGTGGCGGCGCCACTTGCACGATCCGGCCTTCCATGAAGACGGCCACGCGGTCCGCCAGCGTCATCGCCTCTTCCTGGTCATGCGTCACATAGACCGTGGTCACGCCCAGGCTGCGTTGCAGGCGCTTGAGTTCCATGCGCGTTTCCAGGCGCAGCTTGGCGTCGAGGTTGGACAGCGGCTCGTCGAGCAGGAACAGCCGCGGCTGCCGCACGATCGCGCGCGCCAGCGCCACGCGCTGCTGCTGGCCACCGGACAGCTGACCGGGCCGGCGCTGCAGCAGGTGCTCGATGCCGACCTTGGCCGCGGCTTCTGTCACCGCACGGGCGGTGGCGTCCTTGGGTTGGCCCACCATCTTCAACGGGAAGCCGATGTTCTGCTCCACTGTCATGTGCGGATAGAGCGCATAGCTCTGGAACACCATGGCGACGTCGCGCTCGCCCGGCTCGCGGTCGGTCACGTCCACGCCATCCATCAACACGTGGCCGGCGCTCACAGGCTCCAGCCCAGCGAGGATGCGCAGCGTCGTCGTCTTGCCGGAACCCGACGGGCCGAGCAGCACGAAGAACTCGCCGGCCCGGATGTCGAGATCCACACCGTGCAGCACGGTGGTCAGTCCGTGCTTCTTCACCACCGCGCGCAGGCTCACGCTACCTTGTCGATCGCTCATCTGCGGCCGCCTCCCTTGACGGCGCCCACGGTCAGGCCCTTGACGATGTGGCGTTGCGCCAGCAGGCCCAGCACGATCACGGGCGCCATCGCCACCATCGCGCCGGCCGCCAGCCGCGCCCACTGCGTCTGCTCCACGGAAATGAAATTGAACATCGCCACCGTCACCGGCCGCACCTTGTTGCCGCCCAGCACCACCGCGAACATGAACTCGTTCCACGCATTCAGGAAGACGAAGATGGTGGTGACGGCGATGCCGCCGCCCACCTGCGGCAGGATCACGTACCAGAGCGTCCGCCAGCGGCCCGCGCGGTCCAGCAAGGCGGCCTCTTCCATCTCGTACGGCACGTCTTCGAAGTACGACACCATCAGCCAGATGGCGAACGGCAGCGAGAAGGTCAGGTAGATCAGGATCAACCCGCCGTAGGTGTCAAGCGCGCCAATGCGCTGCAGTGCCAGGTAGTAGGGAATGATCAAACCCACCGGCGGCAGCATCTGCGTCGCCAGCACATAGAAGCCGCTCGCCCGCTTGAACGGGTAGCGCAGGCGCGCCAGCGCGTAGGCCGCGGGGATCGCGAACAGCATCGTCAGCAGGGTGGTGCTCGCGGTGACCACCAGGCTCGACCAGAGGTTGGGCAGGATGGTCGAGGAGCCGAACAGCACTTCGCGGTAATTCGCCAGCGTCGGCGTGAAGATCCACACCGGCGGGGAGGCCAGCACGTCACGTTCGGACTTGAACGAGGTGATCAGACCCCACAGCACCGGGAACACCCACACCAACACGATCAGGCCGGCGATGATGAACAAGGCGCCGCGGCGCACGGTCCCCTTCATGCGATCGCCTTGCGCCGCCGGAACAGCAACCACGACACCGCCACCGTCAGCAGCAGCAGCACCATCGCCAGTGCGGAGCCGTAGCCGATGTTGAGTTCGGTGAATGACGTGCGGTAGGCGTAGAGATTCAGGATTTCCGTCGCCGTGCCGGGGCCACCGCCCGTTGCTGCGAAGATCGCGGCGAATGCCGACAGCGCCGTCATCACGCGCAGGATGACGACCATGACGATGGCCGGCCGCACCAACGGCAAGGTCACATGCCAGAAGCGCTGCCAGGCACTGGCGCGGTCCAGCCGTGCGGCCTCGTACACGTCGGGCGGCAAGGTCGCCAGGCTCGCCAGCAGCACCAGGAATGCAAACGGCGTCCATTGCCAGGTGTGGATCGCGATCACCGAGACCAGCGCCAGCTGGGGGTCGCCCAGCCAGTTGTGGCTGCCCAGGCCGAGCGAGCGCGTGACGAGGTCGACGAGGCCGACGTCGGGCGACAGCACCAGCGTGCGCCAGAACAGCCCGACGACCACCGGCGCCAGCACGATCGGCAGGATCGCCGCGACACGCAGCAGCCCCTGCCCCTTGGGAATGCGCAGGACGAGCAGCGCCAGCGAGAGACCCACCACCACCTGCGCCACGACCGTGGATGCCGTGTAGATGAACGTCAGCAGCAGCGAATTCCAGAACCGCGGGTCCTCGCCCATCTTGACGTAGTTGCCGAGGCCCGCGAAGCCCTTCATCCAGGGCATCGACAGGTCGAGCTTCTGCATGCTGTTCCACGCCAGGAAGACGAGCGGAATGGTCGTCGTCAGCAGCAACAGCACCAGCGCCGGCCCGAACAGGGCCAGCGCGAAGCGCCGTTCGCGCTTTTCGAACGTCGACGGAGCCATCAGCCTTTCATGATCTGCGCGATGCGCGCCTGCGCTTCGTCGAGCGCTTCCTTCGGCTTCTTCTGCCCGACCAGCGCCGCCTGGATGCCGGTGGCCATGGTCTCGCCGATCGCCGGCCACTGCGGCACGCGCGGGCGCCATTCGACGTCGGTGTCCTGTTCCAGCGATTGCAGCGCGGCCTGGATGAAGTTGTCGCCGGCGCTGCCCATGGCGCTCGCGAACTCGGGCGCGCGCCAGGACGAAACCCGGTTCAGGCCCGAACGCTTCGCCGGCCCGTCGAACTTCCACGAGGTGCGCGCCTGCGTCTCGGCCGAGGCCGCCCAGCTGATGAACAGCCAGGTGGCGCGCTTGGCCTTGTCGGACAGCGCGGCGTTGATCGGGAAGCCCCAGTTCCAGATGGAGGTGACGCGCTTGCCCGACGGGCCCGCCGGCCAGCGGGCATAGGCGACCTTGCCCACCACCTTGGATTTCTCCGGATTGGTGATGACGGCGGCCGACGAGTGCGCGTCGAGGTAGCAGGCCACCGTGCCTTGCGAGAACGCATCGGCGATATCGGGCCAGTTCCAGTTGCGGACAGCGGGCGGCGCGTACTGCGCCAGCGCGCTCACGTACCACTCCAGCGCGCGGACCGCCTCCGGTCCGTTCACGACCAGGTTGCCACCCTGGAACCACTGCCCGCCGAAGCCGCGCAGCAGCGAGGGATAGATGTACATGTTCTGGCCGGCTCCGGCGAACCCACGCATCGCCAGGCCGTGCATGCGGTTCGGCGCGTCGGTCAGCGCCTTGGCGTTGGCCAGCAACTGGTCATAAGTGTCGGCGGGCTTCAGGCCCTTGGCGTCGTACAGGTCCTTGCGGTAGACCTGCACCGTGACCTCGCCATCGTAGGGGATGCCGTAGGGCTTGCCATCGATGGAGTCGGCGTCGCGCCAGGCCTTGAGGATGTCGTTGTAGTTGAACCAGGCGGGGTCGGTCAGCGCCGGGTCGTTCAGGTAGCGGTCGAGCGGATCCACCCACTTGTTCGACACGTACAGCGGGTAGTACATCGGGTCGGTGGCACTGGTCGCATACGTCGCCGTCCTGGACGACAGATCCAGCATCGCCTTCTGGCGGATCTGGCCGGGCGGCACCTTCTCGGGACGCACCTTGATCCCCGTCAGCGCCTCGAACTGCGGCAGCAGCGACAGCAGGTTCTCGAAGTAGCTGGCCGGGATGACCGCCACGGAAATCGATTCGCCCTCGGCCTGTCGCCAATTGATCCTGGCGCTGCGGTAGGGCGCCAACGCGGCGTCCTGCGCGAGTGCGTTGCCAACCCAGCCGGTGCCGGCGATGCCCGCGGCGCCGATGGCGGCGGCCTGCCCCAGGAATTTGCGGCGCGGCGCCTGTGGCGGGCGCGGATCGCGGGAAGAAGGGTTCATGCGCGGATCTCCTCGTGGTGGTGGATGGCGATGGCTTGATGCAATCGATTACATGAAACAGTGTAAGAGCCGGGCGGCCGCGGCATCCCTGGGGTTTCCCGGGGTGTATTCATATAACTTGGGACTACAGTCGCAGGCATCGCGGCCCGGTCGTGCCGCTTGTCTGCAATCGATTTCATCCATGGCCCTCGACGACCTGGAACGCCCGGCCCCGGTAGCGGCCGGGCCCAAATCCCGCTCCGGCGCGAAGCACGTCGCCCAGCTGGCCGGCGTCTCCACGGCCACCGTTTCTCGCGCTCTCAACACACCCGACCAGGTCGACCCGGCGACCCTGCGGCGCGTGCTGGATGCGGCCGCCAAGCTGCGCTACGTGCCCCATGGCGCCGCGCGCAGCTTGCGCAGCCACCGCAGCAAGATGGTGGGCGCGATCGTTCCCTCGTTCGACTATGCGCTGTACGCCCGCACGACCAGTGCGCTCCAGCAGCGCCTGGACGAGCGCGGCTATTCGCTGGTGCTGGCCGAACATCATTACGACCTGGGCGCCGAGCTGCGCGTGGCCGGCCAGCTGATCGAGCATGGCGTGGACGCCTTCGTGCTGGTGGGGCTGGACCACGAACACGGCTTGTTCTCCCTGCTGGAGGACTACGGCCGTCCCTACGTCCTCACCTGGGGCGTGGATCCGCTGCAGCGCCATCCCAGCATCGGTTTCGACAACCGCGCCGCCACCTGCGAGGTGGCGCGCCACCTGATCGGCCTGGGGCACCGCCGCATCGGCCTGCTGAGCGCCCCGTTGCCCGGCAACGACCGCGCAAGGGCGCGGGGGGAGGGCCTGCGCGCGGCCCTGGCCGAGCACGGCCTGGCGCTCGCCGAACAGCACGTGGCGTACGCGCCGATTTCGCTGGCCAGCGCGGAAGCCGGCATGGAGCAGCTGCTGGCGGCCGTGCCGCGACCGACGGCCGTGGTCGCGACCAACGACGTGTTCGCCGTCGGCGCCATGCTGGCCTGCCGCAAGGCGGGGGTGCGCATCCCCGAGGACATCTCCATCACCGGCGTCGACAACACCGACCTGGGCGCCACGCAGACCCCGGGCCTGACCAGCGTGGCCACACCCGTCACGCAGATCGGCCGGGCGGCCGCCGACCAGCTGGTGGCGCGCCTCGAAGGCCAGCCCAGCGAAGCCTTCCAGTCCTATCCCATCTCCATCGTCCACCGCGGCAGCACGGCGCCTCCATCATCCTGATGGATGGAGCATGAGTTCATCGTGGCTTCACGGGGAGGCCACACGCAGCGACTAGACTGCGCAACTTGACCGCTGGAGCCTCCTTTTCCCGCCAACCGCTGCGCCGGCGTGCCCTGCTGTCGGGCGCGGCCGGACTGTGCGCGGCCGCCGCGCTGGGCTGCCGCTCGGTGGCCGCACCCGTGCCGGCGGCCGGCCGGCAGCGCCTGCGGCTGCTGGGCGAAACCACTTTTCCCGTGCGCATGCAGTTCAAGGGCTCGACCTTCGGCGGGCTGTCGGGCCTGGATTTCGACCCGGCCAGCGGCTTGTGGGCCGCCCTGAGCGACGACCGGTCCGAACTCGAACCGGCCCGCTTCTATACCTTGCGCATCGGGATCCACGACGGCCAGCGGATGGTGGTCGAGCCGCTCGAAGTGATCACCTTGCGGCAGGCCGCCGGCACGCCCTTTCCGCCCCGCCGCGGCGGTGGCGAAGTGGTGGACCCGGAGGCCCTGCGGCTGCTGCCGGGCGGCCGGGGGCTGTTGTGGGCCAGCGAAGGGGATCCCAAGGTCAACCAGGGCCCGGGCCTGCGGGAGGCCCGCATCGACGGCAGCCACGTGCGCGAGTTCACCATGCCGCCGGTGCTGCAGCTCGGCCCGCGTCCCGGGATCGGGCCGCGCGACAACCTGAGCTTCGAAGGCTTGGCGCTGACCCCGGACGCGCGAGGCGCCTGGGTCTCGATGGAGGCCGCCTTGCAGCAGGACGGCGCCACGCCCAAGGTGGGCACGGAAGGCGGTCCATGCCGCCTCACGCTGTTCGACGTGGCCACGGGCCGGGCCACCCGGCAGATCGCCTACATCCCCGACGCCATCCCGTCCGCTCCTGCCTTGCTGGGCGGCTTCGCCGACAACGGCATCAGCGAGATCCTGATGCTGGACGCGCGGCGCATGCTGGTGCTGGAGCGCGCCTTCATGATGGGCGTGGGCAACTCGTTGCGCCTCTATGAGATCGACACCGCGGATGCCACCGACACGCTCGCTTCCGACCGGCTCGTGGCAGGCCAGTACCGCCCTGCCGCCAAGCGGCTGGTCGCCGATTTCTCCCAGGTGGGCCTCACCCACCTGGACAACACCGAAGCCATGGCCTGGGGGCCGCCGTTGCCGAATGGCCGGCGCTGCCTGGTGTTCGTGAGCGACGACAACTTCAACCCGCTGCAGATCACGCAATTCGCGGCGTTCGAGTACCTGGACTGACGACATGACGGACAAGCAGCAGCGCATCGCCTTCATCGGCGGCGGCAACATGGCCAGCGCCATCATCGGCGGCCTGCTCCGGCAGGGGATGGCCAGCACCGACATCGAAATCGTGGAGCCGTTCGAAGAAGCGCGCGCCCGGCTGGCCAAGGAGTTCGGCATCCGGGCGGTGGCCGCGCCGGGCACCGAACTGGCGAACACGGGCCTGGTGGTCTGGGCCGTCAAGCCGCAGACCTTCAAGGAGGCGGCCGCTCAAGCGAAGCCGCACGCCGCGCAGGCACTGCACCTGAGTGTGGCCGCAGGGATCCGCTCCGACAGCATCGCCGCATGGCTGGGCACCGAGCGCATCGTGCGTTCGATGCCGAACACACCGGCACTGGTCGGCAAGGGGATGACGGCGCTGTTCGCGAGGGACGGCGCCGGCGCGGACGACAAAGCGCGGGTGGAAAGAGTCATCGCCACCACCGGCGAGTTTCTCTGGGTGCAGGCTGAAGCGCAGCTCGACGCAGTCACCGCCCTCTCCGGCTCGGGCCCCGCCTACGTCTTCTATTTCCTGGAAGCCATGACGCAGGCCGGCGTCGAGCTCGGCTTGACGGCGGAGCAGGCGCGCCGGCTGGCGGTCGGCACCTTCGCCGGTGCCTCCGAGCTGGCGCGGGCATCGACCGATCCGCTGGAGTTGCTGCGCGAACGCGTCACGTCGAAGGGCGGCACCACCTATGCGGCGCTCACTTCGATGGAGCAGGACCAGGTGAAGGCGCATTTCGTGAAGGCGCTGCACGCGGCGAGCCGGCGGGCCGAGGAACTCGGGGACGAGTTCGGGCGTTGAACGCCGGGGTGCGGCTTCGCGCGCACCCCAGCCTACGAAATCGCTCCCGCAGGCTGGGAATCGCCCCCGTAGGCTGGGGTGAGCCGCGCGAACCCCAGCTTCAGCGCGACGCGTATCCAACCACGACGCCAAGGAACACCGTGAACCCGAGCCAGTGGTTCAGCCGGAAAGCGCGGAAGCAGCCCTCGTGCGTGCGGTCGCGGATCATCGTGAAATGCCACAGCGCCTGCGCGGCAGCGGCAGCCGCCGTGACGGCCAGGACGGCCAGCGGCAGCCGGTCCGCCAGCGCCAGGCACCAGATGCACAGGTAGGCCCCGTAGGACGCCATGACGACGGCCACGTCCGCGCGGCCCAGCGTGATCGCCGAGGTCTTCATGCCGATCTTCAGGTCGTCGTCGCGGTCGACCATGGCGTATTCGGTGTCGTAGGCCAGCACCCAGAACAGGTTCCCGAGCAGCAGCACCCAGGCGAGCAGCGGCACGCGCGACTGCACGGCGGCGAATGCCATCGGGATGCCGAAGCTGAAGGCCACGCCCAGCACCGCCTGCGGCATGGACACGAAGCGCTTCGCGTAGGGGTAGACGATGGCGATCGCCAGCGCCGTGAACGACCAGGCGATGGTGGTTTCGTTGGTGGTGAGCACCAGCCCGAAAGCCAGCAGGGCCAGCGCGGCGCCCAGAACCAGCGCCTCGCGCACGGACACGCGGCCCGACGTGACGGGCCGCTCGGCGGTGCGCTTGACGTGCTTGTCGAACTCGCGGTCCGCGACGTCGTTCACGCAGCAGCCGGCGCTGCGCATCAGGATGGTGCCCAGCGTGAACACCACCAGCAGATGCCAGCCGGGGAATCCGTGCGCCGCGATCCACAAGGCGCTCAGGGTCGGCCACAACAGCAGCAGCCAGCCCGCCGGCCGGTTCCAGCGGATCAGCGCGAGGTAGAGGTTGATGCGTTCGCGCACCGCCGTCACAGGCCGAGGCGGCGCAGGTCGAGCTTGCCCTCGCGCATCGGCGGGCACCAGAAGTACGCGCCGTTCACCGGCTTCGAGATGCTGAACATCGCATCGACCACGCCGTCGTCGTGGCCGGCCATGCGGCGCATCTGGCGTTCGAAGGCATCGAGGGACTTGCCGAAGGCGACGAACATCAGGCCCGCCTGCATGCTCATCATCCATGGCATCGAGCGGCGCAACATGAAGGCCGGCGGATCGAAATCCTCTTGCGCCGTGCGCTTCACATGGGCCGAGGTCGGCGAGTCCTCCAGCTCCTCGTTGTCGCTGCGGCGGCGGCCGAAATGGTGGTCGCGCTCGTCGTCCCCCAGCGCCTCGAAGGCATCCAGGTCGTGCACCCACTGTTGCACGGCGACGTAGCTCGACCCGTCGAGCCCATCGCCCATGCCTTGGGCGAAAGCGGCTTCCTCCGCGGCGTCGCCCTTGGGGTTCTCCGTGCCGTCTTCGTAGCCCGTGAGGTCCTTGCCATGGCCGCTCTCCCCGAGCGAATGGCGGAAGGCGTCGACGACGTGGCGCACGCTGAAAGCCGGGGCCAGGGCCTTCTGCACCTTGCGCGTCAGGTGAAGCAGGTCCCCGAGGTCGTCGCCCCGGATCCAGCACCACAGCGTGCCGGGCGTCGAAGGCACCTTGATGCCGTCGCGCGACAAGTCGGGAAATTCATGCAGGCCGGGAATGTCTGCACCGAGAGCCGTCACCAGTGAAGGGCCGATGCCGAGCACGACGTCGCTGCCGTTCGCCAGCGGCGACAGACGCTTCAGCGCCTCCTGGATGTCGCTCGCTGTCACTTTCTTCTCCGCCAGGTTGAACAGCACGTAGCGCGCGACGGCGGGCACGCCTTCGAAAATTCCGGGTTGGTAGGTCTTGTCGGCCATGGGGGATCAGGAGAGTCTTTTCACGCCCGGCAGCTCGCAGGCGTAGATCGAGTTGCGCAGCGCGGCGATGGCTTCGTACCGCGTGAAGCTGCGCCGCCAGGCCAGCACCACGCGGCGGCTCGGCGGCACGCCTTCGAACGGGATGTACTTGACGTGGGCTTCGTCGTCGGCGCGCCGCCGCGGCTTGGCGGCGAGCGCGTCCTTGGGCACGGACAGCCGCGGCACCAGGGTGACGCCCATGCCGGCCGCCACCATGTGCTTGATGGTTTCCAGCGACGAGCCTTCGAAGCTTTTGCGGATGCCCTCGGCGTCGCTGGAAAAGCGGGCGAACTCCGGACAGACCTCGAGCACGTGGTCGCGAAAGCAGTGGCCGGTGCCCAGCAGCAGCATCGTTTCTTTCTTCAGCTCCTCGGCGTTGATGGTCTTGTGCACCGCCAGCCCGTGGTTGCTGGGCACCGCGGCCAGGAAAGGCTCGTCGTAGAGCGCAGCGATCGCAAGGCCCGTGTCCGGGAAAGGCTCGGCCATGATGGCGCAGTCGATTTCGCCGGTACGCAACATCTCGAGCAGCCGCACGGTGAAGTTCTCCTGCAGCATCAGCGGCATCTGCGGCGTGCGCGCGATGGCCTGCCGCACGAGGTCGGGCAGGAGGTAGGGCCCGATGGTGTAGATCACGCCGAGCTTCAACGGGCCGGCCAGCGGATCCTTGCCGCGCTTGGCGATCTCCTTGATGGAGGCGGCCTGCTCCAGCACGCTCTGCGCCTGGCGCACGATCTCCTCGCCCAGCGGCGTGACGGTGACCTCGTTGGCGCTGCGCTCGAACAGCTTCACCTCCAGCTCCTCCTCGAGCTTCTTGATGGCGACCGAGAGCGTGGGCTGCGAGACGAAGCACGCCTCGGCGGCGCGGCCGAAGTGCTTTTCGCGCGCGACCGCGACGATGTATTTCAGTTCGGTGAGGGTCATCTAGGCTTTCAGGAACTCCGATTTTCCCCCTAACCAGCGACTGATGTGTTGGGCGGCCAGCGCCGGGTGACGGTCGAGCATCGCCGGCGCCACGCCGCGTGCCCATTCCAGCAGCGCCGTGTCGGTCAGCAGGTCGGCGAATCGCAGCAGCGGCGCGCCGGATTGCCTGGCCCCCAGGAACTCGCCGGGCCCGCGGATCTCCAGGTCGCGCCGGGCGATCTCGAAGCCGTCGTTCGTCTCCGCCATGGCCTTCAGGCGCGCACGCGCCGTTTCGCCCACGCGCCCGGAATCGCCCGCCGAATAGAGGAGCACGCAGGCCGATGCCGCCGCACCCCGGCCAACCCGCCCGCGCAACTGGTGCAGCTGCGACAGCCCGAAACGCTCCGCATGCTCGATCACCATCAAGGAAGCATTTGGAACGTCGACCCCAACTTCGATGACCGTCGTGGAGACCAACACGCCCATCTGGCCACCGGTGAAGAGCGACATCACCGCCTTCTTCTCCGGCACCGGCATGCGCGAATGCAGCAGTCCGACCATCACGCCTGGCAGGGCCCCGCTCAGCGCCTCGTGCGTCGCGGTCGCGTTGGTCAGGTCGACGTTTTCGCTTTCCTCGATCAGCGGGCAGACCCAGTAGACCTGCCTGCCTTCGGCCAGCTGGCCGCGGATGCGCTCGATCACCTCGTCGCGCCGGCTGTCGGAGATCAGCTTCGTGACCACGGGCGTGCGGCCGGGCGGCAGTTCGTCGATGGTGGAGACGTCGAGGTCCGCGTAGTAGCTCATCGCCAGCGTGCGCGGGATCGGGGTCGCGGACATCATCAGCAGATGCGGTTCGCGGCCCGGCTCCTGCATCTTCCCGCGCAGCGCCAGCCGCTGCTGCACGCCAAAGCGATGCTGCTCGTCGATGATCGCCAGTGCCAGCGACTTGAACTGCACCTGGTCCTGGATGACCGCGTGCGTACCGATCACCAATGCCGCCTCCCCGCTGGCCACCAGCGCCAGCATCTCGGTGCGTTCCTTCTTGCGCTGGCTGCCCGTGAGCCAGGCGACGCGCAGCCCGCGCGGCGCGAGCAATGGTTCCAGCCAGCCGATCAGCTTGCGGAAATGCTGCTCGGCCAGGATTTCGGTCGGCGCCATCAGCGCGCACTGCCAGCCCGCGTCGATGGCGATGGCGGCGGCCAGCGCGGCGACGATGGTCTTGCCCGACCCCACGTCACCTTGCAGCAGGCGGTGCATCGGGCGGTCACGGGCCAGGCTGGTGGCGATCTCCTCCCCCACGCGGCGCTGGGCCCCGGTCAGCTGGAACGGCAACGCCGCCAGCAGCTGCTCGTGCAGGCCGCCGCGCAGCGCAGCCAGCGGCGGCGCACGCAAGGCATCGTGCTCGCGCCGGCTCTGTTGCTGCGAAAGTTGCTGCGCCAGCAACTCCTCGGCCTTCAGCCGCTGCCAGGCGGGATGGGAATGGTCTTCCAGCGCGGCCAGCGAAACATCGGACGTCGGGTGATGGAGGAACTGCAACGAGTCACGCAGCGTCCAGCGTGTGGCCTGCGCGGGGGCGGGCGGCGCATCGGTGGGCACGGTCTCCGACAAGTCGGCGCGCACCAGCCCCGACAGCACCGCCTTGCGCAGGTAAGCCTGCGGCAGGCCGGCCACGGTGGAATAGACCGGCGTCAAGGCTTCTGGCAGATCGCCGCCCGCCGGGCGCCAGCTGGGGTGCACCATCTGCCAGCCCAGGAAGCCGCCCTTCAGCTCGCCGCGGATGCGCAGGCGCGTGCCCGCCGCCAGCGCCTTCTGCTGCGAAGGATAGAAACTGAAGAAGCGCAGCACGCACGTGTCGCTGCCGTCGTCCACGGTCACGACCAGCTGCCGGCGCGGCCGGTATTGCACCTGGATGTCGGTGACGGTGGCCTCGATCTGCGCCGTCTCGCCTTCCCGCGCGTCGCGCAGCTTGACGATGCGTGTTTCGTCCTCATAGCGCAAAGGCAGGTGCAGCGCCAGGTCGATGTCGCGCGCCAGCCCGAGCTTGAGCAAGGCTTTCTGCGGTTCGGACAGCGCCTTGGTTTCGGGCATGGGACAATTCTGCCTCCTCCTTGGCACGGATCTGTCCGGTCCTCAAGCGCATGCGCCAATTCACTTTGGGCGATTTCGATTTCGCCCTGCCCCCCGAACTGATCGCCCAGCATCCCGCGGCCGAACGCAGCGGCTCGCGGCTGCTCGATGGCACGCAGGGCACGCCCATCGATCGGTCTTTCCGTGAGTTGCCGGCGTTGCTGCAGCCCGGCGACCTGCTGGTCTTCAACGATACCCAGGTGATCAAGGCGCGCCTGTTCGGGGAAAAGCCCACCGGCGGCAAGCTGGAACTGCTGGTCGAGCGCGTACTGCAGGACCACGAAGTTGTCGCCCACATGAAGGTCAGCAAGAAGCCGCCCATCGGCACTGTGCTGCGCATGGACGGCGGCTTCAACGCCACCCTGCTGGGGCGCTGGCCCGAGGAGGATGGCCCGCTGTTCCGCTTCGCCTTCAGCAGCGAGCCGCACGCGTTGATGGAGCAGCACGGCCACGTGCCCCTGCCGCCGTACATCACGCATGAAGACACGCCGGAAGACGCGCGGCGCTACCAGACCGTGTTCGCGCGCGCCCCCGGTGCCGTCGCCGCGCCCACTGCCGCCCTGCACTTCGACGCCGAGGTGCTGGCCGCGCTCGAAGCACGTGGTGTGCAACGTGCGAGCGTGACGCTGCACGTCGGTGCCGGCACCTTCCAGCCGGTGAAGACCGACAACATTGCCGAACATCGCATGCACAGCGAGTGGTACGAGGTGCCGCCCGCCACGCAGCAGGCGATCGCCGACCTGCGCGCGCGCGGCGGCCGGCTCGTCGCCGTCGGCACCACCACCGTCCGCACGCTGGAGTCGTGGGCGCGATCGGGGCAGGCCTCGGCCGACACCAGCATCTTCATCACGCCGGGCTTCCGCTTCCGCGAGGTCAATGTGCTGCTCACCAACTTCCACCTGCCCAAATCCACCCTGCTGATGCTGGTGAGCGCCTTCGCGGGCTACGAGCACGCGATGGGCCTGTACCACCACGCCATCGCGGCCGGCTATCGCTTCTTCAGTTACGGCGACGCCATGCTGTTGGCGCGCACTGACACTCCGCCCACCTGACCATGCTCCACTTCGACCTGCTGAAAACCGAAGGCCACGCCCGCCGCGGCCGCCTGACCCTGAACCACGGCGTGGTGGAGACGCCCATCTTCATGCCCGTCGGCACCTACGGCACCGTCAAGGGCGTGATGCCGCGCTCGCTGGAAGAGATGGGCGCGCAGATCATCCTGGGCAACACCTTCCATCTCTGGATGCGTCCGGGCCTCGACGTGCTGAAGCAGTTCGGCGGCCTGCACCGCTTCGAGAACTGGACCCGGCCCATCCTCACCGACTCCGGCGGCTTCCAGGTGTGGAGCCTGGGCGAGATGCGCAAGATCGCCGAGGAAGGCGTCAATTTCGCATCGCCCGTGAACGGCGACAAGCTGTTCCTGACGCCCGAGATCTCGATGCAGATCCAGACCGCGCTGAACAGCGACATCGTGATGCAGTTCGACGAGTGCACGCCCTACGACACCAAGGGCCACATCACCACCGAGGACGAAGCGCGCTTCTCGATGGAGCTGAGCCGCCGCTGGGCGCTGCGCTGCAAGGCGGAATTCGAGCGGCTCGCCAACCCCAACGCGCTCTTCGGCATCGTGCAGGGCGGCATGTTCGAGTCGCTGCGCGAGGAGTCGCTGCAGGCGCTGGTCGAGATGGACTTCCCCGGCTATGCGGTGGGCGGCGTCAGCGTCGGCGAGCCCAAGGAGGAGATGCTGCGCATCATGGCGCACACGCCGCACCGGTTGCCGGCAAACAAGCCGCGCTACCTGATGGGCGTCGGCACGCCGGAAGACCTGGTGGAAGGCGTCGCTCAAGGCGTGGACATGTTCGACTGCGTCATGCCCACCCGCAACGCGCGCAACGGCCACCTGTTCACCCGCTTCGGCGACCTGAAGATCCGCAATGCCAAGCACCGCAGCGACGAGCGGCCGCTGGACGAGACCTGCGGCTGCTACACCTGCCGTGGCCACACGCGCGCCGACGGCTCGGTGCAAGGCGGCTTCTCGCGCGCCTACCTGCACCACCTGGAACGCTGCGGCGAGATGCTGGGGCCGATGCTCGCCACCATCCACAACCTGCACTACTACCTGAACCTGATGCGCGAAGTCCGCGAGGCACTGGACCAGGGGACGTTCGCCGCATTCACGCAGCGCTTCCGCGAAGACCGGCGGCGCGGGGTCTGAGCGACCCGCGCGCGTCAGAACACGATCATCCCGCGCGCGTTCCGCCCATTCGCCAGGTCATCGAACGCCTGCGGCGCCTCCTCGATGCTGTAGCGGCGCGTGATCAGCTCGTCGAGCTTCAGCCGCCCCGCCTGGTACAGCCCCAGCAGCCGGGGGAAATCTTCGCGCGGCCGGGCGCCGCCCAGGTTGCTGCCGGTCAGGGTCTTCTCCTCGAACGTGAGCGAATTGGTCCGGATGGTCGTGGTGTCGTTGGCCTTGGCCACGCCCACCACCACCGCCATGCCGCCCTTGCGGAGGCATCCGTAGGCCTGCGCCACGACGGCGCCGTAACCCACGCACTCGAAGGCGTAGTCGGCGCCGCCGCCGGTCAACTTCTTCAGGGCCTTCACCACGTCTTCCACGGTGTCCGGATTCAGCGTGTGGGTCGCCCCGAACAGCTTCGCCAGCGCCAGCTTGTCGTCGCTCTTGTCCACCGCCACGACCTGGGTCGCGCCGCTCATCGCGCAGCCTTGCAGCGCGTTGAGGCCCACCCCACCGGCGCCGAAGACCACGCAGATCGACCCGGCTCGCACCTTGGCCGTGTTGCAGGCAGCGCCCCAGCCCGTGACCACCCCGCAGCTGATGAGCGCGCAGCATTCCATGCTGGCGCCGCGCGGGTCGAGCTTGACCACGTTGCCGGTGTGCAGCGTGGCGTATTCGGCCATCACGCCGCAGCCGGTGAACACGTTCAGGGGCTTGCCGGCGGCATCGTGCGTGCGCACCGTTCCGTCGGGCAGCGTGAACATGGCCTTGGACGCCAGGTCGCACAGCTCGGGCCGGCCGGTCGCGCAATAGCGGCAGCGGCCGCACATGGTGATGTAGGAACTCACCACGCTGTCGCCCACGGCGAACTCGGTCACGCCGCTGCCCACCGCCACGATCGTGCCCGCGCCCTCATGGCCGAGCACCAGGGGTGGCGGGAGGCCGATGGTGCCGTTGGTGGCCGACAGGTCGCTGTGGCAGACCCCGCAGGCGGCGAGCTTGATCGTGACTTCGCCCGCCTTCGGATCATCCACGGTGATGGTTTCGACGACGGGAAGTTGCCCCGTTTCGCGCGTGACGACGGCCCTGGCGGTGTAGCCCATGTGCGTGTCTCCTTCGGATTGCGCGCATCATGCCAACACCGCCGCGGCGGCCCTGTCACCTTCGCACCACCCGCCGCTACAGCCGCACCGCCACCGGCGCGCCACCCAGCCCGCTGCGCTGCAGCCACGCGAACACCGAATCGACCGTGACGGTTTCGATCCGGTCACTGAAGCGCTTGGCATCCGGATGGTCGTCGAACGCCACGTTGGCCGCGCTGGCCCGCGCCCCGAGCCGGGTGAGCGGCCCAAGGCGCAGCGTGGTCGGCAGGTAGCCCTTGAACTGCAGCCAGGCCTGCGCCTGCGCGCGGCTGGCGATGCCCGGCTCCACGCCTTGCGCCAGGGTCTCGATGGCCCACTGGTTCGACTGCTGGTAGCGCTGGCCCCACACGTAGCTGACGATGCTGTAGGGTTTGTGGTGGAGGCGGACGGCTCTGGACTCGTCCTTCAGCACCGCGACCAGCTGGGCTTGCAAGGCGGGCGTGGGCACCACCCAGGCGGCCTCGAAACGCCAGAGATCGTCCAGGAAGAATTCGCCGAGCCCTTGCCGGTAGATGGCGGCTTCGGCCGTGCCGCAGTGGTTCAGCTTGTGCAGCACGCGCCATGCGACGCCGCCTTGCGCGTCCCGGGTGCGGTAGGCAATGCCCAGGTGCGAATAGCGCAGGCCGTACTTCGTCAGGTCCTGGCCCGCCCGCGCCAGCAGCACGGCCTGGGTGCCGTTGCGCGCGTGGTCGGCTTCCAGGGCCAGGTGGGTGCGCTCGGCCAGGGTCAGCCCCCGCTCGATCGTGGCGGCGCTCGGCTTTTTTGCGTCGCAGGAGCGGCCCGCTTGCGCCGGCTGCGCCACCAGCAACACCGCGGCGATCGCGAAGGTCATGGCCAGGGTGGGGATGCGGGCCATTTCAGTTCGTCAACCGTTCGTTGTGCAGGAGCGCACGGCCCAGCGCGTTCGGAACGAAGGCGATCGCCTCGCCCGCCGCCGACAGCACCACGCCGGCGCCGATCACCGACACGGCCACGTTGCTGCCCACCGCCAGGGATGCATGGTGGGTGCCGTTGTGGACCACCTCGACACTGACGCGGGCGCCGTCGGAAGCGCGCTCCAGCACGTACAGCGAGCTGCGCACGCCCACTTCGACGGTTTTCACGACCAGCACGGCGCCCGTGACGGACAAGGCCACCGGCAGCGCCAGGGCGGCGCCAGCGACCATGCTGCCACCCACCACGACCGAGGCGACGGGGAGCATCGACAGGGCGCTGACCGCGGAGAGGTCACCGGGGTGGGCGTGAGCGACGGGAGTGAGCAGACTGGCGGCGAGCATCACGGTGGCGATCTTGCGTTGCATGAAGGATTCCTTGCAGTGGATGGGATTCATTCGGCCTCGGCGGCGCGAGCGGCCATGCGCCCTTGCGCCCGGGCCTCGGCCATGTCGGCCTCATGGCGGTCCCGCAGCGTCTTGGCCAGCGTGAACGTGCAGGTGATGAGGTAGAGCCAGCTCACGCCGAGAAATGCCTTGTAGGTCTCGTTGATCTCCATGCGCAGCAAGCCCCAGGCGGTGAGCGCCATCGCGAGCGCGAAGCCGGCCCAGACCACCACCTTGAACAGCGGCGTGTCGGCCGGGCGGCGCTCGACGCGCGCCTTCTCGGAGTCCCGCACGAACTTGGCCAGCACGAATGCGGCGGACAGACAGAAGAAGTAGCCCATCACCATGAACGCGCGGTCCAGGTCCCGCCCCGGCAGGTAGGCGAGCCCCACGCCGCACAGGAAGACGGAGATCAGGAAGGAGACCCAGACCTGCAGGTTCCAGGCCTTGGTGTCGCGTTGAATCAGGACTTGCATCGTTGCCTCGCGGGCTGTTGAACAGGATTCGCAGTCTGCGCGTGAGGCCCGGCCGGAGTGGATGCATTTCATTCGCGGACCGCCGGACGTATCTCCAAGTAGCTTGAATCGATACTTCCTGGCGCGGCATACTCGGCAGTGCGGCACCGTTGCCGCCGACGGGAGCAATACTTTGGCACTGCAGATCCAACGTCCGACCGGCGCGTTCGTGGCCGCCTCCTGGACGGCCCTCTTCGTGGGTGGGGCCGTGTTCCTGTGGGGGGTGTGGAACGCGCCCAAGATGGCGCTCAACGAGCGGGGCTACTACTTCACGTTGCTGATGTACGGCCTGTTCGCCGCGGTTTCGCTGCAGAAGTCGGTGCGCGACCGGCTGGAGAACATTCCCGTCACGGGCATCTACTTCTCCCTGTGCTGGGTGTCCGTCGGCCTCTCCATCCTCCTGCTGGTCATCGGCCTGTGGAACGCCGACCTGAACGGCACCGAGAAGGGATTCTTCGCCATGTCCTTCCTGCTCGCGCTGTTCGGCGCCGTCACCGTCCAGAAGAACGTGCGCGACAACGCCCTGGCCGACCGGATGGAGCAGCGGACGCGCGGGCCGGACACCGAAGCGCAATAGGCGCAGTC
This sequence comes from Caenimonas sedimenti, assembly GCF_007833165.1. Classification (GTDB taxonomy): domain Bacteria; phylum Pseudomonadota; class Gammaproteobacteria; order Burkholderiales; family Burkholderiaceae_C; genus Ramlibacter; species Ramlibacter sedimenti. The sequence goes on along the minus strand of NZ_VOBQ01000014.1, from coordinate 111,536 downwards.
GGCGCTACCATGCCGGCAACCACGGGAGCGCCATGCACAAGGCCGCCAAGACACTGATCACGCTCGCCCTGCTGGCCACCTTCGGCGGTGCGGCCTGGCTCGCGTTCGACCGCACGGCGCCCAGCGCCCTGCCGCCGGCCCTGACCGGCCGGCCCGCGCAGACGGTGCAGCTGAAGGGGCTGATCGCCCTGGACGTCGAGCCTTACTTCAAGGATCCGCGCGTGATCGAGGCGCTGGCGCAGAAGGGTTTCCAGGTCGACGTCACCCGCATCGGCTCGCGCGACATGGCGGCGCGCGCCGTGCCCGGCCAGGCGCCCGACTTCTTCTTCCCCTCCGGCGTGGTCGCCGCCAACCAGATCGGCGACGCCGCGCGCAAGTCCAACATCGGCACGACCGCCTATTCACCGTTCTACACGCCCATGGTCATCGCGTCCTGGACGCCCGTGGCCCAGGTGCTGGCAGCCAATGGCATGGCGAAGGAAACCCAGCCCAAGGTCTGGTCGCTCGATTTCGGCAAGCTCGCGCAGGCCATGCTGGAGCGCAAGCGGTGGAACCAGCTGAAGTCGGCGGGCGCCTACGACGTCAACAAGAGCATCCTGGTCTCCACCACCGACGTGCGCCGCAGCAACTCGGCGGCGCAGTACCTCGCGCTGACCACCCACGCCATCAACGGCGGCGAAGTCGTGAGCGACCGCGCGGCGGCGCAGAAGGCCGCCCAGAGGGCGGCCGAACTGTTCAAGCGGCAGGGCTACCAGGAGAACTACGTCAACGGCAACTTCGACGACTACGTCTCCATCGGCATGGGCAAGACCCCACTGGCCTTCATCTACGAGAACCAGATGGTGAGCTACGCACTGGCCAAGAAGGGCGTGGCCGCCGACATGGTGCTGATGTACCCGCAGCCGACCATCTTCAACAAGGTGGTGTTCGTCGCCAGCAGCGAGAAAGCCAAGGCGTTGGGCGAGGCCTTGTCCACCGACCCGACCCTGCAGCGGCTGGCCGTCGACCATGGCTTCCGCATCGGCGACACCGCGCATTTCGTGCAGGTGGCGAAGGCCGCGGGCCTGGCCGTGGAGGAACGCTTGTCGCAGGTGGTGGACCCGCCCAGCTTCGAGTTGATGGGCGAAATGATCGACGTGGTCGCGGCCGAAATGGGCCGCTGATTCAAGGAGAACCGCATGAATGTCGCTGCCTGGCTCCGCACGGGCCTCTTCCTGCCTGCCCTCTTGCTGGCCGGCTGCGGCAAGGCGCCCGAACCTGCCGCCCCGGCGGCCAACGCGCCGCGCGTGGCCGCGCCCGCCCCGGCCGCCGTGGCCGAATTCCGCGTGCTCGCCACCAGCGACCTGCGTGACGCGCAGCCGCTGGAGGAGATGGTCACCAAGGCCACCGGGGTCCCGCTGAAGTTCACTTTCGGCGGGACGATGGAAAGCACCGAGGCGGTGTTGAACGGCTCCGCCAAGGCCGACGCCGCCTGGTTCGCCAATGCGAAATACCTGCTGGCCGACACGCAGGGCCAGTCGCGCGTGAAGCTGCAGGAGAAGATCATGCTGTCGCCCATCGTGGTGGGCGTGAGCCAGAGCCAGGCCAAGGCGCTGGGTTGGGACCAGCCGGCCGTCGCGGCCAAGATCACGTGGAAGACGGTGGCGCAGGCGGCGCGCGATGGCAAGCTGAAATACGCGCTGTCCAACCCCGCGACGTCCAACCAGGGATTCATGGCGCTCATGGGCGTCGCCGCCGCGGCCTCCGGCAAACCCGAGGCGCTGACCGCGGCCGACGTCGACCGCGGCGCCATCAGCGCCTTCATCAAGGGCTACAAGCTGCCCGGGGACAACAGCACCTACCTGAGCGAGAAGTTCATCGAGCAGCAGGGCACCAAGGTCAACGCCTTCATCAACTACGAAAGCTGGCTGCTCTCGCTCAACCAGTCCGGCAAGCTGAAGGAGCCGCTCACGCTGGTCTATCCGCACGAAGGCGTCGCGACGGCCGACTATCCCTTCATGCTGCTGAATGACGCACGCCGGGCCGACTACCAGAAAATCGTCGACTACCTGAAGGGCGAGGCGGCGCAAAGCTGGCTGGCGCGCACCACGCTGCGCCGGCCGGTCAACAGCGCGGTGGCGCAGTCCCAGGCGGCGTTGTTCCCGCAGGGCACCATGCTGGTGGAACTGCCGTTCTCGCCCGACCGCGCGCTGGCCGATGGCCTGATCGACGCCTACCTCAACGAGTTCCGGGTGCCGATCGCCTCCACCTTCGTCCTGGACGTCAGCGGCAGCATGAACGGCGGCGGCCGCCGCGCGCAATTGGTCCAGGCCCTGCAGTACATGGCCGGCGAGGATCCATCGCTCACCGGCCGCATCGCGCGCCTGACCAGCCGCGAGAAGATCTGGATGCTGCCGTTTTCGGACGCGCCCGGCCAGCCCACCCTGTTCGAACTGCCGGCCGGCCGGACCGCCGCGCGCGGCGTGCAGGTGCAGCAGGACAGCGAAGCCAAGAAGGCCATGCTCGCCAGCGTACGTGACTATGCCGAGCAGCTGAAGATGACCGGCTCCACGGCCCTGTACCAGTCCGTGCTGCGCGGACTGGAGATGATGCTGGAGGAGCGCAAGCGCAATCCCAACTACCAGTACTCCGTCGTGGCCTTCACCGACGGCGAGAACAACCGGGGCCACAACCTGCAGCAGTTCAAGGCCGCTTACGCCGCGCTGCCCGAGGATGTGCGCGCCATCCCGGTGTTCATGGTGATCTTCGGCGAAGCCAACGAGCGGGAGATCCGCGAGCTCGTCGCCACCACCGGCGGCCGCGTCTTCGATGCGCGCAAGGCGTCCCTCTACACCGTCTTCAAGGACATCCGCGCCTTCCAATGAACAAGCTGGCGAACCTGCTGCAGTCGCCGGCCAACTGGACCGGCCTGGTGCTGGCGACCCTGGCCCTCGCCCCGCAGGCGCTGGGGTGGCCGCTCTGGGGTGGCTGGCTGCTGCCGCCCCTGGGTTATGCCGTCGGCTTTGCCACCGCCGGCATGTGGTTCGGCTGGCCGCAGCTGCGCGACAAGGCCTGGGACGAACTCGAGTTCGAGGACCAGGGCGACGCGCGCCTGGCCATGAACAACGCGCTGGAAGCCGTGCAGCGGCTCGTGAGCTACAACCCGGACGAACGCCTGCCGGCCAGCGTGCAGACCCGCCTGCTGGAGCTGTGCGCCCAGCTGCGCAACCTGCTGCAGCAATGGGAACGCAGCCGCGGCGCGCTGTCGCTGGAAGAGAGCTTCCTCGCGCGCCACATCGTGCTGCGCTACTTGCCCGAAGCGCTGAAGACCTACCTGTCGATCCCGCCGCGCTTCGCGCGCAGCAAGCAGCTGGCGAACGGCAAGACGGCGGAGGAGACACTGAACGCGACCGTGGAGGACCTGTCCACCAAGGTCCTGCAGTTGACGGACGACCTCGCGACCCAGGACGCCGAGGCGTTCCTCAACCACTCGCGATTTCTCGAAGAGAAGTTCCGTGGCCCGGCGAACCCGCTGAAGGAGGGTCGCCGGTAAAGCCTACAGCGCCACCGGCCCGCTGATCGCGGAACGGGTCGCCTCCCGGGCCTGCTGCTGGCGGACCCGGTCGACGTACTGTTCCGCCTTGGCGAGCTGGTCCTTGATGATGGCGTTGTTCTGCCCCATGACCGTGATGGCCTTGGACCGGAAGTCGTCCATCGCGTCCATCGCCTTGAAGGTCTGGTTGAACATTTCCTGCAGCTTCTCGATGCCGATCATCGGGTTCTGCGCGAACTGCGCCGTCTTCTCGACGTGGGTGTTGAGCTGCTTGCCGCTCTCGGCGATCAGGCTTTCGATGGTGCTGTTCACGCCACCGAGCATCTCCATCACCTTGATCTGGTTGCCGGTGGCGCGTGCCACCGTCTGCGCGACGGCCAGGGCGCTCATGCCCGTGGTCGCCACCCGGTTGCAGCCGTTCATCATCTCGCGGCCGGTCTTCTTCAGCACGTCGAGCGCCAGGTAGCCGTTGGTGCAGACGGCCTGCTGCGTCAGCATGTCCTGCAGGTTCTGCCGGACGTAGAACAGAACCTCCTGCTCCAGCGCCTTCGCGCGGACGGCATCGGTGGCCTTGAGCGACTCGACCTTGGCATGCAGCCGGGTGTCGAGCGTCTCCGCGAAGTGGATCGCGCCGGCCAGCTTCTGCATGGCGTCCCACAGCTTGGTGCGCGTGGCTTCGAGCTCCACCACGTCCTTCTGCATGTCGTCGCGCGCCGCGTAGAGCTGCTCCATGCTCTTTTGCAGCTGGCTGGAGGCGCTCTGGTACTTGCGGAAGTAGCTTTGCAGCTTGTTGCCGTAGGGGATGATGCCCAGCAGCTTCTGCGGCTGGAACAGGTCGCCTTCCTTGCCCGGGTTCAGCCCGTCGAGATGGCCGCGCATCTCCTGGATGGCCTTGAAGGCGGTCGTGTCCTCCATGCCGACGAAGTTGCGCTGCAACAGCTGCCCCTGCATCAGGCTGGAGGCCACCGACACTTCCTCGCGGCCGAGCGCGAACGCGCTGTCCAGCCGCTGCTTGAAGGCCTCGCTCTGGACATCCTCGGTCAGCAGGCCGTCCATGAAGCGCTGCACCTGGTCTTCGACGGCGCTCTTCGTCTCGGGCGGCAGGGGCACGGCGGTGCGGGCCTGGGCTTCGGCCACGGGCTGGATCACCTCGGGAGGCGTGAGCTGGAAGCTGGCCACGGCCGGCGTTTCGGTGGTGGTCTGGGTTTGCTGCTGCATGACTTCCCTCGCAAACGTTGGTTCTAAGGAGGACGGAATCTAACCGGCGGCCAGCAGTTTCGCAACCGAGCCCTGCAAGGCGGCCGGTTCGACCTGGCTGGCGGGGATGGGTGCGCCGACGTTCAGGCCGACGCGATTGAACAGCCCCCGGCGGAACGGCCGCACCATCGCGTTGCCCTGCTCGACCCGGCTGAAGAACGATCCCCACAGGTTGGTCAGTGCCATCGGGATCACCGGCGGCTGCACGCCGTCGGCGCGCGCCGTCTCCAGCACCTTCATGATGCCGCCCTTGAAGGGCTGCAGCACGCCGTCCTTGGTGATGCCGCCTTCGGGGAAGATCGCCAGCAAGTCGCCATCGCGCAGCACTTCGGCCGCCCGCTTGAATGCGGCTTCGTACACCACCGGATCCTCCTTCTGCGAAGCGATCGGGATGGCCTTGGCCAGCTTGAACATCGCGCCCAGCACCGGCAGCTTGAAGATGCGGTGGTCCATCACGAAATAGATCGGCCGCGGGCTTGCCGCCATCAGCAGTACCGCGTCGACAAAGCTCACGTGGTTGCAGGCCAGCACCGCCGCGCCTTGCACCGGGATGTGTTCGTCGCCACTGACCTTGAAGCGGTAGATGATGCGCGAGACCACCCAGGCGATGAAGCGCAGCAGGTACTCCGGCACCAGCATGAAGATGTAGAAGGCCACGACGGCATTCGCCAGCGCGGTCAGCAGGAAGATCTGCGGGATCGTCAGCCCGGCGCCGAGCAAGGCCCCGGCGATCAGCGAACTGGCGATCATGAACAGCGCGTTCAGGATGTTGTTGGCCGCGATGATGCGGGCGCGGTGCGTCGGCTGCGAGCGCAGCTGGATCAGCGCGTACATCGGCACGGAATACAGGCCGGTGAAGAGCGACAGCAGCGCCAGGTCGGCCATCACGCGCCAATGCGCGCCGACGGTGACGAACTGGCTCAACGTGAACGTCGCGGCTTGCGCATCCTGCAGGCCGCGCGAAGCGAAGTACAGGTCGATGGCGAACACGCTCATGCCGACCGCGCCCAGCGGCACCAGGCCGATCTCCACGTGGCGGCGCGACAGCATCTCGCACAGCAGGGCGCCGATGCCGATGCCCACCGAGAACACCACGAGCAGCAGTGACGCCACCTGCGCGTTGCCGTGCAGCACGTCCTTGGCGAAACTCGGGAACTGGCTCAGGAAGATCGCGCCGAAGAACCACATCCAGCTGATGCCCAGCAGCGACCGGAACACGACCACGTTCTCGCGCGCCAGCTTCAGGTTGGCCCAGGTCTCCGTGAAGGGGTTCCAGTTGATGACCAGGTGCGGGTCGGTCGGCGCCGACTTCGGGATCGCATGCGCCACCACCCGGCCGGCGATCGCCAGCACGATGCAGGCGATGCCCACCGCCTGCGGGCCGACGGCCGGCACGTCGACGAGCAGCCCACCCGCGACCTGCCCGAGCAGGATGGCCACGAAGGTGCCCATCTCCACCATGCCGTTGCCGCCGGTGAGCTCACGCTCGTTCAGGTGCTGCGGCAGGTAGGCGAACTTCACCGGGCCGAACAGCGTGGAGTGCAGGCCCATGAGGAAGGTGCACAGCAGCAGGATCGGCACGTTGGCGGCGAAGAAGCCGAACGCCGCCACGACCATGATGCCGATTTCCAGCCACTTCACGAACAGGATCAGGGCGCGCTTGTCGTATTTGTCGGCCAGCTGCCCGCTCGTCGCGGAAAACAGCAGGTAGGGCAGGATGAACAGCGCGCCGATCACCAGGCCCGCCATCGCCGGCGGCAGCCACGCCACCTGCAACTGGTAGGTGACCATCACGGTGAAAGCGAACTTGAACAGGTTGTCGTTCGCGGCGCCGGCGAACTGCGTCCAGAAGAACGGCGCGAAGCGGCGCTGCTTCAGCAGCGCGAACTGGTTCGGGTGCGGGTCGGCCGGCGCGAGCGGCGCGGTTTCGGCAGTGGCGGTGGTCATGGGTCCTTCCCTCATCAGGCTTGGCGGGGGCCCGCCACTGCAGCGTGCGTCCCGGCGGAACTCTGCGCGCCATTCTGCCCGGAGCGCGCGGCGGCCAGGAAGGGGGCCAGCACGGGGATGGCGGCGGCGGCGGCCAGCAGGTGTTTCACGGTGTGGCCGGCCAGCAACTCCGCGGTCGCTTCGAAGATGACGTGGTCCCCCATCTCGGTGAGTTTGGCGACGCCGTAAGCCACCAGCACCCAGCCCAGCCGGATCGTCACGGCGCCAGGACGCGTGGGCGCGAACACCAGCGCCAGCAAGACGAGCATCCCGCCGAACTGCACGACGACCCAGGGCGCGAGGTTGCCGGCGAAGGCGGTGTGCGCCGCGAGCGGGGCCAGCAGCAGCAAGGCGCCTGCCAGGGCGGCGCCGGCGCGGTCGCTGACCCGCGTGGCGACGGCCAGGCCGAGCAAGCCGGCGAAAGCAACGCCCATGGCATAGCGGTCCACCGCCAGCCCGGCATCGTCCGCGTGGAGGTGGTACCAGCTGGAGCCGGCCGCGGTCACCACGAGGCCCGCGAAGAACAGGCCGGCGAGGGCACGCTGCACCGGGCTCGCCACGCCGCGCCCCGAGGCCAGCAAGGTCCACCCGCCGAGCAAGCCCAGCAGGGCGAAAGGCAGGTTCGACAGCACGTCCAGCGCATAGGGCACGCCCCAGAGCGCGCGCTGGTCCGCGAAGTCGTGGGCGTGCGCCAGCGGTGCCAGGGACGGGCCGAACAGGGCCAGCAGCAAGCCGGCGCTGGTCGCCAGCAGCAGCATCCGTTCAGCCCGGGACATCGAGGTGCGCATGGGTTCTCCTTTGGTGGTGCGACAGCCGCAGTTTGCTGCGGTGGTTGGCACCCCAGGCCAAGATCCGGCTACATTGTCGTTCCATTCCCCTTGCAGTATCGCTATCCTGTACCACCATGAGCACCACTGCCGACCTCGTCCTGGTCCTGAAGAAAGAACTCAAGGCCGCGCAGATGACCTATGCCGACCTGGCCCACAGCCTGGGCATGGCGGAGTCCAGTGTCAAGCGCATGCTGGCCAAGGGTGATATGTCGCTGTCGCGCATCGACGCCATCTGCCGCGCGCTCAAGCTCGATTTCGCCGAGCTGGCGCGCCGCGTCGCGGACGCCCAGCCGCTGCTGAAGGAGTTGACGCAGGAGCAGGAGAAAGCGGTGGTGGCCGACAAGAAGCTGCTGCTTTGCGCGATCTGCGTCCTCAGCCAGTGGTCGCTCGACCAGATCTGCGAGGAATACCGGCTGACGGAAGCCGAGTGCATCAAGTACTTCGCGCAGCTGGACCGCATCGGCATCATCGAGTTGCGGCCGCTGAACCGCTACCGCCTGAAGCTGGCCAAGACCTTCCGCTGGCGCCCGCACGGGCCTGTGATGCACTACTTCCGCGATCACGCCGTGCTGGACTACTTCAACGGCGGCTTTGACGGCCCGGCCGAAAGCGTCCTGCTGGTGCACGGCTCCGTCAGCCGCGGCATCGCGCCATCGTTCGTCGACCGGTTGCAGCGGGTGGCACAGGATTTCGCGCAGCAGCACCAGGCCGACCAGAAGCTGCCGCAGAAGGACCGAGAAGGCTACACCCTGGTGCTGGCGATGCGCAGTTGGGAATTCGAGGCGTTCACGCAGCTGCGCCGCTGATGGCGCACGATCCCATCCGGCCTGTCAGATCGCCAGCAGATGCTCGCGGCCCGCGCCCCACACCGCCGTCAACGGCATCGCCGTGTCGAATGATGCCAGTGCGCCACCGCGGCGCACGGCCAGCGCCAGCAGATAGGCATCGGTCACCTGCCGGTGCCCGTGCAGCCGGCTGAAGTCCACCAGGGTCTCATCGAGCATCGAGACCTCGTCCGGCCAGAACTCGTGGTCGAGCGCCTCGGCCAGCGCCTTGAGGCCCTGAGCCACCTGCTCGGGCGTCGCCCGTTGCACGGTGGAGTAGGCCGGGGCACTCATGATGCGGATGACGCCGTTCTCCACGATGGGACAGGTGGCGATGCGGCGGGGCGCGCCGTCGAGCCACTCGTTGGCCCTGCGCGAGAACACATGAGCGTCGTCCAGCAGGGCGATCAGCACGTTCACATCGAGCAGCGCACGCGCGCCGGTGGCCGGATCAGACGCCTTCGGCATCCTGCAGGCCGCGCACGTGTTCCATGGTGATCACCTCGTCCCGTTCCGGCAGCACCGCGAAGCGCCCGCCGCGTGGCGCGGCGCGGCCCCGCACAGGGGCTGACGCCGGGCGGCGCAACGATTCGCGCGCCAGCGCGGAGACGACGGCGCCGAGCGACTTGCGTTCGCGGGCCGCATGCTCCTTGGCAGCGAGGAGCACGTCGTCATCGATGTCGAGTGTGGTGCGCATGATGAGGTTGATGCGACCGCATCATAACATCACGCATCAGCTCCCGCAATCAGGCCAGGTCGGCCGGCCCGGTTTCGAGCACGCGCTGCTTCCGGGGCGGAATGATCTGCGGCGACGGCGGGCTCTCGTCTTCCCAGTCGGCATCGTCGTCCGGTTGCATGCTTTGGGTGGCGCGCGACAGGCGCGCTTCGCGGCCGGGGCGTTGCAGCAGCTCGCGCGCATCGGCGTGCAGGCGGCGGCGGGTGCGCATCCAGAAGTCGGCGCGGCGGATCTGCCGCTCGCGCTTCTCGGGTGAAAGCGCCGTGGCGGCCAGCTTGTCGTCGGAATCCAGCGGCAGCACCATCCAGCCGGGTGGCCCCTTGGTGGCGCCGAAGTGCTCCCACAGCGCGTCATAGCTGTCATAGATGCGCTGCGCCGCGTTGCGGTGCCGCTCGTTGAACTGGAAGGTCCAGCCCTGCAGCGTGTGCGAGCTGGGATTCAGGCCGACCAGTTTCAAGCCCCAGAACCGCGCGAGTTCCTGCGCGACCCGCACCATCAGCACCGACGGTTTCCAGCCGGACATCGCCTGGGAGATCTCGACGGTCGACACCCGCTGCACCGGATGCCGGGGCCCGCGCACGCCGCCGATCACCAGGCAGCCGCTGCCTTCGAGGCGAAAGACGCTGAAGCCCAGCGCCGCCGCTTCCACCGGCTGGGCGTTGTGCTGCACATCGGGAGAACGCTGGACCATGAGCGTCAGCAGCAGCTCGCCTTCGGGGCTTTGCACCGGCGCGCGGCGCAACTGCAGGCGCATGGAGTCGCAACCGCGCGGGGGCTGGAGTTCGGCCAGGACCAGGTCTTCGCCCTGCAGCAGCTTTTGCAGGGCGGCCGGCTTGAACGCCGACTCCATCCAGTCGACGAAGTCGATCAGCTGCAGCACGCGTGCGCTGTAGCTGGTGTGGCGGTGCACGTAAGGCCGGACGGCGCGCATGTATTCGCCGGCCGGATCGGTCATCAGGCCGCGCGAGTTCAGTTCGAACACCACGCTCATCCAGCGCCGCATGGCGCCACCCCAGCGGGTGGTGGCGACCAGCGCGCGCCACAGCAGGCGCGTGCGCGTGACGCCGCCGCCGTCGCCGCCGCGCCGCCAGGCCCAAAGCAGCCCCCGCCAGACGGAGGGCACGCGGGTGGGGGTTTCGTTGGACATCGTTGCTGTGGTCATCAGTGGAACACCGTTAGGACGCCCGTGTAGCCATAGAGGTGGCGGCGGGCGATCTCGCCGCCGGCGAAGAAGCCGACCAGCGGCACGTCGCCGAGCGCGCGTCGCACGATCTGCATTTCGGCGCTCGGCCCGCCGAAATGCGGCCCGCCGCGCCCGGCGCAGCTGACGTAGACGGCGCCCGCGACGCGGCGCGCCGGACTGGGCAGCGCCAGCGGCTCGGCCGCCAGAGCCGTCGCCACGGCCAGGGGCAGTTCCTCGGGCTCGAGTTCCTCGCGGATCTCGGCGCAGATGCGCACCAGGTCGGACTTCGCGGCCGCGGCGTCGCGCCGGCAGAAGGCCAGGCGCATGCCCTCGGTGACGCGCGTCGCCAGCGCGACGCCGCGCCGGTTGGGGTCGAGCCCGATGATGTGGCGCACCACGACGTCGCTGCCGAAGTTGCCGGTGCGCCCGACGATGTCCTGCCCCATTTCGGTCAGGCCGACCAGCGTGGCGCGCAGCGCCGTCATGGCGGCCTGGGGCTGTTCCAGCGAGATCTTGAGGTCTTCCAGCAGGACGTCGAGCGCGGGGCGGCCGTCGAGCGCCAGCACCAGGTTGCCATCGCAGGCGGTGATGCTGCGGGCCGCCGCCACCGGCTGGCAGCCCTGGGTGACGCGCGAGACCAGCTGCACCGCCTCGCTGAAGGCGACGCCGGACATGCCGCCGCTGAAGACGCCGGCCGCCTTGCCCTGCCCCTGCATGTTGCCGTTACCCCCAATGGCGAACTGCACGACGTCGCCGCGGCTGGACGCCAGGCCGCCGAACAGGTAACCGGTGGCCGTGCGATCGGCCATCTCGGCGATCAGTTCGCTCACGTCAGGGGTCGAGGCGTCGGCATGGACCAGCGCCGTGTGGGGCGTGAAGGTGGCGGGCAGGGGCGCCACGCCGGAAAACACCCGGTACTGGTCGGGCGGCATGGCGCACAGCATGAGCGCCATGGCCGGCTCGTCGAAGTACTCCACATTGGACGAGGCGATGCCGATGCCGACCGTGCCGGACCAGTCGGTGACCTCGGGCAGCTCCGCACCCAGGTGGTCGAGGATGTCGGCCGCCATCGCGGCGTAGTGATCGGTGATGTACAGCAAGCCGAGGGTCGGCGCGCTGGCGTAACCCGGCAACGTCATCTGCGCGCGCAGCTGCGCCAGCACCAGCCCGGCCGCCATCTGCCATTGCGGGTGCGTCGCGTGACCGAACGGAAACAGCTGCACTGGAGGCCCCTGTCAGCGGCTGCGCTTGCGCGCGGCGGTCTTCTTCGCCGCGGGCGGCTTGGCCGCCGGGGTCAGCGAGCCGGTCGCGGCCTTGGCCATGCCCGTGGCCGCCTTCATCGCGCCTTTGGCGGCGCCGGCCGCCATGTTCCTGGCGGTGTCGATCGTGGTTTTCTGCGCCGCGTCCTTCATGGCGGAGGCGGCGATCTCCTGGAACTGCTGGGTGAGCGAACCCCACCACTGCAGGGGATCGACGGCCCCATTGGCGCCCCCCTTGCCGGATTTGCCGGCGGCGCTTTTCGTCTTGCCCGCGGCTTTGCGGCGCGCCGCCCCGGCGGCCCCGGCGACGGCGCCCGCCGCGCCCGCGGCGGTCTCGGTGACCTTCTGCACGCCACCCATCACGCTGTCGGCGGCCTTCAGCTTCAGCGCGTTGGCGACGTCGCCCATGTTGAAGTTCATGCCCTTCAGGGTCGCCAGCGTCATCTTCTGGACCTCGAGCGCCTGGATGGTGGCGCCCAGTGCCTTGCTGTTCTGGTCGAGCCAGAAGTGCACGGCTTTCAGCTCGGCGATGCGCTTCTCGAGTTCTTCGAGGTTGAGCGTCGGGGCGACCCAGTTCGACAGGTTCGGCAGTTGCGGGATCGTCTGCGAGGCGCCCTTGGCGATGTTCTGCAGGAAATCGAAACCGGGGACGAACTTGCCGAAGCCGAAATTCTGGTTGTCGCTCACTGGATCACCTCCATGCCGCAGCCCAGGCCGGACGCGGATGGGGACAGCTTACCGCAAGCGGCCCGCGATGCGGGCGTTTTGCCCGCGCCGCCGGCGGCTTTCTCAGTGCTTGTGGGGCGCCCGCACCGCCACCGGTACCGAGACTTCCAGCTTCCTCAGCGCCCCCTTGGCGTCGCGCAGGTGCAGGGTCACCGGAACCCGCGTGTCCGGCTTCAGGGGCATCTTCAGTTCCATCAGCATCAGGTGATGCCCGCCCGGCTTCAGCTCGACAGGCCGGCCCCCCGGGAGCGCCAATCCCTCGATGGCGCGCATCTTCATCACGTCGCCTTCCATCTTCATCTCGTGCAGTTCGGCCACACCAGCCACCGGCGTGCTCACGCCCACCAGCGTGAGCGGCTCGCGCGCGGTCAGGGTCATGAAGGCCCCGGTGCCGCTCTGGCCCTGCACACTGGCGCGGGCCCAGGCGCCGTCGACGCGCACGGCGGCTTCCTGGGCCTGCATGGCGCCGGCGGCGAGCATCAATGTCATGGAGAGAATCAGGTTTCGCATTTCGGTTTTCCTTGTGTTCAGTGCTTGTGCCCGGCGGCGGCGCCGGCGGGCAGGACTTCGAGCATCGCGGCCGGCGACTTGAGCTCCGCCGCGTCCTGGCCGGGCCGCGGCGTTTCCGTCCAGTCCGCGCGGCCTTCCTCGCAGATCTGCTGGACCGGCCACCAGAGCGTGCCCGGCTCGGCCGGCAATTGGGCGGACAGCACGAACTCGTCGTAGTGGGCGCTGGCCAGCATGTCGTCGCGCGAGCGCGCCGTCCAGGTCACGCGGGCCACGTTGTCGGCGATCGTGCGGCCGTGGCTGGTGGACGGCTGCGCCAGCTTCTCGCGGACGATGTCGATCGTCCACCCAGGCTTCGGCATCGGCCGCGCGCCGCGCACACCCGCCGGCATGGTGATCACCATCTGCCGGGTGGGCGAGGCGCCGCAACCATGGGTCACCTTGAAGGTCGCCTTGTAGCTGCTGCCGGCGGGCGCGACCTGGTATTCCAGGACGACGTGGGCGGCTGCAAAGGTGGATGAAAGCGCGGCCAACAGGGCCGCGATGCATCGGCGGAGAGGGATGGATTTCATTGAATTTCTTCTTGTCGGGATGGTTCGGACAGGCTCGCCAGGATCGCCATGGCAGCGAACGATGGCGGCGAGCGATGGCCGCGCGGCTGCCCCGAAGGGCGGTCCCCGCGCGAGATCAACTGATGGTCAGGCGGCGGATGGAGGCCCGCGCGCCGGCAACGGCGCAGCGGTGACCCAGGCGATATGCGCCGCCGCGGTGGGCAGCAGCGCATGTGCCAAGGGTTGCGCGGACGCGGCCAGAGGGATGGCATCCGCAGGCGGCGGCGAACCGGCCTGGGCGCATAGGGGGCAGTCCAGCGCGTGCGCCAGGACCCGCGCCTCGCCATCGGCCGTCTTGACCTTCATCGTGCCGCCGGAACAGATGAATTCGAGTCCCTGGGGGGCCACCATGGGTGAGGCAACGGCGACGCCGAGCGACAGCACGAACCACGCGAGCACGAGGCAGGCAAGGGTGTGGGCGCGGCGCAGGCGGTGCATGGCCCGATTATCGCCGGCCTCAGAAGCGCGGCGGCCGCCGCTCCCGCAGCGACGCCACGCCCTCCTGCACATCCGGGCCGCCGAAGCCCATGAATTCCAGCGCGAGGGAAGTGTCGAAGGCCGGCCCGGCCTGGCGCAGCCAGTTGTTGAGCGAGTACTTCGTCCAGCGGATCGCGCTCTGGCTGCCCTGGGCCAGCCGGTCAGCGATCTCGTAGGCCTTGGGCAGCAGCTGGTCGCCATCGACCGCCAGCGACACCAGGCCGATGCGTTCGGCCTCCTCGCCGCTCACCGGTTCGCAGAGCAGCAGGTAGTACTTGGCCTTGGCCATGCCGCACAGCAGTGGCCAGACGATGGCCGCGTGGTCGCCCGCCGCCACGCCCAGCCGGGTGTGGCCATCGACGATCTTCGCGTCCCTGGCCGCCACCGAGATGTCGGCCAGCAAGCCGGCCACCAGGCCGGCGCCCACCGCCGGGCCGTGCAGCGCGCTGACGATCGGCTTGTCGCAGTTGATGACGTTGTAGACCAGGTCGCGCGCTTCCTTCCACACGCGGGTGCGCACGGCGAAGTCATTGGCCATGTCCTGCACCAGCGCCAGGTCGCCGCCACCGGAGAAGCCCAGGCCTTCGCCCCGCAGCACGGCGCAGCGGACGCTGTCGTCGGCCCCGACGTCGCGCCAGATCTCCGTCAGTTCGCGGTGGCCCGCATGCCCGGCCGTCGGCAGCTTGCCGTTGGCGGCTTTCATCTGGATGTCGAGCACGCTGTCGGCAGGGCCGCGGCGTGTGATGTTCAGGGTTTGGTAGTGCGCGTAGTCCATCGGCGGGATTGTGGACCCGCCGGGCCTAGGAGCCTGGGCGGCAGAGAAACGGGCCTGCGCCGGCACCTGAATCAGCGCCAGGCTAGGCGCGGCCGATGCCGTGTGCTTTCGCACTCAAGGAGGCCGTAACGACGCATGGCGCTGATTCAGGTACCGGCCCGAAGGGTTGGGCCCGTTTCTCTGCCGCCCAGGCTCCTAGCGCAATCTGTCGAACCATTCCTTCAGCTCGGCCGGCATGCGCAGCCGCAAACCGGCCGGCGCGCCCACGTGCGGGTCGATGAACCACTTCTTGTACAGCGCCTCGGCCTGGCCGCTGCGCACCATCAGCGCGATGCCCTGGTCCACCGCCTTCTGCAGCAGCGCATCGCCCTTGGGCAGCGCAATGGCGTTGATTTCAGTGGAGATGACGTCCTGCAGCACGCCGTAGTCGCGCTCGTTCTTCAATTGCGCCAGCTGGCTGAGGAGCAGCACCTCATCCCGCGCGTAGGCCTTCACCTGCCCCAGGTCGAGCTGGCCGATCGCCGCCTCGGCGGTCAGGGCGCGTGAAATCTGCAGGTCCAGGCCGGTGCGCTCGCTGTATGCGGGAACCGCGCTCTCCGCCGTCGTCCGGCCGAGGACGGCCACGGACTGCCCCTTCAGCTGCTTCGCGGAGCCGATGCTGTCCTTCAGCCGGACCAGGAATTTCGCGTTCGTGACGAAGATGGGGATGGAGAACGCCATGGTCTGGCGCCGTTCCTCGGTGTCGGAGGTGCCGGCGCACAGCAGGTCGACGTTGCCGGCGGAGACGATGCGCACCATCTGGTCCGAGGGCACGGGGACAAAGCGGATGGGGAGCCTGGGCTTGCCCAGTTCGGCGCGGATGCGCTCGGCGATGCCACGGCACAGGTCGATGCTGTAGCCGATGGGCTGGCCGGCCGCGTCGAGGAAGGCAAAAGGCGGCGACTCCGTGCGATGGCCGATGATGATCTCGTCGCGGCGCGCGATGCGGTCCATCACGTCGCCGGCGGCGGCCAGCAACGGCGCGGCCAGCATGGCGGCCAGGGCGCAACGCAGGGCAAATCGGGGCAAGGTTCGTGGCATGAGGGTTCCTCGGCATGTCTCGCGGGGCATTGTTGGGCAGTGAAAGCCGGGACGCAAGCCGCGCGGGCGCCACGCGATTATCCCGTGGACTTGTAGGCCGGGTCCTACGCCGGCCGGCGTTCCGGCCCGCTCGCGCCGCGCCCGTTCCTCTGTTAGCTTCGTTCCGCATGAATTTGGTCGAGACCCTGGTCCCCTCGTGCGCCCTGTTCCTGGACTTCGACGGGACCATGGTGGACATCGCGCCGCAGCCGGACGCCGTCCACGTGCCCCTGCCGCTCATCGAGGCCTTGCGCGCGATGAAGGAGTACCTCGGCGGCGCGCTGGCCGTCATCTCGGGCCGGCCGATCGCGCAACTCGACGAATTCCTCCAGCCCCTGCGGCTGCCGGTGGCCGGCGTCCACGGGGCGGAACGGCGCCGGGCCGACGGAGAGACGGAGCTGCTCAACATCCACCCGCTGGACCGCGTCGAAGCGGTGGCCAACGCCCTGGCGACCCGGCACCCGGCGTTGCTTGTCGAGCGCAAGCGCGGCTCGGTCGCGCTGCATTACCGGCAGGCTCCGGAACTGGAAGAGGAGTGCCTGCGCGCCATGCGTGACGCCGTTGCCGGGTCACCGGGCCTCACGCTGCTGCAGGGCAAGATGGTCGCCGAAGCCAAGCCGGGCGGTGCGAGCAAGGGCCGCGCGATCGAGGCCTTCCTGCGCGAACCGCCTTTCACCGGCCGCCTGCCGGTGTTCATCGGCGACGACATCACCGACGAAGTCGGCTTCTCCACCGTGCAGCGCCTGGGCGGGCTGGGCATCAAGGTGGGGACCGGCACCTCCGTGGCCTGGCAGCGCCTGGCCGACCCGCAGGCGCTGCGGCAGGAACTCGAGGCGGTCGTAGCCGCCCGCACCGCGAAGGCATCATGAACGCATCCACGTACCTCCCGTCCCTGCAACTGGGCATCATCGGCAACTGCGCCTACAGCGCGCTGATCGACGAGCGCGCGCGCATCGTCTGGTGCTGCCTGCCGCGCTTCGACGGCGACCCGGTGTTCAACGGGCTGCTCGACCCCAGCGAGAACGCGAGCCTCTGGGCTTTCGAGCTGGAGGACTTCGCGCGCAGCGAACAGCACTACGAGACCAACACCGCGGTGCTGCGGACGCGGCTGTACGACAGCAAAGGCCAGGGCATCGAGGTCACGGATTTCGCACCGCGTTTCCAGAGCCGCGGCCGCATGTTCCGCCCCCTGACGCTGGTGCGGCGCGTCAAGGTGCTGCAGGGTTCGCCGCGCATGCGCGTGCTGCTGCGCCCGCGCTTCGACTGGGGCCGTGTCAAGCCGGTGGTGACGCAGGGCAGCACGCACATCCGCTACGTGGGCGGCGGCCAGACCCTGCGCGTGAACAGCGATGCCCCGCAGTCCTACCTGCTGGCCGAGTCCTTCTTCGTGGTCGATCGGCCGATGAATTTCATCCTGGGACCGGACGAGACCCTGGCCACCGGCATCGAGGAGACGGCACGCCTCTTCGAACAGGAGACGGTGAGCTACTGGCGCGCCTGGTCGCGCAGCCTGTCGCTGCCCCTGGAATGGCAGGATGCGGTGATCCGCGCCGCCATCACGCTGAAGCTGTCGCTGTTCGAGGACACCGGCGCCATCGTCGCGGCCATGACCACCAGCATCCCCGAGGCGCCCGGCAGCGGCCGCAACTGGGATTACCGCTTCTGCTGGCTGCGCGACGCCTTCTTCGTCGTGCGCGCGCTCAACAGCCTGTCCGAAGTGGGCACCATGGAGGACTACCTGCGCTGGCTCACGAACATCATCGTGCGCTCGGGCGGCGGCCACATCCAGCCGCTGTACGGCATCGGCCAGGAGGAGCAGCTGCCCGAAGCCATCCTGGAGCACCTGCCCGGCTACCGTGGCATGGGCCCGGTGCGCGTGGGCAACCAGGCGCAGGAGCACTTCCAGCACGACGTCTACGGCAACATCGTGCTGGCGACGGCGCAGGCCTTCCACGACCACCGCCTGTTCCGCCGGGCCGGCCGGGCCGAGTTCGGATACCTCGAAGCGGTGGGTGAGCAGGCCTTCCGCGTCTACGACCAGCCCGACGCCGGCATGTGGGAGCTGCGCACGCGCGCGCGCATCCACACGTCTTCCGCGCTCATGAGCTGGGCGGCCTGCGACCGGCTGGCCAAGGTGGCCGCGGCGCTCGGCCTGCCGGAACGCATCCGCTATTGGCGCGAACGCGCCGACACCATCCGTTCGCGCATCCTCACCGAGTCCTGGAGCGAGGAGCGCCAGGCCTTCGCCGAAAGCTTCGGCGGGCGCGACCTGGACGCCAGCGCGCTGCTGATGGCGGAGGTGAACATGATCGACCCCAACGACGCGCGCTTCATTGCCACCGTGGATGCACTGGAGAAATCGCTGTGCGACGGGCCGTACATGCGGCGCTACGAGGCGCCCGACGACTTCGGCAAGCCGGAAACCGCCTTCAACATCTGCACCTTCTGGCGCATCGACGCGCTGGCCCGCATCGGCCGCAAGGGCCAGGCGCGCGAGATCTTCGAGGTGATGCTGGCCAGCCGCAACAAGCTGGGCCTGCTGTCCGAGGACACCCACCCGATCACGGGCGAGATGTGGGGCAATTTCCCGCAGACCTATTCGATGGTCGGCACGATCAACGCCGCGGTCCGTCTCTCGGCGCCCTGGGATACGGTGATATGAGGGCCCCCACGCGCCCCCACTGCGTGGGGATCGCTGCCCCCCGAGGGGGCTTTCGCGCCTTCGGGCGGCCGGGCGGCGCGAATTGAGCCGGCTCGTCGTCATCTCCAACCGCGTCGCCGATCCGCGCAAGACTGCTGCCGGCGGCTTGGCCGTCGCCCTGGCGGAAGTGCTCAGCAACACGGGGGGCCTGTGGTTCGGCTGGAGCGGCAAGATCGTGCCGGAAGGCGCGAACGAAGCGCTGCACACGCAGCAGGCCGGCCCGGTGAAGCTGGCGACGGTCGACCTCACACAAGCCGACCACGACGCCTACTACCTGGGCTACTCGAACGGGGTGCTCTGGCCGGTGTTCCATTACCGGCTGGACCTGGCGGACTTCGACGCCGGCTACATCGCCGGCTACCGCCGCGTGAACCAGCAGTTCGCCCGCAAGCTGCTGCCGCTGCTGCGGCCGGACGACATCCTGTGGGTCCACGATTACCACCTGATCCCGCTGGCCGCGGAGCTGCGCGCGCTGGGCTGCAAGCAGCGGATCGGCTTCTTCCTGCACATCCCCTTGCCGCCGCCGCTGATGCTCGCCGCGATTCCCGGCCACGACTGGCTGGTGCGGGCCCTGTTCGCCTATGACCTCGTGGGGTTCCAGAGCAAGGCGGACCTGGGCCACTTCGCCGGCTACGTCGAGACCGAGGCGCATGCCCAGCCGGTGGAGCCGGGCCGCTGGCGTGCGTTCGGCCGCACCGTGCAGGCCGGCGCCTTCCCCATCGGCATCGACGTCGACGAATTCCAGGCGCTGACGCGCGCGCCCGAAGGCGCGGAGATGTACCAGCGCATGAAGAATGAATACTCGCGGCGCAAGCTGCTGGTGGGGGTCGATCGCCTCGACTACTCCAAGGGCCTGCCGCACCGCATGCGCGCCTTCCGCGAACTGCTCGCGAAGAACCCGGAGACGCGCAACAGCGCCACGCTGATCCAGATCGCCTCCCCGAGCCGCGAGGACGTCAGCGCGTACAACGACATCCTGCACGAGCTCGAAAGCCTGTGCGGCTCCATCAACGGCAATTTCGGCGAGCTGGACTGGATGCCGGTGCGCTACATGCACCGCACTGTGGCGCGCGCTCGCCTGCCGGGGCTGTACCGGGCGAGCCGCGTCGCGCTCGTCACGCCGCTGCGCGACGGCATGAACCTCGTCGCCAAGGAATTCATCGCGGCGCAGGACGAGGCCGATCCGGGTGTGCTGGTGCTCTCGCGCTTCGCCGGCGCGGCGGAGCAGATGAGGGAAGCGATGCTGGTGAACCCCTACGACACCGAAGGCACCGCCGCCGGCATCATGATGGCGCTGCAGATGCCGCTGGAGGAAAGGCGCAACCGCCACCAGGCGCTGCTGCAGACGCTCCGCCGCTACGACGTGCACTGGTGGTGCGACGGTTTCCTGCAGGCGCTGGACAGCGCGCAGGCCGAAGAGGCCGGCACTTCCTGGCTGCGGCTGTAACGCCCTGCTACGTTTTTCCGCATCCGGCGCGGCCGAGGCTCCGTATTGAAGTGCGAGGGTTGGCCATATCGCCAGCTCCATCGCCTCTCACAGGAGAATCCAAATGCAACGTCATCTGCTCGCGGTGTGTGCCGCTTCCCTTCTTGCCGCCGCCACTGGCTCCGCTTTCGCCGAGGGCTACGGCCGCGGCGTGGTCATCGACCAGAATGCATCCGTCCAGGGCTCCGGCGGCATGTCGTCTTCCACCAGCACCATGGGCAACATGGGTGCGACCAAGATGGTCGGCGGCGCCGCGATGTATCCCAGCAAGGACATCATCGACAACGCCGTCAACTCGAAGGACCACACCACGCTGGTCGCCGCGGTGAAGGCCGCCGGCCTGGTGGACACGCTGAAGGGCAATGGCCCGTTCACCGTCTTCGCGCCGACCAACACGGCGTTTTCCGCGCTGCCGGCCGGCACGGTCGACACCCTGCTGAAGCCTGAGAACAAGGGCACGCTCACCAGCGTGCTGACCTATCACGTGGTGCCGGGCCGCGTCGACGCCGCGGCGCTCGCGCAACAGATCAAGGCCGGCGGCGGCAAGGCCATGCTGAAAACGGCCAGCGGCGGCACCCTCACCGCCAGCATGCGCGGCAGCGACGTGCTGATCACCGATTCCAAGGGTGGCGCGGCAATCGTCACGACGTCCGACGTGTACCAGTCGAACGGCGTGATCCACGTCGTCGACAAGGTGCTGCTGCCGGGTTGAGCGTCCGGGGCCTGGTGGCCCTAGGAGTTCGCGGACCGGCTCTGCTCCAACCACGTGTAGCCGGCCCCCGACACCATGCTGTCGGCCAGCCGCACCAGCACCAGCATGTGCCGCGGCTGGCCCACCCAATTGGCGCCGCCCGCGAGGGCGGCGTTGGTGCGGTTGAAGGTGACGTTCGACGAGCCGAAGCCGACGACGAGGCGGACCACCGTCCAGGGCGGCAGCCCCGTGATGTTGGTGAGCGTGGTCGCGGCCGTGGCATAGAGAATGACCGTGAGTTCCCGCGTGCCGAACGGGAAGTCCGACAGGGCCAGCGTCGTGGACCCGCCCGACAGGGCGTACTCGCGCACCACGGCGACATCGGTGCCGAGCACGAAATTGCGCGTCGGATAGACCGCGCTGGATGCCGCCAAGTCCACCGGCGTCGTGCAGCGGGCGAACTGGTTGCCCGAGAGGCGCGGCCGCCGCGTCAATTGCGCGGTCTTGAACCCGACCAGGGCGGGAACCCCGCTCGTCACTTTCGGCGCATGGTTCACGTTCAGGACGGAGAGGTCGAAATTGCCGTTGCCGCTGGCCAGCACGCAGAACCCCTTGGTCTCGCCGGTGGCGGTGACCATGTCGGTGATCAGCGCCCCGTTCACCTGGCCGGTGCTGGAGCTCACGTCGATGGCGACGCCGTTCCATGCCGTGATCGTGTTGTCCGTGAGGTCCACGGAAGCCCGGAGCCGGGCGGAGATCGCTGGCGTCTCGGTGGCCTTGACGCCATAGCCCGCCACTTCGTTGTCGCGCGCCACGATCCCCAGGTCGGTGTTCGCCGGTGAGGCCACGCCGTCCAGCACGATGCCGCTGGCCGCGTTGGCCCAGTCGCCCGCAGTGCCATCACGCTTCCTGGCTGTCACCAGGCAATCGGCCACCTCGCAGCCGTTGCTCACGTAGTTCTGCAGGGAGGCCGAAGCGCTACCGGTCGAACACACGATGCCGCGCCGGCAGTTGAACAGCTGCGCGCCGGTGATGCGGACCTCATGGTTGCCCTGGTTGGCGATGCCGTCGCCGGCGACGTTCTCGACCACCACGCCTTCGATGCGCACCGAGCGCGAGAAGCTGGGCGCCCCGCTGTTGTTGTTGCTGCCCACCAGCAGCCCGAAGCCGTCGTTCGAGCTGGGGCGGATGTCGCCGACCTGCACACCCGCGGGCACCAGCACGTCGCGGCAGTCATTGAACGCGCAACCGATGGAGCCGCAATCGCGGAACAGCGACGAAGGCCCGAGCAGCACGCCTCGCGCCTGCGTCAGCACCATGCCGGCGAAGCCGAAGCCCCGCACCTGGACCTCGAGCACGAAATCGGTGAGCCCCGGGTCGCAGGCGATGCCGACCTCCCCGCTGACATAGGTGGTCGCGTTCGACGGGCCCGCGATGACGGGGTGGCCGGAGATGCGCACGCCGGACGCATACAACACGATCGAGCTGGTGCTGGCGCCGCCGGCGAAATCCAGCGTGACGCCGTCGTCGCAGGCCAGTTCCGTACCCGGCTGGACGATGCCGATGCCGGTGGCCAGCGTGTAGCTCCCCGCCGGCACGCGGATCCTGCCACCGGCGCTCAGGGCCTGCTGGAACGCTGCAGCATCATCAAGGCCGCTGTCGGGACGCGCGCCGAAGTCCAGCACGCTGACCTCCTGGAAGTCGCAGCGCACCCCGTTCAGGAGGTAGCGACCGGTCCAGCAGGGGCTGAACTTGTTGGCGCGGAACTTGATGTCCTCCGGCACCGGAAGCGACGGGTTCAGATCGAGCGCATAAGACGACCACGCGGGCCCCGTGAGATGGTTGCCGGTGATGGACAGGTCGCGCGAGCCGAAATCCGCATTGTCCGAGGCCACCACGCGCATGACGGGCATGGAGCCCGGCCCGTCTTCGTGGTACCAGCCGCCCTCGTGCAGGGCATTGCTGGCGATCACGCCACCGCGCATGGCCTTGATCTCCAGGGCCGACAGCTTGGCGTGATGCACCGAATTGCCGGTGACCAGGTTGCCGGTGGTCTTGTCCGCGTCGCCGCTCGCACCCGTGCCGTTCACCGAGATGCCGTGGCCGCCGCTGTTCTCCACCGTGTTGCCGCTGACGACGTTGTCGCGGCAGTTCCAGGCCAGGGAGATGGCGCCGGCGAAAGCATTGATCGCCGGGAGGCATTCGGTGAGTCTGGCGCCGGTGGTGAAAGCAACGGCGCTGAAGCCGCCCTGGCCACGGACGACCGTGAGGGTGTTGCCGGAACGGGCCGTGATCCAGATGAATTCCCGGCTGGCGCCCTGCTCCAGGATGGCGCCGGCGTGGGCGCCGCCGGTGGGCGACGAGAACGCCGAGCCGCTTGCGACCGTGACCGAGGTGGCCGAGCTGCTGATGCCCGCCGTGAGCGTCGAGCTGGGGTTGGGCGGCCCCCACACGCAATCGACCACGCGATTTCCGGAGATGACATTGCCCGCGCACGCCGGTTGCGTGTCGAAGGCGTAGACCGTGATGCCTTCATAGGTGGCGCCCTGGACCAGGTTGTCGGTGACGCGGCAACCGCTGGCGCCCGCGGACAGGTAGATGCCGTGCCGGCCACGCTCGAACCCCATGTGGAACTCGTTGCCGTGCACCAGCGCCCGGTTGGCGCCGACCAGCACGCCGTAGCCGTTGCCGCCGCCGTGGGTTCCGCCGAACAGCCGCTCGACCTGGCAGTTCAGGACGACGCCGTCGTCGCACAGCTCGTCGAACACCACGAAGTTGTGCATGCCATGGGCCGCGTCGGCGCCGCTGCACAGGATGCGTTCCAGCGCCAGCGAGGGGGCGGGGTAGGCGCTCTCGGTGAAAAAAGCGAAGGCGGCGTCCGTGTTCACCGCCGTGGCCAGGATGCCATTGACGCGGAAGTTGTGGAACCGCACGCCGGCCGCCCGCACCTTGAACACGCTCTTGGTGAGGTCGCCCTGGGTGACGATGGAGTCCCAGCCCGCGCCGAAGATCTGCTGGCCCGGCGTGGTGACCAGCACTTCGGTGCCGGTGAGGTTGGCGCCGGGCGGGATGTAGACGGGTTTGCCCGTCGCCACGGCCGCCTGCAGCGATGCCGCCGCGGCTGCGTCCACCCAATCGAGACAGCAGCAGTCTTCCCCGAAACTGAGTCCGGTTGTCGCCATGGCGCGTTCCCCCCTGAGCGCGCACCTTAGGCTGGATTCGGCGCGGACGCAAGAAGCCGGCGCGTTACAAGAAGTTCGCCGCCTAGAGCAGTACGAGCAAGCCCACCACGCCCAGGCCCAGGGCGGCCAGCGCATCGCCCGCGATCAGGCCGCCGCCGAACAGCGAGGTGGCGCTCATGTCGTCCGGCAAGTCCCGGCTTTCGTCGCGCCGCGCGGCGAGCAGGCTCGACACCACGCTGCCCGCACCGAACCAGAGCGAGGTCGGCAGGTTGACGAAGCCGCCGAACGACAACGCATAGGGCGATGGCACCAGCACGGCGTCGATGACGAAAGGCAACGGACGCCCGCCCGCCCGCGCACGCAGCCATTTGCGCAATGCCTCGATCACGAGGCCCAACGCGATGCCCAGAACGATGGCGGTGCGCTGGAAGGGCTTGTCGTCGCCCAGGCTGCGCAGCATGCCGACGAACTTGTACGTCATGGCCGAACTCCATTCGGCGGGCTGCTGCTCGGCCTTCATCACGGTCTGGTCCTGCAGCAGGATCGGGTACGCCGCCATGAACAGCTTCGCGAACGCCACGGCCAGCAGCGCACCGACCACGATGCCCAGCACCTGGTA
Organism: Caenimonas sedimenti; assembly: GCF_007833165.1. Taxonomy (GTDB): domain Bacteria; phylum Pseudomonadota; class Gammaproteobacteria; order Burkholderiales; family Burkholderiaceae_C; genus Ramlibacter; species Ramlibacter sedimenti. The sequence continues at coordinate 87,035 of NZ_VOBQ01000014.1, read as the reverse complement.
GCGGAACTGCATGACACGGTTGGTGCCGAGGCGCCAGCCGGTGGAGCGGTCCTGCTGCATGTCGCAGGCCACGCTGGTCGACACCAGGAGCACGGTGCCGGCCATCAAACCAACACCCGGGTCCTTCAGGCCCAGCAACGCCATCAGCACCACCGCGACCACGAAGGCCGACGAGATGGGGTTCGAGTCGCTGACGCCGGTGGAGATGCCGTTCACCAGGGCAAACACGAACACCAGCGCGACGGCGAACAGCAGGAAGCCCACCGGTTGGCCGAGCAGCAGGTGGCCGGTCGCCACGGTCGCCGCGCCCCAGACCAGCACCCAGGCGACGAGCCGGCCGAAGTGCACGCGTTGCCAGTCGGCGGCGGGCGGCACGGGCGTCGCGTTGCGCCGCGCCGCCGGCAGAGCGCGCGCGAAGATGAGCGTCATGTCGACGATGGCCGCGCCCATGATCAGGCCGAGCGCGATCAGGAACGTGATCTTGCGGAACGGATCCCCCGCCTCCAGCCAGCCGATGCCGATGAACACCGGACGGAACGCCCAGCCCAGCAGGCCGCCGAGGACCACGGGGATGCCGATCCGCGCGCCCACCACCATGCCGGCGCCGAACGTCGACGCCGACAACTCGATGGTCCCGAGCCAGGCGACGCGTGTGGTGGCGAGGCCGATGCCCAGGCCCGCCGCCACACCGGTGGCCAGCTTGGCGATGGAGCGGCGCAGCAGCAGCGGGTCGGTCAGCGCGCGCAGGATGTTCGCCACCGCATGGCCCGACGGAAAGGGCAGCTGCATCCGGTCCACCAGGATCGGTGTGTAGAGCATGCCCACACCAACCCCGAACATGCCGATGCACAGCAGATAGATCACGAGTTGCCAGGCCGGCGGCTGCGGCAGGCCCATCCACACCATCGCCTGAACGAGCACACCCATCGCACTCATGCCCGCCACCGAGGCCGCGGCGGTCTGGATGTAGTTGGCGCCGTGCTTGCCGTCGGCGCCGTAGCCCGCGGTGACGGCCGAGCCGAGCAGCCCCGCCAGGACCTGCCCGCCGACGAAGAAGCCGAGCGAGAAATTCATGTAGGCCGCCGTCACGCCGGCCAGCGGACCCAGCACCAGCATGCCGGCGGCGGCCAGCAGCAGGTGGTATTTCCAGCTGCCGGAGGCGGGAAGCCAGGACCAGCGGGGAGGAGCCGACATCCCCCGACTATCCGTCATTCCCGCGGAGGCGGGAATCCCAGAGCCTGCCCCCGCGAAGGCGGGGGGCGCCCTGGATCCCCGCCTGCGCGGGGATGACGAAGCCTACGGCTTCGCCACCTTCTGCTCGATCGTCCCGAACACGCTCTGCCCGTCCTTGCCCTTCATCTCCAGCTTGATGGTGTCGCCGAACTTCATGAATTCGGTCGAAGGCTTGCCGTCCTGGATGGTCTCGATGGCGCGCTTTTCCGCGATGCAGCTGTAGCCCTTGGGCCACTCGGTCTTGCCGCTGCCGTTGTCCACGCCCTTGTTGCTGACGGTGCCGCTGCCCACGATGCTGCCGGCACGCACGTTGCGCGTCTTGGCGATGTGCGCGATCAGCTGGCCGAAGGAGAAGGTCATCTCCGGCCCCGCATCGCACATGCCGACCTTGCGGCCGTTCCAGCTGCTTTGCAGGGTGAGGTGGACCCGGCCACCCTGCCAGGCGTCACCCAGTTCGTCGGGCGTCACCGCCACCGGGCTGAACGCGGTGGCCGGCTTGCTCTGGAAGAAGCCGAAGCCCTTGGCCAGCTCGTTCGGGATCAGGTTGCGCAGGCTCCAGTCGTTGGCCAGCATCACGAGGCGCACACCCTCCAGCGCCTGGTCCGGCGTGGCGCCCATCTTCACGTCGCCGGTGACGACGGCGACTTCGGCTTCGAAGTCGATGCCCCAGTCCTCCGTGAGGAAGAATGCGTCGTCGGTCGGGCCGAGGAAGTCGTCGCTGCCACCCTGGTACATGAGCGGGTCTTCGTAGAAGCTCTTGGGCACTTCGCTGTTGCGCGCCGCCCGCACCAGCTCCACGTGGTTGATGAAGGCGGAGCCGTCCGCCCACTGATAGGCGCGCGGCAACGGCGCCATGCATTGCGCCGGATCGAAGGGGAATGCATGGCGCGCCTTGCCCTGGTTCAGCGTGTCGTACAGGTCCTGCAACTGGGGCGAGATGAAGCCCCAGTCGTCCAGCACCTGCTGCATCTTCGCGGCGATGCCGGTCGCATAATGGGCCGTCGCCAGGTCACGCGAGACCACGGCCAGCTGGCCGTCGCGCGAACCGTCTTTGAGCGTCGCAAGCTTCATCGAATTGCCCTTCGTGGTCGGAGGCGCTAGAGTCCGCCGGACACCGCGGAGACATTACGCATTGTGAAATGAATTTACCTAATCGTAATTCTACTAGGCTGGCATGGTGACCAAGGAACGCGCCGGAATCCAGTCCGTCGAAGTGGGTTTCGGCCTGCTCGAAGCGCTGGCGCAGGCACCCGGCCCCTTGATGCTGCGCGACCTGGCCAAGGCCGCCGGCATGAGTGCCGCCAAGGCCCACCGCTACCTCGTGAGCTTCCAGCGCCTGCAGCTGGTGGTGCAGGAGGGGGCCAGCACGCGCTACGACCTGGGCCCGGCGGCACTGAAGCTGGGGCTGGCGTCGCTGTCCCGGCTGGACGCGGTGAAGCTGGCGCGCGAGCGCGCGACCGCGCTGATGGAACAGATCGGCCACACGCTGGCGCTCGCCGTCTGGGGCAACCACGGGCCGACCATCGTGCATTGGGAAGAATCGCCGCACGCCGTGACCGTGAACCTGCGGCTGGGGGACGTGATGCCGCTGCTCACCTCGGCGACCGGCCTGTGCTTCGCCGCCTATGCCCCCAAGGAGGCGATCGCCCCGATGCTGCGCGAAGAGATGGCGCGGGCGCAGAAACAGGGGCGCACGGACGTGCCGGTGACCATGGCCGAAGTGCGCGCCGCCCTGGATGACGTGCGCAAGCGCGGCGCATCGCGGGTCGTGGACACCTTGCTGCCCGGCATCGTGGGTTTCTGCGTGCCGGTGTTCGACTCCGACGGGCACATGGCACTGGGCATGGTGGCCCTGGGCCCGTCGGGCAGCTTCGATGCGGAATGGGGCGGCGCGGCCGAAGGGCCGTTGCGCGCAGCTGCCGCGCAACTCTCCAGCGATCTCGGGTACCGCGGATGAACGCGGCGGCGGCACCCGTGTGGCGGCAACTCATGCCGCTCACGCTGGCCGTGCTCGCTGCCCACGCGGTGCTGCTGCGGATGCATGCGCAGGGCCTGGTGCAACCGGGAGCGGACGCGGTGCGCGGCTTCGTCACGCGCACCATCGCCGTTCCGCTTTCGACGCCGGCCGCCGTGAGCACCGCATCCGTCGCGACGCCGGCACCGCTCCAGCGGCCGGCGGACACGCCCAGGCCGCCCGCTGCCGCGCGTCCGGCCCCGCGTGAGACGTTGCCTGCGCTGCAGGCTGCTGCACCTGAATCCATGCCAACCAGCAGCGGGGAGTCGACCGGGCCCGCGCCAGCAGCGGAGCCCACGGCGGCCAGCACGGCCCCCCCGTCTTCCCAGTTCACCATTCCCGCACCCGCGCGCCTGCGTTACGACGTGGTCGCCGAAGTGCGCGGCATTCCGGTGCAGGGCAACGCCGAACTCGAATGGCGCCACGACGGAAACGAGTACGAGGCCAAGCTCTCGCTGCACGGGCTGCTGTTCCCCCGCCGCGAACAGCGCAGCAGCGGCCGCATCACCCCCGAGGGCCTGGCGCCCAAGGCCTTTTACGACAAGAGCCGCGGCGAGCAGGCCACCCATTTCGATCGCGAAGGCGGCCGGGTCATCTTCAGCAACAACCGGCCCGAGGCGCCGCTGGCCGCCGGGGCGCAGGACCGCCTGAGCGTGATGCTGCAACTCGCGGCCCTGGTCGGCGGCCAGCCCGCGCGCTACCCGCCCGGCGCGCAGATCGCCGTTCCCACGGCCAGTACGCGCGAGGCGGAAACCTGGTTTTTCGACGTGATCGCGGAGGAAGACCTCGCGTTGCCCGGCGGTGCGGTGCGGGCTTTGAAGCTGCAACGCAAGCCGCGCAAGGAGTTCGACCAGCAGATCGAACTGTGGCTCGCGCCCCGCATGGATTACGCCCCCGTGCGCCTGCGTCTGACAAACCCCAATGGCGATACGGTCGATCACCGCTGGTCCTCAACCGACAGGGGGTGACCCCCCTCGTGCCTACTGTGTACCCATGGCCCAAGGGGCTTGCTGCCAAGGTCGAGGGCCCTTGAAACGGGCGCCGCGGCAGCCAACTGGGAAGGCAAAGGAACCAACATGCAAATGCTCTATGACTCGGACGCGTTCGTCGTCGTGCACATGCAGGCCAACGAGCCGGCCGAGGGTGAAGCCCCTCCGCGCGTCGTGCGCCATGGCTTCGAAATCGTCGACAAGCGCTCCAACAAGGAGGTCTACCTCGACGGCATGTGGGCGGATGCCTTCCAGCGGCAGATCAATGCCTGGCAGCTGAATACCCCCACGCAGGAAGAGGTCGAAACCACGCTCGACGGCTACGCCGAACTGGCGCAGAACCCGCTCGTCATCCACTAACGGGGAGTCCTGGCGCGACGGTAGCATCTGCAGGATGCGACTTTCTCCGGCCTTCCTGGCCCTCTGGTTGAGCGGTTGCGCCTGGCTCGGGTCCTCCCACGCCGATGCCGTGCTGTTGGGCGAACAGCACGACGCGGCTTCCCATCGGGCGGCCCAGCTGCAATGGGTGGAGCGGCTCGCCAAAAGCCACACGCTCGCCGCCCTGGCCATGGAGATGGCCGAACAGGGGACCACCACGGCACACCTGCCCGCGAACGCCGACGAGGCGCAAGTGCGGGCGGCACTGAAGTGGAACACCGCGGGCTGGCCCTGGGAGACCTATGGCCCGGTCGTGATGGCCGCGGTGCGAGCGGGTGTGCCGGTGCTGGGGGCCAACCTGGCCCGGGACCGCATGCGCCCGGCCATGCAGGACGCCTCCCTGGACACTCTGTTGAGCCCTGCCGCCCTCCAGGCGCAACGGCAGGCGATCCGCGACGGGCACTGCGGCCTCTTGCCGGAAACGCAGATCGCGCCGATGACCCGTGTCCAGATCGCCCGTGACCGCGCCATGGCGCAGACCCTCGCGGCCGCGGCGCAGCGCGGGCGCACCGTGCTGCTGGTGGCCGGCGCGGGCCATGTGGATCCGTCACTCGGCGTGCCGCTGCACCTGCCGGGCACGCTGGCGGTGCGATCGGTGACGCTGCCGGCGCAACCGCCGGCCAGGAACTATTGCGAAGAGATGCGGCGCCAGATGGCGCCCGCGAACCCGTCCTGAGGCGGCGTGCGCTTCACTTGAAGACCTGGTCCAGCCAGATGGCGGAGGAGATCGACCCCTCGTGGGAGTGGTACACGGCGGTCCGGCGCTGGGAGACGTAGCAGCGGAACCGCGGCATCGTCACCTGGGCCACCACGTTGTCGGAGTAGCCGTGCGTGGTGTCTTCCAGCAGGTCCTGCAGCAGCTGCAGCGCGAACGCGCGGTTGAAGCACATCGTGGAACTCATGCCGCCGGGCGCGTGCGAGGCGAACTCGACGTCCTGCTGGTAGCGGTAGTCGCCGCCCTTGGTGAACAGGACGCCGCAGTAGCGGGAGATGGAAAAGTCGTAGTTGGCCAGTTCCTGCAGCCCGGCGGCGACGTGCTCGCGCAGGTACAGGTCGTCGTGGTCGGCCCAGAAGAAATGCGTGCAGCCATCGTCCAGCAGGTAGCGCAGCGGCGTGGCGTACCAATGGTGCTGCGGGATGCGCTGGGCCGTGTGGATCCACACGATGCGGGGCGCGATGCGCAGGTCGTTGACGCTCCAGACGTACGACTCCGGATGGCCGTTCTGGTGGACGCAGATCACGTCCGGCGGACGCGACTGCGCAGCGAGCTGCAGCACGCACGACCGCAGCAGCTCGGGCCGGTTGTACGTCGGCACCATCACGCCGACCCGCTGCGCGTCCACCGCCGTGCGCCGGCTAGGCGTGCTTGCGGATGGAGTCGGCCAGCGTGTTCACCAGCCGGTCGATGTGCGACTTCTCCACGATGTACGGCGGCGCGATCACCAGCACGTCGCCGGCCGGCCGCACCAGCGAACCATTGTTGAAGCAGTCGACGAAGATGTCGTAGGCGCGCTTGCCGGGGGAGCCGGCGATGGGCGCGAGTTCCACCGCCGCGGCCAGGCCCATGCTGCGGATCCCGATGACGTTGGGCAGGCCCTTGAACGTCGAATGGAAGGCATCGCCCAGCACCTTGCCCATCTCGCCCGCACGCTGGAACAGCGCTTCCTTTTGCAGCAGTTCCAGGGTGGCGATGGCGGCGGCGCACGCCACCGGATGGCCCGAATAGGTGTAGCCGTGGAAGAACTCGATGACGTGCTCGGGCGCATCGGTCTTCATCATCGCCTCGTACAGCTTGTCGCGGCACACCACGCCACCCAGCGGGATGACGCCGTTGGTGACGCACTTGGCGAAGGTGAGCATGTCCGGCACGACGCCGTAGAAGTCCGCGCCGAAGTTGGTGCCCAGCCGGCCGAAGCCGGTGATGACCTCGTCGAAGATCAGCAGGATGCCGTGCTTGTCGCAGATCTCGCGCAGGCGCTTCAGGTAGCCCTTGGGGGGCAGGTACCAGCCCGCCGAACCGGCGACGGGTTCGACGATGACGGCGGCCACGTTGCTCGGGTCGTGCAGCGGCAGGATGCGGTTCTCCAGCTCCAGCAGGATGTCCTCCTGCCATTCGGGCTCCTGGTGGTGGATGTAGGCGTTGTTCACCGGGTCGTGGATGAAGCGCAGGTGGTCCACACGCGGCAGGAACGCCGAACCGAACACCTTGCGGTTGGCGGGAATGCCGCCGACGCTCATGCCGCCGAAGCCGACGCCGTGGTAGCCCTTCTCCCGCCCGATGAACACCGTGCGGTGGCCCTCGCCGCGCGCGCGGTGATAGGCCAGCGCGACCTTCAACGCGGTGTCCGCGGCTTCGGAGCCGGAGTTGCAGAACAGCACCTTGTTGAGGTCGCCCGGGGCGAGCGCCGCGATCATCTCGGCGGCCTTGAACGCCTGGTCGTTCGACGCCTGGAACGCGGTCGCGTAGTCCAGCGTGTCGAGCTGCTTCTTGATGGCTTCGTTGATCGGCTTGCGGTTGTGGCCCGCGCCCACGCACCACAGGCTGGAGATGCCGTCGACGACCTTGCGGCCGTCGTGCGTGGTGAACTCCATGCCGTCGGCGCCGACGAAGATGCGCGGCGCTTTCTTGAATGCGCGATTCGGCGTGAAGGGCAACCAGTGGTTGTCCATGTTGAAGTCGGTAGTGGCCATGGCGGACTCCGGTGCAGCTGGGGGAGAAGCGGTCATTCTGGCACGCTCCCGGGGAACCCGGATCAGTAGTCCGGTGGCGGCTCATCCACCTCGACGCCCACCTTGTCGGCGATGCGCCGCAGCGTCCGCTCCGTCCATTCCTGCTCCGCGTGCGTGAACTTGTTGCGGTCCTCCAGCATGCTGGAGATGATGTTGCCGATGATCATCGGGATCACGCCGAAGATCCAGAGGTGGCCGAACACGATGCCGGTGAGCCGCCCCGGCACCGTGGCGGGCGCGAGATCACCGTAGCCGATGGTGAGGGCCGTGACGACGGCCCACCAGAGGCCGTCCCAGTAGCTCTTGGCCTCGAACCCGGCGAACAGCGCGGCCGCGCAGAGCAGGCTGGCCGCATAGATCAGGAGGATCATGTGCATCCGGTTGGCGACGTAGACCAGGGCTTTCATGGAGCTTCCTTTGCGGGAGTCTGGGACAATCCGGCGATGTCCCACGCGTACATTCTGACTCTCTCGTGCCCCGACCGTCCAGGCATCGTCCATGCCGTTTCGGGCTTCCTGTTCGAACGCGGCGGCAACATCGAAGAGGCGGCGCAATACAACGACCACGACACCGGCCTGTTCTTCATGCGCGTGCGCTTCGCCTGCGGGCAGCTCACGCCGGACGACCTGAAGCTGCAGCTGAAGGCGTTCGCCGAACCGTTCCGGATGGACTGGAGGCTGCATGCCGGCGACCAGCCGATGCGCACCGTGATCTGCGTGAGCCGCGAGGGCCACTGCCTGAACGACCTGCTGTTCCGCTGGAAGAGCGGCCTGCTCGCGCTCGACATCCGGGCCATCGTGTCGAACCACCGCGACTTCTACCAGCTCGCCGCCAGCTACAACGTGCCGTTCCACCATGTCGCGGTGACGGCCGCGACCAAGCCGCAGGCCGAGGCGAAGCTGCTGGAGGTGATCGAGGCGGAAGGCGCCGAGCTCGTGGTGCTCGCGCGCTACATGCAGATTCTCTCGGACGACCTGTGCCGCAAGCTGGCCGGCCGCGCCATCAACATCCACCACAGCTTCCTGCCCAGCTTCAAGGGCGCCAAGCCCTACTACCAGGCGCACGACCGTGGCGTGAAGCTGATCGGCGCCACGGCGCACTACGTGACGGCCGCGCTCGATGAAGGGCCGATCATCGAGCAGGATGTCGCGCGGGTGGACCACGGCTACACCGTCGAAGACCTGACCGCGGCCGGCCGTGACACCGAAAGCGTCGTCCTGGCCCGCGCGGTCAAGTGGCACAGCGAGCACCGGGTGCTGCTGAACGGCCACAAGACCGTGATCTTTCGCTGAAGATTGCGCTTGCCGTGACATCGCGCATCCCGCCCATCCAGTGCCTACACACCTTCGAGGCCCTCGCGCGGCTGCGCTCCGTCACCCACGCGGCCGAGGAGTTGTGCGTCACGCCGAGCGCGGTGAGCCACCGCGTGCGGCAGCTCGAACAGATCATCGGCACCAAGCTGTTCGGCCGTTCTGATTTTTCGCTGACGACGGAAGGCAGCGAATACCTCGCGCACGTGCGCGAAGGGCTGGCCGTGCTGGGGCGCTTCCCGGGGCGCGACAGCGGCGGCAAGCGCAAGCTGCGCGTGGCCGTGACGCCCACCTTCTCGCGCTCCGTGCTGATGCCGCGGCTGCGCGGCTTCATCGATGCCTACCCGGAGATCGACCTCACGCTGCAGGTGTCCATCCCGCTGCTGGACGTGGTGGCGGAAGACGCCGACCTGATGATCCGCTTCGGCACCGGCCGCTATGCCGACGTCGAACACGTCTGCCTGATGACCGACGAAGTCACGCCGCTCGCCTCGCCCGCCTACCTGCGCGAGAACGGGCCCTTCGACACGGTGGAGGAGCTGCAGGCCGCCAAGTTGATCAAGAGCCCGCTCGAGCCGTGGCGCACCTGGTTCCTGGCGCATGGCGTGGACGCCACCGAACCGGCCGAAGGCTCGTCGTTCAACGACATCGGCCTGATGTGCGACGCCGCGGCCCAGGGGCTGGGGATCGCGCTGGTCCGGCTGAAACTCGGGCATCCCTGGCTGGAAAGCGGCGCGCTGGAGCGCATCTCGGAGCGCAACGTGCCGAGTCCCCATGCGCACTACCTGTGCTGGCGCACGGGCACCATGGACCGCTGGGAATGCGCCGCCTTCGCCGAGTGGCTGCGCAAGAGCCTGGTCTAGGCCAGGGCCCGGCGGGACAGGCGCGGCTTACTGAACGATCCCGCGTTTGCGCGCGCGATAGGCAAGCTGCGGCCGCGTGATGCCCAGCAGGCGCGCGGCAGCGGACAGGTTGCCCCTGCATTGCGCGAGGGCCTGGCGCATCAGCGCGTCCTCCACCTGCGGCAGCGATTTCAAGCCCATCGCCCCCTCGGGTGGGAACGGCCCGGGTGGTCCCGCGGCGGCCGGTGGCGCGTTGCCAGCGGTGAGCACGCCCCGTTCGCCGTCCAGCCGCACCGACAGGACGCGCTTGTCCAGCGCTTCCCCGCCGCTGAAGACGTGGTGCACCTCGATCAGCTCGCCCTCGGGCGCGGCGATCAGCGCGCGCTCCACCAGGTTCTGCAGCTCGCGGATGTTGCCTGGGTAGTCGTAGTTCAGGAGCGCCTTGACGGCGGCCTGGCTGAAGCCGGTGGCGCGGCGGCCATGCTTGCGCGCGTAGTGCGCGAGGAACTGGCTCATCAGGAGCGGCACATCGTCGCGCCGCTCGCGCAGCGGCGGCAGGTGAATGGGAAAGACGTTCAGGCGGAAGAACAGGTCGTCGCGGAAGCGCCCCTCGCGCACCGCCTGGCGCAGGTCGACATTGGTGGCGGCGACGACGCGCGTGTCGACGCGGATGCTGCGGGTGCCGCCCACGCGCTCGATCTCGCCCTCCTGCAGCGCGCGCAGCAGCTTGCCCTGCGCCACGTAGCTCAGGGTGCCGATCTCGTCGAGAAAGAGCGTCCCGCCATGGGCGCGTTCGAATCGGCCGGGCCGGGCGGCGCCGGCGCCGGTGTAGGCGCCGCGCTCGACGCCGAACAGCTCCGACTCGATCAGCGTCTCGGGAATCGCCGCGCAGTTGACCGCCACGAACGGCTGCTCGCGGCGCGGGCTGATCCGGTGCAGCATGCTCGCGAACTTCTCCTTGCCCACGCCCGACTCGCCGGTGAACAACACCGTGGCTGAAGTGGCCGCCACCCGGTGCAGCGAATGGCAGGCCGCGTTGAAGGCCGAGGAGGCGCCCACCATCGCATCGCCATCTTTCGGCGCCTCCGGCAAGTCGGCGGCCTGCGGCGCCGCGCCTGCGTGGTGCGAGAAGTCCACGAATTCGCGCGCGCGCAGGTAGCGCAGGTCCTCCTGCACGTTGTCCCAGCGTTCGGCGGACTTGCCCACCACCCGGCAGTGCGACTCGCCCATGGAGCGGCAGGCCACTTCGCGAAACACCACCAGCCGGCCGAACAGCGTGCTGACGTACCCGGTGGCGTAGCCCACCTGCATCCAGCAGGCCGGCGCGCCGCCGATGCCGTAGGCGGCGATGTGCTCGTCGTCCTCGCTGGAATGGTGCCAGAGGAATTCGCCCTCGTAGTCCGAGGTGTCGGGGTCGTAGCGCGCGTGCACCAGCTCCACCTTCACCACGCCTTCGAGCGCATGCAGCCGCGTGCCGGCCATGGCAGCCGCCTGCGGCTCGGCATCCGGCCAGTGCTGGCGCACCAGTTGCGCGTCGCGCGCGCCGCTCACGTAGCCGGCGCGCGTGAGCAGGCCGCGCGCCTTGTCGGGGCCGAAGCTGTCGATCAGCTCGCGGCGGAGCGCGCCCAGCGCCTCGGTGTGCAGCAGCACCATGCGCTGGTCCTGGAGCCAGATGCGGCCGTCGCCGGGCGAGAAGAACAGGCACTCGCTGATGTCCGCGATGGTCGGGTGGACGTCGCTGCCGATGTGCGACGCGTCGAAGCGGCCCATCGCGCGGGCGGTTTCGGCGCCGTCGAAGCGGCCCAGGGCTGTTCCCGTGGCGCGCGCCACTTCGGCAAGCGACACGCGGCCCGCCGGTGGCGACGCCTGCGGCTTGGTGATTTTCGGTTTCATCAATTGATCAAGTTGCACGTCGATTTTTGACGAGGTGGTGAAAGTCAAGATCAGGGAAAACCAGCTCATCCGGGTCGCGCCAACGGACTCGGGAATACCCTGAAGTTCCCAGCGAAGAAGGCGCTCCCACCGCTGCATTCCAGCGCCGGAACGCAGCCCTTGGTATGCCCGTTGCGAAAGAGAAGACACCGATCGATTCTTTTTCAGCAAGGAGTGGACAAATGGGGATTTCCGAGAAGCTCGCGTTCCTGGACCCGGCGGCCTGGGCCGGCCAGGTGTTCGGCGGCGCATGGACCCGCCCGCGCGGCGGCGCGCGCGACGTCGTGGAGCCGGCCACCGGCCAGGCACTCGGCGCGGTCGGCATCGCCGACGCGCAGGACGTGGCGGCCGCGTGCTCGGCCGCCGCTTCGGCCCAGAAGGCCTGGGCGCAGGTGCTGCCGCGCGAGAAGGCGGCCGTGTTCCACCGGGCCGCCGCGCTGCTGCAGCAGCACTTCGACGAGCTGGCGCTCTATGTGGCGCGCGAAACCGGCGCCATCCTGCCCAAGGGCCAGCACGAAGTCCGCGAGGCGGTCACGCTGTGCCAGCTGGCCGCGGCCATGCCGCTGCAGGCGCAGGGCCAGGTGCTGGCAAGCGCGCCGGGCGTGACCAGCCTGGCGCGGCGCATGCCGCGCGGCGTGATCGGCGTGATCTCGCCCTTCAACTTCCCGTTGATCCTCACGATCCGCGCGGTGGCGCCGGCGCTGGCCGCGGGCAACGGCGTGGTGATCAAGCCCGACAGCCGCACGCCGGTGAGCGGCGGCTTCCTGATCGCTCGCGTGTTCGAGGAGGCAGGCCTGCCCGCCGGCCTGCTGCACGTGCTGCCCGGCGACGCGCCCACCGGCGAGGCGTTGGTGACCGATCCGCACGTGCCGATGATCGCCTTCACCGGCTCGCCCGCCGTGGGGCGCCGCATCGGCGAACTCGCCGGCCGGCACTTGAAGAAGGTGACGCTGGAGCTGGGCGGCGCCAATTCGCTGATCGTGCTGGAGGACGCCGACCTCGACCTGGCCGCCAGCAACGCCGCCTGGGGTGCATGGCTGCACCAGGGCCAGATCTGCATGGCCACCAACCGCATCATCGTGCACGAAAGCATCGCTCAGGCCTTCACGCAGCGGCTGGTCGCCAAGGCCCAGCACCTGCCGGTGGGCGACGGCGCCAGCGGCCAGGTGGCGCTGGGCCCGTTGATCGATGCGAAGCAGCGCGACCGCGTGCATGCCATCGTGCAGGACAGCATCGCGGCGGGCGCGAAGCTGCTGGCCGGCGGCAAGCACGAGGGCCTCTTCTACAAGCCCACCGTGCTCTCGGGCGTGAAGGCCGGCATGCGCGCCTACGACGAGGAGGTGTTCGGCCCGGTGGCCAACCTGCTCACCTTCGCCACCGACGACGAAGCCGTGCAGCTGGCCAACAACCACACCGGCAGCCTCGCTTCGGCGGTGATCTCGCCATCGCTCGGCCGCGCGATGGCGATCGCGCGGCAACTCAATTCCGGGATGGTCCACATCAACGACCAGACCGTGAACGACGAGTGCGTCAACCCCTTCGGCGGCCCCGGCATCGCGGGCAACGGCAGCAGCGTGGGCGGCCCGGCCGACTGGGAGGAATACACGCAGTGGCAGTGGCTGACCCTGAAGCAGGCGCCCCATCCCTATCCCTTCTGAGGAGACTCTCCATGAACCGCACCCACTTCCCCATCGGACGGCGCCGTCTGCTGCAAGCCGGCCTGGCCGGCGCAGCGGCCACCGCGCTGCCGCTGCGCGCGCAAACGCAGGGCGACACGCTGCGCATCGGCTTCGTGAGCCCGATGTCGGGGCCGCTCGGCATCTTCGGCGAAGGCGACGGCCATGTGCTCGACCTCGTGCGCGCGGCCGCGGGCGGCAGCGTCACGGCCGGCGGCAAGCGCCTCAAGCTGGAGTTCATCCACAAGGACACGCAGTCCAACCCCGTGCGCGCCGCGCAGGTGGCCAAGGAACTGGTCAACGCCGACAAGGTGGACCTGGTCCTTTCCACGTCGACGCCGGAGACGGTGAACCCGGTGGCCGACGTGTGCGAGGCGGCGGGCATCCCGGCGCTGTCCACCACCTCGCCCTGGGAAGCTTTCTACTTCGGCCGCGGCGCCAAGCCGGGCGAACCCTCGCCGTTCAAGTGGACGTACCACTTCTCCTTCGGCGTCGGCAACTTCGCCAGGCTCTACGCCGACCAGTGGAGCAAGGTCGCCACCAACAAGAAGGTGGGCATGCTGCTGCCGGCCGACGCCGATGGCAACGCCATCCGCGGCCTGCTGGTGCCGGCGCTGCAGAAGGCCGGCTTCACCGTGGTCGACGCCGGCCCGTACCAGAACGGCGTGGCCGATTTCTCGGCGCAGATCCAGCTGTTCAAGAAGGAAGGCGTCGAGATCTTCAACACCTTCCCGTTCCCGCCGGACTTCGCCGTGTTCTGGCGCCAGGCGGCGCAGCGCGGCCTGGCGCAGCAGGTGAAGATCGTGCAGATGGCCAAGGCGGGCCTGTTCGCCGCCGAACTGGACGCTCTGGGCGCGCTCGGCCACGGCCTGCATGCCGGCGCCTACTGGCATCGCAGCTTCCCCTTCAGCTCGCCGGCCACGGGCCTGACCTGCGCGCAGCTGGCCGACAGCTACGAAAAGGCCAGCGGCAAGCCCTGGAACCAGCAGCTGGGCGCCACCGCCTCGCTGTTCGACGCCGCGCTGGCCGCCGTGCGCGCCTGCCCGGACGCGAAGGACCGCGCGGCCATGGCGAAGTCCCTGGCCACGCTCAAGACCGAGACGGCGGTGGGCCTCGTCGACTTCACCGCCGGGCCGGTGGCCAACTGCACGCCCACGGGGCTGGTCGGCGTGCAATGGGTGCGCGCCAAGCCGGGTTCGAAGGCGAAGTTCGACATCGAGATCGTCGCCAATGCCGATCATCCGCGGGTCCAGACGACGGCCCGCATGACCGCCTACGCCATGGGCAAGGCCTGAGAGCGGCTGGATGACCATGGACCTGCTGGCCGGCCACCGCATCGTCAAGCGCTTCGGCTGCCTGGACGTGCTGCGCGGCGTGGATGTGACCATCCGGCGCGGCGAAGCGCTCGGCGTGGTGGGGCCCAACGGCGCGGGCAAGACCACGCTGTTCGGCGTGCTGGCGGGCACGCTGCCGGCCAGCGAGGGCCAGGTGTTCATGGAGGGCCGGGACATCACGGCCTGGCCCGCGGCCAGCCGCTGCCGCCATGGCATCGCGCGCACCCACCAGGTGCCGCGGCCGTTCCTCGGCATGTCGGTGCTGGAGAACACGCTGGTGGCCGCGCAACACGGCGCCTCGCTGCGTGGCGCGGCCGCGGACCGGCAGGCACACCAGGCGCTGGACCGCGTGGGCCTGGGGCCGATGGCCGGCCGGCCCGCCGCCACGCTGGGCCTGCTGGACCGCAAGCGCCTGGAGCTGGCGCGCACGCTGGCCACCGGCCCCACGGTACTGCTGCTCGACGAGATCGGCGGCGGACTGACCGAGGGCGAGCTGGCCCAACTGGTCACGCTGATCCGCGCGCTGCGCGACGACGGCCTGACCATCGTCTGGATCGAGCATGTTCTGCACGCGCTGCTGCGCGTGATCGACCGGCTGGTGTGCATGGACGCCGGCGCCGTGCTGGCCGAAGGCGCCCCCGCCGACGTGATGGCCGACCCGCGCGTGATGCGCGCCTACCTTGGGGGAGCGCCCACGTGAACGACATGAACGACATGCTGCTGGAAGTGCGGGGCCTGCGCGCGGCGCACGGCCAGCTGGTCGCGGTGCGCGACCTGAGTTTTTCCATCGCGCGCGGCGAAGTCGTCGCCCTGGTCGGCGCCAATGGCGCCGGCAAGACGACGCTGCTGCGCTGCCTGGCGGGCGTGCATCCGGCGGCGGGCGGCCAGGTGCACCTGGCCGGCGAGGCCATCACGGCCCTGCCAGCCCATGAACGCGTGCGGCGTGGCCTTGCCATGGTGCCCGAGGGCCGGCGCCTGTTCGGCGACATGACAGTGCGCGAGAACCTGCGCGTGGCCGGCGAGCATGGCCGCACCGGCATGTGGACTTTGGCCACCGTACTCGAGGCGCTGCCCGCGTTGCCGCCCCTCATCGACCGCCCCGCCGCCGCGCTCTCCGGCGGGCAGCGGCAGGCGGCCGCCATCGGCCGCGCGCTGATGACCAATCCCGACATGCTGCTGCTCGACGAAGTGTCCCTGGGCCTGTCCCCGCTGGCGGTGGACGAGGTGTACGCCAATTTGGCCAGCCTGCGCGCGGACGGCCGCACCAGCTTGCTGCTGGTCGAACAGGACCTGTCGCGCGCCATGGCCTTCGCCGATCGCGTGCTGTGCCTGCGCGAAGGCCGCATCGTGCTGCAGGGCGCGGCGCGCTCGCTCTCGCGGGAAACCGTCACGCAGGCCTATTTCGGCGTCGCTACCGCCACACCGATGGAGTCGTACGCATGATCGACGCCCTGATCCAGGGCCTGCTGCTGGGCGGGTTCTACGCCATCCTGGCCGCCGGCCTGTCGCTGATGTTCGGCGTCATGCGCATCATCAACCTGGCGCACGGCGACCTGGCCATCCTCGGCGCCTTCGGCGTGATCGCCCTCACGGAGCGCACCGCCATGTCGCCCTGGGTGGCGCTGGCCATCGTGCTGCCGGCGCTGGCGCTGATCGGGATGGCGCTGCAGCGCTGGCTGTTCGCCCGCACGCTGCGCGCCGGCATCCTGCTGCCGCTGCTGGTCACCTTCGGCCTGGGCGCCGTGCTTCAGAACGGGTTGTACGGCGTGGCCGGCTCCGAGGCACGCTCGCTGGGCAACGCGCTGGGCGACCTGGCGTGGGCCAGCTGGACGCTGCCGGGCGGCATCGTCGTCGGCCAGCTGCCGGTGATCACCTTCGTCCTCGCGGTCGCCGTGCTGGCCGGGCTGCAGGCGATGCTGTCGCACACGAAGCTGGGCCGCGCCATCCGCGCGGCCGCCAGCGACCCGGAAGCCGCGGCACTGTGCGGCATCGACGGGCGCAGCGTGCACCGCGCGGCCGCCGCCATCGCGGTCGCGCTCGCGGGGCTGGCCGGGGCGCTGCTGGCCATGCGCGCCACGGTGGAGCCGTACGGCGGACCCACGTTGCTGATCATGGCTTTCGAAGCCGTGGTCATCGGCGGCATCGGCTCGCTGTGGGGCACGCTGCTGGGCGGGATCCTGCTGGGGGTGGCGCAAAGCCTGGGCGCGATGGTGTCGCCGCAGGGCTTCCAGCTGGCCGGCCACCTGCTGTTCCTGGCCGTGCTGGGCGCGCGCCTGTGGCGCCAGCACCGGCACACGCTGGGCCGCCCCGCCCTGCCGCGCTGGCGCGGACTGGGCGCACGCAAGGCCACCGTGCCATGAACAGGCAGCAACAAGCCTGGGCCGCGCTCGCGGCCGTGGCGCTGCTCGCCAGCGTGCCGGCCTTCGCGAGCGCCTCGGTGGTGGACAAGCTGACCACCCTGTTCATCTACATGCTGCTGGCCGCCACCTGGAACCTGATGGCGGGTTACGCGGGCCTGGTCTCCGTGGGCCAGCAGGCGTTCTTCGGCCTGGGCGGCTACTTCGCGCTGCGCCTGGTGGACGGCGGCTTCCCGGCCTATCCCGCCCTGCTGGCCGGCGCTGCGGGCGCGGCCTTCGTGGCCTGGCTGCTATCGTTCTACGTGCTGCGGCTGAAGGACGGCGAGTTCGCCATCGGCACCTGGGTGCTGGCCGAAGTCATCCGCATCCTGGTGATGCTGGACCCGCTGATCCAGGGCGAAACCGGCACCTCGCTGATCGCGCTGAACGCGGTGGAACCCGCCCTGCGGCGCGGTATCGGCTACTGGTTCGCGCTGGCGGCACTGGCCGGCATGGCGCTGGCCATGGCGGTGCTGCTGCGCAGCCACGTGGGAACCGCCGCGCGCGCCATCGGCGACGACGACGAGGCCGCCGCCTCGCTGGGCGTGCGCGTCATGCGCACGCGGCAGTTCATCTACGTGCTGGCCGCGCTGGGCAGCGCGCTGGCCGGTGTGGCCTGGCTGGCCAGCGCCATCACCTTCCTGCCGCGCACCAACTTCGGCGTGCAGTGGTCGGTGCTGATGCTGTTCATGGTGCTGGTGGGCGGGCTGCGCAGCGGCCCCGGCCCCTATATCGGCGCGCTGCTGCTGTTCGTGCTGCAGGAGCTGGCCGGCGACCTGGGTGCGTGGTATCTCGCCGGCCTCGGCGCCGCGGCCGCCGCCTGTGCGCTGTTCCTGCCCCAGGGCCTCTGGGGCGTGATCGCGCAGCGCCTCGGCGCCCGGCCCTCCAGCCTGCCGCGCGCACCGGCGGCAGCCGTTCCCGAATCCATCCAACCCACACAGAGGATCACTCCATGACCGTCCAAGGAAAAACCATCGTCATCACCGGGGCGAGCTCCGGCATCGGGGCCGACACGGCGCGGCTGCTGCGCCTGCAGGGCGCCCGCGTCATCGGCGTGGACCGCAATGACCCGATGCTCACGCTCGACGGCTTCGTCAAGGCCGACCTGTCCGACGTCGCCGGTATCGACGCCGCCATGAAGCAGCTGCCGCAGAAGATCGATGCCCTCTGCAACATCGCCGGCGTGCCCGGGACGGCCCCCGCGGACCTGGTGGCGCGGGTCAACTACCTCGGGCTGCGCCACCTGGTCGAGCGCGCCAGCGACCGCATGGGCGAGGGCGGCAGCATCGTCAACATCTCCTCGATCCTCGGCGCCGAATGGCCCCAGCGCCTGGAGCAGCACAAGGCCCTGGCCGAGACCGCCGGCTTCGCGGCCGGCCAGGCCTGGCTGGCGAAGAACCCCGTGCCGCAGGAGAGCTGCTACCAGTACTTCAAGGAAGCACTGATCGTCTGGAGCATCACCCAGTCGCAACAACTGTTTCTCAGCCGCGGCGTGCGCATGAACTGCGTGGCGCCCGGCCCGGTGTTCACGCCCATCCTGGGCGACTTCGTGCAGATGCTGGGCCAGGAGCGGGTGGAGAAGGACGCGCACCGCATGAAGCGCCCGGCCTTCAGCGACGAGGTCGCGCCGGTGATCGCCTTCCTGTGCGGCGATGCGTCGCGCTGGGTGAGCGGCATCAACTTGCCGGTCGATGGCGGGCTGGCGTCCACCTATCTCTGATCCTCTTCACAAGGCCTCGCCATGACTCTCACCAACACGCCCCTGCCGACCTCGCCCATGGACCCCGGCCTGGCCGCCTTCCTGGCCCAGGCCGCGGCCCAGGGCAACCCGCCGCTGGAGACCCTGCCACCCGCCGTGGGCCGGCAGATCTACCGCGAGCTGGCCGCCGCACTGAGCTTGCCGCCGCCCGACGTGGCGCGCGCGGAGAACCGCATCGTCGAGGGGCCCGGCGGGCCGCTGGCGCTGCGCATCTACCGGCCGCTCGTGCCCGCGCCTGCGTCGGTGCTGCTCCCCGCGCTGCTCTACCTGCATGGCGGCGGCTTCGTGATCGGCGACCTGGAAACCCATGACGCGGTGTGCCGCACCCTGTGCCACGAAGCCGGGATGCTGGTGGTGGCCGTCGACTACCGCCTGGCGCCGGAGCATCCGTTCCCGGCAGCGGTGGACGATGCGGCCTTTGCCCTGCAATGGCTGGCCGCGCAAGCGGTGGAACTGGGCGCCGACCCGGCCCGCCTGGCGCTGGCCGGCGACAGCGCCGGGGCGCAGCTGGCCGCCACGGCCTGCATGCGCGCCGGCGCCAGCGTCGCGGTGCGTGCGCTGGGCCTGATCTACCCGGTGGCCCAGCACTACACCGAGCCCAGCCCCTCGATGGCCGAAAACGGCGAAGGCAAGTTCCTCACGCATGGCGTGATGAAGTGGTTCATCGACGGCTACCTGGGCGGCCGCGATGAACTCCGGCGCCACCCCGACTTCGCGCTGCTCCATGCGCCCGGGCTGGCCACGCTGCCGCCGACCTGGATCGCCACCATGGGCCACGACCCGCTGCGCGACGAAGGGCATGCGCTGGCGCGGCGCCTGGACAGCGCGGGCGTGCCGGTGACGCACCGCCACGATCCGGGCGGCATCCACGCCTGCATCCATTTCACGGCGGTCTCGCCCATCGGTCACCAGCTGGTTGTTGCATTGGCGCATTGGTTGCGTGCACGAACCTAGCAAGCTTCATCCGGGTTCGATGATCCGGGCCCTCCAGGCGTGGGGCCGGGGCAAAAAGATGCTACAACCCAGCCGATGAGCGGGACGGCCGAGAAGACGGTGCTGGCGGGGGGAGCCATCGCCCTGATCCTTTGGACGGGCGTGGCCTACCCGCCGCTGTCGCTGGCGCTGGTCGTCGCCTCCCTGGTGCAGGCCGGCGCCTGCCTGTGGTCCTGCCGGGTCCTGTTCGGGCCGCGCGCGGCCGCCATCTTCCTGGGCCTGGGCTGCACCCTCGGCTGGTTCGCCGAGCAGATGGGCTCCACCCACGGCTGGTTCTTCGGCAGCTACACCTACACCGACGTCCTGGGCCCACGCCTCGGGTCGGTCCCCATCGTCATTCCGCTCATGTGGTTCGGCATCTGCCACATCGGGCTGGTGCTCGCCAGCCTGGCGCTGTGGCGGCAGCCCGCGCCGCCGGCCGGCGGCTGGAAGACGCTGGCGCTGGGCGTTCTGGGCGCCGCCCTCATCGTCACCGCCTTCGACCTCGGCGCGGACCCGTATTTCGTCTACGTCCTGAAGGCCTGGATCATGCAGGAGAAGGACGGCGACTGGTTCGGCGAAACGGTGCGCGGCTTTGAGGGCTGGATGATCGTCAGCTCCGTCATCCTGACCTTGTTCCTCGCCATGGCCAGGCCTCGCGGCGCGTCACCCGGCACGGCCACCGCGCGCCATGCCGCGCTGGTGCCCTTGCTGCTCTACGTCTTCATGATGCTGTTCCAGGTGGCGTTCACGCAGCCGGTGGCGCTGAAGATCATCGCCATCTTCGCCATGGGCATCCCGGCGCTGATCGCTGCTGTCGCCTGGACGCAGTGGGCCGGCTCCCGGGAGCCGGCCAAGTGACGCCGGACGCCGCCGATTGGCAGGCGATGACGCGGCAGGCCGATCCGCTGGCGGACCGCACCATTGCCGCGATCGTCGGCCCGTGGTCGGATGCGCCCGGCGCCATGGACGCCGGGATGGCGCGGCTGGCGCTGGTCACACGGCTGATGGCCGGCTGGACCACCAACGGCAGCCTCGCCACCTGGGCGCCCCCGGCGGGCACCGATGCGGAACTCGGCGCTCTGCTGCGCGCCTACCTCGACGAAGGCCGGCAATTGCCGTCCTGGGCGCGGCCCGATGCCATCGAACTCGCCGAAGACGTGTTCATGGAGTACGGCCCGCTGTCCTGCACGCTGCTGTTCTGCGCCAGCCTGCCGGAGTGCTACGTGCTGCCGCACCTGGCCGAAGTGCTGCACATTTCCGGCCAGCTCGAGGCCAACACCGAATACCGCATCCGGCAGACGGCGGCCATGGTGTTCCCGGTGATGATGAAGGGTGGGCTCACGACCCCCGATGGCGGCGGCGTCGCCCAGGTGCTCAAGGTGCGGCTGATCCACGCGACCATCCGCCACCTGATCCTGCACGGCCCGCCCGAGGCGGCGCGCGGCCGCATCGCCCCGGGTGCGCCCGTGACGCCCGCCACCAACATGCAGGCCGCCATGCTGGCCCACGGCTGGGACGTCGACCATCTGGGCCTGCCCTGCAACCAGCTCGAACTGGCGTACACGCTGCTCACCTTCGGCTACGTCTTCCTGAAGGGCATGCGCACGCTGGCCGAGCCCCTGACGCCGGCGCAGGAAGAAGCGACGCTGCACGCCTGGAACGTGGCCGGCCACGTGCTGGGCATCCGCGAAGAGCTCATGGCGCAATCCATGGATGAAGCGGCCCGGATGTTCGACAGCCTCCAGGCGACCGCGCGTGCCACACCGGCGGTGCCCGACGTGCGCCCGGCCCTGGGCCGCGCGCTGCTGGACACGATGGCGAAGTCCATCCGCGTGCCGCTCGTTCGCCAGCTGCCCGTGCCCTTGACGCGCTGGCTCGTCGGGCCGGTCGCGTCCCGCGAGATCGGCGCCGACGAACGCGTGGGCCTGCTCACGCGGGCATTGTTCGCGACCGGCCTGATCGTGACCCGGGTGATCGACACGGTGGCGCGCATCTTCCTGCCCGGCTTCTCGCTCACGCGCATGTTCACGCGCGTGATCGGCTACCAGTTCCTCACCCGCTTCCTGCTGGACCAGACGCGTCCGCTCACGCTGCCCGAGGAACTGCTGCAGCCGATGCACGGCACGGTCGCCCGCTGGCACCACGATGCGCGCGCGCCGGCGTGGGTCAACCGGCTGGAGGACCGCATGACCACCCATGGCGAATGGAGGCCGCAGTGATCAGTGCCGAAACGCTCTGGCGCTGGCTCCAGCGACTCGCCATCTGCGCGACGGCGCTGGCGGCCAGCGCCGTGCCGGCCGTGTCGTCCGCCGACCGCGACGGCGACATCACGCTGCAGGCGCAATACTGGGTCGACGCCTCGGGCAAGGCGACCATCGAGCAGGTGGCCGGCGGCGCCGCGCAGTTGCAGCCGATGGTGAAGCAGCAGGCCTTCGCGCTCAATGGTGGCGCGCTGTGGCTGCGGTTCGACTTGTCCGCGATCGATGCGTCGCGCCGCTGGTACCTGCTGTTGAATGGCGGCGCCTTCCTCGACCGGGCCAGCGTGTTTGCGCAAGGCCCGGACGGCGCATGGCGCCCGCAGCATTCCGGCGACCATGTGCCCGTCGCGCAGTGGAACATCCCGCACTTCGCCCCCGTCTTCAACGTGCCGCAGCAGCCCGGCGTGCTCTGGATGCGCCTGGAAAACCACCCGGCGCCGACCAGCCCCTTCGTGCAGCTGCTGTCGTCGCACAGCCTCGTCTACAAGGGTCAATGGACCTACCTGCTGGTGGGCGGCTACCTGGGATTCGGGCTGCTGGTGTTCGCGGTCGGCCTGATGCACGCCAGGCTGTACGGGGACCGCGTGTTCCATTCGTATTGCCTCTACGTGGCGTGCATGCTGCTGTTCCAGCTGGCCTTCACCGGCATGGGCGGGCTGTACTTCTGGCCGTTCTGGGCCTCCGTGAACAACGCGGCGCCCGGGTTCTTCGTCCTGGTGATGGCGGGCTCGGGCATCTGGTTCATCCGCGAGGCGACAGCGCTGCCGCGCTACAGCCGCCGCATCGACCGCGTGGTGGTCGGCTTCTCCTTCTTCGGCGGATTCCTCGCCGTCGCCTACACGCTGTTCACGAACGCCTTCACCTTCAAACTGCTGAACATCTACGGACTGCTCTCGGTCCTGGTCAGCATCTCGCTGTGCCTGTGGACCTGGCGCAAGGGCGAGCGCTATTCGGGCTGGCTGTTCCTGGGTTTCCTGCCGATCCACCTGACGTACCCGTTCCCCGCGCTGCGCTCGGCCGGGCTGATCGCGGACAGCTGGCTCACGCAATACGCGGTGCTGATCGGTTCGGCGGTCGAGATCCCGCTGCTGCTGTACATCCTGCATTCGCGCGCCAAGGAATTCACCGAGAACCGCGCGCGCATGCGCGCCCTGGACAGCACCGACCCGCTGACCGGCCTGACCATCGTGCCCGTGCTGCGCCTGCGGATGCGCGACGCGCTGCGGCGCGCGCGCCGCGCCAACCATCGCTGCACCGTGCTGCTGGTGGACCTGTCGAACCATGGCGAGATCGTCGCGAGCGAGGGCCGCGAGGCCGGCGACCGCGCGCTTGTGGTCGCCGCATCGCGGCTCTCGCAGGTGGTGCGCGAAGTCGACACCGTGTGCCGGGTCGCCGACACCCGCTTCGCGGTGCTCATCGAAGGGCCGCAGAACAACGACACGCGCCGCCTGCTGGCCCAGCACATCGTCGCACGCGGGCTGGAGCCCGTGCCGCAGTTGCCGCAGCACCTGACCCTGCGCTTCCGTGTCGTCTCGGTCTGGGTGCCGACCCATGCGGCGGAATTGACGCCCGACGTCAGTGTCGACGACGAGGTCATCCTGCAGCGGCTGCACGCGACCCTGGACCGGCTGATCGAGGACCCGAAGCGGGTGGTGCAGCATCTCGAATCGCAACTCGAGGCACCGGTCACCCAGGCTGCCTGAACCGCACGGCCTTTTTTCAGCCCGGCCGCGAAAAATCTTCAGGCGGGGTGGCGCGTACGCGCCTAAAGTGCGGATCATGAAAATCACCCGCTTCGACGTCCGCTCTGTCCGGGTGCCGATGCCGCCGCACCGCACCGCCTCCGGCGTGGTGGAGGCGTCACCGCTGGTCCTGCTCACCGTGCACACCGACACCGGCGCGCCGGGCCACAGCATCACCTTCACCTACACCCCCGCCGCGCTGAAGCCGGCGGCGGAGCTGATGCGCAACTGCGAAGCGTTGGTCCAGGGCCAGCCGCTGGCGCCGGCGACCCTGTGGGACCAGCTGCATGCGCGCTTCCGGCTGCTGGGCACCCAGGGCCTGGTGGGCATGGTGCTGGCTGGGATCGACATGGCGCTGTGGGACGCCCTGGCCCGCTCGCAGGGCCTGCCCCTGCATTCGCTGCTGGGCGCCGCCGCGCGGCCGGTGCGGGCGTATGGCGGTGTCGGCTTCGACGGCGTGGCGGGCTCGGCCCAGGCGGCCGAGGCCTGGGCCCGCCAGGGCCTGCCCGGCGTGAAGGCGAAGATCGGCTATCCCACGCTGGAGGAAGACATCGCCGTCGTGCGCGCCATGCGGGAAGCGGTGGGGCCTGGCGTCGCGCTCATGGTCGACTACAACCAGAGCCTGGATGCGACCGAAGCGCAGCGCCGCCTGCGCGCGCTCGATGCCGAAGGCCTGCACTGGATCGAGGAGCCGGTGCTCGCGCATGACTACGCCGCGCTGGCGAGCCTGGCCCAGGCGACGGCGACGCCGCTGCAGGCGGGCGAGAACTGGTGGGGCCCGCTGGACTTCCGCCACGCATTCAACGCCGGTGTACGCGACAACGTGATGCCCGACGTGATGAAAGGCGGCGGCGTCACCGGCTGGTTGCGAGTGGCGGCGATGGCGCAGGTGTACGGCACGCCGCTGTCCAGCCACCTGTGGCCGGAAGTCAGCGCGCACCTGCTGCTGGCGAGCCCGACGGGAGCCTGGCTGGAATATGCCGACTGGTGGAACCCGGTCCTGAAGGACCCCTTGCGACTGGAAGACGGTCACGCGGTCGTGAATGCCGCGCCGGGCAGCGGCATCGAATTCAACCCGGCCGCCGTGGAGGAGTTCGCCGCATGAACGCCGCTGCCGACACTGCCGTGCAGGCCCGCGCCGAGCGCCAGGCCGCCATCGTCCGCAAGCTCGGCGAGGTGTTGCCTGCGCACGCGCTGCTCTGGCACGCGGAGGACACCACGCCCTACGAATGCGATGGCCTCACCGCCTACCGCCAGCGGCCGCTGGTGGTCGCGCTGCCGGAAACCGAAGCGCAGGTCCAGGCCGTCCTGCAGGCCTGTCACGCGCTGGAGGTGCCCGTGGTTGCGCGCGGCGCCGGCACGGGGCTTTCGGGCGGCGCCATGCCGCATGCCCTGGGCGTGACGCTGTCGCTGGCCAAGTTCAACCGCATCCTGAAGATCGACCCGGCGGCGCGCACGGCCGTCGTGCAGTGCGGCGTGCGCAACCTCGCAATCAGCGAAGCGGCGGCCAGCTTCGGCCTCTACTACGCGCCGGACCCGTCCAGCCAGATCGCCTGCACCATCGGCGGGAACGTGGCCGAGAACTCCGGCGGCGTGCACTGCCTGAAGTACGGCCTGACGCTGCACAACGTGCTGAAGGTGCGCGGCTTCACCGCGTCCGGGGAGCCGGTCGAATTCGGCAGTGATGCGTTGGATGCGCCGGGTTACGACCTGCTCTCCGTGTTCGTCGGCAGCGAAGGCATGCTCGCGGTGACCACCGAGGTCACCGTCAAGCTGGTGCCGAAACCGCAGCTGGCGCGCTGCATCATGGCCAGCTTCGACGACGTGCGCAAAGCCGGCGACGCCGTCGCCGCCGTCATCGCGGCCGGCATCATCCCCGCGGGCCTGGAGATGATGGACAAGCCGATGACCGCCGCGGTCGAGGATTTCGTCCACGCTGGCTACGACCTCGGCGCCGAAGCCATCCTGCTGTGCGAGAGCGACGGGACGCCCGAGGAGGTGGCCGAGGAAATCGGCCGCATGAGCGACGTGCTGCGGGCCGCCGGCGCCACCGCGCTGGCGGTCAGCCGCGACGAGGCCGAGCGCCTGCGCTTCTGGAGCGGCCGCAAGAACGCCTTCCCCGCCTCGGGCCGCATGAGCCCCGACTACATGTGCATGGACTCGACCATTCCGCGCAAGCGGCTGGCGGACATCCTGCTCGCGATCCAGGAGATGGAGAAGAAGTACGGGCTGCGCTGCGCCAACGTGTTCCATGCGGGCGATGGCAACCTGCACCCGCTGATCCTGTTCGACGCCAACGATCCCGACCAGTTGCGCCGCTGCGAACTGTTCGGCGCCGACATCCTGGAAACCAGCGTCGCCATGGGCGGCACGGTGACCGGCGAGCACGGCGTGGGCGTGGAGAAGCTGAACTCGATGTGCGTGCAGTTCAGCGCGGCGGAGAACGAGCAGATGTTCGGCGTCAAGCGGGCCTTCGACCCGCGCGGCCTGCTGAATCCGGGCAAGGTGATCCCGACGCTGAACCGCTGCGCCGAATACGGGAAGATGCTGGTGCGCGGCGGGCGCATCGCCCACCCCGACCTGCCGCGGTTCTAGGGCACGCGGCCGGGCGGTGCACCGCCCGGCGGGCCAGTCAGGCTACGAGCCTGGCTTGCACTGGCTGTCGGTGAGGACGATGTCGTCCTTGCCGACGGTCTTCTTGTCGTCCTTCTCGTCCTGCGTCTTCGCCTCTTCGACGAACAGCTTGGCGAAGGTGACCACCTGGTTGTCGACCTGCTGCTGCGCGGGGGCGGATGTGGACGGCGGCGGCGCCGAGGAAGCCGGCGGCGACGTAGGCGGCGGGGGGGCCGGCGGCGCCGATGCGGGCGGTGACGTCGGGCTGGCCGAAGCCGGCGGCGACGTGGGCGGTGGGGGAGCGGGTGGCGACGATGCCGGCGGCGAGGTCGGCGCCGCGGAGGCCGGCGGCGACGTGGGTGACGCGGAAGCCGGTGGCGGGGGGGGCGCCGGCGGGGCGCTGGTCGGAGCCACCACCTGCGCAATCAACGAACCAAAGGCGAAGGTCGCGCCCTGCACAGTACTGGAGGGGTGAAGCGTGGGGACGCCGCCAGTCGGCGTCGGCCCCGTCATGAGCGTGTAACTGCTGTCGGCAGGTTGACTGCCCCCGAGAAAGACGTAAGTGCTTCCGTCGCCAGGCGCAAACGTGGTGGAACCGGTCACATTGATGACGTCGTGAGCGGGTCCGGCGGGGGCACTGCTGGGCCTGGGACCGAAATCGAACTTCAGCGTCCCGCCTGCATCGACGGACAGGTTGCCACCGATGTTCATCGTCGAGACGGGGCCGACCCCCCCGGGTGCGAGATAGCCCTTCACGACCACGTCGCTCGGCGCAGTGATCAAGCCGGTGGCGCCGACCACGCCGCCGCCCTGGCCGATGATGGCGCTATCGTAATCCGTCCAGGTGAGGGCGCCGCCGACCGTGGCGCTGCGGAGGTCCAGCGTTGCGCCTGGTGTCGTAGAGCCGGAAATGGTCACGTTGCCCGTCGTGGTCAAACCATGAACGATCGTGTTCGGGTTGCCGGGCGAGAGGAACACATTGTTGCCGCCGGCGACCGTGATCCCGCCAGGCGCGAAGATGCCGATGGCCTGGCCCGAGGCGCCGATGTCGCCGCTGACGCCGTTCAGGTACACGGAGCCGCCACCGCTTGCGAGAAGCTGCGGGCTGGCCGGTGCGGGCGGCGGGGGTGGCGGGGGTGCCTTGGTGATGCCCGCCGCCTCGATGGAGATCGCCGCTGTCCCGAAGGTTGAACCGGCCGCTGTGGAACTCGTGCCCACCGATTCCAGCGTCACGCTGCCGGTGCCCTTGTACGTGATGATGCCGCCGCTGTTCGCGTTGAACGCAGAAGCGGCGGCGCTGTTGCCGATGGCGATGCTGCCACCTGCGCCGGTCTGCGCGTTCACGAGACTGAAGCTGTTGCCGGCGTTGTCGAGCGCGATCGGCATGCTCGAGGTCAGGACGTTCAGGCTGGTGCCGGTGATGGGCATCGTCTGCGAAATCCCGCCGGACACCGACGTGAGCACGACGGGCGCGGATCCCGCGAGGATGCCGCTTTGCAGGTCGACCGTGCCGACGGAGAAGCCGCCTGCGTTGTAGAACGTGAAGCCGCTGCCGAAGTTGTCGGTGGCCTTGCCGGAAACCGTGCTCACGCTGTTCGCCTCGGGCATGACCACATGCCCGGCGTCCGCGTTGAGCGCGCCCACCGTCAGCGTCGACCCCGTCGTCTGCAGGATGCCGGTGCTGCTGCCCTGGATCAGGCTCAGGGCGGAAGCGGTCAAGGTGAGGGGCGCGCCACCTTCGATATGGAGGCCACCGGTGCCGGCATTCGAGCCGACGACGAGCGTGCCCGTCGCGATCTTGTTCAGCTCCCCCTGCGTGAGAGTGAGCCTGCCGGCCTCGTCGCTGCCGCCGAGGGAAATGACACGACTCGGGCTCACGGGCACGATCATCGTGCGCGTGCCGGTGGCCGTTGTGATCGCACCGCCGGCGATATCGACCGTGTCCGCGTCCAGCCGCACGGCCGTCCCGGCGGAACTCGAAAGCGCATTCACCGCGGTGCCGCCCAGCAACCGGATGGCCGGCGCGGTGGGCGCGGGTGCCGGCGCCATGGCGCGCAGCTTCACTTCGCCGGAACCGCCGGAAACGTTCAAGGCCGTGCTGGTCAGCGACAAGTCGCCGTTGACGGCGTCGATCGAGAGCGACGTGACGGCATTGAAGGTTTCGTTCGTCGCGGTCACGGCCGCAACGCCGCTGCCGGCGCCGGTCGTCCCGGTGATGTTGATCAGCGTGTCCGAGTTGATAGTGAACGTCGGCGGCGGCGCCGGCGCCGGCGGAGGCGGGGGCGGAGGCGCGGGGCCCATCCGGAAGCCATGGCTGGCGGAACTCGTGCCGTTGATGATCACGCCGCTGGTCGTGGCGGTGATCGTGGAACCTTCGATGTTGACGCCGATCGACGAATTCGAGTTGCCCATCAGGTTGATGGTGCCGGCGTTCTGAACGAGGGAGCCCAGGATGTACAGGCCCATGTTGCCGGAGCCGTTTCCGCTGATGGTCAGGTTGCCGCCGGTCCGGTTGATGCCGGCCGTGTTCAGGAACACGCCTTTGTGGGCGCTGCCGCTGGCGGCCGTGCCCGTCATGAACAGATTGCCGCTGCCCGTCAAGGTGCCGCCGCAACTGCAATCGAGCAGGATGCCGCCGCCGCCGGAGCCGGCGGAATGGGCGAGGCCCGTGATGGTGGCACCCGACGTCGACGTGAGAGCCACGTTGCCGTCCATGCTGACGCCCCAACCGTAGTCGCTGTGGCCATTGATCGTGATGCTGCCGGCGGTGATGCTCACATCGCCCAGGTGCACGCCCGGAGAGCCGAACGTCGTGCGCGCATCGCCGTTGAGCGTCACCACGCCCGAGCCGGTGGCGGTGACCGTCGTGTTCCCGTCCAGCATGACGGTTCCGTCGCTGGCGGTCATGCTGACGTTGGCGCCGCTCAGCATCGCGCCGCTGGCCGAGGCCGCGGAGACGCTTTGCAAGGACAGCGTGTTGCTGCCGCTGTTCAGCGACGAGCCCAGGACATCGACGTATTCGCCCTGCACCGTGATGCCGCCTCCGGTGGAGTTCACGGCCGACGAGTTGCTGATGACGACGTCATACCCGACCGTCTGGATCATCACCGGGCCTGCCGACGAGCTCACGGTGGCATTGTCGAGGTAGATCGTTCCCGCCGAACCCGTACTGCTGAGCGTGACCATGCCTCCGGTCACGCTGGCGCCCGTCACATCGATGTCCGCCATGCCCTGGATCAGGACGTTTCCGCCGCCGGCGGCCACATTCGCCGACACCTCGACGCTCGTGTAGGGGAAGCTGCTGGTCGACTTGTCGGACTGGATGGTGATGTTGCCGTTATTGCTCGTCAGGGGCCCGGCGACGAGCACCTTTCCTTCGGGGGGAAGGGCAGGAGATCCGCTATGGCCGGCGTGCAATGTGATGGCGCCGCCCAACGTCGTGATGGCTCCGTTGGTTGTGACGGTCACGTTGCGTCCGGCCTCGGCCAGGAAACTCTGCCCGGTGTTCGTGAACACCACAGGTTCATTGACAGTGATGTCCAGAGAGGCGCGCAATTCCACATTGCCAGGCTGCCCCGTCAGCGCGTCCGCATCGATGACGAGAGCGCCGGTGCTGCCATCAAACAGGATGGGCCCACTGTAGGTGCCGGGGCCCAGGTTATCAACGGTAATGGTGTCTGGGTCGAGCAGGAGGGTCCCCAGCTTCCCCTTCGGCGCCGAAGTATCGACCTTGGCGCCGAATTGCAAGCCGTTCTTGCCCGAGACCTCGACGAAGCCGCCGTCTCCTCCCTGCGGGCCGCCACGAGCACTGATCGTGCCGTGGCCCTGCGTGGTGTTGTCAGCCCACACGATGACCTTGCCGCCGTCGCCCTGCGCCGTGGCGTCGGCCTGGATGGAAGCCTGGGGATCGACGTAGGTCCGCTGCGCGTTCGGCACCTCGGCGTTCTTGCCCTGGTAGTCGCCACCCACGCGCACCGTGCCGCCGCCGGCCGCGCCGCTGGCGTCGAGCGAAGCGCCGGCCAGCAGGCCCACGCGGTTGCCGAGCACGTCGATGCTGCCGCCTTTGCCGGTGGCGGACGTGGCGCTGACGGCACCGTCGACCAGGGCGTCCCCGGCCGCGGCCTTCAGCACGACGCGGCCGCCTTCGGTGGCGGCGGCATTGGCCTGGATCAGGCCGCTGTGCTTGAGCGTGTCCGCGAAGATGCCGACGGCGTCGCCCTTGAGCGTGCCGAGGTTGCGCGCTTCGCTGCCCGCCTGCACCTCGAGGCGGATGCCTTCGAGGCCGCGGCCGGTGATCTCGACCTTCTGGCCGGCCGCCAGGATGGTGGAGCCGCCCTCGGACTGGACGACCGCGTTGGCGCCCGTCTGCACATTGGGGGCGATCAGGACGACATCGCCGTTCTTCGCCACGATCCGCCCGTCGACCTGCAGCGCGCCGGAACCGCCATCACCGAACACCAGCCGGCCGGCCAGCGCGTCGGCATCGCTCATGCGCAGCGTGGAAGCCGTGAAGCCCGCGGTGTCGACCACCGCGCCCGCGCCCACCGTGATGCCGGCGGGGTTGACGAGCACCAGCCGG
This sequence comes from Caenimonas sedimenti, assembly GCF_007833165.1. Lineage (GTDB taxonomy): Bacteria > Pseudomonadota > Gammaproteobacteria > Burkholderiales > Burkholderiaceae_C > Ramlibacter > Ramlibacter sedimenti. The sequence continues at coordinate 56,215 of NZ_VOBQ01000014.1, read as the reverse complement.
CCGTTCGAGGACAGCGTGCCGAAGATGGCGGAAGGATCGGAGCCGACGACGCGGTTGACCGACAGGCTGGAAGCCGTCGGCTGCTTGAACTGCGTGACGCTGCCCGCGGGCACCGAGAAGCTTTGCCAGTTGATGGCCGAATGGCCCGTCCCCGCGCCGTTGGTGGTGGTGACCACCAGGTTGTTGCCGTTGCGCGCCAGGCTGGCCGCGCCGTGGATCGCCTGGGCACCGGCGGGCTGCGCCAGCAGCGCGGGCGCATGCAGGCTGAAGGCCGCGGCAACCGCCAGCACCCCCACCGCGGGTCGGAAACCTGCCGCCGCGGGACTGGCCGCGGGACGACGGCCGCGGGTGGACGGGATGGGACGCTTGGACATGTGACGGCTCCGCTCGCGCCCAAGGGGCGCACTTCGAGATATTGTCCTTGAATACTTACAAGTCTCAAGGGTTGAAACAACACCTCATCAGGGTTTGCGTGGAGTTTTGGTCAGATCGCACGAATTTGCTGCGATGTCCAGCGGCCGGTTCGGGTTCGGGAGGACGCAGCGGCGCTGCCGGGCCTCCGAAATGACGCAGGCGTCCGCGGCTCCGCCGCCATTGGCGGCGGGGGCACAAAGCACTTCAACGCGCTGGCATGGTTCACAGCTCTGTGGCGCGGCGTGCACAACCAGTTCGGCCGTCGACGAAGTGTCGCTTTCTTGCCGCACCCGCACCGAGTTGTGGAACGACTCGGCGAACCGAACGGCATCGTTGCCCGGCGGCGGACTGCCGCCCGAGGTGGGTGCAGGTGCAGGTGCAGGTGCAGGTGCAGGTGCAGGTGCAGGTGCAGGTGCAGGTGCAGGTGCAGGTGCAGGTGCAGGCGCTGGGGCAGGCGCAGGGCCGGGTGCTGGCGCGGGGGCCGGAGCTGGTGCCGGGGCAGGCGCTGGCGCTGGCGCTGGCGCTGGGGCTGGGGCAGGCGCCGGCGCGGGGGCAGGCGCTGGCGCTGGCGCGGGGGCAGGCGCTGGCGCTGGCGCGGGGGCAGGCGCCGGTGCGGGGACCGGGCCGGGCGCTGGTGCCGGAGCCGGCGCGGGTGGGGCCGGCGGCACCGTCAGTTCCAGCGAACCGAAACTCAGCGACGACCCGGCGGGCGCGCCTTGCAGCAGTGGCAGGACGCCGTTGCCCTGGCCCGTGACGATGACGTAGGTTCCGGGGTCGGAGGGGCCCAGTTCGGTTACCTGGACCTGGCCGCCGAGATAGTTCGCCGCGCCGCTGATCCGGATCTGGTCCCGCGAACTCTGGTCGAGGTCGATCTTGAGGATGGTGGTCGCGCCGAAGTTGATCGTGGCCGCGTTCAGGAACAAGGTGCCGATTGCGCCGGTATTGCCCGGATCGATGGTGCCGTTGTTGTTCAGCGTGCCGTTGATCATGCGCAGCGTCCCCGACCCGCCGATGGTCCCCGCCGCGCTGTTGGTCAGGTTGCCGCTGTTGGTGTCGAGCGTGCTGCCGCCCGCGATGAGCACCCGGCCCTGGTTGGTGGGGAACGTGAAGCCGCCGAATGTGACGTTGCCGGCCGCCAGGTTCAGCAGCGCGCCGCTCGAATTGGTGAAGTTTCCGAGGAAAGTCAGGGTCCCGGCGCCGGTCTTGTTGAAGGTCCCGGCATTCGCGAACACGCCGGACTCCCCCGCCAGGGTGAAGCCGCCCTGGGCCTCGAACGTCGCCCCGGCCTGGTTGGTAAGCGTCCCGTCCAGCTGGAACGCGGTGCCATTGGCGACGGTGAGCGTGCCGGCATTGGCGACCTGCAGCCCCAGGCGGACGTTGCCGGAGACGTCGGTCGCGCCGCCCAGGGTCACGCCGCCGTTGGCCTCCAGCGATCCACCGCTCCACGCGAAGCTGGTGGGAACCGAGAGCGAGCCGGTGCCGCTGATGACGCCGCCGGTCATGTCGAGGCGCGGTACGGTCGCCGTACCAGCCACGTCCAGGGTTCCGGCGCTCACCTTCAGAACAGGCCCGGTCGCATCCAGTGAGGTGCTCAACCGCATCGTGCCGCCCACCAGTTCGGCAGCTCCCCCTGCGGTGAGCTTGGCGCCACCCGCGCCGGCCAGGCCGGAGCTGCCGGCGAAACGGATGGCGCCGCTGGCCACCAGCTCGGCGCGGCCGTTCTCGGCATTGACCAACCCGTTGACGAGCAGGTCGCCCCCCGCCGACTTCACCGCGACGCCGTTACCGCTGACGGCACCGGCCGACGTGATGGTGAGCCCGGCGGCAGACTCGATGTCGGCCCGCCCGGTGCCCGCCTCGACGGGACCCGCGACGCTGAGCGGCCCGGTGTTTCGAAAAGTGATGTTGTTGCCGCTCGCGCGCATTTGCGTGACCTCGTCGATCTGGTTCGCCGCGTTCGAGAGTGCGATGCCGCCGGTGCCTATGGCGCTGAAGCGCGTTTCGGTGATGGAGCCCGTCTGCGTGATCGTGCCATCGGTGACCAGGCGCAACGCCGTCGTACCCGTCGGGGCGATGTTGCTGTCGATGGTGATGCCGGCCGTGTGGCCCGCCATGCCGACGACCAGCGCCGTGCCGGAAAGCAGGTTGACTTCGGCCGCGGTCAGGTTCAAGGCACCGGCTTCGTCCGTGCCGCCCAGGGAGATCAGCCGCCCGGTGCTGGCCGGCTGCACCAGCACCTGGCCGCCGGTCGAACCCACGGGCCCGGCCAGTGCCACCACGTCACCGATGACGCGGGCTTCGCCGACGCTGCTGGCCGAGGAGCCGGCTGCCACGTCCACGCGCTTGCCGGCCGTGGTGGCCCGGAGCTGGAGTGCGCCCGCTCCGTTGTTCGTCAGGGTGCTGGCGTTCTTCAGCACCAGGTCGCCGCCAATGGCCCGCAGGTCGAGCGATGTCGATGCGGTGATCGTTGCGCCGTCGAGTTCGATGGCCGGGGCGGCCGCCGCGGTCTCGCCGGTGACGGTGACGACACCTCCCTGGACGGTGGCGCCCTTGACCTCGACGCGCTGGGCTGAACTGACCGTGAAGGCCCCGCCGCCTGTGCCGAGGTTGCCACCCTCGATCAGCACGCCGACGGCGCCGCCGCTCGTTCCGGCCAGGCTGAAGCTGCCGGTGCGCGTCACCAGCGAATCGATCAGCACGACACCGGGGGCATCGCCCCGCGTCACCGTGCCGTCCACGATCATCGCCCCCGTGCCGCTCAGAACGCCGCACGAGCAGTCGATTCCGACCCCGGCGCCGGTGACGCCGGTGGTCGCGCTCGGCAGCTCCATCAGCCCGGTCACCCGCGTCGTGACAGCGGTCAGTTCGGTCGGACCAATCAACAACACCCCGAAAGAGGCGTCGCTCGAGGTGCGGCCGCTCAAGGTGATGTTGCCGGCGGCGGCGCGGACGGTGGACTCGACGACCTGGACGCCGTCGAAGGCGGGCGCGGCATTGGCCTGCCCGCCCCGCACCGTGATATTGCCGGCTGACGACGTCAGAGTGGACAAGGCGACCAAGGCGGATTCCGCGCCTTCGATCGTGATGTTGTTTTCCGCCTCGACGACGCTGCTGGCCATGAGTGCCAGGCCATCGGCCCCCGAAGCGCTGAGCGTGACGCTGGCGCCCTTGATCAGACCAGCGTTGATGACCGCGACCGGCCCGGGGGCTTCCAACCTGAGGGCACCGGCGGTGCCGGCGTTCAGGCTGGCGAGCACGGCGATGCCGGTCGAGGAAGTCGCCGCGGGCGCGACGACCAGCGAAACCGGCGCACCGCCAGGGAATCCCCCGCTGGTGGTGTCGATGGCGGCGGTGACGGTGATGCCCGCCGACGCGGATGCCGCGCCGGACGCGGGATCGCCGGCCGTCAGGGAGACAGCACCGCCGCGCGTCGTGATGGTGCTGCCGACGGTGATGCTGCCTCCCGCCTGCGCCGTGATGCCAATGCCATCGTTGACCATGGCCACTGCGTCGCTGAAGGTGATGTCGCCCGTGGCCAGCAATTGCACCTGGACTCCCGCGTTGGCGAGCGAAGCCGCGCTGAACGTGAAGTCGCCACCGCCGAACGGCTCCACCGTGTATGCGTTCGCTCCCGTGATCTCGATGTTGTCCGGGTCGAGCAGCAACGTGCCGATCTTGCCCCGCGGCGCCGACGCATCGACTGCCGACGCGAACAAGAGCCGCTGCTTGCCCGAGACCTCGACGAAGCCGCCGTCGCCGCCGCGCGGCCCGCCGCGGGCCTGGATCGCACCCAGGCTCTGGGTCTGTTCGTCCGCCCAGACAATGACGCGGCCGCCGTCGCCCTGGTCGGTGGCGTCGGCGCGGATGGACGCGTCGGCATCGAGGTAGGTCCGCCGCGCATTCGGCACGCCGGCATTCTTGCCCTGGTAGTCGCCGCCCACGCGGATGTTGCCGCCGCCTGTGGCGCCGCTGGCGTCGAGCCGCGCGCCGGCCATCAGCCCGACGCGGTTGCCCAAGACGTCGATCGCGCCTCCGCGGCCCTGCAAATTGGTGGCGGCGATGGTCCCGCTGACCAGGCTGTCCCCCGCGCTGGCCTTGAGCACCACCTTGCCGCCTTCGATGGCGACGGCGTCGGCCTGGATGTGCCCGCTGTGCTTCAGGGTGCCGGCGAAGATGCCGACCGCATCGCCGGACAGCCGGCCCAGGTTGACGGCTTCGTTGCGGGCCTGGACCTCGAGCAGGATGCCTTCGAGGCCGCGGCCCGTGAGGTCGGCCTTTTGCCCGGCCAGCAGCAGCGTCGCGCCGCCCTCGCTGCGGATGACGGCGTGCTCGCCGGTGCGCACCTGCGGCGCGAGCAGGACGACATCGCCGCCGCGCGCCAGGATGCGTCCTTCCACGCCTAGGGCCGCGACGCCGTCCTGGAAGCGCAAGCGCCCGGCCATGGCGTCGGCGTCGCTCATTTTCAGCGTCGAGGCGGTGAATCCGGCCGTGTCGACCACCGCGCCCTGGCCGACGGCGATGCCTGCCGGGTTGACGAGCACCAGCTTGCCGTTGGAGCTGAGCGTGCCGAACAGGGCGGACGGGTCCGGCCCGGTGACGCGGTTGATCGAGGTGCTGGCCGCCGAGGGTTGCTGGAACCGCGTGACGCTGCCCGCGGGCACCGAGAAGCTTTGCCAGTTGATCGTGGAGTGCTGGGTCCCTGCTCCGTTTTGCGTGGTGACGAGCAGGTTGCGGCCGTTCGACGAGAACGCGGCCTGGCCGTGAATGACATGCGCGCCCGCCGGTTGCGCATGCACGGATGGGAGGCCGAAAGCGGCCGCCACCGCGAGCGCTGCCAGGGCGGGGTGGAATCCCGCGGCGGCCGGCGTTGCGGCGAGCCGGCAATGGACCGTGCGGTGAGAAGTCATGGTGACCGGCCTCGACGGAGATGCAAGTGGTTCGCCGTTGCTTACGTCCGGATACAGACAGCATTCACAACGGCACGAGCCCGCAGTGTTGGCAAGTCGCGCGCCAGAATCACATTTGATGTGCGTTTTCAGTCTGAATGGACTGGGTGCGAAATCCCGATGTGTGGCGTGTGCCGGACACTTGTCGCGCGCTTGGTAACATGCCGTGAACTTGTGCCGCGCTGCCGGCGCAGGCGCTCCGTTCGCCGGTCGCCGAATGCGTCCGCCTCCCGACATTTGTGTCGCCACGAAGTCAGATTCATGTCCATCTTCGTCAACATCGCTTCGTACTGCGACCCGGTGCTGCCCTTCACGCTGGACCGCGCCATTGCGATGGCCGCGCAGCCGGACCAGCTGCACTTTGGCGTGGCCGACCAAAGCCCGGCAACTGCACCGCGGGTCGTGCAGCTGGCGCAGGGCGCGCGCCTGAGCCTGGTGCGGGTGGACCCGCTGGACGCGCGCGGCCCCTGCTGGGCGCGCGCGCTGGCCAATTCGCTTTACAACGGGGAAGACTGGTATCTGCAGCTCGATTCGCACATGGATTTCGAGCACCACTGGGACCGCAAGCTGATCGAACAGACCCAGGCGCTGCAGGCGCGCAACCCGGGCGTCGTCGTCTCCTCCTATCCCAACTCGTTCGCCTTCGAGAACGGGCAGCCGGTGCGGCGCGGCGTCACCGACAAGGTGCTGGTGCACGTGGTGAAGCCGGCCGAGACCTTCCAGCTGGACCACCTGGTGCTGCATTTCGAGGGGCATCCGGTGGAGCAGGACACGCCGGTGCGCGGCTTCCACGTGGGCGCGGGTTGCCTGTTCGCGCCCGGGCGCTTCGCGTACCAGTTTCCGTACGACCCCTGGTACTACTTCCATGGCGAGGAGCAGGCGCTGTCATTGCGCCTCTACACGCACGGCTGGGACATCTTCCACATGCCGGGCCTGCCCATCTACCACCTGTACAACAACGCGGAATCGGGCGCGCCGCCGCGGCCGATGCACTGGGATTCGGCGCTCGATGCGCAGCGCAAGGTCGGCTGGTGGGACCTGGAACAGCGGGCGCGCGCGCGGCTCGCCACGCTGGCCGCGGGCGGCGACCTGGGCGTCTTCGGCCTGGGCAGCGTGCGCACGGTGGCGGAGTATTCGGCGTTCAGCGGCATCGATTACGCGGCGCGGACCATCGCGCCGGAAGCGTACAAGCCGAAGACGGAAGGCTAAGCCTCGGCGCGCAGCAAAGCCTGCGCCATGCACAGGTCGGCCCAGGCCTTGGCCTTGTCGGGCAGGTTGCGCAGCAGGTACGCCGGGTGGTACGTGACGATCACCGGAACGCCGTTGTAGACATGCGTGCGTCCGCGCAGCTTGCCGATCGGCTCGGTGGTCTGCAGCAGTGTCTGCACCGCGAAGCGCCCCATCGCGAGGATCACGCGCGGCTGCACCAGGGCCACCTGGCGGCGCAGGAACGGCTCGCACTGCGCCACTTCGTCGGGCTCGGGGTTGCGGTTGCCCGGGGGCCGGCACTTCAGGACATTGGCGATGTAGACGTGCTGGCGGCGATTCAGGCCGAGCGCGGCCAGCATGTTGTCCAGCAGCTTGCCCGCCTGGCCGACGAAGGGCTCGCCCTGCAGGTCTTCGTTCTCGCCGGGCGCCTCACCGATCACCATCCAGTCGGCGCGCTGCGGCCCGACCCCGAACACCGTGTTGCGGCGGCCGTCGCACAGCTTGCAGGCGCGGCAGGCGGCGACCGTTTGCGCGAGGGAGTCCCATGCCATCTCTTCCACACCGCCGGGTCGCGCCTGTCGAACGGGAGCGACCTGCACGTCCGGAGATCCAGGGCGGCGATTCGGCATGGCCGATCCTGCGGGCCGCAGGTCCGCGGCCCCACCCGCTTGGCGGGGGGCGTTGGGGGGGGTACCGTCAACTCGCCCAGGATGGGAGTTTGGGTCGAAGACCCGAACTCCCATTTCTTCGAGCATGGCCCGCTGGCGCTCGTCGAGTTCCAGGCTCACAACTTCAAGCTCATGACGATCGCGTCCTCGCGGCCGTGGTCGGCGGGGTAGTAGTTCTTGCGCTCGCCGACCCGGCGGTAGCCGTAGCGCAGGTAGATCTGCTGCGCGCGGGCATTGCTGGTGCGCACTTCGAGCCAGAGCCACTGCGCGCCCTGCGCGCGCGACCAGAGCGTCAGTGCGTCCAGCATCACGCGGCCCCAGCCCTGGCCCTGGTGCTGCGGTGCGACCGTGATGTTGAGCAGGTGCACTTCATCGACGCCCTTCATGGCAACGAAGTAGCCAAGCACCGTGGCGCCGCCGCACAGCAACTGCGCCTGGTAGCCCGAACGGATGGAGTCGGCGAAGTTGCCGCGCGTCCAGGGGTGGCGGTAGGCGCGGCCTTCGATGGCCACGACTTCGTCCAGCCGGGCCTCCGTCATGGGCTCGAAGCCCGCCTCCACCGCCTTGAAGACTGCGCTCATCATTTGCTGGCGCGGATGGCCGCGCGTTCAGCGCTAGTTTGCGCGACTTTGTCGCGCACGTAGAGCGGAAGCGCCTGGGCGGCAGGCGCCGCCAGACCGGCGGTCAGCAGGGCGGGGGCGAGCCGCAACAGGGCCGCGGCGGTCGGCCAGGCCTCGACCCGACCGCCTTCCGCCGTCAACCGGGCGGCGTGCAAGGCCAGCGCATTGCCGGCCAGCGTGGCCCCGGACGGCACTTGCACGTCCTCTGGAGCGCCGAGCAGCGGGCCACCCGATGCTGCCCAGGCACCGGCGCTCCAGGCGTACCTGGCCCAGTACACCTCATCCATGCGCGCGTCGAGGACGGCCACCACCTGGGTCGCGCCGCTGGCCGCACGCGCCTCCTCGGCGACGGCCAGCAGCGTGTCGACGGCCAGCACCGGCACGCCCGAGCCGAAGCCCAGGCCCTGCGCGACCGAACAGGCGGTCCGCAGCCCGGTGAATGAACCGGGCCCCCGGCCGAAGACGATGGCGTCGAGCTGGCCCAGAGCCAGCCCGGCCTGCGCGAGCAAGTCCTGGATCGCCGGGATCAGGCTGGCCGACGTCTGCGCGCCGCCACCGCCTTCAAAGCCGAGCACCGGCCCGGCCAGGCCGGCGCGGACGGCGACGGACATGCGCTCGGTGCTGGTGTCGAAGGCGAGGAGGTTCAACCCGCCATTATCGAAGCTTCTCCATAATCCAGCCATGCCGCGCCGTCTTCGCCATGCCTGTGCCGCGCTGCTGCTGGCCGCGGGCACGGCCGCGGCCCAGGGCCTGCCGGCCGAGGTGGAGGCGGCGCTGGCACGCGGCAAGCTGCCCCGCGATGCCGTCGTGATGCTGGTCGCGCCGGCGGGTGGCGGCGCGCCCCGGGTGGCGCATCGCGTCGACGCACCCGTCAACCCGGCGTCCGTGGCCAAGCTCACGACCACCTTCGCGGCCCTCGAGCTGCTGGGTCCGACGTACACCTGGAACACGACCGTGGCCGTCGACGGGCCGGTGCGCGACGGCGTGCTGCAGGGCAACCTCTATCTCAAGGGCCAGGGCGACCCCAAGCTCGTGATCGAGCGCTTGTGGCTGCTGCTGCGCCGTGTGCAGGGGATGGGCGTGCGGTCCATCAGCGGCGACATCGTGCTGGACCGCAGCGCCTTCGAGGTGCCCGCGGTGGACCCGGGCGCTTTCGACGGCGAGCCGCTGCGGCCCTACAACGCCGCGCCCGATGCGCTGCTGGTCAACTTCAAGTCGGTGGTGCTGCACTTCACACCCGAGGCGGGCCAGGCGCGCGTGCAGGCTGAACCGGCCCTGGCCGGCGTGCAGTGGCCGGCCAGCATCGCCTTGGCATCAGGCGAATGCACCGACTGGCGCGCCGGCCTGCGGGCCAACTTCGCCGATCCGGCGCGGCCCCGCTTCGAAGGCGTGTTCCCGGCCGCTTGCGGCAGCCTGAGCTGGCCCCTGGCCTTTCCGCAGCCCGCGAGCTACGCGGCGCGCGCGGTCGCCGGCACCTGGCAGGAGATGGGCGGCCAGCTCACCGGCCAGGTCCGCGAGGGGCGCATGCCGTCCGGCGCCAGGGTGGCTTTCGAATGGCCATCCCTGCCGCTCGCGGAGATCGTGCGCGACGTCAACAAGTTCAGCAACAACGTGATGGCGCAGCAGCTGTTCCTCACGCTCAGCCTGCAGCAGCGCGGCAAGGGCACTTTCGAGGGCTCGCGCGAAATCATCCGAACCTGGTGGACGGACCGCTTCGGCGGCGAAGCGCCGGTGATGGACAACGGCTCCGGCCTGTCGCGCAGCGAACGCATCACGGCGCGCCAGCTGGGCCAGCTGCTGCAGGCCGCCTGGGCCTCCCCCTTGATGCCCGAGCTGGTGAGCTCGCTGCCGGCGGCGGGACTCGATGGAACGCTCAGGCGCGGCCGCCGCAACGTCGGGCTGGCCCACCTGAAAACCGGCAGCCTGCGCGACGTCGCGGGGGTGGCCGGCTTCGTGCACGGGGCCCAGGGCCGCCGCTACGTCGTGGTGGCGCTGGCCAATCACGGCAACGCTGTAGCGATCCGCCCCGCGATCGACGCGCTGGTGGAATGGACGGCGCGCGAACCTTGAACGCGGCGCAATGGCAAGACTGGGTGGGCTCCGCGGCGGCCATCCTGACCACCTGCAGCTTCGTGCCGCAGGCCTGGCTGACATTCCGCACACGCGACGTGCGCGGCATCTCGCTCGGCATGTACAGCGTCTTCACCGCCGGCGTGGCACTGTGGCTGGTCTACGGCTGGCTGCTGGGGGCCTGGCCGGTGATCATCTCGAACGCCGTCACGCTGGCGCTGGCCTGCGGCATCCTGGTGATGAAAATCCGGTTCGGTTAGGGTCAGACGCCGGTGACCCGCCTGCGGGTGCGCAGCGACACCAGGTACTGGAGCATGCCCTCGGTGCCGGACTTCTGGAAGACGGCATCGGCCCCCAGGTCCATGCAGCGCTGCTTGACCTCCGGCGTGACGAAGCCGCTGTAGACGATCACCGTCCGGCCCGCCGCCGCCTTGAGCTTGGGGATGAGGTTGAATCCCGAACCACCCTTGAGCATCAGGTCGACGATGGCGATCTCCCAGCCGTCGTCGTGGCCGGTCAGCCACTCCGTCGCTTGCGATTCGCTGGCGGCCATCCCGGCAAGTTCGAAGCCCGGCATGGCCGACAGCAATTCGGCGAACGTCTCCCGGACTGGCTCGGAGTCCTCGACCATGAAAACGGATAGCGGTACGGTGGCTTGGATCAATCTCGCGGGGTTCCGTTGTGCGTTTGCTCAAGCATGACTGTAAACGCGTGCCTGGTCTGTAGGCCCGGCCTTCGGCCCCTGTGGGAATGCGCCTACCGCTAAACGAGTAATCCGCCCATCGCCAGGGCTGTGTTTCTGCGGCAGGCCCGTAGCCGAGGAGATGGCGCCAGCGGGAAAACCCCGGTGCCGGCAGCTGTGCGCCGCCTGCGCCCGGCGGCTACGATGGAAAGCCCAAAAAAGAACGACCGTTCTATTCACTCCAAGGAGAACACGGCATGCAAAGAAGACTGATGTTGACGGCCGTCGCGGCGGCCGCCCTGCTGGCCGCCTGCGGCGGCGGCGATGACGAATACCGGGGCAGCCTGGTCGAGGATCCGGTGACCATCACCACGCTCACCGCCGCACAGATCAACGCCGGCACCGCCTCCAGCGGCCTGCAACCCATCACCGGCCTGGCCAAGTGCGACGTGCGCGTGGTCGCGCTCAACTACCGGACGCCGGGCGCCAAGGGCGAGCCGTCCAATTCGTCGGGCGCGCTGCTGGTGCCGGCCGGTGCCTGTGCCACGCAAAGCCACCCGCTGGTGGCCTACGCCAAGGGCACGGACGTGCAGAAGCCGCGCACGCTGGCCAACCCGGCCGACGGCGAGACCTTCCTGCTGGCCGCGATGTACGCCGCCCAGGGCTATGCCGTGGTCGCCACCGACTACCTGGGCTTCGCGAAGTCGGCCCACACCTACCACCCCTACCTGCACGCGGAGTCGGAAGCGACGACCGTCATCGATTCGATCCGGGCCGCGCGCCGCGCCGCCGGCATCCAGGGCGCCACGCTGAATGGCCGCGTGATGCTGACGGGCTATTCGCAGGGTGGCCATTCCTCCATGGCGGCCCATCGCGCCATCGAGGCGTTCCATGCCGGCGAGATCAACGTCGTCGCGGGCGCCCACCTGGCGGGCCCGTACAACCTGTCGGGCTCCTTCAAGCTGCCCGACGCCATCGCGGGCTACCAGTTCTTCGTGCCCTACCTGGTCACGGGCTACCAGAAGATCTACGGCAACATCTACGCCGACCCGACCCAGGCGTTCAAGGCCCCCTACGCCTCCTACATCGAGTCGCTGCTGCCCAGCCCCGACCTGACGTACACGACGCTGGTCACCACCGGCAAGCTGCCGGGTGGGCCGGGGGTCACGCCGAACCAGGCGCGGGATGCGATCTTCCAGCCGGGATTCATCAGCGATTCGCAGACCAACCCGAACAACAACCTGTTCCTGGCCGCGAAGCGCAATGACTTGCTGGGCTGGACCCCGAAGGCGAAGACGCTGCTGTGCGGCGGCGCCGGCGACCCGACCGTGCCGCCCGCCGTGCACATGACGGTGGCCAAAGCCGACTTCGACGCGCGCGGCGTGACCACGGTGTCCGTGGTCGATGTGGACCCGGCGATCCGCGCCGCCTTCGGTGTCGGCGGCGCCGCCCCGACGAACCCCGCCAGCGCGGAGTTCGCCACCTACTACGGCAACTACCACGGCACCTACGAGCCGCCGTTCTGCCATGCGCAAGCACGCGGCCTATTTGACACCGTCAAATAAGGACGAAACAAGGCCCGCCTAGGGCGGGCCTTGTCCTTGCGAGGTGAGGAAGGGCGCATGCGCGCCCTTTTTCGCTGGCGCGCCAGCGCCCCCTACCAACGTTCGCGGATCCGGTTGAACGCGTATTCCCCGAACAACCGGTGCCCGCGCGGCGTCGGGTAGATCCGGTCCGCGAACAGGTATTCGTCGCGCGTCACGTTGGCCGCCAGGCTCAGCGTGTTCGTGTTGCACAGGTTGGAATTCACCTGGTTCGTGCCGGTGCCGATGCCGGGACCCGGGTCCACGGAATTGCAGGCCGGGTCTTCGTCTTTCTCGATGTCGTACGACGCCGGCGATGACGTGACGAGGTTGAAGTAGAGCGCCGCGTCCACGTACAGCACGTTCGCGCCGAGGTCCACAACCGACACCAGCAGCTGCTCGTTGAAGCGCGACGAAGCGGCCTCCAGCAGCGACGTGGCCTGGGTCACCTTCACGCCCCAGGGCGAACGCCCCAGGTTGTAGGGGCCGACCACGACGACATGGTTGGCCCCGGCTTGGACGAGCCGGCGCACCTGGGCGCCGAGATCACGACCCGCCTGGCCGACCGCCGTCAGCATCTGGTCGCGCGTCTGCGTGCCCGCGACCGCCGAGGCCGCCTGCACGATCACGTCGCTGGTGCCGGCATTGACGATGACCAGGTCGGTGGTGCCCAAACTGTTGGCCGCCAGGAAGGTGTCGATCTGGTCCTTGACCGTCGGCGTCGCCGCGTTGCCCGCCGCGTCCGGCTTCTGGAGCACGCGGGCGTTGCCGGTGGCGTACGACAGACCGCCCGTCGACGAGGCCGAAAGGCTGCGCCCGAACGCCGTGGCGACGAACGTCGTCCAGTTGTTCACCGTGCCGTCGTTGATGGTGTAGCGCGCGCCGTTCTGCCCCTGGTCGGCGAACGCGTCGCCGAAAGCCACGAGGCGGGACGGACTGAGCTGCGACTCGATGCTGCCCGAGCCGCAGGACGCCAGCAGCCCGGCCGCAGCGCACGCGGCCAGCCAGCGCGAAGCGCGGCGCAACCACTGAGGTGCCATGAAATGATCTCCGGATGAAAAGGGTAGTTTAACGAGGGCCGGAGAGCCCCCGGGTCAGCTGGCCGCGGCCCGCCGCAGCCGGTCGCGCACGCCTTCCCAGGCGTCGTCCTCCGGGAGCGTCTCGACCCAGATCAGCTTCACCCCCTGGCTGTCGAAATCGCGCAGCACCGAAAACAGCTGGCGCGCGGTCTCGACGGCGTCGTCCGGCATGCGGCGCAGGCGCGCGGAGCGCGAGCGCATCACCGTGCGCGCGTACACGGCGATGCTGCCGGCGTCTTCGCCCAGCACGTTCAGCGCCGTCTGCAGGCTGCGCGCGTCCATCATGCGGACCTTGGCGTTGGGCGCGTAGTGCGCCTCCAGCGTGCCGGAGGCGCGCGGGGCTGCGCCGTCCACCTCCTCGGGCAAGCGCAGGCGCTGGCCGCAGGCGGCTTCGATCTTTTCGCGCGCCAGCGTGCCTGGCCGCAGCAGCACCGGGGCGCCGCGCGTGCAATCGACGATGGCGGACTCGATGCCGACCGGGCAGGCGCCGCCGTCGAGCACCAACAGCTCTTGGCCGAATTCGTCGGCCACGTGCTGCGCCGTCGTCGGGCTGACGCGCCCGAAGCGGTTGGCGCTGGGCGCAGCCACGCCGCGCACCGGCGGGTCATTCGCGGCGGCGGCCACCAGCAGGCGGTGCGCGACGGGGTGCGCGGGGCAGCGCAGGCCGACGGTGGCATGGCCGCCGGCGGCCGCCTCGGCCATGCCGTCGCGGCGCGCCAGGATCAGCGTGAGCGGCCCGGGCCAGAACGCATCCATCAGCTTGCGCGCGACCGGCGGGATGTCCGCGGCGAATGCCTCGGCGGACGCGGCGTCGGGCACGTGGACGATCAAGGGATGGTCGCTGGGGCGGCCCTTGGCGGAAAAGATGCCGGCCACCGCGGCGTCGCTGGCGGCGTCCGCGCCCAAACCATAGACCGTTTCGGTGGCAAAAGCCACCAGGCCGCCTGCCGCCAGCACCTGCACCGCCTGGGCGATGGCCGCTTCGTCGGAGCCGTTGACCACCATCTGCAGCCGCCTCAGAACGCCGGAAGACCCAGCAGTGCCGCCGCCCGCAGCGCGCCGGCGCGCGCGGTTTCCGCGTCGGCCGCGACCATCGTCAGATGCCCCATCTTGCGGCCGGCGCGCGCCTCGCGCTTGCCGTACAGGTGCAGTTGGGCGCCCGGCAAGGCGAGGACACTGGCCCAGTCGGGCTCGCTGGGCGTGGCGGCGCTGCGGAACCACAGGTCCCCCAGCAGGTTCAGCATGACGGCCGCGCTGTGCTGGCGCGGCGCGGCCAGCGGCAGGCCCGCGAGCGTGCGCACCTGCAGCTCGAACTGCGAGATGTCCGCGCCGTCCATGCTCCAGTGGCCGCTGTTGTGCGGCCGCGGCGCCATCTCATTGACGACCAGCGAGCCGTCGGCCAGCCCGAAGAACTCCACGCACAGCACGCCGACATAGCCGATGCCTTCGGCGATCGCGCGGGTGGCGGCGACCGCCTTGGCACCCAGCGCCGGCGGCACGTTGCCTTCGTAGACCTCGGTCACGGCCAGGATGCCGTCGCGGTGCAGGTTGCGCTGCACCGGGAGCTGGACCATCACGCCGTCGCGGCCGCGCGCGACCACCACGGAGCACTCGAAGGCGAGCGGCAGCAGTTTCTCGAGCACGCAGGGCACGCGGCCCACGCCCTCCCAGGCCGTGGCCAGCTCGCTGGGCGTCGCCACGCGCACCTGCCCCTTGCCGTCATAGCCCAGCCGCGCGGTTTTCAGGATGCCGGGCAGCAGATCGGCCGGCACCGCGGCCAGCTGCTCCCTGGTTTCGATCACGGCGTGCGGCGCGCAGGGCACACCGCAACGCACGAAATGCGCCTTCTCCAGCGCGCGGTCCTGTGCGATGGCCACGGCCTCCCCGGCCGGTGCCACCGGGCGATGCTTCGCCAGCTGCTGCAGCGCGGCGGCCGGCACGTTCTCGAATTCGGTGGTGATGGCCTGGGACAGCTCGGCGAGTTGCGCCAGCCCGCGCGCGTCGGTGTAGCCGCTGCGCACATGGTGATGGCTGACCCGGCCCGCGGGACTTTCCCCGTCCGCCTCGAGCACCGCCGTCTGGTAGCCCATGCGCTGGGCCGCGTGCACGAACATGCGGCCGAGCTGGCCGCCGCCCATCACGCCAAGCGTGCTGCCGGGAAGCAAAGGATTCAAGCCAGCCCCTTCATGCCGCCGGGCCGCTCTCGGGCGGCACGCGCATCTGCCGCGCCACCTCGGTCTGGCGGGCGCGATAGGCCTCGAGCTGGGCACGCAAGGCCGGGTTGTCGCCGGCCAGCAGCGCGACGGCGAACAGCGCGGCATTGGCCGCACCGGCGGCGCCGATGGCGAAGGTGGCGACCGGGATGCCCTTGGGCATCTGCACGATGCTGTGCAGCGAATCCACCCCCTGCAGGTGCTTGCTGGCCACTGGAACGCCCAGCACCGGCACCGTCGTCTTGGCCGCCAGCATGCCCGGCAGGTGGGCCGCGCCGCCCGCCCCGGCGATGATCGCTTTCAGGCCGCGGCCCACGGCCGATTCCGCATAGGCGAACATGTCGTCCGGCATGCGGTGGGCCGAAACCACGCGGGCTTCGTGGGCGACGCCGAATTCCTGGAGAATCTGTACCGCGTGCTGCATGGTCTCCCAGTCACTGCTGGACCCCATCACCACGCCGATCTGGACTGAGCTCAATCGCGCGCTCCCAAAGGTTGAATTTTACTTTTTTCATTGAGTTGGCCCCGATGATCGACGTCACGATAGAAAACTTCGAGCAGGATGTGATCGCTGCATCCAACGAGCAGCCCGTCCTGGTGGACTTCTGGGCGCCCTGGTGCGGGCCCTGCAAGGCCCTGGGCCCGATCCTGGAAAAGCTGGAGACCCAGTACGGCGGCGGTTTCAAGCTGGCCAAGATCAACTCGGACGACGAGCAGCAGCTCGCCGGCGCCTTCGGCATCCGCAGCATCCCCACGGTCGTCCTGCTGAAGGGCGGCCAGCCCGTCGACGGTTTCCAGGGCGCGCTGCCGGAGGGCCAGGTGCGCGAATTCCTGGCCAAGAACGGCGTGGAGGCGCTGGCACCCGAGGAGGAGGAGTCGCCGGCGGCCCAGGAGGATCCGCAAGCTCTGGACCCCGCCGCGAAGATGGAAAAGCTGCAGCACGCCGTGGCGACCGACCCGGCGAACGACGACGCCCGCTTCGAATACGTCAAGGCCCTGCTGCTGGCCGGCCGGGAGGCGGACGCCCGCCGCGCGTTCGAACCGGTGGCCGGCAAGGCGCCTGTGGTGCGGCAGCTGGGCGCCGTGGCGCAGTGGCTGGATGCGCTGGCCTTCGTGGGCCAGCAAGGCGACCCAGCGGCCGCCCTCGCCGCGGCAGACGCGAAGATCGCCGCCAACCGGCGCGATTTCGAGGCCCGCTACGGCCGCGCCCGCCTGCTGCTCGCGCAGCAGAAGTGGACGGACGCGATGGACGAATTGCTGGAAGTGCTGATGCGCGACAAGGCCTGGAACGACGAAGCGGCGCGCAAGCTCTACATCGCGATCCTGGAACTGATCGAGCCGCCCAAGGTGAAGGTGGCGGACGGGCAGATTCCGCCGGATGATCCGACGATTGCGACGTACCGGCGCAGGTTGTCGAGCGTGGTGCTGTCCTAGGCCTGTCATTGCGGACTTGATCCGCAATCCATGGCAGCGTCCTGCCGCGCCAGGATGGATCCCGGGTCGAGCCCGGGATGACATGATCAGCGCGTCAGCATGACGACCCGCTCCGCCGGCACGCGCACGCGCAACTCCACCAGTTCGCCACCCGTGCGCAGCCGCGGGTAGGCCACAGCCTCCACGTCCACCACCCCGGCGCTGAGCGCCGGCACCGGCGTCTTCGCGCGCGGCAGATCTTCATCGGCACGCGCCAGCGGCTGGTTGCCGTCGCAGCGCGAGAGCAGCGCGGGGGCCGAGAGGCGCGCCTGCCGGACGCCGGCGAGCGCCTCCTTGCCGCCGCCGCGCAGCGCCTTGCCGTCAGCACCCAGCAGTTCGACGCCTTCGAAGCGCGGCGCCCAATGGCCGTCTTCGGCGAGACGGCCGGCGAGGATGCAGCTGCCGTCGCCCTGGGCATGAACGGAGACGCAGGCGAATGCCAGCGTGGCAGCGGCGAGGGCGCGAAGGGACACGGAAGACATGAGTGACAGCTCCTGGGTGCAGGTTGGAATGAACACCCCCAGGATAGCCATGCGATCCGCGGCCGTGTGGCCTTGTGAAGAAACCTTCCGCGCCCGGAGGCAAAGTCTCCGGCCGGGTCCGGCCTGGCTCAGCCGGTCAGCCGTTCCAGCGCTTCGCGGTACTTGGCCGCCGTCCTGGCGATGACTTCATGCGGCAGATGCGGTGCCGGCGGCGTCTTGTCCCAGGGCTTGCCGTCGATCCGCACCTGTTCCAGCCAGTCGCGCACGAACTGCTTGTCGTAGCTCGGCGGGTTCGCGCCGGACTGGAAAGCCGCGTCGTAGCCTTCCACCGGCCAATAGCGCGAGGAATCGGGCGTCAGCACTTCGTCCATCAGCACCAGCGTGCCCGCATCGTCCAGCCCGAACTCGAACTTCGTGTCGGCAATGATCAAGCCCTTGCCCAGCGCGAAATCCGCCGCTTCGCGGTAGATGGCGATACTGATGTCGCGAATCTTCGCGGCCAGTTCGGCGCCGACGATTTCCACCACGCGCTCGTACGGAATGTTCTCGTCGTGCTCGCCCATGGCGGCCTTGGCGGCGGGCGTGAAGATCGGTTCGGGGAGCTTGCTGGCGTTCTTCAGGCCGGCCGGTAGCGGCACGCCACAAACGGATCGCGACTCCTGGTATTCCTTCCAGCCGCTGCCGGCCAGGTAACCGCGGACCACGGCTTCGACCGGGATCGGCTTCAGCCGTTTCACCAGCATCGAGCGCCGCTGCACCTGCTCCACCTCGGCGGGCGTGACCACGCTTTCCGGCGCGTCACCGGTCAGGTGGTTCGGGCACAGGTGGCCGAGGCGCGCGAACCAGAACAGCGCCATCTGGGTGAGGATTTCGCCCTTGCCCGGGATCGGCTCGCCCATGATCACGTCGAACGCCGAGAGCCGGTCGCTCGCGACCATCAGGATGCGGTCGGTGCCCACCGCGTAGTTGTCGCGCACCTTGCCGCGCGCGAGCAGCGGCAGGGAACTGATCTTCGAGGTGTGCAGGGCGCTCAATGAACGACCTGGGCCAGCTCGCCCTTGGAGTACTTGGCGGCCACGACCTGCAGGTTTTCGCCCTTGATCTTGCCGGCCTGGCCTTCGCAGCCGAACTCGATGTAGCGCTGCTTGCAGATCTGCTTGGCGGCTTCACGCGCCGGCTTCAGCCATTCGCGCGCGTCGAACTTCTCGGGGTTCTCCGCCAGGAACTTGCGCACCGCGCCCGTCATCGCCAGGCGGATGTCGGTGTCGATGTTGATCTTGCGCACGCCGTACTTGATCGCGTGCTGGATCTCCTCCACCGGCACGCCGTAGGTTTCCTTCATGTTGCCGCCGTACTTGCGGATGACCTCCAGCAGGTCCTGCGGCACCGAAGACGAGCCGTGCATCACCAGGTGCGTGTTCGGGATGCGGCGGTGGATCTCCTTGATGCGGTCGATCGCGAGGATGTCGCCGGTGGGCTTGCGGGTGAACTTGTAGGCGCCGTGGCTGGTGCCGATGGCGATGGCCAGCGCATCGATCTGCGTGCGCTTGACGAAGTCCGCGGCCTGCTCCGGGTCGGTCAGCAGCTGCTCGCGGGTCATCGTGGAATCGGTGCCGTGGCCGTCTTCCTTGTCGCCCTTCATGGTCTCCAGGCTGCCGAGGCAGCCGAGTTCGCCTTCGACCGTGACGCCGTACTTGTGGGCCATGTCCGCGACCTTCTTGGTCACGTCCACGTTGTAGTCGTAACTGGCGATGGTCTTGCCGTCGGCTTCCAGCGAGCCGTCCATCATCACCGAGGAAAAGCCCAGGTCGATCGCCCCCTTGCAGACATCCGGACTCTGGCCGTGGTCCTGGTGCATCACCAGCGGGATCGTCGGGTAGGCCTCGATGGCCGCCTGGATCAGGTGCTTGATGAAGGCCTCGCCGGCGTACTTGCGGGCCCCGGCGCTGGCCTGCAGGATGACCGGCGCGCCGGTTTCCTTCGCCGCGTCCATCACGGCCTGGACCTGTTCGAGGTTGTTGACGTTGAAAGCGGGGATACCGTAGCCGTTGGTGGCGGCATGGTCCAGCAGTTCGCGCATGGAGACGAGAGGCATGGCAGTTCCTGAGGAAGGGGACGGAAGCGGCCTTGGTAACCGCCTGGTAACTGCCTCAATTTTAACCGGTGGCCAGGGGCCTCCCGGCCGGCCCGGCTCCTATTCCGCCCGCACGATCTTCAGCATGTTGGTGCCGCCCGGCGCCCCCATCGGTTCGCCGCAGGTGATGGCATAGATGTCGCCTGAGGCCATGATGCCGCGCTTCTTGAGGTGGGCTTCGGCGTCGGCCAGCGCCATGTCGCGCTCGGCGCTCTGGTCCATCAGCAAGGGCCGGACGTTACGGTAGAGCGCCATCTTGCGCTGGGTCACCAGCTTGGGCGTGAGCGCGTAGATCGGGATGTGGATGCGATGCCGGCTCATCCACAGCGCCGTCGAGCCAGAGTCGGTCAGCGCGACGATCGCCTTGCAGCCCAGGTGGTAGGCCGTGAACAGGGCGCCCATGGCGATCGAATGGTCGATGCGCGAGAACGACATGCCGGTGAAATCGGCGTCCAGCTTCACGTCTTCGG
Source organism: Caenimonas sedimenti (assembly GCF_007833165.1). GTDB lineage: Bacteria > Pseudomonadota > Gammaproteobacteria > Burkholderiales > Burkholderiaceae_C > Ramlibacter > Ramlibacter sedimenti. The sequence continues at coordinate 36,172 of NZ_VOBQ01000014.1, read as the reverse complement.
CCATCTCCGCTTCCGCGCAGATGGCGGCCATCTGCTCCACCGTCTCCACCGGGTATTTGCCCGAAGCGGTTTCGGCGCTGAGCATCACGGCATCGGTGCCGTCCAGCACCGCGTTGGCCACGTCGCTCACCTCCGCGCGGGTGGGTACCGGGGCGGTGATCATCGACTCCATCATCTGGGTGGCGGTGATCACGACCTTGTCGTGCTCACGGGCCAGCCGGATCATGCGCTTCTGCAGCGCCGGCACGGCGGCATTGCCGACTTCCACCGCCAGGTCACCGCGCGCGACCATGATGCCGTCGCTCGCCTTCAGGATCGATTCGAGGTTGGGGATGGCCTCGGCCCGTTCGATCTTGGCGATCAGGGCCGGCTTGTGCCGGAATTCCGCGGCGGCCACGTTGCACAACTGGCGCGCCATCTCCATGTCGGTGGCGGTCTTGGGGAAGCTGACGGCCACGTAGTCGGCCTGGAAGCTCATCGCCGTGCGGATGTCTTCCATGTCCTTGGCCGTCAGGGCCGGCGCCGTCAGGCCGCCGCCCTGCTTGTTGATGCCCTTGTTGTTGGACAGGATGCCACCCAGCTTGACGGTGGTATGCACCTGGTCGCCCTTGACGCGGTCGACGGTCAGCACGATCAGCCCGTCGTTCAGCAGCAGGACGTCGCCCGGCTTCACGTCGCGCGGCAGTTCCTTGTAGTCCAGGCCCACGCCGGCCAGGTCGCCCGGCTCGGTACGGGAGGCGTCCAGCACGAATTTCGTGCCGGGTTCCAGCATCACCTTGCCGTCCGCGAACTTGCCGACGCGGATCTTCGGGCCCTGCAGGTCGGCCATGATGGCCACCTCGCGGCCGGCGCGCTGGCTCACCTCGCGCACCAGCGCGGCACGGTCGATGTGGTCCTGCGCCGTGCCATGGCTGAAATTCAGCCGCACCACGTTGACGCCGGCCCGCAGGATCCGCTCCAGCGTGTCGGGATCGCTCGATGCCGGGCCGAGGGTGGCAACGATCTTGGTGGCGCGTCGGGCCATGAGGCGTGTCTCCTGTAACTTAGTTTCCGATTTTCACACGGATCGGTTACGGGCCGGTTACCGCCCGCGAACCAGCACTCAACCCTTGGCGCGTTGCGCCAGGATTTCGAAGGCCGGCAGGGTCTTGCCTTCCAGCACTTCCAGGAAGGCGCCGCCGCCCGTGGAGATGTAGCCGACGTCCTTTTCGATGCCGTATTTGGCGATGGCTGCCAGCGTGTCGCCGCCACCGGCGATGCTGAACGCATCGGATTCGGCGATCGCGCGGGCGATGGTTTCGGTGCCGTGCGCGAACGCGTCGAACTCGAACACCCCGACCGGACCGTTCCAGACGATGGTGCCGGCCGACTTGAGCTGCGCCGCGAGCAGCGCCGCCGTCTCCGGGCCGATGTCGAGGATCAGGTCGTCGTCGGCCACGTCGCGCGCCGCCTTCACCGTGGCAGGCGCATCGGCCGCGAAGGTCTTGGCCACCACCACGTCGGTCGGGATCGGCACCGCGGCGCCACGCGCCTGCATGGCTTCGATCACGGCCTTCGCCTCGCCCAGCAGGGCCGGCTCGGCGAGCGACTTGCCGATCGGCAGGCCGGCCGCCAGCAGGAAGGTGTTGGCAATGCCGCCGCCCACGATCAACTGGTCGACGTTCTTCGCCAGCGACTGCAGGATGGTCAGCTTGGTCGACACCTTGGAGCCGGCGACGATGGCGGCCAGCGGCCGCTTCGGGTTCGCCAGCGCGCGCGAGATCGCGTCGATCTCCGCGGCCAGCAACGGGCCGGCGCAAGCCACCGGCGCGTATTGCGCGATGCCGTACGTCGAGGCTTCCGCCCGGTGCGCGGTGCCGAAGGCGTCGTGCACGAAGATGTCGCACAGCGCCGCCATCTTCTTCGCGAGTTCCGGATCGTTCTTCTTCTCGCCCTGGTTCAGCCGGCAGTTCTCCAGCAGCACCACTTCGCCGGGTTGCACGTCGACGCCATCGACCCAGCCGGACTTCACCGGCACCGGGCGCCCGAGCAGCTCGGCCAGCCGTTCGGCCACCGGCGCCAGCGAGTCTTCCGGCTTGAACGCACCTTCGGTCGGCCGTCCGAGGTGCGAGGTGACCATCACCGCCGCGCCCCCAGCCAATGCCATCTGGATGCAGGGCACCGAAGCGCGGATGCGCGTGTCTTCGGTGATGCGGCCGCTGTCGTCCTGCGGCACGTTCAGATCGGCGCGGATGAAGACGCGACGGCCGCGGGCGCGGCCTTCGTTGCAGAGGTCGGAAAAGCGCAGGACGTTCATGGCGGATGCAGGCGTTGGGGCGAACCGGGGATTCTAGGAGCCGGGCACCGCCGGGCTACCAGCCCAGCGCCAGATGCAGGGGCAGGTACACCGCCATGCCGCCCACCAGCGTGAGCAGGACGCTGCGCCGCCAAAAGTAGAGAGCGGCGCCGGCGGCCGCGGCGAACAGGCGCGCGTCCATCCAGGTCGCCACCAGTTGGCCGTTGCTCATCACCACTTCGGGCGCCACGACGCCGGCCAACGCCGCCACCGGGGCGTAGTGCAGCGCCTTGTGGGCCCACGCCGGCAACGTCCAGGCGCGGTCCAGGATGAAGAAGAAGCAGCGCGTGACCACGGTCACGCACGCCAGCCCCGCGATGACGCCCAAGGTCCAGAAGTCGGTGCCGCCTGTCATGCCGCGCGCTCCCGTTGCTGCGGTGGGGGCAGGCGGCCCTCCAGCCAGAAGCAGGCGAGGACGGCAACCGCGATCGCGGCCACGATGTTCAGCTTGAGCGGCAGCGCGTAGGCCGCCACCGCCGCCGCGCCCGCGATCAGCGCCGCGAGGATGCGCAACGGCGTGTTGGCCAGCGAGCACAGGATGCCGACCAGGCAGAGCACGCCGGCGTAGCCCAGGCCCCAGGCGGGCGGAATCCAGTTCCCCAGCGCCACGCCCAGCAGGCTGGCGCCCGTCCAGGCGATCCAGGTGACGCTGTAATTGCCGGCCAGGTAGGCCTCCTGCGCGGCACGGGCTGGCGCGTCGTCGGCCGGCTTCGGAAAGCGGCTGGTGAAGAGCGCATAGCTCAGGTCGGCGGTGAGGAAGCCGTTGACCAGGCGGCGCCAACGCGGCATGTGCATCAGGTAGCTGCGCAGGTGGAGGCTGAAGACAACGAAGCGCAGGTTGACGCAGAACCCGGTGGCCCAGACCACCCAGGCGGGGGCGCCGGCGATGAGCAGCGGGATCGCGGCCAGCTGCGAGCTGCCCGCGTAGACCAGCACCGTCATGGCGACGCCCTCGATGACGCTCATGCCGGACTTCACCATCGCCACGCCGGTCATCAGGCCCCACGCCGCGATGCCGGGGGCCACGGGCATCGATGCCCGCATGCCGGCGCGGAATTCAGCTTGCCGGCGGACCGAGGCCAGGAAGAACATCAGGTCACCGCGCAGCGCATCCCGGCCGTCACCGGGAAGCCGCGCAGGAAGTCGCCGGCCGCCAGCCGCTTGCCGCCAGCGCGCTGCAGTTCGGTGCAGCGCAGCGCGCCCTCGCCGCAGGCGATGAGGACGCCCGAAGCGTCGGCCGCGAGCACCGTCCCGGGTTCGGCCGGGGCGGCGCCGGCCGCCACCTCGCCCCGCCACACCTTGAGCGGCTCGCCGCCCAGGCTGGCCGTGGCGCCGGGGAACGGATCGAAGGCGCGCAGCCGCCGCTCGATCGCCGCCGCTGGCGCGCGCCAGTCGATGGCGGCCTCGGCCTTGTCGATCTTGTGGGCGTAGGTGACGCCCGCCTCGGGTTGGGGCTCGGCGCGCAGGCCGCCGCAAGCCGCCAGTTCCAGCGCCTCCACGATCAGGCGGCCGCCCAGCGGTGCCAGGCGGTCATGCAGGCTGCCGGTGGTGTCCGTGGCGGCGATGGCCAAGGTCTCCTTCAGCAGCATCGCGCCGGTGTCGAGCCCGGCATCCATCTGCATGATGGTGATGCCGGTGTGCGCGTCACCCGCTTCGATGGCGCGATGAATCGGCGCGGCGCCGCGCCAGCGCGGGAGCAGCGACGCATGGATGTTCAGGCAGCCCAGGCGCGGCAGGTCCAGCACCCATTGCGGCAAGATCAGGCCATAGGCGGCCACCACCATCACGTCGGCTGCCGCGGCTTCCATCGAAGCGCGCGCCGCCGCGGCGTCCCCGGGATACTTGCCGTCCAGCCGCAGGCTGCGCGGCTGGGCGACGGGGAGGCCGCGTTCCAGCGCAAGCTGCTTCACCGGCGAAGGCTGGAGCTTCATCCCGCGGCCGGCGGGCCGGTCGGGCTGGGTCAGGACCAGCGGCACCTCGAAGCCGGCCGCCAGCAGGCGCTCCAATGCGGCGCGGGCGAATTCGGGCGTGCCCGCGAAGATCAGGCGCATCCGCCCCTCAAGCCTTCTCGGTGTCTCGGCGGGCCTTCAGCATCTTGGTCTTGATGCGGTTCCGCTTGAGCGGCGACAGGTATTCGACGAACACCTTGCCCAGCAGGTGGTCCATCTCGTGCTGGATGCACACCGCGAGCGTTCCCTCGGCCTCGATCTCGCGAGAGCGGCCGTCGCCGTCGAGCGCACGCACCTTGATCGCCGTCGACCGCTCGACGCCGTCGTAGATGCCAGGCACCGAGAGGCAGCCTTCGTCACCCACTTGCTTCTCTTCGCTGGCCCAGATGATCTCGGGGTTGATCAGCACCAGCGGGGTGTTGCGTTGTTCCGACACGTCGATGACGACGACGCGTTCATGCACATTCACCTGGGTGGCGGCCAGGCCGATGCCGTCGGCCTCGTACATGGTCGCCAGCATGTCCGCAACGAGAGTGCGGATGCGTCCGTCGACCGCCTCCACGGGCTTGGCCACGGTGTGCAGGCGCGGATCGGGGAAACAGAGGATGGGGAGAAGGGCCATGGGCTGGGGGACGTGCGAAGCGACCGGGAGGTGTGGCTATTTTCGCCACTTTTGCCGTTGCCAGCAGCCCACAAAGGCAATAAACATTGCCCAATCAAGGGCTTGAGCGCAGAATCGCCAGTAACTTGTCAAGAGCGGACGAAAACGAGATGGTTCCATCCAAGGCAGCTTTTGGCCCCGTTTCGCGTGTGATGGCGGCGTGGGCCGTTCTCGCACTCGGCGGGCTCGCAACGGTTCCGGCCGCCGCGCAGAACCTCCCGATCACGCCGGCCCAGCGGTCCACCGCCGAGCAGGTCGCGGTGGGCGGCATTCCACTGGCGGAGCTTTCCCCCGACGCGCCGGACAACTACACGGTCAAATCGGGCGACACGCTGTGGGGCATCTCCGGCCTGTACCTCAAGCAGCCGTGGCGCTGGCCCGAGCTGTGGGGCATGAACATGGAGCAGATCAAGAATCCGCACCGTATCTTCCCCGGCCAGCAGCTTTACCTGGAAAAGGCCGATGGCCTGGCGCGCCTGCGCATGGGCCAGGCCCCGACCGGCGCGCCCACCGACACCGTGCGGGTCTCGCCCCGCGTGCGCATCGCCGGCCTGCCGGACAACACCATCCCCACACTGCCGGCCCACCTGATCGAGCCGTTCCTGAATGAAGCCATCATCGTGGGCGCGGGCGAGCTCGATGTCGCCCCGCGCATCGTGGCCGGCCCGGACGACCGCGTCATGGTCACCCGCGGCGACCGCGCCTACGTCCGCGGCCGCACCGGCACGCCCCTGGTCGAACGCGACCCGCGCAAGATCGACGAGTACCGCATCTTCCGCTCCGCCACGCCGCTGAAAGACCCGCTGACTGGCACCGTCCTCGGTTACGAGGCCCAGTACCTCGGCGCCGCGGAACTGGTGCGCAGCGAGTCGATCCAGCAAGTGCGCAACGCCAAAGGCGGCACGGATTCGGCCATCGTGCCCGCCACGATCGACATCACCCGGGCCAGGGAAGAAATGCGCATCGGCGACCGGCTGCTGCCGGAGCCGGCGCGCCAGCTCACCAGCTACGTGCCGCGCGCCGCGGCGCCGGGCGTCGAAGGCACCATCGTCTCCATCTATGGCAATGCCGTGGCCCTGGCCGGGCAGAACCAGGTGGTCGCGATCAACAAGGGCGCCGCGGACGGACTCGAAAGCGGCCAGGTGCTGGCGATCCTCTCGGCCGGCCGCCGCGTCGACGACCGCTCGATCAACAGCGAGCGCACGCTGCTGAAGCTGCCCGATGAGCGCAACGGCCTGATGATGGTGTTCCGCACCTTCGACAAGCTGTCCTACGCCCTGATCCTCGAGATCACCGACACCGTCAAGATCGGCGACCGCGTCGCGTCCCCGCGCTGACGCTTCGTGGAGCGCGAGGAGCTCGCCGCCTGGTTGCGGCTGGCGCTGACGCCCCAGATCGGCAACGGCACCGCGCGCCGCCTGCTGGCGGCCTTCGGACTGCCGCAAGGCATCTTTGAGCAACCGGAGCCGGCGCTCGCCGAAGTCCTCACGCCCGCGCAAGTGCGTGCACTGCGCACGGTCCCTGGCGACCTCGAGGCCCAGGTCGAACTCACCTGGGCGTGGCTGTCCGAAGATCCGGAACGCCGGCGCCTCTGCACGCTGGGCGACCCGGGCTATCCGGCTTCCCTGCTCCACATCGAAGACCCGCCCCTCCTGCTTTACCTGATGGGCCTGCCGCTCGCCAGCGGCACCCCCGCCGTCGCCATCGTCGGCAGCCGCAATGCCACGCCGCAAGGACTGCAGAACGCGCGCGCCTTCGGGCAGGCGCTGGCCGGGGCAGGCGTCACGGTGGTTTCCGGCCTGGCGCTCGGCATCGATGGCGCGGCCCATGAAGGCGCGCTCGACGGCGCCGCGGCCGGCCAGCTCGCCACGGTGGCGGTGGTCGGCACCGGGCTCGACCGGGTGTACCCGCGCCGCCACCTGGCGCTGGCGCGCCGGATCGCCGAGCGCGGCCTGCTGGTGAGCGAATACTTCCTCGGCACGCCACCGCTCGACTCGAACTTTCCGAAGCGCAACCGCCTGATCTCGGGCCTGAGCCAGGGCACGCTGGTGGTGGAAGCGGCTTTGCAATCCGGGTCGCTCATCACGGCCCGGATGGCCAGCGAGCAAGGCAAGGACGTCTTCGCGATCCCCGGTTCGATCCACTCGCCGCAATCGCGCGGCTGCCACGCGCTGCTGCGGCAGGGCGCGAAACTGGTGGAAAGCGCGCAGGACGTGCTGGAGGAATTGCGGCTGGCGCCGCCGGGTGCGCCTCGTGCAGCCGCGGCACCCGATGCCTCCGCTGCCTCCGATGATCCCCCGCTGCTCGAGGCCCTGGGCTTCGACCCCGTGGTCATCGATGCGCTGGTGGCCCGCACCGGCATCCCGCCCGCCGCACTGCAGGCCGCGTTGCTGGAGCTGGAGCTCGCCGGCGCCGTCGCGCGGTTGCCGGGCGGACTGTTCCAGCGCCAGGGCAGCGCCTGATCCTGCCGCTCGCGCGTGGAACACGCGCGCGACGCGAGGGCGCAACATTCACGAAGCGCTTGCAGTGCGCGCGTGGTTCTAGGCTATATTGGCCTCATGTTTGAAGTGCTGGTGTACGTTTACGAAAACTACTGGCGCGGCGATGCCTGCCCCGAGCTCCACCAGCTGGAGCGCAAGCTGAGCGCCCATGGCTTCGAACCCGACGAGATCCACGAGGCCCTGGTCTGGCTGGATGGACTGAACGTCGCCGCGGAGAACATCACCCTCCCACCCGACACCGAGGAAGCCTGGGAGGCCGATGGCGCCGAGGCCGACGCCACCAGCATGCGCGTCTATTCGGTCGCCGAGCAGGACCGCCTGGGCGCCGAGTGCCTGGGCTTCATCACCTTCCTGGAATCGTCCGGCGTGCTGCCGGCGGCCCTGCGCGAGATCGTGGTGGACCGGGCCATGGCGGCCCCGGGCGACCCGGTGCCGCTGGACGCCCTGAAGATCATCGTGCTGATGGTCTACTGGCGCTTCGGCCATGAGCCCGATGCGCTGGTGCTCGACGAGCTGTGCGACGACAGCTCGGAGCGCCTTCCGCACTGAACGGCGTTACTGCAAGAGCCGTTCCGGGTTGGCGTCCAGCTTGGCCAGCGCATCGCGCGTCGCGCGCACCGTGAGGGTTTCTTCCTCGGTCGGCACCAGCAGACCGGCCTGCAGATAGGACGCCAGGCGCCGCAACTGCACCAGGAAACTGCGGCCATCGCCGGAAGCGAACAGGTGCAGCTGGCCGCGGTCGCTGCGCCACGCGTACTGCACCTGGTTCATCTTGCCGTTGTGGTCCAGCGAGAACCAGTGGCCGGGCTGCAGTTCCTGCGCCCAGCCCAGCATCGCCGCGGTCGGCTGCGAGCCTCCGGAGCTGATGACCTCGATGTTGGAGGCGTCGATGCCCAGCATCATCTCGATGGTTTCCTTGTCCAGCGGCAGGTCGGAGGTGCCTTCGTCGGAGACGAAATCCTCCAGGTTGGCCAGCCGCTTGCCCATGGCTTCGATCTGCGCCTGCGGGATCGCCTCCGTCTTGGAGAGGAAAGCGTCCGCCAGCGTGTCGCTGATCACCTTGATGTGTTCTTCCTGCGCCGCCGCCTGCAGGCCCATCAGGGCCATGCCCTTGCGCAGGCGCGCCAGCAGCGCCGGCAGGTCCTGGATGACCTTGGCGCGGTCGTTGCGGTTCGGCTTGGCGCTGGCGGCCCAGACCAGGTCGGCGGCGCATTTCTTCAGGGCGAGCGTGTCGGCGTGCTGCGGGCCGTTCTTGACGCCCGCGACCGCCAGCACCTCGGCCCAGACCTTGAACAGGAACTCGCGGATCTCGTCGCGCACGGGGACGTCCGACAGCATCTTGCGCAGCTCGATGGTGTACTGGATCGCCATCGTTTCCTTCTGCTCCACCTGCTGCGCGACGCTCACGAGCTTCTGGGCCGAGCCCTTCTCGGTGAGGTACTTCGAGAGGAACTTCTGGAACTCCTCGTAGACCAGCTGGAAGACCCGCCGGCCCGTTTCCGGGTATTGCTCGATCACCTGGACGACGCGCTTGATCTCGGTTTCCATGGCGCTGCCGGAAATGGAGGCCGAATCGAACCCGAGCACGCACGAACCCATGCGGTCGATCAGCTGGCGGGCCGGGTGCTCGAGCGAGCCGAAGAACTCCGGCTCGGACAGCGCCACCCGCAACACGGGCATCTGCAGCCGGGCGAACCACACACGCAGCGCGGGCGGGATGCGGTCCTCGGCCAGGATGCTCTGGAACATCAGGGCCACGATCTCGATGGTGGCCTTCTCGCTCTGCGTCTCGGCCTTGCGTTTCAGGTCCTGGGTGCGGCTGCGCAGGTCGAGTGCCACCTTTTCGACGGCGTCGTCGTCGAAGATGATGATGTCGTCGCCGGTCGGCGCCTGGTCGACCCGCGTCTGCACGTGGCCGCGCACCTGCTGGGCATGTTGCGACACCGCCGCGGCCAAAGCCGGCGAAGCCGCACGGCCGACCGAGCCTTGCTGCGTCTCGAAGCCGGCCACCTTGTCGGTGAGCAGGCGGCGCAACTGGCCGATGACGCCACTCGCCTTGGCGCGTGCGCGCGCCAGCGGCGTGGTGGCCGTCATCATGCGCGTTTCGTCATGCACCCCGCCCTGGCCCCCATGGCCGCTCGGGGCACCGCCGCCGGCACCGCCCCGACCACCCTCGCCCGGGCCGCCACCAGCATGGCCCGGCCCGCGGCCACCGCCGAGGCCCTGGCCCGGAGGAACCGGCGAACCGACGCCCAGCGTCATGGGTCCGGAGGCCGAGCCACCGCCGGCGCCACCGCCTCCACCGCCATAGCCGCCCCGTCCCTGGCCACTGGCACCGGCTGCGCCCGGCACGCTCCCCTGGGACCCGGCACCTCCGCGGCCGCCGGCGCCCGCGGCTCCGCCGTAACCGCCGCCACCGCCCTGGCCGCCCGCCGGACCGGCGCCGCCACCCGGGCCTCCGTGCCCGCCGCCGGCTCCACCGCCAGCGCCCGCGCCGGCGGAGCCGTACCCCCCGCCTCCGGGACCGCCGCCGCCGGGTCCTCCGAGTCCGCCGGGGGCACTGGCCCCGAAGCCGCCACCGCCGGCAGCACCTGGTCCGCCCGGACCGCCACCCGCCCCCGCTCCACCGCCGGGGCCGCCAGGACCGCCCCGTCCGCTGTCGGGTACGCCAGGTGCCCGCGTCGGGCTGTTCTGGGGCCGCTTGACGCGCGCGCTCAGGTCGATCTCCCGCAACACGCCGCGCTCGATCAGGAAGTCGTTGGCGCGCTGGTAGGCCTCGACGGTGCGCGGAACCATCTGGGCGTGGATCACGTCCTTGGCCGCCAGCCAGGTTTCACGCGGCAGCTTGTTGGTGGTCCACTGCTCCAGCATCACCTGGCACAGGGCCTCCGGGCGCAGGATGTCCTCGGAGGCGATCTCGTCCCCGCCTTCCAGGTGGGTGACGCGCAGCTTCAGGTCGTTCAGGCTCCAGACGGCCTTTTCGGTCACGGCCATGGCGAGCCGCGACGCCAGGATCTTGTTTTCGACCACATCGTCGCCGATCAGCGACAGGTTGGCCAGGTCCATCCGGGTGCGGGTCGTGAGCGTCGGCGGAATGATCGCGCGGCGCCAGGCGCGGGCCGTGGAGTCCATCCAGCGGGGGCCTTCGCGTTCGAAATCCACCAGGGCGTCGCGCGCGTTCTGCATGTCGCGGCTGCTCTTGGCGGTGTTCATCTGGTCCACCAGCGCCGCGAGAATCGCGTCGGTCAGCGCGGGCAGCAGGCCCTCCATGTGGCCCACGAACTGCTCACGCGCCTGCCGCGCCAAAGGCGCCGCGGCGGAGGGGGGCAGTGTGGCCATCCGCGGAGTCTAGACTGTCCAGCTAGGGACGGTTGAAAAATAGCGTGAACAGCCCTAGACCGTGGCACCCGCGTTCGGGTCGTTGGGGTCGCCTTCCTTCTTCGTCTGCCCCTTCACGAGGTCTTCCCGCTTGACCCCCAGCCACATGGCGATGGCGGCGGCGACGAACACCGAGGAATAGATGCCGAAGCAGATGCCGATGGTGAGGGCCATCGCGAAGTAGTGCAGGGTGGCGCCGCCAAAGAGCAACATCGACAGCACCATGATCTGGGTGGAGCCGTGCGTGATGATCGTGCGGCTGATCGTGGAGGTGATCGCGTGGTCGATGGTCTCCGACGTCGACATCTTGCGGTAGCGCCGGAAAGCCTCCCGGATCCGGTCGAAGATGACGACCGACTCGTTCACCGAATACCCCAGCACCGCCAGCACGGCGGCCAGCACGGCGAGCGAGAACTCCCACTGGAAGAAGGCGAAGAAGCCGAGGATGATGACGACGTCGTGCAGGTTGGCCAGGATCGCCGCCACCGCGAACTTCCACTCGAAGCGCATCGCCAGGTAGATCATGATGCCGACCACCACCATGCCGAGCGCCTTCAGGCCGTCGGTGGCGAGCTCCTCGCCCACCTGCGGGCCGACGAACTCGGTGCGTTTCAGCGTCACCGACGGGTCGGCCGCCTTCAGCGCGGCCAGGGTCTTGTCACTCTGTTGCGCGGAGCTCACGCCCTTCTGCGCCGGCAGGCGGATCAGGATGTCCTTGGCGGTTCCGAAGTTCTGGACCTGCACGTCGGTGAAGCCGAGCGCCGACACGGTGCCGCGCACCTTTTCGACATCGGGCGCCTGCGCGTAGGCCACTTCCATCACCGTCCCGCCGGTGAACTCCACCGACAGGTGCAGCCCCCGGGAAAACAGGAAGAAGACGGCCAGGAGGAACGTGAGCACCGAGATCACGTTGAAGATCAACGCGTGGCGCATGAACGGGATGTCCCGCCGGATCTTGAAAAATTCCATCTTGTTCTAGCCTTGCTTCGTGACGGCGCCGTCGGAGTCGGGGCGCCAGACCGTGCCGATGGACACCGACTTGAGCTTCTTCTGCCGGCCGTACCAGAAGTTCACCAGGCCGCGCGAGAAGAACACGGCGGAGAACATCGAGGTGAGGATGCCGATGCAGTGCACCACCGCGAAGCCGCGGACCGGGCCCGAGCCGAAGATCAGCAGCGCCAGGCCGGCGATCAGCGTGGTCACGTTGGAGTCCAGGATGGTCGCCCAGGCACGCTCGTAGCCGGCATGGATGGCCGCCTGCGGCGAGGCGCCGGAGCGCAGCTCCTCGCGCACGCGTTCGTTGATCAGCACGTTGGAGTCGATGGCCATGCCCAGCGCCAGCGCCATGGCGGCCATGCCGGGCAAGGTCAGGGTCGCCTGCAGCATCGACAGGATGGACACCAGCAGCAGCAGGTTGACCCCCAGTGCAATGCTGGAGAACACGCCGAACAGGTGGTAGTAGACGATCATGAACAGGCAGATCGCCGCGAAGCCCCAGGCCACGCTGTTGAAGCCCTTGGCGATGTTCTCGGCACCCAGCGACGGGCCGATGGTTCGTTCCTCGATGATCTCCATCGGCGCGGCCAGCGAGCCGGCGCGCAGCAGCAGGGCCACGTCGTTGGCCTCGGTCGTCGTCATGCGGCCCGAGATCTGGACCCGGCCGCCGCCGATCTCGCTGCGGATCACCGGGGCGGTGACGACTTCGCCGCGGCCCTTCTCGAACAGCAGGATCGCCATGCGCTTGCCCACGCTCTCGCGCGTGACGTCGCGGAAGATGCGCGAGCCCTTGCTGTCCAGCGTCAGGTGCACGGCCGGTTCCTGCGTCTGGCCGTCGAAGCCGGCCTGCGCGTCGGTCAGGTTCTCGCCGGTCAGCACGACCTGCTTCCTGACGATGACGGCACGGCCTTCGCGGTCCATGAAGCGTTCGGAGCCGAAAGGCACCGGGCCAGCGCCCATTTCGGCGGAGCGGCCTTCCGTGGATTCGTCCACCATGCGGACTTCCAGCGTTGCCGTGCGGCCCAGGATGTCCTTCGCCTTGGCGGTGTCCTGCACGCCCGGCAGCTGCACCACGATCCGGTCGGCGCCCTGCTGCTGGATCACCGGTTCGGCGACCCCGAGCTCGTTGATCCGGTTGTGCAGCGTGACCATGTTCTGCTTGAGGGCCTGCTCCTGCACCTTGCGGGCGGCCTCCGGCTTGATGGTGGCGGTCAGCTTGGTGTCGGTGCCTTCGACCGCGTCAGCCACCTGCAGGTCGGGGAACTGGTCGGCGAGCAGCGCCTTGCCGGCTTGCAGGGCGGCGGGTTCGCGGAAGCGGATCTCGACGGTCTGGCCCGCGCGGCTGATGCCTGCGTGTCGGATGTTCTTGTCGCGCAGGGTCTGGCGGATGTCACCGGTGAAGGATTCCGCCTTCTTGGTGAGCGCCGCCTGCATGTCCACCTGCAGCATGAAGTGCACGCCGCCGCGCAGGTCGAGTCCCAGGTACATCGGCGCCGCGCGCATGGCGGACAACCAGGACGGGGAACTGGACAGCAGGTTCAACGCAACCACGTAGCCGGGGTCGGTCGGGTCCGGCACCAGGGCACGCTGGATGGCGTCCTTGGCCTTCAGCTGCGCATCGGTCGAGTCCAGGCGGACCTTGATCGACGTGCCTTCCAGCGTGATCGCCGTCGGCTTCACGCCGGCCCCCGTGAGCGCCTGCTCGACGCGCGCCTGGGTGGCGGCGTCGACCTTGATGGCGGACTTGCCCGAGGACACCTGCACCGCCGGGTCTTCGCCGAAGACGTTGGGCAGGGCGTACAGGGCCCCGACGAGCAGCGCGATCACGAGGATCGCGTATTTCCAGATTGGATAGCGGTTCATAAGCCCCTGGAGGGTCGGCAAATGGGCAGGTGCGCGCGAAGCGCCCACGCGCCCTTTCTTACTTGAGGGTGCCCTTGGGCAGGACCTGCACGACGGCCGTGCGCTGCAGCTGGACTTCGACGCCTTGCGCGAGTTCCACGCTCACGTAGTTGTCGCCCAGCTTGGTCACCTTGCCGATCAGGCCGCCGGCGGTGGCGATCTCGTCGCCCTTGGCGAGGGCATCGATCATGGCGCGATGCTCCTTCTGGCGCTTCATCTGCGGGCGGATCATCACGAAATAAAGAACCACGAACATCAGGATCAGCGGCAGCAGGGATCCGATGGCGCCGAAGGGGCCGGAATCGGCGGCGGCGGCCGGCGCCGTCTGGGCGTGGGCGGAAGAAATGAACACGGTGTCTCCAGGGCCGGGGGCCGCTATCGAAAGAACGACAAACACCCAGAAGCCAGCCGGCGCATCGAGGCCGCGGCTCCTGGGAGAGAAGTGCGATTGTAGACCGGGCCTCAGGCGGCGCGGAGGGCCTCGCCGCCCGAGCGCCAACGGGCCAGGAGTGCGTCCCACTGGGGCCGCACGGCCGCCAGGTTGCGCGCCTTGACGTGCCCATAGCCCTTGATCTGCTCCGGCAGCCGGGCAAGGTCGAGCGCCAGCGCATGGTTGCCGGGGTTGAGGGCGTCCAGCAACTCGAGCACGGTCTGGCGGTACTGCTCGATCAGCGCCCGCTCGGTGCGCCGCTCTTCCGTCCGGCCGAAGATGTCCAGCGCGCCGCCGCGCAGGCCCCGCAGCTTGGCGAGCAGGCGGAACGCGAGCACCGTGGACGGGCCGAACTTGCGCTTGACCAGTTCGCCCTTTTCGTTGTGCTTCGCGATCAGCGGCGGCGCCAGGTGGTAATGGATCTTGAAGTCGCCCTCGAACTGCTCGGCCACGCGCTCCCGGAACCCGGTCTCGGTGTGCAGGCGGGCGACCTCGTACTCGTCCTTGTACGCCATCAGCTTGAACAGGGATCTGGCGACGGCCTCGCTCAGCGAGGTCTTGCCCAGCGGCATCTCGGCCAGCCGGACGCGCTCGACGAACGTCTTGTAGGTTTCCGCGTAGTTCGCATCCTGGTAATCGGTCAGGAACTCCACGCGCCGCGCCACGATGCTTTCCAGCGTCTCGCGCTTCTTGAACGCGATCACCTGGGCCTGTGCGTACAGGGCCTCGACCGAAGCCGGGTCGTGCGCCGCGCGGCGCCCCCATTCGAACGCCGCCTTGTTGTTCTCCACGGCCACGGCGTTCAGCTCGATCGCCCGCAGCATGGCCTCGCGGCCCAGCGGGATCCAGCCCTTCTGCCAGGCGTAGCCAAGCATCATGGGGTTGGCATAGATGGTGTCGCCCATCAGCTTGCTCGCCGCGGTGTCGGCGTCGAAGCTGGCCAGGCCCTGCGGGCCGACGGCCTTGCCGATTTCGACGGCGCAGGCATCGGCGGGGTTGGTCCAGTCGGCATTGCGGACGAAGGCGGCCGTGGGCGCGCTGTGGGAATTCAGCGCGACGTGCGTGCGGCCTTCGCGCATGCGCATCACGGTCTCCTTGCCGCCGGTGACGATGGGGTCGCAGCCGATGATCAGGTCGGCGCCGGCCATGCCCACGCGGGTGGTGCGGATCGCGTCCGCGTGGTCGGCGATCAGCACGTGGCTCCAGGTGGCGCCCCCCTTTTGCGCGAGCCCCGCCGCGTCCTGCGTGACGACGCCCTTGCCTTCGATGTGCGCAGCCATGCCAAGCAGTTGCCCGATGGTGATGACGCCGGTGCCGCCGACGCCGGCGACGACGATGCCGTAGGCTTCGTGCGACGTCGGGATGCGCGGCTCGGGCAGTTCGCCCATCGTGAATGGCGAAGGCGCTTCCTTCTTCGCCTTCTTCTTCAGCGAACCACCTTCCACCGTGACGAAGCTCGGGCAGAAGCCCTTCAGGCAGCTCGTGTCCTTGTTGCAGGTGCTCTGGTTGATGGTGCGCTTGCGGCCGAACTCGGTCTCCAGCGGCTCCACCGACAGGCAGTTCGACTTGACGCCGCAGTCGCCGCAGCCTTCGCACACCAGGTCGTTGATCATCACGCGCACGGCCGGGTCCACCATGGTGCCGCGCTTGCGGCGGCGCCGCTTCTCCGTGGCGCAGGTCTGGTCATAGATGATGACCGTGACGCCCTTGATTTCGCGGAACTCCCGTTGCACCGCATCCAGGGTGTCGCGGTGCTGGATCGCGATGCCGTCCGGCAACCCGCGCACGCCTTCATACTTTTCCGGCTCGTCGGTGACGATGGTGATCTTTACCACGCCTTCGGCGCGCATGCTCTGCGCGATCTGCACCACCGAATGGCCTTCGGGCCGCTCGCCGACCGGCTGGCCGCCCGTCATGGCGACCGCGTCGTTGTAGAGGATCTTGTAGGTGATGTTGATGCCGGCGGCGATGCTCTGGCGGACGGCCAGCGAGCCGCTGTGGAAGTACGTGCCGTCGCCCAGGTTGGCGAACATGTGCTGGTCGGTGCTGAAGGGCTGCTGGCCGACCCAGGGCACGCCCTCGCCGCCCATCTGCGTGAAGCCGACGGTCGCGCGGTCCATCCACGTGGCCATGAAGTGGCAGCCAATGCCGGCCATGGCGCGCGAACCCTCGGGCACCACGGTGGACGTGTTGTGCGGGCAGCCGGAGCAGAACCAGGGCTGGCGGTCGCCCTTGACCTCGATCACCTGCATCGCGGTCTCCTTGGCCTGCAGGATCGCCAGCTGCGCATCGATGCGCGCGCTGGTGTCGCTGTCCAGGCCCAGCTTCTTCAGCCGCCTCGCGATCGCCCTCGCGATCAGCGCCGGCGACAGGTCCGCATTGGCGCGCAACAGCGTGTTGGCCGTCGGGTTCGGCATCGACCATTCGCCGCCGGAGAAATCGCCGTCCTGCTCCTCGAACTTGCCCAGCACGTTGGGCCGCACGTCGGGCCGCCAGTTGTAGAGCTCTTCCTTCAGCTGGTATTCGATGACCTGGCGCTTCTCTTCCACCACCAGGATCTCGCGCAGGCCCTGCGCGAATTCGCGCGTGATCTGCGCCTCCAGCGGCCACACCACCGTGACCTTGTGCAGCCGGATGCCGAGGCGGTTGCAGGTCGCGTCGTCCAGGCCCAGATCCAGCAAGGCCTGGCGCGTGTCGTTGTAGGCCTTGCCGCTGGCGATGATGCCGAAGCGGTCGTTCGGGCCCGAGACGACGTTGTGGTTCAGCCGGTTCGCGCGGATGTAGGCGAGCGCGGCATACCACTTGTAGTCGAAGAGGCGCGCCTCCTGCTCCAGCGCGTGGTCCGGCCAGCGGATGTGGACGCCACCGGCCGGCATCTGGAAGTCCTCGGGGATGACGATCTGCACGCGCTCCGGGTCGATCATCGTCGTGGCGCTCGACTCCACGATCTCCTGGATCGTCTTCATGCCGGCCCAGACGCCGGAGAAGCGGCTCATGGCGAAGGCATGCACGCCCAGGTCAAGGATTTCCTGCACGTTGGTCGGGAAGAACACCGGCAGGCCGCAGGCCTTGAAGATGTGGTCGCTCTGGTGCGCGGCGGTGGAGCTCTTGGCCACGTGGTCGTCGCCTGCCACCGCGATCACGCCGCCGAAGGGCGTGGTGCCCGCCATGTTGGCATGCTTGAAGACGTCGGAGCAGCGGTCCACGCCCGGGCCCTTGCCGTACCAGATGCCGAAAACGCCGTCGAACTTGTTGGTGCCGGGCGGCGCGAAGCCCAGTTGCTGCGTCCCCCACAGCGCCGTCGCCGCCAGCTCCTCGTTCACGCCGGGCTGGAAGACGATGTTCTGCGCCTGCAGGAATTTCTTGGCTTTCCACAGCGCCTGGTCGTAGCCGCCCAACGGCGAGCCGCGATAGCCGCTGATGAAGCCCGCGGTGTTCTTGCCGATCAGCGCGTCGCGCTGGCGCTGCAGCATCGGCAGCTTGACCAGGGCCTGCACCCCGCTCATGAAGGCCCGGCCGTAGTCCAGCGAATACTTGTCGTCCAGCGTGACGGTTTCGAGGGCCTTGCGGATGTGTTCGGGCAGCGGTGCGTTCATCGTTCCTGGTCTCCGTGGACTGGGTGGGCCGGCTTCGTGGGCTGGCGGCGTGCCAGGCCGCGCCCGGGTAGGGCCCAGCCTCTAGGCTGCCGGAGAGTGTATGCCCGGCCTCCAGATAAGTCATTGCTTTCTATGCCCGTAAAACGCTAGGATGAGCAAGGATCTTGCGCAAAGGCGGCCGAAATGGGAAAACTTGACAGGTATGACATCCAAATCCTTACCGAGTTGCAGGCCGATGCGCGGCTGACCAACGCGGAACTTGCGCAGCGCGTGGGCCTGTCGGCCGCGCCGTGCTGGCGGCGCGTGCGGGCGCTGGAGGAGTCGGGCTACATCAAGGGCTACCGCGCCGAGATCGACCGCCACAAGATCGGGCTCGGGGTGCTCGCATTCGTCCGGCTCGATGCGCAGCGCAACACGGGCGAGCTGACGCGCGAGATGGAGGAAGCCATCCGCCAGATCCCCGAGATCGTCTCCTGCCACTACATCAGCGGTGCCGGCACCTTCGAGCTGCAGGTGGTGTCCCGCGACCTCGACACCTTCTCGCAGTTCGCGCGGCAGGTGCTGATCAACCTGCCCAACGTGAAGGACCTGCACACCAGTTTTTCGCTGGGCGAAGTGAAGGCGAGCGCCAGCTGGCCGCTGTCGCAACTGGAGGGCGGCGCCGCGCTCGGCTAGGATAGGTCTCCCCAGAGGCGAAGCCCATATGAGAAGAAGAGCACGCATCCTCCAGATCGTCAACGACCACGCCCGCAAGCCGATGAACCACCTGCGGGTGCTCGACATCGCCTCGCTGGAAGGGGACTATTCCGTCGAGTTCGCGTTGCGCGGCGCGCAGGTGCTGGGCGTCGAAGGGCGCCGGACGAACGTGGAACGCGCGTCGGCGCGCTTCGACATGCCCAACCTGAAGTTCGTCCAGGACGACGTGCGCAACATCAGTCGCGCGAAATATGGCGAATTCGACGTGGTGTTGTGCCTGGGCATCCTGTATCACCTGGATGCGCCGGACTGCTTCAAGCTGCTGGACGCGATTGCCGATGTCTGCACCGGCGTCGCCGTGATCGACACCCACGTCAGCGCCCGCCGCAGCGAGACAGTGCAATACAAGGGACGCGAATACAGCGGCTGGCGCTACCGCGAATATGTCCAGGCCCCCTCCGCCGAGGAAGAGGAGTCCAGCACCTGGGCTTCCATCGGCAACGTGCACAGCTTCTGGCCCACCCGGCCGTCACTCGTCAACGCGATCGCTGAAGCCGGCTTCACCTCGGTCACCGAATGCCAGTATCCGGCCTGGAACGACATCCCGGCCGACCGCGTGGCGATGGTGGCCATCAAGGGGGAGCGCCAGAAGGTCCTGGGTTCGCCTTTCGACGAGGCGCTGCTCGCCGAACGGGTCGACGAGGTTCCCCGGGTCAGCGCCGTGGCCCCGCGGGCGGCCATCAAGATGCAGGCCAAACGGGTCGCCCGCTGGTTCGGCGTCCGCTAGAGCCGGCCGCCGCAGTCGCCGCCGGTCAGGGCGACCGGAACGACGAGAGGTCGTGCACGAGGTAGGAGAAATACGCGTCGCGCACGGCGGCCTCCTTGCACTCGGCGAGCAGGCCGGCACAGCGTTCGCGGACAGCGCGGTTGGCCACCAGCCAGTCGTCCATCGGGGCGCCGGCGGCCTCGGCCAGGAGGCTGGGCAGGAACACGATGTCCATCATGCGCGGGCTGGCCTGGCGCGGCGCCCCGACGTTGGCGGCGACGTGGTACCAGGTCTCGAACCGGGCCGGAAACCCGGGATCCGCGCCGCCGAAATGCTGCATGTTCTGGCGCAGCTGCGGGGCATTGCCGAACGGCGGCTGGTGATCGCCGAACCAGGCCAGCACGGCCGGGCGCGTGCCGCCCAGGAGCTGCTGCGCCGTCCGCTCCATGGCCTGCTCGAACAGTTGCGAACGCCAGATGAAATCCGCCACGTTGCGCGCCACCGCCGGGTCGGCGAAGCTCGCGCCCGCGCGCTCCAGCAGCGGCGGCGGCACCCGGTGCATGCGCACCCCGTGCTCGGCGTGGTTGAAGATCGTCAGCGCGAACAGGAACACCGGGCGCCCGTGCTTCTGCTCCTCCCGCAACACGCGCAGCGCCGCGTCGTGCACCTGCTGGTCCGAGGTCTCGAACGTGCCGTCCATGCCCAGCTCGGCGGAATCGTAGAAGCGGTCGAAGCCGTAGGCTGCGTAAGCCTGGCGCGCGTTCATCATGTTGCCCAGCACCGGATAGACCGCCACCGTGCGGTAGCCGGCCGCCCGCAACGAGCGCACGAAGGAGCGGCGGACCGCCGGCGCGACATTGAAGGGGGCGAAATCTCCGCCCGCGCCGAACAGGGTATGCGGCACGCCGGTGCTGAGCGCGAACTCCGACAGCCATGTGCCGCCGCCATGCAGGTGCACCCGCATCGGCCCATGGGCCGTCGTGCGGGGTGTCGCCGAAAACGCCTTCATGGCACAAAGCGCCGCGGGACACCCGGCGATGGACATCGGGTTGAACTGGCTTTCCTGGAGGAACACCACGATGTCCGCTGGCCGGCCGGCCGGGGCGGCTTCGCCCTTCTGGCGGCCTGCCAGCTCGTGCAGCCAGCGCGCGTCGGTCCGCGGCGCGGTCGCCTCGGCCTGGATGCGCATGGTGGAAACGAAGGTGGAGACCGGCCGGTCGCGCCACCGCTCGCTCCAGGTCCAGACGCCCCTGCGCAGCGCGAGCTGCCCGTGGTCGGAGAGCAGCTCGGCGCTCCAGGCGGTGATCAGCAAGGCCAGCACGGCGACCGGCCAGCGGGGCATCGGCCGGGCCTGCCGGAGCGCGAAGCGCCCGTCGACCTTCCACATCAGCACCCCGCCGATGGCGATCGTGGCGACCACGGCCGCGATGTAGACCAGGAGGGTGGGCTGGGTCGCGGCCACCGCGATGTTGTCGTTGAACTCGCGGAAGAAATAGCGCAGGTCCTGCCAGGTCAGGAAGCTGCCGCCGAACTGCTCCTTGAGGTAGCCACCACCGACGACCAGGCCGTAGACCGTGGCGCCGAGGAAAGCCGAAAACAGCGGCCGCGCCGTGAAAGCGAGCACGGGGAGCGTGACGCACGCCATCAGTTGCGTGCCGGCGGGGTCCTCCGGCCAGCCGGCGACCCAATGGAGCGCGGCCATCACGGCGGCGTCGGTCCAGCGGCCGCGGCTCAGGTAGCCCACGAGCGCGGCGGCCGCCACGATCACGGGCGAGAAATGCCGCAGCATGGGCAGCATGGGCAGCAGCAGGGCGCCCATCACGCCGGCGAGCAACAGGGCCAGCGCCAGCTGCCAGCGCTTCCCGGCGCGCAGGCGCGCCAGCAGACCGCTCATCGACCGCTCATTGATAGACCCAGACGTGGGCCGGCGGCAGGCTGCGGGGCACGAACGACGCGCGGCGGTGCTGCCGGAACCCGCTGCCGGCGAGCGGATCGCGCAGCCCGTACGTGTAAAGCACGCAGAAGCGCAGCACGCCGTCAGCGTAAGCCTGCTGGAGCAGCGACTTGAGCTCGTTCGATTGCGGGTTGTTCAGCAAGGGGATCGACGTGACCAGGCCGACCGGCTCGCGCAAGCCCCGCAGCGTATCCGCCGCGCACTCGTTGAGCACTTCCAGGCCGGGGAAGCGGGTCCGCAGCAGCGCGGCCCAATCCTCATTGCGTTCGACCAGCACCGGATTCATCCGTTTCAGGTCCCTCGTGAGCGCGCCGGTGCCGGCGCCGAGCTCGATGAGCTTGAGGCGCGAACCGTGCGCCTGCCAAGCCTCGTGCGTGACCCGCGCGACGCTGGCGGCAAGCGTGGGCGTCGCCGGTGCCAGTGCGCCCGTGCCGCAGGGGTCCCGAAGGAAATTCGCGAGAAAACTGCTGCGGCTCGCCGCGATCGGGTTTCGTTCCATGCGTCTCTTGAGCCCCAGGGCCAGCGAGGAGCGGACCAGTTTAGCGCAGCACACCCGCCCGGCTTCGCGCAAAAATTCCGGTCCGGCGAAGCGTTTCAGCGAGGCCAGAGCACCCACAGGGCCAGCGGCTGCTTCAGCCGCCCCGCGATCTCGCCCGCGGCGTCGCCCCAGCCGACGAAATAGTCGGCCCGCACGGCACCGACGATGGCGCTGCCCGTGTCCTGCGCCAGCACCAGCCGTTGCAGCGTGACCTGCGGCCCGGCGGAGACCAGCCACACCGGCGTGCCGTAGGGAATGCTCTCGCGGTCCACCGCGATCGAGCGGCCGGGCGTGAGCGCCACACCCTGCGCCCCGCGCGGCCCGGAAGCCGCATCGAAGTCGCTGAGCGGCTCTTCGCGGAAGAAGACGACGCGGGGATTGATCCAGAGCATCTCCTGGACCCGCTGCGGATGGCGCGCGGCCCAGGCCTTGATGCCGGGCCAGGTCGCGTCCCGCAGGCCCTGCTGCAGCAACCAGCTGCCCACGCTGCGGTACGGCTGTTCGTTGGTGCCGGCGAAGGCGACGCGGACGGTGCGCACGCTGCCGTCCGGCTCGGCCACGCGCAGGCGGCCCGAACCCTGGATCTGCAAGGCCAGTGCGTCCAGCGGGTCCGACAGGTACGCGATCTCGCGGCCGCGCAGGGCGGCACGGGCCTGCGGCAGCGTGTCGATCTCCTGGCGCGAGTACCAGGGGCGGCGCGTCGCCAGGTCGGCGGGCGGCCGGTACAAGGGAACGGCGCTGCCGGCCGTGGGCTGGCGGGTGGCATCCAGGACCGGTTCGTAGTAGCCGGTGAGCAGGCCTTCCGCCTGGCCTTGCAACGCATCGACGCGGTAGGGCTGCAGCCGCTGCCGCATCCAGGCCCGCTGCTCCTCGGCCGAGGCGATCGACAGCCGCCGCACCTCCGGACACAGCGCCGTCCACGGCGGCGCCGGGCGCTCGCAGCTCTTGAGCCACGCGTTCCAGGCTTCATGCAGGGCGTCGGCCTCGAAGCCGGGCAGGTCCGACCAGCGCACCGGTTGCCAGCGGCTCTTGCCTTGCGTGATGACGCCCGGCGGCACGCCGTCATCCGGTGCCGGGCCGGTGGACGGCGCCGGCGGCGGGCGGACAGGCGCAGGCTCGGGCGGCAACGGCACGCTGCCGCACGCGGCCAGCGTTCCTACAATGGCCAGCAACCACAGGACACGAAAAGACATGTTGCTGATTCTGCTTGAAGCCCTGCTGGCGCTGGTGCTGCTGGTGGGCATCGTCTGGTGGACGATGTTTTCAGGGCGCAAGCGCGGGGAGTTGCCGGGCGACGAGGACGAAAAGTAGGCTGGGTTCGCGCAGCGACCGTAGGCTGGGGTGAGCGCGCAGCCGAATCCCAGCGGTGCAGGTGCCACGCGAAGCTGGGGTTCGCTTGCGGGCTCACCCCAGCCTACGCCAGGCGCAACAGGTTCGCCAGCTCCACCGCCGACTTCACGTCCATCTTGTCGAACACGCGGGCGCGGTGCACTTCGACCGTGCGGACGCTGATCGTCAGCTGGTCGGCGATCAGCTTGTTCGGCAGCCCCTTCGCCACCAGCTGCATCACGTCGCGCTCGCGTTCCGTCAGTTCACCCAGGCGGTCGGCCAGCCGGCCCTGTTCGTGCTGTTCGGCCAGGACGGCGGCCGAGCCGCGCAGGGCTTCCTCCACGCGGTCCACCAGGGCGTTGTCGGAGAACGGCTTCTCGCAGAAGTCGAAGGCGCCGCGCTTGACCATGTCGACGGCCGTGGGGACGTCGGCGTGGCCGGTGAGGAAGATCACCGGCACCGCGCGCGCCAGGCCGCGCTCGACGATCTTCTCGAACAGCGCCAGGCCGCTCATGCCCGGCATGCGCACGTCCAGCAGCAGGCAGGTCGGCTGCGTGGGCGCGAAGCCGGCACGCAGCATTGCATCGAACTCCTCCGCGCTGGCATAGCTTTCCGACAGCAGGTGGCGCGAGCGCAGCAGCCAGGCGAGCGCCTCGCGCACGCCCGCGTCGTCGTCGACGATGAACACGATGGCGTTGGCGGCGGGTTGCATGGAGATCAGTCGGTGGCTTGCGCGGGCAAAGTGAACCGGAAAATCGTACCCTGCGGCGCCTGCGGTTCGAACCCGAGAAATCCCCCATGCTGTTCGACCACCGTGCGGCACAGGCTCAGGCCCAGCCCCATGCCCTCGGCCTTGGTGGTGAAGAACGGCGTGAACAGCTGCTGCTTCACTTCCTCGGGAATGCCGGGCCCGCAGTCGGCCACCGAGAACTCCACCCAGGGCCGGCCGCCGCCACGCTCGCTGCCCGCGGCCAGGCGGACCTGGAGCTGCAGCGCGGGGTCGGCCACACGCGCCTCGTCCATCGCCTGCATGGCATTGCGCGCCAGGTTCAGCAGCACCTGCTCCACCATCGTGCGGTCGCACAGCACCAGCGGCAGGGCCTCCGGGACCCGCACCTCGACGCGCACGCCGAGCTTGCGCGCCTGCAGGTTGACCAGCGGCAGCACCGCATCCACCAGCGCGCGCGGGTCCACCGGCTGGCGGTCCTGGTCACGCCGGCGCACGAAGTCGTGCACGCTCTTGATCACGCGGCCCGCGCGCTCGGCCTGCTCGCCGATGCGGCGCATGGCCATCTCGATGTCGGCCAGCGCATGGGGCGTCGACTGCTTCAGCAGGTTCACCGAACCGGTGGCGTAGCTGGCGATGGCCGCCAGCGGCTGGTTCAGCTCGTGGCTCAGCAGCGAGGCCATCTCGCCGACGGTGGCCAGCCGCGCGGTCGCCTGCAGGCGGTCCTGGCTGGCGCGCGAGAGCTCTTCGACCCGGCGCTGCTCGCTGATGTCGAGCACCGCGCTCATCCAGCCGGTCTGCACGCCATGCGCGTTGATGAGCGGCGCCTCGATGATCAGCACCGGGAAGCGCGTGCCGTCCTTGCGCATGAAGACCGACTCATGGCCCTCGCGCGGCGGCACGTGGCGCCCGGACAGGCGCACGTCCTGGCGCTTCTGGTAGTCGTCCGAGAACTCGGGCGGCCAGTAAGGGGCTGGCGAGCCGCGTCCCAGCAATTCATCGGGCATGAACCCCACCATCTGGCAGAACGCCGGGTTCACGTAGGTCGTGCGGCCCTGCAGGTCGCGCGCGCGCAGGCCCGTCACCAGCGAGTCCTCCATCGCCTTGCGGAAGGCCAGCGCATCGGCGAGGTCCTGTTCCACCCGCAGGCGCCGCCGCGTGTCGTGCGCGAGCAGGAACAGCACGGTGACCAGCGCGATCGACATCGC
This sequence comes from Caenimonas sedimenti, assembly GCF_007833165.1. Taxonomy (GTDB): domain Bacteria; phylum Pseudomonadota; class Gammaproteobacteria; order Burkholderiales; family Burkholderiaceae_C; genus Ramlibacter; species Ramlibacter sedimenti. The sequence goes on along the minus strand of NZ_VOBQ01000014.1, from coordinate 11,206 downwards.
CGTCACCAGCGCCGTCAGCACGTTGGGGAACACGTCCGGCTGCGAGCGCCAGCTGTCCATGCGCAGCACCATGGTGTTGCCGGGCAGGTCCAGCAGCTGCTGCGCCGTGAAGGACCGGGTGCCGCGCCGCGCCAGCCCATGCATCGCCAGCCGGGTGCCGTCGGCTTCGGTGAACGAGATTTCCTGGCTGCGCCCCAGCTGCGGCCCGATCAGGCTGGCGAGCAGCTCGGTCAGCGAGTAGGTCGCCACCACGTAGCCGGTGAGCTGGCCCGCCGTCACCAGCGGCAGGCACAACTCCATCAGCTCCAGCCCCAGGCCGTCGGCCTGCGGCACGAAGTAACTGCGGGCGTAGGCGGGTCCGCTGATGCGCCTGGCATTGGCGCAGGCGAGCTGCACTTCGGCCTGCGAGTTGCGGCGGCCGAAACGCGCGAACACCGGCGCCCGGTAAGGCGTTTCGGCCGTCAGCACGGGCTCCAGCAATGCGTCGCGCCATTCGATGGTGACCCATTCGCGGTGCCGGCGCAGCAGGCGGTCGGCCTCGGCCACCCAGGTCTCGCGCGCCGGGGGCCCGGCCTGCAGCGCCTGCAGCGACTGCACGTTGCGGGTGAGCGCCGAGCGGATGTCGCTGAGCGCATCGGCCGCGTCGCGTTCGACGTGGCTCTGCGCCTGGCTCGCCTCGTAGCGGCCCGCCAGCCAGACCAGGGTGGCGAGCAGCGCCACCACCAGCACACCGAGCGAGATCCACAGCGACCAGCGCAATGGGGCCGAAAGGCGGCGCGGCGGCAACAGCGCCGCTGGCGCGACGGCGCTCACAAGACCCGGTGCTCCAGCGCTGGCAGGTGCGAGCGCACCTCGGCCAGCCGGGCCGCGGAAAGTTCCGCCAGCACCACGCCGGCGCCTTCGTCCGTGCGCTCGGCGAGCACCGCGCCCCAGGGATCGACCACCATCGAATGACCCCAGGTCCTGCGGCCGTTCTCGTGCGTGCCGCCCTGCGCCGGCGCGATCACGTAGGCAAGGTTCTCCACGGCGCGTGCCCGCAGCAGCAGTTCCCAGTGGGCCTGGCCGGTGGTGTGCGTGAAGGCGCTGGGCACCAGCAGCACGTCCGCGCCCAGGGCCCGGTAGAGCTCGGGAAAACGCAGGTCGTAGCAGACCGACTGGCCGACCCGCCAGCTGGCACCGTCGCGCGATGCCAGCGTGAACGCGCGGGTGTCCGAGCCGCGCTCGATCACGCGCGACTCGTCGTAGCTTTCGCGGCCGTTGTCGAAGCGGAACAGGTGGATCTTGTCGTAGCGGTTCGCGCATTCGCCGTCGGGCGAATACACCAGGCTGGTGTTGCGCACGTGGTCGGCGTCCGCGGCTTGCAGCGGCAGCGTGCCGCCGACGATCCACAGGCCCAGCTCGCGCGCGGTGGCGCCAAGAAAGGCCTGCACCGCGCCGCTGCCGAAGGCCTCGCGCACGGCCAGCTTGTCGCTGTCGCGCCGTCCCATGAGGCAGAAATATTCGGGGAGCACGGCGAGTTCGGCGCCCGCCGCCGCGGCCTGCGCGAGCAATTCGCCGGCGGCGGTGAGATTGCCCTCGACCGAGACGCCCGACACCATCTGGATGGCTGCGACTTTCATGGGGTGCTCCTGTCAGCGAATGGGCGCAGGCGGCGGAACGGGCCCCGCCGTGGTGGCGGGCTCGCCCGAGCGGCTGACCCGCGTGACACGCGGGTCGCCCCAGGTGCCGTCGATGTGGAATTCCTGGGTGGCTGCCTTCATGAGCGGCTGCCGCAAAAACATCTGCGCCAGGAAGGACCCGAGGCCGAGCGCAGGGTTGATGACGGTGAAGACCAGCGACGCCGTGCCCGCGTTGATCTCGGGCACCACGACCACTTTCAGGTCCTGCGTCTCGCGGGCGATGTCGGCCTTGCCGTCCATCAGCACCGCCGCGTTGACGCCCTTCATCTGCAGGTTGTTCGTCGATGCGATGCCCTGCTCGATGACGATGTCGCCGCGCATGAAGTCGAACGAGAAGCCCTCGCTGAAGACGTCGCGGAAATCGAGGGCGAGCCGGCGCGGCAGCGACTGCAGGCTCAGCACTCCGAGCAGCTTGGCCAGCCCCGGCTCGGCCTTGAGGAACTGGCCCGATTCGACGTTGACCTTGAAGTTGCCCGTGAGCGTCGGGTAGTCGAACGCCAGCGGCGAGCCCAGCCAGGCCACGTTGCCCTCCATGCTGCCGCGGCCGCGCCGCACCACATTGCTCATGCCGAAGCGCGCCAGCAACGCACCCGCGTCGGCGATGTCCAGCTGGAACTTCATCGCGGTGCGCCGCCGTTCCGCGGCGGCCCGCGGGCCCGGCCGGGCGTCAGGCTGCGCGCCGAGGGCGGCCCAGTTGCCCGAGGCGGTGAACACGGCCTCCGGCGTGCTCAGGCTCAGCTTGCTGAGCCGCCATTCACGCACGCCGCCTTCGCGCGCCACTGCACCCGCGCCACGATTCACGGCCTCGATCTCGAGCCGGCCCAGCTTGCGGCCCTTCAGCTCGAAGTCGTCCACCACGATGTCGAGCGCGGGAATGCTGCCGGGTTGCTGCTCCAGCAAGGCTTCCACCTCGCCGGCCGCCGCCGCGGCCATGCTCAGCCGGGCCAACCGCGCATGCAGGCGGCCCGCCCCGGTGCTCAGGGGTTCGCGGTACTCGACGTAGCCGTTCAGTTCATCGGCGGCAACGTTCGCCCGCCAGGTCCGCCCTTCGCGCGAGACGCCGACCACCACGTTGTGCAGGGTGCGCCCTTCGGCGCTGAGTTCCCGGGCACGCACGGCCATCGAGGTCGGAAGATAGGCGGTCGCCGCCGCGCTTTCGGCACGCGGCCGCGCCTCGGGCGCCGCAGCGCCGTCGGCGCCGGCGGCGCGCGCGATCACGTCCTCCCAGGGGTCGACGCCGAAGGTGTCGAACTGCACGTTCGCCAGCACCCCCTCTTCCGGCAGCGCCACGGCTTCTCCGCCCGCCAGCCCGATGCCGATGGCGCCACGCAGCACCTGCGGCTCGGCGCCGCTGACGTCCCGCAGGTAGTTCACGGTGGCGAGACGCCCCAACTGGATGGCGAGAGTGTCCTGGGCCCGCGCGCCCGGCGGCGTGTCACGCACCAGGGCGTTTTCGTAGCGCAGGGGCAGGGTGGTCTCGGCCGACTTGTTCAGCGGCGCGGGCAGGTTGAGGGCCAGGCCTTGCAGGCTGCTGGTGAGCAGGATCTCGGGGCGCCCCGTGCGAATGCCGAGCGCCAGCTGGTACGGCGTGCTGCCGGTGAAGTCGCGGGCCAGCCGCGACAGGTAGCCCAGCTCCCGGGCCTGCCGCAGGCCTTCCGCCGTGGCCGTGCCCTGCACGCGCAGCAGCACCGGCGGCGCGTCGGCCGGTGCGCCCGCGGCGCGCGTGCCGCCTTCCAGCCGCACATCGCCGCCGAACGCGCGCGCCTGCGCGCCCAGCACCTGGAAACCCTTGTCGGTGAACGTCACGACACCGCGCGCGCGCGTCAGCGGGGGACTGTCCGGCGTGATCTGGATGTCGTTGCCGGCCAAGGTGACGGTGCCCAGTACTTTCGAGCGCTCCATGGCCGCGATGGGCAGATTCAGCGACAGGTCGAGATCCGCGTTGCCGTTGCCCGTGGACTTCGCGAGCGCCTGGTTCATCCAGCCCGCCAGGGGCGCGGCGTTCACCACGGCCAGCGAATCCGCCAGCGGCCCGCGCACGCGGCCCTGCACCTCGACTTCGGTCCTGCGGTATTCGGCGATGCGTGCATCGGCCTTCACCTGCAGGCGCGGCGCGCCCACGAAGCTGCCGCTGGCGCCCTTGATGCGCATGCCGTTGCCTTCGAACTCCAGCTCGGCCGACAACTGGTCGAGCGCCGGCCAGGTCTCCGGGCCGCGCGCCGGCGTGGGCGGCACGTAGGCGAAGGTGACGTCGCGGACCTGCGCCGTGATCAGGAACTGGCCGTCCTTGCCGTCGGCAAAGGGAAACCGCCGCAGGTCGCCCTTGACGCGGAACTTCGTGCCGGTGGACACACCGGCCAGCACCGAGTCGCGCACGTAGTCCCGCGCCGGCTTGTTCACCCCCAGCGGCAGATAGCGGAACACGCGCGTGCCATTGGCGCGCGACAGGCTGCCTTGCAGGTCGAGCACGCCGGGCAGGCGCGTCGCCCCTGGCACTTTCGCCGGGTCGCCGGTGCGCCAGGTGGCCTGGCCCTCGCCTTGCGCGTCGGCGTTGCTGAATTTGAGGTTGGCGACGCTCAGCGACAGCTGGTCACCGGCGCGCTGCCATTGCACGTCGGCCGCCAGGCTGTCGACGGGAACGGCGCGCTCCTCGAAGACCCCGGGAAGGTCGAGTTCGCCGCGCTCGATGGCGAGCCTGGCCTTGCCGCCGTCCTGGGTGAAGTCGAAATCCACCGCTGCGCCTTCGATGCCGGGTGAACCGGCCTTGCCCTCGGGGCCGGGCCGGGCCGCCAGCCGCAGGCCGCTCGCACGGCCACGCGCTTCGTATTTTTCGACGGCGCCCGCGCCACCCTGCCAGCGTGCCTGCAGCGACTCCACCAGGCCCTGCGGCGCATAGCCTTGCAGCGCCGCATGGGTCGCCGTGGACAGCGGCAGCCGCGTGGCGATCGCGCTCAGCGCGCCCAGGTCCAGCTTGTCGGCCCGCAACGTCCCCTGGGCGGGCTGCTTGCCCTGCGCCTGGTTCCAGGTCAGCATGACGTTGCCGCCGGGCCAGCGCTGGCCCTCGACGGTGACGAACTGCAGGGCCTGCGTTTCGAACGAGAAGCCATGGGCCAGGCGCTTGCCGCCCAGGCGGCCCGACATTGACTGCAGCGCCAGCGGCTCCAGGGCCTGGCCCAGCCTGGCGTTCACTTCGGTCAGCACGACGTCCGCGGTGCCGCCGATCACCTGTCCCCGCTCCACGTCAGCCCACGCGCGCAGGCGGCCGCGTCCCTGGTTGATCTCGAAGCCCAGGTTGGCGTGCTGGCGCAGCTGCGAGAGATCGACGGCGCCGAAATCCGCGTGCACCTGGCCCACCCAGGTCTGCCAGCCGCTGCCGGCGGCCAGGAACGGCTGGCGGAACCTGCCGGTCAGGGTGAAGCGGCTGCCCCATTCGGGCGGCGGTGTGGCTTCCAGCCGCACCGCATGCTGGCGCGCCGTGTTGCGCAGCACGATCTGAACTTCACGCAGCGCCAGCGGCGGCGCGCGCCGCAGTTCGTCCGTCCAGTGGAGCGTGCCGCCCCGGATGACGAATTCGGTCTGGCGGAACAGCCAGTCGGCCGCCCGGCCGTCGTTGGCGCTGGCGCGGGAAAAATCCAGGCCCGCGACATGGATGCGGCCGTCGGGGCTGCGGCGGATGTCCAGTTCGGGGCGGTCGATGTAAAGCTGCTCGAAGCCCAGGTTCCACAGCGAGCGCGGCGACAGGCCCGCCACCACCAGCGGCAGCCGCAGCGCGGCCTGGCCTTGCGGGCCGACCAGCATGACGTCGCGCAATTCAAAAGTGGGGATCAGGCCTTCGCTGCGGGCGGTGATGCCGCCGATGCGCACCGGCACCCCCAGGACGCGTCCGGCTTCCGATTCCAGCGCGGGGCGGAATTCGCCGATTCGCGGCACAATCCACGCATGCAGCGCTCCCCACGCCAATGCCAGCACCAACCAGGCGGCCAGCAGCAACCACAGGGACCATTTGACGGCCGCGGCAAAAATCTTCAGCGTCCGTGATGGGATCGGCGGCGGCGCGTTCATGAAAGTCTGACGTGGCAATTATGACCCTGGGCGTTGTGCCCGGTTCAGCGGAGGACACAGGCTTTTCCGTGCAAAACGGCGTGGCCGGCGCTGCGGACGACGCATCAACCAGTTCTTTACCTCTTTCGGCCCACTCGCGCTTCGCCCAGCGCCTGCGCCGGCGCTACGCGGCCGAACTCGACCTGCTGCCGCCCGGCGAGCCCCGCCTCGCCGCGATGCGGCAGACCTACGAGGCGCTGCGCGCACGCGGTTTCGACGTGCCCTCCGCGCTGCGGGTGCTGCGCCAGCTGGTGCTGGAGCGGCTCATGGTGCTCGATTGCGACCAGCAGGCGGCGTTGGGCCCGGTCACCATCGCCGTGACGGAATTGGCGGAGTTCGCGCTCGACTGCGCCTGCCGCCAGGCCTTCGCCGACCTCGACGCGCTGCACGGCGAACCGCGCGCGCCCGGTGACCGCCGGGCCCAGCTCTGGGTGGTGGGCATGGGCAAGCTCGGCGCGCGCGAACTCAATGTGTCGAGCGACATCGACCTGGTGTACGTGTACGACCACGACGGCGAGACGGCCGGCACCACGGACGGCCGCGGGCGCATCAGCAACCACGAATACTTCGGCAAGGCGGTCAAGGCCATCTTCGGATTGATCGGCGACGTCACCGAGCACGGCTTCGTCTTCCGGGTCGACCTCGCCTTGCGCCCGAACGGCAATTCAGGCCCGCCGGCCGCGTCGCTGGGCGCCCTGGAGGAATACTTCCAGGTGCAGGGCCGCGAATGGGAACGCTTCGCCTGGCTGAAGAGCCGCGTGGTGGCGCCGCTCGCCTGCATCGAGGATGGCGGCGCGAACGAGCTGCGCACCGCGGTGCTGCCTTTCGTGTTCCGCCGCTACCTCGACTACGGCGTGTTCGACGCGCTGCGCGTGCTGCACCGGCAGATCCGCGAGCATGCGGCCAAGCGCGCCGCCGGCCGGCCGGAACGCGCCAACGACGTCAAGCTGTCGCGCGGCGGCATCCGCGAGATCGAATTCATCGTGCAGCTGCTGCAGGTGGTCCGCGGCGGCCAGTACCCGGAATTGCGCACGCGCCCGACGCTGCAGGCACTGGACCGGCTCGCGGCCGCCGGCCTGATGCCTCGGGCGACGGCCGACGGCCTGGCGGCGGCCTACACCTTCCTGCGCCGCACCGAGCACCGCATCCAGTACCTGGACGACCAGCAGACCCATGTGCTGATGGGATGCGACGACGACCTCGGCTGGATCGCCCGCACCATGGGCTTCTCCGACTGCTGCCCCTTCCTGCATGAGCTCGACGGGCACCGCGAATTCGTCGCGCAGGAATTCGACACGCTGCTGGGCGGGGGCGCCGGCGAATGCAAGGGCTGCGCTGGGCCGAAAGGCGCCAAGGCGGCGCCAGCCGACCTCGACGCCGTGCTCGAACAGCTGCCGCCGCTGCTGCGCGAGCGCGTCACGCAGTGGCGCGACCACCCCCGCGTGCAGGCGCTGCGCGACGACGCGCGGCAACGCCTGTCGCGGCTGGTGGCGCGCACCGCGCAGTGGCTGGGGCAAGGCCGCGTCACCGAGGAAGCCGCGCTGCGCATGACGGACTGGATGGAGCCGCTGTTGCGGCGCGAGAGCTATCTCGCGCTGCTGGTCGAGCGGCCCTCGGTGCACGAAAGGCTGCTGCGCCTGCTGGGCGCCGCGCGCTGGCCGGCCCGCTACCTGATGCAGCACCCGGGCGTGATCGACGAGCTGGCCAGCGACGGCATGCTGGCCGATCGCTTCAGCCCGGACGACTTCGACCGCGAACTGGAACACCGTCGCCGCGCCCTGCAGATCACCGGCGAGGACGACGACGAGGCGCTGCTCAACCTGCTGCGCCGGGCCCACCACGCCGAACTGTTCCGCACGCTGGCACGCGACGTCGAAGGCGTGCTGACCGTGGAACAGGTGGCCGACGAATTGAGTGCGCTGGCCGACGTCACCCTGCGCGTCACCGCGCGCTGGTGCTGGCAGCGCCTGAAGCAGCAGCACCGCGAGACGCCGCAATTCGCCATCCTCGGCTACGGCAAGCTGGGCGGCAAGGAGCTCGGCTACGGCAGCGACCTCGACATCGTGTTCGTCTACGAGGACGAAGACGAAGGTGCGCCGGAGGCCTATGCCGCTTTCGTGCGCAAGCTGATCAACTGGCTGTCGACGAAGACCGCCGAGGGCGACCTGTTCGAGATCGACACGGCGTTGCGCCCGAACGGCGGCTCAGGACTGCTGATCACCACCTTCCAGGCCTACGACAACTACCAGCAGCGCCGGGGCAGCAACACGGCGTGGACCTGGGAGCACCAGGCCATGACGCGCGCCCGCTTCGTGCTGGGCCTGGAGGCGCTGCGCCCACGATTCGAAGCGACGCGCGAGGCGGTGATCACGGCGCCCCGTGACGTCGATGCGCTGAAGCGCGAGATCGTCGCCATGCGCGACAAGGTGCGGGCCGCGCACCCGGTGAAGGCCGGGCGCTTCGACCTCAAACACAGCCCGGGCGGCATGGTGGACGCGGAGTTCGCGGTGCAGTTTCTGGTGCTGTCGCAGGCGGCCAGCCATCCTGATCTGATCCCCAACGTCGGCAACATCGCGCTGCTGCAGCGGGCCGAGGCGGCCGGGCTGCTGCCGGCCGGCGTCGGACAGGCGGCGGCCACCGCCTACCGGGAACTGCGGCGGCTGCAGCACCAGGCGCGGCTGAACGAGGAATCGACCCAGCTCGCGCCGGACCAGCTGCCGCAGGAGCGCGCGGCGGTGCTGGCGCTGTGGCGGCACGTGTTCGGCTGACGACCCAACGACCTGTCATCGACCCACGACCTGTCATCCCGGGCTTGACCCGGGATCCATCGCTGCGTGGCACCGCGGCACGATTCCCGCGCTACCTCCCGTAGCCGCTCCTTCGCCCCCTCCCCCACCCGCCCCCGGCTCATGCTGTGGCGGCTTGCGCTCCGCCTTCGGCTCGCTCCAGCTTCGCTGCGATGTACGGCCTGGGGCCGGTCCGGCAGAACTCACTGCGCTCCTACGTCGCTCCGTTCAGACAACTGCCGGAAGCATGATGACGATGCGCGCTACGCGCGCTCCGGCCCCAGACCGAACATCGCAGCCGCCCCAGAAATCGCCGGGGGCGGGTGGGGGAGGGGGCGAAGGAGGCAACTGGATTGACTCTGGGCCGTCGCCTGCTACCAAGAAGTTCGTCGGTTAGCTCAATGTGTCAACTAAACCAGGGCAAGCTCCGCGTCCGTGTTGAACGACATGTTAGATCGCACGGTCACCGCCACCAAGTTCCTTGAACCGCTGCATTTCACTCGCCACAATGAGCGGACCGGCAAGGACGATCAAGCCGAGCAAGACGAACCTGAATCCAAGCAGCTGGACGACGTCGACGGAGTTGCGTGTGACGTACACAGCGCCTCCGAAGAATACGACCGCCCAGAACGCGAGCCAGACCCTCAGCCACGGCGACCTGTTCACCACGCCGTCGATGCGAGCGCGCCCCTCGAATTCGAGCTGCGCCCGTGAGCGACTCTCCTGCGCGAAAGCAATCAAGAGACCACCGAAGGCGACCCAGCGCAGCCAAGCGGCGTTTTCGGCGAAGAAGTCGTCGAACAGGACCAACGCGCCAAGCACGGCGAAGCAGATCACCCACTGTCTCAGCTGCTTGATCTGAGCGGAATTCATGCGATCTAACGCAGAGTTACCGGTGAGTTGCCAGGGCGCGGCGAAACCGCGGAACGCCGCAAGGCGTCCGTGTTGAGCGCAAGTTAGACAGCACGCTGGGCCTCGCCTAGCGCCGCAAATGTGCGGGCCCACATTGTTTTGAGACGCGAATCAAACTCCTCCTCGAGGGTCGCGATCTTTTCGTTCGCGTCGTCGCCGATGATCCTGTATGGATCCTCATGCGGATTGAGCGTTATCCAACTCTTCTTGGGCGAGGTTGGCATCACTAGAGCAGCAAGCTCGCATAGTCGTTCGATCGCAGCGCTCAGTTCAGCATCCATCCGCTTGAATACCTCGCGCGAATGCTGTAGGTCGGAGCCGCTGACGTTGTAGATGGCCGAGAGCATCCCCTCCCCCGCGACTTCTCCTTGGAACGTCGATGCGGTTTGGAAGTAGTCCAACGCGTAGTACAAGGACTTGAGCGAGCCAGGCAGCTTGGACAGCGATTCGTCCATGTGAAGGTGTATTCGGTGGCGCTCTCCAAGCACTTTCTCGATAGTGAACTCAAGATCGCCCACATCGTCCCAGGTTAGTGCCTCCGCCGCAGGCAATGAGCGTTGCAGTTCTAGCAGAAGATGTTCGAGGGTCTTGCGCGCCATGGAGTTCTTGCTGCTGTCTAACGTCAAGGTAACCGGCGACTTGCACAAGGAGTGCGCGCCGCGCACGGACGCCGCAAGGCGTCCGTGTTGACCGACATGTTAAGTCTCACTTGTCACCACGCTCGTACTTCTTAGTCACGATCTTGCCTCCGATGAGGCCCGTAACGGTGACGGTCAGCTTTACAGGCGTTGGCGGTGATTCTTTGAGGTCGATCGCGTCGTTTTTTTCGACTTCCTCTACTGCGTCCCCGCCGGCGAGCAACTCCCGGGTCTGCTTGATCAGGGTGGCGGCCGGAATGGGCTCATCGCCTTCATATGAGATGACAGCTTCAAAGGCGTGAGCGTACGCAGCACTTACACCCATCACGCAGATTAGATCGTCGTGACTGCTTCGCCAAACTAGGCTGATGCAGTAATCTCGACCAGCCGCAATGGCACTGAATTCCTCATCGTCCTCCACGATCTCTTTCGTTGCGTCGTAGAAGATCTCGAACCCTACTTCAGACCTCCCGTTAAGAGTGCATGGTGAGAATCCAAGATCATCGAAGGGAGTGAACTCTGGATCCAGTTGGATAGGAAAGGCGAGCGAGTCAATGGCAGCTTGCAACTGATCACGGTCCGGGATCTTGGAACGCTCGATGAAGACGTACTGAGTGTTTGACATCAATGGCCTCGGAGGTGAGATTTAACTATGTGTTGACCGCACAGCAGTCCGGCCACGTGCAACCATTTCCGACCAGCGGTGGGCACTTGTGGATAGATGTGGAATCCACATCCATCAAACTCGCGAGCGTCTGCATATAGCCATTTTGCAGCACCCCAGTCAGTCGCACCTTCTTCGCGCGCACCGAGTCTTGGATCTCCTTCGCCCCCTCCCCCACCCGCCCCCGGCGATTTCTGGGGCGGCTGCGATGTTCGGTCTGGGGCCGGAGCGCGCGTAGCGCGCATCGACATCATGCTTCCGGCAGTTGTCTGAACGGAGCGATCAGCAGATCGCGCAGTGAGATGGTATGGACGCCTCCCACCCCTGCCGCGCCGCCACCGCCAGTCGGGCGGGGCCTCGCATCAAACGGCATCGAGTGCCAAAGTGGAGGTCTGTTCAACCACTGACGATGGAGGCCCCACGTGA
>NZ_VOBQ01000013.1 GCF_007833165.1 Caenimonas sedimenti | reverse complement strand
ACAGTCGCACGGCCGATCCGAAGGTCCTCAGCCACTTCGCTGGTCGGCACGTCTTCGCCCTCGCAGGCCAACACGATCCGCGCTCTCAGCGCCATCGCCGCAGGCAACGAGCGCGAGCGCGCCATCGACGTCAGCTGCGCCCGCTCGTCGTCCGTCAGTGCAATCAGAACTCGCTTGTATGCATTCGCCATCGGCACCCCCAAGGATGCCTCAGCTCATGCAGATTCTGTGCCTACGAATTTATGGGACAGGACACTAGGCGCGGCCGACGCCGTGTGCTTTCGCACTCAAGGAGGCCGTAACGACGCATGGCGCTGATTCAGGTACCGGCCCAACGCAGGCCCGTTTCTCTGCCGCCCAGGCTCCTAGACCTGCCGCCGGCAACGGCTACTTGCGCAAGCCCTGCAGCTTGGCGAAGGCGCCGGCCATGGCCGTACTCGCCGGCGCCGGAGCCGGTGCGCGCTGGCCGCGTCCCGCGCCTTCGTACCGGTTCTCGCGCGGCCCGTTCGGGCGCGGGGCCGGCGCACCCAGCTTCATCGTGAGTGAAATGCGCTTGCGGGCCGCATCCACCTCCAGCACCTTCACCTTCACGATGTCACCGGTCTTCACGATCTCGCGCGCGTCGTTGACGAACTTGTTGGCGAGCTGGCTCACGTGCACCAGGCCGTCCTGGTGCACGCCCAGGTCGACGAAAGCGCCGAAGGCGGCGACGTTGCTGACCGTGCCTTCCAGCTCCATGCCGGGCACGAGGTCCTTGATGTCGTCCACCCCGTCGTTGAAGCGCGCGACCTTGAAATCGGGCCGCGGGTCGCGGCCGGGCTTCTCCAGCTCGCCGAGGATGTCCTTGACCGTGATGACGCCGAACTGCGCGTTGGCGAACAGCTCCGGTTTCAGCGCCTTCAGCATGTCGGCACGACCCATGAGCTCCTGCACGGGGCGGCCGGCATGCGCCAGGATTTTCTCGACGACGGGATAGGTTTCCGGGTGCACGCCCGTCATGTCGAGCGGGTTGTCGCCGCCGCGGATGCGCAGGAAGCCGGCGCTCTGCTCGAAGGTCTTGGGGCCGAGGCCGCCGACTTCCAGCAACTGCTTGCGGCTGCGGAAGGCGCCGTGGGCCTCGCGCCACTGAACGACCGACTTGGCGACCGTCCCCGACAAGCCGGACACGCGGGCCAGCAAAGGCGCACTGGCGGTGTTGAGGTCGACGCCGACCGCGTTCACGCAGTCCTCCACCACGGCTTCCAGCGTGCGTGCCAGCTCGCTCTGGTTCACGTCGTGCTGGTACTGGCCGACGCCGATGGACTTGGGGTCGATCTTCACCAGCTCCGCCAGCGGATCCTGCAGGCGCCGCGCGATGCTCGCCGCGCCGCGCAGGCTCACGTCGACGTCCGGCATCTCCTGCGACGCGTACTCGCTCGCCGAATAGACGGATGCGCCGGCTTCGCTCACCACCACGCGCTGCATCGCGCTGCCGCCGTCCTGGGCGTCGAGGCGTTTCATGAGGTCGGCCGCCAGCTTGTCGGTCTCGCGGCTGGCCGTGCCGTTGCCGATGGCGATCAGGTTCACGCCGTGCTTGCGGCACAGCAAGGCCAGGGTGTGCAGCGCGCCTTCCCAGTCGCGGCGCGGCTCGTGCGGGTACACCGTGGAGGTATCGACCAGCTTGCCCGTCGCGTCCACCACGGCCACCTTCACGCCGGTGCGGATGCCGGGGTCGAGGCCCATCACCACGCGCGGGCCTGCAGGTGCGGCCAGCAGCAGATCCCGCAGGTTGTCGGCGAACACCTTGATGGCCACCTTCTCCGCCTCTTCGCGCAGGCGCGTGAACAGGTCACGTTCGGTCGAAAGCGACAGCTTGACGCGCCAGGTCCAGGCAACGCACTTGCGCAGCAGATCGTCGGCGGCGCGCTTCGCGTGGCTCCAGCCGAGGTGCAGCGCGATGCGGCCTTCGGCCAGCGATGGCTGCCCCGGCTCGGGTTCGACCGGCAGCACCAGTTTCGCGTCGAGGATCTCCAGCGTGCGGCCACGGAACACCGCCAGCGCGCGATGGGAAGGCACGCGCGCCATCGGCTCGTCGTAGTCGAAATAGTCCCGGAACTTGGCGACGTCCGGATGGTTCTCGTCCTTGCCGGCCGCCAGCTTGGAACGCAGCAGGCCTTCGTTCCAGAGCCACTCGCGCAGGGACTGCACCAAGGCCGCGTCCTCGGCCCAGCGCTCCGACAGGATGTCGCGCACGCCGTCCAGCACGGCGGGGACGGTGGTGAAGTCCTCGCCGCCCTCGCCCTTCTCCGCCTTCACGAAAGGCCCGGCGGCCGCGGCCGGCACCAGCGTCGGGTCCGTCCACAACGCGTCCGCCAGCGGCTCCAGCCCCGCCTCGCGCGCGATCTGTCCCTTGGTGCGGCGCTTCGGCTTGTACGGCAGGTACAGGTCTTCCAGCTCCTGCTTGGTGGGCGCGGCCTCCACGGCTGCGCGCAGCGCGGGCGTCAGCTTGCCCTGCTCCTCGATGCTCTTGAGAACGGCGGCGCGGCGGTCTTCAAGTTCGCGCAGGTAGGCGAGACGTGCCTCCAGTTCGCGCAGGTGGATGTCGTCAAGGCCGCCGGTGGCTTCCTTGCGATAGCGGGCGATGAACGGGACGCTGGCGCCACCATCGAGCAGTTCCACGGCCGTCCGGACCTGGGCTTCCTGCACACGGAGTTCGGCGGCGATCTGCCGCAGGATTTTTTGCATTCTGTAACTGGCACGTCGGCAATGAAGCGCGCGAGTTTGCCACAGGGCGCGCACAGCACTTCGGCGCGTCGGCTGACAGTGCTTTGGCCCGTGCTGTCGAGAATGAAAGCATCACCAAAGGGAGATCCGCCATGCGCGCTCGCGTCACGTTGTTGGTTGTCGCCATTCTTCTCGTCGCCGGCTTCGCGGCCTTGAACTGGTCTGAAATCATGCGGCCCACTCCACTGAGTTTTGGCGCCTTCATCACCGACGCGCCGCTCGGGCTGATCCTGCTGGGCCTGCTGATGCTGTCGCTCCTCGGCTTCCTCGCACTCGGCGCGATGCACCGCACGCAGGTGCTGATCGAGTCGCGCCAGCACCTCAAGGAACTGCAGCACCACCGCGACTTGGCCGACCGGGCCGAGGCTTCGCGCTTCACCGAATTGCGCACGCACCTCGACACGCAGCTGGGTGAGCTGCGCAAGCGCGACGCCATCGCCGCCACCGAATTCGAGAAGGCGATGGTGCTGGGGCAGCGCGAGCTGCGCACGCAGCTCGACCAGATGAGCCGGACGCTGGCCACCCGCCTGACCGACATGGAACATCGCATCGATGGCCGTCTCGGTGCGCCCAGCGCGGCCCGCCCGACCCCGGCCTATCCGGAAGCTGTCCATTCCGCGGAAACCGCGCGTGATGAGCGGGTGCTGGCCGAACGGGCCCGTGAGGAGCGTGCGGCCGCCGAAACCCTGGCGTCCAGCGAGCCGCCGAAGCGCCGCTTCTGGAACCTGTAAGAGCGCGGCGGGCCTGGCGACCAAACGCCATGCCCGCAGAAACCCCTCCCCTTCCCCGCGTATTGGCTTGCGCCGCCCTCCTGGCGGCGGGTGGCGTGCACGCCGCCACGTGCCAGGCCAAATCCCCAGCCACGCTCACCCCTGTCGTCGAACTGTACACCTCGGAAGGTTGCAGCTCCTGCCCGCCGGCGGATCGCTGGCTGTCCGGCCTCAAGACCGCGGCGGCCGAAGGCCGGGTGGTGGCGCAAGCCTTCCACGTCGGCTACTGGGACTACATCGGCTGGGTCGACCGCTTCGCGGCTGCCTCGCACACCGCGCGCCAGCGCGAGATCGCCGCGGCCAACCGGCTGCGCAACATCTACACGCCGCAGGTGGTTCGCAACGGCCAGGACTGGCGCGACTACGGCCGGGCTTTCACCGCCAAGGCGGAACCTGCTCTCGCGGCCATCACGCTGTCCGGTGCGGCCGACGGTGCCTTCGAAGCACTGGTCACGCCATCGGCAGCCGGCCAGGCGTGGTCGGCGTACTGGACCGTGACCGAGCATGCCCACAGCAGCAAGGTGAAGGCCGGCGAAAACGCGGGCGAGCTGCTGCAGCATGACTTCGTGGTCCGGCAGTACGTGCCGGCGGGTCAATACGTGGGCACGCAGAAGCTGCGGCTGCGTGCCGTGGCCGCCGAAGGACAGCATCCTCGCCAGGTGAATGTGGTCTTCGAGCCAAAGACCGGCCGCCCGCTGCAAGCCCTCAGCCTTTCCTGCTAGCTTCGGAGTACCCTGTACCGGAATGGTCCTGTTCCAGGCTTCCATTTTGAGAACCGCGGCAACTCTCTCGCCGCTTTCCAGGAAGTCATTCATGGCCAGAAAGAAGCAACCCGTCGTCCCCGGAGATACGGACAGCAGCCGCGACCACACTGACGAGACACTCCTGAAGGCGGGCGCGGCGCTGCAACGCGCCATCTTCAACAGCGCCAACTTCAGCAGCATCGCCACCGATGCCAAGGGCGTGATCCAGATCTTCAACGTGGGCGCCGAGCGCATGCTGGGCTATACCGCGGCCGAGGTGATGAACAAGATCACGCCGGCGGACATTTCGGATCCGCAGGAGGTGATCGCGCGCGCCAAGGCCCTGAGCATCGAGCTTGGCACGCCCATCACGCCGGGCTTCGAGGCGCTGGTGTTCAAGGCCTCGCGCGGGATCGAGGACATCTACGAGCTCACGTATTTCCGCAAGGACGGCAGCCGCTTCCCCGCCGTGGTTTCGGTCACCGCCCTGCGCGATGCCCAGGACGCCATCATCGGCTACCTGCTGATCGGCACGGACAACACGGCCCGCCAGCTGGTGGAAGCCGAGCAGAAGAAGCTGGACCAGCGCCTGCGCGACCAGCAGTTCTACACGCGCTCGCTGATCGAGTCGAGCATCGACGCCCTGATGACCACCGACCCCTCCGGCATCATCACCGACGTCAACAAGCAGATGGAGGCGCTCACCGGCTGCACGCGCGACGAATTGATCGGCGCGCCATTCAAGAACTACTTCACCGATCCCGAGCGCGCCGAGGCCGCCATCAAGCTCGTGCTGAGCGAAAAGAAGGTCAGCAACTATGAGCTGACGGCGCGTGCGCTGGATGGCAAGGAAACCGTGGTCTCGTACAACGCCACCACGATCTACGACCGCGGCCGCACCTTGCAGGGGGTTTTCGCCGCCGCGCGCGACGTCACGCAGAGCAAGCAGCTCGAGACCGAGCTGCAGCATGCGAAAGCCATGGCCGAGACCGCAAGCCGCGCGAAGTCCGACTTCCTGGCCAGCATGAGCCACGAAATCCGCACCCCGATGAACGCCATCATCGGCATTGCCGACCTGCTCGCCAAGACGCCGCTGACGCCGGAGCAGGACAACTACGTGCAGATCTTCCGCCGCGCGGGCGACAACCTGCTCAATCTCACCAATGACATCCTCGACCTGTCCAAGGTCGAGGCCTCCCAGCTCGAACTGGAGCACACCGGGTTCTCGCTCACCGATGTCATCGAGAAGACGCGGGAAATGGTCGCGGTGCGCGCTTCGGAGAAAGGGCTGGCCCTGGTGTGCGAGGTGGCGCCCGAAGTGCCGACCGACCTGGTGGGCGACCCGACGCGTCTGCGCCAGGTCCTGCTCAACCTGCTCGGCAATGCGATCAAGTTCACCGAATCCGGCGAAGTCGCATTGCGCGTCAGGCCGGCGCCACCGGCCGCGGCTCCCGGCACGCTGTGTTTCGTCATTTCGGACACCGGCATCGGGATCCCCGGCGACAAGCTGGGCGCGGTCTTCGAGCAGTTCACGCAGGCCGATTCGTCCACCACGCGCAAATATGGCGGCTCCGGGTTGGGCCTCACGATTTCCAAGCGCCTGGTGGAGCTCATGGGCGGGCGCATCTGGGTGGAAAGCGGGGTTGGCCAGGGCAGCGAGTTCTCCTTCACCGTCCCGCTCGCCCTGTGGGAAGGCGCGACGCTGCGCGCGGCCGTGACCGAGGGGGGAGGCCCGCAACCCGTGCTGCCCGCGCTGCGGATCCTCCTGGTCGAGGATTCGCCGGACAACCGCACCATCGCCATGGCATACCTGCAGCACACGCCTTACCGGATCGACATCGCCGAGAACGGGGCGATCGCCTATGACAAGTTCATCGCCGGCCGCTACGACCTGGTGCTGATGGACCGGCAGATGCCCGTGATGGATGGCTTGACCTCGACGCGCAACATCCGCGCGTGGGAGCAGGACCACCAGTGCACGCCGACGCCCATCATCGCCCTCACCGCATCGGCGCTGCTGGGAGACCGGGAAAAGTGCCTGGCGGCGGGTTGCACCGCCTTCCTGACCAAACCGATCAAGCAGGAAGTGCTGCTGCAGGCGATTGGCGAGCATTCGGCGGCCACTGCGGCGTCGCGGCGGTCCAGCGCGCAGGATGTGATCGAGGTACGCGCGAATCCCGTGTTGGCCGATCTGATCCCGGCATTCCTGCAAAACCGCCGGAAGGATGTGATCGCCATGCGGGCCGCGCTGGCCGATGGAGACTTCGACACCGTGAGCCGGCTCGGGCATTCGATGCGGGGCTCGGGCGGCGGCTACGGATTCCAGGCCATCACCGACATCGGCCTGGCCCTCGAGCAGGCCGCGGCAGTCTCCGATGGCGCTGCATCGCAAAGATGCCTCGCGGAGTTGTCCAGTTTCCTCGACCGCGTCGAAGTGGTCTGAAGCCTTTACCTTGCCGGCATCCTGGCCAGGCAGGCGTGCACGCGCGCCGTCAGCTGGGGAATCGAGAAGGGCTTGGTCACGTAGTCGGTCACGCCGGCGTCGAAGCCCGCGCGCGTGCTCGCCTCATCGGCCATGCCCGTCAGCATCAGCACCGGCAGATGCTCGGTTTTCGGCTGGGCGCGCAAGGTCCTGACCAGCGTCATGCCGTCCATTTCCGCCATCTTGTAGTCCACGACCATCATGTCGGGGATGCTTCCCGTGAGCATCTGCAGCGCCTGCGCGCCGCTGCTGGCCTGGGTGACCGTGTAGTCGGCCTCCAGCGCCCGGACGATCAGCGCGAGGGTGTCGGGATCATCGTCGACCACGAGGATCTCGAAACTTCGTTGCGCCGCTGAAGGCTGGGAAGCTTCGGACGTGACGAACGATCTGGGGGCCGCGCGCGGCTCGATGTTCATCTCCCATCCCTCGTAGGCGCAGAAGACCTCGATCTCCTTGCCAAGCGTGGCGGCGAGCGCGCGCGCCTGGGCTTCGATCTCCGCCACGAAGCCGTCGTCATGCGAAGGATCGTGATGCGTGAGCGCCAGGCGCCGCACGCCGGCCGCGGCCGCGAGCTGCACCGGGTAGTCGTACGAACTGTGGCCCCACGTCTTCTTCGCTTCGTACTCCTCCCGCGTGTACTGCGCGTCATGGATGACCAGGTCGGCGTCCGCCATGAATCGGGCATGGCGCCGGTCGCCGTCGTGCAGGATGGATTCGATGCGGCCGGGCTGTTCTCCAGCGCGCCACAGCTCGCTGGAGAAAGGCTCGTGGTCCACCAGGTACACCACCACCGCACCGTCGGCCTCGATGCGGTAGCCGAGGGTCTGCGCCGGATGGTTGAGAAACTGCGCCGCCACGCGAACGTTGCCGATGGTGTGGATGCCCTCGGCCAGGTCGTGGTACGTGATGGCGGCGGGCAACTGGTTCAGTTCCACCGGGAAGTAGGTGAACTCCATCTGGCCGGCCAGCACCTTGTGCAGTGAGCCGTGGCTGCCTTCGGGGCCATGGATGGCGACGGTATTGCCTTTCACGAAGGCGGGACTGAAGAACGGAAACCCCTGGATGTGGTCCCAGTGGGTGTGGCCCAGGAGGATGTTCGCGTGGATGGGCTTCCTGGCCCGCGCCATCAGGGCGGTGGCAAGCGGATGCGCGCCGGTGCCGCAATCCAGCACCAGCAGATCACCGGCATCCGTGGTGATTTCCACGCACGACGTGTTGCCGCCAAAGTGGGTGGTCCCCGGCCCGGGCGTCGCGATCGACCCTCTTGTTCCCCAGAAGCGTACACGCATGGATGGGCCAATCGCACCGCCAGGGTCCCGCGCAGGCCGCGGGGCTCGAGACTGGCGGTCCGTGGAGGCTACGCGGCTCCGGCGCAATAAGCAACTAGTCGAACAAGCCGGGGGCATCGCCCAGTCGCGCCCCTTCGATCTCCAGCATCCGCAACTTGGTGCGTGCACCCCCATCCGCCGAGAACCCGCCGGAGCGGCCACCCGCGGCCAGCACGCGATGGCAGGGCACGATGGGTGCGAACGGGTTGTGGCCCAGCGCCTGGCCGACGGCGCGGGCCGCACCCGGGTCGCCGATGCGCCGCGCCACCTCTCCGTAGGTCAGGACTTCGCCGGGCGGGATCGCGCGGGCCACGGCATACACCTGCTGCTGGAAAGCCGGCAGTCCGCCCATGTCCAGCGGCACATCCGCCAGGTCGTCATGCGCGCCTGCCAACAAGGCCTGCACACGAACGATCACGGCTTGCACCCAGGACGGCGGCGCCGCTTCGGGGACGTCAGGAAAGCGGCCTTGCATGCGGGCCCGTGTGGCCGGCGGGTCCGCTTCCGGCAACTGCACGCCCACCAGCTTCGAGCCGCCCCAGGCCAGGCCGCAGGCGCCGATGGCCGTGTCGAACAGGCAGAAGCCGGCGGCTTGCGCCATGGGAATCAGGCGGCTTCGGCCTTGCGCAGCGAATAGCCGATGCGCGGGAAATGCACATGCAGGGTGCCGGCGCGCTCGTCGCTGCGGCGCAGGCTGTAATGCGTGCGCGTCGCGGCGATCAGCTCGCCTTCGGTCGGCTCCGGCCCGAACGATTCCGCCGTGATGGTGACGCGCGTGCCCAGCGGGATTCCGTGGTCGTCCTGGAAGGCGCTGTCCACCAGCAGGTTGGCGCCCGGTGGCTGCGGCTCGCCCGCCGCGGCGATCGTGATCGCGTCGGCCGCACTGAGCGGGATCGGCACGTTGTGGCCCAGCGCCGCCATCCGGTCCATCCATTCGCCGACGGCCGGCGTGGTTGCCAGGATGTCGGCCATGGGCGGCACGACCGTGCGGGTGAACCAGAGCGGGTGGTAGGTCGCGAAGTCCGCCACGCAGGGTTCAGTGCCGAACAGGAACTCGTGCTCCTCCACCATGTGCGCGATGCGGCGCAAGTAGGACCGGTAGGCCGAGGTCCCGTCGGCGGTGCGCGGCCGCGCCAGGTTGGCGCTCATGGCCTTGCGGTCGTCGCCGAACGCGCGGGCCAGTTCCGGCTGCTTGCCGAACACGTGCGCGGCACCCTTGGGGCCCAGGTTGTAGGCCATCGCGGCCCAGAACAGGCTGGTGTCGGCCCACTGGGCGAAGACGCGGCTCACGCCCTTCAGGTGCGGCGGGTACAGCGTGGGCTCAGGCCGCACGTGTTCGAGCACGTCGCAGATCAGCGCGCTGTCGCAGTAGATGTCGGCGCCGACCTGCAGGAATGGCGTCTTGCGGTAGCCGCCCGTGAGCGCGACCACATCCGGCTTCGGCATGATCTGCGGGATCTCCACCGATTTCCAGGGCAGCTTTTTCAGGCCGAAGATCAGCCGGATCTTCTCGGAAAACGGCGAAGTGGCGTAGTGGTGCAGGATCAGGTCGTTCATTGGGTTCCGTTCGGCGCGGTGATTCAGCGAGGCTGGGCGCGTTGGAGGATGGCATCGAAATCCGTGCCGCCACCCAGGGTGCCGAAAGCCTGCCCCCAGTTGCCGGCCAGGCGGGAATCGCAGAAGGCGGAGAAGACGGCAGGGGCCGCGGTCTGGCACAGCAGGGCAGCCTGCACCGCCAGGGCGACATCCTGCGCCAGGCGGCGAGCCTCCATCTCCGTCGCCATTTCCTCCACGCGGGTGGGCAGGCTGGCCGCCAACCGGTCGAACGCCGGGTGCGCGCCTTTGGCAGGCGCGAGCTCGTGCGCGAGCGCGGCGGCTGCATCGGCCTTGCGCAGGGCGCGCAGCAGGTCCAGCGCCATGATGTTGCCGGCGCCTTCCCAGATGGAGTTGAGCGGCATCTCGCGGTAGATGCGGGCCATGATGCCTTCCCCGCCTTCCTCCACGTAACCGTTGCCGCCCAGGCATTCCATCGCTTCCTGCGCGAAATGGCTGCCGCGCTTGCAGATCCAGAATTTGGCGACGGGCGTGAGCAGGCGCGCCATCGCTGCTTCGTGCGCGTCCCCGCGCCGATCGAAGGCACGCGCCAGCCGGATGGCCAGGGCGGTCGCGGCTTCGCTTTCCAGCGCCAGGTCGGCCAGCACGTTGCGCATCAGCGGCTGCGCGATCAGCCGCTTGCCGAACGCTTCGCGCTGCGATGCGTGGTTCAGCGCGATCGAGAGCGCCTGCCTCATCAGCCCGCTGGTGCCGAGCGCGCAATCCAGGCGCGTCATCGTGCCCATCTCGAGGATCTGCGGGATGCCGCGGCCTTCGTCCCCCACCAGCCAAGCCGTGGCGCCGTGGAATTCGACCTCGGAACTCGCATTGGCCTTGTTGCCGAGTTTGTCCTTCAGGCGCTGGATGCGGATGGCGTTGCGCGATCCATCCGGCAGGACGCGCGGCAGGAAAAGGCAGCTCAGGCCGGACGCCGTCTGCGCGAGGACCAGGAAGGCGTCGCACATCGGCGCCGAGAAGAACCACTTGTGGCCAGTCACGCGGAAGCGCCCGCCCCAGCCGTCCTGCCCATCCGGTTCGGCACGCGTGGTGTTCGCGCGCACGTCGGAGCCCCCCTGCTTCTCCGTCATGCCCATGCCCATGGTCAGGCCGGCCTTGTCGCGCCAGATTTTCAGCGCGGGGTCGTAGGCGCGGCTGGTGAGCCCGGGCCCCCAATCGCGGTAGACGGCCGCGTTGCCGCGCAAGGCCGGCGTCACCGCGTACGTCATGGAGATCGGGCACAGGATCGACGGCTCCAGCTCGGTGAACATCATGAAACCGGCGGCGCGCTGCACATGGGGCGAAGCGCTCTCGCCCGCCCAAGGCGTGCCGTGCAGGCCCGCGCCGGCCGCCAGTTCCATCAGCGCGTGATAGCTGGGGTGGAACTCCACCTCGTCGACCCGCCGGCCGAACCGGTCATGGCTATGCAGTTGCGGGCCATGCACGTTGGCCAGGCGCGCATGCAACTGCATTTCCGCGCTACCGAGCCTCGCGCCCAGGGCCGAGAGTGCCGTCGTGTCCAGCGCCGGGGCGTTGAACTCCAGCGCATCGCGCAAGGCCTGATGGCCCTCGAACAGGTTGTAGTCCGCCAGGGCTGCCGGCTGGTTGAAGACTTCGTGCGTTGCATCGATCATCATCGGTCATTCACTCGCTGGATTGCCTAGCCACCACCACAGCCGCCGCCTCCGCAGCCCCCGCCGCCCGAGCAGCCGGCTCCGCCTGCGCATCCGCTGCCCTCGCCCGAGGCGAGGCCGCCCCCGCCGCAGGCTCCTCCACCACAGCCGCCCTCCTCCTCCTTCTGGCTGCCGGCCCAGTGCAGGCTGTAGACCAGGCCCCCCGCCACGGCCAACTGCGCGTCCAGGCCAAACAGGCGGGGCAGCTTCCGGGCCTTGGCCGGGTGCATGCGCTCGGCGGCGCAGGCCAGGCGCCAGGTGCGCCGAAGGGCTGCGTCCTTCTTCTTGCCCTGACCCAGGCCGCCCGAGGGCACGTGGTGGAAAAAATGGCCGAAGGCCTGTTGGCAGAACGCGGCATAGGCCCTGGTGTCGAGGATGAACTCGTGCCACAGGTCATCCGTGACCCTCGAAGGCATGCCGACGCTCTGGGATCCTGAGCGCAGGTAGAACAGGAAGAACTCGCGCAAGGCGATCTCGACCACCCGGACTTGTTCGGCACTGAGGTTCGGGTGCTTGCGACGCAGCTTTTCCGCCAGGCCCGGCGGGAACCGGTAGGCACGGATGAAGTCGCGGCGCCACGTGAGCCGCCTCTTCCGCGTCTCCCCATACCACCAGGCCAAGGGAACGGCCGCCAGCGCGGCGATGATCAGTGCAAGCCAACCGTTCATGTCCGCGACTTTCGTCCCGTCCTACACCAGCTTGACGACCTGCTTGCCGAAGTTGCGGCCTTTCAGCATGCCCAGGAAAGCTTCGGGTGCCGCCTCCAGGCCCTCGGCGACCGACTCGCGGGGGCGCAGCTTGCCGGTGCCGACCAGCGTGCCGAGTTCCGTCAGCGCCTCGGGCCAGACTTCCATGTGCTCGCTGACGATGAAGCCCTGGATACGCAGGCGGTTGGTCAGGATCAGCTGCGGATAGGACAACGGGATCGGCTGGCCGTCGTAGCCCGCGATCATCCCGCACAGGGCGATGCGGCCAAAGGCGTTCATGCGCAGCAGCACCGCATCCAGCACCATGCCACCGACGTTCTCGAAGTGGCCGTCGATGCCATCGGGGCAGGCGTCGCGCAAGGCCTTGCTCAAGGAAGCGGCGTCCTTGTGGACCTTGTAGTCGATGCAGGCGTCGAAGCCGAGCTCCTCGACCACGTACTTGCATTTGTCGGGACCGCCGGCAATACCGACCGCGCGGCAGCCGCGCGCCTTGGCGAGCGCGCCGAAGGCGCTGCCGACGGCGCCGCTGGCCGCGCTGACCGTGACCGTCTGCCCGGCCTTCGGTTCGATGATCTTGACCAAGCCGTAGAACGCGGTCACGCCCGGCATGCCGACGGCGCCCAGGTAGTGCGAGATCGGCACATGCGTGGTGTCGAGCTTGCGCAGCGCACCCGGCGTGTCGGCCTTCACGACGCTGTACTCCTGCCAGCCTCCCATGCCCTGCACCTTGTCGCCCACCGCGTACTTCGGGTGCCGGCTCTCCACCACCTCACCGACGCTGCCCCCTTGCATGACCTGGCCCACCGGTTGCGGGACGGCATAGCTCTTGGCATCGTTCATGCGGCCGCGCATGTACGGGTCGAGACTCAGGTAGTGATGCCGCACCAGGACCTCGCCCTCGTTCAGGGGCGGTGTCTCCGTGGTCACGAGCTTGAAATTGCTGGCGCTGGCCTCGCCCTGCGGGCGGTTGTCCAGCAGGATCTGCTTGTTCTTGGGCATGTCTTTCTCGTTCAGTCGGTGGAAATGACGTTCAATGGATTGGCGCTCTTCGGCCCCGTGGGCAGCCGCTTCACGTACTTGAACGTGCCGGTGCCGTGCGCGCAGGCGCGTCCGGCGCTGTCGTAGATGGTGGCTTCGGTGAAGGCCATGGTCGCGGTGCGGTGCATCAGCCGGCCCTTGCCGCTCAACTGGCCGCGGGCGGGCTGCATGAACAGCGTCTTCATCTCGATCGTGACCACCCCCATGTCCTGCTCCACGCTGCGCGCGGCGGTGGCCATGGTCACGTCCAGCAAGGTCATCACGGCGCCCCCGTGGGTCACCAGGAACGAGTTCAGGTGCTCCGGCTTGGGGAGATAGTCGATCTGCGATTGGCCGCCTTCGAACTTCACCAGCTCGAAGCCGAGATGGTGGACGAAGGGAATCTCGACGCCGAACAGCTTGGGACTGGCCACGCGTCAGCCTCCGGTGATCACGCTCACGCCGCCGTCCACCGCCAGCCACTGGCCGGTGATGTGCTTGCCGGCGTCCGAGGCGTACAGCAAGGTGATGCCTTTCAGGTCCTCATCGTCGCCCAGCCGCCGCAGCGGGGCGTGCGCCGCGAGCTCGTCTTCGCCCAGGCGCTGCAGCGTCGCCTGCGTCATCTTGCTCGGGAAGAAGCCCGGGCAGATGGCGTTGACGTTGATGTTGTACTTGCCCCATTCGCAGGCGAGCGCCTGGGTCAGCGTGATGACCGCACCCTTGGACGTGTTGTAGGCCACGGTCTGGATGTCCGGCGGGCTGCCCCCCAGGCCGGCGATGGAGGCGATGTTGACGATCCGGCCCTTGTTGCGCGGGATCATGCTGCGCTTGGCGACGTGCTGGCTGAGGATGAAATAGCCGCGCACGTTGAGGTTCATCACCTTGTCCCACCCCTCCACCGGGTGGTCTTCGGCGGGTGCGCCCCAGGCAGCGCCCGCGTTGTTGACGAGGATGTCGATGTCGCCGATGCGTTCCATGGCCTGGTCGGCCATCTTGCGGATGTCGTCCTCGCGCGAGCAATCGGCCGCGATCCAGCGCGCATCGATGCCGGCGGCCTGCAGGTCGGCCACGGCCTCCTCCAGGTCGGCCGCCTTGCGCGAGGTGAGCATCACCTTGGCACCAGCCTCGCCCAGCGCGTGCGCCATTTGCAGGCCCAGTCCGCGCGAGCCGCCGGTCACCAGCGCCGTGCGCCCTTCAAGGTTGAAAAGTTGCTGGGTCGTGCGCGTCGTCATTCGTTCTCCGTCTGGATGGGTTTCGATTGTGCGCCGTCGGCCGTGCCCATGCGGGCTCGCACGGGGATGAGCACGAAGCCGGAAAGCGCGATCAGGCTGCCGGCGACCACCATCACCCACCCCGTCACCGCGCTGAGCCGGGTGGTCGCCAGGCCCAGCACCAGCAGGATCAACCCGCCATAGGCCAGCACCCAGATCAGCTTCTCGATCCGTTCGATGGTTTGCGCCGTCGCCATCAGAAGGCCTCTTCCGGCGTGTCGGCGCAGGTGCGGTCCCGCGTTTCGACGACCCGCAGCCAGGCCCCGATCTTCGGCAGCTCGTAGTGGAAGAAATAGCGGGCCGCGCGCCGGCGGCCTTCGTCGGCCGGCGTCCCCCCGGTGGGCGGGACGGACTGCAGCACATCGAGCCAGGTCCAGGCGATCACCAGGTGGCCGAAGGCCTGCATGTAGGGCACCGCGTTCGCCAGGGCATCGCCCGGCTGGTTCGTGGACCACGCGGCACGCGTGCCGGCGCCGACTTTCTGCAGGGCCTGCGCCAGCGCATTGCCGTATTCGGCCAGATCACCGCGCTTGAAGGCGCGCTCGACCGTGGCGTTGATGCGTCCGGCCAGCAGCGTGAGTCCTTTGCCGCCCTCCATCACGACCTTGCGGCCCAGCAGGTCGGCGGCCTGGATGCCGTGCGTGCCTTCGTGGATCATGTTCAGGCGGTTGTCGCGCCAATACTGTTCGACCGGGAAGTCGCGCGTGTAGCCATAGCCGCCATGGATCTGGATCGCCAGCGAGTTCGCCTCCAGGCAGAACTCGCTGGGCCAGCTCTTGGCCACGGGCATCAGCACTTCCAGCAGCAACCTGGCCTCCTCCGCCGCCTCGGGCGTGCCGGTGTGCTGTTCATCGACCAGGCGCGCGCAGTTCAGCAGCAGGGCCAGCGCGCCTTCGCAGTAGGACTTCTGGGCGAGCAGCATGCGCTTGACGTCCGCGTGTTCGATGATGCGCACCTGCGGCTGTGACGCATCCTTGCCGGAGGGCCCGGCGGGGCGGCCTTGCGGGCGATTCTTCGCGTAGTCCAGCGAGGCGTAGTAGCCGGCCAGGCCCAGCGCCGTCGCGGCCAGGCCGATGCTGATGCGCGCCTCGTTCATCATGTGGAACATGCAGCGCAGGCCTTCGCCCGGCTTGCCGACCAGGTAGCCGATGGCTCCGGGCGCACCGCGCACGGGGTACTTGCCTTCGCCAAAATTCAGCAGCGTGTTGGTGGTACCGCGCCAGCCCAGCTTGTGGTTCAGTCCGGCGAGCGCGATGTCGTTGCGCTCGCCGGTGAGGCGGCCTTCCGCATCCGCCATCTTCTTGGGCACAACGAACAGCGAGATGCCTTTGGTGCCGGGCACCAGCTTGCCGTCCGGTCCCGGGATCTTCGCGAGCACCAGGTGGACGATGTTCTCGGTGAGCTCATGCTCGCCGGCCGAGATCCACATCTTGTTGCCCTTGAGGCGGTAGCGCGGACCGAACGG
Source organism: Caenimonas sedimenti (assembly GCF_007833165.1). GTDB lineage: Bacteria > Pseudomonadota > Gammaproteobacteria > Burkholderiales > Burkholderiaceae_C > Ramlibacter > Ramlibacter sedimenti. Next base: position 269,415 of record NZ_VOBQ01000013.1, on the reverse strand, counting down.
GTCGCTCTCGAAATCCGCGCCGTCCGGCGTGGCGCGCGTCGCGACGTCCGACAGCGACGAGCCGGCCTGCGGCTCGGACAGGCACATGGTCCCCGCCCAACGGCCGGAGAACTCGTTGAGCGCGAAGACCTTCTTCTGGAGTTCGGTGCCATGGGCCAGCAACAGGTTCGCGTTGCCCACGGTGAGCAGGCCGCCGCCGATGCTGGCCGAAGCGACCGTGAAGAAGGTGTTGGCCGCGGCTTCCACCGTGTAGGGCAGCTGCATGCCGCCGATGGCGTAGTCCTGCGCCGCGCCCAGCATGCCGGAGCCGGCGTAGGCTTCCCAGGCGTCGTGGGTCGCCTGCGGCAGGATCACTTTCTCGCCGTCGAAGCGCGGCTCCTCGGTGTCGACCAGCCGGTTGAACGGGGCGTACTTCTCGCGGGCGATGCGCTCGCAGGTGTCCAGCACCGCGTCGAAGGTTTCGCGCGAGTGGTCGCTGAAGCGGGACCGCTCGCCGAGCTGCCCGACCTTCAACCAGTCGTAGAGGAGGAAGTCGAGGGTCGGGCGCAGGCTCATTTACAGCACTTCGAACACGCCCGCCGCGCCCATGCCGCCGCCGATGCACATCGTGACCACCACGCGCTTCGCACCGCGGCGCTTGCCTTCGATCAGCGCGTGGCCCGTCAGGCGCTGGCCGGAAACACCATACGGGTGCCCGACGGCGATGGCGCCGCCGTTCACGTTCAGGCGGTCCGCCGGGATGCCCAGCTTGTCGCGGCAGTAGAGCACCTGCACCGCGAAGGCTTCGTTCAGCTCCCACAGGTCGATGTCCTGCACCGTCAGGCCCAGGCGCTTGAGCACCTTCGGCACGGCGAACACCGGGCCGATACCCATTTCATCCGGCTCGCAGCCGGCGACGGCGAAGCCGAGGAACCGGCCCAGGGGCTTGAGGTTGTTCTTGCTGGCGTACGCCTCGCTGGTGATCACGCAGGCCCCTGCGCCGTCCGAAAACTGGCTGGCATTGCCGGCGGAGATCACGCCGCCCGGCAGCGCCGGCTTGATCCCGCTGATGCCTTCCTTGGTCGTGCCTTCGCGCAGGCCTTCGTCCTTGCTGATCGTCACTTCCTTGGTGATGAGGCCCATCACCGCGTCAGCCACGCCGGCCTGCACCGTCATCGCGGCGATCTCGTCGTTGAACTTGCCCTCGGCCTGCGCCGCGCACGCCTTCTGCTGGCTGGCCGCGCCGTACTCATCCATCACGTCGCGGCTGATGTTGTAGCGCTTCGCGACCTGCTCCGCCGTCTGCAGCATCGACCAGTAGATCTCGGGCTTTTTCCTGGCCAGGGCGGTGTCAGCCAGCATGTGCTGGTTCATTTCCTGCTGCACGCAGGAGATGCTCTCCACGCCACCCGCCACGTAGACGTCGCCCTCACCGGCGATCACGCGCTGGGCGGCCATGGCGATGGTCTGCAGGCCGCTGGAGCAGAAACGGTTCACGGTGGCGCCCGACACAGTGATGGGCAGGTCGGCCATCAGGGCGATCTGGCGTGCGATGTTGGCGCCGGTCGCGCCCTCGGGGTTGGCGCAGCCCATCAGCACGTCTTCGATCGCGCCGGGGTCGATGCCGGCGCGCTGCACGGCGTGCTTCACGGCATGCCCACCCAGCGTCGCCCCGTGCGTCATGTTGAAGGCACCCTTCCAGCTCTTGGCGAGCGGCGTGCGGGCGGTGGAGACGATGACGGCGTTGGTCATGGGAAAGGCCTTTCTGGTGGGGATCTCAAGGGGCTGGCGCGTTCAGGTTGCGCAGCAGCTGGTGATAGAAGCGGACGAGTTCGCCGAGGTTGGCGACGGCGATGCGTTCGTTGGTGCCGTGGAAGCGCGTCAGGTCTTCCGGCTTGGCACGCACGGGGGAAAAGCGGTAGATGTGGTCGCTGATGGGCGTGAAGTGCCGCGAGTCGGTGCCGCCCACCAGCAGGCCGGGAGCGACCACCGCGCCGGGGAAAAGCGAACGGACCGTGCGGCTGAGCTGCCGGTACGAGTCCGACGACGTGGGCGATACGGGCGAAGGCTCGGCACCCCCGAGCGAGATGAGTTCGAAGCGTTCGCCCGTCTTGCTGCGCACGTGCTGCAGGACGCCGTCACGCGTGTCACCCGGCAGGAGCCGGAAATTGACAGTGGCCTCGGCGACGCCCGGGATCACGTTTTCCTTGTTGCCGGCGTTCACGATCGTCAGCGCCGTCGTCGTGCGCAGCATGGCATTGGTGCTGGCGCCCTTCTCGAGCTGGGCCTGCACGAGGGGGCCGAACAGCCACAGGTTGGACAAGGCCACCCGCTGCAAGCCGCTCATTTCCGGCGCGAGTGTCTCGAACATCTCGCGGGCGATCCCGCGCAGCTGCGCGGGCAATTGCTCGTCGTCGATCCGGCGCAGCGCCGCGGCCAGCATGCCGACGGCGGTCGAACCCTTGGGCGGCGGCATCGACGAGTGGCCAGGCGTGCCCGAAACGCGCAGGACGACCGACAGGTAGCCCTTCTCCGCGATGCCGATCAGGGCGGCCGGCTTGTCGAGTCCGGGGACGAGGCCGTCGGCGATCAGCATGCCTTCGTCGAGGACGAAGTCGAGCCGGACCTTGCGTTCCTGCAGCAGCTTGACGACCGCAGCCGCGCCCGCGCCGGAGACTTCTTCGTCCGCCCCCGACACGAGGTAGATGGTCTGCCGTGGCTGGAAACCGGATGCGAGGAGCATCTCCACGGCCTCGAGTTGGGCGATCAGGTTGCCCTTGTCGTCCCAGGCGCCACGGCCCCACACGAAGCCCTCCTTCACGGTCCCGGAGAACGGTTCTTCCTCCCAGCTGCGTTCCGTGCCGGGTGCGACGGGCACCACGTCGTGATGGGCCATCAGCGCCACAGGCTTGGCGTTGGCGTCGCTGCCCTTCCAGGTGTACAGCAGCGTCATCCCGGCCACCACCTCGCGTTGCAGCGAGGCGTGCACCCGGGGGAAGCGTTGCTTCAGGTACTCGTGCAGCTGAAGGAACTGGTCGGCGTTCAGGGATGGGTTGTCGTAGCTGGCGATCGTCTGGAAGCGGATCGCGCCGGCCAGCTTGTCGGCCACCGCCTTTTCATCCAGAGCCAATGGCGGTGCCGGCGGCACATCGATCTGGCGTGAGCCTTGCCGCAGCGTGTTGATGGCGACGGCGAGCACCAGCAGGCCGACGAGGCCTGCGAGTGCGAGAGCGATGCGCTTGATCATGCAGGGAGCCCTGGATCCCCGCCTCCGCGGGGATGACGGTGCTTAGCTGAAGGTCTTCCCTTCAGCCGCCAGCTTCGCCAGCAACGGCGCCGGTTCCCAGAACTTCGCGTCGTCGCGCGGGTTCTGCTGGAAGCGCTTCATGGCCTGCACCACGTTGAACAGGCCGACCTGGTCGGCGTAGAGCATCGGGCCGCCGCGATGGATGGGGAAGCCGTAGCCCGTGATGTAGACCATGTCGATGTCGCTGGCGCGGGCGGCGATGCCATCTTCCAGGATGCGCGCGCCTTCGTTGACCAGCGCGAACACCAGGCGCTGCACGATCTCCTCGTCGGAGATCTTGCGCGGGGTGATGCCCTGCTCCTTGCGGTAGTCCTCGATCATCTTCACGACCAGCTCGGACGGGATCGCGTCGCGCTTGCCCGCCTGGTAGTCGTACCAGCCGGCGCCGGTCTTCTGGCCGAAGCGGCCGAGTTCACACAGCTTGTCGGCGGTCCGGCTGTACTTCATGTCGGCGATCTCGGTGGCGCGGCGCTTGCGGATCGCCCAGCCGATGTCGTTGCCGGCCAGGTCGCCCATGCGGAACGGGCCCATGGCGAAGCCGAATTTTTCGACCGCGCGGTCCACCTGCGCCGGCGTCGCGCCTTCGTCCAGCAGGAAGCCGGCCTGGCGGCTGTACTGCTCGATCATGCGGTTGCCGATGAAGCCGTCGCAGACGCCGGAGACCACCGCCGTCTTCTTGATCTTTTTGGCCGCGCCCATCACGGTGGCCATCACGTCCTTGGCGGTCTTCTTGCCGCGCACCACTTCCAGCAGCTTCATCACGTTGGCCGGGCTGAAAAAGTGCAGGCCGACGACGTCTTCGGGCCGCTTGGTGAACGCCGCGATCTTGTCGACGTCCAGCGTGGAAGTGTTGGACGCCAGGATGGCCCCCTTCTTGGCGACCTCGTCGAGCTTCTCGAAGACCTTCTGCTTGACGCCCATCTCCTCGAACACCGCTTCGATGATCAGGTCGGCATCCTTCAGGTCACCGTAGTCCAGCGTCGTCTTGAGGAGCGCCATGCGCTGGTCGTACTTGTCCTGCTTCAGCTTGCCGCGCTTGACCTGCGATTCGTAGTTCTTGCGGATCGTCGCGACGCCCCGGTCAACGGCTTCCTGCTTCATCTCCAGCATGGTCACCGGCACGCCGGCATTCAGGAAGTTCATCGCGATGCCGCCGCCCATGGTGCCGGCGCCGATGACGCCCACCGCCTTGATCTCGCGCTTCGGAGTGTCCTCCGGCACGTCGGCGATCTTGCTGGCGGCGCGCTCGGCCATGAACAGGTGGCGCAGCGCCCGGCTTTCCGGCGTGAGCATCAGCGCCGTGAAGATCTGGAGTTCGTTGGCCATGCCGTCGTTGAACTTCATCTTCGTCGCCGCTTCGACGGCATCCACGCATTTGGCGGGCGCCGGGAAGTTCTTCGCCATGCCCTTGACCATGTTGCGCGCGAACTGGAAGTAGGCGTCGCCCAGCGGGTGCTTGCACGGGAGGTTACGCACCAGCGGCATGGGACGGACGTCAGCCACGGAGCGCGCGTAAGCGAGCGCCTCTTCGGCCAGCGACTCCGGCGAAGCGGCCATCTTGTCGAACAGCCTCTGCCCGGGGATCTGGGCGAGCATCTCGCTCTTCACCGGCTCGCCGCTCACGATCATGTTCAGCGCGACTTCCACGCCCAGCACGCGCGGCAGGCGCTGCGTGCCGCCGGCGCCGGGGATCAGGCCCAGCTTCACTTCGGGCAGCGCGACGTTCGTACCCGGCGCGGCGATGCGGTAGCTGCAGCCCAGGGCCAGTTCGAGACCGCCGCCCATGCAGACGGAATGGACCGCGGCCACCGTGGGCTTCGCAGAAGCTTCCAACGCCAGGATGACGGAGAGCAGGTTCGGCTCGGCACCGGCCTTGGGCGAACCGAACTCCTTGATGTCCGCGCCGCCGGAAAACGCCTTGCCGGCGCCGGTGATCACGATGGCCTTCACCGCCGGATCCGCATTCGCCTGGTCGAGACCGCTGGTGATCGCGGTGCGGGTGGCGTAGCCCAGGCCGTTCACGGGCGGGTTGTTCAACGTGATCACGGCCACGTCGCCGTGCACCTTGTATTCAGCGGTCATGCTGGTTTCCTTTGGAAGAAAAGAACGGTCGTACTATTTTGATGATTCTAAGGCGTGCGCGCGGTTCGAGATCCCCGTTTGTCGCGACCGGGACAAAGGCGCTGGAAGCCGAATCGCCAGCATCCGGCGCCCGCCTGGGCATGGTAGCCCTTGCGCCTCTAGCCGTGGGAATCGATGCGAACCGGATGGCAGAGCTTCGCCTTGAGGAGTCCGACCCCCCTCAGGTGCTCCTCCAGCAGCGAACGGACCTCGGGGTTCCCAGCCACCGCCATTCCGCACTTCGCCGCCAGCCACGCCCGTTGCAACAGCTCGGTGTGCGAGATCAGGACGCTCAACGATGCCACGGCGCAATGCGGCAGTGCGCTCGCATAGGCGCGCAATTCGTCCGCTGTCGCACTCACCTGCGAGTATTCGGCCGCATCCCACCAATGGTCGATGACGGCGGTGATCTCCGCTTCGTGTTTGTCGAGTGCGGCGAGCATCTGAAAAGCAACCGCGGATCGCGGAAAGCGTGAGCCGGACACGAGCGGACCCTCCTCTTCGAAACGACAGCCTACACCCAGCAGCCGTGCCGGTCAGGATGGCTTACGTGTTGCCACACTCTACGGGCCGGCCGACTTGCTCATCCGCGCGGCCCGCCTTCAGGCGTTGGGAGAAAGGCCGTCGGGGGCGGCCGGTATTTCGGGGTCTGCCCGGCTGATCAGCTGCCGGATGAGGCTTCGGGAAGATCCTAGACTTCGAGCCATTCCTTGCGGATGTAGGCGTCCGCGCGCAGCGTGTCGGGGGTGCCGTTGAACACGATGCTGCCGTGCCCCATCACGAGGGCCCGGTCGGAGATCGCCATCGCGATGGTCAGCTTCTGCTCGATCAGCAGCACCGAAACGCCCTTCGCCTTGAGGGTCTTCAGGTATTCGCCCACCAGCTCCACGATCTTCGGCGCGAGGCCCTCCGTCGGCTCGTCGATGATGATCAGCTCCGGGTCGCCCATCAGCGTGCGGCACAGCGTCAGCATCTGCTGCTCGCCGCCGGAGAGCACGCCGGCCTCGGTGTGCTGGCGCTCCTTCAGGCGCGGGAACATGGTGTACATGTCATCGAAGCTCCAGCGGCCGACCTGCTTGGAGCTCTTCTGGCCGAGCATCAGGTTCTGGTGCACGGTGATCTTGGGGAAGATGTCCCGGTTCTCGGGCACGTAGCCGATGCCCAGGTGGGCGATTTCGTAGGGCTTGCGTCCCTGGATCGGCTGGCCTTTCCAGGTGATCGAGCCGGTGTTCTCCACCATGCCCATGATGGCCTTGGCCGTGGTGGAGCGGCCTGAGCCGTTGCGCCCGAGCAGGGCAACGATTTCGCCCTGCCCCACTTCGAATTCGACGCCGTGCAGGACGTGGCCCTTGCCGTAGTAGGCGTGCAGGTTCTCGATTTTCAGCATGTCAGTGCCCAGCCTGTGCGTCGGCGACGGAGGAGCCGAGGTAGGCTTCCTGCACGCGTTGGTTCGCCCGCACGTTCTCCGGCGTGTCGAAGGCGATGATCTCGCCGTAGACCACGACGGCGATCTTGTCCGCCAGGCCGAACACCACGCCCATGTCGTGCTCCACGGTCAGCAGCGTCTTGCCGACGGTCACTTCCTTGATCAGCTCGATGAAGCGCCGGGTTTCTTCCCGGCTCATGCCGGCCGTCGGTTCGTCCAGCAGGATGACGTTGGCGCCGCCGGCGATGGTGATGCCGACCTCCAGCGCCCGCTGCTCCGCGTAGGTGAGGTTGATCGCCAGCACGTCCCGCTTCTTGTGCAGGCGGATCATCTGGAGCAGTTGCTCCGCCCGCTCGTTGGCGTCGTCCAGGTCGGCCAGGAACTTGAGGAAGGTGTACTTGTAGCCCAGGCTCCAGAGCACGCCGCAGCGCAGGTTCTCGAAGACCGAGAGCTTGGGGAAGATGTTGGTGATCTGGAAGCTGCGCGAGAGGCCGAGCCGGTTGATCTCGAACGGCTTCTTGCCGTCGATCCGGTGGCCGTTCAGCAGGACTTCCCCGCTGGAGGGCGCGAAGCGGCCGCTGATCAGGTTGAACAGCGTCGACTTGCCGGCGCCATTGGGCCCGATCACCGCGATCCGTTCGCCGGCATTCACCGCCAGGCTGCAGCCGCGGATGATCTCCGTCTTGCCGAAGCTCTTGCGCAGGTCCTTGAGTTCGAGTGCCGCTGTCACAGGGTTTCCCTACGCTTCATTTCTTTCTCGATGAATTCCTGGATCTCGCCCCATTGCCGCGAGAAGTGCCTGCGCGCAACCTCGAACAGGCCGATCCCGGTGAGCATGACGAATGCCGCGCCGAACCAGCTGTTGACGCCCTTGGCGTCGAGTTCGGCGCCGAGGAACTTCAGCTTGGGGCCCAGCGCCGCGTTCAGCTGCAGGTGGTAGACCATCTCGATCATCGCCGCGGCGCCCAGCAGCACGATCAGCGCCGTGACCGCCAGCGCGAGGTAGCTCACCCAGAGTTCCTTCAAGCGGCCGAACGCGGCCACGCGGAAATTCATCATGATCAGGCTGGCGATGCCGCCCGGCGCGTACATCACCATGAACAGGAAGACCAGCCCCAGGTATAGCAGCCACGCCTTCGTCAGCTCCGACAACAACACGAAGGCGAGCACCATCAGGATCCCGCCGATGATCGGGCCGAAGAAGAAGGTGGCGCCGCCCAGGAAGGTGAACAGCAGGTAGGCGCCGGAACGCGGCCCGCTGACGACTTCGGAAGTCACGATCTCGAAATTCAGGGTCGCCAACCCGCCAGAGATGCCGGCAAAGAAGGCCGCGATGATGAAGACGATGTAGCGCACCTTCTGCGTGTCGTAGCCCACGAACTCCACGCGCTCCGGGTTGTCGCGCACGGCGTTGATGATCCGGCCGAGCGGCGTGCGCGTGAAGGCGAACATCAGCCCGGTGCAGATGAAGGTGTAGACCGCGATCAGGTAGTACAGCTGGATCTGCGGCCCGAACGTGATGCCCAGGGGCTTGGGCCCGGTCACCCGGTTGGTGGAGATGCCGCCCTCGCCGCCGAAGAACTCGGGGAACATCAATGACGAAGCCCATACAAGCTCGCCGATGCCCAGCGTGATCATCGCGAAGGGGGTTGCCGCCTTCTTGGTGGTCACGTAGCCGAAGAGCACGGCGAAGAACGCCGCGGACAGGCCGCCCACGATCGGGATCAGGCTGACCGGGATCGGCCATTGGCCCTTGGTGACCAGGTTCAACGTGTGCACCGCCAGGAACGAACCCATGCCCGAATACACGGCGTGACCGAAACTGAGCATGCCGCCCTGCCCCAGCAGCATGTTGTACGACAGGCAGACGATGATCGCGATGCCCATCTGGCTGAGCATCGTGTGGGCCAGGCTGCTGCGGAACAGCATGGGTGCCACGAGCAGCACGGCCGCGAACAGGCCCCAGATGATCCAGCGGCCGACGTTGTGCGGCTTGAATTCGTAGTAGTTCTTGTTGGCCATCCTCTAGCCCTCCCGCGTTCCGAGGAGGCCCTTGGGGCGGAAGATCAGGATCAGCACCAGGAACATGTAAGGCAGGATCGGTGCGATCTGGCTGATCTTCAGCTTCCACAGCGCGAAGCCGAAGCTCTCCGGCGTGATGTTGATGCCGAACATGCCGACGGCGCCCATGAGTGAAGCATCCACGCCGACGGCGAAGGTCTGGATGATGCCGATGCCGAGCGAGGCCACAAAGGCCCCCGCCAGCGAGCCCATGCCGCCGACGACCACCACGACGAAGATGACCGAGCCGACGGTCGCGGCCATGCCGGGTTCGGTCACGAAGGCATTGCCGCCGATGACGCCTGCCAGCCCCGCGAGCGCGGCGCCGCCGCCGAACACCAGCATGAAGACCCGCGGCACGTTATGGCCGAGCGCCTCGACGGTGTCCGGGTGGGTCAGCGCGGCCTGGATCACCAGACCGATGCGGGTGCGTGTCAGGAGCAGCCAGATCGCGATCAGCATCAGCACCGCCACCAGCATCATGAAGCCGCGGTACAGCGGGAATTGCGTGCCGAACAGCGTGAACAGCGGTCCGCCCAGCTCGGACGGTACGCGGTAATCGGCGGAACTGGTGCCCCAGATCAGCTGCACCATCTCGAGGATGATGAACGAGAGGCCGAACGTGATCAGCAGTTCGGGCACATGGCCGAACTTGTGCACCCGCCGGAGCGCGTACTTCTCGAACATGGCGCCCAGCAGTCCCACCAGCAGCGGTGCAATGAACAGCGCCGGCCAGAAGCCGACCAGCCGCGTGGTGCTGTACGCGAAGTACGCACCGAGCATGTAGAAGCTGGCGTGCGCGAAATTGAGCACGCCCATCATGCTGAAGATCAGCGTCAGGCCCGAGCTGAGCATGAACAGCAGCAGCCCGTAGCTGATGCCGTTCAGCAGCGATATGGTGAAGAACTCCATCCGTGTCAGCTTCTCGTTCTAATGGCCATCAAGAGTGATGGCAGGACGCGCGAAAAAAAGCCGGGACGCAGCGACTGTGCCCCGGCCCGGTCGTTGCGGGGATCAGCCCGGCCGCTTCATCTGGCAGCTGGTGGGCGTGCTGGAGACATACGGGTCCAGCTGCTTGATCGGCACGAAGGTGTAGCCGGTCTTCTCGACGCTGTACTCGCCCGGCTTCGCCTTCTGCCACTTGGTGATGAACATCGGCTGCTGGAGCTGGTGGTCGGACGCGCGCATCTGCACTTCGCCGGCGAAGCTCTTGACCGACAGGCCTTCCATCGCCTTGGCGACGGCCACCGGGTTGGTCGACTTGGCCTTGGCCATCGCGGCCGACAGCAGCTGGATGCCGTTGTAGGTGGCGAAGGTGTAGTAGTCGTCGTTGAACTTCTTCAGGAACTCCTGGCCCATCTCGCCGAGTTCGCCCTTGTGGTTGGAATGCCCGTAGGCCACCACGTAGACCTCGCTGTCGCCGCCACCGGCCAGGGCCGTGGGCGTGCCGGTGACACCGGCGTAGTAGGTGTACAGCGGGATCTTCAGGCCGGCATCGTTCATGGCCTTGACCAGCAGCGTCAGGTCCTGGCCCCAGTTGCCCGTGAGCACCGAGTCCGCGCCGGACTGCTTGATCTTCGCGACGTAGGGCGCGAAATCCTTGACCTGGCCGATCGGGTGCAGGTCTTCACCGGCGATCTTGACGTCCGGGCGCTTGCGGGCGATCGCGTCCTTGAAGTACTTGGCGACCTGCTGGCCGTGCGAGTAGTTCTGGTTCAGCAGGTAGACGGCCTTGACCTTCGGCTGGTCCTTCATGAAGGAGGTCAGGGCCTCCATCTTCATGGACGTGTCGGCGTCGAGCCGGAAATGCCAGAAGCTGCACTCGGGCGTGCCGGGCTTCTCGGCGGCGTTGGTCATCGCCGGGTCCACCGCGGCGTAGTTCAGGTAGACGACTTCCTTGCCCGGATTGCGCTCGTTGTGCTTGTTGACGGCGTCCAGGATGGCCCAGGCCGCACCGGAACCGTTGCCCTGCGTGACGTAGCGGAAGCCCTGGTCGATGGCGGCTTTCAACGTGTTCAGGCTTTCCTGCGGCGACCCCTTGTTGTCGAAGCCCACCACCTCGAACTTGACGCCGGCGGCGTTCTTGTTGGAGAACCGGTCGGCGACGTACTGCCAGCTCTTCAGCTGGTTCTGGCCGACGTTCGCGAACGGGCCCGACAGCGGGTCCATGAAGGCGATCCTGACGGTTTCGCCCTTCTGGGCGAAGGCGGCGCCGGCCACCACCATCAGGGCACCGGCGGCAACTGTTTTCAGCATGAATTTCACGGGCTGTCTCCTACTTGAAAGATGAATCGCGACAGGGCGCAGGGTATAACCATTTGTGCAGCGCAGCGTCAGGGATTGCACCTAACCCGCAGCGGCGTTATCGCGCAGGCGACAGCCGTTTCGCAGTGCGGGTCAGGCGATGCACCACTGTGGCGGGTCAGGCGCCCGGCAAGCGGTAGTCCTTGAGCTGTTCGCGCAGCCGCGTCTTCAGCATCTTCCCGGTGGCGCCGAGCGGGATGGCGTCGACGAAGACCACGTCGTCCGGGACCTGCCACTTGGCGATCTTGCCTTCGTAGAACTGCAGAAGTTCCTCGCGGCTCACCTCGGCACCCGGCTTCTTCACCACCGCCACGATGGGGCGCTCGTCCCACTTGGGGTGGGGCATGCCGACGCACGCGGCCATCAGCACGGCCGGGTGCGACATGGCGATGTTCTCGATGTCGATTGAGCTGATCCATTCGCCGCCGGACTTGATGACGTCCTTGCTGCGGTCGGTGATCTGCATGTAGCCGTCGGGGTCGATGGTGGCGACGTCCCCGGTCGGGAACCAGCCGTCGACCAGCGGGTCACCGCCCTCGCCCTTGAAGTACTCGCGCACGATCCAGGGGCCCTTCACGAGCAGGTCGCCGAAGGTCTTGCCGTCCCAGGGCAGCTCGGTGCCCTGGTCATCCACGATCTTCATGTCGACCCCGTAGATGGCCCGCCCCTGCTTCAGGCGGATCTTCATCTGCTCGGCAGCGGGCAGATCCAGGTGCTTGTTCTTCAGGGTGCACAGCGTGCCCAGCGGGCTCATCTCGGTCATGCCCCAGGCATGCAGGACTTCGACGCCGTACTGCTCGCGGAAGGCATCGATCATGGCCGGTGGGCAGGCCGAGCCGCCGATGACGGTGCGCTTGAGGGTGGAGAACCGCAGCCCCTCGGGCTTCATGTGCGTCAGCAGCATCTGCCAGACGGTGGGCACGCCGGCGGCGTAGGTGACTTTTTCGCCCTCGATCAGTTCATAGACCGACTTGCCATCCAGCGCCGGTCCCGGGAACACGAGCTTGCAGCCGGTGAGTGCCGCCGAATACGGGATGCCCCAGGCGTTGACGTGGAACATGGGGACGACAGGCAGCACGGAGTCGCGCGCCGACAGCGACATCACGTCCGGCAGCGCTGCCGCATAGGCGTGCAAGGTTGTCGAGCGGTGGCTGTAGAGCGCCGCTTTCGGGTGGCCGGTGGTTCCGCTCGTGTAGCACATGCTCGAGGCCGAGTTCTCGTCGAAGGTGGGCCAGGCATAAGCGACGGACTGGCCGCCGATCCAGTCTTCGTAGGCCAACAGGTTGGGCACGCCGCTGTCCTTGGGCAGGCGGGCGGCGTCGCACAGGGCGACATAGGCCTTGATGCCGGGGCAGCGGGCATGCACCGCCTGCACCAGGGGCAGGAAGCTCAGGTCGAAGCAGAGCACCTGGTCTTCGGCATGGTTCGCGATCCAGGCGATCTGGTCGGGATGCAGGCGCGGGTTGATGGTGTGCAGCACACGGCCGGAGCCAGAGACGCCGAAATACAGTTCGAGGTGCCGGTAGCCGTTCCACGCCAGCGTGGCGACGCGGTCCGAGAACAGCAGCTGCATCCCGTCGAGCGCGTTGGCCACCTGGCGCGCGCGCCGGGCCACGTCCTTCCATTGGTAGCGGTGGATGTCGCCCTCGACCCGGCGCGACACGATCTCGCCGTCGCCGTGATGGCGGTCGGCGAACTCGATCAGCGACGAGATCAGCAGGGGACGGTCTTGCATCAGGCCCAGCATCGGAATTCCTCTTGTTTGAACTTCAGGGTGCGTGAATGGTAAGCCGCGCAGTGTGCGGCAGGGCGCCGCCACGATGCAACTGGTGTCGGCGAGTAGACAGAAACCCGGCTTGACGGCCGGCCTGGACTTCCGTGGAATGGGATGCGATGCAGGCCTGACCCGAAATCAGCAGTTCATCGGCCTGGATGCGGGGCGTGGTCGAGCTGTTCGAGGCGCATGGCATCGATCGCACGCGCCTGCTCGGGTACGGCACGACCAACGAGTTTGGGGCCGCCTGCAAGCGCTGGTTCACGATGGAGCCCGCCCGCTACCGCCGCTGGGTGCAGACGGGCACCGCTACTTCGTGAAGCGGCCATTGGCCCCGATGATGGTGAGCTCGACGAAGCGGGAACCTTGCCGCTGGTCCTTGCCGTAGCCGAGATCGAAGCCGCCGAAGCTCACATGCGCCATGCCTTCGGCGGCGGCCACCAGCCTGGCACGCGTCAGGTCGCGCCCGGCGCGGCGCATGGCCTCGGCCAGGACCTTCGCGTTGATGTAGCTCTCGAAGCTGACGAAGGAATACTCGCGCTGCCCGATGCGGTTCATCGCGGCCTGGTATTCCTTGGCCAGCGGATGCGCGTGGCTCCAGGGAAAAGGCACCACCGACGCCACCACCACCCCGACGCCATCCGGTCCCAACGCCCGGATGTTCGCTTGGGCGCCCATCACGGACAAGGTGTAGAACTGCATGCCGCGGCGCAGCTTGTTGTAGGCCTTGATGAATTCGAAGGTGGGCTTGCCCGCCGTGATGAGGATCACGGCGCCCGGGCGCGAGTCGTTCAGCGCGGCGACCGCCTGGCCGGCGTCCGAAGCGTCGGTCTGGATCGATGCCGCCGAATGGATCTTCAGGCCCCGCCGCTGCATGGCCGCCTCGACGCCGGCCATGCCGTCCTTGCCGAAGCCGTTCGCCTGGTGCACCACCGAAACGCGCTGGATGCCCACCGTGGCGAGGTGCTGCACCAGCTTTTCGGCCTCGTCGCGATAGCTCGCCCGCACGTTGAAGACCCCGGGCAGCACCGGGCTGCGTGTGACCTCCGCGCCCGTGAAGGGGGAGAAGAACGGGACGCCGGCGCGTTCCACCAGCGGCAGGATGGCCGCGCTGTTGGGGGTGCCCATCACGTTGAACAGCGCAAACACCTGGTCCTCTTCGACCAGTTGCTGCACGTTGCGCACCGTCTGGTCGACCTTGTAGCCATCATCGAGCGTGATGACCCGCACGCGCCGGCCATGGATGCCGCCGCGCTCGTTGACCCCGTCGAAGTAGGCCCGCGCCCCGTTGGCGATGTCCTGCCCCAGCTCGCCCAGCGGGCCGGTGAGGCCGATCGACTGGCCGACGACCACCTCGCGGTCGCTCACCCCCGGCTCGGCGGCGGCTGCCGCTCCCGCCAGGGCGCCAGCCAGTACGAGGCCCCATGCGCGGCGGCCGATTTTCCATGCGTCCATGTCTGTCTCCTTGTGGTCCGCGCCGATGGCGCGCGGCCGGAGCAGTCTGGAAGACGCCATTGACAATGCCAAAAGCTGTCGGTACACCGACAGCAGGTGTCCACGCGGCGACATGTTCGCGCCGCCGTCCTCTTCCGCCATGCTCCTTCACGACGTCTCCCGGCCCTCCGTGCAGTTCCTGCGGGCGCAGCCCTGGTTTGCCCCGCTCTCCGAAGACGAGCGGACGCGCGTCGCCGGCCACGCCTACACCCTGCAGGGAAACAAGGGCGACGTGATGCTCCACGCGGGCGAGGAAGTGAAAGGCTGGTACGCCGTGTTGTCGGGGCTGGTGAAAATCCAGAGCCAGTCGGCAGAGGGCCGGCTGGCCGCTTTCATGGGCATCCCCGCCGGCGAGTGGCTGGGCGGCGGCTCGGTGATGAAGCAGGAGCCGCGCCGCTATGACGTGATCGCGCTGCGCGAAACCGAGCTGCTCTGCTTGCCGCGAGCGGAGTTCGAGGCGCTGCGCGAGACCAGCCTGGCCTTCAACCATGCGCTGGCGGACCACCTGAACCTGCGGCTGGGCCAGGCCATGGCGATCATCGAAGCCGGCCGCATCCGGTCACCCGAGCAGCGGGTCGCACTGTCGCTCAGCCGCATGTTCTGGCACGGGCGCCGCTCGGTTCACCTCTCGCAGGAAGAGCTCGGAATCCTGGCGGGTCTCTCGCGCCAGACGGTTAACGGTGTCCTGAAGGACCTGGAGCGGCAGGGGATCGTCACTCTGGAATCCGGCCGGGTCGGCATCGCCGATGAGTCCCGGCTCATGGCCATGCTGGACGACCAGTAACCGTACGTCCCTGCGGACGCCCCGAAGCGGGGACAATCGGCGGATGTCCGAAACAATCGACGCACCGGCCGCCGCACCGGTGCTGGGCACACGCTGGGAACACGGCTTCGCCGCCCTCGGCCCTGCCTTCTTCACCGACCTGCGGCCCACGCCGCTGCCCGCGCCCTACCTCGTCAGCCGCAACGCGGCACTGGCTCGTTCCCTGGGCCTGGACCCTGCCCGGCTCGAGTCCGCGGAAGCCGTTACCGCGCTGACCGGCAACAGCGTGCCCGAAGGCAGCCGGCCGCTCGCGTCGGTCTACAGCGGCCACCAGTTCGGCGTCTGGGCCGGCCAGCTCGGCGATGGCCGCGCGATCCTGCTCGGCGGCATCGAGACACCCTTGGGTGTGCAGGAGCTGCAACTCAAGGGCAGCGGGCTCACGCCCTATTCCCGCATGGGGGACGGCCGCGCCGTCCTGCGCTCCAGCATCCGCGAATACCTCGGCTCGGAGGCGATGCATGGCCTCGGCGTCCCGACCACGCGTGCGCTGATGGTGACCGGCTCCGACCAGCCGGTCCGGCGCGAGGAGGTCGAGACCGCGGCGGTGGTGACGCGCGTGGCGCCCAGCTTCGTGCGCTTCGGGCACTTCGAGCACTTTTCGGCGCGCGAGCGGTACGATGAATTGCGCCAGCTCGCCGATTACGTCATCGACAAGTTCTACCCGGAATGCCGCGCGACGGAGAAGTTCACGGGCAACGCCTATGCCACCTTCCTGGAGCAGGTCAGCGAGCGGACCGCCGCCATGGTGGCGCAGTGGCAGGCCACCGGCTTCTGCCACGGCGTCATGAACACGGACAACATGAGCATCCTGGGCCTGACGATCGACTACGGTCCGTTCCAGTTCCTCGACGCCTTCGATCCGAACCACATCTGCAACCACAGCGACGATGCGGGACGCTATGCCTACAACCGCCAGCCCAACGTCGCCTACTGGAACCTGTTCTGCCTGGGCCAGGCCCTGCTGCCGCTGATTGGCGAGCAGGAGCTCGCGCTGGCCGCGCTGGAGTCGTACAAGACGGTGTTCCCGCGCGAGCTCGAAGCGCGCATGCGGGCCAAGCTGGGCCTCGCGGACGAGCAGCCCGGGGACCGCGAACTGATCGAAGGCGTGCTGAAGCTGCTGGCGGCCGGCCGGGTCGATTACCCGATCTTCTGGCGTCGCCTCTCGCACTTCGTTGGCGGTGCCGGCGTGGATTCCCTGCGCGACCTGTTCCTGGACCGGCAAGGTTTTGATGGCTGGCTCCGACTGTATGAGGCGCGACTGCCGGCAGACCGGCACGCCGCGGCAGTTGCGATGCTCAGCATCAACCCCAAGTACGTGCTGCGCAACCACCTGTGCGAGCTTGCCATCCGGCAGGCGAAACTTAAGGACTATTCCGGGGTCGAAACGCTGCTGCGCCTGGTCCAATCGCCCTTCGACGAGCACCCGGGGGACGAGGACAAGGCCGGCTTCCCGCCCGACTGGGCTGCCCACATCGAGATCAGTTGCTCCTCATGACCTTCCCGATCCAGAAAACCGACGCCGAATGGAAAGCCCTGCTGGACCAGAAGGGAGCCGAACGCGGCGCCTTCGAAGTCACCCGGCGGGCCTCCACCGAACGGCCCTTCACCGGCAAGTACGAAGCCGTGTGGGCCGACGGGAGCTACCATTGCGTGTGCTGCGGCGCCAAGCTGTTCGACTCCGCCACCAAGTTCGACGCCGGCTGCGGCTGGCCGAGCTTTTCCGAGGCGGTGCCCGGTTCCATCAAGGAGATCCGTGACATGAGCCATGGGATGGTCCGCACCGAAACCGTGTGCGCGCAGTGTGGCGCCCATCTCGGACACGTGTTCCCCGACGGTCCGACGGACACCGGCCTGCGCTATTGCATGAATTCCGCTTCGCTGGATTTCCAGGGCGAAGACCAAAAATCCTGAGGCCTGATGAAACTCCTGATCGACTTTTTCCCCATTGCCCTCTTCTTCGCGGCGTTCAAGATCTGGGACATCTACGTCGCCACCGGCGTGGCGATCGTGGCGACCATCGCGCAGATCGCCTGGCTGCGCTACTCCACCGGCAAGATCGAGCCGATGCAATGGCTGAGCCTGGGCATCATCGTGGTGTTCGGGGGTGCCACCATCCTGGCGCACGACGAATCGTTCATCAAGTGGAAGCCGACGGTGCTCTACTGGCTGATGGGCGGCGCGCTCGCGGCCGGCATGCTGTTCTTCCGCAAGAACTTCCTGAAATCGCTGATGGGCGCGCAGCTGGAGTTGCCCGACAACGCCTGGCGCACCATGAACTGGAGCTGGATCGGCTTCTTCGCCGTCATGGGCGTCCTCAATCTCTGGGTGGCCTTCAACTACGACACCAACACCTGGGTGAACTTCAAGCTGTTCGGCGGGCTGGGATTGATGGCGGTCTTCGTCGTCGCCCAGGCCGTGTACCTCGGGCGGTTCGTCAAGGAACCCAAGGAAGCCGGCGACTCGTGACGACGGGCATCACGGCAGAAGCCTTGCGCGCCCGGCTCGCGGAACTCCTCGCGCCCAGCCAGCTCGAAGTGATCGACGAAAGCGCTGCCCATGCGGGGCACGCGGGCGCGGCGCCTGGCGGCGGCACCCATTTCCGGGTGCGGATCGCCTCCCCCCGCTTCGCCGGCCTGTCTCCGGTGGCGCGCCATCGCCTTGTGTATGATTCCCTGCGCGATTTTCTCGAGCGCGGCCTGCATGCGCTGGCGATCGAGACACTCTGACCACTGAACACCCTCCTGTCCCCAAAGGGAAATTCCCATGAAAAAAGTCCTCCTGACCGCGCTGGCCGCGGCCACCTTGAGCATCGCCCTGCCGGCCGCCGCGCAGAACGTCGCCATCGTCAACGGCAAGCCCGTTTCCAAGGCGCGCGTCGACATGCTGGCGTTGCAGCTGTCCAAGGCCGGCCGGCCCGTGCCGCCGGAAATGCAGGGCCAGCTGAAGGACGAAGTGATCGCCCGTGAAATCTTCATGCAGGAAGCGCAGAAGCGCGGCCTGGACGCCACCGACGACTTCAAGGCCCAGATCGAGCTGGCCCGCCAGACCATCCTGATCCGCGAACTGTTCGCCGACTGGCAGAAGGCGAACCCCGTCACCGACGCCGAAATCAAGGCCGAGTACGACAAGTTCGCCGCGGCCAACGGCGGCAAGGAATACAAGGCGCGCCACATCCTGGTGGAGAAGGAAGAGGACGCCAAGGCGGTCATCGCCAACCTGAAGAAGGGCCAGAAGTTCGAGGACCTCGCCAAGAAGCAGTCCAAGGACCCGGGGTCGGGTGCCAACGGCGGCGACCTGGACTGGGCCACCGCCAGCAGCTACGTGCCCGAGTTCGCCCAGGCGATGACCAAGCTGAACAAGGGCCAGACGACCGACGCTCCGGTGAAGACCACGTTCGGCTGGCACGTGATCCGCGTCGACGACGTGCGTGAAGCGCAGCTGCCGAAGTTCGACGATGTGAAGCCGCAGATCTCGCAGCAGCTGCAGCAGCAGAAGCTGTCGACCTTCCAGGACAACTTGCGCAAGAGCGCGAAGGTGGAATGACAGCGCGCGCTGTGGCGCGCATGTCATTCCATCCCCGCGCAGGCGGGGATCCAGGAAGCGGCCCAAGCGCCGCTTTTTCGTTGGCTCAGGTGGTGGCCGCTTGCCCCGCCAACTCCGCCTGCCGCTGCCGCAGTTGCTCGCCCAGCGCAACCAGATCCACTTCGGGTGCGGCCTTGGCCTTGGGAAACAGCTCGTCGCGCTCTTCCTTCACGTGGTGCTCGATCGCGCCGTTCAGCCTGGCCACCAGCGCGTCCATCTCCGCGTCCGCCTGTCCCAGCGCCTGGATCTGCGCAATCAGGTCCTTGGCTTCCTGGTGCTCGGCTTCGGCCTCCTCCAGCAGGTCGCCGGCATCCGGCAGCGCCTCGCGCAAGGCGGGGTAGAAGATCTCTTCCTCGATCTGGGCATGCACCGTGAGTTCGGCGCAGATCTTCAGCGCGAGGGCAGTGCGGTCGGCGGCGCTGTCGTCCGGCGCCGCAGTGGCCAGCCGCGCGTATTCGACGAAGAGGTGCTTGACGGCGATGTGGTCGGCGTCCAGCAGTTCGCAGGCGTCCTTGTTGTCGGGGATTTGTGGCATGGGGTCTCCTCGAGTGGGTGATCGGTTCAAAGCAGCGGCGGGTCCATCTCGCGGCCGAAGTGGCGGTGCTTCGCCATGCCGGCGATGAAGGCACTCATCGCCTCGTCCACTCCAGCCGCTTCCGCGACCAGCAAACCGGTGTCGCCCTGTGCCTGGCTCTTGTCCATGCTGGCCGGCAGGCCGGCTTTCACCAGGAGCAGGCGCGACGCGCCGAGGGCCAGGATGGTCTTGCAATGGCGGAACTGGTCCTTGATGAATTCCATGGTGTGGCCGTCCTGCGCCAGGGCGGCCACGGCCTCGTCGCCATCGGGGAGGATCAGCGCATCGAAGAGGAAGCCTGGCTCGTTTTCGAGTGAAGCATCGGCGTCCAGGGCATCGCCGCTCGCCGTTGGCATGGGGCCGATCCGCGGCCCGACCAGCCGGCCCACGGCGCCCTGCTCCAGCAACGCGGCCTGGGCTTTCTTGATCGACTCCCCTTCCACGCCGGGCGCGACCAGGATCGCGACCTTGCGGCCCTTGATCGAGCCGTCGCCCGGACGGAAGAGCAGGGACAGCGCAGGCGACTTCGCCACCTCGGGCGCGGCTGGGTCCGGCAGCGCGCGCGGCAACGGCGCCGGCAGCGGGTCCATGCCAAGGCCCATGGCGACCTTCTTCGCCAGCGCCTCGGAAGCGTTGCGCAGCGATGCCACCATGCGTTCCCGGATCGCGGGCACCGTCACCTTGGAAAGTTCGAAGCGGAACGCGTTGGCGATGTGGTCCTGCTCCACCGGCGTCTGGCTTTCGAAGAAGAGCGTCGCCTGCGTGTAGTGGTCGGCGAACTTCTCCGGCTTGGCGCGGACCTTGGCTTGCTCGTCCTGCGCCTGCAGGCGAGCCGGGACGCTGACGAACCCCTGCGCCGCACCGGCCTGGAACGGGCAGCCGCCCGCCAGCGAATTCGGCTCGTAGGAGACGCGGCCGCGGTGGATGGCCTGCCGGTGCATGCCGTCGCGCTGGTTGTTGTGCACCTGGGCGACAGGCGAGTTGATCGGGATCTCGTGGAAGTTCGGGCCGCCCAGGCGCGAGATCTGCGTGTCCACGTAGGAGTGGATGCGCCCGGCCAGCAGCGGGTCGTTGGAAAAATCGATGCCCGGCACCACGTGCGCGGCGCAGAAAGCCACCTGCTCCGTCTCGGCGAAGAAATTGTCGGGGTTGCGATTGAGCACCATCCGCCCGACCTTGCGCAACGGCACCAGTTCCTCCGGGATGATCTTGGTGGCATCCAGGATGTCGAAGCTGAACTGGTCGGCCTGCTCCTCGGTGAACACCTGCAGGGCGAGTTCGTACTCCGGATAGTTGCCCGCCTCGATGCGCTCCCACAGGTCGCGCCGGTGGAAGTCCGGGTCGGCCCCGGAAATCTTCACCGCTTCGTCCCAGACCAGCGAATGCGTGCCGGCGACGGGACTCCAGTGGAACTTGACGAACACCGATTCGCCCGCCTCGTTGACCATGCGGAAACTGTGCACGCCGAAGCCCTGCATGGTGGCGTAGCTGCGCGGAATGGCCCGGTCGCTCATCACCCACATCAGCATGTGCGTGGACTCGGGCATCAGCGAGACGAAGTCCCAGAACGTGTCGTGCGCGCTCGCCGCTTGCGGCATCTGGTGATGGGGCTCGGGCTTCACCGCGTGCACGAGGTCGGGGAATTTCATCGCGTCCTGGATGAAGAAGACCGGGATGTTGTTGCCGACGAGGTCCCAGTTGCCTTCGTCGGTGTAGAACTTGACGGCGAATCCGCGGACGTCGCGCGCCGTGTCCTTGGAGCCGCGCTCGCCCTGGACGGTGGAGAAGCGCACGAACACCGGCGTGATCTTGCCCGCGGCCTGGAAGGGCGCCGCCTTGGTGATGTCCGTGCAGGGTTCGTAGCACTCGAAGAAACCATGCGCGCCCGAACCGCGCGCATGCACGATGCGCTCCGGAATGCGTTCGTGGTCGAAGTGCGTGATCTTCTCGCGCAGGATGAAATCTTCCAGCAGCACCGGCCCGCGCGTGCCCAGCTTCAGCGAGTTCTGGTTGTCCGCGACGGCCACGCCCTGGTTCGTGGTGAGGAACCGCCCGGTCGAGTCCACCCGGACGCGGTCAAGCGGCTCGATGGTCGCGTTCAGGCCGTCCACCGCGGTGCTGCCGAGCTTCTCGGAGCCGTTCTCTTCGGACAGCGTGCTGGCGGCGGGCAGGCGGGACTGCGGCTCGACGGTGGCGCCGGCGCGTGGCGCGACGCCATTGGCGAAGCCGTGCTCCCCTGCCTTGTTCAGGTTGTGCGGCATGCCCGCAGCCAGAGCCTGCACGTCCTGCGCCTTCCGGGCCGGCAAGTCATGGGTGGCGGCGGGTGGAACCTTGCTGGGGCCGCTGTCGGTGTTGCGGGCGGCCGACTTGGCGCCGGTTTTCCTGGGCGCGGGTTGCGCCTTGGTCGATTTGGGCATTGCTTCGTTCTCGTCAGGCGGCGAAAGTGCCGGGCTTGACGGTACGCGGGGCCGTTGGCCCGGCATGTAGGCGGAGTTCGACTGCTGCGCCGCCGGCGCCTATCGGACCAATAGCAAAAAACCGATGAGCAAGGGCTGGTGCAGCATGTACCAGCTCAAGCTCCAGCGGCCCATCCATGCGAGTGGCGCGGCCGCGCGCGGGATGGGTCCTTGCAGCCCATGGGGCGCGTGCCGGAACGCCCACTGGCCCGCCGCCACGCCCCACCACATGACACCCAGCCAAGGCAGCAGCGGCACGTAGTCTTCGGTGCGCGGCTTGTGCGCCACCAGGCCGATCCAGTTCCACGCACGCTCGTGGAGGAAGCTTCCGCCCGGCCAGCTGGCATGCAAGGCAGGCGCGCTGAGCGCGGCGGCAATCGCGAGCGCGCCAGCCAGCCACAGCCACTGGCCCCAATGCGCGGTCAGCCGGACGATGACCAGCATCAGGGCGATACCGTGCAGCACCCCGAAGTAGATGAAGCTGTGGGGGAACATGAACGACGACGCGATCGTCACCAGCAGCGCGCAAGCTGCCACCTGCGCCCAACGCCTCCAGAAGCGTTGCCAGCTCTGCCCTTGCGCAACGGCGACCGCCTGCCCCAACCCCGCGCAGAACAGGAACAGGCTGACGATGGCGGTGCGCTGCCAGGTCCAGAACGGGTCGCGGTAGAAGTCCTGCCTGAGCCAGCCGTAGTGGTTCAGGTCGAAGCAGAAGTGGTAGACCGTCATCCACGTGATGGCGACGCCCCGCAGGGCGTCGATGCGGTCGAAACGGGCGCTGGCGGAAGTCCCGGCCAAGGGGTTCAGGAGTCGATGGTCGCGCCGCTGCGCTTGATGACAGGGCCCCACTTCTTCAGTTCACCCTGCATGAAAGCGGCGAACTGCTGCGGGGTGCCCGGCTCCGCGTCCATGTACTGCGACCTCAGCTTCTCGTTGATGGCGGGGTCGCGCATGGCGGCCACGAATTCACGGTTCAGGCGCTCGATGATCGGCGCCGGTGTCGCACCGGGCGCGACCAGCCCGATCCAGGCGCTGCCGTCGAAATCCACCCCCGACTCGCGGAATGTCGGCAGGTTCGGGATCTGCGGCACACGCTTGGCAGTGGAAACCGCGATGGCCTTCAGCTTGCCCGCCGCCACCTGGGGCATCACGGCCAGCGGCGCCAGGCTCACGATCTGCGTGTCGCCAGCCAGCACGCTGGTCACGGCCGCGGGGGACGAGCCATAAGGAATGTGCACGACATAGCTGTTGGTCAGCGACTTGAGCATCTCGATGCTCAGGTGCGAAAGGCTGCCAAGGCCGATGGACGCATAGTTGTACTTGCCCGGGTTCTTGCGCAGCAGGTCCATCAGCTCCTTGAGCGTGTTGACGCCGAGGGCCGGGCTGACGGCCAGCACGTTGGCCTGGTGCACACCGAAAGTGATGGGCGTGAGATCCTTGAAGGGGTCGTACGGCATCTTCTTGTACAGCACGACGTTGTTCACCAGAGGCCCGGTGATGGAAGCGCCGATCGTGTAGCCATCCGGCGCTGCCTTGGCCACGAGGTCGGTGCCCAGGTTGCCGCCGGCACCCGCGCGGTTCTCGATGACGATGGCTTGCTTCAAGCCCTGGGACGCCTTCTCGCTCACCACGCGCGCGAAGACATCGGGCGTGGAGCCGGCGGGAAACGGCACGATCAGGCGGATCGGTTTGGCGGGGTATTCGCCCTGCGCACGTGCGGACGACCAGGGGCCGGCCAGGAGAACAGCGGGCGTGGCCGCCAGGGCTTGCAGGAGTTTGCGGCGCTGGGTCATTCAGGAACTTCGTCTTGGGTAGATGGAGAAATGGGTTCGGTCTGGCCGAAGTACTGCTGTTCGCTGGCGATATAGCCGGCGACCAGGGCCCGGTAAGCGGCTTCCACCACCTCCGGCAGTCCTTCGAAGCCCCCGTTGAACGCAGGATTGTGCCGTGCGGCCAGCGCGCGCACATGGGCGAACACCTGGGCCTGCCGCGCCGGCGCACTCACCTGGAAAGCATCGTGCTTGAAGCGGGCGGCGTCTTTCACGTACATGGCGCGCTCGGCCAGCAGGCGCACGACGGCATCGTCGATGCGGTCGATCTCCCGGCGGATGCCGGCCAGGTCGCCGGCGAGCGGACGGTACGCCGGATCCCTGAAGCGGCGCAACGCGCCGCCCTGCGGATCGGGTTCCTTCGTCATCCGACCCACCTGCGCGCGTTGCGCCACAAGGTCATCCAGGGGCTGAAATCGGCCGCGTCACCCGGCGTCCAGCTCATCTGGGCGTTGCGGAACACGCGTTCCGGGTGCGGCATCAGCGCGGTGAAGCGTCCGTCCGGTGTCGTCACCGCCGTCAGCCCGCCCGGGCTGCCGTTCGGGTTGAACGGATAACGCTCGGTGGGCTGGCCGTCGTTGTCGACGAAGCGCATGGCGGGAACGATGCGCTCGCGGTTGCCGCGCTGCGAGAAGTCCGCGTAGCCTTCGCCGTGCGCCACGGCGATGGGCAGGCGCCAGCCCGCCATGCCCCGCAGGAAAAGGCTGGGCGATTCCAGCACCTCCACCATCGACAGGCGGGCCTCGAAACGCTCGCTGCGATTGGTGGTGAACCGCGGCCAGGCTTCAGCGCCAGGGATGATGTCGGCCAGCTCGGCGAACATCTGGCAGCCGTTGCACACCCCCAGGCCGAAGGTGTCGCTGCGGGCGAAGAACGCATGGAACTGCCCGGTCAGCACCGGGTTGAAGGTGATGCTGCGGGCCCAGCCGATGCCGGCGCCCAGCGTGTCGCCATAGCTGAAGCCGCCGCAGGCGACGATGCCCTGCACGTCGGCCAGCGAGGCGCGGCCGGTCTGCAGATCGGTCATGTGGACGTCGTAGGCATCGAAACCGGCTTCGGTGAACACATAGGCCATTTCGACGTGCGAGTTCACGCCCTGCTCGCGCAGGATGGCGACCTTGGGGCGCGAGAGCAACAAGGCCGGGGTCACCGGAATTTCAGTGGGGATATGCACGTGCAGGCCCGGGTCGGTGGCCTCGCCGGCCGCCGCGTGCTCGCTGTCCGCGCACACCGGGTTGTCACGCAGTTGGCAGATCTTCCAGCTCACGCTGTCCCAGACCTGGTGCAGGTCGGCCAGCTTGGCGCTGAATACCGTCCTGGTGTCGCGCCAGACCTGCACTTCGCCCTTGCCGGCATCGATTTCGGACGACGCGGGACGGGTCTTGCCGACGAAGTGGCTGAACTTCGACAGTCCATGCGTGCGCAGCACCTGCATGACGTCATTGCGGTCTTCGGTGCGCACCTGCAACAACACGCCCAGTTCCTCGTTGAACAACGCCTTGAGCGTCAGCTCCTCGCGCCGCGCGCTCACCTGCGAGGCCCAGTTCTTCGCGTCGCCGAACTCGGCGCGGCTGTCGCTGATGCCGTCGCCTTCGGTCACCAGCATGTCGACGTTCAGCGCGATGCCGACATGCCCGGCGAAAGCCATCTCGCAGGCCGCGGCGAACAGGCCGCCGTCGCTGCGGTCGTGGTAAGCCAGGATCCGGCCTTGTGCCCGCAGTGCGTTGACGGCGGTCACGAGATTCACCAGGTCCTGCGCTTCGTCCAGGTCGGGCACCGCGCCCCCCGGCTGTTCGAGAACCTGCGCCAGGATGCTGCCACCCATGCGATGGCGACCCTTGCCGAGATCGACGAGCACCAGCGTGGTGTCCTGCGTCGCCTCCAGCTGCGGGGTCAGCGTGCCGCGCACGTCGGCGATGCTGGCGAAGCCCGTCACGATCAGACTCACCGGCGAGGTGACCTTGCGCATGGCTTCCGCGTCGTTCCACTGCGTGCGCATCGACAGGCTGTCTTTGCCGACCGGGATGGAAACGCCCAGCGCCGGACAAAGCTCCATGCCGACGGCTCGCACCGTGTCGTACAGCGCGGCATCTTCGCCGGGCTCGCCACACGCCGCCATCCAGTTGGCCGACAGCTTGACGCGAGGCAGCTCGATCGGCGCGGCCAGCAGGTTGGTGATGGCCTCGGCGACCGCCATGCGGCCCGACGCGGCGGCGTCCGTCGATGCCAGGGGCGTGCGCTCGCCCACACTCATCGCCTCGCCGGCGAGTCCCCGGTAATCGGCCAGGGTCACGGCGCAATCCGCCACCGGCACCTGCCAGGGGCCGACCATCTGGTCGCGGTGGCTCAAGCCGCCGACGGTGCGATCGCCGATGGTGATGAGGAAGCGCTTGGACGCGACGGTCGGGTGCGCAAGGACGCGGATCGCGGCGTCCTGCAAGGCGACCCCTGTCAGGTCGATGGCTGAAACCTCGCGCGGCACGCGGGTCACGTCGCGGTGCATCTTGGGCGGCTTGCCGAGCAGCACTTCCATCGGCATGTCGACAGGTGTGTCGGCGCCTTCGTCGGCGACGACCAGCTGCCTCTCCTCGGTGGCGACGCCCACCACCGAGAACGGGCAGCGCTCGCGCTCGCAGAAGCCGCGGAACTGCTCCAGCGATTCCGGGGCGATGGCCAGGACGTAGCGCTCCTGGCTCTCGTTGCACCAGATCTCCTTGGGGGCGAGGCCGGATTCTTCCAGCGGCACGCGCCGCAGGTCGAAACGCGCGCCGCGGCCGGCATCGTTGGTCAGCTCGGGGAAGGCGTTGGACAAGCCACCTGCGCCCACGTCGTGGATGGCCAGGACGGGATTCGCTTCGCCCAGCGCCCAGCACTGGTTGATCACCTCCTGCGCGCGCCGCTGGATTTCCGGGTTGCCACGCTGGACGGAATCGAAATCCAGGTCGGCGGTGTTGGTGCCGGTCGCCATCGAACTCGCGGCGCTGCCGCCCATGCCGATGCGCATGCCCGGGCCGCCCAGCTGCACCAGCAGCGTGCCTGGCGGGAACGGGATCTTCGATGTCAACCCCGCATCGATCAGCCCGAGCCCGCCGGCGATCATGATCGGCTTGTGGTACCCGCGGGCGACGCCCGCCACCTCCTGCTCGTACTCGCGGAAGTAGCCCAGCAGGTTGGGTCGGCCGAACTCGTTGTTGAAGGCGGCACCGCCGAGCGGGCCTTCCGTCATGATCTGCAGCGGGCTGGCGATGTGGTCCGGCTTGCCGAACCGGCCGTCCCACAGTTTCGACACCGTGAACCCCGTCAGGCCGGCCTTCGGCCGCGCGCCGCGGCCGGTGGCGCCCTCATCCCGGATCTCGCCCCCCGCGCCGGTGGAAGCGCCCGGGAAAGGCGAGATCGCCGTCGGGTGGTTGTGCGTCTCGACCTTCATCAGCACGTGGTGCGTCGCCGCGGTCTTGGCGTAGAGCCGGTCCGCGCCCGGCAGGAAGCGCTCGACCGCGTGGCCTTCCATCACGGCGGCATTG
Source organism: Caenimonas sedimenti (assembly GCF_007833165.1). Classification (GTDB taxonomy): domain Bacteria; phylum Pseudomonadota; class Gammaproteobacteria; order Burkholderiales; family Burkholderiaceae_C; genus Ramlibacter; species Ramlibacter sedimenti. The sequence continues at coordinate 242,164 of NZ_VOBQ01000013.1, read as the reverse complement.
TCCGAATAGGCGATGACAGTGTGCTCGGGATGCAGCTTGTGCGTGTTGCGGATCATCCCGAACAGGCTGAGCTCCTGCGGCTGGCCGTCGACGGTGAAGCTGGCGTTGAAGATCTTGTGCCGGCAGTGCTCGCTGTTGGCCTGCGCGAACATCATGAGCTCGACGTCCGTCGGGTTGCGCCCCAGGCCCCGGAATGCGGTCACCAGGTAGTCGATCTCGTCGGCGGCGAGGGCCAGGCCGAACCTGCTGTTGGCGGCTTCGAGCGCCGCCCGGCCCCCCTCCAGCACGTCCACGTGCTCCATGGGCTGGGGCGCGAGTTCCTGGAACATGCGGATGGCGTCCTGGCGCTCGGCCACGACACTCTCGGTCATCCGGTCGTGCAGCAGGGCCGCGAGCGCCGCCAGGGTCTCCGCCCCGGGTTCGCGCGTGGCGCGCAACCAGCTGCCCTTGAGGACCAGCCGGTACTCGACGAAGCGCTCCATGCGCTTGACGGCCAGCCCGCAGTTGCGCGCGATGTCGGTGGCCTTGGACGCCCAGGGTGAAACCGTGCCGAACCGCGGCGTCACCACGATCAGCGGGCCCGAGCTGGGGCCGTCATAGGGCTCACCATAGGTCAGCAGCAGCCCGAGGCGGTTGTCCTCGACGTGCGATGGCAGCTCTTCGGTGGCGACGAGGTGGACGTACCGGGCGGCGACGCCCTCGATCTCCTCGAACAGGGCCTGGAGGCGGGGCAGGAGTTGCTGGGCCCGGAAGTCGCTGAGGGCATTGCCGCCCTCGAACTCGGTGATGTGCAGGGACACGGTATGGCCTGGTCGCTTGGGGGATTTCTCGAGAGCCGCCGCGCCGCTGACTGGGACGCGGGGCAACAAGGATTCTAACTGCGGGGCCTTTGCCCCGATGGGATAATCGGCCCATGGGCATCACGTACAAAGACGAACAGGGCATCGCAGGCATGCGCACGGCGGGGCGGCTGGCTTCCGAGGTGCTGGACTTCCTCACCCCGCACATCAAGCCCGGCATCACCACCCGCGAAATCGACCGGCTGGCAGCCGAATGCATGAAGAAGCAGGGCACGCTGTCCGCCACGCTCGGCTACCAGCCCTCGGGCTATCCGCCCTACCCCGCCTCGCTGTGCACCTCGGTCAACAACGTCGTCTGCCACGGCATCCCCAACGACAAGCCGCTGAAGAAGGGCGACATCGTCAACGTCGACGTCACCGTCATCAAAGACGGCTGGTACGGCGACACCAGCCGGATGTTCCTGGTCGGCGAGGCGTCGATCGCCGCCAAGCGGCTGTGCGGCATCACCTATGAAGCCATGTGGCATGGGATCACCCATGTGAGGCCAGGCGTGCGCCTGGGCGACGTCGGCTTCGCCATTCAGAAATTCGCTGAGAGCCAGGGCTTCTCGGTGGTGCGCGAGTTCTGCGGGCACGGCATCGGCCGCAACTTCCATGAAGAGCCGCAGGTCCTGCATTACGGCAAGCCCGGCACGCTCGAAGAGCTGCAGCCCGGCATGACCTTCACCATCGAGCCCATGATCAACGCCGGCCGGCGCGACGTGAAGGAATTCGGCAATGACGGCTGGACCATCGTCACCAAGGACCATTCGCTGTCGGCCCAGTGGGAACACACGGTGCTGGTGACCGAAACCGGCTACGAGGTGCTGACGCTCTCGGCGGGGAGTCCGCCACCGCCGGCCTTCGTCAACGGATGAACCAGGCCGCGGCGGTGCCGGCTGTCGCCGGCCGCGACATCCAGGCGGTCCGCGAAGCCTATCTCGCTCGCAAAGGCGAAGTCATCGCCGGCCTGCGCGCCGTCAGCGCTTCCACCCGGGGCATCCGCGGCCTGCTGCAGGCCCTCAGCGAACTCGCCGACGGTGCGTTGCAGGCCCTCTGGCAGCAGGCCGGCTTGCCTGCCGGCGTGGCGCTGCTGGCGGTGGGCGGCTTCGGCCGGGGAGAGCTCTTCCCGCATTCCGACGTCGACGTGGTGCTCTTGCTGCCCGACGGCGTATCGCCCGACGGCGACGCGCCGCTCAAGCGCCGCATCGAGGCCTTCATCGGCAGCTGTTGGGACGCCGGCCTGGAGATCGGGTCGAGCGTTCGCACCGTGGAGGAATGCGTGGCCCAGGCCGTGGGGGACGTCACGGTCCAGACCTCGCTGCTCGAGTCGCGCCTGATCACCGGCTCGCGCAAGCTCTTCCTGGAGTTCCAGGGCCGCTTCCGCCAGACGGTGGACGCGCGCAACTTCTTCGTGGCCAAGACGCTGGAGATGCGGCAGCGCCACACCAAGTTCGAGAACACCCCGTATTCGCTGGAGCCGAACTGCAAGGAATCGCCCGGCGGCCTGCGCGACCTGCAGGTGATCCTGTGGGTGGCCAACGCGGCGGGCTTCGGCAAGAGCTGGGACGAGCTCGCGCGGCGTGGCCTGGCGACGCCTTTTGAGGCCCGCCAGATCAAGCGCAACGAGGCATTGCTGAGCCTGATCCGCGCCAAGCTGCACGTGGTCGCCAACCGGCGGGAGGATCGCCTCGTCTTCGACCTGCAGGGCGCGGTGGCGGAATCGTTCGGCTACCTGCCCCTGGTGCGCGCCGACGGACGCGTCGTCTCACGCGCGAGCGAAGTGCTGATGAAGCGCTTCTACTGGGCGGCCAAGGCGGTGGCGCAGCTGAACCAGATCCTGCTGCTCAACATCGAGGAGCGGCTCAACCCGGCGACGCAGGAACCGCGGCCGATCAACGAGCGCTTCCTCGAGAAGGCCGGGATGATCGAGGTGGCCAGCGACGACCTGTACCTGAAACAGCCGCAGGCGATCCTGGAGACCTTCCTGCTGTACCAGACGACCGTGGGCGTCAAAGGCCTGTCGGCGCGGACGCTGCGGGCCTTGTACAGCGCGCGCAAGGTGATGGACGCCCGCTTCCGCGACGACCCGGTGAACCACGCGACGTTCCGCGCGATCCTGATGCAGCCGCAGGGCATCACGCATGCCATGCGCCTCATGAACCAGACGTCGGTGCTGGGACGCTACCTGTGGGTGTTCCGCCGCATCGTCGGGCAGATGCAGCACGACCTGTTCCACGTCTACACGGTGGACCAGCACATCCTGATGGTGCTGCGCAACGTCCGGCGCTTCTTCATGGCGGAGCATGCCCACGAGTATCCGTTCTGCTCGCAGCTGGCCGCCGGCTGGGACAAGCCCTACATCCTCTACATCGCCGCCCTGTTCCACGACATCGCCAAGGGGCGCGGCGGCGACCATTCCGATTTGGGCGCGCGCGAAGTGCGGCGGTTCTGCCGCGCGCACGACATCGCCGCCGAGGACTGCCAGCTGGTCGAATTCCTGGTGCGCGAGCACCTGGCGATGAGCCGCGTCGCGCAGAAGGAAGACCTGGGCGACCCGGCCGTCATCGGCGCCTTCGCCGAGCGCGTGGGCAACGAGCGCAACCTGACGGCCCTGTACCTGCTGACTGTGGCCGACATCCGCGGCACCAGCCCCAAGGTCTGGAACGCCTGGAAGGGCAAGCTGCTGGAGGACCTGTACAAATACACCCTGCGCCGGCTGGGGGGGCGCGCCCCCGACCCGAGCGCCGAGGTGGAGGCCCGCAAACGCGACGCGCTGGTGCAACTGCAGCTGTTCGCCCTGCCCTTCGAGGCGCACAAGAAACTGTGGGACTCGCTCGACGTCGGCTACTTCATGCGCCACGACGCCAGCGACATCGCCTGGCACACGCGCCACGTGTCGCGCCACGTCGGTGGCGACCGCGTCATCGTGCGCGCGCGCCTGTCCCCCGTGGGCGAAGGCTTGCAGGTGCTGGTGTACACCCCGGACCAGACCGACCTGTTCGCGCGCATCTGCGGCTATTTCGACCAGGCCGGCTTCAGCATCCTCGACGCCAAGGTGCACACCGCGACCAACGGCTATGCGCTCGACACGTTCCAGGTGGTGACGGCGATGCTGCCCGACCACTACCGGGAGCTGTGCAGCATGGTCGAGTCGGAACTGGCGCTGACGATCAACACCGCCGGGCCGCTGCCGCCACCCAGCCGCGGCCGCGTGTCGCGCCGGGTCAAGAGCTTCCCGATCGCGCCACGCATCGACCTCCGGCCGGACGAGAAGGCGCAGCGCTGGCTGCTCTCGATCTCCGCCAGCGACCGCGTCGGCCTGCTGTATTCCGTGGCGCGCGTGCTGGCGCGGCACAAGATCAACCTGCAGCTCGCCAAGGTCAGCACCCTGGGCGAACGCGTCGAGGACACCTTCCTGATCGACGGTGCGGAGCTGCAGCAGAACCGGCGGCAGATCGAAATCGAGACGGAGCTGCTGGAGGCGATCTCCGCCTGACCGCCGCTCAGCCGGCGATGGCGCGCATACTCCATCGATGAAGCCGCCCACGTCCATGCAGGCACACAGTGTCTCCCTCCTCGCGATCCTGGCGGGGGCGCTGGTGCTGGCCCCCGAGCCTGCATGGAGTCGCACGGCCCAAGTGTGCCCGGGGCCCCAACTGCCACCCGCCACCTGTTTCACGGTCGACACATCGGTCATCGGCGGGCGGCGGTTCGAGGATTTCTCCGTCAACAGGCCGGGCAAGCTCTTGGTGGACGTGGACAAGCGGCGCGCCGAACTAGCGGCACTCGGCGGTCGCAAGGCCCTGGATTTCTGCGCCGTCAATCCTTTGGCCGCGGAAGCGGCCTCGCTGCCCACCGTCACCTTCGCATCGGCCGCCATCACGGTGTGGGAGACCCGCTACGTGGAAGGCGGCCAGCAGCGTGTGCGCGAGTACGCGCAGATCGCGTTCACCGATCTGCGCAACTCCGAGGGCATCGCCTACCCGCGCTTCGGACTCACCTACAACCGGCAGCGCGACGAGCCGGTGCTACGGCTGGAACTGTTTCCAAGCACCGACCCCAACCTGAGGGGCATCGCGGGGATGGCCGACGTGTACCTGAATGCCGACACGGCTGGCGGTACTGCCAGAGTTGACGGCATCGCGGGCCTCCCCGCCGAACTGCGGAGCATGGTGCTGGCCCTGGCGCGCAAGCTGCCGGACGTCGTGATGGGCGCCACGCAGTTCACGACGCAGCCGGGCGCTTCCAGTCCCCTGTGGGACCGCGCCAGTCTGGCTGCATCGGCGGGCACCCACGCGAGCATCGTTTTTTCCGTCCCGCAGCCGACGCATCCGCCCATCGTCGCCCTGACCTGCTCAGGAACGGAATGCATGGAGCAGCAGGCCTTGGGCCGGTTCCGGGATTTCATGAGCAGCTACGGTTCGGACTTTCTGGCTACGGGCAACCCGGCCATCGCCAGGCAACTGCTCGATCATTTGCGCAGCTGGGCCGCCGCTGACGCGCTGTCGGCCTTCCCCGGGATCGTCGTGGGCCAGCCGAACCAGGAAGATTTTCGCCAGAAGTACGAGATCTTGTGGTCCATGCTGCCCGTCCTGCAAACCTGGAGCATGCTGCGGCATGACCCGCTCGTCATGCCGACGGACAGGGTGCTCATCGACCGTTGGTTCGATCGCCTGGTCGCCTTTTCCACCGAACCACCCGGCGGCATCCAGAACGGGGAGGCGCCCTTCAACACGGGCTATCTCAGCCGAGGCATGAAGATGGCCTGGGGCATCGTCCAGGGTGACAGGCTCGCAGTGGCCGAGGGCATGGAAAAAGTCGTCATGGGCCTGCACCAGATGCGCGCGGATGGCAGCTTCCCACGGGAAGTGGCGCGAGGTGCATGCGCCTACCGCTACCAGGACACCATGCTGCTCAACCTGGTGTTCATCGCCGAACTGGCGGCGGTGCAGGGCTACGACGCGTACGCGCTAGCCGTGGATGGCAAGTCGCTGCACACCGCCGTCAAATTCCTGCTCGATGCGGTGGACAACCCGGCATTGATGCGGGCTTATGCGGGCGCGGATGCCTCGAACTGCAGCAACGCGCCCGCCTATCCGGATTTCGACATGGTGGGGGTCGTGCAGGCCGTCGGCGGCTCGACGTATTCCGCCTGGCTCGAAGCCTATGGTGCGCGCTTCCCGGATCACCCAAACTCGGTTCGGCTGGCCCAGCTCATTCGCGGCGGCGTCGTGAACGCGCGGCCCCTCACGCACCCGCATGCCGGCGGCAACGCCAGCTGTTTCCACGCCGGGACGAGGAGCGCGGCCATCGCGCTGCCCAATGCGGGCTGGTGGTGGAACCGAGTGGAGGATGGCAGGGGCTTCGCCATCACACCTCACGGGGACGGCCTGCTGCTGAGTGCCTACCTGTTCGACGCCGCCGGGCAGGCAGTCTGGTATGCAGCGCCGCTTGAGAACCGCGGGGGCGCCACTTACGCGGGCACCTTGCTCGAGTACCGCGGCGGCCAGACCCTGGGCGGACCGTACAAGCCGCCCGCTGGGGCACAAGCGGTGGGAAGCGTTACCGTGTCCTTTTCCACCGGGCATGCGGGCGTGCTCACGTGGGCCGGCGGCAGTGTTCCCATCGAACGCTTCGATTTCGGCAGTGGCGGTGCGCGCAGCCCGCAGCCTCTTGGTGAGCCCGAGACAGGCGTGTGGTGGGATCCCACGGAGAACGGGCGTGGCTTCGTGCTGGAAGTACAGGACGGCGTGATGGTGCTGGGCGGCTACATGTATGAGGACAGCGGGCGGGGCGTCTGGTATGGGGCCACCTTGACCTCGACCGGCGGGGCCGGCCGCTATCTCGGCACCTGGGCGCAATACGCCTTCGGGCAGAGCCTGGGGGGCGCGTACAGGAGGCCCGTTGTCGGAAACGCGAACGTCGGCCAGGTGACATTGGAGTTCAGCAGCACGACCTCGGCTGTGCTGAGCCTGCCAAGCGGCCGCCGCATTTCGATCTCTCGGTTCCGGCCCTAGTCGTCGTCCGCCGCATCCAGCCCGGGGAACAGCACGTCGGTGTAGCCGAATTGCGCGAAGTCGCGAACGCGCATCGGGTACAGCTTGCCGATCAGGTGGTCGCATTCGTGCTGGACCACACGGGCATGGAAGCCCTCGGCGACCCGGTCGATCGGGCGCCCCTGGGCGTCAAAGCCCTGGTAGCGGATGCGGCGCCAGCGCGGCACGACCCCGCGCAGCCCCGGGACGGACAGGCAGCCTTCCCAGCCGTCCTCCTCTTCCTCGCCCACAGGCGTGATCACCGGATTGACCAGCACGGTCTTCGGTACCGGCGGCGCATCCGGGTAGCGCGGGTTGGGCGCATCGGTCCCGAAGACCACCACCTGCAGGTCGACGCCGATCTGCGGCGCCGCCAGTCCTGCGCCGCTCGCCGCTTTCATCGTGTCCTCCATGTCGGCGAGCAGCTCGGCAAGCTCGGGCGTGTTGAATTTCTTCACCGGCTGGGCGACGCGCAGCAGGCGGGTGTCGCCCATTTTCAGGATGTCTCGGATGGCCATGATGGCGATCCTACAGAATCATGGTGAAGAGTCTGGCACGTCCTGGCCGCCATCACTCCCGGTCAGCCACTCCACCGCCTCCGCCTTGTCGTCGAATACTCGCACCCGCAACCCACTGCGCCTGGCTGCGCGCTCGGCGAGGCGCGTGATCCGGTCGGTGGGCACGATCGAAGCGATGCGACGCAGGTGCCCCAGGCTGGTCACGATCTCCTGGCCGACCCGGTATTCCTGCTCCCGGGAATAGCGCGTCAAGATGCCGCGCAGGTCCAGCAGCAGCAGCTCCCCCGGCCATTCCCCGCTGTGCACGCCCACCACGTGGATCAGCGAGAGCAGTTCATCGAACGTCGGCTTCCCCACCACCGTCAGCCGGGCATAGCCCGCTTCCTGGGTGACTTTCACCTTGTAGCCCTTGGAACGTGAGTGCTGGTCTTCTTCTGCCACGGTTGAGTTGTAGCAAGAATGATGCGCGCTGGCGATATGCAAAATCGCCACAGGGCCCGTTCAGCCCTGGAGCAACGCTTTCAACCCGTCTTCGTCCAGAACCACGATCCCCAGTTCGCGGGCCTTCTCCAGTTTGCTGCCCGCCTCCCCGCCCGCCACGACATAGTCGGTCTTCTTGCTGACCGAACCAGCGACCTTCGCGCCGGCCGCCTCCAGCAGGTCCTTGGCCTCATCGCGGCTCAGGGTCGGCAAGGTGCCGGTGAGCACCACCGTCTTGCCCGAAAGCGGCTTGGGCGCCTGGGCTTCCGGTTCGCTCTCTTCCCAATGCACGCCGCAGGCGCGCAACTGCTCGATGACCTCGCGGTTGTGCGGCTGCTGGAAGAAGGCATGGGCGCTCTCGGCAACGATCGGCCCGACGTCCGGCACCTGCAGCAACTGGTCGACGCTCGCGTCCAGGATGGCGTCAAGCTTGCCGAAGTGGCGTGCCAGATCGCGCGCCGTCGACTCACCCACATGCCGGATGCCCAGGCCATAGAGGAAGCGGGGCAACGTGGTCTGCTTGGATTTCTCCAGGCCGGCGAGGAGGTTCTGGGCGGATTTCTCGCCCATGCGCTCCAGCGCCATCAGCGAGGTCAGGCCCAGCCGGTACAGGTCCGGGAGGGTCCGCACGATGCCGGCCTCCACCACCTGTTCCACGAGCTTTTCGCCCAGGCCCTCGATGTCCAGGGCGCGCCGCTGCGCGTAGTGCAGGATGGCACCCATGCGCTGCGCGCCGCAGAACAGGCCGCCAGTGCAGCGGTAGTCGGCCTCGCCTTCCTCGCGGAGGGCTTCCGAGCCGCACACGGGGCAGGTGCGCGGCATGGTGAACTGCGGCGCATCGGCCCGCCGCTTCTCGGCCACCACGGCGACGACCTCAGGGATCACGTCACCGGCGCGCCGCACGATCACCGTGTCGCCCACCCGCACGTCCTTGCGCCGCGCCTCGTCCTCGTTGTGCAGCGTCGCGTTGGTCACGGTGACGCCCCCCACGAACACGGGCGCGAGCTTGGCCACCGGGGTCAGCTTGCCGGTGCGGCCCACCTGCACCTCGATCGCGTCGACGGTCGTCAACTGCTCCTGCGCCGGGTATTTGTGCGCCACGGCCCAGCGCGGCTCGCGGCTGACGAAGCCCATCTGCTTCTGCAGCGCGAAGCTGTTGACCTTGTAGACCACGCCGTCGATGTCGAACGGCAGGCTGTCGCGCTCCTGGCCCACCGCCTGGTGGAAAGCGACGAGTTCGGCCGCGCCGGTGGCGAGCTGCGTCCGGGCGGACACCGGGAATCCCCAGGAGCGCAGCGTGAGCAGCGCCTCGTAGTGGCTGCGGAAGTCCGGTCCGCCCGCTTCCGCCGGCGTGACCTCCCCCGAGCCATAGGCGAAGAAGGAAAGCGGCCGCTGCCGCGACACGGCCGGATCGAGCTGGCGCACGGCCCCGGCCGCCGCGTTGCGCGGGTTGACGTAGGTCCGCTCGTTCTTCATGCCCTGGGCGATCTTCTCGCGCTGATGCTCGTTCAGCTTCTCGAAATCGTCGCGGCGCATGTAGACCTCGCCACGCACCTCCAGCACCGGCGGGGCATCCTGCGGCAGCTTCAGCGGAATCTGGCCGATGGTGCGGATGTTCTGCGTGACGTCCTCGCCGATCTCGCCATCGCCACGCGTCGCGGCCTGGACCAGCACCCCGTTCTCGTAGCGCAGGTTGATGGCCAGGCCGTCGAACTTGAGTTCGGCAACGTATTCGACCGGCGGATCGCCTTCCTTCAGGCCCAGTTCACGGCGCACGCGGCCGTCGAAGTTCTCCGCGCCCGTGGCCTCGATGTCGGTTTCCGTCCGGATCGACAGCATCGGCACGCGATGCCGCACCTTGGCAAAACCTTCGAGTGCCTTGCCCCCCACGCGCTGGGTGGGCGAATCCGGCGTCAACAGCTCCGGATGCGCGGATTCGAGCTCCTGCAGCTCGCGGAACAGCTTGTCGTACTCGGCATCCGGGAGCTCCGGATCGTCCAGCACGTAGTAGCGGTGGGCGTGGTGGTGCAGCAGTTGCCGCAGCGCGTCCGCGCGCTCGGCGACGGCGGCAGGGATCTGCGCCTTCACGAGAACAGGCGCCGTGCCTGCGGTGACCCGGCCGAGAGGTCGCGCGCGTCCAGCGTGTCGTAGAGGTCTTCGAGGTCGGCGCCGATGAAATCCAGCGCATCGTTGGCGAGCACCGTGCCGTTGTCGTCGGTGATCAAGCCTTCCATCGAGGCAGCCAATGCGATGGCGGCGTCACGCATGCGCATGAACGGCTGTTCGCTGCGCGGCACCTGCGGCACGTCGAGGCTGAGCGTCACCTCGCGGATGGCCGACTGCGAGAGGTCGTCGGCGAGCGCCGCCTGGGTCGAGAACGAGAGCCCCAGGATCGGTGAGCCGCCGTTCGACGCTGCGGGCAGCACCATCCGGCCCGGCAGCGCGCCGGCGACAAACCCCAGCTTCGCGGCGTGCTGCTGCAGGTACCCGGGGCTCCACGCCGCGGCGCGGGCGCGCAAGGTGAAGCCCAGTTGCGCGTCGTGCGCGCTGGCGAACTGGTCGAGCTCGCGGGCCCGCGCCACCTCGTCCAGCATCTCCGGGAATTCGGGCGCGCCGTTGACGGCATCGGCGAAGGCCTGCGCCTTGACGACGAACTCGGAATATTCGATCTCGTTGAGCGCGCCATTGCGGTTGGCCAGCTGCACACCGGCCTGGAAGGCGTTGTAGCGCTGGCCGGCGCGCGGCGTTTCCCATTCGCCCGTCGTCTCGTTGCGGCCTTCGATGGCGAAGGGCTTGCTGCCGGCGCGTCGCGTGGGCGGCAGGGCCGCCTGCGCCGCTTCACCGGTGACCACGGAGTCGATGACGATGGGCGCCAGGACGTCGATCAGCGCGTCCAGCCCCGGTTTGCGCTCCGGCACCGGGATCGGGCCCATGGTCACGACAGGATCGAAGGTCGGCTCCGCACGCACCGTTTCGCCTGCTTCGCTCGTCTTGGTGACCACGAAATCAGGCTGCTTCGGCGTGTTGCGCCGCGTCGTCCAGGCGTTGTAGGCGACCAGCGCCGCCAGGATCAACCCACCGAGGATCGCCAGGCCGACCGTGAAACCGCTCATGCAGCTTCGGCCATCGACACCGCCGACTCCATGTCGACCGCCACGATGCGCGAGACGCCCTGCTCCTGCATCGTCACGCCGATCAGCTGTTCCGCCATTTCCATGGCGATCTTGTTGTGGCTGATGAAGAGGAACTGCGTCTCGCGGCTCATGCTGGTCACCAGCTTGGCATAGCGCTCGGTGTTGGCATCGTCCAGGGGCGCGTCGACCTCGTCGAGCAGGCAGAACGGCGCGGGGTTCAGCTGGAAAATGGCGAACACGAGCGCGATCGCCGTCAATGCCTTCTCACCGCCCGAGAGCAGGTGGATGGTCTGGTTCTTCTTGCCGGGCGGCTGCGCCATCACCTGCACGCCGGAGTCGAGGATCTCCTCGCCCGTCATGACCAGGCGCGCGTTGCCGCCGCCGAAGAGCTCGGGGAACATCTTGCCGAAGTGCTCGTTGACCGTCTGGAAGGTGCTGCCCAGGAGCTCGCGGGTCTCGCCGTCGATCTTGCGGATGGCGTCTTCCAGCGTGGTGATGGCTTCGTTCAGGTCGGCGGACTGGGCGTCCAGGAACTGCTTGCGCTCGCGCGCGGTCGTCAGTTCTTCCAGCGCAGCCAGGTTCACGGCGCCCAAGGCGGCTACTTCGCGGTGGATCCGGTCGATCTCGGACTGCAGGCCGGTGAGGCGCACGTTGCCTTGCGTGATCGACAGGGCCACGGCTTCCAGGTCCGCTTGGGCGTCGGCCAGCAGCTGCGTGTACTGCTCCAGGCCCAAACGCGCCGCCTGTTCCTTCAATTGCAGCTCGGTGATGCGCTGCCGCTGCGGATCGAGCTCGCGCTCCAGTTGCAGGCGGCGTTCGTCGCTCGCGCGCAGCTTGGCGGTGAGGTCGTCGTATTCGCTGCGCTTGGCGCCCAGCACCTGCTCGCGTTCCAGCTTGAGCGACAGCGCGGTCTGCAGGCCGGCCTGCGCGGCAGCGTCGGTCAGGCGCGTCAACTCGTCCTGTGCGCGCTGTTCTTCCGCGGCGATGGAGGCGGCCTGCTGCGTCGCAGTCTCGATGGCGCGCTGCAGCTCGCCCTTGCGGGCTTCGAGCGCGCGCTGGGCGAACTGCGCCTCCTGCGCCTGGCGCTCCAGGCCGCGATGCTGCTCGCGCGCCTCGGCCACCTTGCGTTCGCCCTCGATGACACGCTCGTCGAGCTGGGCGTGGCGCTCCTGGCTGTCGGCCAGCTGCATGTCCAGCTCTTCAAAGCGGCCTTCGGCGGCGACGCGGCGCTCCTGCAGTTCCTCCAGCAACGCATCGACTTCGGCCAGGTCGCCGGCGATCTGCTCGCTTCGGGCGCGGGTCTGCTCGGCCAGCTGGGTCAGGCGCAGGGTTTCGACCTGCAGCTCGTGGGACTTCGACTGCGTCTCGGCCGCTTCGCGGCGTGCGGCCATCAGACGCTGGGAGGCATCGGTGTAGGCCGCCTCGGCGCGCACCAGCGCCGAACGCGCTTCCTCATGGATGAGCGTCTGCGCGCGCAGCTGCTTCTCGAGGTTCTCGATCTCCTGTTGGCGGGCCAGCAAGCCGGCCTGCTCCGAATCCTGCGCGTAGAAGCTCACGCTGTGGTGGCTCACCGCATGGCCGGATTTCACGTAGATCACTTCGCCGGCCTGCAGCTTCTCGCGGGCCGCCAGGGCATCCTCGAAGCTCGCCGCCGTGTAGCAGCCGTGCAGCCAGTCGGACAGCAAGGCCTTCTGGCCGGCGTCGTTCAGGCGCAGCAGGTCGGCCAGGCGCGGCAGCGCGGCCGCGGGTTCCGGCACGCCCGCGGGCGGCGGGCTGTAGAACGCCAGGCGGGCGGGCGGCGCGTCGTTCGCGAACGCGCGCACCATGTCCAGCCGGGAAATCTCCAGCGAGTTCATGCGCTCGCGCAGCGCGGCTTCCAGGGCGCTTTCCCAACCTTGCTCGATGTGGATGCGCGTCCACAGGCCTTGCAGCCCGCCCAGGCCATGCTTCGCCAGCCAGGGCTGCAGCTTGCCGTCCGTGCGCACCTTCTCCTGCAAGGCTTTCAGGGCTTCCATGCGCGCCGACAGGTCGGCCTGCTTGCCGCTTTCGGCGTTGACGGACTGCTGCTTGGCCCGGCGGTCTTCGTCGAGCTGCGGCACCTGCTCCTGCAACTCATGCAGGCGCGCATCGGCGGTTTCGGCGGCGTCCTGGGCGGCGGCCAGTTGCGCCTGCAGGTTGACGAGGCGCGCCTCGTCCGGCGCCGCCAGCGCATTGCGGTCGACGACGAGGCGTTCGCGCCGCTGGTTCAACTGGCGCGACTGCTCCTCGATGTTGCGCTGGTCGGCCGCCAGCACCTGGATCTGCTGCTGCACCTGCACCACGGCGCCGCGCTGTTCGGACGAGCGCGCCTGCGCCTGGCGCAGGGCTTCCTCCAAGTCGGGAAGTTGCAGGCCCTGGTCTTCCACCTGGGCTGCCAGCACGGTGGCCTTCTCTTCGGCCTCGATGCCCAGGGCGGCCAGGTTCTCGGTCTCGGCCGTGGCCTCGTCCTTGCGTGCCACCCACTGGGCGGCTTGCTCCTTCAGCTGGACCAGGCGCTGCTCGACGCGCTGGCGGCCCTCCACCACGAAGCGGATTTCGGCCTCCAGCCGGCCGACCTCGGCGCTGGCTTCGTAGAGCAGGCCCTGCGACTGGTTCACCTGGTCCCCGGCGGCGTAGTGGGCCTGCCGGATGGTTTCCAGCTCGCTTTCGATGCGCCGCAGGTCGGCGACGCGCGATTCGAGGTCGTTCACGGCCTTGTCGGCCTCCGCCTTGATCCGCCCCTGGTCGGTTTCGCTCTCGGCGCGCTTCAGGAACCACAGCTGGTGCTGCTTGAGCGTCACGTCGGCCTGCAGCGTGTTGTAGCGCTGCGCCACCTCGGCCTGTTTCTCCAGCTTGTCGAGGTTGGCGTTCAGCTCGCGCAGGATGTCTTCCACCCGCGTGAGGTTCTCGCGGGTGTCCGAGAGGCGGTTCTCCGTCTCGCGCCGCCGCTCCTTGTACTTGGAGACGCCGGCCGCTTCCTCCAGGAACAGGCGCAGCTCTTCCGGCTTGGATTCGATGATGCGGCTGATCGTGCCCTGGCCGATGATGGCGTAGGCGCGCGGCCCGAGACCCGTGCCCAGGAACACGTCCTGCACGTCGCGCCGGCGCACCGGCTGGTTGTTGATGTAGTAGCTGCTGGTGCCGTCGCGGGTCAGCACGCGCTTGACGGCGATCTCGGCGAACTGCGCCCATTGGCCGCCGGCCCGGTGGTCGGCGTTGTCGAACACCAGCTCGACCGAAGAGCGCGACGATGGCTTGCGCGTGTTCGTGCCGTTGAAAATGACGTCCTGCATCGACTCGCCGCGCAGCTCGCTGGCGCGCGATTCGCCCAGCACCCAGCGCACCGCGTCCATGATGTTGGACTTGCCGCAGCCGTTGGGGCCCACCACGCCGACCAGCTGGCCGGGCAACAGGAAATTGGTGGGTTCCGCGAAGGACTTGAACCCGGAAAGCTTGATGGAAGTGAGACGCACGACCCCTCGCCCGTGATGCTGGTTCTGAAAGAGCGGGGAATGATACCGTGCGGACGAAAGCGTTCTTTCCGCTCTGGGGCGGCGCTTGCAACGACTTGTGGTAGAGACCACCGCGCCCCGCCGGTTTCTGGCAAAAACAGGGCATGGCGGGCAAGGCCTTCATCGGTGTTTCGGGCTGGCGCTACACGCCCTGGCGCGGGCACTTCTATCCGAAGGGGCTGGCGCAGGCGCGCGAGCTCCAGTTCGCGGCCGGCCAGTTCCCCTCGCTGGAGCTGAACGGCTCGTTCTATTCGCTGCAACGGCCCTCCAGCTACGCGATGTGGGCGCGGCAGACGCCGCCCGGCTTCGTCTTCGCGGTCAAGGGCAGCCGCTACATCACCCACATGCTGCGCCTGCGCAAGGTCGAACAGGCGCTCGCCAATTTCCTCGCGTCCGGGCTGTTCGAGCTGGGCGACAAGCTCGGTCCCATCCTCTGGCAGTTTCCGCCGAATCTCCAGTACGACCCGGCGCTGTTCGAGGCGTTCTTCCGGCTCCTCCCGAAGACAGCCGCGGCCGCCGCCAAGCTGGCGGCCGGACACGATGAACGCCTGCAAGGACGGGCCAGCCTGGAGCCCCAGCGCAACCGCCGCTGGCGCCACGCCGTCGAAGTGCGCCATGCCAGCTTCGTCACGCCCGATTTCGTGCGCCAGTTGCGCAAGCACGGTGTCGCCTGGGTGGTGGCGGACACCCCCAAGCCCTGGCCCCTGTACGAGGACGTCACCGCGGATTTCGTCTACATGCGCCTGCATGGATCGACCGAGCTGTACAACAGCCGCTACACGAGCGAGGAACTGCGACGCTGGGCGCGGCTGGTGCGGGCCTGGCGGGACGGCCGGCAGGTGAGCGATGCGCGCCTCATCACGCGAGAGCGCCCACCGGTGCGTACCGGCCGTGACGTCTACTGCTATTTCGACAACACCGACAAGCGCCACGCGCCGGACAATGCGCGCGAGCTGATCGGGCTGGCAGGAGACCCGGCTGCCTAACATGCGCGCCATGGCTGTCGCGCCGCCACCTCCGGAGATGCGCCCGCGCAACGGCGGGCTGGATCCTCTCAGCTGCCCACGTGCATGGTGAACGTGGCGCCCGTGGAGAGGCGGCAGGTGCCCGTGCCCAGCGTCGGCGAGTTCATGGTGTAGCGGCAGTTGATGTAGCCGCCGCGGTTGCCCGCGCCATTGGCCACTCCGTCCCGCGGCGAACCTGCGTGCCGCGTCGCTTCCCCGGTGAAGGCTTCGCCACCGATGTTCGTGCTGAAGTGGCCCCGGCCGTTCAGGTCGTTGGTCACCAGTGCCCCGACCATCCCATACTGGGACGCCAGGTCGTTCGACGGGTACAGCCGCGCGGTGAAAGTCACCGGCCCGGGTGGCGGTGGCGTGGGAACGTGAATGACGGCGGGACCGGGCTGGGGTTGCTGCAGGGGCACCACATAGCAGCCGGTGAGGGCGGCGGCGGCAGCCATCAGGGTCACAAAAGCCGCGGAGCGGGGGGAGATCGCACGGATCGTCATGGAGATCCAGGTGGCCCAAGCACATGCTTGTGCCTGCACTTTCGTGGTTGCGGCCCCGCTCAGTGCCGCTATTTCATGCCAGAGTCGGTTCCTGATACCAAAAGTCGCGCAGCCCGGTACTGCACGCGGACTGGTCCGCGGTGGCGGAGATAATCCCGCCCATGAACCCCCTGTTGTCCCGGCTGCAGCCCTATCCCTTCGAACGGCTGCGGCAACTGTTCGCCGGGGTCACGCCCAACCCGGCCTACCGCCCCATCAGCCTGGGCATCGGCGAGCCGAAACACGCCACGCCGGAATTCATCAAGGAGGCGCTGACCGGCTCGCTCGCGGGGCTCTCGGTCTACCCGGCGACGGCCGGCGAGCCCAAGCTGCGCGAAGCATTCCGCCACTGGCTGCAAGTGCGCTATGGCCTGCTGGGGGTGGATGCGAACACGCAGATGCTGCCGGTGAACGGGTCGCGCGAAGCCCTGTTCGCATTCGCGCAGACGGTGATCGACCCCACCCGGGATGCGGTCGTCGTCTGCCCCAATCCGTTCTACCAGATCTACGAAGGCGCAGCCCTGCTGGCAGGGGCGCAGGCCTACTACGCGCCCAGCGACCCCGCGCGCAACTTCGCCGTCGACTGGGACGCCGTGCCTACGGAGATCTGGAACCGCACGCAGCTGATTTTTGTCTGCTCCCCGGGCAACCCCACGGGCGCGGTGATGCCCCTCGAGGAGTGGAAAAAGCTGTTCGAGCTTTCCGACCGCCATGGCTTCGTGATCGCCTCGGACGAGTGCTACAGCGAAATCTACTTCGGCGACACCCCGCCGCTGGGCGGCCTGGAAGCCGCCCGCAAGCTGGGCCGAACCGAGTTTCCCCGGCTGGTCTCGTTCACCAGCCTGTCCAAGCGCAGCAACGTGCCGGGCCTGCGCAGCGGCTTCGTCGCGGGTGACTCCGCCTGCATCAAGCAGTTCCTGCTGTATCGCACATACCACGGCAGCGCGATGAGCCCGGTGGTCCAGGCGGCCAGCGTGGCGGCCTGGAACGATGAGGCGCACGTGGCGGCCAACCGCGAGCAGTACCGCCGCAAATTCGCCGAAGTCACGCCCTTGCTCGCGCAAGTGCTGGACGTCCGGCTGCCCGACGCATCGTTCTATCTCTGGGCCGGCGTGAAGGGCAGCGACACGGAATTCGCCCGCGAGCTGCTCTCTCAATACAATGTAACGGTACTGCCGGGCAGCTACCTCGCCCGCGAGGCTGGCGGCACCAATCCGGGCGCCGGCCGCGTGCGCCTGGCCCTGGTCGCCGACACCGCCGAATGCGTGGAGGCCGCCCAGCGCATTGTCCAATTCGTCCGGAAATCCGAAGTCACTTCATGAGCCAGCAACTGCAGCAAACCATCGACAACGCGTGGGAAAACCGCGCAACCCTCTCGCCCAAGTCCGCCCCGAAGGAAGTGCTGGAGGCCGTGGACCACGTCATCGCGGAGATGAACAACGGCCACCTGCGGGTCGCCACCCGGGAAGGCGTCGGCCAGTGGACGGTGCACCAGTGGGTCAAGAAGGCGGTGCTGCTGTCGTTCCGGCTGAAGGAAAACGAGGTCATGCGGGCCGGCGACCTGGGCTTCTACGACAAGGTGCAGACCAAGTTCGCCCACCTGTCGCCCGAGGAAATGGCGGCCACGGGCGTGCGCGTGGTGCCGCCGGCGGTCGCCCGGCGGGGCAGCTACATCGCCAAGGGCGCCATCCTGATGCCCAGTTACGTGAACATCGGCGCCTACGTCGACGAAGGCACCATGGTGGACACCTGGGCCACCGTCGGTTCCTGCGCCCAGGTGGGCAAGAACGTGCACCTTTCCGGCGGCGTCGGCCTGGGTGGCGTGCTGGAGCCCCTGCAGGCCAACCCCACGATCATCGAGGACAACTGCTTCATCGGCGCCCGCTCCGAGGTGGTGGAGGGGGTGATCGTCGAGGAGAACTCGGTGATTTCCATGGGCGTCTACCTGGGCCAGAGCACCCCGATCTACGACCGGGCGACGGGCGCCGTGACCTATGGCCGGATTCCGGCGGGTTCGGTGGTCATTTCCGGGAGTCTCCCCAAAGACGGCGGCAAATACAGCCTGTATGCTGCAATCATCGTCAAGCGGGTCGATGCGCAGACGCGCGCGAAAACCAGCTTGAACGACCTGTTGCGCGATTGAACGTGCGCCAGGGGTAGGCGGAAGTAACCGAAGGACGGAGGGGTCCCATGTCCACGATGGAAAAGATCTTGCGTTTGATGGCCGAGAAAAAGGCCTCGGACGTCTATCTGTCGGCGCACGCGCCGGCCATGATCAAGATCAACGGGCAGTGTCTGCCGATCAACAACCAGATGCTGCCGCCGGAGGCCACTCGCCAACTGCTGGCCGAAGTGCTGCCGGCCCACCGCATCGAGGAACTCGACCAGACCGGCGAGCTGAACATGGCCCACGCCGTCGAGGGCGCCGGCAACTTCCGCTTCTCCGCCATGCGGCAGCGCGGCACCATCGCCGCCGTCATCCGGTACATCGCGACCGACATCCCGCCGCTGGGCTCGCTGTCCGTGCCCATGATCCTGGCCGAACTGATCATGGCCAAGCGCGGCCTGCTGCTGATGGTGGGCTCCACCGGCGCCGGCAAGAGCACCACGCTTGCTTCGATGATGGACCACCGCAACGAGAACATGGCTGGCCACATCCTCACCATCGAGGACCCGGTCGAATTCCTGTTCCGCAACAAGAAGTGCGTGGTGAACCAGCGGGAGGTCGGCAGCGACACGCAGTCGATGCAGACCGCCTTGAAGAACGCCCTGCGGCAGGCCCCCGACGTCATCCTGGTCGGTGAAATCCGCGACCGCGAGACCATGTCCGCCGCCATCGCCTACGCCCAGTCGGGCCACCTGTGCCTGGCGACGATGCACGCGAACAACAGTTACCAGGCCCTGAACCGCATCTTGTCGTTCTACCCCGTCGAGGTGCGTCCCACCATGCTGGGTGACCTGGCCGCGGCACTCAAGGCTGTGGTGTCGCAGCGCCTGCTGCGCACCGTGAGCGGGGGCCGCGCCCCGGCGGTGGAGGTGATGCTGAACACCAAGCTGGTGGCCGACCTGATCGAGAAAGGCGACTTCTCGGGCGTGAAAGAGGCCATGGAGCAGTCGATGGCCGAAGGCTCGCAGACTTTCGAGGCGGACATCGCCCGCCTGATCATGGAAGGTACCGTCGACAAGAAGGAAGGCCTGGCCTACGCCGATTCGCCGACCAACCTGCAATGGCGGCTGCAGAACACCTCGACGGGGAACAACCCCAACCAGCAGGCGGAGGAAGAGGTCGACGACGAACCCTCCTTCACCGAAATCACGCTGGACGTGAAACACTAGCGGGATGTCGAGCGCCCTTCGCCTTACCGAACAACTCATCTCCCAGCGCACCGTCACGCCGGCTGACGGCGAGTGCCAGTCCATCTTGGCGGGGCGTCTCGCGCCCCTCGGGTTCGCCTGCGAAACCATGCTGAGCGGCCCGGACGGTTTCCGGGTCACGAATCTCTGGGCCAGGCGACCCGGCCGCGGCGCGCGCACGCTGGTCTTCGCGGGCCACACCGACGTGGTGCCGACCGGGCCATTGGAACAGTGGCACAGCGACCCCTTCGTGCCCAGCCATCGTGATGGCCTGCTCTACGGGCGCGGCGCCGCGGACATGAAGACTTCGATCGCCGCCTTCACGGTCGCGGTGGAAGAATTCCTGGCTGCAAAACCCGATCCCGCCCTGTCCATCGCCCTGCTGCTCACCTCCGACGAAGAGGGCCCCAGCGTCGATGGCACGGTGGTGGTGTGCCAGCGGCTGCAGGAACGCGGCGAACAGCTGGACTACTGCATCGTTGGCGAGCCCACTTCGGTGGAGCGCCTGGGCGACATGATCAAGAACGGGCGGCGCGGCAGCCTGACCGGCAAGTTGACGGTCAAGGGCATCCAGGGCCACATCGCCTACCCCCAGCTCGCGAAGAACCCCATCCACCTGGTGCTGCCCGCCCTCGATGAGATGGCGACCACCGAATGGGATTGGGGCAACGACTACTTCCCGCCCACCAGCTGGCAGATCAGCAACATCCACGGCGGCACCGGCGCGGGCAACATCATCCCGGGCACGGTGGTGGTGGATTTCAACTTCCGCTTCGCGAGCGTCAGCACGGCCGAAGACCTGCAGAAGCGCGTGCATGACATCCTCGACCGCCATGCGCTCGACTACGAGCTGGCCTGGACGGTCGGTGGCCAGCCCTTCCTGACCACGCCCGGCGAACTGGTGGGCGCCGTACAGGCCGCCATCCGCGACGAAACCGGCCTCGAGACCGAGCTCTCCACCACCGGCGGCACCAGCGACGGCCGCTTCATCTCGCGCATCTGCCCGCAGGTGATCGAGTTCGGACCGCTCAATGCCAGCATCCACAAGATCGACGAGCACGTGCGGGTGGCGGACATCGAGCCGCTGAAGAACATCTACCGGCGCGTGCTGGAAAACCTGGACGCGCAGGCGGCGACGTGAACCTGCTGGAGCTGGTTGAAGCGGGGGCGGAGCGCCTCGCAGCCGCGGGCGTGTCCTTCGGCCACGGCACCGTGGATGCGTTCGATGAAGCAGCCTGGCTGGTGCTGTGGATGCTGCAGCTGCCGATCGATCGCCTGGACGACCACGCACGCCGCCCGGTCACCCCGGCGGAGCAGACGGCCGTGGAGGCACTGCTCGACAAACGGATCGCCACTCGCCAGCCGGCGGCCTACCTGACCCGCGAAGCCTGGCTGCAAGGCGTGCCTTTCTACGTGGACGAGCGCGTCATCGTCCCGCGCAGCTTCATCGCCGAGTTGCTGGCCGACGGCAGCATCGACCCATGGCTCTCGGACCGCACGCGGCAGGTGCTGGACCTGTGCACCGGCAATGGCAGCCTGGCGGTGCTGGCCGCCATGGCCTACCCCGACGTGCTGGTCGATGCGGCGGACATCTCGCTGGACGCCCTCGAGGTGGCGCGGATCAATGTGGGCAAACACGGACTGGAGGAACGGATCTCCGTCCATCCGTCGGACGGCCTGCAGGCCCTGCCCGGTCCCTACGACCTGATCCTGTGCAACCCGCCCTACGTGAGCGAAGGCAGCATGGGCGCGCTGCCGCCGGAGTACCTGGCCGAACCTCGCCTGGCCCTCGCCGGCGGGCCGGACGGCATGGATTTCATCCGCGGGCTGCTGCGGGACGCGCCGTCGCGCATGGGCCCGGACGCGGTACTGGTGCTGGAGATCGGCAATGAACGGGACCACTTCGAGGCCGCTTTTCCCCAGCTGGAAGCCGTCTGGCTGGAGACCAGCGCCGGGGAGGATCAGGTTCTCTTGCTGACCCGGGAGGCGCTGCTCTCGCAGGGATGAGAAAATCGCGGCAATGACCCGCGATATCTCCACCCGCATCCTGCACGCCGACCGCGCTGCCGGCGCCGAGCATGGCGCCACGCACAAGCCCCTCCATATCGCGACCGGCTACGGCTACGAGCGTGCCGAAGACCTCACCGCCGTGTTCCAGGGCGACAAGAGCGGCTACGTCTACGGCCGCCAGGGCAACCCGACCACCGCCGCGCTGGAAGCCAAGATCACCCTGATGGAAGACGCCGTCGGCACGGTGAGCTTCGCCTCCGGCATGGCCGCGATCATTTCCACCATGACGGCGCTGCTCCAGCGTGGCGACCATGTGGTGGCAAGCCGCTTCCTGTTCGGCAACACGGCCAGCTGGTTCAGCACCCTCACCCAGCTGGGCTGCGAAGTGACCCTGGTCGACGCCACCGATGCCGCGAACGTCGAACAGGCGCTGCGCCCCGAGACGCGCATGGTGTTCGTGGAAACCATCGCCAACCCGCGCACCCAGGTGGCCGACCTGGCCGGCATCGGCCAGCTGTGCACGGCGCGCCAGATCGTCTACATCGTCGACAACACACTGACCACGCCGCGGCTGTTCAGGCCCAAGGCCGTGGGCGCGTCACTCGTCATCCATTCGCTCTCCAAGGCGATCTGCGGCCACGGCAACGCCCTGGGCGGCTCGGTGAGCGACACCGGGCTGTATGACTGGGCTGCGTACCCCAACCTGCTGCCGGCCTATCGCAAGGGGGCCCAGGCGAACTGGGGCCTGCTGCAGATCCGCAAGAAGGGTTTGCGCGACCTGGGCGGCACGCTCAGCGCGGAGCACGGCCATCGCATCGCAACCGGCGCCGAAACGCTCACGCTGCGCATGGAGCGCGCCTGCGGCAACGCCATGGCACTGGCGCGCTGGCTGGAGGCCGCGCCCTTGGTGTCGGCCGTGCACTACCCGGGATTGAAGAGCCACGACCAGCATGGGCGGGCCACGGACCTGTTCAGCGGCTACGGCGCGCTGTTCAGCTTCGAAACGGTGGACGGTGTCGACCCGTTCGACGTGCTGAACGCGCTGGAACTCGTCATCAAGTCGAGCCACCTCGGCGACAACCGCACGCTGGCCCTGCCGGCCGCCCGGACCATCTTCTGGGAGATGGGCGAGCAGATGCGCCAGAGCATGCAGATCGCCGACTCGCTGATCCGCGTGTCGGTGGGCATCGAGGCCGAAGCCGACCTGCTGGCCGACTTCGAGCAGGCCTTCTCGAAGCTGGGCAACAAGTGATCCAGCTGCGCAACGTCACCTTGCGCCGCGGCGCCAAGGTGCTGCTCGATCGCGTTTCGGTCACCATCAACCCCGGCGAGAAGGTCGGCCTGGTCGGCCGCAACGGTGCGGGCAAGTCCACTCTGTTCGCGTTGCTGAACGGCACCCTGCACGAGGACGCCGGCGACTTCTCGCTGCCGGCGCACTGGCAGAAGGCCGAAGTCGCGCAGAACATGCCGGAGACAGACGAGGCGGCCACCGCCTTCGTGCTCGCCGGCGACACGCGCCTGATGGCGCTGCGCGATGAACTCACGCGCGCGGAGGAAAGCGGCGACGGCTACGCGATCGCGCATGCCCATTCCGACCTGGCAGATGCCGGAGAGCACGACGCCGGGCCCCGGGCCCAGTCGCTGATCCTCGGGCTGGGTTTCCGCCCGCACGAACTCGACCAGCCGGTGAACAGCTTCTCCGGCGGCTGGCGGATGCGCCTGCAGCTGGCACGGGCGCTGATGAGCCCGTCCGACCTGCTCCTGCTGGACGAACCCACCAACCACCTGGACCTGGATGCCCTGGTCTGGCTGGAAGGCTGGCTGCAGCGCTATGCCGGCACGCTGATCATCATCAGCCACGACCGCGAATTCCTCGACGCCGTCACGGGCGTCACTCTGCACATCGAGCAGCAGCAGCTCACGCGCTATGGCAGCAACTACAGCGGCTTCGAGCTGTTGCGCGCGCAGCAGCTGGAGCAGCAGTCGGCCGCCTTCTCCAAGCAGAAGGACAAGATCGCCCACCTGCAGAAGTTCATCGACCGCTTCAAGGCCAAGGCCAGCAAGGCCAAGCAGGCGCAAAGCCGCGTCAAGGCGCTGGAGCGCATGGAGAAGATCGCGCCGGTGCTGGCGAACGCGGAGTTCACCTTCGAGTTCAAGGAGCCGGCCAACCTGCCGAACCCCATGCTGGCGATCAGCGACGCGGCGTTCGGCTACGGCGAAGACAACGTCATCCTGAGCGGCGTGAACCGGTCGGTGATGGCGGGCCAGCGCATCGGCATCCTGGGCGCCAACGGCCAGGGCAAGTCGACGCTGGTGAAGACCATCGCCCGGACCATGCCGCCCATGGCGGGCAACATCACCGAAGGCAAGGGCCTGGCCATCGGCTACTTCGCGCAGCAGGAGCTCGACGTGCTGCGCCCGCAGGACACGCCGCTGGAGCACATGATCCGCCTGGCGCGTGACACCGGCGCGGCGCTCGGGCAGTCTTCGCGCGAACAGGACCTGCGCAATTTCCTCGGCCAGTTCCTCTTCAGCGGCGACATGGTGCAGCAGGCAGTCGGCACGATGAGCGGCGGCGAGAAGGCGCGGCTGGTGCTGGCCATGATCGTCTGGCAGCGCCCCAACCTGCTGCTGCTGGACGAGCCCACCAACCACCTCGACCTGAACACGCGCGAAGCGTTGGGCATGGCTCTGAACGAGTTCGAGGGCACCGTCATGCTGGTCAGCCACGACCGTGCACTGCTGCGCGCGGTGTGCGACGAGTTCTGGCTGGTCGGGCGGGGCGTCATCGGCCCGTTCGATGGGGACCTGGACGATTACCAGAAGTACCTGCTGGACGAAGCCAAGCGGCTCCGGGATCAGGTTGCCAAAGGTGGCGCGCCATCTGGTGCGCTCCCAGCAGCCGCCGTCGCCCCGCCACCACCGGCCGAGCCCCGCGGCAATCCTCAGGAGCAGCGCAAGGCCCAGGCCCAGCAGCGCCAGCAATTGGCGGCGCGCTTGAAGCCGTTGAAGAAGGAGCTGGAGCAGGCGGAGCGCCGCATGGCTTCGCTGCAGCAGGAGAAGGCCGGCGTCGAGGAAAAGCTGAACGGGACCTTGGCCGCGCAAGACATGGCGGACGCCGGGAGGCGCCTCAAGGCCATCACCGACGAGCTGGACGCGCTGGAGGAACGCTGGCTGGCGCTCTCCGGCGACATCGAGACGGCCGCTGCCGCCACCGGCTGACTTTGTCTATGATGACTGCGCCCTGAGCTTCGCATCATGCCCACCGCCCTCCAACTCGCCGCCGGCAACCCGCAGATGCAGGAGGCCGTGCGCCGCGCCCGCAAGTTGCTGAACAAGCGCGCGATGATGGGCGCCGCCGCGAGTGCGGTGCCCGTCCCGGGGCTCGACTGGCTGGTGGATGCCGCGCTGCTGTCGAAACTGCTGCCGGCCATCAGCGCGGAATTCGGCTTGACCGCGGAACAGGTGGAGCGGCTGCCGAAGCACAAGCGCGAGCAGGTGCAGAAGGCGGTGAGCGTGGTGGGGTCGATGGTGATCGGAAAGTTCATCACCCGTGAACTCGTGATCCGCGTCGCGGCGGCCGTGGGCGCGCGGATGACCGCCAAGCAGGCGGCCAAGTACGTGCCGCTGGCCGGCCAGGCGCTTGCCGCACTGATCGGCTACACGGCGATCCGCTACCTGGGTGAGGAGCACATCCGCGACTGCGTGCTGGTGTGCAAGCAGGCCGACCTGCTGTTGCCGGCGCCCTCGCCCACGGTGATCAGCTCGGACGCTTGAGTCTGCCTTCGGCCAACGGCTGGAGCGAAAGTGCATCCAGGGCGCGTTGCCGTGAAGCCTGCAGCCGCTGGCCGGTCAGTTCCGCCGTGTAGCGCAGCTTGCGCAGATCGGCTTCGCTTGCATCACCCTCGGGCGCGAAGCTGAAACAGCACAAGGTGCCGTAGAGCTCACCGTTCGGCAGCTTCACCGGCGTGCTGATGTGCGTGCCGATGGAAAACGGCGTGGCGGGCGCCACGCCAGCGGCTTGGAGCGGCTTGGCATCCGCGATGAATTCAGGCAGGCGGCCATCGACGACGCGCTGGCACCAGCTCTCCTCGATGGGGTCTCCGGCACCCTCGGCGAGCAACGCCTCGGGACCTTGCTCGACCTGCCGGAACACCCGCTGGCCGCCCGTGAATTCGGAGACGAAGACGACGTCCATCTTCATCTTGGCGCGCAGCAGCTTGAGGACGTCGTGGATGCAACCGTCGAGGTGGGCATCCGATTCATCGGCCGTCGCCACCATCAGTTCGGCCACGCGGACTTGCAGATCGTCGGGGTCGTAGTCTTGGAGCATGGGGACGGATTGTGCATGCCCCAGCGGGTGCGGGGCGCTACTGTGGCGAGCGCCCAAGCGGAACCACGAGGCGTTGCAGCGCCTCCATCAGTCGGCTGGTCACGGCTTCGCACAGATCGCAATGTGCCTCCATATCCACCCGCGCTCCATCCACCTGGGCGAGGTCGCCGTCATTGCCGCACGCCGCCAGGAAAGCGGCGTACTTTTCCTCCGCCATGGCGGCTGCACGTCGCGCGGTGGCGATCAGCTCGTCCATCGATGGGCTTGGAAGCTCCATGCGGCAAGTCTATGGGCGGACGGGACGTCCCTCACCGCCACGCCGCTCCACGCCATGCGCCAAAGCGGCACTAGCTCACGGGCGCCGCAGGCTTTACCCAGCGGCGAAGGGGTGGGCAGCGGGGGGCGTACGGCTCGCATGCAAATATCGAAGGCAACGAAAAAGGGACCGATCATTTCTGATCGATCCCTTCGGATTTTGTTGGTAGGACGTGCAGGATTCGAACCTGCGACCAACGGATTAAAAGTCCTGATCTTCCTACGTTGATCTGAATTCTGCCAGATTCGATTCGGTTGGACAAACCCCTTATGAATCAATGACTTAGGATGGCTTTGATCGCTTTTCGGGTTGATCGAGATGGGGCAAAATATCTGAAAAGTGGCTACATGGTGGCTACATGGAACCGGACTTTCTGGACCAACGGATATGCGCCCACGACACGATACACCCATCGATCTCGCAAGCAGCCACGAGCTCACGGCCGGCCTGATTGCGCGCCTGCATTGCCCTGCCGACAAATCCCAGGCGTTCCTTCGAGACCGGAAGGCCCCAGGTCTGCGCGTTCGGGTGACCGGCGCTGGCGCCAAGTCCTTCGTATTTGAAGCCAAACTTGGCCGAGACACCATTCGGCGAACCATTGGCGATGTGCGGTCCTGGTCCATCGAGGATGCGCGCACCGAGGCCAACAGGCTGCGAGTGCTGGTCGACACGGGAAAGGATCCTCGCGAGCTGGAGAGGCAAGAGGCGGAACGACGGGCAGCCGAAGCCAAGCGGATGGAAGTGGCCGAAGGAATGCGGGAGCAGACGCTGAGAAAGCTCTGTTCGACCTACTGCAGTTACTTGAAGAGCGAGGGTAAGTCGTCATGGCGGGATGCGGAGGGCATTTTCGACAACCATCTGCTCGACCCCTTCCCTGACCTGGCTGAGACAGTGGCCTCCGAGGTGAGCAAGGCCAGCATCGTCGCCGTCCAGCGCAGGCTTGTGGAAGCCGGGAAGAAGACCACGGCGCGCAAGTTCAGAGCCTATTTGCGGGCTGCCTATACGCGGGCAAGCCGCGCCGACTCCGACTCTACGCTGCCTGCGTCTTTTGTGGCCTTCGGCATCACCGACAACCCTGTCGCCAGCACCGCACCGATCAAGACCAGGCCGGACAAGCGCCCGCTGTCAGAAACTGAAATCCTCAGGTACTGGGCCGCGCTGAAGACGGATCCGAGCACGGCCGGTGCTGCGCTTCGCGTGCACCTGCTGACGGGTGCACAAAGAGCCGCACAGCTAATGCGGGCCACCGCCGAGCGAGACCTCAGCGACGATCGGCTTCGCCTGTGGGATGGCAAGGGGAATCGCGACGAAGCCCGTGAACATTTAATTCCGCTGACGGGGGCAATCCGGAAGGAGCTCAAGATGCTGTCCACTGAGGGCTTCATCTTCAGCACGGACGGTGGTATTACGCCAATGCATCCGACCAGCCTCTCAGCATGGGCAGGAGAGATTGGCAAGAGCGCGGGGATCGATGGATTCCAGCTCAAGAGAGTTCGCTCTGGTGTGGAGACCTTGCTGGCTGCGGCAGGCATCCCCTTGCATATCCGAGGCCAGCTTCAGTCGCACGGAATCAGCGGAGTCCAGGCGACGCACTATGACGCGCACGAATACTTGGCAGAGAAGCGTCACGCATTGACTGTATTGCACAGGAAGCTGGAACGGCCTACGGCACGACCCGTTGGTTCGTAGCTTCGCTGCGCTTGCGCAAGTTGTTGATTTTTCTTGGAAGGGTCCCTCTGGGGCCGCAAAACCTGTTCAGGAGTTTTTGACGTTCTCAGGGGTCGAGTTCCCTCAAGCCGAGCGCCAGCATATCGGATCTCGGCAGAGCCGACCAATTCCCTGTTCGAATCGACTCTGTGGAAACAAGAGGTTTGACCGACCGGCGCCCTCAGATGCCATGCACGGAATTCTCGCCCTCGCTGTCCTTCCGTTCACGCTGGTGATCAATGGGACGGCACGACTTCGATGATCCGCTTGCCGCCTTGCAGCGCGCGGCCACAATCATCCATCTCGCTCAGAACGTGCGAGAGGTCCGTGCCCAAACCGAGCCCGCATTGGTACGCGATTCGCAAGTCCAGATCGCCTACAACGTCCAGCGGGCTTGTGACCCGGGCACACGCGGCCAGCAGTCGGCTCGCGGCCACGGCCACGCCTTCGCGCTCGGCCTGACTGACGACAGCAAGCGCCGCGAAGTGCCCTTTGCTCAGCCGGGCGATGGACCAGTCCTCACCAAGCGCCGCCTGCATGGCCGATGCAAGCTGCAGCAGAACCTCGTCCGTGAGCTCGAAGCCCAGGCTCTCGCCGGTTCGGTCCGCGTTGCATAAGACCAGCAGCAGCGCACAAAGTGTCTGATGATCGCCGGCGCCCAGACGCAACTGCATTCGTTGACACTCTTGATGCAGACCGCGGTAGGAGAGCAGAGCTGTGAGGCGATCGCGCGTGCCCCGCCGCGCCTCGACGCCGAGCGCGTCACGGCCATAGCGAAGCCGCTGGAACTGGGCGTGGCGCAGGACGAGGACGCTGCCGAACAGCGCGCATCCCGCCCCCGCGGACTTCATCTCCAGCCCGTTCCAGACAACCCCGTCGGCAAACGCGACCACCAAGGATGCGGCGAATAGCGCCAGCGCACTGGCAAGCCAGGCCAGATAGCGCCCTCCGCGAAGCCAGCTGACGATCCACATCGCTACCATGGCGGCGACGCAGACGCACACGAAGCCGGCCAGCAGGGGCCAGCGCCAGGGGAGCAGCGTCTCCTGGACGCCAAAAGCGATGACGAGCAGAGCCAGCGCAATCACCGTCGACACGCTGCGGTCGCGCCAACGCCCAGGCGGCAGCCGGTCGAACTGACGCAACATCCACCAGAACAGAATTGCGGTCAGCAGCACGGGGAAAACAACCTTCGAGTCGTCGTTCAGCCGAGGCCAGTCGGGATAGAGCCAGCTTGCGCCATAGTCATCAAAGGCGATGACGGTCAGAACGGCGATGGCGGCATACGCGACACCCAGTCCGGAGGAGCGGGTGCGCTGGGTGAATGCGGAGATCAGGCAGATCACCAGGGTCATCAGGCCCATGCCGATCACCACGCCGGAGAGGTTGGCCTGCCTCAGTTTCACCTCGTCGTGGCGCGAGCGCGGCCATGCCGCCACATGCGCATTCGAGGTTGCAGTGTCCTCGACGACGATCTTCAGATCCAAATGTCGTTTGATCATCGGGGGCAGGAAGGTTGGAAACTGGCCGTAGACGGGCCAATCGGCTAGCGGTACGCGGTGGCCCGCTCGTGCCGAGGACCACGCATGGCCTTCAGCGCGCACTGTCGGGATCGTGTCCGCTGTCACGTTTCCGTGCAGGGCGGCGGCCAACACAAGTACGCCTACCCTGCCCCCAATTTGGCGCAGAGTTCGCTTGGACGAAGCTTCGCGCTCCGGTTCAAAGACTGCGAAATGCTCGTGGCCCCAGTTCCGGGCGAAGGCATGTGGCTTCTTGCGACGCAACGGATGCAGAATGGCAGCAGTTGTCGCCTTCGGTATTAGGGACTATCCCGCACCAGAGCGGATCTCGCGCCATTTGGGTCGCGCTCGTAGAGGGCTTGGCAGCCCCACAAGCTGGTCGAAACGTTGTACGCTCCCGGAATGAAAACCGACATTGCGGAGGTTGACGCGCGATTGCAGCGCACCCTTGCGGATGTCTTCGGTTCATCCGCCGGCAGCATCGCTGACGTTGAGCAGCGCGCGTTGGCGCTGTTCGATCCGCCGGTCATCGTCTGGGAAGGCGATCCGGACACGTTCCAGTTCACCTATGTCAGCAAATGCGCGGAGGATGTGCTGGGATATCCCGTGTCGCGCTGGTTGGAACTCGGATTCTGGGCGCATTCGGTGGTGCATCCTGACGATCAGACGAACGCAGTTGCATTCTGCGCGCTCGCCACCGCCAAGGGACGCGATCATGACTTCCAGTATCGCGCGACGTGCGCCGATGGACGCGTCGTCGTCCTGCACGACATGGTGCACGTCATCAAAGGGCCGTTGAAAGTGCCGATCCGCTTGCGCGGCGTGATGACATTGGTCGCTACTTCAGAATTCCAGGAACCTTCTCGCTCTCCGTAGCGCGCGCAACCCGCACCGGCTCCTTCGAGCCGCGGCATCGGCCGTCAGCTCATCCATACTGAATGGTAATCCTGCGTCCCCACGAGGCGGCTCGACCCCGCTAGACTGCCGCCATCGCAGGAGCAGTTTGCCTTGACCCCAACCAACGACGCTCCTTACTTCCTGCAGGACGGCGGCGAGCTTGGCGCCCTGATGCGGGCGCACGACTGGAGCACGACGCAAGTCGGGGCCCCTCACACCTGGCCAGCCAGTCTCAGGACTCTCGTTGCCGCGCTGCTGCAATGCCAACTGCCGATGTACATCGCATGGGGCGACGGGCTCACGCAGTTCTACAACGATGCCTATCGACCGATCCTCGGCAACAAGCATCCCGCCGCCCTGGGGCGGCCCACGCCGGAAACCTGGGACGAAATCTGGCCAACCATCGGTCCCATGTGGGCAGGAGTCCTCGACGGAAAGCCGGTCGGCTTCGACGACTTCAAGCTCACGATCGAGCGTTTCGGTTACCCGGAGGATTGCTACTTCAACTTTTCCTACAGCCCGGTCAAGGATGATTCCGGCCGGCCCAGCGGCGTCATGGTGACATTTGCGGAGACAACTGCCCGCGTCCTCAACGAGCGGCGTCTCAGGTTCCTGGACGACCTCTCGCAGTCGCTGCGTGATCTCGAAGACCCTCAGGCGGCGATGCGGGTGACAGCCGAGATGCTCGGCAGGCACCTTGCGGCGAGCCGATGCGCCTATGCGAGCGTTCGCGAAGACGAAGACCGGTTCGACCTGCTTGGAGACTTCGTGGATGGCGTGGCGAGCATCGTTGGCCAGTACCGGTTCGCCGACTTCGGCAGCCGCGTGCTTGAGCTCATGCGCGCCGGCGAGCCGTACGTGAACTTCGATGTGGACACGGACCCCTTGACGGCCGGCACCGACTTGTCTGCGTTCCGGTCGACGCAGATTCGATCGGTCGTCTGCGTGCCCTTGCACAAGCGCGGGCGGCTGGTCGCGGCCATGGCAGTGCACCAGTCCACGCCCCGCCGATGGACCCCGGCGGAAATCGAGCTGGTGCAGACCGTCGTCGCCCGTTGCTGGGAATCGCTGGAGCGGATTCGCGCGGCGTCCGCCAATCGCGAGGAGGCTCGGCTGCTGGAAATCCTGAACCGCACTGGGGACACCTTGACGCGCGAGCTCGACATCCAGACGGTCCTCCAGCGCGTGACGGACGCGGCGACGGAGCTGACAGGCGCGAAGTTCGGCGCCTTCTTCTACAACGGCGTCGCCGAGGACGGCGAGGCGTACGTGCTGTACACCCTGTCCGGCGCGCCGCGTGAAGCCTTCGAACAATTTGGCCATCCTCGGCCGACGCCGATGTTCGCTCCGACCTTCCGCGGCGAACCGCCGGTGCGCATCGACGACGTGCTGCTGGATCCGCGCTATGGCCAATGGGCCCCGCATCACGGAATGCCCCGGAATCACTTGCCCGTCAGGAGTTATCTGGCCGTTCCGGTCATTTCCCGCTCGGGAGAACCCATCGGTGGACTGTTCTTCGGCCATCCGGAGCCCGGTGTCTTCAACAGCCGCAGCGAGCGCCTCACCGTCGGTATCGCGAGTCAGGCGGCCATCGCGATCGACAACGCACGCTTGTACGAGCAGTCGCAGAAGCTCGCCGAGGAGCGGCGCCAATTGCTGGAGAGCGAACGCTCGGCACGGATGGAAGCCGAGCGCGCGAACTCGATGAAGGAGGAGTTTTTGGCGACCCTGTCGCATGAGTTGAGGACGCCGCTGTCAGCCATCACGGGCTGGGTCCACATCCTGCGAGCGAAACTTGGCGCAAGCCAGCCTGAACTGCTGAAGGGAGTGGAAGTCATTGACCGAAGCACGAAGGCTCAGGTGCAGCTGATCGAAGACCTTCTCGACATCAGCCGGATCCGCGCAGGCAAGCTGGTGATCGACCGGCAGCCTGTCTCGCCCGTCGCTTTTGTGCAGGCGGCCATCGACATGATCCGGCCGGCGCTCGCCGCGAAAGAGGTGGAGCTCTCGCAGGACTTTGAAAGCGCGGGCCTCGTGGCCGGGGATGCGTCGCGGCTGCAGCAGGTCGTGTGGAACCTGCTGTCGAACGCATCCAAGTTCACCCCACCCGGGGGGAGGGTCCATGTGCGGGTTCGGCAGGAAGGCGATTGGGCGGTCATTTCGGTCGAGGATTCGGGCGCCGGCATTCGCGCCGAGGTGCTGGAGACCATCTTTGAACGCTTCCGGCAGGGCGACAGTTCCACGACGCGCCGATTCGGCGGACTGGGTCTGGGTCTTTCCATCGTGCGCCATCTCGTCTCCCAGCACGGCGGATCCGTCCGCGCGCACAGTGCCGGGGAAGGCCGGGGCTCCCGCTTCGAGGTTCGCCTGCCGATCCTCGAGAGCATGAGTTCTCCGGTCGCCGGCGAGCCCACGCCGAAAACCGATGACACCAACCTCGCGGGCCTGAAAGTGCTGGTGGTCGAAGATGAAGCCGACTCTCGCGAGTTGCTCGCCCAGGTGCTGCAGGATCACGGCGCCACCGTGCAGACAGCCGACGGCGCACGCCGCGCTCTGGCCATCCTCGCGCAGTTCCAGCCGGCTGTTCTGCTCTCCGACATCGGCATGCCCGAGGTGGATGGCTACCAGTTGATTCGCTCGATCCGCGGCGACAAGCAAAACCCGCTTCGGGCGATTCCAGCCATCGCGATGACCGCCTTCGTGCGACCCGAGGATCGGCAGCGGGCGCACGATGCGGGCTACGACCTCCATCTGGCAAAGCCCCTGAACCCGGCGGAAGTGGTCGCGGCCATCGCCGCCTTGCAGCTCAGCCGGAACGGACAGCTGCCGACCGGGGAAGCATAGGATGTCCGATTCCGGCCCCCCAGATTTACTTGCCGCATGGCCCGGCGCAGGCGTTTCGACGCAGGGTTTCACAGCCAACGATGTCTCGCACGCGCGGCTGCAAGCCGCCCTGACCGCCGGCAGCGCCGCCGCATGGCACAGCAATCTGCAGACCCGGGAGCGGTGGTGGGCCCCGGCGATGTTCGCCCTTCACGGGCTGCGCGAAGGCACGGACGCGCCCGCTGACTACCTTTCCCTGGTTCATCCGCCGGACCGACCCATCGTGCAGCAGGCCTTTGCCACCTCCATCGCGACCGGAAGCCACAAGGTGCAGTACCGCGTTGTCTGGCCTGATGGTTCCGTGCATTGGCTCGAGGGCATCGGACGCACGACATTCGATGCCTCCGGCAAGCCTGCTGAGATCACTGGCGTTTGCACGCTCGTGGACGAACGGAAGCAGGAGGAGGCCGACCTGCGGTTCATGGCCCAGGTCAGCGCGGAGCTGGCTCGTTCCGTCGACTATGAGGAAACCCTGAGACGCGTCGCCGCAATGGCGGTCCCGCACTTCGCCGATTGGTGCGCGGTGGACATGCTGGACGACGCGGGAAACCTTCGTCGGCTCGCCGTTGCCCACATCGATCCGCAGAAGGTGGCGCTGGCGCAGGAGCTTCACCGCCGCTGGCCCCCGGAACGCAACGCTCCCGTCGGCGCCTGGAACGTGGTGCGGACCGGGCGACCC
Organism: Caenimonas sedimenti; assembly: GCF_007833165.1. Lineage (GTDB taxonomy): Bacteria > Pseudomonadota > Gammaproteobacteria > Burkholderiales > Burkholderiaceae_C > Ramlibacter > Ramlibacter sedimenti. The sequence continues at coordinate 208,380 of NZ_VOBQ01000013.1, read as the reverse complement.
GAACTGCTCGAATCGATCCCCGACGACTTGCTGGAGCTTTCGGCGCGGGACGAAGAGCACTTGCGCAATGCACGCTCGCTGGGCCTGCATTCCTACATGGGCGTTCCGCTGATCGGGGCGCGAGGTGTGCTGGGCGTGGTCACTTTCGTCTCCGCGGAATCTGCCCGCGTCTACTCGCAGCGGGATCTGGAGCTCGCCGGCGACCTGGCGGCGCGCGCCGCCGTGGCCATCCAGAACTCGGAACTCGTCCGCGCGCTGCGTGCTTCCGAGGCGCGTCAGTCATTCTTGCTCAGGCTCACTGACGAGTTGCGGCGCGGGGGATCCACTGACGCGATCCTCGAACAAGTCAGCCGGATGCTCGGGAACCATTTTGGTGTGGGACGCGTCGGCTATGGGCACGTGGACGAGCAACTGGACGTGATCGACTACGACGTCTGCTGGACCGCCAATGGTGTCCCGCCTTTGCTTGGCAGGTTCCCCGCCAGCGCTTTCGGCCCCCAGGTGATCGCGAGGCTGCGGGCGGGCGACACGATCGCCATCGAGAATGTGCGGGAGGATGCCCTGACGAATGAGGCGACGACCGTTCGTACCTCGCACGAAGTGGACACCAGGGCCATCCTTGTCGTTCCGCTCTTCAAGGCCGGCCGCCTGCGCACCATCGTCTACCTGAATCAACGCGAAGCGCGGCGCTGGAGCCCGGTCGAGATCGGCTTGATGAATGAAGTCGCAGAGCGCACCCGCGAATTGATTGAACGCGGTCGCGCTGAAGAGGCGTTGCGAGCGAGCGAATCCCGCTGGCGGGGCTTGTTCGAGCAGATGGCGGAGGGATTCTTCGTCGCGGAGGCCATCCGCGATCCATTGGGCGTCATGCACGATTTCGTTTTCCTCCAGGTCAATCCGGCCTTCGAGCGCCTGACCGGCATCTCACCCGCGGAGGCAGTCGGCAAAACCCTCACGCAAGCCATACCTGGAGCCCCGCGCGACCTGGTCGAAACCTACGCGCGCGTGCTCGCGACTGGCGAGCCGGCAGAGTTCGAGTTGCACGTTCCGGCACTGAACAACCGGTGGTATGAGGCGCGGGCGCAGCGGATCGGCGCAGAGCGGTTTTCCGTTCTGTTCCTTGAAGTGACGGAGCGCAAGCACGCGCAACGGCAACTGGCTCACGCGGCGCAGCGCTATCGCACCTTGTTCCAGTCCATCGACGAGGGCTTCTGCATCCTGGAAGTCCTCTTTGACGGTCAGGGGCGCCCCTGCGACTACCGGTTCATCGAAGCCAACCCGGCGTTTGAGCGGCAGTCCGGCCTCGCCGGGGCCGTGGGCCGCACGATCCGGGAGGTCGTCCCCGACATCGAGGAGGCGTACATCGAAACCTACGCACGCGTGGCGATGACCGGCGAGCCGATCCGCTTTCAAAGCCATTCGAAGTCGATGGGCCGCTGGTTCGACACGTTTGCCCTGCGGATCGGAGACCAGCACCTACAGCAGGTCGCTTTGTTGTTCACGGACATTACCGATCGCAAGCGCGCGCAGGATGCTTTGGCGCAACGGGAGGCCCAATTGCGCGAGGTGGATACCCGCAAGGACGAATTCCTCGCTACCCTGGCGCATGAGCTCCGCAATCCTCTGGCGCCCGTGCGCAATGCCGTCGAAATCCTCAAGCGAGACCCGGAACAACCGGACCGCGTGCGGTGGGCAACCGGACTGCTGGACCGCCAGGCCACGGCTCTCAGCCGCCTGATCGATGACCTGATGGACGTGAGCCGCATCAACCGCGGCCGAATCGAACTCCGCCCGGAGGCGCTGTCCATCCGGGAAGTACTGGCTGACGCGATAGAAAGCGTTCGACCCGCTGCCGACGCGTCGCGACACGAGCTGGTGGCCCACTTGCCAGATGCGAGCTTGACCGTGGAAGCGGATCGCACACGGTTGACGCAGGCGTTTGTCAACCTCTTGAACAACGCCGTGAAGTACACCGAGGATGGCGGCCGGATCGACGTGTCCGTCAAGCGTGAGCAAAATGAGGCACTCGTCCGATTCGCCGACACCGGCATCGGTATCGCCGCCGACCACCTCGAGAAGGTGTTCGAAATGTTCTCCCAGGCAGAATCCGCCTTGTCGCGCTCTCGCGGTGGGCTGGGGATCGGGCTGTCGCTGACCCAGCGGCTGATCCAGATGCATGGTGGCACCATCAGCGCCTCCAGCCCAGGCCCTGGCCAAGGCAGCGAGTTCGAAGTGCGGTTGCCCTTGTCTGCCGGACCCATCCCGCCGGTGCAAGGCCTCGCGGGCGTCCAGCCTCGCCAGCGGACGCTGCGTGTGCTTGTGGCGGATGACAACACCGATGCGGCGTCGACCATGGGCATGCTCCTCGAGATGCTGGGCCATCATGTGAAGCTCGTGTTCGACGGCCGGACGGCGGTCCGGGAAACGCCTGCGTTCGATCCCGAACTGGTCATTCTCGACATCGGCATGCCGCACCTGAACGGCTACGAGGCGGCGCGCCAGATTCGCGCGCAGCCAGGTGGCCCTCAGCGCATGATGGTTGCGCTCACCGGCTGGGGGCAGCAACAGGATTTGCTGCGTTCCCGGGATGCGGGGTTCGACAGGCACGTGGTCAAGCCAATCGAAGTGGATGCGTTGCGAAACCTACTGAGTTCCATCCCGTTGCGCTGACGTTGGCGCGGGCGAAGGCGCATGACCCGGCCAATCTCAGGCTCAAGTGGCGCGTCTAAAATCTCCGCATGTCACGTGCCAGACGCGCGAATCCGATGCAGTACGAAGAAGTGCGCACCGCCGCCGAGACGAGTGGTCCCGAGCGCGAGCAGTGTCTGGGACATCGGGAAATCTGCCGCCGCGCAGACCTCGCCGAAGCCTCCTCGCTCCGCGTCTAAGAAGCTGAAGGCAAAGCCGTAGCACGAGGAAACGCCCGCGAGTACGCCGCCGAACAGCGCTCTCTCCTTGCAATCAAAGCCCACGTTGAATGGCAAGTGCGTCCGTAGGGACCTCGGCCTGGGAACAGGCCCCCATTCCGCTCGTTCATGGCACAGTATTGCAATGTCGCTCGAACTCAATTGGGAACACCATGACACGCACGCCGTCGTGCGTCTGGTTGGCACTCCTCAGCTCGGCCATGTTTTGTCTGCGCTTGAGGTGATTGCGATCGAATGCGCAGGAATCCAGAAACTTCTCGTTGATCTGCGGGGCATCAGCACACTGCAGAGCTTTACTGATCAGTTTGCTTTGGGCCAGGCCGCGGCGACGAAGCTGAACCATCTCCATCGGATCGCGTCGGTCGTCCCCGTCGGCCGCAAGACCAGAAATAGCGAACGGCCCGCCAGGGAGGGCGGGCTTGATCTGCGTGTCTTCGAGTCGGAAGAGCAGGCGTTGTCTTGGCTCCTCGTGAAAGTACCCAGCCCGGAGAGCTAAATTTTAGTGCATCCCATTGCGACCCATTGCTGCAAAGCGGTGCGTCGGTATCGGCGACGCACCCGCAGACCGGGAAACGCCGAGCCCTTCAGCCAGATGAAGGGGTAAGAATTCGCAAATGAGCGTCGCACCGCACTGGCTGAGGTCAGACTGATTCAGTCAAGAACGGTCTTGATTGTGCTCGTTGCGCCAGACTTTAGAATGAGTCGCACAAGCCACGGATGACTGACTCGTGGTCCCTTGCTCGAGGCGTGCGGCACCCGATGCAATTCAGCTCCGGAACCCCAGTTGACACTCCCGCTGCATTCCATTGGTCGCCTGCTGGCGGTCATCATATCCGCCACGCTCCTGCCGTCCGCCATCCTGGCGTTCGGCTTGGTCTGGTACGGCTATGAGCAATCCGTGGAGCGGACGGAAAGGTCCACCGTCGCGGCCGTCCGGGCCCTGAGCTCTGGTGTCGACGAACGCCTCTTGCAATCCAAATTCGCACTCGACGCGCTCAGTACTTCGCCCGCCTTGGCCAACCAGGACTGGGTGACGTTTCATGCCCAGTCGCTGGAATTTCTCCGCAAGAATCCCATTGCCGTCAATATTCTGGTGTTCGACGGTGCCGAAGGCGCTCAAGTCCTGAACACCCTGAGGCCGCCCGGCACTGAACTTCCTCCAGCAGCAGTTCGGGGCCGTCGCGAGATGGACGCGTTTGCCCTTGGTGCTGACTGGGTCACAAGTGTGCCGGGTGGACGGTCTCGGTTCTCGACCGATCCGGAACGATTCTGGCTCGTCAACCTCGCCGCGATGAGTTCATCGGCCAGCCAGCTACGGATGATCTGCGTCGAGCTATTGCGACCAAGCCGGAAGGCTCGCTGCGTGGGACCACGAAGGATGGGACGATCGTTCGTGCCTTCTACGCCACGTCGGTTCGCTCTCGGTTCGTGGTTGCCGTTGGAATACCCGACGAGGAGTTCATCGGTGCCGCCAGAAGAGCGAGCGCCATCGTCGCCGCTGTACTGGCTTGCGTCCTGGCAGTGGCCCTCTTTGTGGTAACCCGTCTCAGCCGAAGAATTTCTGGCAGCCTGAGCGATCTAGCGGGTTCGGCGATCAAAGTCGGGCGCGGGCATGATCCTTGACGCGAAAAAAATGGTGTTCAAGGAAGCCGCCCAGGTCCGGCTTGGACTGAATCTTGTGTCCGCCGAACTGCAGCAAGCACAGGCCGATCTGGAATCTGCCGTGGAGGAACTGTCAAATCGCAAGGCAGTGGAGCTGGCTGGCGTCATCGAAGCGACGGCGCAGGCAATGCTGATCGTTGATGGCGATCTGCTGGTGCGGGCAGCCAACGCGCAATGCCACAGGATCCTTGGCTACTCCGATGGGGCCTTGATCGGCCGCGCGTTCCGGGAATTGGTAGAACTGCAAGGCGAGGAGCGGGATGGCTCAGGCCAGGACGCGACCGGCACGCGAGCAGACGGCGAGCGCATCTTGTTGCGCGTCCGTACCAGCATTTTCGGCTTCGGAAGCGCGCGCTTCATGGCCGCCACTCTCGAGAACCGCAGTTGAAACGTGAACCGAGTCGGGCGTGGCGCCCGGCGAATACTCTCGGGTTGCCTCGGTGATCCCGAACAGTCTGGGCGAGCCGATTTGCGAGCCCGGCCCCTACTGCTCGCCCTTCGGCAGCATGTTCAACGGGATGCGCAGGTAGGCCACCCCGTTTGCGTCCTTGGGGGGCAATTGGCCGGCGCGGACGTTCACCTGCATCGAAGGAAGAATGAGCATCGGCACTTCGAGCGTCGCATCCCGAGCCTTCCGCATGGCCACGAACTCGTCCTCGGTGGTGCCATCCCGGACGTGGATGTTGGCAGCCCGCTGCTCCGCGACCGTCGTCTCCCACCGCACTTCCCGCCCCTTGGGCGGGTAGTCATGGCACACGAACACCCGGGTGTCGGCTGGCAGGTCGAGCAATCTCCGGATCGACCAATACAGCGCGTGAGCATCTCCACCGGGGAAGTCGGCGCGCGCCGTTCCAACGTCGGGCATGAACAGGGTGTCGCCGACGAAGACGGCACCGTCCACGAGGTAAGCCAGGTCTGCCGGCGTGTGGCCGGGCACGAGGATGGCTGTCGCTTCCACTTCTCCAATCTTGAAGACTTCCCCGTCCTTGAACAGGTGGTCGAACTGGCTCCCGTCCGGCAGGAACGAACGCTCGAGGTTGTAGAGCTTCTTGAACGTGGCCTGCACCTCGCGGATTCGCTCTCCGATGGCGATTTTCCCGCCGGCCCGCTCCTGGATGTACCGAGCGCCCGAGAGGTGGTCTGCATGTGCATGGGTCTCCAGGATCCATTGAACGGTCATCCCCTGCGCTTGAACATGGGTCAGCACTGCGTCGGCTGACCGCGTGTCCGTGTGCCCGGACTTGAAGTCGTAGTCGAGCACGGGGTCGATGACCGCCGCCTGCCTGGTTGCGGCATCCGCAATCACATACGAGATGGTCCAGGTCTTCGGATCAAAGAAGGGTTGGATGGTGGTACGGCCCATGAAACGCTCATTCGGTATATTGACTTTGATTATATAGTTTGATATACTGATGTCAAGATACCGAGCGAACCATGGCCCCAAAAACTCTCGTCATCCATCCGGAAATCCTGCGCACTGCAGCAGGCAAGGCAGTTGCCGCCTTGAAGGTTCTTGCGAACGAACAGCGGTTGCTCCTGCTGTGCCAACTCTCTCAAGGCGAGATGTGCGTCAGCGAGCTGGAGGAGGCTCTGGACATCCACCAGCCGACCTTGTCTCAGCAGCTTGGCGTCTTGCGGACCGAAGGCGTTGTGGATACGCGCCGCGAAGGCAAGAACATCTACTACCGCGTCACTGACCCGGCGCTGCTCGAAATCCTGGCGGTGCTGTACCGCCTCTACTGTCCCAAGGACTGACGATGACCATTGACTGGAACGCTTTCACCCCCTGGTCGTCCCTGGCCGGCGGCGTGCTCATCGGAATCGCTGCCGCGATGTTCGCTTTGTTGAATGGGCGCATCGCCGGCATCAGTGGTGTCCTTGGCGGACTCGTCAAGCCCATCAAGGGAGATGTCGCTTGGCGAGCGGCATTCATCCTGGGCCTGATCGTGGCGCCTTCGGCCTATGCACTGTTCTCGGATTTGCCGCGCCCTCAGATTGACGCCGGGACGGGCGCTCTCGTCCTGGCAGGCCTCCTCGTCGGCATCGGCACTCGCTACGGCTCGGGCTGCACCAGCGGCCACGGGGTGTGCGGCCTGTCCCGGTTCTCCCCGCGTTCCCTCGCGGCCACGCTCGCCTTCATGGGCGCGGGCTTCGTGACCGTGTACGTCACCCGGCACCTCTTCGGAATCTGAAGTCAAACACATGTACATCTTTACCTCTCTTCTTGCCGGTCTCGTGTTCGGCGTTGGGCTCATCGTGTCCGGCATGGCCAACCCTGCCAAGGTGCTTGGATTCCTGGACTTGGCCGGTCGTTGGGACCCGTCGCTGGCTCTCGTCATGGCCGGAGCCATCAGCGTTGGCCTCATTTCCTTTGCCGTCGCCAAGCGCAGGACGCAGTCCTTCCTGGGCACTGAGATGAAGCTCCCCAAATCACGTGACATCGACCGGCGCCTGGTCGGGGGCGGTCTGCTGTTCGGAATCGGCTGGGGCGTGGCCGGCTTCTGTCCTGGGCCTGCGGTAGTGGCACTAGGCATGGGCGAGGCCAAGGCCGTCGTGTTCGTCGTGGCCATGCTCGTAGGCATGGGCATCTTCGAACTGCTGGAGCGCAAGCCGGCGCGTCAAGCCTCGGCGGCATAGGCCATGGACGTGGCACTGAGTTGGTGGGCCGCCTTCGCGACCGCCGCCGTTCTTGTCGGCTACGAGGTCTCGCTTGCGCTTGCCCAGCGCCGGCGTCCCGACCGCATGGCGCGCACCGCGCACGCGAACCTCCGTGAGGACTGGTTCGTCGCCGTCTCGAATCAAAAGGGGTCAGAAATCCTAGCGGTTCAGACCCTGCGCAACGCTGTGATGTCCGCCTCTATCACCGCGTCCACCGCGGCGCTGGGGTTGATGGGAACCGTGACGCTGGCGGTCCCGTCACTTCATGCGGAAATAAGCGCGGCGCCGCTCCCGAACTTCACGCCGCGACTTGCCATGGAGCTTGCGCTGCTCGCGCTCCTCTTCGCGTCGCTTGTGACGTCAGTTATGGCGGTGCGCTACTACAGCCACGCCGGCTTCGTCGGCGGCATGCCGGTGGACTCCGAAGCCAGGAAGCAGTGGACGTCCGCGGGAACGCTGTACGTCCGCAAGGCCGGCGTCCTCTACAGCTGGGGGCTTCGCCAGCTCGTGCTGGTAGCACCCGTGGTCGCCTTCATTCTTCACCCAGCCGCAGGCCCGGTCGCCGCGGCGCTTGTGGCCACCGTTTTGTTTGGCTTTGACCGATTTCAGCCGGGGCGGCTGATTTCTCCGAATTGAGAGCAGGAAGGAATCACCATGGCTTTGGTTCTTGAGCAGATGCTGACGAAGGAGCTGGGCGATGCCAGCTACCTGATTGGGGATGACTCCGCCCGCATCGCGGCAGTGGTGGACCCCCAAGTAGACGTCGAGCAGTACCTTGAGCTCGCACGCAAACATGGCTTGGCCATCAAGTACGTCGTCCAGACGCACATCCATGAGGACTTCGTAAGCGGCGCCTGCGCCCTCGCTGCAGCGGCCGGCAGTGCGCAGGTGTGCGTCAGCGGTCACGATGCGCCCACGTACGGGTTCGAACACCGCTTGGTGCATGACGGGGACGTGCTGGAGCTCGGTTCGGTACAGCTGACGGTGAAGCACACGCCTGGCCACACACCCGAGCACATCTCGCTCCTGGTGGCCAAGACCAGCAAGAAGGACGCGCCCTTCGCCGTGTTGTCTGGCGGTTCCCTGCTGGTCGAGACCGCCGGACGCACCGACCTCCTTGGGCCGGAGCACACGGAGGTGCTGACGTCCGCACAGTTCAACACTTTGTATGAGTTCTTCCGTGGACTGGACGAAGGCGTGCTGGTGTATCCCACACATGTGCATGGCTCGCCATGTGGCGCAGCCATCGGAGACAAGCTGCTCTCGACCATCGGCTACGAATTCCTGCACAACGAGTTGCTGCGGCAGCCCAATGAGGCGAAGTTCCGGGAACGGGCGCTGGGAAACCTGCCGCCGAAACCGAGCTACTACCCGCGGCTGAAAGACGTCAACACGGACGCGCCGCCACGCCCTGCTGATGTCGCTGCGGTTCCTGCTTTGCCACCGAAAGAGTTCAAGAGTTTGCTCGGCGAGCCGGATGTCGTCGTGGTCGACACGCGCCACATGCTCGCCTTTGGAGGCGGCCACATCGCCGGCGCACTCAACTTTGGCGCGACTGGGCACCTGTCGATTCAGGCCGGCTGGATGATCGACCCTGAAAAGAGACTCCTTCTGGTGTTGGAGAGCGACAGTCAGTTGTCCCTGGTCTTGAAGCACTTGGCGCGCACTGGGTTCACTCGGTTCGCCGGATACCTCGCGGGCGGATTATCGGCCTGGGAGAACGCGGGCTATGGCATCGTGCAGTTGCCTCAAATGCATGTCACGGAACTGGCGGCGCTCTCGTCCCGTCCTGATGGCCCTGTCATCGTGGACGTCCGCGCTCCGGAGGAATGGGCGAGGGGCCATGTGCCAGGCGCACGCCACATTTTCCTGCCCGAGCTTCCGGCCAAGCTCTCAGACCTGAGGAAGAACAAGCCGGTGGTCGTCTACTGCGACAGCGGTTATCGCGCTTCGATTGCGGCCAGCATTCTGAAATCCAACGAGTTTGAAGTCTCAAATGTGCCTGGTAGCTGGCAGGCTTGGACAAAAAACGCGCTTCCCGTTGAGAAAAATGCTTAGTACAGTTGATGTTCACGTTGAGCCGAAAGTGGGCGCAGATTTCTGTTTGCTCTCTTAAATCTCAAGGTGGTTCCTTCCGCGACAGGGGCTGAGTCCTCTGCTGAGTCACAGAGCGCCTGGACCCTATACACAGCTTCGGGACGCGCCCAAAGGCTCTCCCAACAAAGCATCGTCTGAAAGCACCAACCCCGATGCTCACCGCTATTCATCGTCAGGCTCCAGCCAAGCACTGTCCCATTGCGGAGTCCAAGGCGTCAGAGCTAAGTTGACGGTATGAACTCAGCCCGTTGGGCAACAATGGCAAAGAGACCATTGATGTCCACTGGCTTGACCAAGTGCGCAGAAAAACCGCACTCCGAGAAGCGCTCCGTGTACTGCAACTGACCATAGGCTGTCACGGCGGCCATCACCAGACGCTCTTGACTGGGCATGTCGCCCAGCCGGCGCCCCAATTCAAACCCGTCCATGACCGGCAAGCCGATGTCAAGGAAAGCGACGTCCGGTTGGAATGAAGCCGCCTTCCCGAGCGCTTCCGGTCCATCGTGGGCCACCTCGACCTCGTGTCCATGCGAAGTGATGAGTTCCGCGTGTTCGGGCGGCATCCGCGAGGACGCGCGCTGTGGTACTTGCGAACCCGTCGACCATCGATCGGGGTGAGGCTGCGAACGCCGGTTCGACCGTCGGCAGCCTCACGACGAACTGGGCACCCTTTGCATCGCTGCCGCTTCGAACCTCCACCGATTCGCCGTGCAGGTCGATTAAACGAGCGTGAGTCCGTTGCGGCGAACCAGGTCGCTCCAATAGTTCCGGTCTCGCCCCAGCCGTGCTGCGAATTCGGTCGGGCTTCCACCGAGGATTCGGTACCCGAATTCGCGGATGCGGCGAGCGACGTCTTCCTGCACAAGCACGCGATTCACATCCTGGTTGATGCGCTCGATCGTGGTGGCCGGCGTGCCTGCAGGCGCAAAGAGACCAAACCACCCATGAATCTCGAAGTCTGCGATCCCACGTTCTACCATCGTCGGAATGGTAGGCGCGGATGGCCAGCGCCAACGTGTGGATACCCCAAGCAGATGCACTTTGGAAGCGCTTGCGTGCGCCGAGAAGTCGGATCCGAAGTAGATTTCCACATCGTTCTGCAAAAGCGCCCGCAGCGCCTGCGCGGCCCCTGCATAGTGGACTGGCACGATGTCCACCCCAGCGCGGATTCGGAATAGCTCCCCCGCCAGGTGTTGAGGCGAACCAGGCCCCGCAGTAGCGAACCGAACCTCGCCCGGCTTGGCGCGGGCGTAGGCGACGAGGTCCTCAAACGTTTGATAGGGTTGCTGTGCGCTCACTGCCAGGAACACCGGCCCTTCAATCAGGGGAACTACCGGCGTGAGGTCGTTGAAGGGATCGAAGCCCATGAGCGGAAACAGCACGACATTGGATCCGTGGGTTGCGCTGGTCCCCTGCAGCAGCGTATGCCCATCGGGCGGGGCGCTCGCCGCGAACTCGCTGCCCGTGTTTCCATTGACGCCAGGCCGGTTGTCGATGGTGACAGGCTGATTCCACAACGATGAGAGGCCCTGCGCGACGATCCGACCGATGGCATCTGGCGGGCCGCCCGGACGAAACGGGACAACATACCGGACTGGGCGATCTGGAAATCCGTCAGACATTGGCGATTTGCAGGTCAGTCAGGTCGGATGCCGCGCTCGCGAATGACCTGACCCCATTTCTCGTATTCGCTCCTGACGAACGTGGCGAAGTTGGCCGGCGAGCTACCGATCGTCCGAAACCCGAGATCTGAATTCCTTTGAGTGAATTCGCGGTCGCGCAGGGCGCGGGTGAGATGCTCGGCCAAGCGGCTCACGACGGGAGCGGGCGTTGCTCGCGGAGCGAACATGCCTTGCCAGCCATCGGTATCGAATCCCGAGATCGATGTCGCGATGGTCTGCACGCCGGGTAAGGCGTCTGATGGGTACAAGCCGCCGAGGGCGATCGGCTTTAGCCTGCCGGCACGGATGTGCGGCAGCGCGGCAAAGGTGGTCTCAAACGCCATGTCCAACCGGCCGGTGAGCAGCTCCTGCAGAGCCGGTCCAGCGCCACGGAACGGGACGTGGACAATGAAGAGCCCCGCATGTCCCTTGAGCAGTTCCATGGCCAAGTGCGGGCCAGACCCACTGCCGAAGCTGGCATAGCTGTATCTGCCGGGGGATCGCTTGACAACCGCGACGAAGCTTTGAAGGTCACTTGCCGGAAATGTGGGGTGGGCCACCAGGACGTAGGATCCGGCCACCGTCTGCGTGATCGGCGCCAGCTCCGCCAGTACATTGTGCCGCGCGGCTGCCAAGTGGGGCTGGATGACGATGGAGGAGACATGGCTCAGGAGCGTATAGCCGTCCGCCGGTGAATTCACAACAGCGTCCACGCCAATCGTTCCGGACGCACCAGGACGGTTGTCGACAAGACAGGCGACTCCCAGCGACACCTGCAGGCGGCTCGCAAGCTCACGCGCAACGGTGTCGGCCGCGCCGCCGGGCGGAAAGGGAACCACGAACTTGATAGGCCGATTCGGCCAATCCTGGGCCAAGGATGCGGGCGGCACGACAGTAGCGCAGCCTGCGGCAAGAAATTTGCGCCGATCCATGGAAGTAGCGAAGCCAGTCGAAAGATTTCCTGAGTCTCCATTGTGAGTCATTCGCGTGCCGCTTGCGGCGCGCCTCAGCCGCCACCCATGTCAGTCCAGTAGTCCAATTGGAGAATCAAACTTTTCGGGAGCGGAGGCCGTTGCAGGCCACCGCCTATGACGTCAGCCAATTCCTACACGGCGTCGGAACGCTCTGACCGACACTATTCGCCTTCCGTCTCTTTTCTTGCCGCCACGCCATGACCCAGACCCATATCGCCATCACCGATCAACGCGACAGCGCTCGTGCCGGCAGCCAACTCGGAGCCGAAATCCGCACCGCCTTCGGTGGTTCCCCGGCGGATGCGATCGTGGTTTTCGCGTCGGCCCAGCACGACTACCCTAACCTGCTCAAGGCGCTCGCTGAAGCCGCCGGCACGACAGTGATTGCCGGCGCGTCGTCGGCCGGCGAGTTCACGAACCAGTCGCGCGGAGAAGGCCAGGTATCTGCATTGGGCATCCGCTCGCCCAACATCAAATTCGCTGTGGGCCTCGGGCAGGGCGTGAGCAGTGACGCGAAGGGAGCCGCGCACCAGCTGGTGGAGGCTTTCCGCGGGACTGCCAAACCTGCGCTGCCCCACCGCAGCGCCCTCGTCATGACCGACGCGCTGGCCGGACATACCGATGCGTTGGTCGAAGAACTGACGCTCGCCACCGGCGGCAACTACCGGTTCTTCGGCGGCGGAGCGGGCGACGACGGACGCTTCGACACGACGCACGTGTTCGCAGGCACGCAGGCTTACAACAATGCCGTCTCTGCGCTGGAGATTCTTTCGAGCAAGCCGGTTGGCGTCGGCGTCGCGCATGGTTGGGAGCCCGCGGGACCGGCATTGCGCGTGACCGAAGCTGTGGGCACGCGCCTCATCGGCATCAACGGGGTCCCGGCGGTCGAGGCGCTGCGCGAGCACGCACAGCGAAGCGGACAAACGTTCGATGAGCAGGACCCGATGCCATTCTTCCTGCACAACGTGCTGGGAATTCGCGCCGATGAGGGCTATCGCCTCCGAGTGCCGCTGGCGATCGGCGAAAGCGGCGCGATCCTGTGTGCCGCGGCGGTGCCCGAAGGCTCCGTGATCCACGTGATGAAGACCACGGCTGATTCCGCCGTGCAAGCAGCGCGCACGGCCACGTCGGCGGCATTGAGCGCGCTTGCCGGAGAAAAGCCGGCCGCAGCCTTCGTCTTCGACTGCGTGGCCACGCGGCTGCGCCTCGGCCGGGCCTTCGAGGACGAATTGCATGCCTGCGCGAGCCTGCTGGCACCCGCGGCCTTCGTCGGTTGCAACACCTACGGCCAGATCGCGCGCGCCGAGGGGCAGTTCGGCGGCTTCCACAACTGCACGGCAGTGGTTTGTGTGCTTCCGGCGTGAGCATGGCGGCCGGCCCTCTCCGGTCTCTGATTGACGCGCTCAGCGACGAGGCACGGCGGGCCGAGGCTGCCGGCGAGCTGGCCAGGGCACTCGGTGCCGCCTACCTGCTCGTGTACGTTGAGGACAAGGAACTCCGGTTGCTGTTGCCCGCACCCGGCATGCCCAAGACGCTGAGCGCCGGCCCGCGCTGGCGCGCGTTCCTTGCGGATTGCCGTGAACCAGGCGATCACGCCGCTGCGGTTGACATCGAAGGACAAGAATTCGTCGCGCATGCGCGCGTGACGGAGCATTGCGCCCTCGTTCTGGTGGGAGACAAGAAGATCGCCTTTCCAGAGGATTTCGAGGTGGCCCTGCCGCTGCTTTGCGCTGTGCTGCGAGCGCAGCAGGCCATGGCGATCGAGCGGGCCGAGGCGTCGGATGCGCGCGCAGCGGCGGCGAAGGCACACCAGCTCGCCAAGGCCCTTGACGCCGCGCGAGGCGCTGCGGCCGAATTGAATCACCAGCTGCGCTCCGAGCACCAGCGCAAGGACGAATTCCTGGCGATGCTGGCACACGAACTGCGCAACCCACTGGCGCCAATGACAAGCGCCATCGAGATCATCCGCCGGGCACCGGAGCGGGATGCCGTGCTCCTGGATCGGCAACTGGCCGTCATGACCCGGCAGCTTCACCAGCTCACGCACTTGGTGGATGACCTGCTGGACGTCTCCCGCGTCAGCCGCGGCTTGATCGAGCTGCGCCTCGAAGTGCTGCGGCTGGACGACCTGCTCGCCGCCTCGCTCGACGCGAGCCGGCCGCTTGTTGAAAGCCGCGGCCACCGGGTGCGCGTCGTCGAAGCCCCGGCCCCCTTGCACGTGCACGGCGACCGTGTGCGCCTCACGCAGGTATTCTCGAACCTGCTCAACAACGCTGCGAAGTACACGCCGCCGGGCGGTGAGATCGAGCTGGCGGTTTTGCAAGACGGGGCTCAGGCTTGCATCCGCATCAGCGACACCGGCGTCGGCATTCCGAAGGAGATGCTCGGCAGCATCTTCGAGATGTTCACGCAGGTACCGGGTTCCCTGGACCGCGCACCGGGCGGCTTGGGCATCGGCCTAACGCTGGTGCGGATGCTGGTCGACTCGCATGGCGGCTCCGTTCGCGCGGAAAGCGCGGGCCCGAACCAGGGAAGCACTTTTCACGTCCTGCTTCCGCTGATACCAGCCCCGGTGGACGACGCCCCGAAAGACGCAGCAGGCAAATCCGGCCAGCTTCACGCCAGGGTGATGGTGGTCGACGATAACGTCGACGCCGCCCAGTCGCTGGCCGAGATCCTGCGGCTCATGGGCGCCGACGTGTCGGTCGCGCATGACGGAGCCCATGCGCTCGAACTTGCACAAGCCTTGGGCCAGCCGGATATCGTCCTGCTCGACATCGGCTTGCCTGGTATGGATGGCTACGCCACGGCCCGGGAATGGCGTAGGCGGTTCGGCGAGTCGACGAATTTGCATGCGCTGACCGGCTACGGCACCCCCGAAGACAAGCGCCGCACCGCGCAGGCAGGCTTCAACGGCCACCTGGTCAAGCCTGTTTCCTTCGAGCAGTTGCAGGAGCTGCTGGCCAGCGCCGGCGTCGCGGTTCAGCAGTGAGGACAACTGATACGGGCGAGCAGGAAAGAGTCGGCCATAGTGGCGTTTCACTCCCTAGATCCTGCTCGACGACCGTCGCGAACTTCACTGAACGCGGGAATCCTTCTGCGGCGCACTGCTGCTCGATGCAGCTGCGCCGGCAACATGAGAGAGACGGTGTGCAGCGAGAACTTGGCGCAAGCAGCTTTCGGCTCGCTCTAACCGAGCTGCCACACCCAAGCTCCCGGCATCGATGAAGTACGCCTCGATGGCGTCCAAATAGGCGGCATCTCCCAAATCCCAGACGCTGCCTCGCGGCTTCGTTGAGGAGCGAAGTTTCAGACTCCGCTGCTGACCACCTTCCGCGCGCCACTTTGCTAGTAGCGGCGCTATGTCGTTGGGAGATCCGCCGATCCTGTCACGCAAAGCACGAACACTCGGCGGCTTCCCTTCCGCCAGCATCGCCTCGGCCGAAGCGAGAACCTCTTCGTACTGCATCTTGGACGAACGTCTTCCCTTAATCATGCGCAATCACCCATCGTTGCCGGGAGCGGAAAGCACAGTGCTTGGTCCGCGCGGGCATTGTGCACCGTCCGGCCGGAGGACAAGTGCGGACGAAACGTCGGCCAGCGCACAGGTGAAGGTGCAGCGAGTGTCGTGCCCGTTAGTCAGGACTTGGCTGCTTGCTGACGAGCTGTTGTCCTACAGCAGAGCTGGATGGGGAGCGCACAGTCGAGCCATGGGCAAGCACTGTGTACCCCGGACTTCACCATGTCCATGTTGTGCTTTCCACGACCAGGCCAGAGGTACTGGAGCTTGCAGTCAAACTGCCGGTGATCCCCTCGCTTCCTCTTTGCTCAAATCCTAGCGCGACGCGGATCCTCATGATTCCAGCCGACCTTCCCGACCGCTCTGACGTGAAGAATTAGCCAGCCAGAGCAGGCCCCTGCGTCCCGCGTGTGCGTCGGCGAAGGGAGGCGGCGCGCGATCGCAGGGACGTGACCTCTTTCCCAAGCAGGTAATGGTTGGAGGCGCGCGTGACCGACTTCCTGTGGAGCATGGAGGATGTGGTGGCGATGGTCGAAACCAACGCCTAAAAGTTCGGGCTACTTACCCCCGCTGGGGAAGGCCTTGATGTAGATCACGCTGCACAGCTCGCGTAAGGCCATGAGTTGACTACGGGCTTCCTCGAGTTGTTGCGATGAGATAGAGCCGTCCGTGGCCTTGATCGCCAGATCGGTGAATGCCGTCTCGGCGTCGATAAGTTGCCGGTGTACTCGCAGCCAGTCAGCAACGTGATTTTCCATGGGCGCGATATTGCCACAGCCCAGCAGCCCTAGTCTGACAAGCGAGAGAACAGGGAAATGAGGTAGCCTTTACCCCATGCCTGAAAAACTCAGAGCGGCCGTCGCCGCGTGGCGCGATGCTAACGTCCAAGCCAGCCAAGCCGAACGGGACGTTTCTGGTGCCTACTTGGCGTTCTTCAACGGTGCCGGGCCGGAGCCCGGTGCGCCAAGGCACTGCGCAAACAGGCCGACGAGCTATTGCACGCGGCAATGCAGCTTGGCGCCGGCCCTGTCGCAAAAGACTAAGAACTCTTTTGTATGCGCCCCGGTTCAAACTGAACCATCACCTCCCAAGCATTGGAGTGCGCCATCGAGCAAGTACCGGAGGAGCATTGGCCGCGCAGTTGCCTGCTCCACTACCCTTGCCGAACGCGCGGCTGATCAGAGCGATGGGTGACACGAGCGGAAATATCTTTGCAGCACGACTGTCATTGGGCGCAGTCGCTTTAGCGACGCACGCCGCCCCCCGAAACCCGGCTTTGTGAGTACCTTGCCGAGAAGCGTCACGCGTTGACCGTTCTGCACAGGAAGCTGGAGCGCACAGACAAGAAAGCGTCTACCGTTAAGCGATGAGCCTGGCGACCATCTTGATCAATCATCCATGGCGAATGGAGGAAACGTCTACCCTGACCAACATAGCGGACTTCCACAATGGCGGCAAATGCACGCCTCCTGATCGCAAACCCGGATCCGCAGGGACGTCAAATCACCGGTCGCGATTGACCCAGCGACTGCGACTCCCCCGCACACCGATGCCGTCGCCGGGGTCCAAAACGCCGGGCAGACCAGGTCGCGTAGAAACGAATGCTGAGAAAGCGGGGTACGCGTTTACCCCAGCTCACGAAAGAGTTACCGTGGCGGTGCGATGGCGTGACGAAGCGGGCGTGTCGACTCCAAACGGGGCGTCCTACGTGCAGCCTGTGAACAATGTTCTGCCACCGCTGCGGCCGCAGGCTCAGCCAAATCCGCAATGATGGGGCAATCCGGGAGATCATTACCGTGGCAGTGCTGGACCAATTGCTCGAGGGTCCGCGCCATCGCTTGCAGTTCAGCGAATTTCGCCCTCAGACCGGTGACGTGGGAAAGCGCCATCGCCTTGACGTCGGCGCTCGCGCGGTCACGGTCGCGCCACAAGACAAGTAGTTCGGAAATCTGTTCAACAGAAAATCCAAGGTCGCGTGCGCGACGGATGTAGCGAAGGCTATGTAGGTCCGGAGAGCTGTAGTGTCGATAGCCTGCATCAGAACGAACGGCTTGCGGGATCAAGCCAATCTCTTCGTAGTAGCGAATCATCTTCGCCGAGACGCCGGAGATCTTGGCTGCTTGACCGATATTCATTGCTTTCTTCTCCTATGGGACTTATCGAATCAACCCGGGAAAACCTTGGACTTGCTTGCGGGTTTCGTTTCGAAGCGAAGTTTCAAGCTTCCCCTCATGGGAATGTCAAGGCCCGCGGGAAATTTGTTTCACGACGCGCACGTTCGAATTGCGGTGGGCTCCACCGCAGTCCTCATCCGCCTGCGCGCAGATCTCCCAGCCCCCGCCCAGCGCCTTGTAGATGCTGACAACGGCAAGCCGCTGGTGGGTGCGAGCGACTGCCAGTGCACGCCGGCTTGCAAAGTCGGAACGTTCGGCTTCGAGCACATCCAGGTAAATACCCTCGCCCGCTGAAAACCGCACGCGGGCAAGACGAGCCGCCTCGCGATTTGCCGCTGACTCAATCACACGCAGCCCAAGCGTACTGCCCGCGGCAGCATAGGCCTTGAAGGCATCGTCGGTTTCCTGGAGTGCACGCAACACGGTCTGGTCGTAGGCGATCAGCGCCTCTTTGGTACGTGCCTCGCTGGCAGCGATGCGGGCACGGACGCGCCCGGTATCGAGAAATGACCAACGAATGACCGGGCCGAGGAAGCTGGACAGCGCTCCAGCGCCACTCAATGCACCGAGACTCCCCGCAACCAGCCCGATCGAGCCCTGCACCTGGATCTCAGGGTAGAGACCGGCCGTCTCGACCCCGATCCGGGCAGTCGCCGCAGCGAGGGTCCGTTCAGCCGCCGCAATGTCGGCGCGTCGTGAAAGGAGTGCGGCAGGATCGCCCACGGCGATTGTTCGAACGGTCAGCGCTTCATGCGAAGGCGTGGCAATGGGCGGTTTGAACGTCTGGGGCGCCTCACCAAGGAGGATGGCCAATGCGTTGGCGGTGGCCGCCCGGCGCCGCTCCAGTTCGGGCACGGTCACCTCTATTTGGCGCAACAAGGCCTCGGCACGCAGGCGGTCGAATTCGCTGGCAGAACCGGCGCGCACGAGACGTTCGACTTGGCCCAGGCTTTCGCGCTGGCTCTGGCTGATGTCGGCCGCCACAGTGATTTCCGCCTCGATACCGCCTAGCTCGAACCAGGTGGCGGCCACCGCGGCAGCGACGCCAGCCTGCACACCGCGCAACAGCGCTTCGCGGGAGCCCGCTTGCGCCTGAGCGGCCTCCACCGACCGCCGCACACGGCCAAAGAGATCGATTTCCCAGGATGCGTCGACCGCGCCGCGATAGGTTTCGACCCGACGCGGCTGGCCAGGCGGCGTCTCGATGGCACTCCAGCGGCGGTTCTGGTAACCGAGCCCGGCACCACCGGTCGGCAGAAAGCCTTGACGGCTCTCCCCCAGCATCGCCATTGCCTCATCGAGCCGCACGGCAGCGATGCCGATGTCATGGTTTGCCGCGAGCGCCCGCTGGATCAGGGTGACCAGCGTTGGATCCTCGAAGGCGCGCCACCAAGCCACCTCGACGGCCCCCGAGCCGAGACCCGCCGGCGACTCGCCGAAGCTGGCGGGAAACTGCGACGAAGGCAGAGACGGCAGAGAGGGCGGGGAGTAGATGGGGCCCACCGCCGCGCATCCGGCCAGGATGAGCGCAGTCAGGCTGGGCAGAATCGCTTGATAGGGATTTCTCATGACGTGCTGACCTCCAAGCGCGGCGTGGCGCTTGGCCTGTGCCGCTCGAAGCGGGCCGACAGGCTGCGCATCACCACATAAAAAACCGGCGTCAGGAACAAGCCGAACAGCGTCACGCCGAGCATGCCTGCGAAGACTGCGATTCCCATGGCTTGCCGCATCTCGGCTCCCGCGCCGGTGGCCAGTACGAGCGGAACGACACCGGCGATGAAAGCGAGCGAGGTCATCAGGATGGGCCGCAGCCGCAGGCGGCACGCCTCGATGACCGCATCCAGCGCGCTTGATCCCTGCGATTCGCGGTTGCGTGCGAACTCGACGATGAGGATCGCGTTCTTGGCGGCCAAACCAACAAGCACGATGAGCCCGATCTGGACGAAGACGTTGTTGTCGCCGCCCACCAGCCAGACGCCAACGATCGCGCTCAGCAGACACATCGGCACGATCAGCAGGACGGCCAAAGGCAGCAGCAAGCTGTTGTATTGCGCCGCGAGGATGAGATAGGCGAGCAGCACGCACAGCGGGAAGATGAACAGCGCCGAATCTCCGGCCAGCTTTTGCTGGTAAGTGAGGTCAGTCCATTCGAAGCTCATGCCTTCGGGCAGGACCTCCCTCGCCAGGCGCTCCATGACCGCAACGGCTTGCCCCGAACTAACCCCCGGCATCGCGCCCCCCGAGATGTCGGCCGAGGGGTAGCCGTTGTAGTGGATCACCCGGTCTGGACCGGAA
Source organism: Caenimonas sedimenti (assembly GCF_007833165.1). Lineage (GTDB taxonomy): Bacteria > Pseudomonadota > Gammaproteobacteria > Burkholderiales > Burkholderiaceae_C > Ramlibacter > Ramlibacter sedimenti. The sequence goes on along the minus strand of NZ_VOBQ01000013.1, from coordinate 188,412 downwards.
CTCCGCGAGACCGTGACAAACGAGGACAAGGGCAGCATGTCCCCCGCGGCGTTGCGCACCTGCAAGCGGCCAATGGCTTCGGCCTGCATCCGGTGGTCCGCATCGGCTTGAGCCGTCACCTTGTAGGTGCGGCCGAAGCGGTTGAAGTCGTTGACATAGAGGGAGCCGAGATAGACCTGGAGCGACTCGAATACATCCGCCAGACGAACCCCCTGGCTCTTGGCCTGGGTGCGATCGATGGCGACGTCGAGCTGCGGTGCATTGACGTCCAGGCTCGTTAGAAGCCCGGCGACCTGTCCCGACTCGGTGGCTTTCGTCATCAGGATCTGAGTCTGCTGGACCAGGGCTTCGAGCCCGGCGCCGCCTCGGTCCTCGACCAGCATCTTGAAGCCACCGGTCGCGCCAAGGCCGGGCACTGGTGGCGGCGGGAACACGCCGAGGAAGCCGTCCGGGATACTGGCGAACTTGGCTTGCATCCGCCCGGCGATTGCGGTCGCGCTGAGATCGGGCGTCGTGCGATCCTTGAACGGGTCGAGCATGACGAACATGACCGCGGCGTTCGGCACGTTGACGAAGCCGTTGATTGACAGTCCAGGGAACGCCACGACGCTTTCGACGCCAGGTTCAGCCAGCGCGATCTTCGACATCTGCTTGGCGACGGCGTCGGTGCGATCCAGCGATGCCGAGTTGGGTAGCTGGGCGATCCCGACCAGGTAATATTTGTCCTGCATTGGCACAAAGCCTGGCGGAACGGCCTTGAATCCAAGGAAGGTCAGCACGAGAAGCCCGGCGTAAACCAGCAGCGCCACGCCGCTGATCCGCACGACCTTGCGGACGGTATTGCCGTAAGCGTCCGGTGCACGCTGGAACGGACGGCCAAGCGCCTGAAACAAGCGATCAGCACGACCCCGCAAGCTGCGTGGGTCACGCATGATCCCCGCCTCGCGCGGTCGCAACAAGAGACTTGCAAGCGCCGGGCTGAGCGTGAGCGAGTTGACCGCCGACAGGATGGTCGAGATGGCGATCGTGAGCGCAAATTGGCGATAGAACTCGCCCTGCAGACCACTCAGGAAGGCGGTCGGGATGAAAACGGCAGCGAGCACCGAGGTGATCGCGATGATCGGACCGGTGACCTCGTCCATGGAGCGCCTGGCGGCTTGAGCCGGCTCCTCCCCATTTTCGATGTGTCGCTCGACGTTCTCGACCACGACGATGGCGTCGTCGACGACGATGCCGATCGACAGCACCAGGCCAAACAGGGACAAGGTGTTGAGCGAGAAGCCCATCAGATGCATCACGGCGAAAGTGCCGATCAGCGAAACCGGCACTGCCATGAGGGGGATGAGCGAAGCCCGCCAGTTGCGCAGGAACAGCACCACCACGATCACGACGAGAAGGATCGCCTCCAGCAGGGTGGTTGCCACCGACTCCAGCGAGGCACGAACAAAGACCGTCGGGTCATACGCGATGCGCGAGCTGAGACCGGCCGGGAAGCTGCCTTCGAGCCGCTGCATGGTGGCTCGAACGGACTGCGCAACGTCGAGTGCGTTGGCGCCCGGGCTCTGAACGATTTGCAGCGCGACGGCAGGCTCACCGTCAAGCAGGCTGCGCAGTGCGTAGGCATCCGCCCCCATCTCGATGCGGGCGACATCGCGCAAGCGTGTCACCTGGCCGTCGGCACCCGTGCGGACGATGATTTCGCCGAACTGCTTCTCGTCGGTCAAGCGCCCGAGCGTGTTCACCGTCACTTGGAATGCGGCACTGGAATTGGGCGCCTGGCCAACGGAACCGGCTGCCACCTGCACGTTCTGCTCGCGCACTGCGGCGATCACGTCGCCAGCCGTCAGCCCGCGTGCGGCGATCAGGCTCGGATCGAGCCAGAGTCGCATGCTGTATTCGCCAGCGCCCCAAACCAGGACGTCGCTGACTCCGGGGATGCGGGACAGCTCGTCTCGCACCTGGAGGTAGGCGTAATTGGAAATGTAGAGGGGGTCGTAGCGCTTGTCGGGCGACAGCAGGTGAACCACCATCAGGATGTCTGGCGAGGTCTTCTGCGTAACGACGCCCTGCCGTTGCACCTCTTCTGGCAGACGCGGCAGCGCGCGCGAGACCCGGTTTTGCACCTGGATCTGTGCCATATCAGCATTCGTTCCCTGCCTGAAAGTGACGGTCAGAACCATCCGGCCATCGGTTGCCGATTGCGACGACATGTACTGCATGCCCTCGACCCCGGTGATCGCCTGCTCCAGTGGCGCTGCCACCGTCTCAGCAATCACCTTGGGATTGGCGCCCGGGTAGGAAGCGGAAACTTGCACGGTCGGTGGCGTCACCGCCGGATACTCGCTGAGCGGCAACTGGAAGAAGGCAGCGATTCCTGCGATGACGATCAGGATCGACAGGACGATGGCAAAGATCGGGCGATCGATGAAGAAACGTGGGAAAGTCATTGCGCGGCTCCCGAGGTTTGCGCCACCGCCATGTGCGCACCGTCAATCGCGGCAGGCTGTGGCGTGACCTGCATGCCCGGGCGCACCAGCCCCTTGACGACGATGCGTTCGCCGGCCTGCAGACCTTGTTCGATCACGCGCAAACCCTCCACTACCGGGCCAAGCTCGACGGGCCGGTATTCCGTCTTGTAGTCTTTGCCGACCACGAGCACATAGCGCCGGCCCTGATCGGTGCCGATCGATTGATCGGAGACCAGCACACTGTCTTTGGGCGCGCCAGTCTCCAGTTTGACCTTGGCAAAAAGGCCGGGCGTCAACTGCCCGTCTGGGTTGTCCACAACTGCGCGGATACGCACCGTTCCTGTCCCCCGATCGGCGGTGTTCGAGACAAAGTCGACACGGCCGAGCCGCGAGTACGTCTTGTCGGTGAGCAGTGCCACCCTAACCTTTGCTGCCTGCGACCCCTGCGCAGCGTTCCTTCGGCCTGCGGCGAGTGAACCCAGATACGTGCGTTCGTCGACATCGAAATAGACATGGAGCGGATCGGTCGAGACGATTGTCGTGAGGGGGGTCACGCCACTCGCGACGTAGTTGCCCTCGGTCACGAGGGCTTGGCCGATACGTCCACTGATTGGCGCCGTGACGCGCGTGAAGCTCAAGTCCAATTGCGCCGCATCCAGCGCCGCCCTTGCGGCGTCGACCTGTGCTTTGCGCGCATTCAGTGAGGCGGTGGCCGTGTCGAGACGATCACGAGCAACAATTTTTTCGGCGAACAGCTGTTCGGCTCGCGCATGCTCTGCCTGGGCGAGCAATGATGCTACTTCAGCCTCGCGCAGGCGCGCCGTCGCGGCGGTCAGCGCAGCTTCGAACACCCTCGGATCGATGAGAAAGAGCCTCTGACCCTTCTGGACGAAGCGTCCCTCTGGCACGCTCACATGCTGGATGTAGCCGGCGACTCGCGGGCGCAGTTCGACCCGATTGACTGCGGTCAGCGCGCCGGTGAACTCGGCAGACGGTGTCACCGAGCGAACGATGACCTCGGCCACCGGAACGCCGGGTGGCTTTGCCGGGGCGGCAGACGCCACCGTCTCTTTGCATCCGGTGATGGCGAGCGCGACGCCTATCGCCGCGGTGATCAGGGTTACGCGTTTGACTTTCATCACTTTCCTTTCGCGGCTGGAGTCGCCTTGGTTTTGCTGAGCCGAAATGGCTTCCGTTGCAGTTGTCGGGCTTGCCACGTTTGGAAGGTCAAGCGCCTCTTGCGGGCCGCGTGCTGGACGCGTTAGTGGCTGCGCAGCGCGGCCGCGATGGCAGCGAACGCGTGGCGGTCGGCGTTGTGCGTAAAGCTCGTGTCTCCCACCGGGTGCGAGGAGAGCTTGACGATGACCAGTTCGGCCGCCGGATTGATGTGCATGTGCTGCCCATTCAATCCCTTCATCTCGAAGGTGCCGTCACGGTCATGCGGAACCCACCACTGGTTGTGATACGAGTAGCCAGCCCGCATCGCCTGGCCGTTGGCCTTGAACTTCTCGCTGTCGCCGCCCTTGCGGATCTCGGCGATGACGCCTTCCGCGACGACCTGGTGCCCGTTGTAGCGGCCCGCCAGACGCATCATCTCGCCCACCCGTGCGAGGTCCCGCAACGTCGCGCTGAAGCCCACGCTGGTGATCTGCGTGCCGATTGGGTCGGCCCAGACGTAGGCGTCATCCTGTGCGCCGATGCGCGACCAGATGCGCTCGGAAAGCAGCGCCGCGTAGCTCTTGCCTGTGACGCGCTGCAGCAGCCAGCCCATCACTTCGGTGTCGACGGTCTTGTACTTGAACCCCGCCCCGTGCTCACCCTCCTTCTTGATGGTCACCAGCAAATCGGGGATGGTGCGCGGCCCCGCGTACGTCGGCGGCGCTGGCAGCAGCCCGGCGGCATGCAGGTACTGAAAGATGCCGGAGTTCGGGTCGCGGAAGTTCTCGCTGTAGGCGACGCCGGTGGTCATGTCGAGTGTCTGCTGCACGGTGGCGTCCGCCCATGCGCTGTCCTTCAGCTCGGGGAGGTATTTCGTCACCAAGGCGTTGGGGTCGATCGTGCCTTCCTTGATGAGAATCGTCGCGAGCAGGCCGGTGAACGACTTGCTCATCGACCACAGCGAGTGCGGTTGGTGGGCGGCCATACCGGAGTAGTGCTTCTGGTAGACGACTTTGCCCCGGTGCAACACGAGCAGGCCATCGGTGAAGGTTGCATGCTGCCAATCGGCCAGGGTGGTCCTGCCGCCCCTGTCGCTCTCGAAGCCGAGCGAGCCCAGGTCCAGCAACGATTCGCGCAGAACCGAAGGCTTCTCGTCGCCACGCCAGACCTGCGCGGTCGGCCCGAGTTCGCGCATGTGGTGGAAGGCCCAGCGCCCGTTGGGGAACTTCAATACCGAAGACAGCTTCACTGTCTTTTCAGGAGCGGGCGGAAACCCCTTCATGAGTTCGAGCTTCACGGGGTCCGTGGCTTCCGGGGCGGGCAGCGGCGGAGCCTGCGCCAGAACGGCCGAGGCACTGAGGACGAGGGCGCTCGCCAAGACAGCGGCGAAAGGTGAGTTGAAGGGGCTTTTCATGGTCTTTCCGGGGTGGGTTCGGGCTTCTTTCGCTTGCGGGTGCGAAGAGACGGGGCTGGGGGAGTTGTCGGTTGGAGGGTCCGTGGCGGCCTCCTATCCAAACTGGAGAAGCGGCACGGTGGCGCCGACGCCCGCTGCGACCGCATAAGCAATGGAACGCCTCATGCTTGCGAGGTCGAAGGTCCAACAGAGCAGCAAGGTGCCTGAAGCAACCGCGCCGATCAAGCAGACGGCCAGCGTGATACGCGCCTCGCCATAACACCAGGCGAACGTGTCCAGGATGGCTGCGGCGAGCGCGCCTGGAACAAGCGGCGCCAGTGCAAGCAATGCGCCGGTGGCAGGCGACTCCCACCGCAATGCGGGCTGGCTCGGCCAGAAGGTTCGCATTGCCAGGGTTCGCATGTGAAGCGCCCCCGGCCCGAGGAGACTCGCTGACGGCACAGCCCGGGAGGCTGTGAAGGTGGCACAGAACGGCAGTCGCTTCAATGGCCCCGGCGGGGATGCGGCATGCCGACCGTGTAGGTGGGCGTGCTTCGCGCGGTGCTCGGCATGGGCGGCGGATCTCATGGCGTGGGCTCCAGATGGCCTGCGGCTGGGCCAATGTGCCAACCGTCGAGCCCATCTTCCCCAAATGCGGCGGGCCGGGAACGACGACTACCCGACGCTTTACGCCAAGTTGCGTACCGAGGCGCGGTCCTTACGGTCCGCGACCGGTGCCCGACTTTCGGTGCGCTCCCGCGACCACACTGGGCGTGGTGTCCACCACACGCAGAAACGAACGCCGCATCGAGTCAGCGCTGCCGAAACCGCACTTGGCAGCCACCGACTTGACGCCGACGCCCGACGCCTCGAGCAGGCTGCGTGCCACCTCGACGCGAACACGTTCGACGAAGCGCGCCGGGGTCGTGCCCTTCTCGCTGCGAAAGACGCGCGTGAACTGGCGTGCGCTCATGTTTACGTTGGCGGCCATGCGCTCGACGCTGATGTCCTCGGCAAGGTGCTCGATGATCCAGTTCTCCAAGTCGTCCAAGGGCTTGATCGAGCCAGACTGCAGTGCGAGCAGCTTGCTGATCTGGGCGTAGCTCGAGGTCCGCCGGACGAAAAGCACGAGCCATTGGGCGATCGCGAAGGCCTTACGTGGCCCGAAGTCCTCCTCGACGAACAGCAGTGCAAGGTCGATACCGGTGGTGATGCCGGCGGAGGTATAGATGTGGCCGTCCTTCACAAAGATTGAACTGCGCACGAGCTGGACACGTGGGTAGCGCTCGGCAAGGTGGTCGCACCACTGCCAGTGCGTGACCACACGCCGGCCCTCCAGCGCGCCCGACGCGGCGAGGACGAACGTGCCGAGGCAGCTCGCGCCGACGCGACGCGCCTGCGACGACATCTCTTTCAGCCAGCGCAGATAGGCGGGGTCGTAGTGGCCTGAGGGGGCCTCGGGTCCGCCCACCACCCAGAGCGTGTCGATGGGACGATCAAACGTGCGGAAGTCGGTGCCGCCGGTGATGCGCAGCCCTCGATTGATCGCGGTCGAGCCATCACGCTCCGGGGATACCAGTTCGATCTCGTAGTCGCACTGGGCGAATACCTCCAGTGGACCCGCAAGGTCCTGCACCTCGAACGGCGGTACACCGGTTAATACGATTCTGCGCATCGGCGGCCATTGTGTCCGAAAACGTCGGCACTCTGTCTGTTTTGGTCGCCCTCCAAGCGCGATCATCCGGGCCCAGATCTCGCCGTCATGCGCCCGGCTCGCGGACGCAAGGAGTCGCCCCGATGGATGCTTCGCAATCGCTGCCGCTTCGCGCGCTCGATATCGACGCGGCCGCCCACCGGTGCCTGCCGATCCTGCCTCGCGTGACCGTTGTCACGGCCGTACTGGGAGCGTGGCTGGTCAACTTCGCGGACCGGTGCTTCGGCGATGCGATCGTCGCCCTTTAGCGCGGTGAGCCTGGTGGCAACCGCGGCAAACGCAGCCGGGTGGGCCTCGGAGCCGAAGAACTCGAGCGATGGGCCATGCGGCCGGCGCCGCAGCGTTCGTGTCCGCCTTGCCCATGCTATTCGGCTAAGCTCTCGCGTCGAAGCGAACTAGAAGAACTCGGAATGGTAAGGCGCCCGGCTGTTCGTCGCTTCTTCACCGCGGCCACGTGGAGACCAGTACCGGGAACGCGGACCCGAGAGCGGCCACTAGGGCCCGCAGCGCCCAGCGCTCGAGCTCCTCGGGTTCCGAAGTCCACCCGACCGTCAGCACCGCAGTGGCCACCAAGCTCCCCAAGCACGCGGCGACCATGAGTCCGGCCTCGCCACAGCCCCTATCCATCGAGTTCATCAGCCAGGCCGCCACTACCGCCGCGAAAACTGCTGCGCCGGGCCAGCCAGGCAAGCGCGGATGAGCGGCAGTGACGAACTGGTTGGCTCGAAACGCCAGGTCGCGCGCCGCAGCTGAGATCAGCCCCACGGGAAGGGGCGGCAAGTAAGCGAGATCCATCGCCGGTCCTCCCGCATCAGGCGGCGGGCGGGTAGCCGGCTTCGTTCAGGGCCTCGGCGAAGTTCCTGGGGTCTTCGTTCGAGGAAATCTTGATCAGCTTGGCGTGCAGGTCGACTTCGACCTTTGCGGCCGGGTCCACGAGCTTGCAGGTCTGCGTGACCGTGCTGGCACAGTGGCCGCAGCTCATGTCGGGAAGGTTCAGTTCAATCATGGCAAAGCTCCGGTAGAAAGTGGTGAAGGCCTGCATCGTCAGCCTTGCCACCGTGTCAGAGTCAACAGGTGGGCGACGCCCAACCTTGCTGACAGAAGGGGCTTGACCTTGCCATGATGTCAAGCTTGAACATCCCTCCCTCGCCTGGCAATTCGGGCGCAAGGAGCCAACCATGCAGAACACGACGACGCTGCCAGCGAGCCTGGCGGACATGAACTTACAGAAGCTGGGCATCGAGCTGCCGATCGAGGGCATGACATGCGCCTCATGCGTCAGCCGCGTCGAGAAGGCGCTTGCCAAGGTGCCGGGCGTCGAACGCGCGAGCGTGAACCTTGCCACCGAGAGCGCTAGCGTCGCGGCCTCGCCCCAGGTGGACCTCGCCACGCTGCGCGCCGCCGTGGAGAGGGCGGGCTACTCGGTGCGCGAGGAGCAAGTAAGCCTCGCCATCGAAGGCATGACCTGCGCATCGTGCGTGGCGCGTGTCGAGAAGGCACTGCGAAAGCTGCCGGAAGTGGTGTCTGTCGAAGTGAACCTAGCGACGGAGAAGGCCGAGGTCAAGCTCGTAGGCCGCGTCGACGACGTGCTGCCGCGGCTCGTGGCCGCCGTCGAAAAGGCCGGCTATCAGGCGAAACTTTCGCAGGCGACTGACGCGGCAGAGCAAGTCGGGAAGGCGGGCCTGCCGGATTGGTGGCCAGTCGCCGTGGCCGCCGCTCTGTCCCTGCCTCTGGTGCTGCCGATGCTCGGCATGCTCTTCGGGCTGGACCTCGCCCTCCCCGGCTGGTGGCAACTGGCCCTGGCTACGCCCGTGCAGTTCTGGTTGGGCGCCCGCTTCTACCGCTCCGCCTGGAAGGCTGTGAAGGCGCGCGCGGGCAACATGGACCTGCTTGTCGCGCTGGGCACGTCAGCCGGTTATGGCCTCTCGCTCTACCTACTCATCGCCCGCATCGGCCACGAGGGTCATGGCAAGGCGCCGCATCTCTACTTCGAGGCCTCCGCGGTCGTCATCACGCTGGTCCTTTTGGGCAAGTGGCTTGAGCACCGTGCCAAGCGCCAGACCACCGAAGCGATCCGGGCCCTCAACGCGCTGCGCCCCGACACCGCGCGCGTGCGGCGGGGCGAAGAGGAAGTCGAGGTCCCCGCCGGCCAGGTGAAGGTCGGCGACGTGATCGTCGTGCGCCCGGGCGAGCGGGTGCCCGTGGACGGCCAGATCCTGGAAGGGTCCACGCACGTCGACGAATCGCTCATCACGGGCGAGAGCCTTCCGGTGGCGAAAGCTCCCGGTGCGAAGGTCGTCGGCGGCTCAGTGAACGCAGAGGGTTTGTTCACGGCCACCGCCACCGCCGTCGGCGCCGAATCGACGCTCTCGCGGATCGCGCGAATGGTGGAGTCCGCGCAGGCCAAGAAGGCTCCCATCCAGCGCCTGGTCGACCAGGTGAGCGAGGTCTTCGTGCCCGTGGTCCTGGGCATCGCCCTCCTCACCCTCCTCAGCTGGGGCTTCGCCACGGGAGACTGGCAGAGCGCGATCCTCAACGCCGTCGCGGTTCTGGTGATCGCCTGCCCTTGCGCGCTGGGGCTCGCCACGCCGACGGCCATCATGGCCGGCACCGGCGTTGCCGCGCGCCGCGGCATCCTGATCAAGGACGCCGAGGCGCTGGAAGTCGCCCACAACGTGAAGGTCGCCGCCTTTGACAAGACGGGCACTCTCACGGAAGGCAAGCCGCACCTGGTCGCTTTCGAGGCGGCCGACGGGGACCACACGGGCCTTTTGCGCCAAGCAGCGAGCGTCCAATCCGGAAGCGAGCATCCCTTGGCCCGCGCGGTGATGGACGCTGCCAAGGAGAACCTGCTGAGCGTCGCCCCCGTGCAGGGCGCCAAGGCCGTCGCAGGCCGCGGTATGTCGGCCCATGTGAAGGGCCAGGCGCTCAGCCTCGGAAGCTCTCGCTGGATGCAAGAGCTGGGCGTCGATCTTGCGCCCCTGGCGTTGCGCGCGCGCGCGTTGGAAGACGAGGGGCGCACCGTCTCGTGGCTGGCCGAGGGCGTGCAGCCCGCGCGGCTGATCGGCCTGCTTGCGTTCGGTGACGCCGCGAAGGCCACCGCCAAGGAGGCGGTGGAAAGCCTGCGAGAGCAAGGGATCAGGGTCGTCATGGTCACTGGCGACAACAAGGGCGCCGCACGGGTGGCCGCGCAGGCGTTGGGCATCGACGAGGTCCGCGCCGAAGTCCTGCCGGCCGACAAAGCGCAGGTCGTGTCCGAGCTCAAATCCGGCGGCCTGGCCGTCGCCATGGTGGGCGACGGCATCAACGACGCGCCGGCCCTCGCCGCGGCCGACGTGGGATTCTCCATGTCCACTGGCACTGAGGTCGCCATGCACGCCGCCGGAGTCACCTTGATGCGGGGCGACCCACGCCTGGTGGCCGACGCCATCGAGATCTCGCGCAAGACCTACGCGAAGATTCGCCAAGGCCTGTTCTGGGCTTTCGTCTACAACATCGTTGGAATCCCGCTCGCGGCGTTCGGGTTGCTCAACCCCATGCTCGCCGGAGCCGCCATGGCGTTCTCGTCGGTGAGCGTGGTCGCCAACGCTTTGACGCTACGCCGCTGGAAAGGGAGGGCCTCATGAAGACCGTCGCAGAAGGGATGAACATTGGCGCAGCCGCCGAGAAGGCGGGAGTGACCGCCAAGATGGCGCGCCACTACGAATTGCTGGGCCTGCTCCCCAAGGTCCACCGGACCGAGTCGGGCTACCGCGTCTACGGCGACTCCGAGGTCCACACCCTGCGCTTCATCAAGCGCTCGCGCGACCTGGGCTTCTCGATGGCCGAGATCGCCGAGCTCGTCGCGCTTTGGCAGAACCGCAGGCGCCCGAGCGCCAGCGTGAAGAAGGTGGCCGCGGCGCACCTCGCCGAGCTCGATCGCAAGATCGAGGAGATGGAGTCGATGCGCATGACGCTGGGTCACCTGATCCACTGCTGCCAGGGCGACCACCGTCCAGATTGCCCGATCCTTGAAGACCTAGGGCGCGCGGCGCCCGTGCAAGCTGCGAAGTAGGCTGCGACATCGATCGCGCAGGCCCGGCGCGTCGCGCAGCCATTGCGCCCCTCACAACTCCCGGGCTCAGGCCGATGTTGCTGAGCTTGGCCGGGCGCATGGGCCCGTAGAATGAGATCGTGATGCGCAAGCTGATGTTCCTTCTGGCGTTCCTGGCCGCCTTCGGCCAGGCGCTCGCGGGCGCGTCGTTTGCAGGAACGCCCCTTGGCGAACTCGGCCACGTCCTCGCGCATGCGCAGGACGACGGCCACCATCACCACGATGATGGCGGCATGCACGTCGACGAGGCGGGCGACGGCGCCTTCCATGTCCACTTGGACGGCGCGAACTCCGCCGCGCCGCCCGCCGCGCCCTCCGCGAGAGCCGCGCTCGCCCTGCCGCAGGGCCCCCCCGACTGGGAAGCCCGCGAGCGCCCTTCGCCAACGATAGATGGCCTTCTGAGGCCCCCGAAGCTCGCGTCCTGACCCGCGCGGCTTGCTTCGCGCTCGTTCTCCGTGTGAACTGAGAACGGCGGCGTCAAGTCGCTTAGCCCGCGGACCCTCCCGCGGCCTTGGACGCATCTTCGGAAGACCATGAACCCCCTCTCTCGCGCGGCCACGCTCGCCGCGTTCATCGCGCCGTCGCTAGCCTTCGCCCATGGCATCTCGGAAGCCGACAAGCAGGCCATGCTCGCTGGCGGCTACTTGCAATACGCCGTGCTTGGCGCGAAGCACATGCTCACCGGCTACGACCACCTGCTCTTCCTCTTCGGGGTGGTCTTCTTCTTGACGAAGTTCCGGGACGTCGCCAAGTTCGTCACCGCCTTCACGTTGGGCCACTGCATTACCCTGATATTGGCCACGTTCTGGGGGATCACCTGGAACTATTGGCTGGTCGACGCGGTGATCGCGCTCACGGTGATCTACAAGGGCTTCGACAACAACGGGGGATTTCAGCGGCATTTCGACATGAAGTCGCCGAACCTGGTCGCGGCCGTGTTCGCTTTCGGCCTGATCCACGGCTTCGGGCTCTCCACGCGCCTGCAACAACTCCCCTTGGGGGACGACAAGATGGCCATGCTGGGGCGCATCCTGAGCTTCAACGTCGGGGTCGAGGTGGGACAGATCGCCGCGCTCTCGGCGATGCTCGTGGTCCTCGCGGCTTGGCGCAGGCGCCCGAATTTTCCGAAGCTGGCGGTGGCGGCCAACACCGCGCTCATGTTCGCAGGCGGCCTGCTGCTCCTGATGCAGCTGCACGGCTACGCCCACGACGCCGACCCGGGGGGATTTCGCTTCCCCGAAGAGGAGCACAAGCACCTCCACGAAGACTTGGACCTCGCCAAGCCCGATCCCACTCGCGACAACCTCTGAAACTCTCTGAACGGAACCACCATGAAATCCATCGCTATCGCCATCGCTATCGCCATCGCTTCCGCCTCGGCCCTCTCGCTTGCCGCTCCCGCCTTCGCCGACAAGGGCAGCTCCTGCCACTTCCACGGCTCGACTCCCGCCAAAGAGGAGACGGTCCTCGGGTGCGCCGCGCAGCGCAAGGACGCCCTGGTCGCCAGCGGGAAGCTCGACGCCTCCTGGAAGGGCGTGAAGCACGAGAAAATTGAGCAGGTCGACGGCAAGAAGGGCAAGGAGTGGAAAGTCACCTTCAAAAATCCGGCCGCCGCCGACAAGGAAAAGCAGTCGCTATACGTTTTCCTGAGCGCGCCGGGCAACGTGCTGGCCGCGAACCACTCCGGGAAGTGACCTTGTGAAGAGCGCCGTGGCTCGGCTTGGGCCCGCGGGGGCCGGCGGCTTCCTCGCGCTGCTGGCCGCCGCGCTTTTCGGCCTCTCCACGCCCTTGCTCCAGCTCCTGGGCAAGGGGCTGGGGCCCTTCTCCACCGCTTGCCTGCTCTACGCGGGAGCGGCGCTTGTGGGAGCGACCCTTCGCAGGAGCGCTCAGCGCGAAGCCGCGCTCACGCGTTCGGACGCGCCGCGCCTGCTGCTGGTCGCCTTCTTCGGCGCGGTGGTCGGACCGGTGGCCCTCGCATGGGGCTTGCAGCGGGCGAGCGGCGCGGGGGCCTCGCTCATGCTCACGCTGGAAGCTCTCTTCACGGCGGTCCTCGCGCGTTTGCTTTACCAGGAGACGATGGACCTGCGCGTCTGGATCGCGATGCTTCTGCTTCTCGGAGGCGGCGCGCTGCTCGCCCTCGACCAGGCCGGAGCCGGTTCTGCTCAGCTTGCGGGCCTTCTGGCGGTGCTCGTGGCCACCGCCGCGTGGGGGGCGGACAACGCCGCTTCGCGCGCGCTCGCGGAACGCGACCCCGGCCAAGTGGTGATGGCGAAGTCCACGTTCGGAGCCAGCGCCACCCTCGCGCTCGCCGTGGCGTTTGGCGAGCCTCTTCCCGGCGGCGCAGCCGCCCTGGGCCTGCTGGCGATAGGCGCGACCGGCTACGGGCTCTCGCTGCGCTTCTACCTTCTGGCGCAGCGCAGCTTCGGCGCGGCGCGCACGGGATCCGTCTTCGCCTGCGCCCCCTTCATCGGCGCGCTTGGAGCTCTGGCCTTGGGAGACCGCTCCGGCGGGTTGCTCATGGCGGGGGCCGGGCTGCTGATGGCTGCGGGCGTCTCCCTACACCTCCTCGAGCGCCACGGCCACGAGCACGAGCACGACATGTTGGAGCACGAGCATGCCCACACGCACCAGGACGGGCACCACGGCCACCGGCACGACCCCATGCCGCAGGGCTTGCACAGCCACGAGCACGTCCACGAGCCCGCGCGGCACGCGCATCCGCACGCGCCCGACTCGCACCACCAACACCGCCACTGACCCTAAGGGCGCGAGTCGATGCCATCAGCAAAAAAAGCCGCGCCGAATTTCCGACGTGTCCCGCGCGAAGCGGGCTCAGCTCTCGCGAGGCGTCTGCCGTTCGCGCAAGTAGCACCCCAACCCGAGCGCCCACAGCAGCGCCGGAGCCAGCAGCAGCCAGCGGAAGTCGGAATGCAGCATGAAGTTAGTCGCGCTCATGAGGGCGACGCTGAACAGGCCTGCGACAGACATGGCCAGCAGCGCGCCCGGCGCGCGCGCGGCCAGGAACCGCCAAGCGACGAGCGCGGTGAGGGCGCCGGCCGCGACCATGAATCCCCCCATCACGTTGAATACATGGCCAAGCCAACGCTCGAGCCCAGGAGCGGCCAGGCGCAGCGCCTCGAGCGAAGTTCCCATGAAGCGCGGATCCTCCGGCAAGAGAGCGGGCCGCAGGAAGATGAAATAGACGCCCAAAAGGACCATCCATAGCCCGCAGACTGCGAACACTTTGCCGGAGAGCCGAGTCATGCAAGCTCCTCACCGCGCCCGCCGCGCGCCATTGGGCCGGCATCGGATCTATTCGTCTGCATTTGATCCTCCGCGCATGCCGCTACCGAAAGTTGGGGACGAGCAGGTAGACGGCGAGGACGACCAAGGCCAACCAGCACAGCCAGTAAAGGATGGGCTCCCAAGCCGCGGTTCGAACTTGCGCTCGAGCCTCGATCCGATGCTTGCTCCACATCCCCGCGGCGTGCGCGATGAGGCCCACGGCGAAGATCGCAACTGCGAAAGGCCCCAGCCACTGTTGAAGCAAGAGCGCGCCGCCGGCTCCGGCCGCGGCCAAGCCCGCGAGCGACAACAGCTCGGCGGCTTTGAGGGACCCGCGGTCGGTGGTTATGGCCGACCTCCGTAGTCGGCCGGGGGACGGGCCCCATGAGATCCGCGCCCGCCGTGTCCTCCGTGGCCCCGGTGCATGAACAGATGCATCAAGGGACAGGCGAGGATCAGCAGGAACGGCAACGCGCCAAGAAAATGGGCGCGGTGCTCGCTGAAATACAGATAGGTGGCGAGCGCGCCGAGCACCAGGTAGCCGAGGGCGTAGTGCGAGCGCAAGAACACGCCAATCCCCGCGCGCTGGGTGGAGCCCGGAGACGGGGCGGCGGGATCGGGCGTCATGGCTCTCTCCTTACTTGGCCGGCTGCGGAAGCCGGTCGCTCATCATGTCCATGGCCGCCCCCATCATGGCCATCCGCTTCTCCATCATCGCGTGGCACTCTGCCATGCCCTTGGCGCTCTTCATGTCGCCCATCCCCTTGGGCATGTCCTTCATCATGGACATCCCGGCGCCCATGGTCTTCATGTGCTCGCTCATGAGCGCGCTCTTCTCCTCGGGCGTCTTGGCGGCCATCATCTTCTCGTGCATGGCCTTCATCGCGTCGGTCTGCGAGTCCATCATTCGCATGTGGGCGCCATGCTTGCCCGCATGCGTTTTGGCCGTTCCAGTTCCTTCGGCCGAGGCCGCCGCCTGGTGCGCGGCGTGCTCGTCGGGCGTGGTGGCGGCGTAGCCCGGGGCCGCGAGAGCCGCGGCGAGGAGGGCAAGGGGGATGAGGCGAGTGTTTTTCATTGCGATTCCTAGTTGAAGAGGCGTTCGAGCCATGCTGCGCCGAGAGGCGCAGCGCCGACTTGATCCAGGTCAATCCAATGTCGGAGAGCGAGCGGCGCCGGGGGCAGCCACTCTGGACATCCTCCCTCTTAAAAGCGTCCGCGTCCGCTCATCGGCAGACCCGGCGCGTAGGCTGACGTGCCGTCTTTGGCAGTTCGCCGCCATCTCTACGCGGTTTGATAGCTTTCCTGCCTGCTTGTGCAGATGAAGCCTAGCGCGCGAGCCATGAGCGCCGCTCATGGCTCATCCAAACCTCCGCATCAGCCGCAGCAGCAGCTTCGGCGCGCTGGGGCCGCTTGCGCGTCGTTGGCGGAAGCCGCCTTCCGCACGCCGCCGCAGCATCCGCCAGAAGCGGGCGCCGCGCGGGAGGCTGAGGCGGTCGACTTTGCAGGGGTGTCGCCAGCCTCCTGGATGGCTTTGGCAAGCTCGCTTTCCGCTGCGGCGCTTTGCACCGATACAAGCTTCTGCGCGATGCTGACTTCGAGGCGGGCGTGCTCGTCGACGCTCGCCACGGCCCGCGCGATCGCGCTCGCGCAGTTTCCGCAGCTCATATCGGGGATGTGAAACGTGATCATGGAAGGCACCTTTCTGGGTTTATAAAGAAAGTATCAACCTTGCCATCGTGGCAAGGTCAAGTGATTTCTTTATGCGCCCTTTGGCACGCGATCGCGCCCCCTCGCGGACCTGCCTACTTGGACGGCGCGTGTCCGGCGTGGCCCTTGCTGTGCGCGTTCTTGGCGAGGAACTGATCAAATTGCGCAATCTCCTTCTTCTGATCGGCGATGATCTTGCGGGCCATCTGCTTCATCTTCGCGTCCTTGCCGTGGTCGATCTGCCACGGGGACATCTCGACGGCGCCCAAGTGGTGCTCGCGCATGGCCATCGCGAAGTCGACGTCCGGTTTGCCCGACATCGGCATGGACATCATCTTCTCGTGGCCCTTTTACATCATTGCCTTCATGTCCGTGTCAGCCGCCTGCGCTGGGGCGATGAAGGCCAGGCAGATAGCGACGGCGGGAAGAGCGTGCGCGAACAACTTCATGGCGGACTCCTTGGGTTAACTCGACGTTGGTCAGCCGCTGGGGCTGGCCGATCGTGAATATTGAGGCGTGACCGAGTCGCCGCATGCAGGACTGAGCGACGAAGGCGGCCGCGCAGACGCTCATTTCTCCCGCAGATGGGCTCTGCCATAACCTCAGGAGCGCCAACGCTTCAAGCGCAGAGCGTTGCCGACGACGGAGACGGAGCTCAGGCTCATCGCCAACGCCGCCAGCATCGGCGAGAGCAGCCAGCCGGTCCATGGGTAGAGAACGCCGGCCGCCAACGGGATTCCGAGGGCGTTGTAGAGGAAGGCGAAGAGCAGGTTCTGGCGCATGTTGCGCACCGAAGCTTCCGAGAGGTCGCGCGCATCGGCGATGCCCCGCAGGTCCCCCTTCACGAGAGTCACTTGCGCGCTCTGCATGGCCACGTCGGTGCCCGCGCCCATGGCGATGCCCACGTCCGCCCCGGCGAGAGCCGGGGCGTCGTTGATGCCGTCGCCGGCCATCGCGACCACCAGCCCCTGCGACTTGAACTTGCGGGCGAGTTCGAGCTTGTCGGCGGGCTTGACCTCGCCATGCACCTCGTCGATGCCAAGCGTCCGCGCGACCGACTTGGCGGTGGCCAAACCGTCGCCCGTGGCCATGACCAGGCGCACGCCTTGCGCCCGAAGCCGCGCGATCGCCTCGGGCGTGGTCACCTTGACGGGATCGGCCACGGCGAGCAACCCTGCGAAGCGCCCGTCGATGGCCAAGTGCATGACGCTCGCGCCGCTCTCCCGCAGCTCGGAGCCTTGCGCGGCCAGGGCGGAGAGGTCGACGCCGATCTTCTGCATCAAGGCGGTGTTGCCCAGCGCCAGGCTCTTGCCTTCGACCGTTCCGGTCACGCCGATGCCGGTGCTGGAATCGAACGCGTCGGCCTTCGCGAGCGCCAGCCCCTTGGCCTTGGCGGCTGCGACGATGCTGTGGGCGAGCGGGTGTTCGCTGCCCTGGTCGAGGCTGGCCGCGAAGCGCAGAACATCGTCCTCCGAAAGTCCCGGAGCCGCGACAGCCTTCTGAAACGCTGGCTTGCCCTCGGTGAGCGTGCCGGTCTTGTCAACGATGAGCACGTCCACCTTGCGCATGTTCTCGATGGCTGAGGCGTCCCTGAACAGCACGCCGCGCTTGGCGCCTTCGCCGGTGGCCACCATGACGGACATCGGAGTGGCCAAGCCCAACGCGCAAGGGCAGGCGATGATGAGCACGGCCACCGCGTTGATCAGTCCGTAGACCCAGGAGGGCTCCGGGCCCCAAATGCCCCAGGCAAAGAAGGTGGCCAGCGCGGCGACGACGACACCGATGACGAAGTAGCCGGCGACGACGTCCGCCATGCGCTGCATCGGCGCTTTGGACCGCTGGGCCTGAGCGACCATCTGCACGATCTGCGAGAGCACCGTCGCCGAACCAACCTTCTCCGCGCGCATCGTCAAGGCCCCCGACGCGTTGATCGTCGCGCCGATCAGCTTGTCGCCGACGGTCTTGGAGACCGGCATGGGCTCGCCGGTGACCATCGACTCGTCCACCGAGCTCTTCCCATCCACGACTTCGCCGTCGACGGGCACTTTTTCTCCTGGCCGCACGCGGAGCAAGTCGCCTTGGTGGACGTGCGCGAGCGGCACGTCGGCCTCCGATCCGTCCGGCTCCACGCGGCGGGCGGTCTTCGGAGCCAGGCCCAACAGGGCCTTGATGGCCGCCCCTGCGCCCGAGCGCGCGCGGAGCTCCAGAACCTGGCCCAGCAGTGTGAGCGAGATGATCGCGGAGGCCGCCTCGAAGTAGACCGAGACGCGCCCCATCGACATGAACGACGACGGGAAGAGCCCTGGCGCGAGAGTCGCGACCAGGCTGTAGAGGAACGCGGCGCCGGTGCCCAGGCCGATGAGCGTCCACATGTTGGGGCTGCGGTTGCGCAGCGACTCCCAGAAGCGTTTGAAAAAGGGAGCGCCAGCCCATAGGACGACAGGGGCGCCCAGAGCAAGCTCGATCCAGGTCTGGGCCCCCCCGTCCATCACGCCGAGCGTGTGGCCGAACATCGCAAGCGCAACGCCCACAACCGTCAAAGGCAAGCTCCACCAGAAGCGACGCTCGAAATCGGCAAGCTCGGGATCCTTGCCCTCGCCCAAGGTGGGCATCTCGGGCTCCAACGCCATGCCGCAAATCGGACAGTGGCCCGGCGCGTCGCGACGCACCTCCGGATGCATGGGGCAGACATAGATTGATCCAGCCTGAGCCGGCGCAGCGGGCGCCTGCTCGGCGGAAGCCGCATGGCCCGCATGGCCTGCATGGCCTCCATGGCCTACATGCCCCTCTTGGCCACTCGACGCCGGGCCCGGCGGCCCGTGTGCGCGAGGTTCGTGGCCATGAGCCTCGGGCGCGCCCGAGGCCGGAGTTTCGAGTTGCAAGGCCATGCCGCAGATCGAGCAGCGCCCGGGCTCCCCGCTGCGCGCCTCGGGGTGCATGGGGCAGACGTAAACCGCGACCGTTGAGGCCTGAGGCTTCTCGGTCGCCACGGGGCCGGCATGAGCCGCGTGGTCGAGGACCATGGCTCCTTGCCCCGAGGGCTCGCGCCCGCTTGGCTTGTGAGCCGCGTGTTTCTGGTCCATGGCAGAATCTCCTTGCAGGGGTTGATGTCGCGCGCCGCGCCTTCGCAGATCAGCTGGGCTTGAATCCGGCGCCCGCGAGCGCCTGTTCGAACTTCTCGCGCGGGACCTCCGAGTCGATCTTGATCTTTTTTTCGCGCAAATCGAACTCGACCTTCGCGGCGGGGTCGACTGCCGCGCACGCGCGCGCCACCGACTTGGCGCAGCCACCGCAGTTCATGTCGGGGACTCTTAGCTCTAGCATGTCGCCCTCCAGATTGATTTCAAGGACAGTCTGAACCTTGACGCCATGGCAAGGTCAAGAGGTTGTCGAACTATTTCTCGAGCGCGCGGGCGCGCGGCGAGAATCCGTCGCGCGCCTTGGCCTTTGGCGAGCTCATCACTGAGTCGCGGCTTGGATCTCGGTGATGGTGAACTTGCCTTCTTGGCTGGCGGCCCGAAAGCGCACCTTGTCGCCCTGCTTGACCTTGTCGAGCATCGCGGCGTCTTTGACGCCGAAGACCATCGTCATAGGCGGCATGTCGAGGTTCTTGATCTCGCCGTGCTTCACGGTGATCTTGCCGGCCGACTTGTCGACCTTGCGCACTTCTCCCTCCGACATGTCGGCGGCGGCCGCCGACGCCGCTCCCTGGGGCTGGTGAGCGCCGTGATCCGCGAGAGCCGTTTGCTGCGCGAAAGCGGTGGCGGAGAGGCCTGCGGCGCAAGCCGCGGCCAGGAGGAGTTGCTTGACGTGTTTCATGACTTCTTCCCTTCGTAACGTTGATAAACCTTGCTTGTTCCGTCCTTCGCGAGCAGCAGCACGTCGAAGGAATCTTTGCGGCCCTTGTAGACCGCGCCATCCATGCCCGGCGAGCCCACGGGCATGCCGGGGACCGCCAGGCCAACGGCGGCGGGCTTCTCAGCCAGCAACCGCTTGACCTCGCGCGCCGGCACGTGGCCCTCGAGGGCGTAGCCGCCCACGACCGCCGTGTGGCAGGAGCCGTGCTTCTTGTCGATGCCCAGGCGCGCGCGCGCGGCGTTGTTGCCCGTGTCGTTGACCTTGACCTTGAAGCCGTTCGCTTCCATGTGGGCGATCCAGTCCTTGCAGCAGCCGCATTCGGGGTCCTTCCAGACTTCGACCGGGACCGCCTTGGCGGGGGACGCGGCCAGGGCCACGCCCGGCGCGCACGCCAGCATCAGAGCCGCGCCGACGGCGCGCCTGCGGGAGATGACGGCGCCGATCATTTGGAGGCTCCCGCGGCGGAGACTTTGATCTTCCCGACCATGCCCGCCTGGTAGTGGCCCGCGATCAGGCAGGCGAAGTCAAAGTTTCCCGGCTTGTTGAAGGTCCAGATGAGGGAGGCTTCCTTGCCGGCGGCCACGTGGGCCATGTAGGGCTCGTCGTGTTCCATGCCCGGGAACTTGACCATCAGCGCGGCGTGCTCGTCGAGCGTCTTCTTGTCGCCGATGACCATCTCGTGCAGGACCTTGCCCTTGTTGCGCACGACGAACTTCACCGTTTCGCCCTGCTTGACCTCGATGTTCGAGGGCGTGAAGCGCATGTCGTCGCTCATGGCGATTTCGATCGTGCGGCGAGCCGCCTTCGCGTCGCCCGCGATGCCCCATGGCTTCTGCTCCTTCTTCACTGCGGCGGAAGCCTTCTTGGCGTCGTGCTTCTCGTGCGCGAAAGCGGAGCCGGCGGTGGAGGCGATGGCGATGGCGATGGACAGGGCGAGATGTGTTGCGAGTTTCATTGGATTCTCCTAGTGGTGTTTGCCGTGATGCCCGTCGCGCTTCTCGCCCGATGCGGGCGCGCTGGCGTAGCCGCGCAGTTCAGCGTATTTGCGGGTCTGCTCGGCGCTGAGCAGCGCCGTCTGCTCCAAATGCGTTCGCAGGTGTTCCTCCCTCAGGCGCGCCTGCTTGGAGCCGACCTCCGTCGTCAGCGTCGACAACCGCGCGGCGTCCACCTGGCGGCTGGCGAACGCGTGGTCGAGCGCGCGCTCGGCCTCGACGACTTCGGCGCCCAGAGCGCGCGCCTTCTCCTTGTGCGCGCGCATCAGCGTTTCGGTCGCCCGGCGTTGCTCCGGCGTGAGCCGCAAGGCATCGGCGTGTTCGAGCGTGTGCGCTGGGCCCGGGTAGCCGTTGAGTTCGGCCGCCTTCGCCAAGCCCATGCCTTGGCCTGCGAGCAGCTCGTCGATCTCGGCCTGAGGGAGGGATTTGATCGCGCGTTCCTGCTGGCCCGCATACGGGGCGCTGCTTTGCCCCATGGCGCTTCCAGGTCCGATCAGCGCGGCGGCGACGAGCGCTGCCGCGACTGAGACGTTTCGAGTGGATTTCATGGAGGTCTCCTTCAATGGCCGCTGTGGCCGGACGCGGGTTTGCGGACGCGCACTTCCACTTCCTTGGCCGCGGGCGTGCTGGCCGCGGAAGGCGTTTTCTGGGGGGCCGCGCTCGCGCGCGCCGGCTCGGGCAATTGGCCCGTGAACTCATAGGCCACGGTCCCCTGCGGGTGCTTGAACCACCCGGGGTCCTTGTAGTCGCCGCGCTTCTGCTCGCGGCGCACTTTGACGGTGGTGAACATCCCGCCCATCTCGAGCCCGCCGAAGGGACCCACCCCGCCCATCATCGGAGCGGTGTTGTCCGGCAGCGGCATCTCCATCTCGCCCATGTCGGCCATGCCACGCTCGCCCATGACCATGTAGTCGGGCACGAGCTTGGCGATCTTCTTAGCCACGTCGCGGTGGTCGACGCCGATCATGGTCGGCACGTCGTGTCCCATCGCGTTCATGGTGTGGTGGCTCTTGTGGCAGTGGAAGGCCCAGTCGCCCTCCTCGTCGGCCAAGAATTCGACTTGCCGCATCTGCCCCACCGCCACGTCCGTGGTCACCTCCATCCAGCGGGTGCTCCTGGGCGTCGGCCCCCCGTCGGTGCCGGTGACCATGAACTCGTGGCCATGCAGATGAATCGGGTGGTTCGTCATCGTGAGGTTGCCGAAGCGGATGCGCACCTTGTCGCCGAGCTTCACGTTCATCGAGTCGATGCCGGGAAAGATCCTGCTGTTGAACGCCCAGAGGTTGAAGTCGGTCATCGTCATGATCTTGGGCGTGTAGGCGCCCGGATCGATGTCGTATGAGGACAGCAGGAAGACGAAGTCACGGTCGACCTCCTCAATGAGCGGATGCTTCGCCTTCGGGTGCGTGACCCAGAAGCCCATCATCCCCATCGCCATCTGCGTCATCTCGTCGGCGTGCGGGTGATACATGAAGGTGCCGGGACGCCTGGCGACGAACTCGTAGACGAACGTCTTGCCGACGGGAATCGCCTTTTGAGTCAGTCCCGAGACCCCGTCCATGCCGTTGGGCAGGCGTTGACCGTGCCAGTGCACGCTGGTGTGCTCCGGCAGCTTGTTGGTCACAAATATCCGCACGCGGTCGCCCTCGACGACCTCGATCGTGGGACCAGGAGATTGGCCGTTGTAGCCCCACAGGTGCGCCTTGAAGCCCGGCGACATCTCGCGCACCACGGGCTCGGCGACCAGGTGGAACTCCTTCACTCCTTGGTTCATGCGCCAGGGCAACGTCCACCCATTGAGCGTCACCACCGGGTTGTAGGGGCGCCCCGTGCCAGGCAGCAGCGGCCCCGCAGTCGCCGGCCCCGTCTGGATCACGGGCTCCGGCAAAGCGGCCATGGCCACCTTGCTCACGCTCGCGGCGCTGACGGCGCCGGCGATCGCTCCGAACCCTGCCAAGAAATTTCGTCGATTGTTTTGCATGAGTCCTCGCTGTCAGTGGGCGGCGTCGCCGCCGCCGGTGGTCGGGCGAGCGGATGACGTGGAGCTGGACGCCCCCGCCATCGGCTTGCCGATCAAAGTGGATGAGAGGCCGGCATCGCTCAGCCAGAAGTCGCGTTGCGCCTCGATGGCGGTCATGACGCCGGTGACTTGCTCGCGCGCGTCGGCCAAGAGCTCGAAGACGCCAATGAGCATCCCGTTGTAGCGAAGCACGTTCTCTTCCGAGATCGTCTTGCGCAGCGGAACCATCTCGTCGCGCTGATGCCGCGCCTGGTCATAGGCGGTCCGGTAGGCCGCGTAGCTCTCGCGCGCCTGCGACCCGGCGGAGCGCGCGACCGCATCAAAGCGGTTCGCGGCCGCGAGCGAACGCGCGTCGAGCGCGGCGCGGCGCGTGGACCCCCAGTCGAACAGCGGCAAGCGGATTTCGAGCTCATAGCCGCGGGTGGTCGACTTCTCGCCATTGCCTTCGAAGCGCGTGTCGCGCCGCGCTCCCAGCTCCACGTCCACCAGACTGGACACCAGGTCGACGCCGCGCCCTCGACCCGCCGCTTCGAGTTCCAAGCGCGCGAGGCGCGCGTCGAGGCGCTGAGAGGCCAACGCCGTCGCCACGACCTCGGGACCCCTGGGGGCCTTGGGCAGGTCGGGCAGCCGATCGGGAAGCCTCAAGACGCGCGCCTGCTCGTCGCTGAGTCCCAGTTGGCGGACTAGCTCCTCCCGAGTGGAGACCGCCTGCTGTCTGGCCGTGGCCAGGCGCGCGGTCGCGTCGCCATAGAACAGGTGCTGCCTAGCCGCTTGGAGCTTGGTGAAATTGCCCACGGCCTGCAAACGACGCGCGAGGTCCGCGCTGGCGTCGGCGGCGTCCTTGACCTGGACCGCGTAGACCTCGATTTCGCGCGCGGCGACAGCCTTCACCCATGCCTGGCGGGCGTTCGACACCTGGTCGACCACGGCTCCGGCCATCCTCACGCGCGCTTGCTCGGATTCGATCTTGGAGACGGCTCTCCGCTGCGGGAGCGTAATCAGGTCGAAGAGGCCGACCGAGAGGAGCCGACCGAGCTCGAGGTCCGCGCCCTCGCGCAATCTCTCGAACGAAAAGACCACCCCGCCGGGGAGCCCGCGCTGTTGGGCCATGGCGATCTCGCCCCAGCTCTGCGCGAGAGCGGCTTGGAACGCCGGGCTGTTCGACAGGGCGAGCTGCGCCGCCCCGTCCATGGTCAAAGGCTTGGCCAGCAGATCATTCGCGAGCTTCGACGCCGCCTCGCGCTGCGAGTCTTCCGTCCTGAGCTCGGCTTTGACCCCGCCGGAGACCGGGCCGGACAACTCGTTGGCCTCTCCCATCGCGGCTTGCATGTTCGGCGCGGCGCAGCCGGCCAGGACGACGACGGCAGCTGCGGCCGCCACCAGCGTGAATGTTCGTTTCATCGTTGATGCCCCTGGTGAGGATTGGCCGGCCGCGCCGGGGCGGCTGGCGCCCCTGGAGCGGCGGCCGGGGCCGAGGCCGAGGCCTCGGGACGAGTTGGAGGCTGAACCGGCGTTGACTGCGGCTGGCTTTGCGTCCCGCCATGGATTTCGCGGGCGTAGGCGCGCCAACCACCGATCTCGCGGACGGTGTCGTTGGACTTGCGCCAGTCCTGGATCTCAATGGCCTCGAAAGGCCGGTAGCCCTCGAAAGCCGAGCGATAGGGCGCGGCCTCGGCGCTTGGCGGGCTCGCGGGCTGCGCGGCCAGGGGGAAGCTCGCGGCGAGCGCCGCGGCCGTCAAGAAGGTTCTAGTTCTGCGTGTCATGGAGCCTCGCGTGATTCGTTGCGCGCGCCTGCGTCCGCGTCGGCGCGGGCAGGGTCGGGGTCGGAAATGCGGCGGCGCGCCCGGGGCTAGCCCGGGCGGCGCGCGGAGGTCACGCGCGAGGCGGCTTGTCTGGGAGGGTCGGCGTCTGCGAGGAGACGCGAACGGCCGGCTGCGACGGCTCCGCCGAGGAGGCGGGCAATGCGGGCGGCAGGGAAGAGAATCCGCCGACCGCCTGCGCTTGCGAGCAGGAGGCGCAGATTGGGCAAGAGTGGCTCTGTTGGGATCCGTTGTCGGCGGCGGGCGCGGCGCCGTCGGCTTGGGCCGCCTCGACTTGGGCCGCCTCGACTTGCGGCGCGGCGTGGCCGTGCGCGGCGTGGTCGTGTCCCGCCTTGTTCATGGAGGCGTGGTGGCCCTGGTGGGAGGCCGTCTGCGCCACTCGCGCCGCCGCCTGCGACCCGCAAAACAGCATCGACGCGGCCGCCATCCCCTGGAGGGGAAGCGCGGCCATGAGGAGCCAAGCGAGGAGAAGGCGGAGTCGCGACATTGAACTCAGTATCCTAGCGCCGTCCGGTTTGGTCGGCAACCTCGGCGGCGTAGGACCCCGCCGCGCGTGGGGCCGAGGCCGGGGCGATCATGGCCGAGGCGGTCGCGAAAGGTGCGCCGCCTCGGCGCGCCAGGAGCGCGCCTTGGGCGAAGGCGAAACCGCGGGAGGATTTGGTCACTCCCGCCCGAAACGCCAAAGGCTCGGCGGCGCGCGCGAGCGACAGGAATTGGACCGAGAGCTCGAGAGTCACCACCGCTTTCGAGTCGTAGTGGCCCAAGCCCGCCAAGACGAAGGCCGCGTCGAAGCCGGCGGCGATGACACCGCCATTGATGGCATCGACGCCACCGCCGCCCAGCGCCCCGGCTTCGATCCGTTCGAACTCGATTTCGGCCCAGCCGGGTTCGACCCACTGGCCCCGAAATCCAAACCAGCGAATCTCGGCTCGGTCATTGAACGACGACAACTGTCGGGAGCGGGCGTCGGGGGCGAGCCTGAAGGGAATCGGATCCAGATGCATGGCGTTTCCCTCAGTGCCGATGGCGACGTAGGCCAAGGCGTGACGGATGGTCGCCCGCAGAGCAACAGAGTTCAGGCTCGGCGAGGGAGGCCCTCTCGCGGCAGCTGGAACGCCCAGATTGGCCGACTTGGTGGTGACGAGCATGGTCCATGAAAGTATCCTGTTGGGGGATGCCGACATCGTGGACCCTGCCACTATGGCAAGGTCAAGCACCTTTTTTGGGAATGGGCGCTTTGAGAGCTGGAGCTCGGATGCCGGTTCGGGCAGTGCTGGCAGGGCCCGAGTTGGTGGAACGACTGGCCCATATGCGGGGGCATCGCACTTGTCATCGGCGTCAGGTTGCCATATGAGTCCCTAGCGAGCGGTTATCCCTGGTGGTGCCGTCGCCCACCGCGCGAGTGCGACGGGTGGGCCGACGGCGCGCTGTGATCATGGTTCCTCGCCGCCTTCTCCAGGCCTCCGAGTATTCCGCACTGCGCCGCAATGCCACCTTCCGAGCAACCCGCACGCAGAGACCGAATCTCCCGCTCCAGTGCCTTGAGCTCCGCAATTCGTCGCACGACTTTGGAGATGTGTTCGTCGAGCAAGTGATCGACCTCGCCGCAGCTTTCGCCGGGTGAATCCGTGTGGTGAAGCGGATTTCGTCCAGCGTCATGTCCAGGCACCGGCAGTGCCGGATGAACGCCAGGAGCTGGGCATGACTTGCTTCATAGCCGCGGTAGTTCGAGTCCGTACGGCCGGGCAGCGGCAACAGCCCTTCCCGCTCGCAGTAGCGAATCGTCTCTACCTGGGTCCCCGCCATGGCGGCCAGCTCTCCAATCTTCATTTTTACGCCTCAGCTTGACTCTGATGTGGCTTCAGGGTTTCCAAGTAGGACATGGACACGAAGACCCTGCCAGAAGAAGTGGACTGCTGCGCCTCAGCCGCATGCGCAATGGGTCCCCCCGTGGCGTTACCGACACAAGCAGCGGGTCGCCGATTTCGCGTTGCAGCCATGGACTGCAGCGCGGAGGAGGCGGAGATCCGCCGCGCCCTGCAGTCTGTGCTGGGCATCCGTTCGCTCAACTTCCAGCTGACCGCCCGCACGCTCGGCATTGACGCCGCAGACGATGCCTTGCCGCTGGCACTTGAAGCCATCAGGAAAGCCGACTTCGATCCTGAACCGATCGGCAACCTCGATCCGGCCGGTGCGCACGTGGGTGAAGGCGACGGGCTGCACGACCATGACCACGGGCTTGGCGCTGGCGTGGCCCAAATGGGATTGGCGCTTAGCGTCGCAGTCGCAGCCGAGGTGCTTGAGTTCATCGCCCCTGACACCCTGCCCTGGAGATTAGCTGGGATGGCGCTGGCCGGCTTGGCGATCTGGCTCGCGGGCCTGGACGTCTACAAGAAGGGCATGGCGGCGTTGCTGCGGGGCAAGCTCAACATCAACGCGCTGATGTCCGTGGCCGTGACCGGTGCCTACGCGCGGCATCAGGCTGTCAGGCGGCCGCGCGCGGCCTCTGAATCCTGCGCCCAATCTCATAGGGGCTCGCGATGGTCAGGAACTGCGGCGAGATCAAGCACGCGGCGCGCAGCAGGCTGATCAAACCAAGCAGCATCAGCGCACTGGGCAACGCAAAGAGCAGCAGCCACAGGCCAGACCAGGTGGGCTGCGAAGAATCGAAACTGAAATCGGCGATCTGGAACAACCCATACAGGCTGGCGCCCGCCACGATACCCGTCAGGTAGCACACGGTGGCTTGCATGGAGATTTCGGCGGCGAACAGCGTGCGGACCTTGCTGCGCCCCGCGGCGATCGTGTTCCCACGGATGTAGAGCAGCGAGGTGAACGTGAAGAACACCGCCAGGACGGGGAGGCTCAGCGACGCAAGCGGCATGAAATCCATCGCATACACATGGGTCGCAACGGTTGACAGGAAGACCGAAGCGGTCGCGATGGAGAGCGCGACGAAGGCGTAGTGCCGAAGGCGTGTGGGTCGTGTTTGCATGCCCTGGACTGTCAGCCTTGCCGCGATGTCAAGGTCAAGCCACCAGCGCAGCCAGCTCGATTTGCGCTTCAGCACGGAGGATTCGCTCGGCTTGCAAAGCCCGCAGTTTCTCCACCCGATGCGCTCCGGCCTTTTCCGGTGAGCCGCTGTCGAACGGAGGGTGCGGGTCGTACTCCAGAGCGAGCTGCAGCATGCGCGCCGTGTCCTCGCCCGCCAGTTCTGCCGCGAGCGCGAAGGCAAAGTCGATGCCGGCTGTCACCCCGCCACCGGAAATACGGTTGCGGTCGCGTACAACGCGCTCTGCAACGGGAATGGCACCAAAACGCGAAAGGTACTTTCGCCAATTCCAGTGGCACGCGGATCGATAGCCTTGCAAAAGGCCTGCTGCACCCAGCAGCAACGAACCGTTGCACACGGAAGTCACGTAGCGCGCCTCGCGGCCCTGGCGTCTTAAGAAATCCAGCGTGTCCGAATCGGTCAGCTGATCGGCAAAGCCGAAGCCACCGGGCACGCACAGCACGTCAAGGCTCGGGCATTCGGCGAACGTCGTGGTCGGAACGATCGAGAACCCGACGTCGGTCAGCACGGGATCCCGCGTCTTCCAGGCAAGGTGGACCTGTGCGCTGGGCACGCGGCTCAAGACCTGTGCCGGGCCAGTGAGGTCCAGTTGCGTGACGTTGGGATAAAGAAGGAATCCGATGTGGAGGTGCGTGTTCATGGTGAAGCCCGTTGGTTGACGCCAAGAGCATCAAGGACTAACGTTGTGGCAACAACGTCAGATTTCCCACCATTCCTGCCATGCGCCACCGTATCCACGTCCTCGTGTTTCCCGGGTTCCAGCTGCTCGACGCCGCCGGGCCCGTCGGCGCGTTCGAAGCTGCCAACGCGTATGACGTGCGGATCGTCGCTGCGGCACCCGGTTTGGTTTCCAGTTCGTCGGGCGTCGAGTGGATGGCCCGGGGCTTGCCCCGCAACAGCGAAGGCGGAACGCTGGTGGTCTCCGGTGGGCCGGGTGTGGAGGACGCGATGCGGAACGCGACCTTGCTGCGATTCATCCGCAAAGCGCACCAGCGAAAGCTGCGCATCGCGAGCATTTGCTCTGGCAGCATGCTGCTCGCAGCGGCTGGCCTGCTCGATGGCCGAACCGCCACCACGCATTGGTCGCGAACAGGGCAGTTCAAGACGCTGTTCCCGGCAGTGAGGCTCGAGGCCGACAAGATTTTTGTACAGGACGGTGATACGTGGACCAGCGCGGGCATCACAGCCGGCATCGACCTCGCGCTCGCCATGATCGCCCGGGACGTCGGCGAGAGCGTCGCGCGCGCAGTCGCGCAGGAGCTGGTCGTGTACTACCGCCGCCCCGGCGGACAATCGCAATTCTCGGCGCTGCTCACGCTGCAAGGCGCTGCACAGGGCCGCTTCGATCCGGTGCTCGACCACATTCGCCGCAACCTCTGCGAGCGGCACAGCGTGGAAGGACTTGCCGAACGCGCGTGCATGAGCCCCCGCAATTTCGCACGGGCCTTCCACGCTGAAACGGGCGTGACGCCCGCCAAGGCGGTCGAGAAGATTCGCGTGGAAGCCGCACGAACCGCTTTCGAAGGCGGTGGGGCTTCGGTGCAACGGGTGGCGACCGAGTGCGGCTTCGGCGATACCGAGCGCATGCGCCGCAGCTTCGCGCGCCTGCTTGGCATGGCGCCTTCGGCACTCCGTCGAATGAGCAGTCGCAGTTCCGCCGAAGGCTGACCCCGCTTCAAGTCGGCGACCGCCGGTGCGTTCATCGTCACGACGAACGCAGCTGGCACGCCTCGCTCCTCCGATTCGAGCCTGAGCGGCTGCCAATTCTCGGAGCCGGTTGACCACGCCGGCGCGGGCTTGACCTTGACATCGTGGCAATGCCAAAACTCCGAGGCTTCTGAAGCGAGAAACCCGGAGACTTCCATGCCTCTTTCGTCACCCTTCCACCGAACGGCCGTCGCGACCGTGCTCTCGGTCGTGGCGGCCGTGATGATCATCACGCATCAGGCTGCCGCCAGCGACGCCGCTCCCGCTGCGCAAGATGCAGCCCAGCCCTCCTCCAGGAGTGCCAGTGCAACGGAAGGTGGCAGAAAAGGTGGGGAACGCGTCATTGCAGCCATGGCGCGTCCGGGCGACAGTTCGGCTCAAGGTGCGATCCGCCTCCAAGGAGCTGCAAATGTCCCCCATGAGCATCAGTGAAGCCGCGGCAGCGGCCGCCGTGACGCCCAAGATGATTCGCCACTACGAATCGCTGGGCCTCATCCCGCAGGCCGAGCGCTCGGAGTCGGGCTACCGGCTCTACAGCAAGCGCGAGGTCGACATGCTGCGTTTCGTACGGCAAGCGCGCGCGCTCGGATTCCCGATCCCGCAGATCGATGCCCTCATGCGGCTTTGGCAGGACGACGATCGCGAGAGTCGCGCCGTCCGGGAAGTCGCGCATGCGCAACTCCTGGAACTGCAGCAGCGTCGGAAAGAACTTGACGAGATGGCGACGACGCTGGAGGCATTGGTGCAGGAGTGTGCCGGCGATGACAACGCCTGCTGTCCCATCCTGGCGCAGCTGTCGGCCCCGCTTGCCGCACGCCTGGCACTTGCGCCTGTGGTCGGTTCGACCACGTTGAAGGAGGTCAAGGCCGGCTCGCGTGCCAAGGCACCGAGGCGGCGCAGTCACATCGAGCGGCCGCCGCAGCGCGCCCACACAGCGCTGGAGATGTGGAGTCGATCGGCGGCCTCGCCGCTGTGACGCGACCACTGCAAGCAATTTCATTCTCAACCATAGAAACAACTGCCATGTCACATCTTTTTAGCCATTCACTGCGCATCACGGTCTCCACCGCCACCTTCGCGGTCGCCACCCTGCTCACCATGGGCTGCAGCACGCCGGCTGACCTCGACCTGTCCCTCAACAAGCGTTCGGCCGCAGGCATCTACAAGGTCGGCTTGGTGGCGCCGGCGCAGGCCCCGGCGATCAACCAGATCCACAGCTGGAAAGTGACGCTCGCCACACCAGAGGGCCAACCGGTATCGGGCGCTAAGTTCGCCGTGGACGGCGGCATGCCGCAGCACGGCCACGGGCTTCCTACGAAGCCGCGGGTGACGCGTGATCTTGGCAACGGCACCTACCAGCTCGACGGCATGAAGTTCAGCATGACCGGCTGGTGGGAGGTCAAGCTCGACATCCAAGGTCCGTCCGGTCCAGACAAGGTCACCTTCAACACCGTCGTCAACAACCCGCCGGTGCGGCAATGAGCAAGACGCTCGCCGTTGTCGGCGTCCTCGTGGCCCTTGTCGGCATGTCCGTGGTCGCCGCGCCGGAGTTCGCCATGGCTCCTGCGCGGGACAAGTGGACCGCGCAGGAAGTGTCCACGATCGCTTCCATGCGTCTGAAGGAGGCCGGACCGCTCTCGCCTGAACCTTCCAACGCCTACGAGCGGCGTACTGATGCCGCCGCGTTCGGCCGCGCGCTCTTCAACGACACGCGCCTTAGCCGCAACGGGCAGGTCTCGTGCGCAAGCTGCCATTCCGCGGACAAGCAGTTCCAGGACGGCAAGCCGCTCGGTGAGGGCGTGGCAACCGGCAAGCGACGCACGATGCCGGTGATGGGCGCGGCGCACTCGCCCTTCCTCTTCTGGGATGGCCGCAAGGACAGCCTGTGGTCGCAAGCCCTGGGCCCGCTCGAAGATGCGGCGGAGCACGGCGGCAACCGCGTGCGCTACGTGCGCCAAGTGCAAACCCACTACAAGGAGCAGTACCAGGCGGTGTTCGGCCCCATGCCGGCACTAGGCAAGCTCCCGGAGGACGCCATGCCCGGGGGCACGGAGGCGGAACGTGCTGCGTGGGACGCCATGAGCGAGCCCAGCCGGGACGGGATCAACCGCGTCTACGCGAACATGGGCAAGGCGATCGCGGCCTTTGAACGCACGCTCGCCTATGGCGAATCGCGCTTCGACCGTTACGCGCAGGCCACTGTCGCCGGTGACGGTCGCGGCCAGGAAGTGTTGGCGCCGCAAGAAGTGCGCGGCTTGCGCCTCTTCCTCAACAAGGGCCAGTGCGTCACCTGCCACAACGGCCCGCAACTGTCGGACCACGCCTTTCACAACACCGGCGTGCCGCCGCTGAACAAGGCCGCGCCCGACCGCGGCCGCGCTGACGGTGTAAAGAAGTTGCTGAAGGACGAATTCAATTGCCTCGGACGCTATAGCGATGCCAAGCCTGAGCAATGCGGGGAGCTCCAGTTCCTTGCCGCTGACGACCCGCACAATCTGGCCGCGTTCCGCACGCCTAGCCTGCGCAACGTGGCGGAGCGCGCGCCCTACATGCACGCCGGCCAGTTCACGACGATGGAGCAGGTCGTGCGGCACTACGCCGCGTCGCCCAAGGCGGCGCTCGGCCACAGTGAACTGGCCCGGCCAGGCGAGAAGCACGCCGATCGCCAAGCGATCCGGCTGTCCGAATCCGATGTGCAGGATCTCACAGCCTTCCTGGGAGCGCTCACCGGTCCGGTGGTTCAGGCGAAGTGACGCTTGCGCTCTCGCGCCACCTCGCACCCATCCAGCAAGGAGTTTTGAATGAAGAACCTGATTGCCGTCCTCGCGCTCGTCATTTGCTCTGTCGGGCATCCGCAACCGGCAGCGGATGTAGCAAGCATGGGCTTCTTGCAGCTGCCACAGTCCGACGGACATTCGACCACGGTGTTTTACCCGGCCTCGGGAGCCGAGGTTCCCGTCAGCCGGGGACCATTCAATCTCTCCTGGGTTCCTGATGGGGCGCCGCTCAAGGGCAACGGGCGTCTGGTGGTCATCTCGCACGGTTCTGGAGGCTCCCCCTGGGTGCATGTCGACCTTGCACGTGCTTTGGTGCGCCGTGGGTTCACAGTGGCGGTTCCACTGCATCAGGGCGACAACTACCTCGACCCCTCAGAGCCCGGGCCAGTAAGCTGGCGCAAGCGCCCGCTCGAGATCTCACAGGCGATCGACCGGGTTGGTCGATACGCGGCACTCGGAAACCAGCTCTCGCTGGATTCGGTGGGTGTCTTCGGAGGCTCTGCCGGCGGGCACACGGCACTGTCGCTGGCCGGGGGGCAGTGGTCCGACGAACGCTTCAAGGCGCATTGCAATCGAAACATCGAGGAGGACTTTTCCTCTTGCGTCGGGTTTATCACCCTGCTCAAGGGTAACGCCCTCGATCCGCTGAAGCTCTGGGCAGCGCGTCGTGTCATCGACTGGCGATTTTCCGACGCGACTGTGCATCACTATCACGACCCGCGCATCACAAGCACGGTGGCGATGGTTCCCTTCGCTGCAGACTTCATCCTCGAGTCTCTGGCCCGGCCCGCCGTCAAACTCGGCCTGGTGATCGCGCGAAAGGATGTGAACCAAGTTCCTCGCTTTCATGTTGAGAGCGTCGCCAAGACTTGCATCCCGCGTTGTGAGCTGGTCATGGACCTGCCGGAGGGCGGGCACGGCGCGATGCTCTCCCCCATGCCGCCGTTGGAACGCGGTAGCGTTGGCGAGCGCCTTTTGGCAGACCCGCCTTCGTTCAACCGCGAGCAGGCGATCGCCGATCTGAATGTCCGTCTTGCGGACTTCTTTGTCCGGCATCTGACGACGCAGCCCTAGCGCCGGGGCCGCTCGTTCGATGTTTGCCGTGTCGTGCGCCGTGGTGCTATTGGTCCAAGCGCCCTCACCGCTTCGGCTCCGTGCTTTGTATCGGAGCGGGCGTCAGGGGACGGCCGAAGTATGAGAGACAAGCGGTAGTCACGTTCCGCGGCATTCCAGAGCGTCGGTCAGACGGTCCGGCTCGTCCATTGGAATGTTGAGTGGAGTTGTTGCATATGCTATGCTTTTATCAACAAAGGCATAGAATTAAGAACGGCACGCGCCGTGGCACCAGCACACCGCACTCACGAACAATCGCTGCTTCGGCTTGCCAGGCGCCGCCCGCTCCTTCGCTCGCGGGATGTCATGGCGGCGTCGATACCCACGTCGGTTCTCAGCCGCCTTGTCACTGCCGGGAAGCTGAAGCGCGTTGGTCGGGGTGTCTACAGCCTGCCCAACCAGCCCATCACGGAACACCAGTCACTCGCTGAAGTGGCCCTTCGGGTCCCCCAAGGTGTCGTCTGCCTTGTCTCAGCCCTGCGTTTTCACGGAATCGGCACCCAGGCTCCCTTCGAAGTCTGGCTCGCGATCCCCAAGAATCTGCCCGTTCCTCGCATCGACCAACCCTCGCTTCGCCCGGTCCGCATGTCCGGCACGGCACTGGCCGAAGGCATCGAACGCCACGTCATCGAAGGCGTTCCGGTCCAGGTATTCAACGTGGCCAAGACCGTGGCCGACTGCTTCAAGTACCGCAACAAGATCGGGATCGACGTGGCACTGGAGGCGCTGCGCGAAGGCTGGGCCCAACGCAAATTCCGGATGGACGACCTCTGGCACTACGCGACTGTCGACCGCGTTTCGAACGTCATCCGTCCGTATCTCGAGAGCGTCACTGCATGAGCAAGAACCCCGCAGCGTCGATCCGGGCGCAATTGAAGAATCACGCCGACGCGACCAAGCAGGACTTCAACCTGGTCCTCACCCACTTCGGGCTGGAGCGCGTGCTGTACCGGCTCTCGGTCTCACCCCACGCCGGAAACTACCTCCTGAAGGGGGCCCTGCTCTTCTCGCTCTGGTACGACCTGCCCAAGCGCCCCACCCGGGATGCGGACCTGCTCGGGTTCGGCGCAGCAGACACGGCCACGGCCATTGCCGTGTTCAAGGAAATTTGCCGAATCGACGTGGCGGACGGCATGGTGCTTGACCCCGTCTCCGTGAAGGGTGCCGAAATCCGGAAGGAAGCTGGGTATGGCGGGGTCCGGATCGACCTGGTCGGCAGGCTGGACAGCGCCCGCATTCCCTTGCAGATCGACATTGGTTTCGGCGATGCAGTAAGTCCCGGGCCAGAGTCCGTCACCTATCCCGTGTTGCTCCAGGACTTGCCGGCCCCGTTGCTGCGCGCGTATCCGAAGTACACGGTCATCGCCGAGAAGTTCCATGCCATCTGCTTGCTCGGGATGGCGAACACACGGATGAAAGACTACTTCGACCTGTCCATCCTCCTCTCGGAAGGCGACATCGAGCCGTTCCAACTGCGAACTGCCATTGAGGCAACATTTGCGCGCCGCAAGTACCGTCTCCCTGAAGGCGTACCCCTGGGATTGGCCGATGCCTTCGCCGTCGACGCCATCAAGCAGCGGCAGTGGATGGCCTTCCTCCAGAAGAACAGGCTCCATGCGCAGGACCTGACAGACACCATCCGGGCGATTCGCGAATCGCTCATCAAGATGGGCGTTCTTTGATGGCACGAATGTCGCCTTGTCCGTGCCACCAGGCCGACGCTCGGTCCTTCAGTGGCATTCACGTGGCACGAGCGGAGCGCCCTTCGCACCAACAGCACCGTCGCGCGTAGTTCCTCAAACCGGTACGCTTCCTGCCCGAAAACGGTTTCGGCTGGCTTTCAACTGTTGCTTCAATCACGCTTCAAGCGTTGAACCCGCTCGCAAGTCATTGTTGGAGTTGGACTTTCTGAACACTCTGTTTTGAATGAATGCGCGAAACGCGCCCGGCGTGGTCGCCATCGGTTGCGCCGCCCCAGGGCAGTACCCACAATAGCGCTGCTTCCCCAAGGGAATAGCAGGCCAAGCGCCCGCAATCAACGCACCTCACCTGCCGCAAAGCGCGCTTGAGGCAACCGCCGGCTCTCTCGAGCCACGCGCAACAAGCCGGAGTCCAACTCCGCGTATCCATCAGGGGCCGTACGGCCTCAAGCAACCTGTCACCGCCGCGGGCCGCCAAGCCCGCCCCGCATCTGCTGATGCAACGGTGAATCCACTTCGTTCCAGCCTGTTTGGCTGCACGCATGGCACCGCGCGATGTCGCGGCTCGGCGCAGTTGCGCCGCCATGTGACGACCCAAACAGATGGCCCAGGCGTCGAAGTCCGCCCGGGAAGAAGTCGGCATGAAAGCGGCGTCTCAAACGCCGCTGGGTAGCCACCCTCTTGGCTCCGTCGGCAGATCCGACGGTCACCCGCTTGCCCTTACAGGCTGGCAGCCCGCATCGCGGGCGGCGTCGCAGGCTCAGTCCACTGCGAATGCCGGGACTGGTTGCTAAAGCTCCTGGACGAACAGGCTTCATCCGTTGGCAAATTTGTAGCGCACCGCCCCAAGGCGGCGAAACCCATAGACACGCCGCCATGCGGCAAGGAGAGATATCAAATGGAGAACGAATTCGACAAGAAGAGCAACCGCAAGCGCCGTCGCAAAGCGCGCGGCGGCGGGAAGCTGCGGCCCTTCGTCCGGCAGGCGTTGAGTCAGCATCCGGGCGATCCGCACCGCCAGATCAGCTTCATCTTGAGGGAAGCGAGCATCCCTGCGGCCTTCGGCCGAGAGAGGCCGGTGAGTGACAAGACGCTCAGCGACTACCGCGATGAGCTCCATCGCGCCATCCTGATCCTGAAGAAGGTCCGGGCGGGCATCCAGAACATCGACACGCTGGGTCGCAAGCACGTGATCGCACTTTGCCGACACTGGGAAAACGAAGGGCTGGAAGAGAAGACCATCCATAAGTACGTCAGCACCCTGCGCCGCTTCCTGGAGTTGATGGGCAAGTTTGGCGCTGTGCCGGTGGGATTCGACTGGCGTGAGATCTTGCGCGCCAATGGAGTGACGGCGGGCACCGGGAGCTGCTCTCTGCTGCCTGAATTCCCGAAAGGTTGGCGGCACCAAGGCGTTGACCCTGTCCCGCTCATCGACGCGATTCGTGCCGAGGAACCGGTGGTGGGTGCCCAACTCGACATGCAACTGCATTTCGCATTGCGGGCCAACGAGTCCACGCAGATCATCCCGGAGGACAGCGACAAGGGCGACCACATCATCGTGTGGCGTGGCACCAAGGGCGGCAAGGAGCGCGTCGTGATGTTCAGCGCCGATCCGGCGACCGCCGCCACGCAACGGGCGGTGCTGGAACGCGCCAAGGAACTGGCCCGTCTGCATCCCAAGCGGTGCCTGGGAATCCCCGGATTCACCCTGCGAGAGATGAAGAACCGGATGCTCTACGTCGTCCGAAAGCATGGGGTGCACCGCAAGGGGCTCGGCATCACCATGCACGGACTGCGTCACCAATTCGCGTGCGATCTCTTCACGCAAGTGTCCGGCCTGCCTGCGCCGATCCTGGGCCGCGTTGCCGGCGCGGAGTACGAAGAGAACGCTGAACTCGTCCGCCTGGCGTTGACGCAGGTCGCCCGCCAACTGGGCCACGAGCGCGCTCCGATCGCCTGTGCGTACGTCGGCAGCGCCAAAGTGCAGTCCGGACGCTCCGCTCGGTTGCTGAAGGATTGGCTCTGCCAGTTGTCTGCAAGGGCCACCTCCTTCCGCGCGGCGGGCATCGCGGAGGCTTGGATCGTTGGACATTGCACCCAGGGGGTGAGGCCGCGAGTCGATAGCGCGATGCGGATCGCGGTGCGCTACACCGACCAGGTGTCCGGGTCTGAGGAGGACGATTACCTGCGCGCATTTGCAATCGACGCCCATTTGTCCCTCGAACTCTTCACGAGCCTGGGCTTCAACGTGTGCATCGAACCGTGGCGGAGCTCCGGCCGGCCGCTCGACGGCGTCGAGATTCTGATCTGACCTTCAAGGGGAACACCAAATGAAATCAAATCCTGTCGTGGTCGGCGCACGCGCAATCGATGTCGGCTACTTCAATGTGAAGCACACGCACGGGCGATCTGGCGGCGCCGATGGAATGCTCCAAGTCGCGAGCTTCCCTTCGGTCGCTCCGGTGTTGAAGTCCGGCACGGCGCGCAAAGCGGAGGACGAACAACAGCCGCAAGGCTGCGTGGTCCCCGTCAACGGCGTTAGCTACTTCGTCGGTCCCGGCGCGCCGCAGCGCGGTAGCGGCCTGGAAAGCCGCATCGTGGCGGAGGACTATGCCGCCAGCGACAAGTACCTGGCGCTGCTGCGAGGCGCGCTCTGGCGAATTGCGGATGGCGCCAATGCCGGCACGGAGCTGGTCGTTCGCAGGCTGGCGCTTGGCCTGCCACTCACCACCTACTTTGAGGCGAACGAATTGCTTGCGCAGCGAGCCGCCGGAGAGCACCTGATCGGGCCGGAGGGCAACCAGCGCCGTGTCGTCGTCGAGAAGGTCCGCGTCGTCGTGCAGCCACAAGGCGCGATCATCAATTTCGGCTTCCTGAACGGCGGCAAGCCGCTACAGGGGCTGACCATGGTGATCGACCCGGGCGGCGGCACCCTGGATTGGTATCTGTCGGAGGGCACGGTGCCCTATTGGGAGCGCTCCGGTGCGTACCCCAAGGCGATGCTCGCCTGTGCCTACGCCGTTGCCGACCGCATCAATCCTCGTTGGCGGAACCAAGCGGCCATCATCGACCGCATCGACCAGGCCATCCGGGAGCAGAAGCCCAGCTTCGCCGTGCAAGGGGAGCACTACCCCATGGCCGAGTACCGCAGGGCTGTCGACCAGA
This sequence comes from Caenimonas sedimenti, assembly GCF_007833165.1. Taxonomy (GTDB): domain Bacteria; phylum Pseudomonadota; class Gammaproteobacteria; order Burkholderiales; family Burkholderiaceae_C; genus Ramlibacter; species Ramlibacter sedimenti. The sequence goes on along the minus strand of NZ_VOBQ01000013.1, from coordinate 150,369 downwards.
TCCTGGACGAGGCGATCGACCAGATGCTCACCATGGTCGGCAGCGTCGATGACGTGGACCAGATTCTGTTCACCGGCGGCGGTGCGGGCGTCCTCTCATCCCACCTCTACAAGCGCCTGCCGAAGGTAAAAAAGATCTCCAGGATCGATGCGGATCCGGTTTTCTCGAACGTGCGCGGCTTCCACGTGGTGGCGGAGCACGACCTTGCGGCCTCCAAGAGCTGGTAGCGAGCATGGCTTCCGCCGGCATCGGGAAACGCCTGCAGCACCGCGTATCCATCGATGCGAGCATGGGTGAGGTCTACGAGTGGCTCGCGTCGTTGGACGTGGCGACGCGGTCACGCGAGGTCTTGTACCTGGTCCGGCTGGGCGCCGAGATTCATCTCGGCCGCCGCTCAGTGCAGCTGGCCGTCGGGGGTGACTTGCGACTTCAGATTCCCGAGGAGCGTCGTCCCACCATCGCGACGCCGCCATCAGGCGATGACGGAGTGGTTGCCAGTACCGTCGCGTCTCGCATGGCGGGTTGGGACCTCGGCGCGATCTGTACTCCGCCGGCGAGAGCGTCCAAATGATCGAGTGCACTTGAAACTCGGAGACGCGCGGGTAGAAGAGTTGATACCCCGCAATCGCGGGGCAACTCTATCGAAAGACCGCATGCGCAATCTCTTCTACAGAACTCTTGGCGGCCTCGGCGTTGCAGTCTACCTTCGGCATCTCGTGTTCGGGCTCATCTTCCCAGCCCTGCTCTACTACGACCACAGGAACAAGATTGACCAGGTGACGCTGCAAAGCTACCTGCTCGTCATTGGGAACTGCGTGCTCTACCCCTATGCACGGTTTGCCTATGAACGCGTGATCAACTTCATCCTCGGCGACAACTTCTTCCTGGTGAACGCTGGGCTCATGTTGTTCACGAAGCTCATCACGATGGCGATCTGCTGGACGCTGGCGATCTTCATGGCGCCGATCGGCTTGCTGTTCCTCTTCTTCCTGACGGACAGCGACAGCTGATCGCTTGCTCCATGGAGTCGAGTTGACAACCGCTCCTCTTGTGAAAGGCTGGTCAGGCAACAACACAAGGAACGACACATGACCCGATCCATGACCAACAAGAAGGCAGCCTGCCGCGCCCGGTGGCGACAGACCCGCGCCGCCAGCCGGCACTGGCTTCTCGACGCGATCTACGGTCGCGAGCTCCTCAAGGACAAGCTGCGCCACGCAAGGCCGGACCTGAAGGTTCCGTTCTGGCGCGACGGGTGGGAGCTGGACCCGCTACTGGAGCAGCAGGTCCACGCGCTCGGGCTCCGGGAATGGCCACGGCCGGAGGGGCTGGTGCAACACTTGGCCTATCTCCGAGCTGTCCTCAGGATGGCCACGGCCGTTCACTTCCGACGCCCTGTCCCGCATTGGGGCAGCTGACTGGTCGCGATCGGTTGCGCCAACTGAAACCACGCGCTAAATTTCGCATGCGCCCCAGCCTTTGGGGCGAGAAGGTCTTGTACCTTCATCTCGAGAAGCATGCAGGAAGCGGTGTCGGCCGAATCCTGCATCGCAAGCACACGATGGACGCGGCATTCGGCTGCTGTTCGAGCAAATCAGCGGGGCAACAGCCCCAATCACCCTCCTCCTTCAAATGCCGCCTCATCGTCGGCGGCGTACTTCCATTTTTCGAAAGGCATCGATCATGAATTCCTCCACCCCCGACGTGTCCATCAACAGGCCTCGCTTCCCCCATCTTGCCGAAGAGGTCAAGACCCACGTTCCCACCGCACAAGCGGCCTTCTACTTGAATCGCATGAGCCAAACGCTCCGGGTCTGGGCCTGCTACCAGAATGGTCCTATCCGGCCGGTGCTGGTGCACGGGCGGCTCGCCTGGCCCGTTGCGGAGATCCGGCGACTGCTGCAATGAGATCGCGCCAAGCCGGGTGGGCCCGCCCACTCGGCTTGCTTCAGTCTTCCCTTCTCCGCACATGACGCCACAGCTTCTTGACGCACCACAGATCCATGCTTCCATAGCTCGAAGGAGCACAAGAATGGATACCTGGATATCGCTGGCGGAAGCCTTTGAGGGCGTGACAGCTCTCACGCAGTTCACCCCCGCAATCTACGAGAGCCGTGAAGGCTGTGGGTCGCAGAGCGTGATGTTCCCAACCCTTCCGAATAGCATCTACCACGCCGATCGCGACGCATTGAGCTGTTCGATGCTGAAGCCCTTGTTGGTCTCGCCTGCCCACTTTCAGGCGTCGCTGGTGCAGCCCAGCACTTCGACAGCTGCGAAGAATTTTGGCTCCCTCGTGCACATGCTGCTGCTGGAGCCGCAGAACGTCTCGAATGAGCTGGCCGTGTACCCTGGCGTTGGATCTGGCCGCGACCGGGACTTCAAGATCTTCCTGAGCAACAATGCGCACCGGCTCGCCGTGGATGAACCGACCTTCGATGCGGCGAGACGGCTCGCCGACAAGGTCGCCAACTCGCGCCTTCGAGGCCGACGGGTCGGGCACTTTCTTGAGGAGTCGATGTGTGAATGCAGCATCTACTTCACCGAGCCGGTCACAGGTTTGCGGCTGCGGGTCCGCTTCGATGCCTACCACCCCGACTTCAGCTTCGACCTCAAGACCACGCGCCAGGCCAGCGCAACGGCCTTTTGCCGGGACGCCATCGACTTCGGCTATGACCTGCAGGCTTACATGTACAGCCTGGCACGCGCAGCTTTCGAAGGAACAGCGGTGTTCCCTCCCTTCGTCTTCATCACCGCGGAGACCTCGGCGCCGCACTCAGTCTGCACGCACGTGGCGGGGGCGACCTTTCTTGAGAATGGCCAAGCCAAGCTCCAGGAGTGTCTGGCGACATTCAAGGCCTGCACCAGCGTCGGACACTGGCCGGATTTGAGCTGCCATTCCACGCTGGAGATAGTCCACTGGCAACAGTTCACGCCTGGGCAGGAGTGGCGTGGGGGAGCTGAGGACGGTCAATAGCCCGGTCGCTTGGCTACACCGTGGCTACACCGCCCGGTGCACCGGGGCCGGGACCTGAAATGAGGAGCAACGCGTGCGCAAGAACTCGCGACCGCTGACGGATCAGTAAGTAATCGGCAGCGGATGGGTACTCCGTTGGTCGGACCGGCAGCCAATTCATGCAGGTCACCGCGTCATGCGCTGCGCCCAACCTCCGAGGTACGCCAGGCTGGCGCCCAAGACAAGAGACGCCGCAATCAGCGAGAAGCCAATCCCAGTTTCTGGGATGAACCAAGTCGGAAAGCCGGGGTATGCCTATGCGAGCGTGCCCGGGGTTTCGATGTCGGCCCGCGCGCCGATACGCGTCGCCCTCGCAAGGCCCTTGGAGAGTTGCCAGCCCAGACCTCCCAGAGCCAACGATGCGCTGACCACTGCGCCACCGAGCGCTCGGCATGGGCCCGGAAAGGTCAAGACGAGCATCCAAATTCTTTCCACGGTCCTCCCCCTTCTCTAATTCGCCTTGCGCACCCGCGACGAAATGACCTCAGGTGCAAGCGGAAGAATTCCCTGGCCGCCGTATGACAGGTAATCGTCCACCTTCTCGAAGATCGGACCCAAGGCGACCACGAGCCCCTCTTTCTCTGTAATGGACCGATCGAGGTACTCCACCGTTGAAGGATCGATCGAGATCACCAGCCTCGCCTTGCGGCTCGCCTCCTTGGGGCCGCTGAGCGCCGCGCGCAGTGGCTCCCCCAAGACCGATAGCGCCGCGCGCCGTAGACCGAGTCGGCTCTCGAGCGTTTGTGTGACGCTTAGCACCACCAAATCGTGCGGCGTGAATTGTCTGGCCACCCTGGGCGCGGCCTTCTCCTCCCTGTATGGCCACAGCACTTTGAGCGTCGCGTGCAATTCATCGCGTGTGTAGCCTGACACCGCGCAAACATCGGTGGCCGTCAGTCTTCGCGGCATAAACCCTCCTAGCGGTGGACCGTGCGTCGAGCTTGCCATCTTCTGCGCGACTTCGGCGCAAATCTGCGTAAAATGCTCGCAGTACTGCCTGAGAACGTCGCATCTCGGCGACATGGCGCCAGGTTGCGGGGATTTGTCAGGAGATACACGCTGAACCACTACCTGTAGCGTCTTGCACATAGGCAAGACCCTAGATATAGTGGTCCCTTGGCCCGTCAAAAGGTCAAAAAAGAAACCACCAGGGCTGGACGCCACTGGTGGTTTCGGAAGCCTAGCTAAAAGCCAGACGCATTTACAACCTGCAGTGTGCCATACGCACCTGCGGAGTCCAACAAGAGAAGGCTGCGGTTTCCATGGATGGGCGTCCATGCAAAGGAGCTCGCGATGAACCGCGACAGCCTTCCCTTGCCGCCGTCGCGCCGCAGCATTTCCGAGCGCGCTTCGGGGCAGTTTTTCCGTTTGGCCAGTGTCATTGCGGGCGTTTTCGTGCCCACGGACAAGCAGTTGGAGTCCCTGGACGACCGATACGCTGCGATCGGCACCTACCTGGTCAATTCCCCCGAGTTCGGTGCCCTCACGACCGAAGTGCACGGGCACGGCAGCCGGCAGATCGGAACGCTGGTTCGGCCGCTCCACGTCCGCGAGCTTGGCTACGACGTCGACGCCATCCTGCTCTTGAAGAGCGAGGCGCTGCAGCTGTACGCGGGATCGGCAGGTGCGCGGCGGCTGATCAACGATCTTCACAAGGTGCTGGAGCGCTACGCCAAGCAGTACGACCTTCTGATCGACAAGTGGGATCGCTGCGTCACCCTTACCTACGCCGATGGCGTCCGGGTGGACGTAGCTCCGGTGATCGCGCACCCCCTCGTCGCGGTCGCCTCTGGCGACACTCATGGCCTGATCCCCGACCGTTCGCTGCAGCTCTACGTCCCGACCAATCCGCGGGGCCTGGAGCGCGCGTTCAATGACGCTGCAAAGATCCATGCCGTGTTCACCCGCGTGCTGCAAGAAGCGCTGTCTGCCGAGACGGTAGCGCGCGGAGACGTGGCGCCCTTGCCTGATTCAAACGTGGTTTCCCAGCGGCTCCTGAGCATCTTTGTCCAGTTGATGAAGGTCCACCGCAACCTCATGTTCGGCGCGCCGCAGGACGGGCAGGAGGACTTTGCACCCACTTCGGTGTTCTTCACCACCCTGGCCGCCGCCGCCTATACCCTGCGCGCCCCGCAGCCGCACGACACGCCGCTGGACCTGCTGCTCGACGTCTTCGAGACCATGCCGCTTTGCTTCCAGCGCGAGCACCTCGGCGGCGGACGGCAGCGCTGGCAGCTGCCAAATCCCTGCGCACCTGGGGACGATCTGGCGGCATCCATGAATACTCCGCAGAAGCAGGCCGCATTCCAGCAATGGCATTCACGCTTCTCCGAGGACATTGGAGCATTGCTCGACAGCATCGAGCAACGAGCTGGCAACGTCGAGACCGAGCGGCTGGTGGAAGGCGCATTTGGCTCACGCGCGGCCAGTGCCGTGCACGCGGCCTCTGCGCCCCAGGCGCCGACTCGCCAGGCGGGCCGTTCGGTGGTGTTCGGTACCACCGCTGGCACCTTGATTAGCCTGCCCGCCAAGGCGAACACCAATTTTGGGTCGCCGCGGTGAACCACTACCTGAAGCCGCCCGTCCCGACCCTCGCACAGCGCGCGTTGGAACTGCGCCGGATCGGAATCCCCGGATCTCGTGTCGTCTTCTGCGGCGGCAAGATGCTGCGCTACCACTTCAGCATCACGCCGGGCGACAACGGCCGCCTCTACGACTGCGTTCTGGAGGTGACGCCCGGGGAGGAACGCACGCCTCGAATGTTCGTCATGAAGCCTGACTTGGTGGAACTCGCCGGCGGGCGGCGTCCTCTGCACCTCTACGACCACGATGGCCCTGGCTTCTTGCTGTGCCTCTGGTGGCCGAAAAACGCGGAATGGGACCCGCGCCACAAGTTGATCGACAGCTACATCCCGTGGACGGCCGAGTGGCTCTGGTACTACGAAGAGTGGGTGCGGGGCGGAAAGTGGTTGGCGGGCGGCGCCCACCCAATTCGTGTGCCACGTCGGTGGGGACACGGCCGATATCGGCAGGCCGCGTCGGTGGAGTTGGAAGAAGGAGTCATTCCATGAGAATTCAGGCCCCGCCCCAATTCAATCTTCAGGCTTTGGCTAGCCGGATCCAGCCTCAAGAGGCCGCGCTTAGCGCCGCCCGGTCGCATCGCGGTTCGGTCCGCCTTCGTTTGGCCAAGACCTTTCAGGTTGCGAACGCCACTTCCATGGGAAGCCATGCCCGACAGACCGCCGTGCATCGCTACAGCGACCTGGACTTCATGGTGCAGTTCCGCAAGGACGAGTTCTTCTGGGGCGGCCGCCTCGTGTCTTCGGACACGATCCTGGATCGCCTCCTCAACGACTTGCGTGAGCGGTTCCCCAACACGTCGATCAGGCGCGACATCGTGGCTGCCTCGCTGGATTTCTCGTCCGGTCAGAGCTTGGATGTGGTTCCGGCGCGCTTCGATTCATTTTCCGAGAGCAGGCCCGTCTACCTCATTCCGGACGGCACGGGAGGCTGGCTTCGCACCAGCCCACAGGCGCACGATCAGTATTTCGAAGTCGCCCACGAGCGCAGCGGCCGCAAGCTCCGGCGCGTGTCGCAATTGCTCAAGTGGTGGAAGCACGGTCGGGAACAGGCCCTGCCTATTCGCAGCTTCTATATCGACATGGTCTTGGCCAGCACCGATGTTGCAGGCGTCGCCAGGACCTACGGCACCTGCCTGAGAGACTTCTTCGAGCACCTGCTGGCGACCGAGTGTCGCCCCATCCACGATCCTTGCGGGATCGCAGGTCGCATCTCCGCAAATGAAACCTACGCCCAGCTCTCGACGCTGAATCGGGCCGCCCAGTTCGCCCAGATGCATGCGCGCTCGGCTCTCGCGGCGGAAGCCAAGCGCGACTTCCCTGAGGCCAATCGACAGTGGAGTCTGGTCTTCAATGGCAGCTATTAAGAAAATCGCGGCAGGAAGCGCTCCGCCGCGGGGCACCATGAACGACATCCCCGTGGATCAAGATCGACCGGAGATGATCGATCTGCTCCGGGCTCGCGATCGTGTGTACCGGCATGCAAAATGGCTGCAAGGGTCGTATGTCGTCTCCACCATCGTCATCGCGATCGGCGGCACGATCGCCTCCATCGACCACAAGCCCATCTTTGGCTTGCTGGGGATCATCGCCATGCTGTTGGATGTCAGCTTCCTCGACCAGTACCTCAAGAAATTGTGCAAGCTGGGAGCCAGGCTTGCCGAGGAATTCGACACTGGGGTGCTGAAGCTCCCAGCCAATCCGTTCGTTGCAGAAAAGCCCGTGCCACCAGAGGACATCCGGCTGCACTCGGTCAAGGCCCTTGAGGCCCAGCGCGAAAGACAGTTCACCGCTTGGTACGAGGTCTGCGTCGGCGAGGTGCCGCTCGCTGTGGGGCGATTGATTTGTCAGCGCCTGAATGGAGCGTATGACTCAGCGTTGCGCAAGAATTTCTCTGGTTGGCTCGTGTTCCTGGGCGTCGTTCCGATCGTGGGTGTGTTCCTTGTGGGGACGGTACTGAAGCTGGGCGTGGAAGATGTTGTCGTGATCCTTGCTGCACTCATGCCCGCACTGAACTGGGCACTGAGGGAAGCGCGTAAGCATCTGGACATAGCAGCGCAACAGGAAAAGCTGCGGTCGGAGTTCGACCGAGTCTGGGCACGTGCGCTCGCTGGTGCCGACGAGCAGGAACTGGAGCACGCGTCAAGGCAGTTGCAGGACGCCATCTATCACTATCGCGCCAGTACAACTCTTATCTTCGATTGGTTCTATCAACGCAAGCGTCCCGTCAACGAAGATATGGCAGCGCACGTAGCCCGCAGGCTGGTGGATCACTATCTGCGTGCGCGACAAACCCTGTAGGTCCGCCGCCTGCACGATCATTCACCTTTCGCCAAGTAGCGGCGATCTTCCAATCTTCTTGGGCTTAGGCGGCTTGGGAGGATCAATGTCCGCCCATCCAGCTTCTTCAATCTTGTCTGACAGCGTGGGCAGGCTCCATGTCTTTTGAAGCCTGAGAGAATTTAGACCTTCATTCCACGCATGAAGCATTCGAGGCCCGATTGCGCCAAAGGCAGGATAGTCTCTGGCGGCTTGGACGACGCGTGGCGCGATCGTGACCACCGCGTCGGAAATCTTTTCAATTCTCTGGTACACGTCCGCGGGCTTGAGCCCACACCAAAGACCCAAGAAAAGTTCGAGCGACTTTCCCGGCAACCATGTCTTGCGCCCATTCACGGCCATACCTGGCGGGTTTCTGGCGTAGTCGTCATAGACGGTGATTGTGAGCATGTCATACACGGGCGCGAGCCAAATCTCACTCGAGCCTTTGTACAGAAGAGCAATATTTTTCGTGTGGCAATCGGCATTCCTAGTCACATAGGTCAACAACAGCAGGTCAGCCAATCGAGAAAGGGCTGCGTTTTGTTGAGCTGGGTCTACCACTACCTCCTTGATTCGCTTTGCAACTCGCTCCCAAGTAGATTCGTACTTCTGCTCGGGTCGTAGCAGCAACAAGCTGCAAAGGTCTTCCATGCCCAGTCGCGTTACGCCGTCCTCTTCGTAGTCGAATCGGTGAACAACCAGCGCCTGTCCGTCGTCGGATACTTCTGTTTTGGCGGTCTCAATGCCAGCCACGCGCGCAACCTCCATGCATAGGTGCTCATTTAGAGCAACGCCCGGAAGCCGCGAAGTCGTTCCCTTGACGATGAACTTTTCTGTTGCCAACGTCCCCTTGCCATATTCATCTAAGGTATTGGGTGCGAGGAACTTGGGTACAACCCCGGAAACTCCGGACACTGCGTATCGCCTGACGAGTTCTACGAAGGCCTCTTCTGAATTGTCGCCCTGAAGAATTTCACCGACTTCAAACGACATAGGGGGTGCTTTCGGGTCAGCATCTGGAGCCGCGACTTTGACCCGCCCGATGGAGTTTCGCCCCACAACCGCCAAGAGACTCAACGGTGATGCCCCAATGTGCGGTCCAAGCTGCTCCTGGAGCGTGGAGAGTAGAAAGCCCTCTGGAAGATTCATGCGAAAGATCGGGTGCAGTTCCGGGTAGAGGTAAGACTCGGTTCGGAGCGGCATCAACAGCGAAACAAATCGATCTGGTGGCACCTCTGGGTGATATGTCAGCACATGCTTGAACCCGTCAGGCGAATCTAGAGTCGCTACTGGTTGGTCGTGAACAAATACGGTGAGTTTCAAAGCTTGCTCGCACGCTCAGCTTCTAGCTGCTTTTCCCGAAGAGCATCGTCCAGAGTAAAGCTCGTGTTCAATGGAACAAAGCTGACTCCATGACCAAGCAGCTCTAGGAGTCGTAGGAGCTTTCTCGACCCGAACTCAGAGACCTGCCCGGTTTCAAACCTCGCCAGAGTTGATTGCGCTAGGCCCGCGAGCGCACCAAGCTCGCGCTGAGTAAGTCCTTTTTGCCTGCGAAGTTCGGCAACTTGACGTCCTAGTGATGAAAGGTCGGAAAGATGCTGCATTTGCTATCAAGTCAGATGTCCACTGAACTCCGAAGGGGCCACCGGGAGCGCTAGAAAACTTGATGGCGCTCCTCACGTGGGAACGAATAAATGCGCCAGCCAACTATAGCAAATACAGCATCAACCGTCTAGGCTATTGAAATGAAAGGACCTGGGGATTGTGGCCCACCTGATGACAAATACAGCATAATTGAATCTTGTCTCGAATAATCCATTCGGCCTACTAATCGGCTCACCCTCACTGGGTATATATACCCAGTGAGGGTGAGCCGAATTGCAGCCCAAAAGCATTAGTCAGAGTAAGGAGCCACGAGCAGCCTTGAGTAGTACATGCTTATTAGCATGAAGGCCCAGCGTGCTGGTATATATACCAGCACGCTGGGCCTTCAAGACTAACCCTATGGACCTAACTGCAGACCCCATCAAACTCGCGCGCCTAAAGGTTTCCAAAGCAGCAATGCATCGGCACTTCGAAGCATCGACGCAGCGAACCTTTGGGGCGGTGGAGCTTGCTGCCTTAATCGAGGAGAAAGCCGTTGCATGGAGGCTTCCAGCCAATGCATCCCCCCGTGACGTCATAGAGTTCCTGACGCAGAACAGCAAGCTTAAACGTATCACCTTGCCTCGCCACAGCGGCAACGCGTCAATTTCGATCTTTACTTGGAACACTCCTTCAATCTACCAACTACTTCAGACAAGTCACCCCAGCTCCTACTTCACCCATTCCACTGCCCTGCACTTTCACAAGTTGTCTAGCACTTCCCCGGCGGCCATCTATCTGAATACAGAGCAACGCCCCCGGCAGCAAGACGGAGAACTCCAGCAGCACCGAATTGATTCTGCTTTCAGGAGGCATCCACGCGTCACACAAAGCGTTGGCCACGTCGATGACACGCGCGTTCACTTCGTGAACGGAATGCACACCGGTGCGGCTGGTGTGATTGAACAGGAAGTCAGTATTGCCGGAGTCGGAGCATCCCCTCTGCGATTTACCAACCTTTCACGAACTCTGATAGACATTGTTGTCCGGCCAGCGTACAGCGGTGGCGCGAGAGAAGTGATCAATGCCTATAAGGCGGCTCGGGATCAAACGTCACCGAAAGAACTGGCGGACCTGCTCTCGCAGCTCAACTACATCTATCCCTATCACCAATCAGTTGGCTACTGCTTAGAACAAGCGGGTCATTCCCAGGCAAGCCTGCGGGCGCTTAAACGATTGCCTCGAGAGTTCGAATTCTATTTAGTCCATCACAGAGGTGACTTCAAGTACATCCCCGAGTGGAGACTACATATTCCAGCTGACTTGGAGATATGAGGGCAGCCAGCTGGGGAGCGCAACGACGGTACTGCGAGTTGGCTTGAAACTACTCGCACCCGGACTCCAGATCGCTAGCGACCCGCTGCGCGCCAGAAACAAGCCGGCTCGCTGAAGTCGTCGAAGGAAGTGCATTCCCGGTCGCGCGCGGATGGATCTGAATACACCACGACCTTCCCGAGGTGGGCCGCGTCGGAAGAGCGCGAGGCCACAGAGTGACCTGAGCATTGACTACTTGCCAGCGGCAGCGGTCAGCGGTCCACCAAGAGAGATCACTGCCGAATCAAGGCAATCACTTCTGGCACCGGCAACCAATACACGGACGACCATCAACCTGGCCCACGCCTAGCGCACAGCCGTGTCGCAGCTCGATCGCGGTCCCTCAGGTTCTGCGCACCTCGGGAGCAAGGCTCTGTCACCAAGCTGGAATTCCAAGAGGGATGGTCTCATGAGCCGGCCGTTGGCTACATGGTGGCTACATAGAGGTTTTTTGATCAGAAGTTGCTATCAAGTTTCTAGCAATGACCACAGGCCTGTAGTGGTAGGACGTGCAGGATTCGAACCTGCGACCAACGGATTAAAAGTCCGCTGCTCTACCAACTGAGCTAACGTCCCGGCCGGTTTTCACCGCGTCGTGTGCGGCAAAGCCCGCGATTATAGCCAGCCCCGGGGCACTATTCCAGAGCGGAAAAAATCGCGCAGCGGTGTTGCGCGCATGCAGCATCCCGGACCGTTACACCGGAAGAGGGATGCCGGACCTGTCCAGTCGTGTTGCAATTGGAAACAGGTTGTTGCATGAATCAGTTCCAGGACAAGCATTTCGCCGAAAGCGTGGACGCGCTGTACCAGTGCATCACGGACGAAGGCCAGTGGCCGGCGGCGCTGCAGGCCATCAGCCGGCTGATGGACACGCCTGGCGTGAGCGTGCTGCGGACCACGCCGCGCGCCGATAGCCTGCTCGACATGCGGTCGCTGAACCAGGATCCCGAGACGCAGTTGCTGTACCGCGAGTACTACTGGCAGTTCGATCCGACCCACGCCGCATCGCGGGATGCCCCCGTGGGCCAGTGGATCGATTGCAGCGACCTGCTCGACCCGCAAACCACGCCGCACCCCGAATACGTCAAGGACTACGCGCTCAAGCACGGCATCCGCTGGGTGGCGGGCGGCAAGGTGCACGGTGACGACGAGGTCTGCGTGATCGTCGGATTGCAGCGCGGCAGCGACGCCTTGCCGTTCGAAGAAGATTGCCGCCAGCGCTTCGAGGCGCTGGCCCCGCACGTCAAACGCGCGTCGCTGTTGTCGGCCGAACTTCAGAGCCTGCGCAAGCAGCGCGCCTTCGCGGCTGCGGCGCTCGATGAGCTGTCGCATGCCGCCTTCGTGGTCGATGCGATGGGGGCCGTGCTGCAGACCAACCGGGCCGGCGAGGCCTTGCTCTCCCTGGCGCCCGCCGGCCCTCTTCGCAGCAAGAACGGCCTGCTGCAACTGGTGAGCACGGCGCGCCAACCCCGGCTGGCCGCCGCCCTGGCCCAGGCGTGCGGCAAGGGTGCGCGCAAGGCCGCGGCGTTCCAGGAGCGAGCAGGTCCCACCGCGAAGCGCTGGGCCATTCGCGTCGTCCCGCTGCACAGTCTGGGGGGCGCGGCGCTGGTCTATGCCGCGGACCTGCCGGCACTGCCGCCACCGGCGAAGCTGTTGCAGGAAGTGCTGGGCCTGACACCGGGTGAAGCGGGGGTCGCCTTCCTGCTGGCCGACGGGCTGAACGTGAAGGAGATCGCGGCGGCCCGCGGCGTGACCGAGTTCACCGTCCGCACGCAGATGCGCGTGCTGCTCTCCAAGGCCGGCGCACGCCGGCAAAGCGAACTGACCCAGTTCCTGTTTTCGATCCCGGGCGTGCGCAGCGACGGCATCGGCCGCTGAACAGCCCCGTGCCTCAGCGCCCGCCGCGCCGCGCGAGCTGATCGAGCACCCACCCCGCCGCGCACTGGCCGAAGGTGGCTGTCACGCTGACGACCGAGCCATAGCCATGACAGTTGAGCGATCCGTCCCCCTCGATGGCGCATGACGCATCGGGCGGCGCCACCGGTTCGCGGCTGAAGACGCAGGGCACGCCGATCTTCTTGCCTGCCTTGGGCGCGCCATCGAACTTGCGCAGCCGGTAGCGCAATTGCGCCAGCAACGGGTCGTGCGTGGTGGCGGCCAGGTCGTCGATGTCGACCTGGTGCGCGAGGCGCTTGCCGCCGGCCGCGCCACAGGCGATGAACAGCGTTTTCGTCCGCAGCGCCCAGGACGCCATGGCTACCTTCGCCTTCACCTGGTCGCAGGCGTCGATGACGGCATCCACTTTCACCTCCGGCAAGAGGGCTGGCCAGTTCTCCGGGTCGACGAACTCCTCCACCGCGTACACGCGGCAGTGGGGGTGGATCTGCCCGATGCGCTCCTTCATGGCCAATACCTTCGCCTGGCCGACGGTGCTTTCCAGCGCGTGGATCTGCCGGTTGATGTTCGATTCGGCCACGTGGTCCAGGTCGATCAGGGTCAGCGCGCCCACGCCGCTGCGGGCCAACGCTTCCACGGCCCAGGAGCCCACGCCGCCGATGCCGGCCACGGCAACATGCGCGCCACGGATCGCCGCCGCGCCGTCCATGCCGAAGAGACGCTCCAGCCCGCCGAAGCGCCGCTGCAGGTCCGCCGCTTCGTCCAGGTGCGTCATGGCGCGCCCTCCAGCCGCCACAGCTGGTACTTGAAGCCGCCGACCGCCCCCGCCACGATGGCGGCCACCGCGGTCACGCTGGTGGCACTCAAGGTCGAGAGCCCGCTCAGGCCCTGGCCGATGGTGCAACCCATGGCCGTGACGCCGCCGACGCCCATCAGGACGCCCCCTGCCAGGTGGTTTGCGACATCCTCTGTGCCGCCGAAGCCCTCCCAGCGGAAGGTCCGGCCGAGCAGCGCGGCAGCGGCCGAACCGGCGATGACGCCGACCACGGAGACGATGCCCACCGTCAACAGCTTGCTCCTGTCACTGAAGAACATCAGCCAGTCCAGCGTGTACGCGACCGGCGCGACGAAACTGAGCGCTTCCGACCGGCCGGAATTGGTCGCGACGAAGGCCTCTTGCAGCGTCTCAGGGTGCTCCGCGACGTAGCCCATGTGGCCCGAAACCCACCATGCCACTGCCACGACGGCGCCGATGCCCAGGCCGGCCAGCAGGTTGTCGAAGGTGCGGAACCCGCGGCCAAGAAGTGCCCAGGCGACCATGGCGCCGCCGACGAGCAACGCACAGATGAGGCCTGCCGCCGCCATCGACAAGCCGGTGGTCGCCGCGACGCTGGCCGGAAGCAGCGCCGGTTGCGCGAACTCCACGGCAATCCGGTCGACCGTCGCCACGCGAGCCACCGCCGTGATTCCCTTCAGCGTGGCAAAGGCCGAGATCCCCAGCACAACGAACACCACGACGGATTTCAGGTTGCCGCTGCCGATGCGCACCAGCGTCTTGCTGCCGCAACCCGAGGCCAGCACCATGCCGAAGCCGAACATCAGTCCGCCAGCAGTCGCCGAGAGCCAGAGCCAGCGGTTGCCGCTGTAGAGGGTCTTGCCAGGATCGACCTGGCCCGCCGCGGCCAACATCCAGAAGCCGATCATGGCCACCCCGCCGGCCAGCACCCATTGGCGCAAGCGCGTCGCGTCACCCAGGTTCACCACATCGCCGATGGCGCCCATGGTGCAGAAATGCGTGCGCTGGGCGATCGCGCCGAACGCGAAGCCAAGAAAAAAGGCCGCCAGGAGCACCTTGGCGGCCAGAGCATCCAGCTCGGGCATGGAGCGATTCTAGGTCGGCACCTTTTACCGCAAGCGCGCGAGCCTTTCCTTGGCCGCACTGGCCGCTTCCGATTGGGGATACGCCTTCACCAGGTCGTCGAGGGTCCGGCGGGCACTGGCGTTGTCCTTCAGCTCGATCTGGCAGTTGGCGATCGACAGCACGGCCTCCGGCGCGCGCGAATGGTCCGGAGCTTGCTGCAGCAGCGCGCGGAAGTTCGAGATGGCGCCGCGGTAGTCGCGGTTGGCGTACTGCGCGTTGCCCAGCCAGAACAGCGCGGTGGCACGGTAACCGCTTTGCGGATAGCGCTTCATGAACTCGGTGAAGGCCGATTGCGCGGCCACGAACTCGCCCTTGCGGAACGAGCCCAGGGCCGCTTCGAACTCGCGCTGCTCCGCCGGGTCGGCCGCGAACTCGCGGCCATCGACCGTGACTTGCACCGGCTCGAACTTGCGCAGGCGCTCCTCGACCCCCTGCGCGACATCCTTCTGGCGGCGCTGCAGTTCGGAAATCTCGCGCAGCAAGGTTTCGTCCTGCCCGCGCAGGCGCGCGAGTTCACCGCGCAGCGATTCGATCTGGCTCTGCAGGTCGAGCATGCTGCGGCGGAGCGTCGCGTTCTCCTCGTTGGCGCGGCGCAGGTCTTCGCTCAGCACCTGGCGCTGCTGCTCGACCCGCTGGCGCAGATCGAGGATGGCGCGGCGCGCTTCGTCGTCCTCGAACAGGGCGGCGCGCGCCATCGGGGCCGCGAACGCGGAAGCTGCCAGCAAGGCGGTCAGGGCGATTTGTCTCATGGCGTGGCTCTAGCGGTAAGCGAATTCGGCGCGGCGATTGCGCGCATAGGCGGATTCATCGCTGCCCGGCTGGGCGGGCTTTTCCTTGCCGAAGCTCACGGCCTCGACTTGCGCGTCGGTCACGCCGAGCAGTCCGAGCGCGCGGCGCACGGCCTCCGAGCGCCGCTGTCCCAGCGCCAGGTTGTATTCGCGGCCGCCGCGCTCGTCGGTGTGGCCCTCGATCACGACCCGCTTGCCGTTGTTGGTCTTCAGGAAATTGGCATGGGCCTGGATCGCGTTCTGGAACTCCGGCTTGACGACATAGCTGTCGTAGTCGAAGTAGATCACGCTGGCCACGTTGGCCGGGCCGGCATTGCCGCCGCGCGTGGGATCGATCGTGACCGGTGCCACCTGGCTCTGCCCACCGGCACCCGGCACGCCACCCGTGCCGGGCGTCACGGCACTGCCCTGGCGTTCTTCCACGGGCACGTCGTTGAGCTTCACGCCGCTGGAGCAAGCCATGAGCGTGGCCGACAGCAACGCGGTGGCAAGGATGCGGATCTTCATTTGCTTCTTCCTCCTGGAATACGGATGTGCGATGTCAGCGATTGGATCATCAACGCTGGAAAGGGCCCCAGTCGGGTTCGCGGATGTCACCGCCCTGCCCCGCCAGGCGCGCCTTGATCTTGCCGTCGATGGTGGTGGTCATCAGCGCTTCGCGGCCGTTCTGGCGCGTGGCATAGACGATCAGCCGGCCGTTCGGCGCGAAGCTCGGACTCTCGTCGGACGTGGTCTCGGTGACCGAAACCACATTGCCGCTCGCGAGTTCCATCACCTGCAACTTGAAGGCGCCGCTGATGCGCGAAATATAGGCGAGCCAGCGGCCGTCGGGACTCAGCGCCGGGGAGATGTTGTAACTCCCCGTAAAGGTGACGCGCTGGGGTTCGCCGCCCCCCGCGCCCATGCGGTAGATCTGCGGCGCGCCGCCACGGTCGCTCACGAAATAGATGTTGCGGCCGTCCGCGGAATACAGGGGCTCGGTGTCGATGCTGCCCGACTGTGTGAGGCGCTTGGCCTCGCCGCCGCTCGAGGCGATCGTGTACAGCTGCGACCCGCCGTCGCGGGTGAGCGTCACGGCCAGCGTGCGGCCGTCGGGCGACCAGGCCGGCGCGCTGTTGGAGCCGCGGAAGTTGGCGATCAGCCGGCGTTGCCCGGTGGACACGTCGTGCACGTAGACCACGGGCTTGCGTGATTCGAACGACACGTAGGCGAGCTGGCCGCCGTTGGCCGACCAGGCCGGCGAAATGATGGGCTCCGGGCTCGCCAGGGCGGATTGCGCGTTCTCGCCGTCGGCGTCCGCCACCCACAGGTTGTAGCGGGTACCGCCCTTGGTCACGTAGGCGATGCGGGTGGAGAACACGCCTTTCTCGCCGGTGAGCTTCTCGTAGATCATGTCGGCGATCCGGTGCGCCGCCAGGCGCAGGTCGCCTCCGGCCACCACGAAGCTCTGGCCGCCCAGGTCCTGCCCGCGCACCACGTCCCACAGGCGGAAGCGCACGTCGTAGCGGCCATCGGCCAGGCGGCTGACACTGCCCACGGCGAGCGAATCCGCGCCCTTCTGGCGCCACGGACTCACGTCGGGGCGGCTGGTTTCGTCCAGCGCGGCGCCGGCGGTGTCCACCGGCCGGAACTGGCCGCTGCGCTCCAGGTCGGCCTGGACAATGGCGCCGATCTTCTGCGGCGCCTCCGCGTCCCCACGGAACGCCGCGATGGCGATGGGCAACTGGGTCGTGCCCACGCCCGTGACTTCCACGCGGAACTGGGCCAGGGCCGGCACGGCGGCCAGGGCCCCGAGCGCGGCCAGCGCCTGCCGGCGCCCGGTAAATGTTGGTTGCATGCTGCTTAGTGGTGTCTTCATCGGTTGAGTTCAGTCACGACCGTTTCTGTTGTGTGAAAGGCCTCGGCCAGGCCCACTTCGGCCCGAATGATGCCGCTTTTCGCGCGGTCCGCCACCCGCTGGCGGTTGGCGGCCTCGCCCGAACGGCTGTGCTCGGCGTGCCATAGATGGTAGACCTCCGTGCCGAGGAAGCCATTTTTGCGCGCCAGGCCCTGGTGGTGCAGCCGCAGCACCAGGTCCGCGTCTTCATGGCCCCAGCCCGCATAGACCTCGTCAAAGCCGTTCACGGCCTCGAAGTCGCTGCGGTGCAAGGCGAAGTTGCAGCTGCGGATGCCTTTCCAGTGGAAGCGCCGCTCGACGCGTCCTGGAGCGCCGGGCCACGCGAACAGGTGGGTGAGCTTGTTGGCGTCGCCCGCGAGCCGCAGGCGCAGCCAGTCGCTGGCCCGCAAGCGTGCCAGGTCGGTCTTGCCCTGCACCGCTTCCTGGGTGAGCCTCGGACTGAGCAGGACGCGGCTGCCATTGACGAAATGCCCGGCCTCGGCCAGCTGGGCGTGCTGCGCGGCGAAGCGCGGATTGGGCACGCAGTCGCCATCCATGAAGACGAGATAGTCCGCCGCGGCTCGCGCCGCGCCCAGGTTGCGCGCACGCGATGCGGTGAAGCCCACGTCGGGCTGCCAGACATGCAGCACCCGCGCGGAGAAGCGCGGCAAGCCGGCGCGCACGGCCGCCACGTTCTCCGGCCGTGAGCCATCGTCGGCGATCACCACGACGTCGCCGGGGCCGCACTGCGGGGCCAGCCCGCGCAGCACGGCCAGCAAGGCGTCCGGCCGGTTGTACGTGAGGACGATGTAGCCCGTTCTCACGGCGCGTTGCCGGCCCGCCGCTGCAGCAACCACAGCTTCAGGTAGCGGTAGTACGTGCCTTCCGCATTGGAGACGGCCAGCGCGAAGCCCATCCGGCCATCGAGGAAACCCCGCTGCAGGACGAAGGTCCGCAGGAACGCCCACAGCCCGTGGGCCACGGCCTTGCCCGGGGAACCGCGGCGGCCCTCGGCGAGCATGCGCTCGGCACCGGCTGTGGAGTAGCGGTCCATCTTCTGCAGGGCCGATTCCAGGCTGGGGATGCTTTCATGCAAGAGGTCATGGCGCAGGTGGCCGATGCTGCCGGTGGGCAGCAGCCGCTCGTGCACCAGGTCGTCGGAAAAGCGCGCCGTGCCGCGGCGGAACAGGCGCGTCACGCGGTCCGGGTACCAGCCCGAGTGCGCCATGTACTGGCCGCAGTAGCTGGAGCGGCGCGGCAGGTCCCAGGCGTCGGCCGCTGTGGTCCGGGCTTGCACCACGGCGAGGATTTCGTCACGCAGCGTGGGCGTTACACGTTCGTCGGCATCGATCGAAAGGACCCACGGACGGGTCGCCAGCGCGAGCGCGCGGTTCTTCTGCGGACCGAAGCCGGGCCAGTCCGGCGTGTGGTGCACCTGGGCCCCGGCCGCGCGCGCGATCTCCACTGTGCGGTCGGTGCTGGCGTTGTCGACCACGATGACCTCGCCGGCGAAGGCCAGGGAGGCGAGGCAGGCCGCGATGTTGGCCTCCTCGTTGCGCGTGATGACGATGGCGCTGAGCTCGCTTCGCGTTTCCGGGGGGCCTGCGGATTCGCTGGATAATCCACGCATGAACTCCGATTATGCCCGCGCCTCCTGTCGTGCCTGAGACGACCCTGAGCGCGCCGGCCGCTGCCGTTCCCGCAGGCGGCGCCGATCCCAGCCTGATCGACCGCATCCGCCGCGTGTTCCCGTACATCGCGCACGTGCGGCGCATCTGGCTGGTCGTGTTGGCCGCCACGGTGGTGGGCGCGCTGACCGAGCCTGCCGTGCCCGCGCTGCTGAAGCCGCTGCTCGATCAAGGCTTCCGCAAGGACAGCTTCAATCCGTGGCTGGTACCGGCGGCATTGCTGGGGCTGTTCGGACTGCGTGGCCTCGCCGGCTTCATCGCCGACGTCGCCCTGGCGAAGATCGCCAACGAGGGCATGTTCGCGCTGCGCCGCGCCCTGTTCGGCCGGCTGCTCGACGCGCGCATGGACCTGTTCGCGCGCGAGTCCGCCAGCTCGCTCGCCAACAGCATCGTCCATGAGGTGCAGAACGGCTTCAGCCTGCTGGTCAACGCGCTGACGGCGCTGGTCAAGGACAGCCTGGCGCTGGTTGCGCTGCTCGGCTACCTCATCTACCTCAACTGGCAGCTCACGCTGATCGTGGGCCTCATGGCGCCGGCCGTCGCCTGGCTGATGCGCACGGCCTCGCGGCGCCTCTATCGCCTCGCCAAGAGCAGCCAGGCGGCGACCATCGAACTCTCGTACGCCGTCGAGGAAAACGTGCTGGCCAACCGCGTGGTGCGGCTGCACGCGGCGCAACCCGCGCAGGCCGAGCGCTTCGGGGCCCTGAGCCTGACCTTGCGCCGCCTCGCCATGAAATCGGCGGTCGCGTCGGCGCTGATCACGCCGACCATGCACATGCTCGCGGCCGCGGCCCTCTCGGTGGTGATCAGCATCGCGCTCTGGCAAAGCGGCGACGCGATGACGGTCGGTGCGTTCGCCGCCTTCGTCGCGGCCATGCTGATGCTGATCGCGCCGGTGAAGCGCCTGTCGGAAGTCACCAGCCCCATCACCCGCGCGCTGGCCGCCCTGGAGCGCTCGTTCGACCTGGTGGAGCACATGCCCGCCGAAGCCGGCGGCACCTACGCGCCGGAGCGCGCCACCGGCCGGCTGGAGCTGCGCAACGTGACCGTGCGCTACCCGGGCGCCAACCGCTCCGCGCTGCAAGACCTGTGGCTGGACGTCGCGCCCGGCGAGGTGATCGCACTGGTGGGGCCCTCCGGCTCCGGCAAGACCACCCTGGCCAACCTGCTCCCCCGTTTCGTGGAGCCCAACGGTGGCGCAGTGGTGCTGGACGGCCATGAACTGCCCGACTGGGATTTACACGCGCTTCGCCGCCAGTTCGCAATGGTCAGCCAGGATGTCGTGATGTTCAACGACACCCTGGCGGCGAACGTGGCCCTGGGCCACCAGATCGACCGCGCGAAGGTGCAGCGGGCCCTGGAAGCCGCCAACCTGGGCCAGCTGGTCGAGCAACTGCCCCAGGGCATCGACAGCCAGGTCGGCCACAACGCGGCGGCGCTGTCCGGCGGCCAGCGGCAACGCCTGGCCATCGCCCGGGCGCTCTACAAGGATGCGCCCGTGTTGATCCTCGACGAGGCGACTTCCGCGCTGGACAACGAATCCGAGCGCATGGTGCAGGAAGCGCTGCGCCGGCTGATGGCGGGCCGCACCACGCTGATCATCGCGCACCGCCTCTCCACCATCGAGCACGCCGACCGCGTGGCCGTGCTGGACCACGGACGCCTGGCGGAGCTGGGCACGCACGCGGAACTGCTGGCGCGCGGCGGGCTGTATGCGCGGCTGCGCGCATTGCACCAGACGCAGGGGACGCTGGAATGAGCGCCGCCCGGCCGCTCCGAAGGCGCTCAGCCCCGAAGTCCGCAGGACGGAGGGAAGCCGAATGAGCGCCGTGGTGCCAGATGACCTGGTGGGACGGCCGGCGGTCGCCTGGAGCGAGCGCGCCTTCCAAGGCGTGCTGACCACCGGCCTGGGCTGCCTCGGATTCTTCCTGCTGTTCTCCACGGCCGGCACCAGCATCTCGCTGTTCGCGCTGCTCTGTCTGTGCTTCCTCTCGCCCCTGCGCATCTGGCGCCTGAAGCCCTGGCGCGAGCCGGTCCTGGGCATCGGCCTCGTGCTGCTGGCCTACATCGCCATGCGCACCTTCATCGGCGAAGGACTCACCTGGTCGAGCGTCGGAGCACTGAACCGCTACCACGAGCTGCTGATGCTGCCGCTGCTCTGGGCCATGATGCGCATTGCGCGCCGGCCGCAGGCTTTCTCGAGCGGGCTGATGGTGGGTGCCCTGGTCTTCGCGGCGATGCACTGGCTGTCGCCGCTCATCCCGCAACTCGGGCCCTTCCTGCATTCGCGCCGCATTTCGGCCGGTTTCGGGCTGGCCGTCTGCGCCTACCTGCTGTTCGAGCATGGCCGGCTGGGCGCCTTGCGCAAGTGGCTGGCCTATGGCGCCGCGATTTTCCTGAGCATCACGGTGATCTTCGCGGGGGAGGGCCGGACTGGCCACCTCGTGCTGCTGGTGCTCCTGGGCTGCGCGGCCTACCGCGCCGCACCGCACCGCTGGCGCCTGCCGGTCATGATGGCCATCCTGGTCGGCGGCCTCTTCGTCGCATCCATGTCGCAGCCGGTCCGCCTCCGCCTGGTGGAAACCTGGAAGGATGCGCAGGCCACCAACAACGGGGTGGTCGTGGCCAACAGCTCCACCGGCGCACGCATCGAGCTGTTCCGCAACGGGCTCATCGTCGCGCGCGAGAACTGGGTATTGGGCACCGGATGGCAGAACTACCAGACGGAGTTCGCCAGGGCCTCCGCGCCCCGCCACAATGGTTCGCGCGATGTGCTGGGCAGCACCGCCGACAACCCGCACAACGAATACCTCATGCAGCTGGGCGCCGGCGGCCTGCCGGCATTGGTGCTGTTCATGCTCTGGCTGGCCTGGCCGTTCTGGCGAGCCTTGCGCGAAGGCGAAGACCGCAGCCCCTGGGCCGGCGCGGTGGGCTCGGTGGCCCTGGCCTTCGCCACCGGGTGCCTGTTCAATTCGCTGCTGCTCGACTACGTCGAAGGCCACTTCTACGGCTGCCTGATGGCCTGGCTGCTGGTGCGCCGGCTGCATCACTAGGTCAAGGTCCCATGCGCTCCGTGCTGGTGGTGGTGACGCGCCAGATCGGCGACGTGCTGCTGACCACGCCGCTGATCCGCGCCGCCCGGCGCCAATGGCCCGATGCGCGCATCGACGTGCTGGGGCTGGAAGGCACGCTGGGCATGTTGCGCGGCAACCCCGATATCCACACCACGATCGCGATGCCGATGCGTGCCAGCCCCGTGCGGTGGCTGCGCCTGTTCGCTGGCCTGTGGCGCCGCTACGACCTGGCCCTGGTGGCCGACCCCGGTGACCGGGCGCACCTGATCGGCTGGGTCGCGGGGCGCGAGCGTGCCGGGCTGCTGGCCGCGGGTGGCGGCAGTCATTGGTGGAAGCGGCGGGCGCTGCGCCACGCGGTGCCGCTGGCGGGCGACCTTGGGGACGTGCATGTGGTGCGGGAGCGGTTGGCCTTGCTTGCACCGTGGCAAGGCCACGCGGCACCGGAGAGCGCCCTGGTCGGCCCCTCCGGCGAAGCCTTGCCGCAAGCCCTGCGGCAGCGCCTCGCGCCCGGCTACGTGGTCGTGCACACGCCATCGATGTGGCGCTACAAGCAGTGGCCGCCGGATCACTTCCGCGAGCTGATCGGCCTGCTCGCGCTGGCCGGGCGGCAAGTCGTGCTGACCGGCGGGCCGGGTGCCGGCGACCGCGAGACCGTGGCGGCGATGGAGGGCGCCGCGCCGCCGGATCAGCTGGTGGATGCCGGCGTGCTGAATTTCAACCAGGTCGCCGAGCTGCTGCGCGGCGCGGCGCTCTACATCGGCCCGGACACCTCGGTGACGCACCTGGCCGCCGCCTGCGGCACGCCCGTGCTCGCGATCTTCGGGCCGACGAATCCGCAGCGCTGGGCGCCTTGGCCGGCGGACGGCGCGCAGCCGATCCGCTTCCAGCGCCAGGCGCCGAAACAATCAATCGGTCAAGTCACGCTGATGCAAGCGACGCTGCACTGCGTGCCCTGCGGCAAGGCCGGCTGTGAAGATCATCGCGACAGCCGCGCGGATTGCCTGATGGCGATCACGCCGGAGCGGGTGGCGGCGCAGGCGCTGGAGCTGCTGGCACGGAGGTGAGCGTGCTGGGGTTCGCCTGCGGGCTCACCCCAGCCTACGCGACCGCACGGACCGCATGTAGGCTGGCGGTGAGCCCGCAGGCGAACCCCAGCTACAGCAGCACGATGTCGTACTGCTCTTGGCCCATGGCACTCTCGCTTTGGAGCGAAATGGGTTTCCCGATGAAGTCGGAAAGCCCGGCCAGGTGCTGGCTCTCCTCGTCCAGGAACAGCTCCACGACCTGCGGCGCCGCCACCACCCGGTACTCACGGGGGTTGAACTGCCTCGCCTCGCGCAGGATCTCCCGCAGGATGTCGTAGCAGACCGTGCGCGCGGTGCGCACGGTGCCCTTGCCCTGGCAGCAGGTGCAAGGCTCGCACAGCAGGTGCGCCAGCGAATCGCGCGTGCGCTTGCGCGTCATCTCCACCAGCCCCAGGTTCGAGAAGCCGCCCGCCATCGTCTTCACGCGATCCCGCGCGAGCTGCTTGCGAAACTCCGCGAGCACGGCATCGCGGTGGTCCTCGCGCTGCATGTCGATGAAGTCCACGATGATGATGCCGCCCAGGTTGCGCAGGCGCAGCTGGCGGGCGATGGCGTGGGCCGCCTCGAGGTTGGTCTTGAAGATCGTGTCGTCGAAATTGCGCGAGCCGACGAAGCCGCCGGTGTTGACGTCGATCGTCGTCAGCGCCTCGGTCTGGTCCACGATCACGTAGCCGCCCGACTTCAGTTCGACCCGTCGCCCGAGCGCCTTGGACAGCTCCTCGTCCACTGAATACAGGTCGAAGATCGGGCGCTCGCCCTTGTACAGCTGCAGCCGCCCCGCGGCGGCCGGCATGAATTCGGCACCGAACTCGGACAGCAGCTGGAACTGCTCGCGCGAGTCGATGCGGATGGTCTGCGTCTCTTCCGTCACCAGGTCGCGCAGCACGCGTTGCAGCAGGTTCAGGTCCTGGTGCAGCAGCGCCGGCGGCGGCAGGCGGGTGGACGCTTCCCGGATGCGCGTCCACGTCTTGCGCAGGTACGCGATGTCCTCGGCCAGCTCGGCGTCGCTCGCGTCCTCGCCGTTGGTCCGCAGGATGAAGCCGCCGCCGGCCGCGCCGATCAATTGCGAGAGCCGCTTGCGCAGGGCCTCGCGCTGGTCGTTCGGGATCTTCTGCGACACACCCACATGGTCGTCCTGCGGCAGGAAGACGAGCAGGCGCCCGGCGATGCTGATCTGCGTGGACAGGCGCGCGCCCTTGGTACCGATGGGGTCCTTGATCACCTGCACCATCAGCGCCTGGCCTTCGAACACCTGTTTCTCGATGGGCACCTGCGGCTGGCTGTTGCGCACCGCTGCCGGCGGCTCGCCGTCGGGCTGGCGCTGCCAGACGTCGGCCACGTGCAGGAACGCCGCGCGCTCCAGCCCGATGTCGATGAAGGCGGACTGCATGCCCGGCAGCACGCGTGCGACCTTGCCGAGGTACACATTGCCGACCAGCCCGCGCTCCAGCGTGCGTTCGACGTGCAGCTCCTGCACGGCGCCGCTCTCGACGATGGCCACGCGCGTTTCCTGCGGCGACCAGTTGACCAGGATGTCCTGTTGCATGCGGCGCAGGATACCTCAGCCCCAGCGGACGCCCACCTTGCGCAGCAGCTGCGCCGTCTCGAACAGGGGCAGGCCCATGATGCCCGTGTAGGAGCCGGCGATGCGGGTGATGAAGGCCGCGGCGGTCCCCTGCACGGCGTAGGCACCCGCCTTGCCGGTGGGCTCGCCGCCCGCGATGTATCCGCGGATCTGCGCCGGCGTTAGCTTGGCGAAGGTGACGCGCGAGTCGCTCAATGCGTCGAAACGGCGGCGGCCGCTCTGCACGGCCACCGCCGTGAGGACTCGATGGGTATGGCCTGACAGTTCGCTCAGCATGCGCGCCGCGTCCCTGGCGTCCTCCGGCTTGCCGTAGATCGCGCGGCCGAGCGCCACCGTGGTGTCCGAACACAGCACCGGTGCCGGTGGCAGTCCGCGCCGCACCAGGCGCGCCACGGCGGCCTCCAGCTTCAGGCCGGTCACGCGCTTCACATACGCGGCGGGTGCCTCACCGGGCCGCACTGCTTCCAGCGCCTCGCTGTCCTCGTCCGGGCCGGGCAGCAGCAGTTCGTGCCGCACGCCGAGCTGCTCCAGCAATTGCCGGCGCCGCGGACTTTGCGACGCCAGGTAGAGGAAGCCCGGACTACTCACGGTGGTAAGGATGGTTCGCATCGATGGACCACGCCCGGTAGAGCTGCTCGGCCAGCAGCACCCGCACCATCGCGTGCGGCAGCGTCAGGTCGGACAGGCGGATGCGCTCGTGCGCCGCCTGCTTGAACGCGGGGTCCAGGCCGTCGGGGCCGCCGATGACGAGCGCCACCACGTCGTTCTCCAGCTGCCAGGCTTGCAGCTTGGCGGCGAGCGCCACGGTGGTCAGGGGTGTGCCCCGCTCGTCCAGCGCCACGATGCGGGCGCCCTTGGGCACGGCAGCGGCGATGCGCTCGCGCTCCGCCGCCAGCAGCGTGGGCAGGGTCTTGGAACCGCGCGGCTCGGTCTTGACAGCCTTCAGTTCCAGCCGGGACTCCGGCGGGAAGCGCTTCGCGTAGTCGTCCCAGGCCGCCTGCGCCCAGTCGGGCACGCGCTGGCCGACCGCGACGACCAGCAGCTTCATGCTCAGCGTTTGCGCGGCGCGGGCTTGGCGGACTTCTTCGCCGCGGGGGCCGACTTGGCCGGCGCGGAGCGCTTGGGCGTGGTCTTCTTGGCCGCGACCTTCACCGTCTTGACGGGAGCGCCGGACTTGCCCGGAGCAGCCTTTTTCCCCGCCGATTTCTTGGCGGGGGCCCCCTTGGCCGCCCGCGCCTCGCGCTCGGCGTCGCGCAGGGCCGTCTTGGCGGCACTGCTGCGGCGCAGCGACGGCGCGGTCGGTTTTCTCGCCGGCGCCGGCTCGGGTTCCTTCACCGGCATGGCCGGCTTGGCCGCGCCCAGGCGCAGCCGCACCGGCTTGTCGCCCCAGATCTCCTCGAGGTGGTAGTACTGGCGGATGGCGGGCTGCATGATGTGCGCCACGGCCGCGCCGCAGTCGACGATGATCCATTCACCGTTGTCCTCGCCCTCGATGCGGGGCTTGGGAAAGCCGGCCTCCCGCACCGAATCCATCACGCTGTGCGCGAGCGCCTTGGTCTGGCGGTTCGAGGTGCCGGACGCGACGATGACGCGCTCGAACAGCGGCGACAGGTGCTCGGTGTTGAAGACCTGGATGTCCTGGGCTTTGACATCTTCCAGGCCATCGACAATGGCGCGCTGGAGTTTTTGCGTGTCTTTCTTCGCGGCGGTCTCTTGGGTCATCAGGGGGTCAGGTAAAGGCGATGGCGTTCAATATAACTGGCAACCCCGGCGGGGACCAGTCGGGTGATGTCCTGCCCGGCGGCAAGCTTGGTGCGGATGTCGGTGGCGCTTTCCCCCATCCGGGGCAATTGCAGGTCGTGAACCCGGGCACCCGGCAAGGCCCGCAGGGCTGCAACGCCATCGGTTTCCTGCGCGCCGCGGCGCGCGACGCAGAGTTCCGCCAGGCGGGCAATGTCTTCCCACTCGCGCCAGGCGGTGAAGCTCGCGGCCTGGTCCTCGCCCATCAGCAGGTGCAGGCGGGCGCCGGGCAGGTCGCGCGCCAGCTCGCGCAGGGTGTCGATGGTGTAGGTGGGGCCCGGCCGCAGGATCTCGCGCTCATCCACGACGGCGCGCGTCACCGGCTTGAATGCCAGCTGGGCCATCGTCAGCCGGTGCTCGGCGCCGGTCAGGTTGCGCGCCTTGTGCCAGGCACGGCCGGTCGGCACCACGTACAGCACGTCGAGTTGGAACTGCCGCACAGCGGCTTCCGCCAGGGCCACATGGGCGACATGCGGCGGGTCGAAGGCGCCGCCGAACAGGCCGACGCGCGGGGCGGTGCCGCTCACAACCAGTCCCGCTTGACCAGGAAGCGCTCGAGCAATTGCGCTTCGGCGCTGCCCGGTTCCGGCTGCGCCTGGTAGGCCCAGCGTGCATGCGGCGGCATCGACATGAGGATGGATTCGGTGCGGCCGCCCGACTGCAGGCCGAAATGGGTCCCGCGGTCCCAGACCAGGTTGAACTCCACATAGCGGCCGCGGCGGAGCAGCTGGTGGGCGCGCTCCCGCTCGCCATGGGAGGCGTCCTTGCGCCGCCGCAGGATCGGCAGATAAGCGTCGAGGAAAGCGTCCCCGACCGCGCGCTGCATTGCGAAGCTCGCCTCGAAACCGCCCTCGAAATGGTCGTCGAAGAAGATGCCGCCGATGCCGCGCGGCTCGTTGCGATGCTTCAGGAAGAAGTAGTCGTCGCACCAGGCCTTGAAGCGCGGGTACTTGTCGGCACCGAACGGCGCGAGGCTGTCGCGGCACACGGTGTGGAAGTGCACCGCGTCTTCCTCGAAGCCGTAGTACGGCGTGAGGTCCATGCCGCCGCCGAACCAGAACACGGGTTCGGCGCCTGGTGGCAACGCCGCCAGCATCCGCACGTTCATGTGCACAGTCGGCGCGTAAGGATTGCGCGGGTGGAAGACGAGCGAGACGCCCAGCGCCTCGAAGGCGGCTCCCACCAGTTCGGGCCGGTTCTGGGTGGCCGAGGGTGGCAGCTTCGGCCCGCGCACGTGCGAGAACCCACAGCCCGCGCGTTCGAAGACGGCGCCCTCCTCCAGGATCATCGTCACGCCGTCGCCCTGCAGGGGCTCGCCCGGATCCTTGCGCCACGCATCGGCCACGAACGCCCGGCCGTCGACCTCGGAGCACGCTCTCGTGATTCGCTGCTGCAGGCCCACCAGCCAGGTGCGGACCTCATCGACCGGCGCGGCTGCCATGGTCACCCGCGGATCGCTTTGTGGCCGATGTCGCGGCGGAACTGCGCGCCATCGAACTGGATGCCGTCCAGCACTTCATAGGCGCGCTGCTGCGCCGCCTTGACGGTTTCGGCCAGCGCGGTGACGCACAACACCCGCCCGCCTGCAGTGAGCGTCGCGCCATCCTTGCCGACGGTGCCGGCATGGAAGACCACGGCATCGTCCGTTTCCTTGGGCAGGCCCGTGATGGCGTCGCCCTTGCGCGGATCCATCGGGTAGCCGGCGGCGGCCATCACCACGCCCAGCGCGACCCGGCGGTCCCAATCCAGGTCGAGCTGGTCGAGGCCACCGGAGGTGGCCGCCATCATCACGTCGTACAGGTCCGACTTCAGCCGCATCATGATGGGCTGGGTCTCCGGATCGCCCATGCGGCAGTTGAATTCCAGGGTCTTCGGCCGCCCTTGCGCGTCGATCATCAGCCCGGCGTAGAGGAACCCGGTGTAGGGAATGCCGTCCTTCTCCATGCCGCGGATGGTCGGCAGGATGATTTCCCGCATGGCGCGCGCGTGCACTTCGGGGGTGACCACCGGGGCCGGCGAATACGCGCCCATGCCACCCGTGTTGGGACCTTCGTCGTTGTCCTGCAGGCGCTTGTGGTCCTGGCTCGTCGCCAGCGCGGTGACGTTCTTGCCGTCGCACAGCACGATGAAGCTGGCTTCCTCGCCCTGCAGGAATTCCTCGATGACGACCCGCGCACCGCCTGCGTTGTGGGCCACCCCCAGCTTGTTGTCCAGCAGCATGAAGTCGATGGCCTCGTGCGCCTCCTGCGCCGTCATGGCCACCACCACGCCCTTGCCTGCCGCCAGGCCGTCCGCCTTGACGACGATGGGCGCGCCCTTCCGGTCCACGTAAGCGTGGGCCGCCGCGGCATCGGTGAAGGTGTCGTATTCCGCCGTGGGGATCTGGTGGCGCAGCATGAAGGCCTTGGAGAACGCCTTCGAGCTTTCCAGCTGCGCCGCCGCCCGCGTCGGACCGAACACCCGCAGGCCGTGGGCCCGGAAGTCGTCGACCACGCCGGCGGCCAGCGGCGCCTCGGGCCCCACGACCGTGAGCGCGATCTTCTCCGCCAGAGCCCAGTCGCGCAGTTGCTGCAGGTCGGTGATGGGGACGTTTTCCAGCCGCGCGTCCAGCAGCGTCCCGCCGTTGCCGGGCGCCACGTACACGGCCTGCACCTTGGGCGATTGCGCCAGCTTCCAGGCCAGCGCGTGTTCGCGGCCGCCGCCGCCGATGACCAGGACTTTCATGCGTAGGGCCGGAAGAAGAGGAGGTAGCTCACGTAACCGATCAGGAGGATGAGGATGGGCATGATGACGACGAACAGCTTGCGCGCCTTCTGCTGGATGGCCAGCGCGCCGCTGTTGACGGCGAGCGCGGCGTCGTTGACCTGGCTGGCCCGGGCGATCTGGGCGCGCTGCTCGTCCAGCAGCGATCTCTGCATCTCGATGGACTCGCGTTGCAGCGCGATGGCTTCACTGCGCAGGGCATTGCCTTCGCGCAGCAGTTGCTCGATGCGTTCGAGCGCCGCTTCAGACTCGTTCATGCGCTAGAGCGATGCGTTGTGGAACACCGCCTGGGTGTCGTCCAGGTCTTCCAGCACGTCCAGCAGCTTCTGCATCTTCGCGGCGTCATCGCCCGCGAGATCGATCGTGTTCTCGGGCCGCATGGTGACTTCGGCCAGTTCCGGCTTCAGGCCGGCGGCCTCCAGGGCGTTCCTGACCGTTTCGAAATCGGCATAGGCCGTCAGCACTTCGATGGCGCCGTCCTCATCGGTGATGACGTCCTCGGCACCCGCTTCCAGCGCCACCTCCATCACCTTGTCCTCGCTGGTGCCGGGCGCGAAGACCAGCTGGCCCACGTGCTTGAACTGGAACGCCACCGAGCCGGCCGTTCCCATGCTGCCGCCGTACTTGCTGAAGGCGTGCCGCACTTCGGCCACGGTGCGGACCTTGTTGTCCGTCATGGTGTCGATGATGATGGCGGCGCCTGAGATGCCGTAGCCCTCGTACCGGATTTCCTCGTAGCTCACGCCTTCGAGGTTGCCGGTGGCCTTGTCGATGTTGCGCTTGATGGTGTCGGCGGGCATGTTGGCCGCCTTGGCCTGCGCGACCGCCAGCCTCAGCCGTGGATTGGCGGAGAGATCCCCCCCGCCCTGGCGCGCCGCGACCATGATTTCACGGATGACGCGCGTCCACACCTTGCCGCGCTTTTCGTCCTGGCGGCCCTTGCGGTGCTGGATGTTCGCCCATTTGCTGTGTCCCGCCACGAATGTTCCTTGCCAGCTCTTCTGCTGTACTCTATGAAGACCTGCATTCTACTTTTGACTCACCATGGCCGAACCGCTGCTGATCGCCAAGAACGACAAGGTCGAAACCCACTTGCTGCCGGGCCTGGCCAACCGGCACGGCCTGATCACCGGCGCCACCGGCACCGGCAAGACGGTCACCCTGCAGACCCTGGCCGAGAATTTCAGCAAGATCGGCGTGCCCGTGTTCATGGCCGACGTGAAAGGCGACCTCTCCGGCATCAGCCAGGCCGGCGTCATCCCGGAAAAGATGGCCGCCGTGCTCAAGGAGCGCGGCCTCGAAGCGCCGGCGTCCGCCGCCTGCCCCGTGATGCTGTGGGATGTGTTCGGTGAGAAGGGCCACCCGGTGCGGGCCACTGTTTCCGACATGGGGCCGCTGCTGCTGGCCCGGATGCTCGACCTGAACGAGACCCAGGCCGGCGTGCTCAACCTGGTCTTCAAGATCGCCGATGACAACGGCATGCTCGTGCTGGACCTGAAGGATCTGCGCGCCATGCTGCAGCACCTGGGCGACAACGCTTCCGAGTTCCGCACCCAGTACGGCAACATCAGCGCCGCCAGCGTGGGCGCCATCCAGCGCGGCCTGATGCAGATCGAGTCGCAGGGCGGCGACAAGTTCTTCGGCGAGCCGATGCTCGACATCAACGACTTCATGCAGACGGTCGGCGGCAAGGGTGTGGTCAACGTGCTGGCGGCCGACCAGCTGATGAATTCGCCACGCCTCTACGCGACTTTCCTGCTGTGGATGCTGTCGGAACTGTTCGAGCAGCTCCCGGAGATCGGCGACCCCGAGAAGCCCAAGCTGGTCTTCTTCTTCGATGAAGCCCACCTGCTGTTCAACGAGGCACCCAAGGTGCTGCTGGAGCGCATCGAACTCGTGGTCCGGCTGGTGCGGTCCAAGGGCGTTGGCGTCTATTTCGTGACGCAGAACCCGCTGGACATCCCGGATTCCGTGCTGGCCCAGCTAGGCAACCGCGTACAGCACGCGCTGCGCGCCTTCACGCCGCGCGACCAGAAGGCGGTGAAGGCGACGGCGCAGACGATGCGGCAGAAGCCGGGGCTCGACATCGAGACCGCGATCACCGAGCTGGCGGTCGGCGAAGCGCTGGTCAGCCTGCTGGACACGAAGGGCCGGCCCAGCATCACCGAGCGGGTCTTCGTCTACCCGCCCGGCAGCCAGCTCGGCCCCATCACGCCGCAGCAGCGCCAGGCCTTGATGGCGGGTTCGCTGGTGGCGGGGGTGTACGAGAAGGTGCAGGACCGCGACTCCGCCTACGAGAAGCTCAAGGGACGCACCGTCGAGGCGCAGGAGACCGCGGCGGCCGGGAAGTCCGGCTCAGCCGATGCCGACTCCGGGATCATGGGCAGCCTGAAGGACGTGATGTTCGGCTCCACCGGTCCCCGCGGCGGCCGGCGCGAAGGCCTGGCCGAGACCATGGCCAAGTCGGCCGTCCGCACCATCGGCACGACCGTCGGCCGCGAGATCCTGCGCGGTGTGCTGGGGAGCATCATGGGCGGGAAGAAGCGCTGAGGGGGCGGCTGATCTTGTAGGCTGGGGTGAGCCCGTAGGCTGGGTTGCGCGAAGCGCACCCCAGCTTCCTCGTCATCGGACCATCCGCCTCATGCGTTGCACTGCCATGCGACGCTACATCCGCGCGAACACTCCCGGCGCGACCTACTTTTTCACATTGACACTGCAGGAGCGTGGTGCGCGCACCCTCGTGGATCACATCGACCAGCTGAGGGCAGCCGTAACTCACGTCAAAGCTGCGCATCCGTTCCAGATCGACGCTATGGTGGTCCTCCCCGACCATCTCCACGCGCTTTGGACACTACCGCAGCACGACGCTGATTTCCCGCTGCGCTGGCAACTGATCAAACGCGGCTTCACGAAACGCCTGTTGGCGGACGGCCAACTGGACTCGTGCGCCTCCGCCATGCGTGGCAGGGGCGAGCGCACCCTCTGGCAACGCCGCTATTGGGAGCACCTCGTCCGCGACGATGCGGATTTCGGACGGCATGTCGACTACATCCACTTCAATCCGGTGAAACATGGCATGGTCACGCGGGCGTTGGAGTGGCCGCATTCGAGCTTCCATCGGTTCGTGCGGAACGGGAGGTTGCCGGCCGATTGGGGGATAGCTGTCTCGGCTCCCGGTGAATTCGGGGAATGACGCAGGGCTGGGGTGCGCTTTGCGCAACCCAGCCTACGAAAGCTCACCGCCAGCCTACGAGAGCCCATCAACCCCTGGCACCGCCCGAAACCCCCGACCTCCCTGTTAGAGTGCCGTTTTTGAGGGCACCCGAAATGGCAACCGAAGTTCCGGCCCCCCGCCACATCCGCCTGACGTCCCACGCCGGACTGCAGGGCTCCCTGCCGATCCGCTGGGGCGCGGCCACGCCGGCCGAGCGCGGCCCGGTCGTGGGCACGACCACCAACCGCAGCCACCGCAACGTCATCGGCACGCACAGCGGCTCGTACAGCGTCTACCGCGCGCTCGCCGTCGCGGCCGGCGCGCTCAAGCGGGAACACAAGGCGGACCTCACCAACACGTCGCCGACCGACGTGGTCGGCCCCTATCCGCAATGGACGGACGCGAGCAAGATCGTCAGCCTCGACCCCTGGGGCGCCACGGTCGCCGAAGTATTCGCGGGCGAGCTGGCCGCCGGCTACGACATCCGCCCGACCATCGCCGTGACCAAGGCCCACGTGATCCTGCCCGAGGTGATCGAGGCGCTGCAGTCCGGCCGGCTGAAGGCCGACGGCAAGTTCCTCACCGCCGGCGGCGCGGCCATGGTGACCAAGGCGGCGATCGAGCCGGTCTGGTACCTGCCTGGCGTGGCCAAGCGCTTCGGCTGCAGCGAGGCGGACCTGCGCCGCGTGCTGTTCGAGGAAACCGGCGGCATGTACCCCGAGCTCGTGACGCGCAGCGACCTCGAGGTCTTCCTGCCGCCCATCGGCGGCCAGACGATCTACATCTTCGGCGAGCCGCGCGACCTGGCGAATCCCGATATCGAGCTCACCGCCCGCGTGCACGACGAATGCAACGGCTCCGACGTGTTCGGCTCCGACATCTGCACCTGCCGCCCCTATCTCACGCATGCCATCGAGGAATGCATCCAGGGCGCGCAGCGCGGGGGCGTGGGCCTGGTGGCCTACTCGCGCAAGGAAGGCCGGGCGTTGGGTGAGGTCACCAAGTTCCTGGTCTACAACGCCCGCAAGCGGCAGGTGGGCGGCGACACGGCCGACCAGTACTTCGCGCGCACGGAATGCGTGGCCGGCGTGCAGGACATGCGGTTCCAGGAACTGATGCCCGATGTGCTGCACTGGCTGGGCGTGAAGAAGATCCACCGCCTCGTCTCCATGAGCAACATGAAGTACGACGCCATCACCGGCTCCGGCATCGAGGTCGGCGTGCGCGTGAACATCCCCGACGAACTGATCCCCGCCGACGCCCAGGTGGAGATGGACGCCAAGAAGGCGGCGGGCTACTTCACGCCGGGCGTGGTGCCGGATGCCGAAACGCTGAAACTGGCGAAGGGCCGGAAGTTGTGAGCACGCAGCACGAGGCCGCGCAAGCGGCCGCCACCCTGCGTTCCACCGCGACCGTGCGCGAGCGCTGCCGCCAATTGCTCACGCGCGCCCGCCATGGGGAATCCGCCTGGTTCATCGTCGACGAAGGCTTCCTGGGTTCGGCAGCGCGCGAAGTCGCGGAGATCACCCGCAAACGCTACCCGCGGCTCGCCATCCCGTACCACAGCCGCTGGCGCCATTTCGAGGCGGGCGGCGTCGACCGCAAGGCGCAGCTCGACAAGCTGCTGGCGAACGCGGAGCCGGTGACCCGGGCGCATTCGATGATCGACCTGACGGTGGTGAGCGTGCTGCTCGACGCGGGCGCGGGCGCCGACTGGAAATACGTCGAATCTGCCAGCGGCCAAACCTTCACCCGCTCCGAGGGCCTGGGCGTCGCGAGTTTCCACGCCTTCACCGCGGGCATGTTCTCCAGCGACAAGTCGCGGCCGCTGCAGGTGGACGCCGAAGGCCTGCGCGCGTTGGTCGCCGACCGCCTCGGGGCCGCATTCCAGGTGAGTGAGAGCAACCCCCTGGTGGGCCTGGAAGGCCGCGTCGTGCTGTTGCGCCGGCTTGGCGAGGTGATGTCCGAACAGCCCGAGGTATTCGGCGCGGACGGCCGCCCGTCGGGCCTGTTCGACCTGCTCGTCACGCCACGGGGCTCGCAGGTCCCGCCGACGGCGAGCATCGCGGCGCACGACATCCTGTCGCAGCTGCTGCTGACGCTCTCGGGCATCTGGCCCGCGAGCAACGCCATCGCCAGCGTTCCGCTCGGCGATTGCTGGCGGCATGCCGCCGTGCGCGGCGAAGGCCTGAGCGATGGCTGGGTGCCCTTTCACAAGCTGTCGCAGTGGCTCACTTATTCGTTGCTGGAACCCTTCGAATGGGCTGGCGTGCAGGTGCGCGGGCTCGACGGGTTGACTGCCCTGCCCGAATACCGCAACGGCGGCCTGCTCCTCGACAGCGGCGTGCTGCGCCTGCGCGACGAGAGCGCGGCGGGCGAAGTCTGGCAACCGGGGGACGAGCTGATCGTCGAATGGCGCGCACTCACCGTGGCGCTGCTGGACGAACTGGCGCGCGAAGTACGCCAGCAACTGCACCTGGATGAAAACCGCCTGCCGCTCGCCTGCGTACTGGAAGGCGGCACCTGGGCCGCGGGCCGCGCGCTGGCCGAAAGGCACCGCGGCGGGCTGCCGCCGCTGCGCGTGGCGAGCGACGGCACCGTCTTCTAGATCACAAGCCGACGAGGGAACCCATGGACAACAAGAACGTGCACGTGCTCGACCACCCGCTGGTGCAGCACAAGCTGAGCCTGATGCGCAACAAGGAGGCCAGCACCAACAGCTTCCGCCGGCTGCTCAACGAGCTGGCGATGCTGATGGCCTACGAGGTCACGCGCGACATGCCGATGCAGGAAGTCGAGATCGAGACGCCGCTGGAGAAGATGCAGGCCAGGGTGATCGACGGCAAGAAGCTGGTCTTCGTCTCCATCCTGCGCGCGGGCACCGGCATCCTGGACGGCATGCTGAGCGTGGTGCCGGGCGCGCGCGTGGGCCACATCGGCCTGTACCGCGATCCGAAGACGCTGACGGCCGTGGAGTACTACTTCAAGATGCCGCAGGACATGCACGAGCGCGACGTGATCGTGGTCGACCCCATGCTGGCCACCGGCAACTCCGCCATCGCCGCGGTCGAGCGCCTGAAGGAGCTCAACCCCAAGTCCATCAAGTTCGTCTGCCTGCTCACTTGCCCGGAGGGCGTGCGTGCCTTGCAGCAGGCGCATCCGGACGTGCCGATCTTCACGGCCGCGATCGACCGCCAGCTCAACGACCACGGCTACATCCTGCCGGGGCTGGGCGATGCGGGCGACCGGATGTTCGGGACCAAATAGCCTTTGATGCGCCGTCTTGCCCTCGGCCTGCTGCTGGCCTCGACCTTCGCCCACGCCGCGCCTTTCACGCCAAAGTCCGACGCCGAAGTGGTGGAGCGGCTGCCGGCCGCCAGCGACCCGGCATTGCGGACCGTCGAATCGCTGCGGCGGCAACTGGCGGCCAGGCCCGATGACGCGACGCTGCGGCTGGACATCGCGCAGCGCTACTTCGATCTCGCCATGGCGCAAGGCGACCCGCGCTATGTCGGCTATGCGTCGGCCGCGCTGGCGCCGCTCGAGAAAACATCGGCCAACCAGCCCCGCTACTGGCTGCTGCGCGGCTTGCTGCAGCAATACAGCCACGACTTCGATGGCGCCCTGGCGAGCCTGGACAAGGCGAGCACGCTGGATCCCGCTGCTCCCGACCCCGTCTCGTGGCGCGCGGCCATCCGCATGGTGCAAGCCAGGTACGCCGAGGCGGCGGCTGAGTGCGACAAGCTGGCGGCGGTCGCGACGCCCTTGTTCGCGCAAGGCTGCGCTGCCTATGTTCAAGCCAGCACGGGACGGCTCGAGGAAGCCTATGAGGCGCTCCTCAAGACCCCGGCGGCGGGCGCGACGCCCGAACTCAGGCTCTGGCAATCCACGCGCCTCGCCGAGATGGCCGTCCGCCTGCAGCGTTGGGACGAAGCGGAGCGGCACTACCGGACCGCGCTCGACCAGCGCATCACCGACCAGTTCCTGCTGGCCTCGTACGCCGATTTCCTGCTGCTGCGCGGTCGGCCGGCGGAAGTGCTGAAGGCGCTGGAGGGCTGGGAGCGTTCGGACGTCCTGCTGCTGCGCCTGGCGATGGCGGGCCGTGCGGCTGGGGATCCACGGGCGACGGAGTGGACCGGGCAGTTGAAAGCGCGCTTCCAGGCCGCCGAGCAGCGCGGCGAACGCCTGCACGAGCAGGAAGCGGCTCGCTGGGCCCTGGATCTCGAAGGCGACGCCAGGCGCGCCCTGGCGCTGGCGCGCAGCAACTACGAGAAGCAGAAAGAACCGCGCGACGCGGAAATCCTGATGCGCGCCGCGCTGGCGGCCAAGGAGCCGGCCGCGGCCAAGCCGGCCGTTCAGTGGTTGCGCAGCAACCGGTACCAGGACAAGGCGCTGGAGCAACTTGCGGCGCAACTGGGTGGCGACAAATGATCCCCCATCCCGTCATCCCCGCGAAGGCGGGGATCCAGGGCTTTCCTGCCCTGGAATTCCGGGAGCCCTGGATTCCCGCCTTCG
Source organism: Caenimonas sedimenti (assembly GCF_007833165.1). Classification (GTDB taxonomy): domain Bacteria; phylum Pseudomonadota; class Gammaproteobacteria; order Burkholderiales; family Burkholderiaceae_C; genus Ramlibacter; species Ramlibacter sedimenti. The sequence continues at coordinate 113,292 of NZ_VOBQ01000013.1, read as the reverse complement.
CGGGAATGACGAGGATTTGGCTGCTGCTCGCTGCCTTCTTCTGGTTGCCTTGCTCCTGGGCCCACAAGCCCAGCGACAGCTACCTGACCCTGCGCACCCAGGACAACACCGTCGCCGTCCGCTGGGACATCGCCCTGCGCGACCTCGACTACGTCCTGCAGCTCGACCGCGACGGCAACGGCGAACTCACCTGGGGCGAGGTGCGGCAACGGGCGGCCGACATTCAGTCCTATGCGATCGCGCGGGCCGTCCTCACCGCCCAGGGGAAGCCCTGCACGCTGGCGTCGTCGGCGCCGCTGCAACTGGAAAGGCACAGCGACGGTGCCTACGCGGTACTGGCGCTGGCCGCCGCCTGCGAGAAAGTGGCCGAGCCACTGGAGCTGAAATACTCGCTGCTGTTCGACGTGGACCCGACCCACCGCGGCCTGGTCCAATGGTCCGCACCCGGCGCTGAGACCCCGCAGGCCCTGGTGTTCAGCGCCACGAGCGCGCAGCAGGTGCTGCAGCTGAAAGCGCCCAGCGCCCTGGAGACCTTGCGCCAGTACATCGTCGAAGGCGTCTGGCACATCTGGATCGGCTTCGACCACATCCTGTTCCTCGTCGCCTTGCTGCTGCCGGCCGTGCTGGTCCGGCGCCAGTCGCATTGGGAGCCGGTGGGCAGCCTGCGCACGGCCGCCGTCGAAGTCCTGAAGGTGGTCACGGCCTTCACGGTCGCGCATTCGATCACCCTCAGCCTGGCGGCGCTGGGCGTCATCAGCCTGCCCTCGCGCCTGGTCGAGTCCGTCATCGCGGGCTCCGTCGTGCTGGCCGCCCTGAACAACCTGCGGGCGACGGTCGACCGCCGCCGCTGGGTGATGGCTTTCGTCTTTGGCCTGATCCACGGCTTCGGCTTCGCTTCCGTTCTGGCCGACCTCGGGCTGCCGCAAAATGCGCTCGTGCTGGCCCTGGTCGGGTTCAACGTCGGTGTCGAGCTCGGCCAGCTGGCGATCGTTGCCGCCTTCCTGCCATTCGCCTTCCTGCTGCGTGCCACCGGCTTCTATCGCGTCGGGGTGCTGCAGGCCGGCTCACTCGTCGTGGCCCTGCTGGCGACATGGTGGCTGGTCGAACGCGCGTTCGACCTGGCGCCCGCCTCTTGACGCGGCGCGGGCTTGGCACGACGCTTGCACGCTGGAACCGGACCCCAACACTAGGAGCCAACGACCATGACCACGACCCGCCGCCACGTTCTCGCCCTCACCGCCGCGCTCGCGGTATCCAGCCCCGGCCTGGCGCTTGCCCAGGCCAAGCTGAAGGTTGCCGCCATCTACACCGTGCCCTTCGAGCAGCAGTGGGTGAGCCGCATCCACAAGGCGCTGAAGGCCGCCGAAGCCCGCGGCGAGATCGAATACAAGGCCAGTGAAAACGTGGCCAACGCCGACTACGAGCGCGTGATGCGCGAATACGCCACGGCGGGCAACCAGCTGGTGCTGGGGGAATCGTTCGCGGTCGAAGCCGCGGCGCGCAAGGTCGCCAAGGATTTTCCCAAGGTCTCGTTCCTGATGGGCAGCTCGGGCAAGCCGCAGGCGCCCAACTTCGCGGTGTTCGACAACTACATCCAGGAACCCGCCTACCTGACCGGCATGATCGCCGGCGGCATGACCAAGACCAACAAGATCGGCATGGTCGGCGGCTTCCCGATCCCCGAAGTCAACCGCCTGATGCACGCGTTCATGGCGGGCGCGAAGGAGACGAACCCCAAGGTGGAATTCACAGTGACCTTCATCAACAGCTGGTTCGACCCGCCGAAGGCCAAGGAAGCCGCGTTCGCCATGATCGACAAGGGCGCCGACATCCTCTATGCGGAGCGCTTCGGGGTTTCCGACGCGGCCAAGGAAAAAGGCAAGCTCGCCATCGGCAACGTGATCAACACGCAGGACAAGTATCCGGAGACGGTGATCGCCTCCGCCCTCTGGAACATGGAGCCGACCGTCGACCTCGCGATCAAGACCGTGAAGGAAGGCAAGTTCAAGGCTGACGACTACGGCAAGTACTCCATGATGAAGTACAAGGGCAGCGAACTCGCGCCGCTGGGCACGTTCGAGAAGAAGGTGCCCCCGGAGATCGTCACCAAGGTCAAGGCGAAGGAAGCCGACATCCTGGCGGGCAAGTTCACCGTCAAAGTGAACGACACGGCGCCCAAGTCGACGGCGAAATGACTCCCCCCCGAAGCGCCTACGGCGCCTCCCCCAAACGCACCCCAGGAAATTGCTGCGCAATTCCCCGGGGACCCCGCGCAAGGGGGCGCCGCCAGCGGCCCGGCGAAGCCGGTTCCGCGGCGGCCCGCGAACGGATCGCCACGACGAAGTGACCCGCCCCTCCCAGGTCCTTCGCCTCGCCAACATCACCAAGCGCTTCGGCGCCCTGGCCGCCAACGACGGCATCTCGCTGGACCTGGCGGCTGGCGAAGTGCTCGCCCTGCTCGGTGAAAACGGCGCGGGCAAGTCCACGCTCGTCTCCATCCTCTTCGGCCACTACACGGCCGATGCAGGCAGCATCGAGGTGTTCGGCCGGCCCTTGCCGCCGGGCCAGCCGCGGGCGGCACTGGCCGCGGGCATCGGCATGGTGCACCAGCACTTCACCCTGGCCGACAACCTGAGCGTCCTCGACAACGTCCTGATGGGGACCGAGCCGCTCTGGCGGCCCGTCAGCCGGCGCGGCGCCGCGCGGCAAAAGCTGCTGGAGGTCGCCGGCCGATTCAGCCTGAGCGTGCAGCCCGAGGCAGCGGTCGGTACGCTCTCCGTCGGCGAACGCCAGCGCGTGGAGATCCTCAAAGCGCTTTACCGGGGCGCCCGCATCCTGATCCTCGACGAACCCACGGCCGTGCTGACGCCACGGGAAAGCGAGGCGCTCTTCGACACACTGGGCCAGATGGTGGCGCAAGGCTTGTCCATCATTTTCATCAGCCACAAGCTGGCCGAAGTGCTGCGCGTGGCGCACCGCGTGGCCGTCCTGCGCGGCGGGCGGCTGGTGGCGGAGGCCGCCGCGCGCGACACGACGCAGGCGCAGTTGGCCAACTGGATGGTCGGGCAGGACGTGCCACAGGCCGGGCGCCTGCCGCCGGCCCGCGTGGGCGGCGCCGCCTGCAGCCTGCACAACGTCAGCGTCGAGGGCAGCCGCGAGCGGCTGATCGGCGTGTCGCTCGATCTGCGCGCCGGCGAAATCACCGCCATCGCCGGCGTCTCCGGCAATGGGCAGTTGGCACTGGCGGATTTGCTGTGTGGATTGTGCAGCGCGCGCTCCGGTTCGGTCACCCTCGGCGGCTTGCCGTTGCAGGCGTCGCCGGCCTGGCTGGTGCGCCATGGCGTGGCCCGCATCCCCGAGGATCGGCATGCGGTCGGCATCGTTGGCGACCTTCCGGTCTGGGAGAACGCAGTGTCCGAGCGCCTGCGCAGCCCGGCATTCGCCCGTGGCGCCATCGTGCGCAGGGCCGCCGCCCAAGCGCACGCCGCACGCATCGTGCGCGCCTTCGACGTCCGGGGCGCCGGCGTGCATGCCCCCGCACGCGCGCTGTCGGGCGGCAACATGCAGAAGCTGATCCTGGGCCGCGCCCTGCTCTCACCGGACGGCGCGACCCCGAAACTGATCGTGGCGCACCAGCCGACCTGGGGGCTGGACATCGGCGCGGTGGCCTATGTGCAGCGGCAGATCCTGGCGGCGCGGGATGCGGGTGCCGCGGTGCTGCTGCTGTCGGACGACCTGGACGAGGTCCTGGCCATGGGCGACCGGATCGCCGTGATGCATGCCGGCAGCCTGACGCCGCCACGCGCGGCTGGCGAATGGACGCGCGAAGAAATCGGCTTGGCGATGGCGGGGGCGGCATGAGACTGGAGAAGCGCCAGGTCGTCTCGCCCAGTGCGATGGCCCTCGCACCGCTGGGTGCCATTGCCTTCACGCTGCTCGTCAGCTCGCTTCTGGTCCTGTGGGCCGGCGCGCCAGTCGGGCCGACGTGGGGCCACCTGCTGAAGGGCGGATTCGGCTCCGTCTTCGCCTGGACCGAGACCCTCACCCGCGCCACCCCCCTCATCCTGACCGGCCTGGCGGCGACCGTCGCATTCAAGGCGCGCCTCTTCAACATCGGCGCCGAGGGCCAGCTCTATGCAGGCGCGCTCGCGGCCGTCGCGGTCGGCGGCTTGCATGGCGGGGAAGGCTGGGCCCTGCCGAACGCGCTGCTGTTCGGGTTGGCGATGCTGGCCGCCGCGGCCGCCGGGGCGTTGCTGCTCCTCGGGCCGGCGCTGATGAAAGCGAAGCTGGGAGTCGACGAGGTCGTCACCACCCTCCTGCTCAACTTCATCGTGCTCCTGGGCGTCTCGGCCCTGCTGGACGGGGCGATGAAAGATCCTGCCGCCATGGGCTGGCCCCAGAGCGTCGGGCTGAAGCCGGAGCTGGAACTCGCCAGGCTGGTGGAAGGCGCGCGATTGCACACCGGGCTGCTCGCCGCGAGCGCACTGTCCGTGCTGCTGTGGGCGGTGTTCAAGTACACCACTTTCGGCTTCGACGTCCGCGCGCAAGGTGCGAACCCGCGCGCCGCGGCCTTTGCCGGCGTGCCGGCCACGCGCACCGTCGTGGGCGTCGCATTGCTGTCCGGCGCGCTGGCCGGCCTGGCCGGCGCGGTCGAGGTGGCGGGGCGCACCGGCTACGTCACCCTCGACATGTCACCGGGCTACGGCTACAGCGGCATCGTGATCGCCATGCTGGCGGGGCTGCACCCGCTGGGCGTGCTGGCCGCATCGGTGTTCGTGGCCGGCGTGCTGGTAGGCGCCGACACGATGAGCCGTGCAATCAACGTGCCGACCTACATCGCGGACGTGATCGTCGCGGCATCGCTGATCTCCGTGCTGGTGGCAACGCTGCTGGCACAGTACCGCGTTCGCTGGAAATGAGCGAGCTGCTCGACATCCTCGCCAACCCCGCCTTCTGGGTGGCGGTGCTGCGCATCGCGACGCCACTGATCTTCGGGACGCTCGGCGTGCTGCTGTGCGAGCGCGCGGGCGTGCTGAACCTCGGCATCGAAGGGATCATGGTCGCGGGGGCCTTCGCTGGGTGGCTGGCGGTGTACGCGGGCGCGCCGCTCTGGGTGGGCGTGGGGGTTGCCATGCTGGCCGGCGCGGTGTTCGGGCTGTTGCATGCATTCCTCACGGTGGCACTGGCGCTCTCGCAGCACGTAGCCGGCCTCGGCATCACCCTGCTGGCCACCTCGCTCAGCTACTACGGCTACCGCGTGAGCTTTCCCAAGGTCAACACACCGCCCACGATCCAGCCCTTCCAGCCGATGGAGGCCTTGGGGATTCCCATCCTGGCCGCGCAGACGCCGCTGACGTTGCTCGCCCTGCTGCTGGTGCCCGCTGTCGGCTGGCTGCTGTACCGCACGCCGCTCGGCCTGGCCATCCGGATGGTGGGCGAGAACCCGCAGGCCGCGGAAAGCCAGGGTGCCTCGGTGCTGGCGCTGCGCACCGGTGCCATCGTCGCCGGCTCGGCTTTGATGGGCGTGGCCGGCGCCTTCCTCACGCTGTCGGCCTTCAACTCGTTCTACTTCAACATGGTCAACGGCCGCGGCTGGATCTGCGTGGCATTGGTCGTGTTCGCGTCGTGGAAACCTGGCAAGGCCTTGCTGGGCGCCCTGCTCTTCGCCTTCTTTGACGCCCTGCAACTGCGCCTGCAGCAGGCGGGGGATGCGGCACTGCCCTACCAGCTCTACCTGATGCTGCCCTATGCGCTGTCGATCCTGGCCCTGGTGCTGGTGGCGCGACGGGCAGCGTATCCGCAGGCCTTGATGAAGCCCTATCGAAAAGGCGAACGCTGACCTGGAGCCGGATTGGCGGCGCATTGTTCTAGTTGTCGGTGCCGCATAACACGAACGTCTTCCTGAGCCCAACTCATGTATTGGAAGGCTTGCCCGGTCCGCAAGGCAAAATGGAGGCCTGCGGGGCAACGGCCCCGCTTCTTTTTTTGACTTCGCAAGACAGGTTTCCCCAGATGAAGAAATTCGCTCTCGCCAGTGCCGCCGCACTGGGCGTCATGGCGGCGCCGTGCGCGCTGGCCCAAGGCAATACCGCTCCGCCCGCGGCCCGGTCCTTCGAGACCGCACCCAAGGCCGCCGGCGCGCGCTACCCGCTCGTGTTGGCCATGCCCAGGACCTATTCCAAGCAGGAAACCATGGGCATCTGGGGCGGCTACTACTCGCACCTGGCCCAGTGCGCCAACGTCAGCTTGCGCAACCAGGTGGGCGAGTCGCTGGAGCAGACCGCGAACGTCGACGTCCTGCCCGAGAAAGACCTGATCGAGGCGGTCAAGTCCGGCAAGGCGCACCTGGCCCAGGTGAATCCCGGGCTGGTGCCCCAGATCGTGGCCGCCGGCCAGCCGGCACCGTTCGCCGTGCCCGGCAACAAGGCGACCGGCAAGCCCAACAGCTACAAGCTGATCCTGATCTCGCGTGTCGACAGCCCCTACCGGACGCCAGCCGACCTGGTCGGCAAGAAGATCGCCCACACCACGCCGACCTCGAACTCCGGCAACCTGGCGCCGCGCGCGCTGTTCCCGGCCATCGGCCTCACGCCGGAAAAGAACTACGAAGTGGTGTTCTCCAACGGCCACGAGCGTTCGGTCATGGGCGTCATGCACGGCTTCTACGACGCCGCCGCCGTGGCCAGCGACCTGTTCTCGCGGATGGTGGTCAAGGGTGAGGTCCGCGGCTCCAGCGTCCGCACCCTTTGGGAAAGTCCGCCCTTCATGACCGAGAGCTGGATCATGACCAAGGACGTGCCCGCCGACGTCCAGGCCCGCGTGAAGAAGTGCTCCATGAGCTATGCGTTCCCCGCGCAGCTGCAAAAGCTGCTGCCCGGGAACGACACTTTCGTGCCGGTCAACTACCAGCGCGACTTCGCCACGGTCCTCGAGGTCTACAGCAAGTCGCAAGCGGCAGTGAAGTAGGCGAACGGCGGGGCGGCTATTCTCAAGGCGTTCATGGAACCGTACCCCAAGTCCGCCAACAAAGCCCTCCCCCTCGTCGTCGTCCTCACCCTGGTGTGGGGGACCAACTGGCCCCTGTTCCCGATCGCCGTGCGCGAAGTGTCCGTCTGGACCTTTCGCGCGGTCAGCCTGGTGGGCGCGGGGCTGGTGCTGCTGGCCATCGCACGGGCGCGCGGCGAGAGCCTGCGGATCCCCCGCGCGCACTGGGGTACCGTGCTGGCCGCCACCGTGACCTACCTGGTGGTCTGGAACGTGGCCAGCACCTATTCGGCGATCCTCATCCCGTCCGGGCAGGCGGCCATCCTCGGCTTCACCATGCCGTTGTGGGCAGCCTTGATCGCCTGGCTCTTTCTCAACCAGCGTCCGACCGGGCGGGTGCTGGCCGCGCTGCTGATCGGCGGACTGGGCGTGGCGCTCCTGATCGCCAATGGCCTGGGTGCGTACGCGAAAGCGCCGCTGGGTTTCGCGCTGGGCATGCTCGCCGGCCTGGGATGGGCGGGAGGCACGCTCCTGCTCAAGCGCAAGCCGGTGCCGGTGCCGTCGCTGGTCCTCACCGGGTGGCAGTTGTTGGTCGCAGCCGTGCCTCTCACGATCGCTGCGTTTGCATTCGCCGAGGGTCCGTGGTTCATGCCATCCACCACGACCATCGCCGTCATCGCCTGGATCACGCTCGTGCCCATGGCGGTGGGCAATGCCGCCTGGTTCGCCGTGGTCGGCCTGCTGCCGGCCAACGTCGCCGGGCTGTCTTCCGTCATGGTGCCCGTGGTGGCCATGGTGTCCGGCGCCATCGTCCATGGCGAACCGCTGGGGCTGATGCAATGGGCTTCGATGGTCTGCTGCGCGGCGGGAGTGGGTTTGGCGCTGGTGCAGCCGGCGCGTCGCGGCTGAGGCGGGCCGTTCGTCGTATTCTTCGGCCATGCTCGACCTGCTGATCTCCGACGCCACGCTGCCCGACGGCCGCAGGAACATGTCCGTGGCCGTGCAAGCCGGCAAGATCGTCGAAATCACCGAAGGCCCGATCGCCGGCGCGCAAAGCGCAGAGACCGTCGATGCGCACGGCTTCCTGTTGACACCCCACTTCGTGGACCCGCATTTCCACATGGACGCCACGCTCAGCTACGGCCTGCCGCGCGTCAACGAAAGCGGCACGCTGCTGGAGGGCATCGCGCTGTGGGGCGAGCTCAAGCCCTTGCTGAAAGCCGAGGACATGATCGCGCGCGCGTTGGCGTACTGCGACTGGGCGGTCGCGCGCGGCCTGCTGGCCATCCGCAGCCACGTGGACACCAGCGACCCGAGCATGCTGCCGGTGGAGGCGATGCTGGAGGTGAAGAAGCGGGTGGCCGGCTACATCGACCTGCAGCTCGTCGCCTTCCCGCAGGACGGCGTGCTGCGCGCCAGGGGCGGTGTGGAAAATCTCGAGCGGGCACTCGATCTGGGCGTGGACGTGGTCGGCGGCATCCCGCACTTCGAACGCACCATGAGCGAAGGCGCGGCCAGCGTGAAGCTGCTGTGCGAAACCGCCGCCGGCCGCGGCAAGCTGGTGGACATGCATTGCGACGAGACGGACGACCCGTTGTCGCGGCACATCGAGACGCTGGCCTTCGAGACGCACCGGCTCGGCCTCCAGGGCCGGGTCAACGGCTCGCACTGCACCTCCATGCACAGCATGGACAACTACTACGTGACCAAGCTGATCCCGCTGATCGCGGAGAGCGGCGTCAGCGTCACTGCCAACCCGCTGATCAACATCACGCTGCAGGGCCGGCACGACACCTATCCCAAGCGCCGCGGGATGACGCGGGTGCCGGAGCTGCTGGCCGGTGGTGTCAACGTGGCTTTCGGCCACGACTGCGTCATGGATCCCTGGTACGGCATGGGCTCCGGCGACATGCTGGAGGTGGCGCACATGGGGCTGCATGTGGCGCAGATGACCAGCCGCAACGGCATCCACGCGTGCTTCGACGCCGTGACGGTGAATGCGGCGAAGGTGATGCACCTGGACGGCTACGGCATCGGGAAAGGCAAGGATGCGAGCTTCGTGCTGCTGCAGGCGCGCGATGTGGTGGAAGCCATCCGCCTGCGGGCGCATCGGCTGAAGGTGTGGCGAGCTGGCAGGCTGCTGGCGCAGGCGCCCGAGCTGTCTTCCTCGCTGGCCCTGGCGGGGCGCCCTTCCACTGTCGGATTCATGCGCGAGCCTGTGCCGCCCCGCGCGTAGCTTGGGCCATCCACCCACCAGGTGCATCACGACCTCGCTGCCCTCAAGCCTGCTCGTTGCGCTTGCCCGGCCGCTCCCCCGTTTCCATCCACTCGCTGTAGAAGGCGATCTTCTCGTCCACCAGCTTGCGCGCGGCGCGCCATTCGGCGATGCGCTCCTCCACCTTGACCCGGTGGGCCACGAGCATCGCGTGGGTCTGTTCCAGCGTGGCCGCGCCGCGTTGCGCCAGGGCCGTGTAGGTGCGCAGCTCCGCCACCGACATGCCGGAGCGGCGCAACCGCTCCATCAGCTCCAGCCATTCCACGTGCCGCTTGCTGTAGACGCGGTGCGCGCCCTGCCGCGGCACCGGCGGCAGCAAGCCTTGCCGCTCGTACCAGCGGATGGTGTCCGCGCTGCGGCCGGTGCGCTCGGCCAGCTCGCCGATGCGCAGCCGCAGCGTCTTCCTGGAGGCGGACGCGGCCGGCATGGTCAGGCCTGGTACCAGACGGCGTTGACGTGGGCCGTGTCCATGTATTCGCGGGCGGCGGCGATCTTGCCGTTGCGGATCGTCATGACCACGTGGTACTCCTGGTTGTAGACGCGGCCGTTCAGCAGCTCGCCGTACGACTCCGCCTCCACGGCGACGCGGTCGCCCTCGGCGGTGGTGTTCTTCACCGTCATGCGCAGGCGCCCGTCCTTCAGCGCCCGTGTCATGCGGCGGAAGATGTCCGCCATCTCCTGCTTGGTGTGGACGCGCCCGGCGGTCGCATTGGTGCCCGGCTTGCCGCCGAGCCAGTAGGCGATGTCGTCCGCCATCAGGTCGAGGACGCCGGGGATGTCGTCGGCGTCGAAACGGCGGAAGAATTCGAGGGCGGTGTGGCGGTTGGTGTCGAGTTCGGTGCTGCTCATGATGGTCCTTTCGATGGGGGAAACGCCCCGGTCGCGGATTAAATCTCCTGGAGTGCACTCCAGGTCAAGGGGGACTTGCGGCGACCTGCGAAACTCGGGCCATGCTCACCATCCACCACCTCGGCAAGTCGCAGTCCGAACGCATCGTCTGGCTCTGCGAGGAGCTGGGCATCCCCTACGACCTCAAGCACCATGTGCGCGATCCCGTCACGAAATTGTCGCCGCCGGAACTGCGCGCGCTGCACCCCATGGGCACGGCCCCGGTGATCACCGATGGCGACCTGCTGATGGCGGAGTCGGGCGCGATCGTCGACTACATCATCGCCAGGCACGGTGGCGGACGCCTGGCCCTGGGACCTTCGCACCCGGATTTCGCCGCTTACCTGTACTGGTTCCACTTCGCGAACGCGAGCTTTCAGGCGGTGATGGGCCGCAACATGATCCAGAGCCGGCTGAACCTGCCGCCCGGCAACCCCGTCGCGGCGGGCGTGGCGGAGCGTCTGGTGCGCGCGCTGAAGTTCGTCGACAGCCGGCTGTCGGATGCGCCCTATCTCGCGGGCGCCGAGTTCACCGCCGCGGACATCATGATCGTGTTCTCGCTGACCACCATGCGCTACTTCCACCCGGTGGAGCTGGCGCCCTACCCATCCATCCTGGCGTATTTGCGCCGGATCGGCGAACGCGACGCGTATCGACGGGCCATGGCGAAGGGCGACCCCGGGATGCCACTGTTGCTGAGCTGAATCGTTGAGTTGCAGTGGGAATATTTCAATGTTATCCTTTCCATAGAAATTCAGGATCGACCGCATGCGAGCCGCAGTCCGCCCACCCGCACCGCCCAAAACCGCGCCGGCCGCCGACGCGGTACTCACCAAGGCCACCTTCCGCGCCGCCGCCCTCCTGGGCCTCAACAACGCGGTGCTGGCCCGGGCCGTGGGGCTGAGCGAAGCCAGCGTGTCGCGCATGTCCGCCGGTGCCAAGACCTTCGACATCGGCTCCAAGCCGGCTGAACTCGCCGCATTGATTGTCCGCGTCTACCGCTCGCTCGACGCCCTGGTGGGCAACAGCGACGAGCATCGCCGGCTCTGGATGAACTCGCACAACCGCGCGTTCAATGCCACCCCGCGCGATGCCGTGCAGTCCGCCGAAGGGCTGGTGCGCGTCGTCACCTACCTCGACAGCGCCCGCGCACTCGCCTGACCGTGAGCGCGGCGCCTTGGCAAGATGGCTGGCTGGACGCGGCACGCCCGGCCCGCCGCAAGCTGTGGCGGGGCGTGGAAGCCCAGCACCGCGTGGCCACGATGCGCCTGGTCGACAACCTGGCGGAGCAGCAGTTGCTGGAACAGCTGATCGAGACCAGCAAGCCACCCTTGCCGCCGGAGGCGCAGGGGCTGCACTACCTGCTGGGCACGCCGTTCCGCTACGCATCTCCCCATGCCTCGCGCTTCCGGGAACCGCACCAGCCGGGCATCTGGTATGGCGCGGAGGACCCGCACACCGTCGCCGCCGAACTTGCGTACTGGCGCTGGAAGTTCCTGGTCGAGTCCGACGGTCTGCGCGATGCGCAGGTCGTCACGGAGCACACGTTCTTCCAGGCACGCTTCACCGGCGCGGAACTGGACCTCACCTTGCCCCCGTGGACGGCCGTGCGTGACCTGCTGCGCCACGGCGCCGACTACAGCGCCTGCCATCGGCTGGCGCGCGCGCTGCGCGAACGTCCGCAGCCTCCGGCTGCCCTGCGCTACGAATCGGCCCGGCGGGAAGGCAGCACCTGCCACGCGGTGCTCGACCCTTGCGCGCTCAGCCTGCCTGCGTTGCACCTGCAGCAGACCTGGACGTGCAAGACGACACGCGACCTGGTCATGTTCCTGCATGACGAGGATGCGCTCGAGTACGCGTTCGGCCGGGACGCCGCATGAACATGGGGCACGCGAACCGATGGGCCGCCGGCGCCCTCGTCCTGCTGCTGCTCCTGGCCGCCGCACTGCGGCTGGAGTCACAGCGCTTCGATTACGGCCACCCGGATGAAGTCATCAGCATCAAGGTCGCCGAGCAGGTCGCTGCCAGTGGTTCCCTCGACACCAACTGGGAGCTGGCCGACCTCCCCGAATTGTTCCGGAAGCCCCAGTACAACTTTTCCGCCTACCTCCTCTCGGGCGCGGCCGTGCTGCAGCTGAAGGAATGGTCGGGGGACGCGAATGGCTCGACGTCCCTCCACTGGCTGCGAGCGTGGAGCGCCCTGCTCGGCGTTGCGACAGTGGGCCTGACGTATCTGGCCGGCCGGCAGTTGTTCGGCGCGGCCACCGGGTGGTGCGCCGCGCTGCTCGTCTGCTTCTTCCCATTGCTGTACCAGGACAGCCTCTATGCCCGGCCCGAGACCTTCGTCAGCGCCCTGACGCTCGCCTGCGTCAGCTTGCTGGCCCCACAGCGGCCGCCGTTTCGTGGCGGCAGCCTGGCCGCGGCGTTCATTGCCGGCGTGCTGATCGCCACGAAATTCTCGATGGTGCTGCTGCTGCCTCTGCTGGTCCTGTCGCCCGGGCTGACGGGGACCCGCAGCCTGGTCTCCTGGGATCCCCCGCCGGCGCGGCCCTGGGTCAACGCATGGAACCAGGGCAAATGGCTGCTGCTGGCCGTGTTGCTCGGCTTCCTGGCCGGCGCGCCGCACGCCATCGCGAACGCCGGCGCGTACCTCGAAGGCATCCAGTTCCTGCGCCGCCAGTATGGAACGGGGCACTGGCCCCATGGCCTGGTCGACGCGGACGTCGTGGACCGGCTGGCCCACGCCGCCGGCTATTTCCATGCCACCGCAGGCTGGCTGCTGCCGCTGGCCATCGCCGGTGCGCTCGTGGCGGCGCGCCGGCGACAGCTGCGCGCCCTGTTCGTCTTCATGGTGGCACTGGCCACCGTCGTGCAGTTCTCGGTGTACCCCACGTTCTTCGAACGCAACCTGAGCCACGTGATCCCGCTGTTCATGATCTTCGCGGCGTATGGTCTCGTGTCGCTGTGCAGCGCCGTCGCCCGCCGGCCCTTGATCCGGCATGGACTCACTGCCGTCCTGCTGCTGATGGTCATGCTTCCTGCCCTGCAGACGACGCTCACCCTGCGCTTCGACGAATTGCCGGGTGAGCCCGCCCAGCGCCTTGCCGCCTTGCGCACCTCGGTCGAAAGGCGCTTTGCGCTTCCGAGCCTGCGGGTGCGGTGGACAGAGCACGAAGAGGACGTTCGCGAGGCGATGGGCCACCGATGCGATGGCCCCATGCTGGTGGAGCTGCTGTCGGCCGAGGATGCGCGGTCGGCACGGCTGCGGCAGTTGCTGGCCGAACGTGATGGGCTGCGCGAGGTGGCGCGGCACTCCTCCATGTTTTCGCATGTGCCCCCCAGCACGCTGCACGTCTACTTCACGCCGACCACGGTCTTCCTCCATCGGCCCCCAGGGGCGGAAGCGTGCCGGCAGATGGCCGGTGGCCTGGTGACAGCCGAGAGCGTGGGCGATGTGCTGCCGCTGGTCCAGACGACGGCCGAAAGCGCCTGGACGCCCGGTGGCGCCGCCTTGGTGACCCACGACGCGCACGGCTCGCGCGATTTCCATGGGTCCTGGTCGGGCTCCGACGCGCTGAAGGGCCGGCTGCGCATGACCGTCTCGGTCGAAGGTTCAAGGTTCCTTGTCCTGCCTTACATCACGGGGCCCAGGGTCCACCGGCAAACGATCCGCATCTCCGATGCGGTGACGTCCAAGGTCATTCTGGACAGCAGGCCGCCCTTCGCGCCAACCTGGCGATTCCCGTTCATGCGGCTGCCCCCCGGGACCCGCTCGGTGTTGATCGAAGCAATGGACAACGGCGACGGCTGGGGCGAATGGCATGCGATCGGCCGGCCGCGGGCCTTGAAGGCGGACTGAGGCGGCCGGCGCGCGGATCAGGGCTCGCGCGATGGCCACACGCTGCCGCTGGCAGCCACCGCCAGCAGCGCGCCCATGCCGGCCAAGGCATTGGCCAAGGCCCGCTGGCCTTCCTGCAACCGGGTCACCTGGTCGATCGCTTCGGCCAGCTGCACCTGCAGTTCGCTGCGCGCCTGCTGCGCCGCGCGCATCTCCTCACCGGGGGCGAAATGTTCGAGCGCGATCAAGCCCCGCAGGCGTTCCAGCAGGCCGTGACTCAAGGCCTGGCCCAGCTTGCGCAGGGTGCCGCGGCAGGCCGCACTCTCATCGCCCAGCCGGTAACCGATCTTCTGCACCTGGTAGCCCGCGTCGTGCAGCACGCGCAACTGCTGCAGGCGCTCCATGACCGTGGCCGCCTTGAGCCGGAGTTCGGCCAGCGCCTGGCGGCCGATTTCGCTGCCGGCTGCCGCTTCGCGAGCCTGGAGTTCCTGCATGAGCTGCTCCAGTTGGGGCAGCAGTTCGGCCACGCCGCGCTGCACCGAGCGGACCTCGAGGATGAAATCCGAGAAGGTGTCCGCCGCCTCGTCGCTGTGTCCGCTGCACTCCAGGAAGCGCTTGGTCTCCGCCCAGGTGCTTTCGGTGCAGGACGACACCACGGCCACCTGCAGGCGAAACGCCGCTTCGTCGCGGTCCAATGGCCCGGCTCGCAAACCCGGCGAGATCAGCAGTTCGAATCGCAAGGCAGCCACCGCAGCCAGGTGATCGGAGAGCGCGCGTTCCAGCGCCGCCCCCTGCCAGGCGGCCGATCGCTGTTCCATCGCTTCGCGCAGCTGCGCCAGATGCGGCAGCTGCTTGGCCGTCATCCAGCTCAGGCGGGCCTGCGCTTCCAGGACGAACGACGGGCTCAAAGGTCCCGCTGGAAGCTCCGGCGGTCTCACGGCACTGATGCTCTTGACGTGGGCATGGGTTGCTTTCATCGTCTCCCCTGAAGATCAGCCGCTGAAGTGCAGGGCGCCCAGGCCATGCGGGTCCTCGCGCAGCTCGCGAATGGCACGTTCCATGCCGGCGGCCAGCATGTTCCATTGGACGGCCCGCCCCAGGCGCGAATGCGCCGCCCGGTATTGGGGCGAGGAGACGAATTCCAGGGTGTCGCAGAACACGCCGTGATCCTGCAGCACCATCGGATCCTCTCTGGGCGGCGACTTGCCCACATAGGCGCTGCCCGTCCCGTCCCACAGCATGTCGCCGTCCGCATCCATGCCGTACCCGCGTTCCCAGCCGTACGCGCGCAGGCGCGTCCGGGCCGCCGCGGTGTAGGAGGCATCGAAGATGTAGGTGTCGGTGCCGACCCAGTGGCGCTCGCGGAAAACCTCGACGACCGGACGCATCGAGTCGGGCCCATCCACCAAGCCGCGCATCATTTCGCTGCGCAGCGTCAGGTAGCGCACCCGAGCGGGGATTTCCGCCAGCCGCAGCAGCGCCACCAGCAACGCGGCCTTGTCCGCCGAGTCGGCACGGTCCTGCTGCACCACTTCGCGCGCGGTGTGCAGCCGCATCTTGAACGGCCTGGAGAACGGAATGCGCTTGACGAAGCGGTACACGGCCAGCGCCCTCTCTCGTTCGGACTTGCACAGCTGCGTGAGCGCCTGCGCGCGCAACCGCAGCTTGGGATCGGCGAGGTCGAGCAAGGGTGATGACCCGAGCCACAGCCCGGGATCGTCTTCGTTCGGCATCGGCCTCGACGCGGGAATCTCCGACATAGGTACTACTTTCCTTGGGCGGGCATGCCCCAACGCTGCCCGCCTCTCTGGCGATACCGTATGCAAGATGCGCGCCCGTTCACCGCGCTCGCCTATCATCGCGTCACACCGCACAGCTGTTCCTCCCCGATGTCCATGGTTTCGCTGGCGCTCCGGCGCCCTTACACGTTCATCGTGATGGCGATGCTGATCGTCCTGTCTGCGCCCCTGGTGCTGCGCAACATGGCGACCGACATCTTTCCCGAGATCAACATCCCGGTGATCAGCATCATCTGGAACTACACCGGCCTGCCGGCGCAGGAGATGGGCCAGCGGATCGCCTCCTCCAGCGAACGCAGCCTGACCACGCTGGTCAGCGACATCGAGCACATCGAATCGACCTCGCTGCCGGGCATCTCGATCATCAAGGTGTTCTTCCAGCCGGAAGCCAACATCCAGACGGCCATCGCCCAGGTGGTCGCAGGCGTGCAGGTGCAGGTGCGGCAGCTGCCGCCGGGCATCACGCCGCCGCTGGTGATCAAGTATTCGGCATCCAGCATCCCGGTGGTGCAGCTCGCCTTGTCCAGCAACACGCTGCCGGAGCAGTCGGTGTTCGACGCGGCCGTCAACATCCTGCGGCCGCAGCTCGTGACGATCCCCGGCGTCGCCATCCCCTTTCCCTACGGTGGCAAGGTGAAGGTGATCTCGGTCGACCTGGACATCCAGGCGCTGCAGGCCAAGGGCCTGTCGCCGGCAGACGTGGTGAACGCGGTCAACACCCAGAACCTGATCCTGCCGTCCGGCACGGCCAAGCTGGGCGACACCGAGTACACCGTGCGCATGAACGGGTCGCCGGAAGCGATCGCGGGGCTCAACGATCTGCCGGTGCGCACCGTGAACGGCGCCACCACCTACCTGCGCGAGGTGGCGTACGTGCGCGACGGCTTCCAGCCGCAGACCAATGTGGTGCGGCAGGACGGCCAGCGGGGCGTGCTGCTGTCGGTGCTGAAGAACGGCGGCGCCTCCACGCTCGACATCGTCAACAACATCCGCGAGATGCTGCCGCGTGCCGCGCAGCAGATGCCGCCGGAGGTCAACGTCCAACCCCTGTTCGACCAGTCGATCTTCGTGAAGGCGGCGATCAAGGGGGTGGTCGCCGAGGCGATCATCGCCGCCCTGCTCACGGCGGCGATGGTGCTGCTGTTCCTGGGCAACTGGCGCAGCACGCTGATCATCGCCATCACCATTCCGCTGTCGATCCTGGCTTCGATCATCGCGCTCTACGCGCTGGGCGAGACGCTGAACATCATGACGCTGGGCGGGCTGGCGCTCTCGGTCGGCATCCTGGTGGACCAGGCGATCGTCACCATCGAGAACATCGAGCGCCACCTGCACGCCGGCACCCCGCTGCTGGAGGCGATCGAGGTCGGCGCGGGCGAGATCGGCGTGCCGGCCTTCGTCTCGACGCTGTGCATCTGCATCGTGTTCGTGCCGATGTTCTTCCTCTCCGGTGTCGCGCGCTTCCTCTTCGTGCCCATGGCGGAGGCGGTGGTGTTCGCCATGGTGGCGTCGTACTTCCTCTCGCGCAGCCTGGTGCCCACGCTGGTGATGCTGATGATGAAGGGGCACGACGCCGAGCAGCCGCCCGGGCCGCTGAAGCGCGTCTACCTGAAGTTCGACGCGCAGTTCGAACGGCTGCGCCGCGGATACGCCCAGGCGCTTTCGGTGCTGCTGGCGCAGCGGCTGCGCTTCACGTTCCTCTTCCTGGGCTTCTGCCTCGCCTCCTGCCTGCTGGCGCCCTTCCTGGGCCGCGATTTCTTCCCGACCGTGGACGCCGGGCAGATTCGACTGCACATCCGGGCACCCACGGGCACGCGCATCGAAGAGACCGCGCGATTGGCCGACCAGGTGGAGAACGTGATCCGCGAGCTGATCCCGAAGGAGGAACTGCAGACCATCCTGGACAACATCGGCATCCCGAACAGCGGCATCAACCTTTCATACAGCAATGCGGGGACGATCGGCACGCTGGACGGCGAGATCCTGCTGTCGCTGAAACCCGGCCACCGTCCCAGCGAGCACTGGGTCTCGGTGCTGCGCGCCGAACTGCCGAAACGATTTCCCGGCATCGAGTTCTTCTTCCAGCCGGCCGACATCGTCACGCAGATCCTGAACTTCGGCCTGCCCGCCGCCATCGACGTGCAGTTCAGCGGCAACGACCTGCAGGGCAATGCGGCCCTCGCGGCGGAGCTCACCAAGGCCATCCGCAAGATTCCGGGGGCGGTGGATGCGCACGTGCACCAGCGGCTGGACGGACCCGCCATCAACCTGCAGATGGACCGCACGCGGCTGCAGCAGATGGGCCTGTCGGCCACCAACGTCGGGCAGAACGTGCTGATCACGCTGTCCGGCAGTTCCCAGACGGCGCCGGCTTTCTGGTTGAACCCGCAGAACGGTGTGGTCTACAACGTCGTGGTGCAGAGCCCGCAATACCAGGTGGACTCGATCGATGCGTTGCTCAACATCCCGGTGGGCGCCGCGGGTGGCACCGTGGCGCCGCAGTTGCTGGGGAATGTGGTGGAAGCGCAGCCGGCGCGCCAGCTGCCGATCGTCTCGCGCTACAACATTGCCCCCGCCATCGACGTTTACGTCAGCGTGCAAGGGACGGACCTCGCCAGCGTCGCTGGCAGCGTGCAGAAGCTCGTCGACGAGATCCGGCCCAAGCTGAAGCGCGGCAATTCGGTCGCCATCCGGGGCCAGGTGCAGACCATGCAGTCGTCGTTCACCGGCCTGGGCATCGGCCTGGCCATGGCGATCGTGCTGGTCTACCTGCTCGTGGTCGTGAACTTCCAGTCATGGGTCGACGCGGCCATCATCATCGCGGCACTGCCGGCGGCGCTGGCGGGCATCGCGTGGATGCTCTTCATCACCGGCACCACGTTGAGCGTGCCGGCGCTCACGGGCGCCATCATGACCATGGGCGTCGCCACCGCCAACAGCATCCTGGTGGTGGCATTCGCCCGGCAGCAGCGCGAGCTGGGCGACACGCCGCTCGCCGCGGCGCTGGCCGCGGGCGCCACGCGCATCCGGCCGGTGCTGATGACGGCACTGGCCATGATCATCGGCATGATCCCCATGGCCCTCGGCCTGGGCGAAGGCGGCGAGCAGAACGCGCCGTTGGGCCGCGCGGTCATCGGCGGCCTGTTGTTCGCCACCGTGTCCACCCTGCTCTTTGTCCCGGTGGTCTACGCCGAAGTTCATGAAAGGCTGCTGCGCCGCGCCCGGCGCGCCAGCCCGCCCGCCGTGCAGCCCGCTCCCGTGCTGCCCCAGGAAGGTTGAGATCCAGATGTCCGAACCCGTTCGATCCGAAGCCCAGCATGCGGTTGCTGTCACCGCCGCCGACGCGGGCCAGCGCCGGCTCGTCGCGCGCCGCACGCGCATCGCCGCCATCGCCGTGCTGGTCTTGCTGGCACTCGGCGGCGCCCGCACCGTCATCAGCCGCATGGACAACGCCAAGACACTGGAGGCCGCTTCCGCGCAAAGCGCCGTGCAGTACGTGCGGACGACCATCGTTCGCGCCGGCGGCACCGGGCAGACGCTCAGCCTGCCGGGCTCCCTGCAGGGCTACGTCCAGGCGCCGGTGGCCGCGCGTGCCGGAGGCTACCTGCGCCGCTGGCACAAGGACATCGGCAGCCGGGTGAACAAGGGCGAGCTGCTCGCCGAGATCGAAACCCCGGAGCTCGACCAGCAGCTGTCCCAGGCCATCGCGGCCCGCACGCAGGCCGCGGCCAGCCTCGAACTCGCCAGGAGCAGCGCCGACCGTTGGGAAGGCCTGCGCAAGCTGGATGCCGTCTCCCAGCAGGAGCTGGACGAGCGCCGCAGCACCTTCAACCAGGCGCGCGCCAACCTGGCGGGGGCGGACGCGAACGTCGAGCGGCTACGCCAGCTGGAAAGCTTCAAGCGGGTCGTGGCACCCTTCGCCGGCGTCATCACGCGACGCAACGTCGACATCGGCGACCTGATCGACAGCAACAAGCCCCTCTTCCTGCTGTCGCAGACCGACCCGCTGCGCGTCTACGTCAACGTGCCGCAGGCCTATGCGCAACTGGTGCGTGTCGGCCAGCCGGCGACCGTGTCGCTGGCGGAACTGCGCGGCCGCACCTTCAAAGGCGAAGTCGCGCGCACCGCCGGCTCCATCGATGCCAGCACCCGCACGATGCAGGTGGAGATCAGCCTGCCCAACCGGGACGGTGTCCTGCTGCCGGGGGCCTTCGCCAACGTCGAACTGGCTGCCGCGCCCAGCGGCGCGCTCGCCATTCCCGCGAACGCGCTGCTGTTCCGCAGCCAGGGCGTGCTGGTGGCGCGGCTGGACGCCAACGGCGTGGTCCGGCTGCAATCGGTGCGGCTCGGGCGCAACTACGGCGAGACGGTGGAGGTGCTGGAAGGGCTGCAGGGCGGAGAGTCCCTGGTGCTCAACCCGAGCGACTCGCTCGCCGAAGGCGACCGCGTGCAGGTGGTGGCGGATGCCGCGCCACGGCGCGCTGCATCGAAGCCTGCGACCCCTTGAGCAGCCCGGCGCGCCAGCGCCGGCTGCCGCCGCATCAGGTCCTGCGCAGGAAGAACCGGAACAAGACGACCTGCGCGGCCAGGCCGATGCCGGTCCACATCAGCATCAGCAACGCCATGTTCGCGGCGCCCTCGTGCGGCACCAGGCCCACCGCGTATCCGCCGAATGCACCCACCAGTTGCTGCGTGACGCCGGCGACGGCCGCCGCGGAGCCCGCCAGCGCGGGGATCAGGCCCACGGTGCCCGCGAGCGTGGGCGGCACCAGCAGGCCATGGCCGATGCCCAGCAGCAGCAGTGGCAGGGCCAGCGACAGCGGCGTGTTGATACCGGCCACTGCGAGCGCCAGCAGCAGCCCCAGCCCCGTCAATGTGGCCACCTGTCCGAGCAGCATGATGGTGCGGTCCGGCCAGCGCCGCACCAGGCGGGTGGTGCACCAGTTGCCCACGATGTACGACAGCGGGATGCACATGATGTACAGGCCCAGGCTTTCCGGCGTGACGCCATAGCGTCCCAGGACCAGCGGCGCGCCCCCCAGGAACGTGTAGAACGTCGCCGTGGTCACGGCCATGAGCAGCACGAAGAGCAGGAAGGCGGGCTCGCGCGCCAGCCGGCCATAACCCGACAGCAGCGCCCGCCAGGCTGCGCGGCCGGTGGACGGCGCCGCCGGCGCGCGATCCGGCAAGCCGCGCCAGGCCGCGATCCACAGCACCGTTCCCAGCGCCGCCATCACGAGGAAGTTGGCCTGCCAGCCCAGGCGCACGTGCAGTTGCCCGCCCAGCAGCGTGGCCGCGGGCGGGCACAGGCCCATGGTCATGCCGACGAAGGCCATCATCCGCGTGCGATCGGGGCCCTGGAACAGGTCCTGCACCAGCGCCCGCCCGATGACCATGCCCGCGGCCGTCCCGGCGCCTTGAATCATCCGCGCCACGGTGAGCATCGTGAGGTTGGGCGCGAAGGCGGCGAGCAGAGAGCCGGCGACGCCCAGGGCCAGGCCCACCAGCAGCACGGGCTTGCGGCCATGGCGATCGGACAAAGGGCCATAGACCAGCTGCAGCAGCCCGTAGGCGGCGATGTAGCCGCTGAAGCTGAGCTGCACGGCCGCCTGGCTCGCGCCGAAGGTGGCCGGCCAGTCCTGCATCGACGGCAGGCAGATCGTCATGGCCAGCAGGCCGAACGCGAGTTGCGCGACGACGTTGACGGTGAGCCAGCGGCTCGCTGCGGCACGTGGGACGGGATGGCGCGGAAGGTCGTTCATCGGGGACGCGCATTGTCGCCGGAGCACGTGCCCGCAGCGCGAGCATGGACAGTCGCCGTAGTCCGCAGCGACACCGGCTGATCGGCTTATTCCGACAAGGCCGCAGGACCGGATGCCGCAATCTGCAGCCTGAGTTCGAAAAGGCTGAACAGCCGCGAACTTCATCCAACCACAAGGAGATCTCCAACATGTCAGACAAGAATCCCTCCAACAAGGATCCGATCAGCGGCGCCCCCGGCGCGCATCCCGCGGGCGTGGGCGCCGGCGCGGCGGCCGGTGCCGCAGCAGGCGCGGCCATCGGCTCGATGGCGGGCCCGGTGGGCACGGTCCTCGGCGGTGCGGCTGGCGCAGTGGCCGGCGGCTTGGCCGGCAAGGGCGCGGCCGAGCGCGTCAACCCGACGGCGGAAGACAGCTACTGGCGCGAGAACTACACCAAGACGCCGGGCTACAAGTCCGGCTATACGTACGACGACTACGCCCCCGCCTACCGCACCGGCTACACCGGCTGGGAACGCGCCAAGGCCTCTGGCGAGTCCTGGGACTCGCATGAGCCCAAGCTGCGCAGCGAATACGAGCGCAGCAAGGGCAGTTCGCGGCTGGCGTGGGAAGAAGCCAAGGGCGCCGCGCGCGCCGGCTGGGACCGCGTCGAGCGCGCCATCCCCGGCGATGCGGACCGGGACGGCAAGTAAGCGCCCTGCCCGAATGACGAGACAGGCCCTGCGGGGCCTGTTTTTTTTGGGCTAGCGCCGGTCGACCGCGCGGCTCTTGCCGTTGCGCAGCGGGCCGACGGCGCGCCGCATCACGGCCAGCAGGCCCAGCATCGCGATGGCGCCGACCACGGCCAACGCGAGTGCCGTGGCGGTGAAACCCGGGTCGACGGCCTTGGAGCCGCGCACCATGGCCGCGAGGAATTCACCGCCGATGAAGGCGCCGAACACCCCCACCAGCACTTCTTCGACGCGGCTCGCATAGGTGCTCTTGCCGCTCACCGTGCCGACGATCCAGCCGATCGCGGCGCCGATGGCGCACCAGAGAAATGGGGTCATGTGGATTCCTTGCCATGGAATCCATGGAAAGCCATGCTGACAGCTATCCAGGACCAGCGGGATGAATTCTTTGCATCACCAGATCCCCGCGTCTAGCTCTGCGGGACTGCGCGCCTGCTTTCCACCAGTTTCACCAGCGCCCACAGCACGCGGTTCGCTGGTGTCGCGATGCCATGGGCTGCACCGCGCCTCACGACGTGACCGTTGAGGTAGTCGATCTCGCTGGGCTTGCCGCGCGCGAGATCCTGCGCGGTCGAGGAAAACTGGCTCGGCATGCTTTCGGCAATCTTGCGGACGGCGGCGTCCACGTCGCCGGGGACCTGCACGCCTTCGGCTGCGGCGACGGCAAGGCACTCGCTCACCACATCGCGCATCACCTCAGGAATGCCGGCGCTTGCCACGTTCTCGCCATAGGGCCGCTGCGCGATGGCCGAGACCGCGTTGTAGGCGCAGTTGAGGATCAGCTTCAGCCAGAGCGCCCCGCGCACGTTGGCCGAAATCTCCGTCGGCACGCCGGCGGCGCCGAGAGCGGCCGCCACCCGCTCGCTGGCGCGCGATGGATCGATCACCAGTTCCCCGCGTCCGTGATGCTTGAGATGGCCGGGCCCCGCCATTTCAGTGCCGACATAGACGACCGCCGCCGCCACCTCATGCGCGGGCAACACCGCGCGCAGGCGCTCGGCGTTGTCGACCCCGTTCTGCAGGCACAGCACGAGCGTGTCGGGCCCGAGGTGGGGCTGAATCAGGCGGCCAGCAGTTTCGGTGTCGGTGGACTTGACGCAGAAGAGCACGAGGTCGGCGCCGCGCACCGCCGCCGGTTCGGTGCTGGCCTGCAGTCGCACGCGTTCGTCGAACGTCCGCGTTTCCATCCGCAGACCGTCGCGCTGGATGGCCTCCACATGCTGGGGCCTGGCGACGAGCGTGACGGCGTGGCCGGCCCGCGCGAGCATGCCGCCGAAGTAGCAGCCGACGGCGCCGGCGCCCATGACGGCGACTTGGAGAGGAGTGGTCATCGGTGCATTCTAGGAAGCTCCGATAATCCCTGCGCAATGATGGACGTGGACCTTTCCCGCGACGCCGGGGCGATGCGCAGCATCTTCGTCAAGCTCGGGCTGGCGGCGCCGGACGAAACCGTGAGCGCCACCGCCCTGACGGGTGGCGTCTCGTCAGGCATCTATCGCGTGGACCTGCGTTCGGGCAGCTACTGCGTCAAGCAGGCCCTGCCCCGCCTCAAGGTCGCCAAGGAATGGAACGTGCCCGTGGAGCGCGTGTTCCACGAGATCGCCTGGCTGCGCGCGGTGCACGCCATTGCGCCGGGCCAGGTCCCGAGCGTGCTGGGCGCCGACGACGCCAGCAAGAGCTTCGTCATGGAATTCCTGGGGGCGGACCACCGCAACTGGAAAGCGGAGATGCTGGCCGGGCATGTCGACGCCGGCGTCGCGTCTGCCGCCGGTGATCTCCTCGGGCGCATCCATGCGGCGACCTCGGACGATGCGGGTCTGGCCCGGGCCTTCGCCACCGATGCCAACTTCCATGCGATCCGGCTGGAGCCTTACCTCGTCGAGACAGCGCGCGCGCACCCCGCCCTCGCCGGCCACTTGCATGCACTGGTCGGGCGCACGGCCGCGACCCGCCGTGTGCTCGTGCACGGCGACGTGAGCCCGAAAAACATCCTGATCGGGCCGAACGGACCGGTCCTGCTCGACGCGGAATGCGCCTGGTTCGGCGACCCGGCGTTCGACGTGGCCTTCTGCCTGAATCATTTCCTGCTGAAGGCGGCCCACCTGCCGCGGCACCGCGTGGAACTGATGGCGGCCTTTCGGGCCTTCACCGGTGCGTACTTCGCGCACGCAGGCTGGGAGCGGCCCGGCAGCCTGGAAGAACGAGTCGCGACACTGCTGCCCGGCCTCACCCTGGCCCGTGTCGACGGCAAGTCCCCCGCTGAATACCTGGACGAGCCGGAACGCGCGGCGGTGCGGCGCGTGGCCATTTCGCTCCTGCAAGAGGCGCCCAGGCGGCTCGACGCCATCACGGACCGCTGGACGCGGGAATTCACCGAATGAAGATCCGACACATCGCGGCACGCCGCATCTGGGATTCGCGCGGCCGGCCCACGGTCGAAGTGGAAGTGACGAACGAGGATGGCACGGTGGGCCTGGGCATCGCCCCCGCCGGCGCCTCCATGGGGACGCGCGAAGCCGTGGAGTTGCGCGACGGCGGGCCCCGTTTCGGTGGGCGCGACGTCCTGCAGGCCGTGGCGGGGATCGACCGCGAGATCGCGCCCGCCCTGCAGGGGCACGACGTGACGGACCAAGCCGGCATCGACGCCCTCCTGGTCGCGCTGGACGGGACGCCGACCCGTTCGCGCCTGGGTGGCAACGCGCTGGTCGCGACGTCGCTGGCCGTGCTGCAGGCCGCCGCGGCGCATGCCCGCATGCCGCTCTGGCGCCATCTCGCGCAGGGCCGCGCCGTGCGGCTGCCCTTGCCGCAGATCCAGATCTTCGGCGGCGGCGCGCATGCCGGGCGCCGCGTCGACATCCAGGACTTCATGATCATCGCGACCGGCGCCACCAGCTTCGCGCAAGCGCTGGAGATGACGGCGGAGGTGTATCGCGCGGCCGGCGAACTGATGGCCGCGCGCGGCGCGCTGGCCGGCGTGGCGGACGAGGGCGGCTGGTGGCCGGATTTCGCCCGCAATGAAGACGCGCTCGACATGCTGGTGGCGGCGATCGAGAAAGCCGGCTATGTCCCCGGCGAGGACGTGTCGATCGCACTCGACGTCGCGGCCTCGGAATTCGGCAAGAACGGCCGCTACCGGCTCGCGCTGGACAACCGGGAGCTGGATTCGGACGCCTTGTGCGAACGGCTGGTCGGCTGGGTGGAGAACTACCCCATCGTCTCGATCGAGGATCCGCTGGGCGAGGACGATGAAGCAGGCTTGATCGCTTTCACGCGCGCTGTCGGCCACCGCGTACAGGTGGTTGGCGACGACTATCTCGTCACCAACGGCGGCCGCATCCGCATGGCCGCCGCCCGGGGCGCCTGCAACTGCGCGCTGATCAAACCGAACCAGGCCGGCACCGTGACCGAAACCCGGGCTGCGCTGGAGGCGGCGCAGGCGCTGGGCTACGCCACCATCGTGTCCGCCCGCTCGGGCGAAACAGAGGACGTCACCATCGTGCACCTGGCGACCGGCTGGAACGCCGGGCAGCTGAAGGTGGGGTCCTTCGCGCGCTCGGAGCGCATGGCGAAGTGGAACGAGGGCCTGCGCATCGAAGGCCGGGCGGATGCGCCCGGTGCCTTCGCGGGGCGCGCCGCATTGGCCGGCGCGAGACCCGGCTAAGGCGACACGCCTTTCGCAAGTTTCAGTCCGGGAAAGCCGGCAAGGCGTCCCCGCGCTGCGCGGTGAGCGGCAGCGTCACGCAGAACTTGCTGCCCTGGCCCGGCCCTTCACTGGCGGCGAAGACGCTGCCGCCGTGCCCTTCGACCAGGCGCCTGACCAGCGTGAGACCCACCCCCAAGCCGGCGCTGCTGTTGCTGCCTGCAGGGCCGCCCTGCACGAAGAGTTCGAACACATGGGGCAGCACGTCGGCCGCGATGCCGATGCCGTTGTCCTCCACGTCGATCACGGCGTGCTGGTCTTCCCGGCGGACGCTGACGCGGATGTGCCCCGCCTCCGGGCTGTAGCGCGCGGAGTTCTGCACCAGGTTGCAGACGACCTGGCGCAGCCGCATGGCGTCGCCGAGGATCCAGAGATCGTCGTCGGAGCGGGCGAAGGTCAGCGTATGGTTCTTCGCACTGACCGCCGCGCTCGACATTTCCAGGGCACCGGCGACGAGCTCGTTCACCTCCGTGCGTTTGCGGTTCAGGTCCAGCTTGCCCTGGCTCACCCGCGAAGCGTCCATCAGGTCGTCCACCAGGCTGATCAGCTGGTCGACCTGGCGCGACATGACCTCGCGGCGGTGCGCCACCTTGGGTTCGAGCTCCATGCGCTGCAGGATCTCCAGCGTCATGTGCAGCGTGGCCATCGGATTGCGCAGCTCATGGGCCAGCGTGCTCAGGAACTGGTTTTTGCGTTCGTCCTGCCGCAGCAGATCCTGCTCGCGCGCCCGCAGGGCATCGAGCGCTTCGAGCATTTCGCGGTTCTGGTGTTCGAGCTCTTCCAGCGGCGTCTGCGGCCGGCGACGCGCCAGCTTGTCGATCAGCGCCGCGAGGTCGCTGCCGCCGATGCGCCGGAAGCCCCGGTGCGTCTCCATCGAGATGGTGACCACCGTGCCGCCTTCGGGCGGGCACTCCACCGACAGCGCGTCGACGAGCCGCCGGCTGCCGGCGATGCCCAGGCGCACGGAACCGTCGGCCCGCGGACGGCCCGCCAGCACGGCGGCGAGGTCCTTGATGCCAGGTCCGCTGTCACGGATCTCCGCGACGACCGACTGCGCGCCCCCGCTGGCTCCGGCATCGAACAGGAAGGTTGCCGTGCCTTCCGTCGCGTACTGGACGGTGTTGCGGGCGATCTCCGAGACTGCCGTGACAAAGCGGGTCCGCTGGACGTCGTCAAGCCCGAAAAGCTCGCCCATCTGCCGCGCCCGGTCGCGCACCGTGATCATGCCCGGCCCCGTCACGCGGGTACTCACGATGCGATGCCTCATGGCGCCACCTTCGCCACGACCACGGTGGCGTCGTCCGTGTCGCGCGCGTAGTCGCGGTACAGCACGGCGGCGATCAGCGCGGGATGCCGCGCCATCAGGCCCGGGTAGCGGATCAGGTTCCAGCGCGACGACAAACCATCGCTGGCCAGGATCGCCGTCGATCCGGGGGTCCACGCGTACTCGTGGGAACGGAACACGCGCACGCTGTAACCGACGATCCCCTCGGTGGAGACCATGTGCTGCTGCCGCGACTCGGAATGCAGCATGGCGACGATGTTGCCGACGCCGGAGAAGGTCGCCGTCCCGGCTTCGGTGTCGAGGGCCAGAACGGCCATGACGGCGCCACGGGTGGATTTGAGGGCCACATGGGCCTGCTGGAGGATGTCCTGGGGCGTGTCGCGAAGCGCCGCGGCGTGGAACGCGGTGATGGCGGCGTGGCCCGCGATGGCGGCCAGGGGGCCGTGCCCCAGCCCGTCGGCCACGCACAGGCGCCGCAGCCGCCGCGAATCGAAAACGCCCCAGGCATCGCCGCTCTCGACATGGCCCAGCTTGGCCGAGGCCCGGCTGCCGACCCACAGCGAACCGGGCACGGCCTGCACCGGGACGGCGCCGGCGGAGACGCGCGACAGCAGTGCGGAGCCCTGCCCCTCGCGCGTGTAGCAATCGAACAGGTCGGAAGAACGCATGATGGCGCCAAGCCCCACCCCCAGGCTGCCGCCCGTGGAGTGGCCGTCGCGTGCCGACGCGCCGAAATTCGCGAACCCCGGCCCACTGTCGATGGCGATCAGCTGCACCCCGCGCGCGCCGGCCTCGGAGAACTTGCTCAGCACCATCACGCCCTGCCTGCCGTACTTCACCAGGTTCGTGCAGGCTTCGGTGGCCACCAGGGCCGCGCGGCCGAGATCATGGGCGGACAGTCCCACCTCGGCCCCCAGGTCGGCGACTGCGCGCCGGGCTTCCGCCACCTGGCTCTGTTCGGTGACCTCTATCGTCGTTTCCACTGGATCACCGTGACTTTCGTGCCCATTCCAGGCTCCGAGACGATCTCGAATTCATTGACCAGGCGGCGGGCGCCGCCGAGACCCAGCCCCAGGCTCCGCGCCGTGGTGAAGCCGTCCTGCATCGCCCGGCCAATGTCGGGAATGCCCGGGCCCTGGTCGGCGAAGCACAGCTCGATCCCGGTGCGGCCGGCGCGTTGCAATTCGCTGATGGTCATGGTGCCGCCCGCACCATGAACCAGGACGTTGCGTCCCAATTCGCTGGCCGCCGTCACCAGCTTGGTGCGCTCCACATCGCCAAAATTCAGCCGGGTGGCGCATGCCGTCACTGCGCGGCGTGCGATGGTCAGTTGCTCGGGTGTACGGATTTCGAAGCGCTCGACCGTCAAGGTGGCGATGGCGGCACTCCCGGCTCGCCGGTGGCTTCGGCCAGGAGCTTCATCCCGCGCTCGACGTTCAGCGCGGTGCGGATGCCGGAGAGCGTCATGCCGAGTTCGATCAGCGTGATCGCCACCGCGGGGCGCATCCCCACGAGCACCGTCGTCGCGTCCATCACCCGGGCGATCCCGGCGATCTGCGCCAGCGCGCGGCCGATGAACGAGTCGAGGATCTCGAGCCCGGATACATCGATCAGGACGCCCTTGGCCTGCGTGCGGGCGAGCTTCTGCGTCAGGTCCTCCTGCAGCGTCATGGCGAGTTCGTCGTGCAGTTCCACCTGGATCGTCACCAGGAGGATATCGCCGAGCTTCAGGATCGGGATGCGTTCCAAATTCAGGCCCCCGTGACTGCCGGCCGCTTGGCGATCATCAGGTCGCACTTGCGCAGCGCGATCTTGAGCGCGTCGGCCAGCGTCGACTTCGTGGTGACGCCACCCAGGTCGACGCCCAGGTGGACGATGGTCTGCGCGATCTGGGGCCGGATGCCGCTGATGACGCATTCTGTGCCCATCAGCCGCGCCGCTGCCACGGCCTTCAGCAAATGCTGAGCGACCAGCGTGTCGACCGTGGGCACGCCGGTGATGTCGATGATGGCGACTGAAGCCTCATTGGCAACGATGCTTTCCAGCAGGCTTTCCATGACCACCTGCGTGCGTTCGCTGTCCAGCGTGCCGATCAGCGGCATGGCGACGATGCCATCCCACAGCTTGATCACGGGCGTGGACAGGTCGAGCAGTTCCTGCTGCTGGCGGGTGATGACTTCCTCGCGGCCCTTCTGGAACGATTCCACCGTGACGAGACCCAGCTTGTCGAGCACGCTGGTGGCCAGCCACAGCTCCTCGTTCAGGCGCTGCGCATCCGCGGCATAGGTCTTGCGCAAGGCCTCGAACAAGGGCTTTTTCAGGGAGAAGACGAAGGTCGCCGTTTCCGACGAGGTGAAGCCGGCGACGGCCCGGCTCTTCGAGATGCCGGCGAGCAACGCGCGGACGTCGTCCCAGCGTTCGCCCTGGAGGTCCTCGTCGTAACTCTCCTGGGCGGCCAGGCCGAATAGCGAAATGAACTTTTGCGACTGGGCCCGCAGGTCGGTTTCGTCGAGCAGGTCGTGCCGGCCGGTCACGGCGAGCTGCAACGCGACCCAGCTGGCGAGGATGGCCGGCTCGTGATTCTGGAGAATCGAACCCATGCCGTTCTTGGTGGCCACTGAAGCACTCCTTGGAGTCCAAGGAGCCATCGGAGATGGTCGATCAGTGAACCTTGCGATTATGCGCGCGCGCGAAGGCTGGCGTGCGGCCCAGCTGTGGATCCCAAAAAAAAAGCCAGCCCGGCGGGCTGGCTTTCGAGCAAGGCGCGGCGCCTCACTCGCTGGAGATTTCCTCCGGCTCGGGCTTGGCCTTGCCCTCCTTCTTCGGCAGCGGCTGGATGTCCAGCAGCACCTCGGAGGTTTCCACGCCCTTGTCGTCGGTCTTCAGTTCGACGTCCACCGTCAGGCGGCCGCCTTCGGTCAGGCGCCCGAACAGCAGTTCGTCGGCCAGGGCCCGGCGGATGGTGTCCTGGATCAGGCGCTGCATCGGCCGCGCGCCCATCAGCGGGTCGAAGCCCTTCTTGGCCAGGTGCTTGCGCAACTGGTCGGTGAAGGTCACTTCCACCTTCTTCTCGGACAGCTGCTGCTCCAGCTGGAGCAGGAACTTGTCGACCACGCGCAGGATGATCTGCTCGTCCAGCGGCTTGAAGCTGACCGTGGCGTCCAGGCGGTTGCGGAACTCGGGCGTGAACAGGCGCTTGATGTCGGCCATCTCGTCGCCCGGGCTGCGCTCGTTGGTGAAGCCGATCACCGCCTTGTTCATCGTCTCGGCGCCCGCGTTGGTCGTCATGATCAGGATGATGTTGCGGAAGTCGGCCTTGCGGCCGTTGTTGTCCGTCAATGTCCCGTGGTCCATGACCTGCAGCAGCACGTTGAAGATGTCGGGGTGGGCCTTCTCGATTTCGTCGAGGAGCAGCACCGCGTGCGGCTTCTTCGTGATGGCCTCCGTCAGCAAGCCGCCCTGGTCGAAGCCGACGTAGCCCGGGGGCGCGCCGATCAGGCGCGACACCGCATGGCGCTCCATGTATTCCGACATGTCGAAGCGGATCAGCTCGATGCCCATGATGTAGGCCAGCTGCTTGGCCGCTTCCGTCTTGCCGACGCCCGTCGGGCCGCTGAACAGGAAGGCACCGATCGGCTTGTCCCCGCGGCCCAGGCCGCTGCGCGCCATCTTCACGGAGGCGGCCAGCACTTCGAGCGCCTTGTCCTGGCCGAACACCACGCTCTTCAGGTCGCGTTCGAGCGTCTGCAGCTTGCCGCGGTCGTCGTTGGAGACCGAAGCCGGCGGGATGCGGGCGATCTTGGCCACGATCTCCTCGACTTCCGCCTTGGAGATGGTCTTCTTGCGCTTGCCGACGGGCAGGATCCGCTGGGCGGCGCCGGCTTCGTCGATCACGTCGATCGCCTTGTCGGGCAGGTGACGGTCGTTGATGTACTTGGCGCTCAGTTCCGCGGCGGCCTGCAGGGCGGCGGCGGCGTACTTGACGCTGTGGTGTTCCTCGAAACGGCTCTTGAGGCCCTTCAGGATCTCGATGGTCTCGGCAACGCTCGGCTCGACCACGTCGACCTTCTGGAAGCGACGGGACAGCGCGGCGTCCTTTTCGAAGATGCCACGGTACTCGGTGAAGGTGGTCGCGCCGATGCACTTCAAGGTGCCCGACGACAGTGCCGGCTTCAGCAGGTTGGAGGCGTCCAGGGTGCCGCCCGACGCCGCGCCGGCGCCGATCAGCGTGTGGATCTCGTCGATGAAGAGGATCGCGTTGGGCTTGTCCTTCAGCGAGCGCAGCACGCCCTTCAGCCGCTGCTCGAAATCGCCGCGGTACTTGGTGCCCGCCAGCAGCGCGCCCATGTCCAGCGAATACACGTTGGAGTCGGCCAGGATCTCAGGCACTTCCTTCTGCACGATGCGCCAGGCCAGGCCCTCGGCGATGGCGGTCTTGCCCACGCCGGCTTCACCCACCAGCAGCGGGTTGTTCTTGCGGCGCCGGCAGAGGATCTGGATCACGCGCTCGACCTCGTACTCGCGGCCGATCAGCGGGTCGATCTTGCCGTCCTTGGCCGCCTGGTTCAGGTTCTGCGTGAACTGCTCGAGAGGCGACGCCTTCTCGTTCTTCTCGCCGCCCTCTTCCGACTCGGACGATTGCGACTCGCCGCCCTTGGCGGGCTCGGGCGGGTCGCTCTTCTTGATGCCGTGCGCGATGTAGTTCACCACGTCGAGCCGGGTCACCCCCTGCTGGTGCAGGTAGTACACGGCGTGCGAGTCCTTCTCGCCGAAGATCGCGACCAGCACGTTGGCGCCGGTCACTTCCTTCTTGCCGTTGCCGGTGGACTGCACGTGCATGATGGCGCGCTGGATGACGCGCTGGAAGCCCAGCGTCGGCTGGGTGTCCACGTCGTCCGTGCCCGCCACCTGGGGGGTGTTGTCCTTGATGAAGTTGGCCAGCGACTTCCGCAGGTCGTCGATGTTCGCCGAACAAGCGCGCAGCACCTCCGCCGCGCTGGGATTGTCCAGCAGGGCCAGCAAGAGATGCTCCACGGTGATGAATTCGTGGCGCTGCTGACGCGCTTCCACGAACGCCATGTGGAGGCTGACTTCCAATTCCTGGGCAATCATGAGATTTCCTTCTGCCTTGCTGCTACTACGTTCAAAACCTTCTCACAGTCCTTCGAGCCGGGTTCAGTCTACCGGTTCACTCAGGCACTGGAGCGGATGCCCCGCCTGCCGTGCGGCTTCCTGCACCTGCAACACCTTGGTCGCCGCCACGTCGCGCGAATAGACACCGCAGATGCCTTTGCCGTCCAGGTGGATCTTGAGCATGATCTGGGTGGCGCTTTCGCGGTCCTTGTTGAAGAATTCCTGGATCACGACGACCACGAACTCCATCGGGGTGTAGTCGTCGTTCAACATGACGACCTGGTGCATCTGCGGCGGCTTGGTCTTCTGTTCCTTGCGCTCCGCCACCACCGAATCGCCGTCGTCGGGCGTCACCGGGCGCACCACGGGCGCGACGGGTGGGGGAATGGGGGTCTGGCTGGCCATGAAATTCATTCTAGCCAGCGCACCGTGGGCCCGCCGACAAGAGGTGAATTGGAGGCGGTTACGTCACATTCAAGCGACAAACAAATTCCCGGTTCCGGCGCGCAGGGTTTCATTGGCGGGCGTAAGTGAAAATATTGACAGCCCCGGCGCGATCCACGACACTCCCGCTCAGGTAGAGGGTTTTAACGGGGACGCACAAAAAATGGCGACCGGCACAGTCAAATGGTTCAACGACGCCAAGGGCTTCGGGTTCATCGAGCCCGACGGCGGCGGCGCTGACGTTTTCGCGCATTTCTCGGCCATCACCATGGATGGCTTCAAGACCCTCAAGCAGGGCTCGCGCGTGAGCTTCGACGTCCAGGAAGGTCCCAAGGGCCAGCTGGCGCAGAACATCCAGGCCGAGCCCGGGCCGATCCGCACGACCGATGGGCCCAACCAGGCTGCCGACCGGCCGCCGCGGCAGCCGAAGGTGCGCGCGCCGCAGTTTCATGCCGCCAGCGGTGGGCATGGGGACATGGCGTCGAAATAGCCGGACCATCTTCAGATCCGCACGAAAAGGCCGCCTCCTGGGCGGCCTTTTCGCTGGCCAGCGCTCGGCGCGTCTAGTCCGCCTGGACTGCCGCCAGCGCCGCATTGAACGTCGCGCTGGGCCGCATGACGGCGCCGACCTTGGTCCGGTCGGGGAAGTAATAGCCGCCGATGTCGGCCGGCTGGCCTTGCACGGCATTGAGTTCGTCGACGATCTTCTTCTCGTTTTCGGCCAGCGCCTTGGCCAGCGGCGCGAAGCGGGCCGCCAGTTCCTTGTCCTGCGTCTGCTCGGCCACTGCCTGGGCCCAGTAAAGAGTGAGGTAGAACTGGCTGCCCCGGTTGTCCAACTGGCCGGTCTTGGGCGACGGACTCTTGTTGTTGTCCAACAGCTTGCCCGTGGCCGCATCGAGCGCCACGGCGAGGATCTTGGCCTTGGCGTTGCCGGTCTTGATGC
Organism: Caenimonas sedimenti; assembly: GCF_007833165.1. GTDB lineage: Bacteria > Pseudomonadota > Gammaproteobacteria > Burkholderiales > Burkholderiaceae_C > Ramlibacter > Ramlibacter sedimenti. The sequence continues at coordinate 79,513 of NZ_VOBQ01000013.1, read as the reverse complement.
CCTCGTCCTCCAGGCTCACCGCCAGCGCGAGGAACTCGCCCAGCGAATCCCAGCGCAGGTGGTTCTCCTCCACGAGCTGCTGCACGTGCTTGGGAGCGGAGCCGCCGGCGCCGGTCTCGTACATGCCGCCACCGGCCATCAGCGGCACGATGGACAGCATCTTGGCGCTGGTGCCGAGCTCCATGATGGGGAACAGGTCGGTCAGGTAGTCGCGCAGGATGTTGCCGGTGGCGCTGATGGTGTCCTGGCCGCGGATCACGCGCTCCAGCGTGTAGCGCATGGCGCGTACCTGGCTCATGATCTGGATGTCGAGGCCGGTGGTGTCGTGCTCGTGCAGGTACATCTTGACCTTGCGGATCAGCTGTGCCTCGTGCGGACGGTAGCTGTCCAGCCAGAACACGACCGGCATGCCGGAATTGCGGGCGCGCGTGACGGCCAGCTTCACCCAGTCACGGATGGCGGCGTCCTTGCACTGGCACATGCGCCAGATGTCGCCCTGCTCGACCACCTGAGACAGCAGCACTTCGCCGGTGTCCAGGTCGGTGATGTTGGCGACGCCGTCCTCGGTGATCTCGAAGGTCTTGTCGTGCGAGCCGTATTCCTCGGCCTGCTGCGCCATCAGCCCCACGTTAGGCACCGTGCCCATGGTCCTGGGGTCGAACGCGCCGTGCCACTTGCAGAAGTTGATGATCTCCTGGTAGATGCGGGCGAAGGTCGACTCGGGCATCACGGCCTTCACGTCCTTCAGGCGGCCGTCGGCGCCGTACATCTTGCCGCCGTTGCGGATCATGGCGGGCATCGACGCGTCGACGATCACGTCGTTGGGCGAGTGGAAATTGGTGATGCCCTTGGCCGAATCCACCATGGCCAGCTCGGGCCGGTGCTCGTGGCAGGCATGCAGGTCGCGCTTGATCTCGTCCTGCTTGCTCTGGGGCAGCGCCTCGATCTTGGTGTACAGGTCGACCATGCCGTTGTTGACGTTGACGCCCAGCTCCTCGAACAGCGCGGCGTGCTTCTCGAACGCCTCCCGGTAGAAGATCCGCACACAGTGGCCGAACACGATGGGGTGGGACACCTTCATCATGGTGGCCTTCACGTGCAGCGAGAACATCACGCCGGTCTTGTGCGCGTCCTCGATCTCCTTTTCGTAGAAGGCCACCAGCGCCTTCTTGCTCATGAACATGGAGTCGATCACCTCGCGGTCCAGCAGCGCGACTTCCGGCTTGAGCACCACCGTCTTGCCGCTCCTGGTGATGAGCTCCATCTTCACCTTGCGCGCGCGGTCCAGCGTCATCGACTTCTCGCCGTGGTAGAAGTCCCCGTCGTGCATGTGCGAAACGTGCGAGCGCGAGGCCTGGCTCCAGTCGTCCATGCGGTGCGGGTTCTTGCGCGCGAATTCCTTGACGGCCTTGGGCGCGCGGCGGTCGGAATTGCCTTCGCGCAGCACCGGGTTCACGGCCGAACCGATGCACTTGTTGTAGCGGGCGCGGATGTCCTTCTGCTCGTCGGTCTCGGCCTTCTCGGGGTAGTCCGGGATGTTGTAGCCCTTTTCCTGCAGTTCCTTGATGGCCGACTTCAGCTGCGACACCGAGGCGCTGATGTTCGGCAACTTGATGATGTTGGCTTCGGGCCTGAGCGTCAGCTTGCCGAGGGCAGCCAGGTTGTCGGGAGCGCGCTGCCCTTCGGTCAGCAGCTCCGGGAACTGGCCCAGGATGCGTCCCGCGACGGAGATGTCGCTCTCCACCACTTCGATGCCGGCCGCCGCGGCGAACGTGCGCACGATGGGCAGGAACGAATGCGTCGCCAGATAGGGGGCTTCGTCGGTCAGGGTGTAGATGATCTTGGAGCGTTCAGCGGCCACGGGAAGTCTTTCGGGGTTGGGGTGCGCGCACGATGCGACGGCACATTTTAAGGCGTGGGATACGCCAGGAAACAGGCAAAGAAAAAGCCGCCCTCAGGCGGCTTGGACCCAGCCCGCTGCAACAGCGCTACATCTGGTCGATCATCACCTGGCCGAAGCCCGAGCACGACACCTGGGTCGCGCCCTCCATCAGCCGCGCGAAGTCGTAAGTGACCTTCTTGGACAGGATGGCCTTCTCGAGGGAGCTGATGATCAGGTCGGCGGCTTCCTTCCAGCCCATGTGACGCAGCATCATCTCGGCCGACAGGATCTCGGAGCCGGGATTCACGTAATCCTTGCCGGCGTACTTGGGCGCCGTGCCATGGGTCGCCTCGAACATCGCGACGGTGTCGCTCAGGTTGGCGCCCGGGGCGATGCCGATGCCGCCCACCTGCGCCGCCAGCGCGTCGGAGACGTAGTCGCCGTTCAGGTTCAGCGTGGCCACCACGCTGTACTCGGCGGGGCGCAGCAGGATCTGCTGCAGGAAGGCGTCGGCGATCGAGTCCTTGACCGTGATCTCCTTGCCGCTCTTCGGGTTCTTGAACTTCATCCACGGGCCGCCGTCGATCAGCTCGGCGCCGAACTCCTTCTGGGCCAGCGCGTAGCCCCAGTCGCGGAAGCCGCCTTCCGTGAACTTCATGATGTTGCCCTTGTGCACGAGCGTCACGCTGGGCTTGTCGTTGTCGATGGCGTACTGGAACGCCTTGCGCACCAGGCGCTCGGTGCCTTCGCGCGAGACCGGCTTGACGCCGATGCCCGAGGTGTCGGGGAAGCGGATCTTCTTGACGCCCATTTCCTCGACCAGGAACTTGATGACCTTCTTCGCCTTGTCGCTCTCGGCTTCCCATTCGATCCCGGCGTAGATGTCTTCCGAGTTCTCGCGGAAGATCACCATGTTGGTCTTCTCCGGTTCCTTCAGCGGCGATGGCACGCCCTTGAAGTACTGGATGGGGCGCAGGCAGACGTAGAGGTCCAGCTCCTGGCGCAGCGCCACGTTCAGCGAACGGATGCCGCCGCCCACCGGCGTGGTGAGCGGGCCCTTGATGGAGACGACGTAGTCGCGCACGGCGTGCAGCGTTTCCTCGGGCAGCCAGACGTCCGGGCCGTAGACCTTGGTCGCCTTCTCGCCGGCATACACCTCCATCCAGTGGATCTTGCGCTTGCCCCCATACGACTTGGCCACGGCGGCGTCCACCACCTTCAGCATGACCGGCGTGATGTCGAAGCCGGTTCCGTCACCCTCGATGTAGGGGATGATGGGCTGGTCCGGCACGTTCAGGGACGTGTCGGCGTTGACGGTGATCTTCTGGCCTGCGGCGGGCACCTTGATGTGCTGGTACATGGGGGAAATCGTCTCCGGGAGGGGGATCGTGGCGGATCGGGAACTTGCCTGGCGGCAACCTCGCAAATTCTAGCGTGTCAACCGCCGCGGCCCATCGGCCGCGCTGCCCGCCGCGCGTGCGGGCATTCTTGCCTGGGAGCGGCCCTGTCAACCATTTGGTGACACATGCCGTTACGGATGAGCCTTCCGGCTGTCCGGGAGGAAATTCCACCAGATCCCCGGATTCAATCGTCGAAAGGACTCCCCATGAACAAACTGCTCGCCGCCCTCGTCGCCTCCCTGTTCGCCGTCTCCACGGCCTTCGCCGCTTCCCACGCCGGCGCCCCGATGGCCGGTGCCTCGGGTGCCAAGAAGGAAGAAAAGGCCGCCGCCAAGATGGAGAAGAAGGAAGAGAAGGCCGCCGCCAAGACGGAAAAGAAGGCCGAGAAGGCCCCGAAGAAGGCCGCCAAGAAGGACGCCAAGAAGATGGAAGAAAAGAAGTCCTGATCGGACGGTTTTTCGCCCATGCAGATGCCCGCCGAGCGCGGGCATTTTTCATGGCACCCGCACAATAGAGCCATGAAAACGAGATCCATGAAGACGTCCTTCGCCGCCCTCTTCGCCGTGTCGGCCGTCCTGGCCGCCGGCCTGGCTGCTGCCCAGGAGCCGCAGCTGAACTTGCCCCGGGTCAGGCTCGCAGCTGGCATGCACCAGATTGACGCACAAGTCGCGTCGGCGCCGGACCAGCGCATGACCGGCCTGATGTACCGCCAGGAGATGCCGCAGCACGAAGGCATGCTGTTCATTTTCGAACAGCCGAGCCAGCAGTGCTTCTGGATGAAGAACACGCTGCTGCCGCTCTCGACCGCCTTCGTGGCCGATGACGGCACCATCGTCAACATCGAGGACATGGCGCCCCAGACGCTGAACTCGCATTGCTCGGCCAAGCCCGTGCGCTACGTGCTGGAGATGAACAAGGGCTGGTTCGCGAAGAAGGGGATCAAGCCCGGCGCGAAGCTCAGTGGAGCGCCTTTCCGTTAGGGCCCCGCCGCGCAGCGGCGCCCCAAGGACAAGGGCCCGTCAGGGCCCTTGTTTCCGCCCGTTTAAAAATTCTTCGCCGCGAAGTCCCAGTTCACCAGCTTGTCGAGATAGGTCTCGACGAACTTGGGACGCAGGTTGCGGTAGTCGATGTAATAGGCGTGCTCCCACACGTCCACCGTCATCAGCGCCTTGTCGGCGGTGGTGAGCGGCGTGCCGGCCGCGCCGGTGTTGACGATGTCGACGCTGCCGTCCGGCTTCTTCACCAGCCAGGTCCAGCCCGACCCGAAGTTGCCCACGGCCGATTTGACGAAGGCTTCCTTGAACGCCGCGTACGAACCCCACTTGGCCGTGATCGCCTGCGCCAGCGCGCCGGTGGGCTCGCCGCCGCCCGCGGGCTTCATGCAGTTCCAGAAGAACGTGTGGTTCCAGATCTGGGCCGCGTTGTTGTAGATGCCGCCGGACGACTTGCGGATGATGTCCTCCAGGGGCATGTTCTCGAACTCGGTGCCCTTCTGCAGGTTGTTCAGGTTCACCACATAGGCGTTGTGATGCTTTCCGTGGTGGTATTCGAGGGTTTCCTTCGAATAGTGCGGCGCGAGCGAATCGATCGGATAGGGCAGCGGGGGCAGGACGTGTTCCATGGCTCTTCTTCCTCGTTATGAAATGGGTGGATGGCTAGAGATTCTCTGAAAAAAGATCGCTGCGCGACTTTTTTCAGAGGTTGATCAGTTTGGAAAGGACCGGCAAAGCCGGATCCTTCCCAAAGGGGAAACCGCGCTGCATGTTATTCCGCGCGGTTCTCGCCCGGCCGGGCAGCTTACGCTGCCCGCCTCGAAGACTGTGCGGAGCATCGCGCAGCACAGTCTCCTCTGTGTCCAGGATCCGGCTTTGCCGGTCCTGGACACACTGACCAGCCTCTGAAGAATTGCGCAGCAATTTTTCAGAGAATCTCCTACGCCGGGATTCTAGGGACGATTGGCGGCGCCGGGCGAAACCGTCACAGCAACCTCGCCGTCGGCAAGGGCGGCATGCAACTGCTGCCCCGCGTGCGTCTGCGCCACGCTGGTGATGGGGTGTCCCTGCGGATCGGTCAGCAATGCATAGCCGCGCTGGAGCACGAGGCGCGGGTCGAGCAGCTGCAGACGCAGTGCGAGCCGGTCGAGACGCTGCGCAGCTTGGGCGCGGCGGCCCGCCATCGCCTGCACGTGGAATGCACCACGCCGCGCGATGCCGTCTTGGGCCGACCGCAGCCGGCCAAGCACCGCCTGGCCCAGCCGCTGGGCCGCGCGGTCGACCCGCGAGCGCTGCTGGGCCGCGCGCGCGAGTGGCCGGCCCAGGCGCGCGGCCGCATGGTCGAGCCGCTGCCCCGCGCGGTCCGTGCGGCGCGCCGCGGCTTGCCAGAGGCGGTCGCGGGCCTGCGCGAGATCCGACACCCAGTCGTCGCGCGCCGCGGCGGCGAGCTCGGCCGCCGCGGTCGGCGTGGGCGCACGGACGTCCGCGCAGAAGTCGGCAATGGTGAAATCCGTTTCATGCCCGACGCCGCTGACCAGCGGCACCGGGCTGCGCACGATGGCGCGGGCGAGCTGCTCGTCATTGAAGGCCCAGAGGTCTTCGATGGGGCCGCCGCCCCGCACCAGCAGGATCACATCGACCTGGCCGCGGGTGGCCAGGGCGTAGAGCGAATCCAGTGCGGCCACAAGTTCCCCCGGTGCCTGGGGCCCCTGAACTGCCGCCGGGGCGATCGTCACCGCCACGTGCGGTGCGCGGCGCCGCAGGCAAGTCACCACATCGTGCAGGGCAGCGGCGTTCAGCGAAGTGGCGATGCCGATGGCGCGCGGCAGCGCCGGCAGCGGCCGCTTGCGCCCCGGGTCGAACAGGCCTTCCGCGTCCAGCCTGGCCTTCAGCCGCAGAAATTGCTCGAAGTGGGCGCCCTGCCCGGCGCGCGCGAGGCTTTCCACGACCAGTTGCAGATCACCCCGCTGCTCGTAGACGCCCAGGCGGCCCTGCACTTCGACCAGGTCACCGTCACGCGGCACGAAGCCCAGCAGCGATGCCGCTCTGCGGAACATGGCGCACCGCACCTGCCCTTGCGCATCCTTCAGGGTGAAGTAGCAATGCCCGCTGGGCGCGCGCGAGAAGCCTGAAACCTCGCCGCGGACCGCGACAGGATTGAACCGGGCATCCAGCGCATCAGCAACGGCGCGGCACAGCGCCCCGACTGCCCAGATGCGCGGCGCCGGCACTGGAAACGGGAGTCCGTCCATCAGCAATGGCGCGGCTTGGCCGGCCGCTCGGGGTCGCGATCCATCCACAGCGGCGCGGCGCACGCGCGCCAACCGCGGGTTTGTCCCCGGAACGCAGATTTGTCCGAGCAAGTGTTTGATTTCATTGAATTTTTTCCTGCTCAATTCGTCATCGTTTTGTCACGGTGAAGCATTGGCGCGGCCTCGCGGCGCATGGAGGGGGTTTTCTCAACAAAGTTATCCACAACTTTTGTGAGTGTCGTCCTACGACCACGCGGCGGCGTCTGACAGTCCGCGGGTCGCTGATAATCGCCGCACGACGGCCAGCCGCATGGCGGCCGGCAGCAGTCCAAAGAAAACGGCGGAGAACCCCCTTGCTTTCGATCATACAAGCCGCAGGCTGGCCGATCTGGCCGCTCATTGCCTGTTCCATCCTGGCTTTGGCCTTGATCATCGAGCGCTTCCTGAGCCTGAAACAGGCCAAGATCGCCCCGCCCCGCCTGCTGGACGAGGCCCTTTCGGTGTCGCGCAATTCCGTGCCCTCGGCCGACGTGGTGCGGCAGCTGGAACAGAACTCCGCGCTCGGTGAAGTGCTGGCCAGCGGCTTTCGTGCCCTGAACTCCGATCCGCGCTGCAGCGAGGTGGACTTGCGGGCGACCATGGAGCACACCGGCCGCGCCGTCGCCCACCGGCTGGAACGCTACCTCTCGGCCCTCGCCACCATCGCGTCAGCCGCGCCGCTGCTCGGCCTGCTCGGCACCGTGATCGGGATGATCGAGATCTTCGGCTCGCAGGCGCCCACCGCCGGCGCCACGGGCGGCAACCCGGCGCAGCTGGCGCACGGCATCTCGGTGGCCCTCTACAACACCGCCTTCGGGCTGATCGTGGCGATTCCGGCCCTGATCTTCTGGCGCTATTTCCGGGCGCGGGTCGACGACTACCTGCTGACGCTCGAGCTCGCCGCCGAGCGCTTCGTGCGGCACCTGAACACGCTGCGCCGCTGAGGGCTGGCCCGATGAACTTCCGCCCGCGTCAGAAGGACGAGCCCGAGATCAACCTGATCCCGTTCATCGACGTGCTGCTCGTGGTGCTGATCTTCCTGATGCTCACCACCACCTACAGCAAGTTCACCGAGATGCAGCTGCGCCTGCCGGTGGCGGACACCGACAGCCAGCGCGACTACCCGAAGGAAGTGATCGTGGCGGTCTCGAGCGACGGCCGGTACATGGTCAACAAGGTGCCCGTCGCCGGACGCAACACCGAGTCGGTGGCCAGCGCCATCGCCGAGGCCGCCAAGGCTGGCAAGGACTCGGTGGTGATCATCAGCGCGGATGCCACCGCCACCCACCAGTCGGTGATCACGGTGATGGAAGCGGCGCGCCGCATCGGCCTCACGCAGATCACCTTCGCCACGCAGTCGTCAGCGCAAGCCGGGGGCAAGTAGATGCCCGAGGCGCTCCGGCGCGCCTGGCTGCGGCGCACGGCGCTGTCCCGCGCGCTCTTTCCGGTCGCCCTGCTCTACGGGGCCGTGACGGCCATCCATCGCGCATCGTTCCGCTGGGGCCTGCGTCGGGCCGATCGTGTCGGCGCGCCAGTGATCGTGGTCGGCAACGTCATCGCTGGTGGTGCGGGCAAGACGCCCGTGGTGATCGCCTTGCTGGGGCACCTGCAGGCGCGCGGCATCGCGGCGGGTGTCGTTTCGCGCGGCTACGGCCGCCGGGACGACGACTGCCGCGCCGTCGCGCCCGGCGACGAGGCGGCGCTGGTGGGCGACGAACCGCTGCTCATCCATCGCTCCACCGGCCGGCCCGTCTACGTCGCACCGCGGCGGGCCGACGCCGCCCGGGCTCTCCTGCGGGACCATCCGGGCACGCAGGTCATCGTGAGCGACGACGGCCTGCAGCACGGCGCGCTGGCGCGCGACATCGAGATCTGCGTGTTCGACGAGCGCGGCATCGGCAATGGATGGCTGCTGCCCGCCGGGCCGCTGCGGGAGGGCTGGCCACGCCCCGTCGACTTCGTGCTGCGCCACGGCGACCCGGAGGGCATCTCCGGCTATCGCGTCGAGCGCCGCCTGGCGGACATGGCGGTGCGGGCCGACGGCAAGCGCATCGCGCTGAACTCCCTGCGCGGCCAGCGGCTGAAGGCGGTGGCGGGCATCGCGCGGCCGGAAGTGTTCTTCAACATGCTGCTCGCGCGGGGTCTGCGGCTGACGGCCACCATGGCCCTGCCCGATCACCACGACTACGAAAAGGCATTCAGCGCCGCCGACGGCCGGCTGCTCTGCACCGAGAAGGATGCCGTCAAGCTCTGGCGCCACCAGCCGGGGGCGTGGGCCGTCCCGCTCGAGGTGAAGATCGAAGACGCCTTCTGGCAGGCGTTCGATGCACGGCTGGACGCAAAGCTATCATCGGCGCATGGACCCCAAACTGCTTGAGCTGCTGGTCTGCCCCGTCACCAAGGGCCCGCTCGACTACGACCGCGACCGGCAGGAACTCCTCTCGCGCAGTGCCCGGCTCGCCTACCCGATCCGCGACGGCATCCCCGTGATGCTGGAGGAAGAGGCGCGCACCCTGAGCGACGAGGAACTCGAGCGCCTCCCGCCCCGCACACCCCTGGTCTGACCCCGTGGGTTTCTGCGTCCTGATCCCGGCGCGCCTCGCCTCCACGCGGCTGCCCGACAAGCCGCTGGCCGACATCGCCGGCAAGCCGATGGTGGTGCGCGTCGCCGAACGCGCCCGCGCCTCGTCGGCCAGCCGCGTCGTCGTCGCCACCGACAGCGAACAAGTCGTGCGAGCCTGCGCGGACCACGGGGTCGAGACGGTGCTCACACGCGCCGACCATCCGTCCGGCAGCGACCGGCTCGCCGAGGCCTGCGTCCAGCTCGGCCTGGATGGCGACGATGTCGTCGTCAACGTGCAGGGCGACGAACCCCTGATCGCGCCCGCGCTGATCGACTCGGTGGCGGCGCTGCTGGCGCAGCGCCCGCAGGCCAGCATGAGCACGGCGGCCCACGCGATCGAGAACCTGGACGAATTCCGCAACCCCAACGTCGTGAAAGTCGTGCTGCAGGCCGACGGCCTGGCGCTCTACTTCAGCCGCGCGCCGATTCCCTGGTGGCGCGATGGGTCGAGGCCGGGGGAGCCCGCCCTCCCCGAGCCGCGGCCGCTGCGGCATGTCGGCATCTACGGCTACCGCGCGGGCTTCCTGCGCCAATTTCCAGCCCTGCCGCCAGCGCCGGTGGAGCACTGCGAGGCTCTCGAACAGCTGCGCGCCCTCTGGCATGGCCACCGGATCGCGGTGCATGTGACGCCCGACGCACCGGGGCCTGGGATCGACACGCCAGAGGATCTGGCACGGGTGCGCAAGCTGTTTTCTTAGGCGCGGGCCACCGCGGAACCGGCTTTGCCGGGCCGCTGGTGGCGCCCCCTTGAGGGGGAAGCGCCGCAGGCGTTTCGGGGGTGGGCGCAAGACCTGCGTGCTATCCTTCCGGGCAATAGGCCCGACGTCCGCTTGCACGTTCCGTACCGCACGGCCACCCGTATTTCAATCATCCGAGGATTTCCATGAGACTGATCCTGTTGGGCGCCCCCGGCGCCGGCAAAGGCACGCAGGCGACGTTCCTGTGCCAGAAATACGGCATCCCGCAGATCTCCACCGGCGACATGCTCCGCGCCGCCGTGAAGGCCGGCACGCCGCTCGGCTTGGCCGCCAAGAAGGTGATGGATTCGGGTGCGCTCGTGAGCGACGACATCATCATCGGCCTCGTGAAGGAACGCATCGCGCAGCCGGATTGCACCAAGGGCTTCCTGTTCGATGGCTTCCCCCGCACCATCCCGCAGGCCGACGCGATGAAGACCGCCGGCGTGCAGCTCGACTGCGTGCTCGAGATCGACGTGCCGTTCGAGGCGATCATCGAGCGCATGAGCGGGCGCCGCTCGCACACGGCTTCGGGCCGCACCTACCACGTCAAGTTCAACCCGCCGAAGGTGGCGGGCCTGGACGACGTGACCGGCGAACCGCTGATCCAGCGCGACGACGACAAGGAAGAAACCGTGCGCAAGCGGCTCGAGGTCTATGCCGCGCAGACGCGTCCGCTGGTGGACTACTACGCGAGCTGGGCCCAGAAGGACCCGAAGGCGCCGCGCTACCGCAAGATCGACGGCATCGGCAGCGTCGACGACATCACGGCTCGCGCCGTGCAGGCGCTGGCCGACTGCTGAATCGCGCCGTCGCCCCTCAGGCGGGCCCCGAGCGCATCCCGTAAGCCTTGCCGTCCACGAAGACGTACTCGGCCCGCACGATCGCTTCGCCCTTCTCGTCATTGAAGGTGAAGCCCAGCACGCCCATCGACGTGCCAGCCTTGATCTCGGGCAGCTTCCAGGCTTCCACGCGTGTGAGCGGCGCGAGCTCGATCTCCCAGCGGCGGTCCTTGCGGCGCGGCAGCACCGCCTTGGCGAGCAGCGCCTTGCCGTCGACCGGCGCGGTCTGCGCCGGCACGTTGCGCTGCGCGAGATCGGCCGGAAGCTTCAGGTCGGCGGGCACCTCCAGCATCAGCTCCACGTGCGGATTGCGCCACTTGACGGCGGCGGCCTTGCCCTCGAGGTAGATCGGCCGGTCCTGGTCGAAGCTGCTCCAGCCGTGGTGGGCACGGGCCAGCAGCGGCAGCGCGAGGCCGGCCAGCAGCAGGGGACGTCGTTTCATGGGTTGTTTCTCCAGGGGACAACAAGTCAGTAGGCGATCCAGCGGCCGCACACGAGCACGCCCAGCCAGATCACGGTGGACAGGACCATCTGCGCCCGCGCGAGTCCGTCGCAGCGGGCCAGCGAGCCGCGTCCATGGAACCACGCCGCATTACAGCCCGCCGCCAATAACAACAGCATTTTCAGGGTGAAGGCGCGGTTGGCCAGCAGTTCGGCCGCCTGGCTGGCGAACATCAGCAAGCCTGACGCCGCGGCCAGGCCGAAGCCGGCAAGCGCGATGCTCAACGCCAGCCGCGCCAGCGCCGCGAGGGGCAGCTCGGCACCGCGGCCGAAGACCCGGAACTCGAGCAGCACCAGGTTGCCCAGCAACAGCGCGATGCCCGCGATGTGGACCACCTCCAGCGCCGGGTGCGCCCACGGGTGCGAAGGCAGCCAGGCGAGCATCAGGCCATCAATTCCAGCAGCAGCTCGATGCGGGCCTTCACGGGCGGCAGTTCCGTCGGGGGGATCGTGTCGGTGGGATGGGCGATGACACGGCCGTAGGCGCAGCGGCTCGCGCGGCGCACCGCGACGCCCCTGGCCTGCGCGCGCAGCAAGGCGGCTTCCAGGTCGCGGTGCAGGGTGCCGTTGCCGGTCCCCGCCGCGACGATGCCGGCGACGCCCTGGGCCACCAGCGCATCGACGACGGCGCCGCCGGCGCCTGCGTAGTTCATGACGATCTCCACGCGAGGCCAGCTCGCGGCCAACGCGGCCGGTCCCCGGACCGGGTCCCGAGGCCAGGGCCGGAGGGATCGCACGCGGCCGTCCTCCACCACCGCCAACGGCCCGGCCTCGCCGCTCGAGAAAGCGTCGAGGCGATAGCTGTGCACCTTCATCACGTCGCGTGCCGCGTGCACGAGCCCGGCGAAAGCCACACACACTCCCGAGGCACCCGGGGATGCCGCCACGGCCAGCGCGTCGGCGATGTTCTGCGGGCCGTCGGCCACCACCGCCGTCACGGGGCGCATCGCGCCGGTCAGCACCACCGGCTTCGCCGGCGCCAGCGCACGCTGCAGGAAGAAGGCCGTCTCCTCCATGGTGTCGGTGCCGTGCGTGATGACGATCCCCCGGACGTCGGGCTGCGCCAGCTGGAACTGGCAACGTGCCGCAAGGCGTGCCCAAATGGCGAACTCCATGTTCTTGCTGTCGACCTGGGCGACTTGCTCGGCCGCGAGTGCCAGGCCCCCGGGTGCGCGCACGCCGGTCAGGAGGTCGGCCACGGCCAGCTGCGCCGCCTGGTAGCCGACGGTGTCCTCGGCCCAATCAGCCTTGCCCGCCACCGTGCCGCCCGTGGCGAGAACCACGATTTTTTCAACGCTCACTTGCATTCCCATCGAAACTGTTCAAAAATACAGCTACTGGATATCAACACAGCCTGTTCGCCACCCGTTCTGTGCGTTCGTTCCAGAAACCGCTTCAGGAGACCCCGCGATGATCGAGACGCCCAAGCTCACGCCGCGCCAGCAGCAGATTCTGGACCTGATCCAGAGCGCCGTTGCCCGCACAGGCGCGCCACCCACGCGCGCCGAGATCGCCGCCGAGCTGGGCTTCAAGTCCGCCAACGCGGCTGAAGAGCACCTGCAAGCGCTGGCCCGCAAGGGCGTGATTGAACTCGTCAGCGGCACCTCGCGCGGCATCCGGCTGAAGTCCGAGACCCTGCGCGCCATCCACGAAACACGCAGCAAGCAATATTCCCTGCCGCTGCAGGGCCTGGCCCAGCTGGCCCTGCCCCTCATCGGCCGCGTGGCTGCAGGCTCGCCCATTCTGGCGCAGGAGCACGTCGACCAGACCTACTACGTCGAGGGCAGCATGTTCCCCCGCCGGCCCGACTACCTGCTCAAGGTGCGTGGCATGTCCATGCGCGATGCCGGCATCATGGACGGCGACCTGCTCGCCGTGCAGTCCACCCGCGAAGCCAAGAACGGCCAGATCATCGTGGCGAGGCTCGGGGACGACGTCACCGTCAAGCGCTTCAGGCGCAACAAGCACCTGATCGAACTGCATGCCGAGAACCCCGACTACCCCACCATCGTGGTGGAGCCCGGCGAACCCTTCGAAGTCGAAGGCGTGGCGGTCGGCCTGATCCGCAACACCATGCTCATGTAAGCCACCCGGTGCGCCCCAGGTGGCAGGCGTATGGCGCTGCAATGCAATTCGCGGCGCCATCACCCTGGGGCAGCCGGTCCGTCCGAATCCTGCCTGTGCAACCCCGTTGTTTCAGGAGTCGTCACATGGCCCTCGCCGTTTTGTCCGTCCCCCACTTCCTTGGCCCGCTGCAGTCGCTGTGGAGCTGGATTTCGCAGCCGCAGGCTGCGCCCTCGCCGCGCATCCAGGCGCGCACCGCCATCCAGCCGGCGGCCCGTCCCGCCCCATTGCACATCCGGCGCGCCCGCCCGTTGCGTGTGGTGCGGGTCGTCGAACCCAGCCAGGCACTCGGCGGCGCAGGCCGCATGGTCATTTCCGGGCGCATGGCCGATGTCTGCGCTGAACTCGACCGGCTGGCCGCGCGCGAGGCGCAGCAGCGCTGAACGCATCCGGGGCTACCCGGGGCGTCTTCGAAACGTCAGGCTGCAGCGGCCGCGGCGCCGGCCAGATAGTCGCCCTTGCCCAGCGGCACGCCGTTGTGCCGCAGGATGGCGTAGGTGGTCGTCACGTGGAAGTAGAAGTTGGGCAGCACCCAGGTCAGGAGGTACGCCTGCGCCTTCATCGTCCGGGTCTTGTCGCGCCCGATCGGGAAGGTGATGTCCGTGTCTTCCTTGCCGTCCAGGGCGCTGGCCGGCACCGTAGCCAGGTAGTCCAGGGTCTTCTGGATGCGCGCCTTCAGTTCGTCGAACGTGGCCTCGTCGTCGGCGAATTTCGGTGCCTCGACCCCCGAGACCCGCGCGACGCCATTCTTGACCGCGTCACAGGCGATCAGCACTTGGCGCGTCATGGGCAGCATGTCCGGTGCCAGCCGGAAGGTCGTCAGCGCCACCGGATCGAACTTCTTCTCCTCCGCGTGGGCCGCGCCTTTGTCGAGGATGTAGCTCAGATTGCGCAGGGTGTTCTTGAACACCGGCACGGTGGCCGAATGCAGGGTGATCGTCATGGCGGGTCTCCTGGTGGTTTGGGACGTCAAGGCCGCGCATGCTAGCCCGCCCGCCGTGGCGCTGCCGGAGTGGGGGCAAAGCCCGAGGCACAATCCGGTCGATGAACATCGTGATCCTCGACGATTACCAGGATGCCGTCCGCAAGCTTCGGAGCGCCGCCAAGCTCGAGGCCTACCCCGCGAAGGTCTACACCAACACGGTCAAGGGCATCGGCCAGCTTTCGGTCCGGCTGCGCGACGCCGACGTCATCGTGCTGATCCGGGAGCGCACCCACATCAGCCGGCAACTGGTGGAGAAGCTGCCGCGGCTGAAGCTCATTTCGCAGACCGGCCGCGTCGGCGCCCACATCGACATCGAGGCCTGCACCGAGCGCGGCATCGCCGTGGCCGAGGGCGTGGGCTCGCCGGTCGCCCCGGCCGAACTCACCTGGGCCCTGATCATGACGGCCATGCGCCGGCTGCCCCAGTACGTCAGCAACCTCAAGCACGGAGCCTGGCAGCAGTCGGGGATGAAGTCGGCCTCCATGCCCCCCAACTTCGGGGTGGGCATGGTGTTGCGCGGCAAGACCCTGGGGATCTGGGGCTACGGCAAGATCGGCCAGCTCGTGGCCGGCTACGGCAAGGCGTTCGGCATGCGGGTGTGGGTCTGGGGCAGCCAAGCGTCGCGCGACAAGGCCGTGCTGGACGGCTTCGAGGCGGCCGAGAGCCGCGACGCCCTGTTCACCGACAGCGACGTGCTCAGCCTGCACCTGCGGCTGAACGAGGAAACGTTCGGCATCGTGCGGCTGGACGACCTGATGCGCATGAAGCCCACCTCGCTGCTGGTGAACACGTCGCGTGCCGAACTGATCGAGCCGGACGCGCTGATCGCCGGCCTCAATCGCGGCCGGCCGGGGCTGGCCGCGGTGGACGTCTTCGAGAGCGAGCCCATCCTGCAGGGCCATGCCCTGCTGCGGCTGGAGAACTGCATCTGCACGCCGCACATCGGCTACGTGGAGCAGGAAGGCTACGAGACCTACTTCGGCGCGGCCTTCGAGAATGTGGTCAACTTCATCAAGGGAACCCCGACCCACATCGTCAACCCCGGCTCGCTGCAGGTGCGGCGCTAGGGCCCCACCCCCCGCCGCGCTTGACCACCCCCGACTCCACCACCGTCACGCCAGCAGCCGCTGCCGGCCGACCCGCCCTCCCCGCGGTGATGTGGGCGCTGCTGTTCGGCAACTTCGTCATCGGCACCGGTGTCATGGTGGTGCCCGGCACACTGAACGAGATCAGCGAGTCCCTGCAGGTTTCGGTGACGACGGCCGGCCAGCTGATCACCGCCGGCGGCGTGCTGATGTGCATCGGCGCGCCGGCCCTGGCCGCCGTCGTCGCCGGCTGGGACCGCCGGCGGCTGCTGGTCTTCTCGATGGTCTGGTACGCGGTGATGCATTTCGCCTGTGCGTTCGCCCCCAGCTTCGGCTGGCTGCTGGCGCTGCGGGTGCTGGCACTGGTGCCGCCCGCCGTCTTCACTCCACAGGCCGCCGCGTGCGTCGGCTTGCTGGTGCCGCCCGAACAGCGGGGCCGTGCCATCACCTTCATTTTCCTGGGCTGGTCGGTCGCCTCGGTGCTCGGCATGCCCATGAGCGCGCTGGTGGGCGGCACCTTCGGCTGGCGCAGTGCATTCGCCATGATCGGTGCCGCCAGCCTGGTCGCGGCAATCTGGGTCTGGCGCGCCATGCCGGACGGCGTGAAGCCGCCGGCGCTCTCGCTCGCGGCGTGGAAGGAAACCTTCCGCTCCAAGGCGCTGATGACGACGGTGCTGGTGACGGTGCTCTACGCGGCCGGCCAGTTCGTGCAGTTCTCCTATTTCGCCCCGTACTACAAGTACAAGCTGGGCATCACGCCGGCGGAGCTGAGCCTGCTGTTCATGTGGTTCGGCGCCTTCGGCCTGCTGGGCAATGTGCTGATGTCGCGCCACGTCGACCGTGTCGGCGTGGACCGGGCAGTGATGATCAGCATCGCGCTCATGGCGGTCAGCCTGCTGGTCTTTCCCCTGGGCACGACGCTGATGCTGGCGGCGCTGATTTCGGTGCCGTGGGCACTGGGTTGCTTCTCGTCGAACTCCGCCCAGCAGGCGCGGCTCGTGGCGATCGCGCCAGCGCTCGCCGCGGCATCCGTGGCACTCAATTCCTCCGCCATGTACGCGGGCCAGGCCATCGGCGCCGCCAGTGGCGGCTGGCTGATCGCCGAACACGGCATGGAATCGCTGCACTGGGCGGCTTTCGCGGGCCTGGTGGCGGCGATGGCGGCGAGCGCCCTGGCGACGCGGTACGCGCGCGCCAGCCGCTAGAGCTGGCCGATCAGGTGTTCTTCGGCGGGAGGGTGTTCCCCTCCAGGCTGTCCCAGCTGGTGTCGAAATCGAGCGGCTCCAGTTCCGCGGACTGCGTGGGCGCCACCAGACTGACCGTGGGGTCGTCCTCGACCGGCGCGTCGAGATCGATGTCCAGACCCAGGCGCGGAGACGACGGCGGCTTGAAAAGCTTGTCTTTCGCCGCGAGGGTGTTGGAATCCAGCGAGCTCAGCGACTCCAGCGTGGTGTGGCTGAAATCGGTCAGCGGCCCGTCGCGCCGGCTGACCGGCCCGCCGTCGTCTTCCTGGGGGATGACTTCCCGGGCGATGTTGTAGAGCAGGATCAGCTCGCGGTACGCCTCGAGGCTGAACGCATCGGCACCTGCCACTCCAGGCTTGCGGAAGATGGATTCCTCGATCACCTCCAGCACGCGCGCGGACGGCCAGAGCGCCACGATGCGGCTCAGCGCGCGGCCGTAGTCCTCCAGGCCACCGCTCGGCAGGTCGAACTCCTCGAACTCCGGCACCTGCGCGTTGAACTGCTGCCGGAACTCGGCCCGCAGCCGGGAGAATTCGGCGCGGCGGCCCAGCGAATGGTAAAGGTCGAGCAGGTCCAGCCAGGCGAGCGCGCTGGTGTCGACCTGGTCGTGCACATGGCCCTCGAGCACGGCGATCGCCTGGTCGTGCTGGCCGATCGACAGGAAGAAGTTGGCCTTGTCCTGGATGTCGATCAGCTCGTCGACCCGAACCATGCGGATGCTGCCGCCCTGGCTGGCCTGGAAGTCTCCATGCTCGACGGGAATGGTGCGCTCCCGTTCGATCTCCGGGAAAACCTCGGCGGACTGGACCGCCGCCATGGGCGAGGTGCGTACCGGGTCCTGCCGGACGCTGGCGCCAGCGCCTGGACGGACCCCAGGGACTGCCACCGACGCGGCCAGCGCGGGCTCCTTGGCGGCGCGATCGGGCGCGGCCGGCGGCTCGGCGGGCGCGAGGTCGCCCAGGCCCGTGTCGTCGCCGGCGAACCAGCGGTTGCGCGCTTCCTGCCGGCCGCGCATCCAGAACCACCAGAAGGCCGCGCCGGCGAGCAGCAACAGCGCCAGCAAGCCGGCGGCCACCATGGTGATCTGGTTGCGCTCGCTCCGGGCCTTTTCGACCTGGCCGGCCATGGTGTTCAGGGCCGCGGTATTCTGCTGGGTCAGCGCGCGCAGCGACTTCATCTCGGCCTCGATGGCCTGCAGCCGCTGCGCTTCCTGCGCGGCTTCTTCCGGCGGCTTGCTGAGCGCCTGCCAGAGCGCGGACGCCCAGGTGCGTGCCTTGGGATCAGGGTTCGGCGGGAGCTGCAGTTCGGACGAGAGCCGCAATGTCGGGTCGCGTTCCGCCATCAACTCCAGCGGCTCCAGTTTCAGGCGGGGCCGCCCCGGCGCGGCCGGGGCCGGCCGCGGGCTGGCCGCCCGAGTGGCGGCGGCTTCGCGCCGCGCCGCGGCACGCTGCTCGCGAGCAGTCGGCTCGCGCGGAGCCGCAGCGGCGGCTGGAGCGCGTGAAGGGGCGGCCTTCTCGACCGGGGGCCCATCGATCGGTGGCGCGGCCGGCGTCCTGGGAGCGGACGCCCCCGCACCACCCCTGCGTTCCACGGGTGCACGGCCCTCCGTGCCGGACGGGCTGGGTGGCGTGCGCGGAAGCTGCGCGGCCGCCGGGCGCGGAACGTTCACCAGCGGCACGGCCGGTTCCTGCTCCGGCGGCAACTCCGCCAGCAGGACATAGCGGCGCGTCACGCGGCTGACGCAGCCAACGCGCAGATAAAGGGTGACCATGGGCTCGTCCACCTGCGTGGGAATCCCGACGCGCAGCACGCCCTGGCGGTCCGGGCCCGGTTCCCAACGCACGTTCAGGCGCTGGTCAACCCGATGGTCACCATAGAAGACCTCGCCGTCGACGCAGGGGACTTCGCTCTCGGCGGCCTCCAGGGTCACTGGAATCGCCAGGTCCAGCGGACGGCCGATCAGCACGGCGCCCCGCGCCCGCCCCAAGGTGAGGGCGGATGCCTCCGCGACGGGCAGCAGGGCCGCTGCCGCCATCACAAGCCAACGAAACCGGACTTTTTGCACCATGGACGCTGTGGATTCTAGGGCCGGAAGTGCTCGATCGGCCCTGAAAGGGCAGGACATAATCGCTTCTGATGCAAACACAGGACACCTCGCAGGCCGGACCCGGGCCGCGATACCGCACGGTTGCCGTCATCGGCGCCGGGGCCATGGGCAAGGGCATCGCACAGATCGCCGCGCAGGCCGGCAGCGTCGTCCGCTTCTTCGACGCGCACGGCCCTGCTCTGGAGCGCGCGCTCCCCGAAATCGGAAGCCAGTGGGATCGCATGGTGGAGAAAGGGCGGCTCGATGCGGCCGCCGGCGCAGCCTGCAAGCAACGGCTGGTCGCGGCCGCCGGCTTGCGGGATCTCGCGGACTGCGAACTGGTGGTCGAAGCGATCGTCGAGAACCTGGACGCCAAGAAGTCGCTGTTCGCCGAGCTGGAATCCATCGTGGCGCCCGGCGCCGTGCTCGCCACCAATACCTCTTCGCTGTCGGTGACCGCGATCGGTGCGGGCTTGAAGGAGCCACGGCGGCTGGCCGGCTACCACTTCTTCAATCCGGTCCCACTGATGAAAGTCGTCGAGGTGATCGCCGGCTTGCAGACCGACCCGGCCGTGTGCGAAGGGCTCGCAGCCTATGCGCGGCAGATGGGCCACACGCCCGTCCGGGCGGCGGACACCCCGGGCTTCATCGTCAACCACGCCGGCCGCGGCTACAACACCGAGGCCCTGCGGATCGTGGCCGAAGGCGTGGCCGATTTTGCGACCATCGACCGGATCCTGAAGGACCAGGTCGGCTTCCGCCTCGGGCCGTTCGAACTGATGGACCTGACGGGGCTGGACGTGTCCCATCCCGTGATGGAATCGATCTACCGCCAGTACTACGACGAGCCACGCTACCGCCCTTCGGCGCTGGCGGCGCAGCGGGCGGCGGGCGGCGTGGTCGGCCGCAAGGCGGGGGAAGGGTTCTACCGCTACATCGATGGCAAGGCGCAGGTGCCGGCCGAGCCGCCCGTGCCCCAGGTGGAGGAACTGCCTCCGGTGTGGGTGTCGACGCGCGCCGCGCGGCGCGCAGAGCTGTTCCAGTTGCTGAAGGCGCTGGGTGCGAAGGTCGAGACCGGGCAGTCGCCGTCGATGAACGCCCTGACGCTGGTGGCGCCACTGGGTTTCGACGTCACGACGGTGGCCGTCGTCGACCGGCATGACCCCGCCAGGACGATCGGGATCGACATGCTCGTGGAAGACGCGGCGACGAAGCGCCGCGTGCTCGCCACCAACCCCGCCACGCGCACCGACATGCGTGACGCGGCGCACGCGCTCTTCGCGCGCGACGGCAAGGCAGTCAGCGTGATTCGCGACTCCGCCGGCTTCGTCACCCAGCGCGTCGTCGCCACCATCGTGAACATCGCTTCCGACATGTGCCAGCAGGGCGTCTGCTCCCCCGCCGACCTCGAGACGGCGGTGACGCTGGGCCTGGGCTACCCGCTGGGGCCGCTCGCCATGGGCAACCGCTGGGGCCCGGACAACATGCTTGAAGTCCTGTTCAACATGCAGACCGTCTATGGCGATCCGCGCTACCGCCCCAGCCCCTGGCTGCGCCGGCGCGGGGCCATCGGCCTGTCGCTTTTGCACGAGGAAGCCTGACCCCCATGCCCGCCGAACTCAAGAGTGCCAGCAACGGCCGCACGATGGTGCTGACCATCAGCAATCCCGAATTCCGCAATGCGCTCGGCCCGGAGATCTATGCGGCCGGGGTCGAAGCGCTGAACGCGGCGGACGCCAACCCCGAGGTCCGCAGCGTCGTCATCACCGGCGAAGGGAAGAACTTCTGCGCCGGCGGCAACCTGCAGCGGCTGCTGGACAACCGGGCCCGGGCGCCCGAAGTGCAGTGGGAATCGGTCGAAGCGCTGCACAGCTGGATCGAAGCGATCCGCGCCTTCCCCAAGCCCGTGATCGCCGCCGTCGAAGGCGCGGCGGCAGGCGCTGGCTTCTCGCTCGCGCTCGCTTGCGACTTCATCGTCGCTTCCGACGACGCCGTGTTCGTGATGGCGTATTCCAATGTGGCCCTGTCCCCGGACGGAGGAGCCACTTGGGCCTTGACGCGCGCGCTGCCGCGCCAGTTGGTGAACGACCTGCTCATGTGCGCCGAGCGCATCACCCCGGCCCGGCTGCAGCAGTTCGGCCTGGTCAATCGAGTCACCCGCTCGGGCCATGCGCTCGAGGAAGCGCTGAAGCTCGCGGCCGAGCTGAACGAGCGAGCGCCGAACACGCTGGCCAGCGTGAAGGAGCTCGTGAACGATGCCGCGGTGGCTCCGCTGCACACGCAGCTGGCCTCCGAGCGCTCGCATTTCGTGAAGAACCTCCACCATGCCAATGGGGGCATCGGCATCGAAGCGTTCCTCGCGAAGAAGCCGCCGCGCTTCGAATAGCCCTCTCCGGCTCATCGGGGCCGTGAACTGCCCCACAGGTGACAACCCCGAGGGTTTCGGCTGGTCCCGGACGCGACAATGTCCCTGCCGCCAAAGTCACTCACAGGACAGAACATGGACGACCCCATTCTTACCATTGAAGAACGTGCAGCGATCAACGGTGGTCGCTGGTTCTCCACCCTCTCTCCCTCCCTGCGGCACGACATCCTTCGATGCGCCTACGTCACCCGTTTCAAGGACGGCGAACTCATCTGCGCGCGCGGCGATCCGCCCGAGGCATGGAGCGCGGTGGCGCGGGGCGCGGTGCGGGTGAGCTCCACGTCGATCACGGGCAAGCAGGTCACCTTCACCTACGTGGAGCCGGGCATCTGGTTCGGGGACGTGGCGATCTTCGACGGCGACCGGCGCACGCACGATGCCTATGCGCATGGCGAGACGACCATGCTGTCGGTGTCGCGCGGCGACCTGCGCAAGATCCTGTCCCAGCACGTCGAGCTGTACGAAGCCATGCTGAAGCTGCAGGCCCGGCGCATCCGCCAGCTGTTCGGGCTGGTCGAAGACTTGAACACCCTCCCCTTGCGCGCCCGGCTGGCCAAGCAATTGATCCACCTGGTGCGCAGCTACGGCGTGCCGTCGCTGTCCGACGGGCGCGAGGTGCGCATCAGCCTGCAGCTCGCGCAGGAGGAGCTGGCCCAGCTGCTGGGCGCTTCGCGCCAGCGCGTGAACCAGGAGCTGAAGTCGATGGAACGCGAGGAGGTGATCCGCATCGAGCCGGGCGGCCTCGTGGTGCGCAACCGGGACGCATTGATGCGCATCATCGAGACCGACAACTCATGAGCAATTACGACCATTTCGTGGGCACTCGCCCCGTTTCCGACAAACACCTGTTCGACATCCCGGCGCTCACCGCCTGGATGGAGAAGAACGTCGAGGGTTTCCGCGGCCCGCTCACCGCGGAGATGTTCAAGGGCGGCCAGTCCAACCCCACCTACAAGCTGACCACGCCGGAGCGCAGCTACGTGATGCGGGCCAAGCCTGGGCCGGTCGCGAAGCTGCTGCCTTCGGCGCACGCCGTCGAGCGCGAGTTCGCGGTGATGAAAGGCCTCGCCGGCACCGGCGTTCCCGTGCCCCGCATGGACGCGCTGTGCGAGGACGAATCCGTCATCGGGCGCGCCTTCTACATCATGGAGTTCATGCAGGGCCGCGTGCTGTGGGACCAGGCGCTGCCGGACATGGACAACGCGCAGCGCGGCGAGATCTACGACGAGATGAACCGCGTGATCGCGGCGCTGCACACGGTGAAGTTCGCCGACCGCGGCCTGGCGGGCTACGGCAAGCCGGGCAACTATTTCGACCGGCAGATCGGCCGCTGGAGCAAGCAGTACAAGGCCTCGGCCGACGGCGCCGGGCCCATGAGCCAGCCCATCCCCGAAATGGAAAAGCTGGTCGAATGGCTGCCCGCGCACATCCCCGCGGCAGCGCGCGACGAGAACAAGGTTTCCATCGTCCACGGCGACTATCGCCTCGACAACCTGATGTTCCACGCCACCGAGCCCCGGGTGATCGCCGTGCTCGACTGGGAGCTCTCCACGCTCGGCCACCCGCTGGCGGACTTCAGCTACCACTGCATGGCCTGGCACATCCCGCATGCGATGTCGCGCGGCATCGGCGGGCTGGACCACCGCGCGCTCGGCATCCCGCCGGAAGACGAATACATCCGCCGGTATTGCGACCGCACCGGTCTCGCCACGGTGGACGAGCTCAAGGCCGACTGGAACTTCTACATGGCCTACAACATGTTCCGCATCGCCGCCATCCTGCAAGGCATCGCCAAGCGGGTGGAAGCCGGCACCGCCTCCAGCGCCCAGGCCGCCGCATCCGGCGCCGGGGCGCGCCCCATGGCCGAGATGGCCTGGGCCTTCGCCCAAAAGGCTTAGGCACCTCTCCCATTCCGACAGTTTCACCAAAGGAAGACACACGATGGACTTCGAGTATTCGCCCAAGACCAAGGAACTCCAGGCGCGCCTGCAGAAGTTCATGGACGACCACATCTATCCGAGCGAGGCGACTTACGACGCGCAGCAGGCGGCCAACACGAAGTCCGGCAACCGCTGGCAGCCCCTGAAGATCATCGAGGACCTGAAGCCCAAGGCGCGTGAAGCGGGCCTCTGGAACCTGTTCCTGCCGGTCGACAGCGCGCATGCCTCGGGCTACAAGGGCGCGGGCCTGACCAACCAGGAATACGCGCCGCTGGCCGAGATCATGGGCCGAGTGCCATGGTCGAGTGAAGTCTTCAACTGCTCGGCGCCTGACACCGGCAACATGGAGACCCTGGCGCGCTACGGCTCCGACGAGATCAAGTCACGGTGGCTGAAGCCCCTGCTCGAAGGCCAGATCCGCTCGGCCTTCGCGATGACGGAGCCGGAGGTCGCCTCATCCGACGCCACCAACATCTGCACCCGCATCGAAAAGCAGGGCGACCACTACATCGTCAATGGCCACAAGTGGTGGATCTCCGGTGCCGGCGACCCGCGTTGCAACGTGTTCATCACCATGGGCAAGACCGATCCGGACGCGCCGCGCCACTCGCAGCAAAGCATGATCGTGATCCCGTCGGACACGCCTGGCATCCGCATCGTGCGGCCGCTGAATGTGATGGGCTACGACGACGCGCCGCACGGCCACATGGAGATGTACTTCGAGAACGTCAAAGTGCCGGCCGGCAACATCCTGCTGGGCGAAGGCCGAGGCTTTGAGATCGCCCAGGGACGCCTCGGCCCCGGGCGCATCCACCACTGCATGCGCCTGATCGGCCTGGCCGAGCGCGCGCTCGAGCTGATGTGCCGCCGCGCGATGTCGCGCACGGCCTTCGGCAAGACGGTGGCGCAGCAGACGGTGACGCAGGAACGCATCGCCGAAGCGCGCTGCAAGATCGACATGGCGCGCCTGCTCACGCTCAAGGCCGCGTGGATCATGGACCTGGCCGGCAACAAGGTGGCCCGCACCGAGATCGCGATGATCAAGGTGGTGGCGCCGACGATGGCTTGCCAGGTGATCGACTGGGCGATGCAGGTGCACGGCGGCGGCGGCATGTGCGACGACTTCCCGCTGGCTTCAGCTTACGCGCATGCACGCACGCTGCGCTTCGCGGACGGCCCGGACGAAGTGCACCGCAACGCCATCGCCAAGTGGGAGCTGGGCAAGTACGGCGCCTATGGCCGTGATGCAGAGCCGGCCGTGACGCGCGGAGGCTGAGCGCCGCAAGCGTGAGTCCGTCCCCGTTCGCGGGGACGGCGGCGCAACTAGCCGGGAGGAAAGCCGTTCAACGCGCCTTCGCAGGCGGCCGTGAAGATCTTCGCGGCGTGTTCCATCGTCGAATTCTCGGGGGGCAGGTACTCCATGCGCAGGTAGCACTTGCCGCGCATCAGGGCGACGATGAACGGCACCTCGGCCGTGGGCGCCGGGTCAGGCCAGGCCATCAGCAGTTCGGCGAAATTGCCGTCCATCCAGGCCAGCGCATGCTCGCGCTTGTCGGACAGGATGGCATAGCGCTTCCAGAACTCCGGCGGCAGGCTGTCCCAGCCGACCTCGTCGTACATGGCCAGCCAGCGCATTTCTTCGGGCAGGTTGGGGTCGGCGGTGGTCTGCAGCGTGTCGGTGATCATGCTGTAGGCCTTCTTTTCCAGCGCGTCCTTCAGCGGGCGGCTGATCACCATCGCGGCCATGTCCTCAGTGATGCCGAGTTCCGCACGCGCCCGCAGTTCTTCGCCCATGATGTAGTTGCGGGAGGGCCGGCCGACTTCCATCCGCCATGCCTTGCCGCCCACCTTGCCCTGCATGGTGGGCCCCTTGCCGCCCGGCGCGGTGAAAGACATGGTCACGCCATTCTGGGTCGCCCACTCCGAAGCGGGCCCGGCCGTCAGCTGCGACGAGGGTCCTTCCGGCTGTTTGGCCTCCTTGGAGAAGGCCTTCTTCAGGCGATCGAACATGGACGGGATTCTGGGCCTAAAGTGCCATTATCAATTCAAAACGTAAGGAACGCGCAGTGTCGAAGATCACCGTGTATTCGTGGCCCACACCCAACGGCCACAAGGTCCACATCATGCTGGAGGAATGTGGCCTTCCGTATGAGGCCATCCCGGTGAACATCGGCGCCGGCGACCAGTTCAAGCCGGACTTCCTGGCGATCAGCCCCAACAACAAGATCCCGGCCCTGGTCGACCCCGCCGGCCCGGATGGCCAACCGATCTCGCTGTTCGAATCCGGGGCCATCCTGCTCTACCTGGCCGCCAAAACCGGGCGCTTCCTGCCGGCCTCGGACCGCGCCCGCTACGAGGTGCTGCAGTGGCTGATGTTCCAGATGGGCGGGGTGGGCCCCATGCTGGGGCAGGCCCACCACTTCCGCATGTATGCGCCCGAGAAGCTGCCCTACGCGGTCGACCGCTACAGCAACGAAGCGAAGCGGCTGTACCGGGTGATCGACAAGCGCCTGGCCGCGAGTGCCTGGCTGGGGGGCGACGAGTACTCGATCGCCGACATCGCGACCTTTCCCTGGCTGCGCAGCTGGGAGAAGCAGGGGATCGTCCTCGAGGACTATCCGCACTTGAAGAAGTGGCTGGACACCATCGCCGCCCGGCCGGCCGTGCAACGAGGCGTGCAGGTGCTGGCGGACCTGCGCAAGCCGATCACCGACGACAAGGCGCGGGAGGTCCTGTTCGGGAAGACCCAGTACGCGCAGCGGTGACGGCCTCGCCCGCGCAAGGGCCGCGCACCTCGTAGACGTCCGTGCCGCCGCCGTCCCGGAAAACGGCACGGCCGCCATCACTTTCGCCGCCCAGCCCGAACTCACCCAGCGCGTAACGGTCGTCCCCGCCATCGTCGGCAAAGACGGCCACTGACCCGTCGTGCGCGGCCGCCAGCGCGGTGGCATGCGTGGACCGGTAGCGGTCGTTGCCCGCGCCGCGCTTCACCAGCACGCCCACCGCCTGGTGGGCCGCCGCGCCCAGTGAATACCAGGCGGCGTCGAAGCTGTCGCTGCCGCCGCCGTCGAACAGCAGGCCGCCGCCACCCAGGTAGCCGACGCCCTGCGCGAACACCTGGCCGCTGTAGTGGTCGTCTCCCGACAGGTCGAGCAGGAGGCCGAGGCCGCCGGGGACGGCCTGGGCGTGGGCCGGCATGGCAAGGCCGCGGCCGGCCCCTTGCCCCATCGAGGCGTTCCGGTCGGGCAATTGCGCCGACGGCAGCACCAGCGGCTCGTTGACCAGCGCATAGCGGTCGTTGCCGGCCGCGTCCAGCAGCAAAGCCACGCCCGCCGGCCCGCCGCTCGCCTGCGCGTGCGTCGCGGCGCTGTAGCGGTCGCCCCCGGACCGGTCATGCAGGATGGCGAGGCCCGCGATGGCGAAGGCCTGCGAGAAGCCGCGCGCCGTGTAGATGTCCTCCCCGGCTGTGTCGTGCAACAGCGCGATGCCGAACAGGGCCGCGGCCTGCGCGAAGTCGCCGGCTTCGTAGCGATCGTCGCCCCCCGCGTCCCAGAGCACGCCATAGCCGAGCACGCCGGCGGATGGATCGCTGCCCGGGGCAGTGGCTTGATACCGGTCGTTGCCTCCACGGTCGAGCAGGACGCTGATCCGGTTGTGGGTATCGCGGCGCTCGAACACGTATTGGTCGTTGCCTCCGACATCGATCACGAGCAAGGGATTGGCGAGCAGGTGCACGTTGTCCGCGCCGGTCGTGTCGATCAGGAGGCCGCCGAGTGTCGTGTCGCATTGCCAGCGCACAGCGGGCACCTGGATGGGGATGGACAGGACCGCATCCAGCGCCTCGACCGCGGCGACCAGCCGCAACATGCCGGCGAGCAACGGCCCCGGGTCGATGCGGCCGAGCGCGGCACGGTAGTCGGGCACGGAGGGCTGCGCTGGCGGCCGGGCCGCCACCTGGGGCATCAGGATCTGCGCGTCCAGGCCCGGAGGCAGGTTCCCCAGCGCGGCACGGCGGGAATGCTCGGCGGCGTCGATCGCGGACAGCACCTCGTCGACGGCCGTCGCGAAGGCACCCGCAGGCCACGGGGGTGCGCCGCAAGCCGCCACCCAGGCAGGCCTTGCCGTTGCCGGGAAGGACTGTGGCAGCGGGCGCCAGCCGGCAAGCCCGGCCGTCGCGGCCAGCAGTCGCGATGGGGACCCAGCCGCCCCCGCGAGAGCCGTCGCGGTCCGGATCGCACTGGTTTCGACGCCAGGCGGATCGGCCATCCATTGGCGATGCAGCGCGAACGCTGGCGGGTGGGCCCGCCAGGTCGCGCAAGCCACCATTTGCAACGCGACGAGCACACACGCCACGACGCGCACGCCTACCCTGTTCATTTGACATCCCTACGGCCGCACAAGCGGTGGCAACACTGTACGATGGGCCATCGCCGCCGATTCCACCTCCGAACCCGCCGTCTTCCATGAAGCCTCGGGCACCATCCGTTTCTGGGTGCTGGTCGGAGACGCGCTGGTCGGGGCCAGCGTCAGCCCGTTGACCCTGCACTACAGCTACCGGCCCGCGACCCCCGGCGAGGACGCGATGGAAACCTTCCGGCACAACCTCCCTCACCTGGAAACCGTGGTGCGGCGGCGCCTCGCCAGCGGCTCGCGCGAGCCGGTGATGCTGCGCGAGCACGACCTGCGCAGCGCCAGTTCCTGAGCCTTCGGCCCATGGCCGACGCGTGCTAACCTTTCGCGGTGATCGCGCCCGGGCCGTGAACGCCCTCGGCCTTGGCGCACGGCTTCAAAGGTAACGACGAAATGCGCTTCTCCCTCGAGGTCACCCCGGGACCGACGTATCTCCTCGTGGAGGCGGCCGGTCCCATGGACCTGGGGCACTTGTGCGGCATGTTCGACCTGGCGGCGCAGGTCTGCGAGATGAACGGTCACCGGCGGGTGCTCTTCATCCTGGTCGCGGCGCAGGTCGACCTCTCTTTCACGCAGCACCTGCACCTGGGTGCACACGCCGCCCACAGCCTGCGCAAGCTGGAGCGGGCCGCATCGGTGGTGACGGCCGCGAGCCGGCGCGGCACCAGCGAGAAATCGGCGCAGAAGCACGGCCTGGTGTTCCGCACCTTCACGGAGGCCGCTGAAGCGGCCGTCTGGGTGGGGGCGTCGGACGACGTGGGGGCGCCAGGCGCTTGAGGTCTTGGCACGCGCGGGCGTGTGGTGCAAATGTGGCCTGCCCGGAGGGAATCGAACCCCCGACAACCTGCTTAGAAGGCAGGTGCTCTATCCAACTGAGCTACGGGCAGAAAAAATCTTGGTCAGGTCTTGCTGGTGGCAGCGTGACCGGCATACACGGCGGCCAGTGCCTGGACGATCGCGGTCGTCATGGCCATACCCGCTTCGTGCGGCGTGCCGGGGAAATGCGTTTCCATCAGCACCTTGGCCTGCTTGATCTGGTCGTCGACGACGGCCAGTGCGCGGCCCAGGTTGGCGCTTTGTCCATGGGTCAGTTCGCGGAGTTCGGTGGCCACAGGTGTCTTTCGGAGTGAAGACCCATGGTACCGCCGCCGCTACTTCTTCAGGTACTTGCGGACAGCCTCGGCGTTGGGACCGACGATGGCCACGGCGGCTCTCACCTGCGTGAACGTCACGCCGAACACCTTGGCCCAGGACTCCAGGTCGGCCTTGTCTTGCACATTGATTTTGTTGGGGTCCGCGGGCGCGGGGGCAGGCGTTGCCATGTTGTTCTCCGTTTCGGCCGCCAGGCGGCGAAGTGGTCGGAGCGATAGGATTCGAACCTACGACCCTCTGGTCCCAAACCAGATGCGCTACCAGACTGCGCTACGCTCCGAAGCCGCCATTCTAGTTGTTCCCCGATGTCTCCCACCGAACCCGCCTCCGGCGGCCGGCGCGGCGTGCTGCAGGCAGGTGCCGCCGGGCTGCTGGCGCTGCTGGCGCCGGCCTGCGCTGTGCCCCCGAACACCGCGACCCCCGACACCGCGCTGCCGGGCTTCGCCGGGGTGCCGCCCTCCTCGGCCGACACTGTCGTCGTGCCGCCCGGCTACCGGGCTTCCGTCCTCCTGAAGTGGGAGGATTCCCTGGGGATCGCCGGAACGGGAGGCGCCGGCCAGGCCGTGCAAGCAGGCATGCACCACGATGGCATGCACTTTTTCCCGCTCTCGGCCGACGGCAGCCGCGGGCTGCTGGTCCTCAACCACGAGTACACGGACGAGACGCTGCTGCACCCCGACGGGATGGAACCGGCGACGGTTGAAAAAGTGCGCCGGTCGCAGTTCGCGATGGGCGTGTCGGTCGTCGAGGTGGCGTTGCGCAGAGGCGAATGGGAGCTGATCCGGCCATCGCCGTACGCGCGGCGCATCCACGGAACGACGCCCATGCGGATCGCCGGCCCGGCAGCCGGTCACGCCTGGATGCGGACCGCGCACGACCCGTCCGGCGCTTCGGTCCTCGGCACTTTCCAGAACTGCGCCATGGGCGTCACCCCCTGGGGCACCTACCTCACCTGCGAAGAGAACTTCCAGGGCCATTTCGGCGCGGCGCCCGGCAGCTTCAGGCCGGATGCCGCGCAGCGCCGCTACGGCCTGGCCGCCGACGGCTCCTGGCTGCCGTGGTGGCAATTCGACGAGCGCTTCGACCTGTCGAAACACCCGAACGAGGCCAACCGCTTCGGCTGGGTGGTGGAGATCGACCCCATGGATCCAACATCCACGCCGGTCAAGCGCACCGCCCTCGGCCGCAAGCGTCAGGAAAGCGCGACCTGCACGTTGACGCGCGACGGACGCGTGGCCGTCTACATGGGCGACGACAGCCGCTTCGAATCCATCTACAAGTTCGTCACGCGCGACACGGTGCGGCCGGGCGGCTACGCGGCCAACCGCGACCTGCTGGATCACGGCACGCTGTACGCGGCACGCTTTGACGGCGGCGGGCGCGGTCAGTGGCTGGCGTTGCCTGCCACGGCCGAAGCCAGCATCCATGCGCGCCTGGCGGCAGATGCCGCGGGCGCGACACCCATGGACCGGCCCGAGTGGGTGGCTGTGCACCCGACGACCGGCGAGGTCTACGTGACCCTCAGCAACAACACGCAGCGCGGCGATCCGGGCCGGCCGGGCGTAGACGCGGCCAACCCGCGCGCGCGCAACGCCTTCGGGCACATCGTCCGGTGGCGTGAGCACGGCGGCGACGCGGGCGCCAGCGCCTTCGAGTGGGACACGTATGTGCTCGCAGGCGACCCGGCAGTGGCCGGTGCCGGCGCGCGCTACCCCTCCGCACACGCGGATGCGTTCGGTGCGCCGGACGGCCTGCACTTCGACAGCGGTGGGCTGTTGTGGATCCAGACCGACATGTCGGGTTCGGTGATGAACAAGGGCGACTTCACACGCCTGGGCAACAACCAGCTGCTGTGCGCGAACCTGGCCACGGGACGCATCCGGCGCTTCCTCACCGGGCCACGGGGATGCGAGGTGACGGGTTGCGTGCTGACGCCCGACCGGCGGACGCTGTTCGTGAACATCCAGCATCCGGGGGAGACGAGCGACGACGGCGGGACGAGCCGGCGGGGCTGGCCGGATGGGGGGATTCCGCGGTCGGCGACGGTGGTGGTACGGCGGGAAGATGGCGGGATGATCGGGACTTGAATTCCTCCTTCCCCCTCTGGGGGAAGGTCGGGATGGGGGCGCGCGCGTCGACGAGATTGCGACATGCAGTGCCCCCACCCCAGCCCTCCCCCAGAGGGGGAGGGAGAAATTCGATCTACAGCTTCACGTACTCATACTCCACCGCATTCGCATTGATCCCGCGGTCCGGCGGCGCGATCCAGCCGGCCATCTTGCCGGGTTCGGTCACGCGCTGCATCAGGCTCTTGATGAAAGCGGTGTCATCCGGCGTCGGCAACCAGTCGTTCTTCTTCGCGTCGAACTCGGCCGGGGTGATCGGGATGCCTTCGGGGTTGGTCGGGATTCCCGCCCACACACCGACGGCACGGCGGAAACGCGTGGCAGGCAGCTTCAGCTGGAAATCGACGCCGGCGCGCTTGAGCGCCATGTTCCAGCGCGTCACGCCCACGTTGCAGTCCTTCACGTATTCGAGGCGCGTCACTTCGTTCATGCCGTTGCGCACGCTGATGGATTGGTCCATCACGCCGCCCTTGCCGTCGGGCACCTGGATGCTCATCTCGGTGCCGGCTTCCACGTGGTCCGCGAACTTCGCTTCGTCGGGCCGGCCCTTGATGCCGTTGCTGAAGTAGTTGGCCGCGTTCGAAGACGCCTCCGAGCCGAACAGGTCGAGCGAGCTGGTGAACCAGAAGTTCATGAACTTCTGGATGGTGGGCAAGTCGATCGCGCCGTGCTCGCGCACCCGCTTCCAGTCGTCGGTGTCCAGCTCCTTCATCACTTCCAGCGTCCGCTTGATGACACGGCCCACACCGGTCTCGCCCACGAACATGTGGTGCGCTTCCTCGGTCAGCATGAAGCGCGTGGTGCGCGCCAGCGGGTCGAATGCCGACTCGGCGAACGACTTGAGCTGGAACTTGCCGTCGCGGTCCGTGAAGTAGGTGAACATGAAGAACGACAGCCAGTTGTCCATCGGCTCGTTGAAGGTGCCCAGGATGCGCGGCTTGTCGGCGTCGCCGCTGTGGCGCATCAGCAGCTCTTCGGCCTCTTCACGGCCATCGCGGCCGAAGTGGGCGTGCAGCAGGTAGACCATGGCCCAGAGGTGGCGTCCCTCTTCCACGTTCACCTGGAACAGGTTGCGCAAGTCATACAGCGAAGGCGCGGTGTGGCCGAGCAGGCGCTGCTGCTCGACGGAGGCCGGCTCGGTGTCGCCTTGCGTGACGATCAGCCGCCGGAACGTGGAGCGATATTCGCCGGGCACGTCCTGCCAGACGTCCTCGCCCATGTGGTCGCCGAAGCCGATCTTGCGGCCCTGCTCGCGGTCGGCCAGGAAGATCCCCCAGCGGTAGTCGGGCATGGGCGTGTAGCCGTACTGAGCCCAGCCTTGCGCGTCCACGCCGACGGCGGTGCGCAGGTAGACCTCCTTGGCCTTGAAGTCGCTCGGGCCCATTTCGTCCCACCAGTTCAGGAAGGCGGGCTGCCAGTGTTCGAGAGCGCGCTGCAGCTGGCGGTTGTCGCCCAGGCTGACGTTGTTGGGGATTTTGGCTTGCAGGTCGATGGTGGTCATCAGATTCTCTTCCAATCAAATTTCGCCTTCTTGCCCGTGCCGAACAGCTTGAGGGCACCCTCTTCCCCGACCGCATTCGGCCGGATGAAGATCCAGTTCTGCCAGGCCGAGAGCCGGCCGAACACACGTGTTTCCATCGTTTCCTTGCCGGGGAAGCGCAGCGATGCTTCCATGCCCGTCAGTGCATCGGGCGACAGGGAGGCGCGCTCCTCCAGCATCAACCGGATCTCGTCGTCCCAGTCGATGTCATCCGGCGTCAATGTGACCAGGCCCAGTCCCAGCGCCTGGTCCGCGCGCAGCGGGCTGTCCTGCAGGCCTTGCAACTGGGCGATGGTGTCGGCGTCTTCGTTGAAGCGAGTCTGCAAACGCGTGAGGCCGTTGACCGCGGGATAGCGGCCGAAGTTGGCCGCGTTCAGTTGCAGCGCGGGTGCGGCATCGGGCGAGTCCGGCAGGTCCAGCATGTAGATGCGGTCGCAGGCCAGCGCGAGCTCGTAGAAGGTCCCGGCGAAGCAGGAGCCGTCGTCCACCAGGGCGATCAGCGTGCGGCTGGTCACGTCCAGGCGGGCCAGCGTGCGGCGCAGCGCGCCCAGGGTTTCGCGCACCAGCCAGTGGCCCTTGTTCGCTTCCAGTACGGCGTCGGCCTGCATCACGCGGTTGGCATCGCCACGCGTCTTGATGACCCAGGTGCCGATCTCGAGCTCGTTGGTGCGCAGGTTCAGGATGGCGTCGTCGAGTTCACGGGCCAGTTTCAGCGGCCACCAATTCGCGCCGGCGGCGACGATCGCGTCGGGCGTGGATTCGATCGCGACCTGCGGTGCCGACACCGTCACCGTCGCGGTGCGCGCGGCGCGGTCGATCTGCACGTCGACCGTGCCGTAGTGATAGCCCTGCCCGTCGATGGTCACCTCCACCTTGGTGAGTGCGATCCCTTGCTCGGGACCCGCACGGTCCGACTGCTTGCGCAGCGCGTCCACTTCATGGTCAACCAGTGCGCCAAACTGCTGCGGCTTCGCATAGGCGTCGATCAGCTTCCAGTCCTTGGCCCGATCGGCACGCACGCCTTCGCTGGTGGTGCAGAAGATGTCGGCCAGGTCACGGCGCACCTTGCGCTTGTCGGTGACGCGGGTCAGGCCGCCGGTGCCGGGCAGAACGCCCAGCAGCGGCACTTCGGGCAGGCTCACGGTGGAAGAACGGTCGTCCACCATCACGATGCGGTCGCAGGCCAGGGCCAGCTCGTAGCCGCCGCCGGCGCAGGCACCCGTCACGGCGGCCACCGACTTCAGGCCTTCGTTGCGCGAGGAGTCTTCGAGCCCGTTGCGCGTCTCGTTGGTGAACTTGCAGAAGTTCACCTTCCAGGCGTGCGTCGACAGGCCCAGCATGTAGATGTTGGCGCCGGAGCACCAGATGCGGTCCTTGCCGCTCTCGAACACCACGACCTTGACCGCGGGATGCTCGAAGCGGATGCGGTTGATGGCGTCATGCAGCTCGATGTCGACGCCCAGGTCGTAGC
Source organism: Caenimonas sedimenti (assembly GCF_007833165.1). Classification (GTDB taxonomy): domain Bacteria; phylum Pseudomonadota; class Gammaproteobacteria; order Burkholderiales; family Burkholderiaceae_C; genus Ramlibacter; species Ramlibacter sedimenti. The sequence continues at coordinate 45,657 of NZ_VOBQ01000013.1, read as the reverse complement.
TGTTCAGCTTGAGCTTGTAGCCCGGCTTGATACCCCCGTCTTCGTCGATGTCGAGCTTCAGGCGCGCGACGTCGCCCTGCACGTCCAGCTTCCAGTGGCGGTAGCGCGACGGGTGCGTGGCGAAGCTCACCAGCTCGCGCTCCTCGCCGTCCAGGGTCTGCTTGAACAGCAGGGGTTCGGTCATGGCATTCATGTCGTTCGGTCTCCTTGGTCTTTGCCCGCGGCGGGCACGGCCCGCTCCAGGTCTTTCAGGGATTGCTTGATGGAGCGCGCCGCGGTGTCCACCACGGAATCGGCGCGCGCATACAGGGCTTCGCGGCTGGCCAGGATGCGGCGGATGTCGTCCAGCGCCTCGCCGGTGGCTCCACGCGTGACATCGAAGGGCCGCATGTCGCCCTGGGCCACCACGCGGCTCATGTGCTCCTCGGGGCTGGCCTTCACCCACACACAATGGAAGTGGCTTTGCAGCAGATCAAACGTCTCGCGTTCGCTCACGATGCTGCCGCCGGTGGTCATGACCACGCCGTCCGCATGTTCCTCCGCGATGCGCAGCAGGGCGCGGCGCTCGTAGCGGCGATAGCCGGCTTGCCCGTGCAGCAGCAGGATCTCGTTCATGCTGGTGCCGGCCTCGCGTTCGATCTCGCGGTCGAGCTCGACGAAGGGGACTTTCTTCTGCACGGCCAGTTGTTCGCCCAGCGTCGTCTTGCCGGCGCCGCGCAGGCCGACAAGCGCCACGCGCTTCTCCCGGCCCTTGGCGTCCGCCAATCCGAAGCTGGCCGCCAGCAGCGCATAGGCCTGGTCGAGCTGAGAGTCGTCCAGGCGAGTGAGCAGACCTTGCGCGCGTGCCAGCGCCGGACGCGGCGCGTCCTGCAGGAGATCGAGGATGGTGATGTTCAGCGCGCGGGCGGTGAGCGCGAGGGAGTTGATGGAGACGTTGCCCTTGCCGCTTTCGACGTCGGCCAGGAAGCGCTCGGACAGGCCTGAGTCCGAAGCCAGCTGCTTGCGCGTCATCCCGCGGCGAGCACGCCACGCCCGCACCCGTGCGCCGAGTTCGGCGAGCGTGGCCTGGGCTTCGTTCTCACTCATCAGCTGCTGCATGCGATGTAAGCCGGTTTTTCTTGCGGGGACTTGCGCCAGATCAAGATTGCAGTATACTTCCTGAAATCGAACTGTCAAGCAGTTTACTGCATCAGGACTCCACATGAAGCTCAAGATCCTCGTCGGCACAATGACCAGCACCGCCGACTATGTGGCGCAAGCGATCCAGATGGATTGCGCCGACCTCGTGGACGAAATCGAAGTCCAGTTGATGGATGGCCTCGACATCAACGTCTTCGATGAAGATGCACTTTATCTCATCTGCACATCCACCTACGGTTCCGGCGACGTGCCGGACAACGCGCGGGTGCTGTACGACTCGCTGGATCTGCAACCGAAATTCCTGGGCCACGTGCGCTACGGCGTGATCGCGCTCGGTGACTGCACCTACGTGCAGACTTTCGCGTTCGGCGGCAAGAAGTTCGACGCGCGCCTCACCGACCTGGGCGCGCAGCGCATCGGCGACATCTGGATCCACGATGCCAGTGCCGGCACCTTCCCCGAGGAACTGGGCACGACCTGGTGCCGTGAATGGCTGCCCATGGCGCTGGAAACGGTGCAGAAGGAAAAGACGGCGGCTTAAGACAACGAGGAGGAGGCCGCATGCACCTGAGCCACGCCGACCACAGCGCCACCCCACCTCGCGTGGAAATCCCACGCGACTACAACGCTGCGCACGATCTCCTGCAGCGCAATGCGGCCCGTTCGCAGAAGGCCGCCTTCATTGATGCGGCCAGCGGCGAGCAACTCACCTATGGCCAGCTGGCCGAGCAAGCGCACCGCTTTGCGAACGCTTTGCGCGCTCGCGGATTCCAGCCCGAATCGCGGGTGCTGCTGGCGATGCTCGATACGCTCGAGTGGCCCGTGGTGTTCCTCGGCTGCATGCTGGCCGGCGTGGTGCCGGTGGCCGCCAACACGCTGCTGACCACCCGGGACTTCGAGTTCATGCTGCGCGACTCGCGCGCGCAGGCCCTGTTCGTTTCCAAGCCGTTGCTGCCGACCTTCGAGCCGCTGGTCGGCAAGATTTCGACCCTGAAGCAGATGTTCATCGCGGCCGGGGACGGCGAGCATTCGGTCGCGTCGCTCATCGCGTCGGGCGGCAACGATCAGCAGGTCGCAAGCACCTGTTCCGACGACGCCTGTTTCTGGCTCTATTCCAGCGGCTCCACCGGCACGCCCAAGGGCACGGTGCACCTGCACAGCCACCTCATCCAGACGGCGGAGCTGTATGGCCGGGCGGTGCTGGGCGTCCGCGAGGACGACGTGGTGTATTCGGCCGCCAAGCTGTTCTTCGCCTACGGCCTCGGTAACGCGCTCACCTTTCCCATGAGTGTGGGCGCGACGGCGGTGCTGCTGCCCGCGCGGCCGACACCGACGGACGTCTTCGGCGTGCTGAAGAAATTTCAGCCCACCATCTTCTACGGCGTGCCCACGCTCTATGCCGCCCTGCTCGCGGATGCGAACCGGCCGAAGAAGAGCGAGCTGAACCTGCGCATCTGCACCAGCGCGGGTGAAGCGCTGCCCGCCGACATCGGCAAGCGCTGGACCGCGGAATTCGGCTGCGAGATCCTCGACGGCATCGGCTCCACCGAGATGCTCCACATCTTCCTGTCGAACCGTCCTGGCCAGGTGCGCTACGGCACGACGGGCCAGGCCGTTCCCGGCTACGAGCTGCGCGTGGTCGGCGACGACGGAACTGACTGCGCCGATGGCGAGATCGGCGAATTGCAGATCCGCGGGCCCAGTGCCGCCATCATGTACTGGAACAACCGCGCCAAGACGAAGGCCACCTTCGCAGGCGAATGGACCCGCAGCGGCGACAAGTACACGCGTGACGGCGACGGCTACTACACCTACGGCGGCCGCACGGACGACATGCTCAAGGTGGGCGGCATCTACGTGTCGCCCTTCGAGGTGGAAGCTTGCCTCTCCACCCATGCGGCGGTGCTGGAGGCGGCCGTCATCGGCGTGAGCGACAGCGACGGCCTCATCAAACCCAAGGCGTACGTGGTCCTCAAGCCAGGGCAGCAGGCCAGCGCCGAAGACCTCCAGGCGCACGTGAAGTCGCTGCTCGCGCCGTACAAGTATCCTCGGTGGATCGAGTTCGCCGCCGAATTGCCGAAGACGGCGACGGGCAAGATCCAGCGGTTCCGCCTGCGCGCCATGTCCCAGTGAGGGTTAATCTTGTGGCGTTGGGCGCGAACTTGCGGTAAAAATGCTTTAGGCCTCAACTAAACCGAATCAACTGAAGAACGAAGGAAGCCCTCCGATGACCACCCGCCGTCTCGTCCTGTCCCGTGGCGCCGCCATTGTCGGTGCGGCCTCCACCGGCCTGCTGCTCCCCGAAATCGTGCGCGCCCAGTCGAACCGCATCCGCGTGGGCTTCATGCTGCCCTACACCGGCACCTTCGCCCAGCTCGGCGTGAATATCGAGAACGGCGTGCGCATGGCCATCAACGAGAAGGGCGGCAAGCTCGGCGGGCGTGAGATCGAGTGGTTCAAGGTCGACGACGAATCCGAGCCGTCCAAGGGCGTCGAGAACGCCAACCGGCTGGTCCAGCGCGACAAGGTCGACGTGCTGATCGGCACCGTGCACTCCGGCGTGCAGATGGGCATCCAGCGCGTCGCGCGCGAATCCGGCGTGCTGAACCTGATCCCGAACGCCGGCGTCCACGCCGCCACCCGCGCGCTGTGCGCGCCCAACGTCTTCCGCACCTCGTTCACCAACAGCCAGCCCACGCTGGCGCTGGGCAAGGCGATGTTCGACAAGGGCCACAAGAAGGCCGTCTGGATCACCTGGAAGTACGCCGCGGGCGACGAGGCCTTCGAAGGGTTCAAGCAGAGCTACACCGCTGCCGGCGGCACCATCGTCAAGGAACTCGGCCTGCCCTTCCCCAACGTCGAATTCCAGGCGCTGCTGACCGAGATCGCCTCGCTGCGCCCCGACGCCGTGGCCTGCTTCTTCGCCGGTGGCGGCGCGGCCAAGTTCATCCGCGACTACGCGGCGGCCGGCCTCAAGGACCGCATCCCGCTGTGGGGTTCGGGCTTCCTGACCGAGGGCGTGCTCGACGCCGCGGGCCCGGCAGCGGACGGCATCATGACCACGATGCACTACAGCGATTCGCTCGACACACCGCGCAACCGCCAGTTCCGCCAGCAGTTCGCCACCACGTTCAAGACGCAGCCGGACGTGTACGCGGTGCAGGGTTACGACACCGGCCTGCTGCTCGCGCAGGGCATGGCCGCCGTCAAGGGCGACATCGGGAACAAGGCGGCGCTGTACAAGTCGCTGGAGACGCAGACCATCGACAGCCCGCGCGGCAAGTGGACCATGAGCAAGGCGCACAACCCGGTGCAGGACATCTACCTGCGCCGGGTCGAGAACAAGGAAAACAAGGTGATCGGCATCGCCGCCAAGGCCCTCGCCGATTCCGGCGAAGGCTGCAAGCTCGGTTGATCCCTCACGGCCCCACCATGGGAGGTTTCGGCCTCCCATTTTTTTGAGCCACTTCCACAAAGCCCGCTTGGACCTCGCGAACTTCCTGATCCAGCTGCTGAACAGCGTGCAGTACGGCCTGCTGCTGTTCATGCTGGCCGCCGGCCTGACGCTGATCTTCGGCATCATGGGCGTGGTCAACCTGGCGCATGGCAGCTTCTACATGCTGGGGGCCTACCTGGCCTGGTCGCTCTCGGTGAAGACAGGCAGCCTGACGCTCGCCATCCTGCTCGGCACCGCGCTGTCGGTCCTGTTCGGCCTGCTGCTCGAGCGGGTGCTGTTCCGCCACTTCTACCAGCGCGACCACCTCGACCAGGTGCTGCTCACCTTCGGACTGATCTACATCTTCGAGGAGATGCGGTCCATCCTCTGGGGTGACGACGTGCATGGCGTGCAGATCCCGCAGCTGCTCTCGGCGTCGATCCCGCTCACCGACAACCTCTCCTACCCCGTCTACCGGCTGTTCATGTCGGGGGTCTGCCTGCTGCTCGCGCTGGGCCTGTACCTGCTGATCTCGAAGACGCGGCTGGGCATGAAGATCCGCGCCGGCGCCTTCAACCGCGAGATGACCGAGTCGCTGGGCATCAACATCAAGCTGATCCACTCGGTGGTGTTCGCGTTGGGCGTGGGATTGGCCACCATCGCCGGCATGATCGCCTCGCCGATCTCCAGCGTGTATCCCAACATGGGTTCGCAGGTGCTGATCATGTGCTTCGTCGTGGTCGTGATCGGCGGGATCGGTTCGGTGCGCGGCGCGATGATCTCGGCGCTGCTGGTCGGGCTGGTCGACACCTTCGGCAAGGTCCTGCTGCCCCAGGTGGCGGGCATGCTGGTCTACATGCTGATGGCGGCGGTGCTGCTGTGGAAGCCTGAGGGGCTGTTCAAGCAATGAGCGCCGCGAAGTCACATCTGGAGAGATTGCCGCGCGGATTGCAGGTCGCGCTGGTCCTGGCGCTCATCGCCCTGCTCGCGTTCCCGTTCGCCGCACCCGACTTCTACGTGCAGATGGTCGCGCGCATGATGATCCTCGCGATCTTCGCGATGAGCCTCGACCTGCTGCAAGGCGTGACCGGCCTCGTGTCGCTGGGCCACGCCGCCTTTTTCGGGCTCGCGGGCTACGCCCTCGCCTTCCTCACACCCGCCGGCAGCGCCGTCAGCCTGTGGTGGACCTTGCCGGCGGCGGTGGCCGCATCTGCGCTGGCCGCGCTGGTGATCGGCTTCTTCGTGGTCCGCACCCACGGCATCTACTTCATCATGGTCACCATGGCGTTCGCGCAGATGGTGTTCTTCCTGTTCTTCGACAACAAGGCGCTGGGCGGCTCCGACGGGCTCTACATCAACTTCAAGCCGAATGCGGGCCTGTTCGACCTGGAGAACAAGCGCGTCTTCTACTACTTCACGCTCGCGATGCTGGTGCTGGTCTACCTGTTCCTGCGGCGGCTGCTGTTCAGCCCGTTCGGGCGCGCGCTGGCCGGCATCCGCGTGAACGAGCACCGCATGCGCGCCATGGGCTACGGCACCTTCGGCTACAAGCTCTCGGCCTTCACGCTCGCGGGCGGACTGGCCGGGCTGGCCGGCTACCTTTGGGGCGCGCAGACCGGCTTCGTGAACCCGGAGCTGATGGGTTTTCACATGAGCGCGCACGCGATCATGATGGTGATCCTGGGCGGCATGGGCAACTTCGCGGGCGCGATCGTCGGTGCCTTCGCCTTCGAGCTGCTGCTCGACGAGTTCAAGGGCCTGCCCGCCATCGGCGGCTTCAACACCGGCAAGCACTGGCAGCTCTGGATGGGCATCTTCATCGTGCTGATCGTCGCCTTCGCCCCGCGCGGCCTGCTGGGCCTGGTCGAACGCATGCTGCGCCGGAAAGACGCCGATGGCTGAAGTCCTGCTCAGCGCCCGCCAGCTGACCAAGCGCTTCGGTGGCCTGGCCGCCGTGAACGACGTGACGCTCGACCTCTGGCGCGATCGCATCCACGCCGTGATCGGCCCCAACGGCGCCGGCAAATCGACGCTGACCAATCTGCTCTCCGGCGACCTGCGGCCCACGGCCGGCCAGGTGCAACTGGGCTCCCGCGACGTCACCGGCTGGTCGCCGGAAAAGATCTCGCGCGCGGGCCTGGGACGCAGCTACCAGAAGACCAACATCTTCCTGCCCTTCACGGTCTGGGAGAACGTGCGCCTGGCCGCGCAGTCGCGCCTGCCGCAGGCCGCCCGCTGGCTGCGCCTGGCCGCGAGCGTGGGCGAAGTCAACACGCGTGCCGAGCGCGCGCTGGAACTCGCGGGCCTGCAGCCGCGCCGCGAAGCCATCGCCGGCACGATCAGCCACGGCGAACAGCGCCAGCTGGAGATCGCGATGACGCTCGCCACGCAGCCGCAGGTGTTGTTGCTCGACGAGCCGCTGGCCGGCATGGGCACCGTGGAAGCCGAGCGGATGGTCGAGCTGCTGCTGCGGCTGAAGAAAGACCACGCGATGCTGCTCGTAGAGCACGACATGGACGCCGTGTTCGCGCTGGCGGACCACCTCACGGTGATGGTGAACGGCCAGGTGATCGCCAGCGGCACCCCGCAGGAAGTGCGGGCTGATGCGGGCGTTCAATCCGCCTATCTGGGCGAGGAGGAGGCCCATGGCTGACCGCCTCATCGAAGCCCGCGGGCTCCAGACCTACTACGGGTCCAGCCACGTGTTGCGCGGCGTCGATTTCCACGTCGACCGCGGCGAGACGATCGGGCTGATGGGCCGCAACGGCATGGGCAAGAGCACGCTCCTGAAATCGCTCATGGGCCTGGTGCCGCCGCGGGCCGGAACAGTGCACGTCATGGGCAAACCGACGGTAGGGCGGCCGCCGTTCGAGGTTGCGCAGTTGGGCGTGGCCTACGTGCCCGAAGGCCGCGGCATCTTCGGCACGCTGAGCGTGAAGGAGAACCTGGTGATGGCCGCCCGGCCAGGCACGCGTGGCCAGCGCGACTGGACGTATGAACGCGTCCTCCAGACCTTTCCGAGACTGCAAGAGCGCCTGGGCCACGGCGGCCAGCAACTCTCGGGCGGCGAGCAGCAGATGCTCACCATCGGCCGCGCGCTGATGACCAACCCGGACGTGTTGATCCTCGACGAGGCCACCGAAGGCCTCGCCCCCCTGATCGCGCGCGAGATCTGGCGCATCTGCGGGCTGATCCGTGAAAGCGGGATTTCCAGCGTGATCGTCGACAAGAACTGGAAGCACGTGACCCAGGTGACGGACCGCAACGTCATCCTGGTGAAGGGGGAAGTGGTCTTCGCCGGCACCTCCGCCGAGCTGCGCGCCCAGCCGCAACTGCTCGACCAGTACCTCGGCGTGTAGGGACAGGCCCGCGGGCCGTCAGCGGTACTTCGCCGCGGTGATGAACTGCGAAAACGCCTCGCACCACACCACCACGGTGTTGTAGCGTTCCACCGGCGTGCCGGCCGGCAGCGGCACGATGAAGTTCTCGAAGGTCTTGATGTCGCCCACTTGGAGCGACTGTGCTTTCAGCCGCACGAAGCCCTCGTGCGTGTCCACGAATTCCGGCACCAGGTAGAGCTTGTAGGCGGGGCCCGGCGCGACCCGGCCCGTCAAGGTGACGGCGGACGCGCTGATCGCGACCTGTCCCTCGCCCCAGTGCAAGGGGTCGCTGCCCTTCAGGTCGCGCTTGAATGCGCCCTGATAGCGGGCGCCTTGCGCCGCGGCTCGTACTTCGGTCTGGCTCGGGGGCGGCGGCGCCGAAAGGATCGGCAGGAAATAGATGCCCAATCCGAACCCGAGCGCAAGCACCGCGAGGTGCGACAGGGCCAGCAAGAGGATGCGCTTCATACAGGATGGTCGCCGCGATGCTGCCGGTCTTACACCGCGGCCGGGGAAACGACGCGTTCGCCGGCGATGTTCTCGCCCAGGAAGTCCAGGAAGCGCCGCACCGCGGGGACCATGCCGCGGCGCGACGGGAACGCGGCCAGGACCATGGCCGCTGGCGGCGCCCACCCCGGCAAGACCGGCACCAGCTCCTGGCGCCGCAGTTCATCGCCGCACAGGTAGTCGGGAAGCATCCCCATGCCGGTGCCTTGGACGACGGCGAACTTCAAGGTGTGCAGATCGTCCGCGGTGTAGACCGGGCGATGTTCCAGCGTGAACGCCTCACCGCCGGGCCCCACGAGGCGGATGTCGGCGCGCCCATCGACCGCGGACATCGCCACCGTGGGCAGATGCACCAGATCGTCGGTGGATTGGGGCGCCCCGAACCGCTGCAGCAGTTGCGGGCTCGCCACCAGCAGGCCCTTGGTCACGCCCAGCTTCTTGATGACGAGCGAGCCACTGTCCTCCAGGTTCGAACGCACGCGCAGCGCGACGTCCACCCCCTCCTGCACCAGGTCGACGACGCGGTTGGTGACCAGCATGTCGACGCGCACCTGCGGATGATGCGCCAGGAAGCGTGGCACGACCACGCCGATGGTGCTCTGCGCCAGCGTGACGGGGCATGTGACGCGCACGGTGCCGCGCGGCTCGGTCTGCACGCGCGCCACCGCCTCGTCGGCCGCTTCCGCCTGTTCGCGCATGGCGACGCAATGGCGGTGGTACTGCTCGCCGGCCTGGGTCAGGGAGAGCTTGCGCGTCGTCCGCTGCAGCAGCCGGACACCGAGGCGGGCCTCGAGCTCGGCCACGCGGCGCGACAGCTTGGACTTGGGAATGCCCAGCGCCCGGCCCGCAGCCGCAAAGCCGCCGTGGTCCACCACCTCGGCGAAGTACAGCAGGTCGTTCAGGTCTTGCATGTATTTCGTTCCATCAGCAGGACAATCTAACCTGAAACTGCCGACTTATCAATCGATCGACCTATCCGCACAATCATTCCCAAGCCCAGATCGGGTCAAACATCAGGAGAAAAGGTCCATGAAACTGCTTCACATCGATTCCAGCCCGCTCGCCGGCCAGTCTGTTTCGCGCCAGCTCACCCGCGACATCGTCCGTCAGTGGACGGCCCAGCATCCGGGCCTGACGGTCGAGCACCTGGATCTCGCCACCGACGCGCCCGCGCACCTGGACATGGACTCGCTCGGTTTCCGCCTGGGCCCCAACGCGGCCGGCCTGAGCGAAGCGCAGCAGCGCGAGAACGCCGTCTCTGAGCGCCTGGTCAGCCAGTTCCTCGCCGCCGACGTGATCGTCGTGGGCGCCCCGATGTACAACTTCTCCGTGCCCAGCCAGCTCAAGGCCTGGATCGATCGCGTCGCGCAAGCCGGCCGCACCTTCACGTACACCGAGAAGGGCCCACAAGGCCTGGCCGGCGGCAAGACGGTGATCGTGGCTTCCACGCGCGGTGGCGTGTATTCGACCAGCGCCGCGGGCTCCGCCATGGACCACCAGGAGAGCTACCTGAAGACGGTCTTCGGCTTCTTCGGCGTGACCGACGTGCGCTTCGTGCGCGCCGAAGGCGTGGCCATGGGCGATGCGGCCAAGGCGAAAGCCCTGGCGCAGGCGGAGCTGGCCATCAAGGCGCAGGTTGGTGTCGCGGCCAACCACGCGACGGCGGCGCTGGCCGCCTGATCCGGCGGGTTCAGGAAGCCGGGACGGTTCCCGGCCCCTGGGCTTCGGCGCGCAACGCGGACCAGGTCCAGGCGGCCCCCGCCAGGTCGGCCAGCCCGAACAGGATCAGCGTCCACGGCGCGCCGGCGAGCAGCACGAGCCCGACCCCCAGTGCGAAGAACGCGATGCGGCCGGGAATCGTGGCGCGAAAAAACGCATGCGCATTGCCGGCGGCACAAGCGATGTAGTAATACCCCACCACGATTGCCAGCGAGCCCAGGACGCGGATCCAGACTTCGCGTGCCTCCGGCACCCCGAGCATGCCAAGCATGAGGTTCGGGGCGAGCAGCAGGCCCAGGCCCGTCACGACGACGTAGATGCCGAAAGCCTTGATGGTGAATGCGGTGTGGCCCATGGTTGCCCCTCCTGTGGTGCGGGCCCATTCTGGGCCGCCCATCAGGACGAGGCAAGCGGCACGCCTACTTGCGGACCGAAATCAGCTCCACTTCGAACTGCAGGGTGGCATTCGGCGGAATCACGCCGCCGGCGCCACGCTCGCCATAGGCGATCGCCGGCGGGCAGGTGAGCTTTGCCTTGCCGCCCGGTTTCATCTTCTGCACGCCTTCCGTCCAGCAGGGGATGACGCGGTTCAGCGGGAATTCGATGGGCTCGCCGCGCTTGTAGGAGCTGTCGAATTCCTTGCCGTCCGTCAGCGTGCCGCGGTAGTGCACCTTGACGGTGTCGGTCGCAGCCGGCGAAGCACCCGAGCCCTCCTTGAGGGATTCATAGACCAGGCCGGTGCCCGTGGTCACCTTGGCCGTGGCCGCGGGGGTTTGCGCGCAAGCCGTCAGGGAGCAGGCGGCCAGCACGGCGCCGAGGAGAAACAATCGCATTGGATGAGCTCTGTGGTGGAGTGAACCCGCGATTATTCCCTGATCGCGCTCACAACGTCCGGCGCAGCGCGGCAAAGAACAATTCGGATTGCAACCGTTCGCCCATCGTCTGTTCGCCCACCCGCTGCGCCAGCGCGGGGTCCACCGGGTTCAGCGGCCGGCCGGTCGATTGCGCGAGCACCTGCACCATGGACGCCCGCTCGAGGTAGTACAGGTCGTCGTACGCGTAGTCGATGCGCGAGCCGCAAACGATGACGCCGTGGTTGCCGAGAAAAGCCACGTCCTTGCCGCCCATCGCGCGGGCGATGCGCTCGCCCTCGGACGAGTCGAGGGCGAGGCCGTTGTAGTTGGCGTCGATCGCGATGCGCCCGGCGAAGCGCATGGCGTTCTGCGACAGCGTGGGGTCCAGCGCCCGGTCCTGCGTCAACGTCAGGGCGGTCGCGTACGGCATGTGCACGTGCAGCACGCAGGCCTGCTGGCAGATGTTGTGGACGGCCGCGTGGATGAACATGGCGGTCGGCTCCACCGGGTGGCGCCCGGCCAACCGCTCGCCCGAGCCATCCACCATCACGATGTCGTCGGTGCCCACCTCGCGCCACAGCAGGCCGCGCGGGTTCAGCAGGAAACGGCCGGAGCCGTCCGGCAGCGCCACGCTGAAGTGGTTGCAGACACCCTCGGACAGCCCGTGGTGCGACGCGGCACGCAGGGCCAGCGCGAGGTCGGCGCGCAACCGGTGGACTCCCGCGGAGTCGAAATCTTCCTGGTGCATGGTCAAGCTCCTGGTCGGGCCAGCTGGCGATAGAAGTAGGTCGTGTCGCACAAGCCGCCTTGTGGCAGCAGAGCGTAACCCGGGATCAAGCCGCAGCGCTGCCAGCCGAGGCGCGCGTACAGGCGCCCGGCGTCCGCGCTCGCGGTGTCCAGCACCAGCAGCGTCTTGCCCAGGGCGCGCGCCTCCTCCTCCGCCGCCGCCATCAGTAGCGCCCCGAGGCCCTGGCGCCGGCCCCGCCGGTGCACCAGCATCTTGGCCACGTCGGCCCGGTGCGGCTGGTTCTCCGGTTGCTCGAGGATGAGCTGCACGGTGCCGACGATGCCCTGTCCGTCTTCGGCCACGAACAGCGCGCGTTCGCCACGCGCCGCGCTCGCGGCGACGTGCTCCCAGAAAGCCGTCGCGCGCTCCCGCGACAAGGGGTGCATGAAACTGACGGACGCGCCGCCTGCCACGCAATCGAGCAGCACGTCGGCCAGGCCCTGCAGTTGGGCAGTGCCGACGGAACGCAGGCGTTGGATGATGGTCATCGGGCGATCACGACCGCATAGCGCGCCGTCCTTCGGGTGGGGTTGTGGTACGAGACGGGCCGGTCCAGCACGTGCGCCAGGCAATCGCCGGCGCCGAGGCGGTGGGCGTCGGCCCCGACGGTGACTTCGATCGCGCCGTCGAGCACCCAGACCTGCTGGTGATAGAGCGGTTCGCGCGCGCCGCTCTCATAAGCGACACGCGCCTTGGGCGGAAACGACACTTCGACGATCTGGATCGGCGACGCCACACCGCTGGGCGAGACGTTGCGCCTCACGTAGCCGGAATGGGGGTCCTTCCACGCCACCTGGTCGGCACGCCGCGACACCGGGTCGTTCGCAGGCTCGGGCGGATCAAAAAGGGAGGCCAGCGGCACCTTCAGGCCGGCCGCGAGCTTCTCCAGCAGCACGGCCGTGGGGCTGCTCTCCCCGCGCTCGATCAGCGAGATCATCGAGCGGCTGACTCCGCAATGCGCCGCCAGCGCGTCCAGGGAGAGCCCCTGCCCCGAGCGCAAGTCCCGCACGCGCCGCGCGATGCGGTCGTTCAGGTTGGGCGCGGTGGTCTCCTTCATGCTGGAGCAAGTCTCCAGGATACTGGACAGAGCGTCAACCTGAGAATGCGCCCCTGGTCCACAATCGCTTCCGATGCCGACCACCGAGACCCTCGACGACCCGCGGGAGGCGGCCGAAGCGGCCGGCCTCACCTACACCAGCGATTCGCAGCGCGGCCTGCGGCGCGAGCCGGCGGGCGAAGGCTTTCGCTACCTCAAGCACAACGGGGAGCCGGTCACCGACGAGGCCACCCTGGCCCGCATCCGCAAGCTGGCGATTCCTCCGGCCTGGACTGACGTCTGGATCTGCCCTCGCGCCAACGGCCACCTGCAGGCCACCGGCCGCGATGCGCGCGGCCGCAAGCAGTACAAGTACCACCCCGATTTCCGCGAGCAGCGCGAGAGCACGAAATACGAGCACATGCTGGAATTCGCGCAGGTGCTGCCCGGGTTGCGCCGGCAGATCGCCGCCCACATGGCCTTGCGCGGATTGCCGCGCGAGAAGGTGCTGGCGACCGTGGTGCACCTGCTGGAGACCACGCTCATCCGCGTCGGGAACGACGACTACGCGCGCACCAACAAGAGCTATGGCCTGACGACCCTGCGCAATCCGCACGTGAAGGTGGAGGGGGCCGAGCTGCGCTTCCAGTTCAAGGGCAAGAGCGGCAAGACCTGGCGGCTGCGGATGAAGGACCGGCGGGTGGCGAAGATCGTCAAGGCCTGCCAGGACCTGCCGGGCCAGGACCTGTTCCAGTACCAGGATGACGACGGCGAGCTGCGCAGCATCAGTTCGGCGGACGTCAATGCCTACCTGAAGGAGGTGACGGGGCGGGACATCACGGCCAAGGACTTCCGGACCTGGGCCGGCACGGTGCTGGCGGCGCTGGCCCTGCAGGAGTTCGAGCGCTTCGACACCCAGGCGGCCGCGAAGAAGAATGTCCGGACCGCCATCGAGAAGGTCTCAGCCCGGCTGGGCAACACCCCGACCATCTGCCGCAAGTGCTACATCCACCCCGAAGTGCTGGGCGCGTACGCGGCGGGCGAACTCCTGCTCGAAGTGAAGGAACAGGTCGAAGAGCAGTTGCGCGAGGACTTGGCGTCGTTGAAGCCGGAGGAAGCCGCCGTCCTCACTTTGCTGCGCGCCCGCTTGGCGAAGGCCGCTTGAACTCGCGAGTCCAGGTTCAGTTCATTCGCCTTTCAGTGCCTGCGCCAGCATCTCCGCGGAGCACGGTTTGGGCAGCACCGTGAAGCCCTGCTGCGCGATGGCTTCCAGCTGCTCCGCGTAGCCGGTCATGAGGACGATGCGCACCTCGGGATGCCGGCGGCGCACCTGCAGGGCGAGCGCCATGCCGTCCATCTCACCGGGCATGACCACGTCGCTGAGCAGCACGTCCGGCAACTCGTTCGGGGCGCAGGCCGCGAGATGGTCGGCGGCGGCCTGGGCGCGGTGGTAGCGGGTCACCTTGCAACCCATGGCGTCGAGCACCTGGCGCAGCACGCCCGCGACGTCGTCGTTGTCTTCGGCCAGCAGCACCGTCAGGTCGAGGTGGCGCTCGAGCGCGGGGCCGCGGTCGCCCGCGGTGGCGGCGCGGCCGACGGCCGCCGGGAAGAAGAGCCGAACCGTCGTCCCCACACCCAATTCGCTGTCCACGGTGGCCGTGCCACCGGCGCGCTGGCACAGGCCGTAGACCTGGCTCAGGCCCAGGCCGGTGCCCTCGCCGACCGGCTTGGTGGTGAAGAACGGTTCGAACACCTTGGCCAGCACGTCCGGCGCGATGCCGGTGCCGCTGTCGCTGACCTCGATGACCACCATGGCGCCTTGCAGCAGGGGCGGCAACTGGTCGGCGTGCGTGTTGCGCGCTCGCAGCGCGAAGCGGCCGCCGCCGGGCATGGCGTCACGCGCGTTGATCGCGAGGTTGATCAGCGCCAGTTCGAATTCGGCCGGATCGACCAGGATCGCCTGTGTGTCAGGGGCCACGTCCACGGCGAGCTCCACCCGGCTGCCGAGCACCGGCGTCAGCAGATCCTTGACCAACGGCAGCTGGTCCTGCAACCGCAGCACCTGCGGCACCAAAGCCTGCCGGCGGGAGAAGGCGAGGAGCTGGCGCGTGAGCTTGGTCGCGGAGCCGACGGCCCGGCCGATCGATTCCAGCTGCGGCCCGCCCGTGTCCGGATGCTTGAGCTTCATCAGCGCCACGTTGTTGCTGATCACCATGAGGGCATTGTTGAAGTCATGCGCGACGCCGCCGGTGAGACGGCCCAGCGCCTCGAGCTTCTGCGCCTGCACCAGCGCCTCCTCGACGCGGCGCCGCGCCACCGTCTCCGTGTGCAGCTGCTGCGCCGCTTCCAGCGAGTCGCGGGTTCGCCGCAGCGCGGCTCGCGCCGCCAGGTACAGCCCCAACAGCGGCGGCAGGCCGAAAGCCGCCAGCCACGCCATTTCGTCCAGCCAGCGCCTGGCGATTTCGCGCGTGTCCATGCCGGTGCCGATGTAGATGGGGTAGCCGCCCACCTTGCGGAAGAACAGCAGCCGCTTGCGCCCGTCCACCGAGGACACGCCGTGCGCCGCCCCAGCCGTTTCTCCGGTCCGGACGCGCGACATCACCGGGCTGTCCGGTGCCAGCCGCCCCGGGCCATTGCGCAGCTGCGGCCAGCGCGACAGGATGCTCCCATCCTCGCGGAACATGGTCAGCGCGAGGCCCGGTTCGTCGGCGACGAGGTCGCGGTGCAGCTTCTCGAAATAGGCGGGCGTCAGGCCCGCCGACACCACGCCGAGGAACCGGCCTTCGCGGTCACGCCGGCCGCGGCTCATGTCGAAGAACTTCGTGCCCGATTCACCGCCCACCATGACGTCGGAAACGAACAGGCCGCCGGGGTGATCGAGGTGCCAGCCGACGTCGCCGCGGTCCGCGAGGCCCGGCTCGGGCGGCGGCGGGGAGGCGCGGTCGGTGGCGACCGCTTCGCCGGATGCGTCGCGGATCCAGATCGACTGGATCTGCGGGCGGTTGCGGGACATGGCCTGCAACTGCTGGTGCAACGCGGGTTCCCGCGCGCGCAGGCTGGCCGCATCCTCGACCCCGCTCGCATCCATCACGCGGGCCAGCAGGATGTCGTTGGTGTCGAGTACCTTCAGGGCGTGCTCGTGCGCGACGCGCAACGCGCGGTCGAGACGCAGTTCCGTGTCCGCGGCGATCCGGTGGTAGCGGTAGAAGCCCACGCCGGCATACGCCAGCACCGGCAGCATCACGCAGAGCCAGGCCAGGTAGCGCAACGCGTGCAGCGACTCGGACGGAGGCTTGGCGGGTCGGTCGGTCAGCGGCGGGGGCAACCCGCCCGGCAGGGGCAGCGCTTCTGGCGGCAAGGAAATCTCTGGCAGTGGTCACTGCGGAGCGTAGCCGAAAGGCACGCCGGACGCCGGATCGTCAGCTCATCCTTGGAGCCGCCGTCAGACTTCCGCCACGCTCACTTCCATGCGCTTGATTTCCAGCGGGCCATAGTTGGAGAGAAACGCCACGTCGGCGATGTCGCGCCCATGGGCCACGCGGACGCGCCCGCCGCGCGGCGCGTCCTGCGTGGCGTCGAAGGCGAACCAGCGGCCGCCGATGAACACCTCGTACCAGGCATGCATGTCCATCGGCTCCAGTCCGAGCAGGTAGCCGACCACCACGCGTGCCGGCATCTGCAGGCTGCGCGTCAGGGCCACCCCGACGTGCGCGAAGTCGCGGCAGACGCCGGCGCCGCATTCCAGCGTGTCGAGCGCGCAGGTTGATTCCTTGCTGACGCCGTAGCGGTAGTCCAGGTTCTCGCGGATCCAGTCGTGGATGCGCTCGGCCTGCGGGTAGCCCGGTGCACAGCCCTGGACGATGGCGCGAGCCCGCTCCTCCATCTTGTCGCTGGGCGCGTAGCGGCTTTGCAGCAGGTACATCAGCGTTTCGTCGGGCAGCATCGCGACCGGGACCTGCGGCGCATGGCGGTCGATGGCGATCTGGTCCTCGACCTCGACCTCCGACTCGACGCTGACGCGTGAAGCGCCCTGCGGCAGGGTGTAGCGCTGGCAAAGGTTGCCGAAGCCGTCGATGTATTCGCTGGCCGGCACCCAGGGCGCGATCTCGTAGCGCTCCGCCAGCACCCACTGGTTGGCGCCGCTGCGCGGCCGCAGGATGGCGACCAGCGGACAAGGCTCGTCGCACTGGATTTCGATGTCGTTGCGGGCTCGGAGTCTCATGGAGAAGCGTGAAGGGGGACAAAAAATGCCCGGCACGCGGGCCGGGCGGAACATTCCAAGGCATCGGGACGGAAGCGCCCCATCGGCAGTTTCGAATCCGCGACCAGGCTCGGCCGTAGGACCCGCGCCGCGCGTTCTGCCGGACAAGGCCCACAACGCGCTCGGGCGCCGCCATGGCCGAGCAGGCGCCGCTTAGACTCCGAAGCACACGCAGCTCACATCGTGCCCTTGTCCGCCCTGCCCGCCCACGTTCTGCTCGTCGACGACCAGCCCGCCAACCTGCTGGCCCTCGAGGCCGTGCTCGACAGCCTCGGTGTCAACCTGGTGCGCGCCATGTCCGGCACCGAGGCGCTGGCCCATGTCGAGCAGCAGGATTTCGCGGCCGTGCTGCTCGATGTGCGGATGCCGGGCATGGACGGTTTCGAGGTCGCGCGCGAAATCCGCCGGCGCCCGCGTTCGCAGTCCACCCCCATCCTGTTCGTGACCGCCGGCGATGACCCGGACGAAGCGATGAAGTCGGCGTACGCGCTGGGCGCGGTGGACTTCCTGGCCAAGCCGCTGCGCTCCGAGGTGATCAAGGCCAAGGTCGGCGTGTTCGTCGACCTGTATCGCAGCAAGGAGGAATTGCGAGCCAGCCGCGACGAGCGCCTGCGTCTCGCCACCGAAGCCAGCGGCCTGGGCGTGTGGGTCTGGGAACCGGACGGCGACCAGGTGACCTGGGAGCACAGCTGGCTCGCGGACATGATGGGCATCTCGCGCAGCGAGCCGCCGCCCAACGCCGAGCGGTTCCGCAACGAGTTCATCCACCTCGACGACCGGGAGGAGTTCCGCGATGCCGCGCGCAACACGCTGCGCACCGGCGCGCCGTTCTTCTTCCAGGGCCGCATCCACCGCAAGTCCGACGGCGCGCTGCGCTGGCTCGAGCTGCGCGGGCGCCTGCAGCCCGCCTATGGCGCGCGGCCGCGGCAGGTGATCGGCACGGCGATGGACATCACCGAGCAGAAGCTCTTCCAGCAGCGGCTGCAGGCCAACGAGGAGCGCTACCGGACGCTGTTCGAGTCGATCGACGAGGGTTTCTGCCTGATCCAGATGCTGCGCGACCCGCGGGGCGTCGCGCATGACTACCGGTTCCTGGAAGCCAACGAGGCATTCAGCATGCATACCGGCCTGCGGGACGTCGTCGGCCGGACCATCTGCGAACTGGTTCCGGGCCATGAGACGCACTGGTTCGAAATCTACGACAAGGTCGCACGCGGCGGCGAGGCGGTCCGCTTCGTCGAGGAAGCCAAGGCCATGGGGCGCTGGTTCGATGTGTATGCGGCTCGGCTGGGGGGGCCGGGGAGCGATCGCGTCGCGGTGCTGTTCACCGACATCACGGCGCGCCTGAAGGCGGAGCAGGACTTGCGGCGCCTGGCCGACGAACTGGCCCAGGCCGACCGCCACAAGACGGAGTTTCTCGCCACGCTCGCGCACGAGCTGCGCAACCCGCTCGCCCCGCTCAGCAACGGTTTGCATCTCATGCGCCTGTCGGCCGGCAAGGCCGAAGTGGTGGAGAGGACGCGACAGATGATGGAGCGGCAGGTGCAGCACATGGTCCACCTGGTGGACGACCTGCTGGACGTGGCGCGCATCAGCACGGGCAAGGTCGAACTGCGGCGCGAGCGCGTGGACCTGAAGGACGTCGTCGCGACGGCCGTGGAAACCAGCGCCTCGCTGATCGAGGCCGGGCAGCATCGGCTGACGGTGACCCTGCCCGAGGAAGCGATGGCCATGGATGCCGACCCGACGCGCCTCGCGCAGGTGGTCAGCAACCTGCTGAACAACGCGGCCAAGTACACCCCGACTGGCGGCGCGATCTCGCTGACCGTGCGCCATGCCGGCGAGCAGGCCGAGCTGACGGTGACCGACACCGGCATCGGCATCCCGGCGGAGGCGATCACGCAGGTGTTCCAGATGTTCGCGCAGGTCGGCCGGGCGCCCGGCCAGGGCGGGCTCGGCATCGGCCTGTCGCTGGTGCGCAGCCTGGTGGAACTGCACGGCGGCAGCGTCGCGGTGGCGAGCCCTGGCTCGGGGCTGGGCAGTTCTTTCACCGTGCGCCTTCCGCTGCTGGAGACCGGGGTCGCCACCGGCGCCGCAAGGCCGGCGTCGGCGCGGCCCGCAGGCGAAGCACGCAACTTGCGCGTGCTGGTCGTGGACGACAACGTGGACGCCGCCGAGAGCCTGGGCGTGCTGCTGGAACTGGAAGGGCATGCCACGCGCATCGCCCACGACGGCACCCAGGGCCTGGCACTGGCGCGCGAGATGGAACCCGACATCGTGTTCCTCGACATCGGGCTGCCCGACCTGAGCGGCTACGAAGTCGCGCAGCGGATGCGCGCCCTGCCCGCCTTGCACCGCACTTTCCTGGTGGCGCTGACGGGCTGGGGCACAAAGGAAGACCGGGCCCGCTCGCGCGAGAGCGGCTTCGACCGCCACCTCACCAAGCCGGCCGGCTTGGCGGCAGTCGAACAGTTGCTGCGCGAGGCCGCGGACCGGCAGGCCGCGCCGAGCCAACAATTGGAATCTGACCCCAATTAGTTGCTAGAGGCGCGCGAGGACCTGCCGCACCAGCGCATTGAGCTTGGCGGCCAGCGGCTGGCGGAGGCTCGCTGCGTCGCCGGACGCGCGGACCTGCCGCCAGAATTCCGCGAACGACTCGCGCGCGCCTTCCACCGCCGCGACCACCTCGCTGCGCCACGCCGGTGGCGTGGCCGCGGCGAGGCCTGGTCCACCGCGGCTGCGGTGAACCACGGCCAGGTAGCGCAGCAGCGCGGCCTCGGCCAGCGACTGCATCATCTCGTCGCTCAGCTGGACCTGTGCGGTCCCGGCGGAGCCGCCGCGATTGCGCCAGGCGGCGGCCACGTAGGCGGCGCCGCCACCCAGCATGGCACCCAACGCGGTGGCCGCGCCCAGCGTCAGTCCGCCGGTGACGAGGTCGATGCCCGCCCCCATGGCGGCACCGGTCGCGGCGCCCGCCATGCCGGCTTGCGGCGAATCCAGCGGCGCCTGCACCGTGAAGCGCTCGCCGGTCAGCGCGGCGGGCGCCGTCGGCAGCGCCTCATCGACGCCGTACATTCGCATCAGCTCGGCCAGGTGCGTCGCTTCCGCCTCCCGCAGGCGCAGCACCATGGCGTCCTGCGCAGCCTGGCGCAGCCGCTGCCCGGCTTCGCGGTCCCCGGTGCTCACCAGCCGCTTCAGCGACAGCGAGCCGCCTGCCGCCTCCGTATCGCGCGCGGCCTGCAGGAGCAGATCGGCCACGAGCTGCATGGCATCGTCGAGCCGCTGCACGTTGCGCTCGTTCCAGACTTCCGCCATGCGCGCGAACCCCGCCCGCTTGCCCTGCGGCAGCCGCCCGGTGATGGCGTCGAGCAGCAAGGCGTCGCGGCTCCAGTTGCCGGTGCAATCGCGCAGCGCCAGCACGTCCGCCGGCAGGGCCGCGCGGCGGACGGCCGCGCGGTAGGCGGCCAGCTCGTCGGCGCCTTCGTCGCCGCCGCCCACCAGCACCAGGGCGGGCCGGTCCAACCAATGCAGCAGCCGCGATGCCGCCTGCAGGTCCTCGGGCTGCGCGGGCAGCAGCAGGACGAGGTCGGCTTCCTGCAGCGCGCTCGTGAGGGCGTCGCCGCGGGGCGCCGGCGCGGACGAGCGGAAGCGCCCCATCAGGTCCTGCAGCCAGGCCCGCGCGGGACTCGGGCCGCTGGCGAGCGCGGGCGCCACCGGCGTGGGCGGCCGCGTCCCGAGCGGGATGTCGAACAGGCGCAAGGCATCGCCCTTGGGCGTGGCCAGGACCGTCCAGGGCGCCTCCAGCCGCGTCGGCGGCACCCGGCCGGCCGCCTGCCGCATGGCCTGCAACAGCAGCACACGGGCGTCCTCGTCGAATGCCAGGACCCCCACGGTCACGCGTGCCGGGCTCACCCGCGCCAGCACCTGCACGAAGTAGGGGTCCCGCAGGTCGAAGGCCACCGCCCTGCCGAGCCGCCTCGCGCGCCATCCGGCCACTGCCGCCAGGACCGCACGCGGGAGCACCACCACCAGCAACAGGAGGCCCAGGTACAGGCCGACCCAGCGCCGGGCTTCCTCGACGCCGATCGCCGCGCCGGAGCTGAATCGCATGCGCTGCAAGTCGGCCAGGCTGAAGCCCTCCAGCGGCAACAGCGCCACCACCGGCGCGAACAGCACGCTCAGGAAGGTGTGCACCTGGTGCAGCTCGAGCAGCGTGCTCTCCCAGCCGACGCGGTATTCGCGTACCACGCCGCCCAGTGCAATGGACAAGGCCAGGCCCACGGCCCAGCCCGCCGCCGTGGCGTGGAGGACCTGCTTGCCCCACAGCACCTGCTGGGGACCCGTGGTGCGCAGCCATTGCTGCTGGAAGCGCGCCAGGACGTCCCGGCGCAGGCGGCCGGGGCGCGCGCCGATGCGGGGTTCGCGCGCCAGCCACTGCTGCAGCGCCGCCAGCGGTGAAGCCTCGGCCCAGCGCCGCGGCAGGAACCAGGCCACCACGAGCCCGGCGTAGGCGAGCAGGTTCCAAAGAAGCACCGCGAGCAGCGGCGGCGAGAGCATGTTGACGCGCTGGGGATTGTCGATGCGGTCGATCGCCGCGCCCAGCACGCAGGCGGCCAGCGGCAGCAGCCAGGCGAGCCAGCGGCGCCAGGCCCCGGGCTGCTCCAGGGCGGTCAGCTGCGGATGCCGGTGCTCGACGGCGGCCAGCAGACGGTGCGCCCGCTGTTGCAGGTAACTGGCGCGGTCCAGGCTGGACGGCGGGGAGGACTCCCGGCTCGCCTCCAGCGCTTCCTGCTCCAGCCGGTCGCGCTCGACGCTGCTGAGCAGCCGGCCCTCCGTGTCCACGTCGTCGATGGCGCGCACGAGCACCAGGCGCCGGGCGCTGGCTTCATCGAGACGCAGGGTCGTGGGGTCCATGAATGTGCAACGCCAGTCTAGGCCCAGTGGTGCACATCCGGGGTAACTTTCCCCCTCGAAGCGCCTGCGGCGCCTCCCCCCAAGGGGGGGCGCCACCAGCGGCCTGGCAAAGCCGGTTTGGCGGTGGCCCGCGGATTGCGCAGTGCCGATCGGCTAGCGTGCCTGGCGCAGGAAGCGGCGGACGTTGTCCGGGTCGTGGCCGACGTAGGTGACCGCGTGCTCCAGCTCGGCCTCGCTGCAGTGGAGCCAGTTGCACCAATTGCGGCGCTCCCAGGCGGGCTCCAGGTGGATCAGCAGTTGTTCGTTGCTGCTCTTGCTTGCGTCTTCGGACATGGTGTGTTTCCTCTCCTAGCCGTTGGATCAACAGTAGGCGGGCGCCCGGCCGGGCACAGCAGGACAAGCGAGCCGCGCCTCGTCCGGGGAACCGATTGGCCGATGTAGGACTTCCTGCGCGCCGCATCGGGCCTCGACTACACACCGGCGGGCACTCGCGGCGCTAGGCTTGCGACAACTACCAAGGAGAAACGCCATGTTGGGCAAGCTCATCGCATTCGCCATCAGCTCGGGACTGGCCAAGAAGGCCTGGGACCACTACCAGGCCACCAGCCGCGGACGCGGCAACGTCAGCGACGTGAAGGCGCGCCCGGTCGCCGCCGCCAAGCCCAGGGCGGCGTCCACGAAGGCGAAAAAGGCACCGGCTTCGCGCAGCCGCAAGGCCGCGCGACCCTCGGCGTAACGGGGTGTGTCGGCGGTCCAACGTTTAAGATCGCCCATGCTCCAAAAATCCCTGATCCTCCTCGCCATCGTCGCCGCCTGCGGCACGGTCCAGGCGCAATCGACACCGGCCAAGAAAGAACTCGTCGGCAAGATCCTGAAGCTGCAGCAGCCCGGGATCGAAGCCATGGCCCGCGGGCTCACCGAAGAACCGGCCGCACGGATGTGGTCCCGCGCTGCCCAGGCTTTGCCGCAACGGGTGGCCCCGGAAAAGCAGGAAGCCGTCGCCCTGGAGATCCAGGAAGACATCAAGAAGTACGTGGAGTCCACCGTGCCGCTGGTGCGCGACCGCGCCATCCGGCTCGCCCCGACCACGGTCGGTGCGCTGCTCGAAGAGAAGTTCACCGAGGACGAGCTGAAACAGGTGCTCGCGATGCTGGAGAACCCGGTCTACGTGAAGTTCCAGCTGCACGGCGGCGACATGCAGAAAGTGCTGGCCGACAAGCTGGTCACCGACGCCCGGCCGCAGGTGGAACCGAAGGTGCGTGCGCTGGAGGAAACCATCGCGCGCCGTCTCGGCGTGACGGCCAGTTCCGGCGGCGCGGCGCCCGCCGCGGCGCCGAAGGCCTCGGCCAAGAAATAAGCAGCCAACGGGCGCCCGCTTCGCGCGGACGCCCCTGGCTCAGGCCGAGGTGCCCGGTTCGGCGGCGGCCGGCGCGGCGCCGTTCAGGCCGAGCCTGGTGTCGAAGCTGAAGGTCGCGGCCTCGAACGAGCGGATCTCGAACAGCGCCTCCTTCAGGCTCATCTCCCCGGCTTCCATCAGCTTGCCCGCCAGGTGCTCGGTGAGAGGCTGCAGGCGCGCCAGCAAGGTCTTGGTTTCGCCGTAGAGCCGCTCGCTCTGCGATTCCATGATGGTGCGCGTTTCCTCGTCGACCGTGCGCGAGGCCCCGCTGTCGTTCAGCGCGCCGAAGTTCAGCCGCGTCTTGCGGTACATGCCCATCTCGGCCACCGCGTGGTGCAGCAGCTTGGTGACGCGCGTGATGTCGTTGTGGGCGCCGTTGGTGGTGCCCTCCTCGCCGAAAAACAGCTCTTCGTTGGCCATGCCGCCCAGCAGCACGCGCACGTCGTGCTCGATGTCCGACTTGGTCTTCAGCAGGTTCGCGCCCTGCTTGTGGAAGACGAAGCCCAGCGCGTTGTTGCGCGGGTTGGCCTTGAGCGAGATCTTGATGGTCTTCATCTCGCCCTGCAGCTTCTCCCAGTCGCCACCGGCGCGCTTGCGCTCCAGCTCGAAATCGACCAGGAAGTGGCCCCATTCGTGGATGGCGATGATGCGGCGGTCGCGCTCGCGTTCCTTGGTGGTGTTCGAGTTGACGTTGCCCACCATCACGCGTTCGGCCGCCTGCATCAGGGTGGCGCCGTCGATCATCTGCCCGGCCTGCACCGCGCTGATGCCGGCCTGGTTGATGATGGTCTCCAGGTCCGCCGGGCTGCGGCCTTCCGTGATTTCCACCAGGTGGCGCAGGTCCATGTCGTGCGCGACCTTGCCCGCGCGCTGCTCGAGGTAGTGCTCGATGATGGCCAGGCGCTCTTCCTTGTTCGGCAGGCGGAAGTCCACCTTCATCTGGAAGCGGCGCAGCATCGCCTCGTCCATCGCCATCGATTCGCTGTTGAAGTTGGAGGCGACGATCCAGATGATCTCGGCCTCGTGGCGCGTGCGCACGCCATCCAGGATGGCCAGCAGCGAGTTCTGCGTGTCGTCATCGAACTTGCGATGGCCGCCCCGCTTCATGAACAGGTCCTGCGCTTCGTCCAGGAACACGATGCAGCGCTTGCGGCGCTTCGCCATGGAGGCGATGCGCGCGAGCGTGTTGGAGCCGCCCGCCACGAACCCGGTTTCCAGGTTGGCCGCCGAATGGAACAGGATCGGCAGGCCCAGCTCCTTGGCCAGGTAGCTTGCGAGCTTCGTCTTGCCGGTGCCGGCCGGGCCGCTGAACATCACGTTGAACGGCTTGTTGATGCCGTATTCCGCGTATTCGGCGCGGCGCTGGTACTGGTCCTTGATCTGGGCGACCTCGGCCTTGATGTCGTCCATCCCGACCAGGTCTTCGATGGAGCCCTGCACCTGGGCCGGCTCGATGAAGCGCAGCGTCTTGAACTGGCCCTTGAGGTGGAACGCCAGGAACCCCAGCAGGCCCAGCGTGAGCGCGGCCGACAGCGCACCGCTGACGCCGGCCTTCCAGCCGTCCTTCTCGGACTGCGGGCGGGCGCCGGAGAAGCGCTCGTCGAGCTTTTCGAGCATGTCGATGCTGGTCGCGGTCAGCTCGGAGCGCGGGATGAACACCATCTTGCCGCCCCAGGGCGCGGCGACGGCCCGGTCCGCGAAGATCTTGGTCTCCATGTCGCTGGGGTAGTAGGCGTACTGCTTGCCCTGCGACTCGATGAGGACGATCCGCTCCGACACGTTCCACATCAGCGGCTTGTAGATGACGGTGATGCGCTCGACCGGACGGTTGTCCAGGAAGCCCAGCACCGAACCGGAGCCGAACACCACGGGCAGCTTGTCATTGAGCGTCCAGAGCGCTTCGCCCCCTGCGGACATGGCCTTGACCTGCTCGGCGACGACCGCCTGGCGCTGCCACAGCACGAACGAATAGGTGCCGGTCAGCGGAATGAGGATGGCGACGGCCGCCAGGATGAGCTTGACCGCCGTGGTCTGGATGACGAACCAGTCCGAAAAACGGCTGGCGGACTTCTTGGCGGCGAGCCACAAACGGGGCGTGCCCGGCGCCGAGGGCGCACTGCCTTCAGCGGGATCCTTCGGGGCAGACAAATCTGACATGGCGTACCTGCTGCGGGTGCATGCCATGCGCGAGGGGCACATGGCGGAATTGGTGAACAAGTTGGTCAGCGGCGGACCGGGGGCACACTGGCTGAACGGGCTAGCTTGTCAGAGCTATCCTACAGAGATAGGTTTCGTGAGGCCAGTCCAAAATCCGGCCCGTGGCGCCACCGGGAAACCCGCGTGACTTTTTCACGTATTGGCAAACGCTTTACCGACCGCGCGGCCCGACTAGGGAAACCCGCAAGGAACTGGCACGCCATGTGCTGAATCAGACAAGACGAGCCGGGTTCTTTTTCAAGTTTCTTTCCCGGCTACTTATCCCTCGGTCCTTCAATGGCCCGAGGGATTTTTTCTGGCCCGGACGCGGTGTTGTCGGATACGGGAGAATCCGGTTGGTTCAATGCACACGGATAGATCGATGGCTTGGTTGCTTCTGGTCCTGGCGGGCCTGTTCGAGATCGGCTGGGCCATCGGGCTGAAGTACACGGACGGTTTCAGCAGGTTGTGGCCCTCGGTCGGCACCATCGCGGCGATGGTCATCAGCGTGGTCTTGCTGGGCATCGCGATGAAGTCGCTGCCGGTCGGGACCTCCTATGCCGTCTGGGTCGGCGTCGGTGCCGTCGGCACCGCCATCCTGGGCATCATCCTGTTCGGCGAACCCGCGACCGCGGGCCGGATCGCGAGCCTCGGCCTCATCGTGGCGGGGATCGTGGGGCTCAAGCTGTCTTCGGGTCATTGATGCCAGAACTTGCTCCGCTTCCGCCAGCACGCCCTGGCCGCTACCGCCACTACAAGGGCGGCGAGTACGAGGTCCTCGGCGTTGCCAGGCACAGCGAGACCTTCGAGCCGCTGGTGGTCTACCGACCGCTGTACAACGCGACCGGCCTGTGGGTCCGGCCGCACGCGATGTTCTTCGGCAGCCTCGTGGTCGATGGCCAGCTGATGCCGCGGTTCAGCTTGGTGGAGCCCTTCGAACCGTGATGGCAGATCCCTGGCTGGCACGCTGGCTGCCCATGGCCGTCGAGCACGCGGGCGCCCACCCGGTGCTCGAAATCGGCTGCGGCCATGGCGACGACACGGCGGTTCTCGCCGGCGCGGGCCTGAGCGTGCAGGCTTTCGACCTGTCGGCCGCCGCACTCGCCGTCGCGAAACTGCGGGTGCCGTCCGCGAAGTTCGAGCAGCGGGACATCCGGGAGCCTTTGCCCCTGCCGCCCCAGAGCGCGGGCCTGGTCGTGGCCAGCCTGTCGCTGCACTATTTTCCTTGGGCGCAGACCCAGGACATCGTGGCTCGCATCCACGCCGTGTTGCGCCCGGGCGGGGTGCTGCTGTGCCGGCTGAACTCCACGGAAGACCGCAATTTCGGCGCGGCGGGGCATCCCGAGATCGAACCCAACTTCTTCATGGTGGACGGCCAGCCGAAGCGCTTCTTCGACCGGTCCGCGGCCGAGGCTTTGTTCGCCCAGGGCTGGAAGCAGATTTCGCTGCAGCACTTCGTCACGCGCAAGTACGTCAGGAGCAAGGCGCTGTGGGAAGCCGTTCTCGAGCGTGTTTGACCTCAATCAGGAAATCAACCCAATGGCCGCAGTCGAATCCAACATCGTTTCGTATGCCCAGGTCGGGGCCGGGGCGCGGACCGCGGCCGACAGCGCCGACCGCATCGACTGGATCCAGCTTTCGCTGATCTACCTGCCCCTGGCCACACCGGTGAGCGATGCCAAGGTGCTGACTGGCGTGCAGAAGCCGCTGACCGAGATCGCTTTCGTCTTCTGCGAGATCCGCACGCGCGACGGCCACGAGGGCATCGGCTTCGGCTACAGCAAACGCGCCGGCGGGCGCGGCGTCTTCGCGCATGCCAGGGAGATTGCGCCCAACCTGCTGGGGCAGGACCCGAGCGACATCGGCAAGCTGTTCGTGCAGTTGCAGTGGGCCGGCGCCTCCATGGGCCGCGCGGGCATGACGACCCAGGCGATCGCTCCTTTCGACATCGCGCTGTGGGACCTGAAGGCCAAGCGCGCGAAGCTGCCGCTGGCCAAGCTGCTGGGCGCGCACCGCGACTCCGTGCAGTGCTACAACACCTCGGGCGGCTACCTGCACACCGAACTGCCCCAGGTGCTGAAGAACGTCGCGACGTCGCGCGAGTCCGGGATCGGCGGCATCAAGATCAAGGTGGGCCAGCCCGACCTGTCGATCGATGTCCGGCGCGTCGGCGAAGTGCGCAAGCTGCTCGGTGATGGTTTCCCCCTGATGGTGGACGCGAACCAGCAATGGGACCGGCAGAAAGCCACGCGGGCCTGCCGCGCCTTCGAAGGCTTCGACCTCACCTGGATCGAGGAGCCGCTGGACGCCCACGACCACGAAGGCCACGGCCAGCTGGCGGACCGCTTCGACACCGCCATTGCCACCGGCGAGATGCTGACCTCCTTCGAAGAGCACGCCCACCTCATCATGGCGGGCACGGACTTCATCCAGCCCGACGCGCCGCGCGTCGGCGGCATCACGCCTTTCCTGAAGATCATGGCCCTGGGCGAGTTCAAGCAACGCAAGCTCGCGCCGCACTTCGCCATGGAGATTCATTTGCACCTGGCCGCCGCCTACGGCATCGAACCCTGGCTGGAGCACTTCGAATGGCTGGGTCCGCTGTTCAATGAGCAGTTGCAGCTGAAGGACGGCCGGATGTGGGTGCCGGACCGCCCCGGGCTGGGCTTCTCGCTGTCGGAGCAGGCGATCCGCTGGCGCGCCGATCTGGCGGAGTTCGGACAGCGGCCCTGAAGCGGCCGGAAAGGGCCGGAACCGCCTTATCCGGGATCGGCTCGCACGCCCGGCGCAACCCGCGCCGGCACTGGGGCATATGCATATCCGCATAAGGCGCGGACCAAAAAATGGTTGGTTTCCGGCGGGGCCGGCCCCACAGTCGCGCGCATGCATGACTTTGCCTTCGTCTTCGCCGGATTCGCCGTCGGCCTCGTGGTCGGGCTGACCGGCGTGGGCGGCGGCTCGCTGATGACCCCGCTGCTGATCTTCGGCTTCGGCGTCAAGCCGTACCTGGCCATCGGCACCGACCTGCTGTTTGCCGCCGCCACCAAGTTCGGCGGCGCGGTCGGCCTGGCCCGTTCGCGCCACATCGACTGGCCCATCGTCGGGCTGCTCTCCCTGGGCAGCATTCCCGCGGCCCTCATCACGATCTTCATCCTGCATCGGGTGGGCCCGGCCAACGCGGCGGTGCAGGCCGTGATGACCACGACACTGGGCGCCGCGCTGCTGCTCACCGCGGCGGCCACGCTGTACAAGGCCATCAAGGGCAAGCAGGCACCGCGCCATCTAGAAGCCGCCGAGCTCGCCAAGGCGACGAAACCACGCCACTGGGCGCAACCGGTGCTGTTCGGCGCGCTCATCGGCCTGCTGGTCTCGCTCACCTCGGTGGGTGCCGGCGCGATCGGCGTCACGGCGCTGATGCTGCTGTACCCCGCCCTGCCTCTGCCTCGCATCATCGCCGCCGACATCGCCTATGCCGTGCCGCTCACGCTGGTCGCGGGGCTGGGCCACGCCTCCATCGGCTCGGTCGACTGGGCGCTGCTCGGCACCTTGCTGATCGGCTCGCTGCCCGGCATCTGGGTGGGTTCGCGCCTCGTGCGCATCGCGCCGGATCGCCTGATCCGCTCCTTGCTGTCCGTGCTGCTGGCCTATGCGGGCGCCCGCTTGATCGCGCTCTAGCCCCCGCCGGAGGCGAGACGGGCGCGCGCCGACCGCAGCAGGGCGCGAGAGTACAACTTGTGGAACCCGAGGAGGGCGCGGAAGAGGAATCCCATGCGGGCGCGCCCGCCATCGCCAGCGGCCTTCCCGGGAACCACGGCGGAGCCGAAATACAGGCGCGTGCCCGCGGCACCTTCCACCGGCCCGACCATCAGCCAGGACCGTGTGCGGCCGCTGAAGTCCGCCAGCATCAGCTGGCCCGGCGCCCGGCCCTCCACCGTCCACGCCGCGAAGGTGTCGCGTTCACCCGCGGCGAGCTGGCGCGCCTGCGCGTCGCTGGAAGGCTTGGACGCCAGCCACCGCAGGATGAAGCGTTCGGCCTTGAACAGGCGGGTGGTGTAGAACGCTTCCACGAACTCGGCGTGCGTCACGGCCCGGGCGATGTCGGTGGCGTAGCAGTCCGCATAGGCGCCGGCGTGCTGGTGGCGCAGCAGCAGCGCGGTGGACGGGAGCGCGCAGGGGCGGATGCTCATGGATGAGCCGCATTGTGCGCCCGCGCCGCATCAGGCGCCCGTCGGGTGGCTACCGGCCGTTGGCCTTGCGCCAAGCCGCGAAGTCGTCCTGCGTCTGCGGGTCCGTCGCCGGATAGAGGCCCAGGATGCTGCGGCCCTTGAGCACCTCCGCTGTCACGAAGTCCTCGAAGGCGGTCATCTCCACCGCCTCGTCGGCGACCTGGTCCGCCAGGTGTGCCGGAATGACGAACACGCCCTCCTTGTCGCCCACCATCACATCGCCGGGGAAGACCGCGACGTCACCACAACCGATGGGGACGTTGATGTCCAGCGCCTGGTGCAGCGTCAAGTTGGTCGGTGCGCTGGGGCGGTGGTGATAAGTCGGAAACGGCATGCCCGCCATCTCGGGCGAATCGCGGAAGCCGCCATCGGTGACGGCGCCCGCGCAGCCCCGCACCATCAGGCGCGTGATGAGAATGGACCCCGCCGACGCGGCCCGGGCGTCCTTGCGGCTGTCGAACACCATCACCGCGCCCGCCGGGCATTGCTCGACGGCGGCCCGCTGAGGGTGCTGGCGGTCCTGGAACACCGAGATCGGGTTCAGGTCCTCCCGCGCGGGGATGTAGCGCAGGGTGAACGCCTCGCCCACCATGTTGGGCAGGTTGGGATTGAGCGGATGCACGTCCTGGATGAACTGGTTGCGCAGGCCGCGCTTGAACAACGCGGTGCAGAGGGTGGCCGTGCTCACGTTCATGAGCTTGGCCTTGGTTTCTGGTTTGAGCGGCATGGGATTCAGTAGATGGCCGGTTCGCCGACCGGCGCGCCGAAGGAAGTTTCGAGGTAGTCGAAGTCGCAGCCCTGGTGGGCCTGCTGGATGTGCTGGCTGAACATGTAGCCATAGCCACGCTCGAAGCGGCGCGGCGGCGGCGTCCAGGCGGCGCGGCGGCTCGCGAGTTCCGCGTCGCTCACTTCCAGGTGGATGCGGCGCGCCGGCACGTCCACGGTGATCATGTCGCCCGTTTTCACCAGCGCGAGGTTGCCGCCGACATAGGCTTCGGGCGAGACGTGCAGCACGCAGGCGCCATAGCTGGTGCCGCTCATGCGCGCGTCGCTGATGCGCATCATGTCGCGCACGCCCTGTTTCACCAGCTTGGTGGGAATGGGCACCATGCCCCATTCCGGCATGCCGGGGCCGCCCTGCGGGCCGGCATTGCGCAGGATGATCACGTGGTCCCTGGTGACGTCGAGATCGGGGTCGTCGATCGCCTTCTTGAGGGACGGGTAATCGTCGAACACCAGCGCGGGGCCGGTGTGCTGCAGAAGATCCGGGCTGCAGGCACTGGGCTTGATGACCGCGCCGTCGGGTGCCAGGTTGCCGCGCAGCACGGCCAGCGCGCCCTCCTGGTAGATGGGATTCGACAAGGGCCGGATCACGTCGTCGTTGTAGACCTCCGCACCCTCCAGGTTCTCGCCGACCGTGCGGCCGCTGACCGTCAGCGCGTCCAGGTGCAGCAGGCCGCCATCGGCCAGATTCTTCATCAGCGCGCGCATGCCGCCCGCGTAGTAGAAATCCTCCATCAGGTACTTGTCGCCGCTGGGCCGGATGTTGGCGATGACGGGTACCTTGCGCGAGAACGCATCGAAGTCGTCGAGCGATACGGCGCAGGTTTCGCCAGCGCGGCGCGAGATCGCCACCAGGTGAATGATGGCGTTGGTGGAGCAGCCCTCGGCCATCGCCACCGTGATCGCGTTCTCGAAGTTCTTGCGCGTCAACACCCTGGCCGGCGTCAGGTCTTCCCACACCATGTCGACGATGCGGCGTCCGCATTGCGTGGCCATGCGCTGGTGGTTCGCGTCCACGGCGGGGATGCTGGATGCGCCGGGCAATGTCATGCCCATGGCTTCGGCGATGCCCATCATCGTGGCGGCCGTCCCCATCACCATGCAGGTGCCGGCGCTGCGCGCGATGCCGCCCTCCACTTCCATCCACTGCGCCTGCGTGATGTTGCCGGCGCGGCGCTCGTCCCAGTACTTGAAGGAATCGGAGCCGGAACCCAGCACCTTGCCCTTCCAGTTGCCGCGCAGCATGGGGCCGGCCGGCAGGTAGATGCAGGGAATGCCCATGCTGATGGCCCCCATCAGCAGCCCCGGCGTCGTCTTGTCGCAGCCGCCCATGAGGACCGCGCCGTCGATCGGGTGGCTGCGCAGCAGTTCCTCCGACTCGATCGCCAGCAGGTTGCGATAGAGCATGGTCGTCGGCTTGACGAAGTTCTCCGCCAGCGAGATGGCCGGCAGCTCCAGCGGAAAGCCTCCCGACTGCAGGATGCCGCGCTTCACTTCCTCCACCCGCTGCTTGAAGTGCGAGTGGCAGTTGTTGATGTCGCTCCAGGTGTTGAGGATGGCGATGACGGGGCGGCCCGTCCAGTCGGCGTGGTCGTAGCCCATCTGCATGGCGCGTGACCGGTGGCCGAAGGAGCGGAAATCGTCGGGGGCGAACCAGCGCGCGGAGCGCAGGTCTTCGTACTTCTTGCGTGTCACAGGCTCTTTCTTCATTCTTCCTTGATGCCGGCCACCTTGATCACGCGCGGCCAGCGGTCCAGCTCCCGCGCCACGAAGCCGGTGTAGGCGTGCGAGCCCTGCTGCGGGACGACGAAGCCCTGCGACTCCATGCGCTGGCGGATGGCCGGTGCGCTCATCGCGGCGACCAGGGCGGCTTCGAGCTTGTCGGCGACAGGCTTGGGCGTGCCTTTGGCGACCGAGATGCCGGACCACGACAGCGCGCTGAAGCCCGGGAAGCCGGCCTCGTGGATCGTCGGCACGTCGGGGTACAGCGGGTTGCGCGCCAGGCTGCTCACCGCCAGCGCCTTGAGCTTGCCCGCCTTCACGTGCTGCAAGGCGACGTCCTGGTTGATGAACATGACCGGGATCTGGCCGCCGAGCAGGTCCACCATCATCGGGCCGCCGCCGCGGTAGGGGATGCCGACCATGAAGAGCGGCTTGCAGTTTTCCTTGCGGGCGCCGACGCAGGTGCTGGCGGTCTGCTTGAGCAGTTCCATCGCCATGTGCCCCGAGGCCGCGGGCGTATAACCGTAGTTCAGCTTGCCGGGGTTGGCGCGGCCGTAGGCCAGGAACTCCTGGAAATTGTTGAACGGTGCCGAAGGGTGCGCGACCAGCACATTCGGCCCCGAGTGCACCTGCGTCAGGTGGATGAAGTCGCGGTTGGAGTCGTAGGGCACGCTCTTGCTGATGCCATGCGCGACGGCGTTCTGGCCCACCCCGGTCTGGATCAGGGTGTAGCCGTCGGCAGCAGCCTTCAGCCCCCGGTCGGTCCCGATGACGCCACCCGCCCCGCCGATGTTCTCCACCACCACGGGCTGCTTGAGCTGCTTGCCGAGTTCCTCGGCGATCATCCGCGCCATCACGTCGCTGGTGCCGCCCGCGGGGAAGGGCGAGATCAGCTTGAGCGGCTTGTTCGGGAAATCGGCCTGGGCCCAGGCGGCAGCGGGCAGCAGGCAGGCGAATGCCGCGGCAGCGGCGACACGGCGATTGATGCGCTTGGTCATGGGAACCTCGGTTGGTAACATTCTAGTATGTTAGCCTTCGGGCTTGCGACCGCAACTTCGCGCAAACCCTCCCCCATGGCCCGAGCCCGACCGCACATCCCCGAGATCGCCAGCACCGCAGCAGCGGCCCGAGGCCGCGCCGCCGTGCCGCAGGCGCGCGGTGCGATGGGCCGCGACGTCTACGACACCCTCCGCAGCGCCATCCTCGACTGCACCTTCCTGCCGGGCATGGCCTTGTCGGAACAGGCGGTCTCGGTGGAACTGCAAGTGAGCCGCGCGCCCGTGCGCGACGCGTTCCGGCAACTGGCCGTCGAGGGCCTGCTGGAGGCCGTGCCGCAGCGCGGCACCTTCGTCGCGCGCCTGAACCGCGAAAAGATCGCCGATGCCATCTTCGTGCGCGAAGCCATCGAATGCCGCGCCGCCGAACTGGCCGCCGGCGCCGACCCGGCAGAGCGCCGCCAGCTGGCCGAGATCATCGCGCGGCAGGCGCGCGCATCGGCCCGCAAGGACTACGCCACGCACCTCTCGACCGACGAGGAGTTCCACCACCGGATCCTGGTGCTGGCGGGCCACCCGCACGCCTGGACTGCTCTGCGCCTCGCGCGCACCGGCATGAATCGCATCCGCCACCTGGCGATCCCGGCGGTGGGCAGCCACAAGATCGCGGTCGACCACCACCGCCTGATCGTCGACGCCATCGCTGCCGGCGACGCCCCGGCGGCGAGCGCCGCGATGCGCGTGCACATCCATTCGCCCATGGAATTCCTGGACGCGATCCTGCTGCGGCATCCGGAGTACTTCGAAGCCGCGTGAACGGCCGAGCGACGGCGCGCTGTTGTCTGACAGCCGACCCCCCGTCGCTGGCTGACATCGCCGTAGGACGCAGGCGCATTCGTGTAACCAGACGCCACAAGCGTTGCGGCACGCCGCACACTTGGCTCCACGCAGTACTCGGGAGCACGACATGGAACGGATCTGGGGGCCAGTCAACGGCTTCTACTTCGCGGCTTACGCCGCCCCGGTGGGCGATGGCGACCGCTTCTGCAGCTACGCCAAAGTCTGCTGGACCAAGCCCGAGAGCTACTGGGAAGCCGACTGCGCTTTCAAGGTGTTCGCCGGTGAAAACCACGACTCGCTGGAGACGGCGCTCGGCGCGGCAACCCTGGTCGCCCGGAGCGAGACGTCGCACCTGCCGCCGCAGGCGCGCACCATCGCGGAACGGCGGCGTCGCGACCACACGGCGGTCCCCAATCTGCTGGTGTCCGCCTTCTTCCGCCACCGCCTGGCCTGACACCGCGCTGTCGCGGGCGGCCCACAGGTGCCGCGCCGCGGGCGCGGTCCTGCTTCGCATCAAGCCGCCTCAGCTATAAAATTCGTAGCTGATGGCTCATTCACAGTCTTGGCAGCCCGCCAATCCGACCTACTACGACGTGCTCCAGGTCGAGCGCCACGCCACGCCCGAGCGCGTACGCACCGCCTACCGAAGACTCGCCCAGAAGTACCACCCCGACAAGATGCCCGGCAATGCCAACGCGGTGCGCGCGATGTCGGCCATCAACGCGGCCTACGCCGTGCTGTCGGATGCCGAACGGCGCGCCGAACACGATCGCTGGATCCAGCGCGCGGAGCGGCCAAGCCGGCCCATGCCCCTGGCATCGGGGCACGAATCTGCGTGGACGTTTTTCAACCCGGTCACGGGCTGGCCCTGGTACCTGCTGTTCGGCACCATGCTGCTGGCCCTGGGGACCATCGTCACGGCGCTCTACCTGACGGCCATGCCGGCCCGCGCGACCGCAGTCGCGCCTGCCCTCGCCCACACCGCTCAGCCGTGCCAGCCGAGCGGCACCGCGGATTGCCGAAAGCCCTGAGCTAGCGCGGCTTGCCAGCTCATCGGAGACTGCAAGCCGCGTCCGACGCGCCTTGGCTCCCTGCGCCGATGCTCGCGCACCCTGCCCGGCCGCATCTTTGGCGGTATCCCCTTTTCAGGAGTACAGCCATGAAACACAACAGCTTGATCGCCCCCCTGGTCGCCGCCAGCGCCTTGATGGGCTTGGCGGGCGCGGCCCAGGCCGTCCCTGCCGTGGTGGCCACGCCCTCTTACGGCCCCACCGTGGTCGTCCGGCAGGCGCCGCCGCCGCCAATCTTCGAAGCCGCCCCGGGCGTGCGCGAAGGCTACGTCTGGGCCCCTGGCCACTACGAGTGGCGCAACGGCCGCTACGAATGGCGCCCGGGCTACTGGGTGTCGGAACGCCCCGGCTACATCTGGGAGCAGGCCCGCTGGATCCAGCGCCCTGACGGCTCGTGGTATCTCGCCGGCAACACCTGGGAACGCCGCGGTCCGAACGGTGACCGCGACGGCGACGGCATCGCCAACCGCTATGACCGCGACCGGGACGGCGACGGCATCCCCAACCGCTACGACCGCGGCCGCGACGGCCCCTACGGCGACCGCGACGGCGACGGCGTGTCGAACCGGGACGACGACTACCCGAACAACCCGAACCGCAGCTAACTGCGGCGCCTGAGGCGCGCGATCAGGCCGGCTGACTCCCGGCCTGTTCGTGCGCCAGCCGCGCCTCCGTGCGCAGTTCGTCCGTGCTGCGCCGTTCGCGCAGGCGCTTGTCGACCAGCACACGGAAGAACCAAGGCACGAAGAAGATCGCCAGGAAGGTGGCGGCCAGCATGCCGCCCATCACGCCCGTGCCCACGGACACGCGCGCGCCAGCGCCAGCCCCTGACGAGAAAGCCAGCGGCGCCACGCCCAGAATAAAGGCCAGCGAGGTCATCACGATGGGCCGGAAGCGCAGCCGCGCCGCCTCCAGCGCTGCCGCCGATGCGCTCATGCCTTCGCCCACCTTGAGCGACGCGTATTCCACGATCAGGATGGCGTTCTTGGCCGCCAGCCCGAGCAGCGTCACCAGCCCGATCTGGAAGTAGACGTCGTTGGTCATGCCGCGCAGCCAGACCGCGGCCAGCGCGCCGAAGGTGCCGAAGGGCAACGCCAGCAACACCGACAACGGCAGCGACCATTTCTCGTATTGCGCCGACAGGATCAGGAACACCATCACCGCGCCGAGGGCCAGCGCCATGCCCGAGGTGCCGCTGGAGCGCTTCTCCTGGTACGAGGCACCGCCCCAGTCGTAGCTGAAATCCGCCGGCAGCGTCTCGGCGGCGATGCGCTCGACCTCCGCGATGGCCTGGCCGGAACTGACGCCGGGCGCGCCCTGCCCGAACAGCTTCACGGCCGGCAGGTTGTTGAACCGGTCCAGCGTTTCCGGCCCGGCGGAGTAACGCACGCTCGCGATGGCCGAAACGGGCACCATCTCGCCGCGCTCGGAGCGCACCCACATGCGGCCGATGTCGTCCGGCTGCTTGCGGTAAGCCGGGTCGGCCGACATCAGCACCTGCCAGGTGCGCCCGAACTTGTTGAAGTCGTTGACGTAGTAGGAGCCCAGCGTGGCGGCCAATGTGTCGAACACGCTGTCGACCGGAACGCCCAACGCCTTCGCGCGCGCGCGGTCCACGTCCACGTACAGCTGCGGCGAGGCCGCGCGCCAGAGCGTCTGCACCCCCGCCAGCTGCTTGGACTTCCCGACCGCGGC
The DNA here is from genome assembly GCF_007833165.1 of Caenimonas sedimenti. Classification (GTDB taxonomy): domain Bacteria; phylum Pseudomonadota; class Gammaproteobacteria; order Burkholderiales; family Burkholderiaceae_C; genus Ramlibacter; species Ramlibacter sedimenti. The sequence continues at coordinate 8,700 of NZ_VOBQ01000013.1, read as the reverse complement.
CTGGAACTGCTGCGTGACCTCCGAGAGGCGGGCCGCTCCGCCGTCGCCCCGGTTCTGGATGTAGAACTCGAAGCCGCCGGCGTTGCCCAGGCCGAAGATCGGCGGCGGGTTGAAGGCCAGCACCAGGGCCTCCTTCACGCCAGCCGTCTTCGCGAACAGCTCACCCACCAGGGCCTGCACCGGCACCTTGCGCTCGTCCCAATGCTTCTGCGTGACGAAGATGGTGGCGGCGTTGTTGCGGAAGCCTCCGCCGAGGAAGTCGAAGCCCGCGAAGGAAACCGCGTCCAGGTTGTTCGGGTTCGACTTGATGATCTCGAGCACCTCGTTGACCACCTTGTCGGTGCGCTGCAACGAAGCGCCATCCGGCAGGATGACGGCCGCGATATAGAAGCCCTGGTCTTCGTCCGGCACCAGCGAGCCCGGGGTGGCGCGCCAGAGAACCACGGTGAGGGCCACCATTGCCGCGAACAGAACGAGCGCGATGCCGCCGCGCCGGATCATGAAGCCCACGCCACCGGTGTAGCGCCGCGTCACGTCGGCGAATCCGCGGTTGAACAGGGTGAAGATGCGGCTGTCGCCCTTGTGCTCGCGCTTCAGGATCAGCACGCACAGGGCAGGCGTGAGCGTCAGCGCGACGATCCCCGAGATGACGACGGCGATCGAGATGGTGATCGCGAACTGGCGATAGAGTTCGCCTGTCAACCCGCCCAGGAAGGCGATCGGCACGAACACCGCGCACAGCACCAGCACGATCGCGATGATCGGGCCCGTGACTTCCTTCATGGCCTGGATGGCTGCCTCGCGCGCGGGCATGTGTTCCTCGTGCATCAGCCGCTCGACGTTTTCCAGCACCACGATGGCGTCGTCCACCACGATGCCGATGGCCAGCACCATGCCGAACAGCGTGAGGGTGTTGATGGAATAGCCGAGCAGCAACAGCCCGGCGAAGGTGCCGATCAGCGACACCGGCACGGCGATGGTCGGGATCAGTGTCGCGCGCCAGTTCTGCAGGAAGACGAACACCACCAGGAACACCAGCACCATGGCTTCGGCCAGGGTGATCAGCACCTCGCGGATCGATACCTCGACGAAGCGCGTGGTGTCGTAGGGGATGGAATAGGCGAATCCCGCCGGGAAGCGCTTCTCGAGCCCGCGCATCGTGGCCTTGACCTCGCCCGCGACGTCCAGCGCATTGGCCCCCGGCTGCAGGAAGATGCCGACCAACGTGGCCGGCTTGCCGTTGATGCGGCCGATGAAGTCGTAGTCCTTGCCGCCCAGCTCGACGCGGGCCACATCGCGCAAGCGCACCGAGGAGCCATCCGGGTTGGACCGCAGGATGATGTCCTCGAACTGCGCCGGCTCCGACAGCCGCCCCTGTGTCATGATCGTGTAGACCAGCTCCTGCGGCCCCCCGGTGGGCGACTGCCCCACCTTGCCGGCCGCGAACTGCGCGTTCTGTTCGTTGATGGCGCGCGCCAGGTCGGAGGTGGTCAGCTTCAGCTGCGCCAGCTTGTCGGGCTTGAGCCAGACGCGCATCGCGTAGTCCTTGGCACCGAAGATCTGCACGTTCGTGGTGCCCGGCACCCGCTTCAACTGGTCCAGCACGTTGAGTGTCACGTAGTTGCTGGTGTAGATGTCGTCGTAGCGGCCGTCCGGCGCATAGAACGCCAGCACCTGCAGGAAGGACGACGAGCCCTTCTCCACCGTCACGCCCTGCCGGCGCACTTCCTGCGGCAGCTTGGCTTCGGCCTGCTTCACGCGGTTGTTGACGTTGAGTGCCGCCTGGTTGACGTCGGTGCCGATCTCGAAGGTCACCTGGATCTGCACCACGCCGTTGCCGGCCGAGGTGGAGCTCATGTAGAGCATGCGCTCGACGCCGTTGATGGCGTTCTCGATCGGCGCGGCAACGGTCTGTTCGAGCACCTGCGCGCTGGCGCCGGGGTAGACGGCCTGCACCGTCACGACCGGGGGCGCGATCTCGGGGTATTGGGCGATGGGCAGGCCGCGCATGGCGGCCAGGCCCGCGATCATGATGAAGATCGAGAGCACCGCCGCGAAGATCGGGCGGTCGATGAAAAAGCGGGAGAACATGCGCTCTCCCTATTTCGATGCGGGTTTGGCAGGCGCGGATGCGGCCGCGGCCGGGGCCTGCGCGATCTGGACCGGCGCGCCGGGACCGATGCGCATCAGGCCGTCGATGATGACCTTGTCGCCGGGCGCGAGGCCCTGCCGGATCACCCAGCCCTTCCCATCGGGCAGGTCCACCCATTCGCCGGCCTGCACCGGCTTCACGGTGGCGACCGTCGCCCCCTTCATCTCGGGTTTGTCGCTGGGCGCCACCACGTAGACGAACTTGCCCTGAGGCCCCTCCATCACGGCGCGTTGCGGCACCTGCATCACATCGGGGCGCGTTGCACCACTCAGGCGCACGCGAACGAACTGGCCCGGCTTGATGCGGCCGTCTGCATTGGGCAGTTCGGCTTGTGAGCGCACCGTCCCGGTGGCCGCGTCCACCTGCGGCTCGCTGAACTGCAGCTTGCCGCCGCCGGCCAGCGGCGTGCCGTCGGCCGAGAGCACCTGCACCGTCATCCCGCCCGGCGGCAGCAACAACTTGCGTTCGCGCAGGTCGGCCTGCACGCGGGCATGCTCCGCTTCGGGAATGCCGAACACCGCTTTGACGGGATTGGTTTGCACGATCGTGGTGAGCAGCACATCGGGGCCGGACACCAGGCTGCCCTCGGACTTGGCTGCACCACCTGCGAGCCCGGACACGGGCGCGACGACGTGCGTGTAGCCGATGTTCAGCTTTGCCTCAGTGACTCGCGCGTTCGCCGCCTTCAGGTCGGCCGCCGCGACATCGTGCGCCGACAAAGCGTCGTCGTAGTCACGTTTGCTCACCACGCCGCCGTCCGCCAGCGGCTTCATCCGCTCGAGCAAACGCTTGGCGTTGGCGAGCCGTGCCTGCACGGCGGCCTGGTCCGCCTCGGCGCGCGCCAGCGCCGTCTGGAACGGCACCGGATCGATGGAGAACAGCGACTGGCCCGCCTTCACCGGCAAGCCCTCCGCGTAGTTGCGCTTCAGCAGGATGCCGGTGACGCGGGCACGCACCTCGACCTCGCGCGAGCCCTGCGTCTGCCCCGTGTATTCGAAGCTCACGGGCAGCGTCTGCGGCTGCACCGTCACCACGTTGACCTGCGCCGGCGCGCCGCCCCCGAAACCAGGTGGCGCGCCTTCGCCCTGGCTCTTGCCGCATGCCGCCAGCACCAGCGGCAGCGCCGCGATCATCCATGCGAATCCCCGCCCTCCAGGCGCCTGCAAGTTTCTCATCGTTGTCATCCTTTTGAGATGTGGCTCGTACTCCGCGGGTCCGCGGGCCAAGCCGGCGATGTTAGCCAGCCTTCAAAGACCCCATCGCATGCCGAGGGCTCACTCCTGTCACATTTCGACAATGGGCTTGAAGCCGCCCCAGAACATGCGCTTGCCGTCGAAGGGCATGGCCTTCGGGTCCATCATGGCGTTCAGCCGCGGGTCTTTCATGACCTTGGCGTTCACGCTGTCGCGCTGGCGGCGCGACTTGTAGACGATGTACGAAAAGACGACCACCTCGCCCGGCTTGAGCTTGACGGCCTGCGGGAACGAGGTCGACTTGCCGGGCTTGACGTCGTCCTCGACGCATTCGACGTACTGGACGGCCCCGTATTCCATCCAGACCTTGCCCGCCTTGCGGGCGATCGCGCGGTAAGCCGCCAGCTTGTCCTTCGGGACGGGCAGCACGAATCCATCGACGTACATGTTCAGGGTTCTCCGATCCACGCATCGAGCTTGGCGAAAGTGCCGGTCCACCCGCGCGCGTGGTTCACGCGGGCTTCATCGTTGAAGAATCGGTCGTGGCGGAAGTCGAGCTCGGTACCGCCTTGCACCGTGCGCAGCAGCACGGTGACGCGCGAGACGCGTTCGGGCGTGCTCTGCCAGGCCCAGCTGAAGACCAGCTTGCGCTGCGGCTCCACCGCCTGGTAGACGCCCGAGACGCCATGTTCCTCGCCGTCCGCCGTGCGGAAGCGGATGCTGTAGGTGCCGCCCTCGCGCACATCGAGCTGCGCTTGCGTGACGGACTCGGTGTCCGCGGGGCCGAACCAGCGGCTCAGCGCTTGCGGGTCGGTCCAGGCCCGCCAGACTTTTTCGGCCGGGACGGGGTAGACGCGCGTGAGGCGGAGTTCGGCGTTCTGCTGGACGGGGCCCTGGGCCATGGGTTGACCTCCTCTTCGTGATACAGGAAACGGCCCAGCGCATCGAGCCGCGCGTTCCAGAATTGTTCGTAGTGGGCCAGCCACATGGCGGCATCCTCCAGCGCGGCGGGCGCCAGTTCGCAGTGCACGGTGCGGCCCTCCTTGGCGCGCACCACCAGGCCCGCGTCCTCGAGCACCTTCAGGTGCTTCATGAATCCCGGCAGCGACATGCCGTGGGGCTGCGCCAGCTCGCTCACGCTCGTCGGCCCCTTGGTCAGCTGCTCGATCACCTGCCGGCGCGTCCGGTCGGACAACGCCCAGAAGACCTGGTCGAGGACGGCGGCGTCTGCCATGGGTTCCAGCTGAGCTACTGGCGAGGCAGCGGCTGCAGCATGCTGACGCGGTTGCCCTCGGTGTCCTGGAAAGCCACGTAGTCGCCGATGCCGGGGATCATCATCGGCTCCCCGAAGACCTCGCCGCCGGCCTGCGCCACCTTGCGCATCGAAGCCTGGATGTCCTGCACCGCGATCACCACCGAGGGATACTGGGCCGGCCAGTCCGGCTTGCGCGGGAAGAAGCCGCCACCGATCGCGCCCTTGAAGGTGCCCTCCCCCTTGATATCTTCGTCGGCCGTGGTGACGACCACGTAGTCGCCCATGTCTTCGCCCAGCATCTGCATCTTCCAGCCGAACGCGGCTTCGTAGAACTTCGCGATGCGCGTACGGTCGTCGAACGGAAATTCAAAGTGAACAACGGGATCCATGGTGTTCTCCTTACTTGCCGTCGAAGGCGCGCTGCAGCGCCGCGATGTCGAGCTTCTTCATCTGCAGCATGGCCTGGAAGGCGCGATTCACCTTGGCCTTGTCCGGGTCCTGCAGCATCGCGATCATGGCCGTCGGCACCACCTGCCAGGACAGGCCGAACTTGTCCTTGAGCCAGCCGCACTGTTCGGACGCGGGATCGGACCGCAGTGCATCCCAGTACTTGTCGAGTTCCGCCTGGGAATCGACCATGATCTGCAGCGAGATGGCCTCGCTGAACTTGAAGTGCGGCCCGCCGTTCAACGCGGTGAAGCGCTGGCCGGCCAGCTCGAAATCGACGGTCAGCACCTTGCCTGCTGGCTGGCCATGGACTTCCTGGCCGACGTCGGGGTAGCGCGAGATCTCGGCGATCTTCGAATCAGGGAAGATGCCCGTATAGAACTTCGCGGCTTCTTCAGCCTGGCTGTCGAACCAGAGGCAGGGGACGATGTTGGAATTGAATTTCATCGGTGTTCTCCTTACATGGACCGGCCGTCGAAATGGGTCACCGGCACCTGGCCCAGGTCCAGGTCCAGCCCTTCGATGCACCGGAGGTTGACGGCCGCCATCGCGTTGCCCTTGGGATCCGTGCCTTCGCCGAAGGGGTGGATGCCGCAGGCCGCACAGAAGCGGTGCTTGATGACGTGCTTGTTGAACATGTAGATGGACGCATCGCTCTCCGGCGTGGTGAGCCGCAGCTTCTCGCGCGGCACGAACCACAGCAGGGAACCGCGGCGCGAACACATCGAGCAGTTGCACGCCATGCCCGAATCGATCTCGCCCTCCACCTCGAACGCGACGCGCCCGCAGTGGCAACTGCCCTTGTGCACCATCTCTTCTTCCTTCGCGGTTGACGTACACTTAACCAACAGGTTCAGTATAGGCGCGAAGAAAAGCGCCTGTCAACGCGGACGGAAGTAAATGAATGTGAGCTCAGCCGCCGCGAGCGTGGAGCTTGGCAGCGATGTACTCGCCGTGGGTCACGTGCAGCAAACCCGCCACCTTGGAGATGAGGTGGTTCTCGTGCGCGTCCAGGTGTCCGTCGGCGAAAGCCACGCGCCACATCGCTTCGACCATGCCCACCTTCTGCGGGTGGCTGAAGCGGTCGTTGATGACGTTCGTGAACTGGAAGAAGTCGTTGGAGCCGCGGGCTTTCTCTTCCGCGAGCTCCACCAGCCGAGCGAGCTCATCCTCGGCCAGATGGAAATGCGCGCGCAATGCCTCGACCACGGCCAGGCGCTCCTCGGCACCAAGCGCCGGGTCCGCGCGCATCACCTCCACAAGCAGCACCGCCGTGGCGAGTTCGAGCGTGTGTTCTGTCGTGGAGGCGCCCGCTGCGGGAGCGGCGATCGAATCGAAAAGGTCTTTCAGGGCGCGGAGCATGGTGGAAGCTTAACGCCCTAACCCAGCGCGCGCAGCTTCTTCAGGATGTCCGCGATCCGGTAGGGTTTGGGCAGGAACTCGAATCCTTTCAGGCTGCCGGCCGGCGTCGTGTAGCCGGAAGCGAGCAGGACCCTGGTGTTGGGCGACAACTCCTGGGCTTTCTTGCCCAGTTCCACACCGCTCAGCCCGGGCATGACGACATCGGAAAACAGCAGGTGGATGTCCGGGGTGCTGGTGAGGACCTCGAGCGCCTGCCGCCCGGAATTCGCGGTGATCACATGGAACCCGAGGGTGCGGAACATCTCCGACGCCATCTCCAGCACGTCGGGCTGGTCATCGACGATCAGGACCTTGTCGGTTGGGGGTGGCGCGGGATCGGGCAGCGCCTCTTCGGAGGAAACGGGGAAATACAGGCAGATCGTGGTGCCCTGGGCGAGCTGGGAGACGATCTTCAGCTCGCCGCCGAACTGTTGCACCATGCCGTAGACCTGGCTCAAGCCGAGGCCGGTCCCCTTCCCCATCGCCTTCGTGGTGAAGAACGGTTCGACCGCGCGGGCCAGCACCTCCTCGCTCATCCCGGAGCCGGTGTCCTGCACGGAGACGACGACATACCTGCCGTCGGGCAGCGATCCGATCTGGCCATTGGCGAAATCGCTCACTTGCGTGGCGACCCGGATGCTCCCGCCGTCCAGGGTCGCGTCATTCGCGTTGACCACCAGGTTCAGCAGGGCGGCTTCGAACAAGGCCACGTCGATCATCACCGCGGGCAGCACCCCGGTCACCTCGATCTCGAATTTCACCGAGCTCCTGACGGCTCGCCGGAGCACCGGCGCGAAGCCGGCGATCAGCCGGTTCAGTTCGCGCGGCTCCGGCGTCACCGGCTGCTGGCGCGCGAATGTGAGGAGCTGGTTCGTGAGCGAAGCACCCCGCATGGCCGCCTTGGACATGCTGTCGATCAGGCTCACTGCCTCGAGGTCTTTCACGATGGGGCGCAGCAGGTCGAGCCCGTTGGTGATCACGCTCAGCAGGTTGTTGAAGTCGTGCGCCACGCCGCCGGTGAGCTTGCCGATGGCTTCCAGCTTTTGGGACTGGAACAGCACCTCGCGCGCCTTCTCCAGTGCCTGCGTGGCCTCCAGGCGTTCCGTGATGTCGCGCGTGATCTTGGCGAACCCGACAAGCTCCCCGTCCTCGTTGCGGATCGGGTCGATGACGACGTGGGCCCAGAACCGCGTTCCATCCTTGCGGACCCGCCAGCCTTCGGCTTCGAAGCGCCCCTGGGAGGCCGCCTGCGCCAGCGCGTGGGCCGGCAGGCCCCGCTCCCTGTCTTCGTCCGTGTAGAACTTCGAAAAGTGCGCGCCGAGAACTTCGTCCTGCTCGTACTGCTTGATCCGGCGGGCGCCGGCGTTCCAGTTGGTGATTTCGCCGGCCGGGGACAGCATGTAGATGGCGTAGTCGGTGACGCCCTGGACCAGCATGCGAAAGCGCTGCTCACTCTCGCGCAGCGCTTCCTGGACCGCCCGCTTCTCGGAAATGTCGCGGGTGACCTTGGCGAATCCCACCAGCTCGCCCGACTCGTCGCGGATCGGGTCGATGACCACGCTGGCCCAGAACTGCGTGCCGTCCTTGCGGACGCGCCAGCCTTCCGCCTCGAATTTCCCCGACTCGCGGGCCTGCTTCAGCGCGTTCGCCGGGACGCCGGCATCGCGGTCCTGCTGGGTATAGAAGCGCGAAAAGTGCTCACCGATGATCTCCTCGGCGGCATAGCCCTTGAACCTTTGCGCGCCCGCGTTCCAGCTGGCCACGGTGCCGTCCGGCGCCAGCATGTAGATCGCGTAATCGGTGATGCGCGAGATGAAGAGCCGAAGCCGTTCGGCTTCCTGGGGAGAATTCAACTTTGCGGGTCAGGGTTGTCGCGCCGTGTTGCGCGGGGCGACTGGTTACCAAGTCTTCAGTGTCGGCCCCGGGGCGAGCTCTCGCTGTAGGACAGTGGCCGCGTTAAGAAAAGTCACATTTGCCGCCGTCCACTGCTGGGCTAGTGTCCTGTCCCATAAATTCGTAGGCACAGAATCTGCATGAGCTGAGGCATCCTTGGGGGTGCCGATGGCGAATGCATACAAGCGAGTTCTGATTGCACTGACGGACGACGAGCGGGCGCAGCTGACGTCGATGGCACGCTCGCGCTCGTTGCCTGCGGCGATGGCGCTGAGAGCGCGGATCGTGTTGGCCTGCGAGGGCGAAGACGTGCCGACCAGCGAAGTGGCTGAGGACCTTCGGATCGGCCGTGCGACTGT
>NZ_VOBQ01000012.1 GCF_007833165.1 Caenimonas sedimenti | reverse complement strand
ATGCTGAAAGGCCACGCTCGGTCATGTCCTGGACCAATTCGAGGCGGCGAAGGTACGTCAATCGGGCATTCTTATGGGTGTTCATCCGGGTGTTCGTGGAGAGTTGACTGGGGGTTTGGCGATTTCCAGTCTCTCAAAACTTCTCCGGGTGAACACCCGAAACAACCTATTGAACCTTCACATCTAGGCGTCGATCACCACTGCCCCGTCTCGACCCGGATCGCCACTTCGCAATCCTCGAAGATCTCCAGCTTGACGATGCGCACGCGCACGCCCAGCACACCCGGCAATTGCATCAACCGGTAGGCGAGCTTGCCGATCATGCTTTCCAGCAGGTTGACGTGCTGGGCGGTGCACTCCTCGATGATGATCTTGCGCACCTTGCGGTAGTCCAGCACGTGCGTGATGTCGTCATCGCTGGGCAGCAGCGGCTGGGTGCCCAGGTTGAGTTCGGCGTCGACCAGGATGGGCTGAGGCGCCGTCTTCTCCTGGTCGAGGATGCCCAGGCTGGCATCGAAGCGCAGGCCTTCGAGGGTGAGGATCTGGGTGCCGGCTTTGGTCATGGGAGTTGCATGAGGGAGAAGTCCCTCTCGAATTTCATCAGGTGCTGGCCGCCGTCCACCAGCAGCGTGGTTCCGGTGATGGACGAATTCTCCAGCGCGAAGCGCACCGCATGCGCCACATCCTGCGGCGTCGAAGATCGCCCGAGCGGCGACAACTTGTGCAGCTGCTCGAATTTCTCTTGCGACAACATGTGGCTGGTCAGGGTGAGCCCCGGCGCCACGCCGACCACCCGCAGCCGCGGCGCCAACGCCTGCGCCAGCATCGTGGTCGCCGCTTCCAGCGCGGCCTTCGACAGCGTGTAGCTCAGGAAATCCGGGTTCTGATTCCACAGCTTCTGGTCCAGCAGATTGACCACGACGCCTTCGGCGCCAAGCGCCGCCACATGCTCGTGCAGGGACTGCGCCAGCACGATGGGTGCGGCGGTGTTGGCGGCGAGATGCGCGGCGAGTTCCGCGTAACCGAAGCTGCCGGCGGTGTCGTGCACGAAACGCGACGCGCTGTTCACCACTGCGTCGACCCGGCCGAAGCGCGCGATCACGCGAGGCAGGAGCGCGCGCGTGGCGGCTTCGTCCGCCAGGTCGGCGTCGAACACGTCCGAAGATGCGTGGCGCGCGCAATCGGCCGATGTCTGCGCCGCGTCCGCTGCCGAGCCCCGGTAGTGCACCGCCACCTGCCAGCCCGCGGCGGCCAGGCCCAGCGCGATCTCCCGGCCCAGCCGCTTGGCGGCGCCGGTGACGAGCACGGTGCGAGGGGAAGGCGCGGCGTTCATTCGGGGACAATCGCGCGGTGACGAAACCGCATGCTTCCAGTGTAACGACCGCGCTGCAGACTCTGATCGCCCAGCAGATCGCGCGCGCCGGCGGCTGGCTGCCGTTCGACCGTTACATGGCGCTGGCGCTGTATGCGCCGGGGCTCGGCTACTACGCGAACGCCTCGCGCAAGTTCGGCGCGATGCCTTCGTCCGGCAGCGACTTCGTCACCGCGCCGGAAATGACGCCGCTGTTCGGCCAGGCCCTGGCCGTGCAGGTGGCCGACGCGCTGCAGGCCACCGGCACCGACGAGATCTGGGAGTTCGGTGCGGGCTCGGGGGCGCTCGCTTCGCAATTGTTGCGATCACTGCAGTCCAACGTCCGCCGCTACACCATCGTCGAAGTGTCGGCGAGCCTGCGCGAGCGGCAGCAGGCGGCGCTGGCCGCGTTCGGCGATCGGGTGCAGTGGGCCGATGCCCTGCCTGAACAGATGCGGGGCGTGCTCGTCGGCAACGAAGTGCTCGACGCCATGCCGGTCAAGCTGCTGCAACGCCTGGGCGGTGCGTGGCACGAGCGCGGGGTGGCAGCCAACGGCGAGGCCCTGGTGTTCGCCGACCAGCCCACCGGGCTGCGTCCGCCTGTCGATGTCGCGGGCGACCACGACTACCTGACCGAGATCCATCCGCAGGCCGAGGCTTTCATCCGCACCCTGGCCGACCGCCTGCAGCAAGGCGCCGCGTTTTTCCTCGACTATGGCTTTCCGGAAGCCGAGTACTACCACTCCCAGCGCCACATGGGCACCGTGATGTGCCACCGCGGCCACCTCGTGGACCCGGATCCGCTGGAGGCACCGGGCGAGAAGGACATCACGGCGCACGTCAACTTCACGGGCCTGGCGCTGGCCGCGCAGGAGGCGGGCTTGGCGACCTTGGGCTACACCTCGCAGGGCCGCTTCCTCATCAATTGCGGCATCGTGGCGCGCATGGAACAGGCGCCACTGACTGAACGCACGGCGGCGCAGCGCCTCCTGGCCGAGCACGAGATGGGCGAACTCTTCAAGGTGATCGCCTTCCACAAGGGAACCTGCTGGGACGCCATCGGTTTCCGCCAAGGCGACCGGACCGGACGCCTATAACCCTACTTCGGCCTGAAATTGGCCGAAGATCAGTCTTGCGTGGCTAAAGTCGGGTGCCTAGCATCCGATCAACCAAACTGGCGCCCACAAAGCCGGTTGCCACAGGAGACAACAGCGTGACGCGCTGGACCCAGCTTTCGCCCACCGAGATGGACGTCCTGCGGACCGTGTTCTGGTCCGCCGGCAGCTCGCGCCACGTGCTGGCGGGGCGGCTCGATTGCTCCAAGAGCAAGGCCAACGCACTCGCCGCGGGCTTGATCGAGCAGGGGCTGCTCGAAGAAACCGGCCTGCAGGTCTCCTCCGGCGGCCGCCGTCCCGAACGCTTGCAACTCGCCCAGAGCCTGGGCGTGGTGATCGGCGTGGACCTCGGCGCCACCAGCCTCGATGTCGCCGTGATGCGGCCCGACCTCGGCGTCCTCGCCCGCCATAGCGAAGAAGCCGACGTGCGCGCCGGCCCCGGCGTGGTGCTGGCACGGGTGCGTGACGTGATGCGCGAACTGCTGGCGCGCTGCGGCGTTTCGGCGAGGCAGGTCATCGCCGTCGGCATGGGGGTGCCCGGCCCGGTGGACTTCGCCAGCGCGCAACTGGTCGACCCGCCGCTGATGCCGGAGTGGGACAGCTTCTCGATCCGCGACTACCTGGGCGAAGTCTTCACCGCGCCCGTCTTCGTGGACAACGACGTGAACCTGATGGCGCTGGGCGAACTCTGGCGGCTGCAGCGCAGCCTGCAGAACTTCATGGTCATCAAGGTCGGCACCGGCATCGGCTGCGGCATCGTCTGCCATGGCGAGGTCTACCGCGGCGCCAACGGTTCGGCCGGCGACGTCGGCCACATCTGCGTCGACCAGGCGGGCCCGCGCTGCCACTGCGGCAACCTGGGCTGCGTCGAGGCGATGGCCGCCGCGCCTGCCATCACGCGCATGGCGACCGAAGCGGCGCAGGCCGGCGAGAGCGCGGCGCTGGCCGAAATCCTGCGTGCCAATGGCCGGTTGACCGCGGTCGACGTCGGCCAGGCCAGCCGCAATGGCGACGCCGCGGCCAACGCGATCATCCAGCGCGCGGGCAGCCTGATCGGCCAGATGCTCGCCTCGGTGGTCAACTTCTTCAATCCTTCGCACGTGTTCATCGGCGGCGGGGTCACCCAGATCGGGCCGCTGTTCCTGGCCTCGGTGCGGCAGAGCGTGTATCACCGCTCGCTCGCCCTTTCGACCCGGCACCTGGAGATCCAGTACACGCCGCTGGGTGGTGAGGTCGGACTCGTGGGCGCCGGCGCGCTGGCGATGCAGGAGTCCTTGCGACAGCAGGGGAGCCGGGCATGAGCCTCGCCATCGAGTTCCGGGGCGTCAAGCGCAGCTTCGGCCCGGTGCAAGTGCTGCACGGCGTCAGCTTCGCCATCACGCCGGGCACGGTGATGGGCCTGCTGGGTGAAAACGGTGGGGGCAAGTCGACCCTGATGAAGATCCTGGCGGGCTACCTCGAGCCCAGCGCTGGCGAGATCCTCGTCGATGGCCAGCCGCGGCACTTCCGCAGCTCGCGCGAAGCCGAGGCCGACGGCATCGTGCTGATCCACCAGGAGTTCAACCTGGCGGAAGACCTGACCATCGCGCAGAACATCTTCCTGGGCCATGAGAAGACGCGCGGCTGGCGGCTGGATGATGAGGCGATGCGCGCGACCACCGCCGAAGTGCTGCGCCAGGTCGGCCTGCAGGCCAGTCCCGACACGCGCGTGCGGCAACTGATCGTGGCCGAGAAGCAGCTGGTGGAGATCGCCAAGGCGCTGGCCCGCAAGGCGCGCCTGCTGATCATGGACGAGCCGACCGCCACGCTGACGCCCGGTGAAACCGAGCGCCTGTTCGCGCTGATGGCGCAGCTGAAGGGCGAAGGCACCACCATCGTCTACATCTCGCACAAGCTCGATGAAGTCGAGCGGGTCACGGACGAAGTCGTCGTCATGCGCGACGGCGCTTTCGTCGCGCGCCAGCCGACGGCGTCACTCACGCGCCACGCCATGGCCAACCTGATGGTGGGCCGCGAACTCTCCGACCTGTTCCCGCCCAAGGAACCGGCACCGGAAGGCGCGCCGCTGCTGCAGGTGTCCGGCTTCCAGGTGCCCGGGTGGGCGCGGGACGTGAGCTTCGAAGTGCGGCCCGGCGAGATCCTCGGCTTCGCGGGGCTGGTCGGCGCGGGCCGGACGGAGCTGTTCGAAGGCTTGCTCGGACTGCGTCCCGGCAGCAGCGGGCAGGTCCAAGTCGCGGGTGTGCCGGTGAACCTGCGCAATCCACGCGAGGCCGCCAACGAAGGCATCACCTACCTGAGCGAAGACCGCAAGGGCAAGGGCCTGCACGTCGACTTCGGGCTGCGCCAGAACCTGACGCTGATGGACCTGAAGCGGTATGCGCGCCCCTGGCTGGCCCCTGCCCGTGAAAAGGAGGCGCTGGCCGCAGCGGTGCAGTCCTATGGCATCCGCACGGGCGACCTGGACCAGCGCGCCTCGGCGCTCTCCGGCGGCAACCAGCAGAAGCTGGCGCTGGCCAAGGTGCTGCAGCCGCAGCCGCGCGTGGTGGTGCTGGACGAACCGACGCGCGGCGTCGACGTCGGCGCCAAGCGCGACATCTATTTCCTGGTGCAGCGGCTGGCGCGCGAGGGCCGCGCCGTGATCGTGATCTCGTCCGAGCTGATCGAGCTGATCGGCCTGTGCCATCGCGTGGCTGTGATGCGCGGCGGCCGGCTCGCGGCCACGCTGCAGGACGAACGCCTGACCGAAGAGGAGCTCATCGCCCATGCCACCGGCACCCGTTGAATCGCGCGCCGCAGGCGCCAGGAACGCCGCCAGCCTGTGGGGCAAGCTGCACGGCTTCGGGCCGGTGGTGGGCCTCGTGCTGCTGTGCATCGCCGGCACACTGCTGAACGGCGAATTCGCGACCGTGGACAACGGCCTGAACGTGCTCACCCGCACGGCCTTCATCGGCATCATCGCCGTGGGCATGTGCTTCGTCATCATCAGCGGCGGCATCGATCTCTCGGTGGGCTCGATGGCTGCATTGATCGCTGGCTGCGTGATCCTGGTCATGAACAAGACCGCGGGCTCGCTCGGCTCGCCCATGTTGGTCGTGGCGCTGGGCATGGCGGTGGCGCTGGCCCTTGGCGCCGCGTTCGGCCTGGCCCACGGCCTCCTGATCACCAAGGGCCGCATCGAGCCCTTCATCGTGACGCTGGGCACGCTGGGCATCTTCCGCGCGTATCTCACCTACTTCGCCGATGGCGGCGCGATCACGCTGGACAACGCGCTGGCCGACGTCTACGCCCCGGTCTACTACGGCAACCTGCTGGGCGTGCCGTTCCCGGTTTGGGTGTTCGCCGCGGTCGCGATCGCCGGCGCTTTCCTGCTGAACCGCACGGCTTTCGGCCGCTATGTGCAAGCCATCGGCTCCAACGAGCAGGTGGCGCGCTATGCGGCCGTGGACGTCGACAAGGTCAAGGTGTTGACGTACATGCTGCTCGGCGTCTGCGTGGGAATCGCCACACTGCTCTACGTCCCGCGCCTGGGCTCGGCTTCGCCGACCACCGGATTGCTGTGGGAGCTGGAAGCCATCGCCGCCGTGATCGTCGGCGGCACGGCGCTGAAGGGCGGCGCCGGCAGCGTCGCGGGCACCGTGGTCGGCGCCATCCTGCTCTCGGTCATCAGCAACATCCTGAACCTCACCAGCATCATCAGCGTGCACCTGAATGCCGCCGTGCAGGGCATCGTGATCATCGTCGTCGCCTTCCTGCAGCGGGGGCGGCGGTGACCCGGCGTTTTTCAACCACCGGCGGCAGCGAAACCGCCATTCATGCAACCCCAAGGAGACAAAGATGAGCAAGTTCACTCGCAGACTGGCGCTGGGCGCCATGGCGGCGGCCGCGATGCTGGCCGTGAGCCCGGCCGCGCTGGCGCAGGCCAAGAAGGAAGTGCTGGGCGTGTCGATGCCCGCCGCCACCCACAGCTTCATGGCCGGCGCCGTGTTCTGGGCCAACGAGGCCAAGAAGGACCTGGAGAAGGCCAACCCCGGCATCCAGGTGATCGTGAAGACGGCCAAGGACGCGTCGGAGCAGGCCAACCAGCTGCAGGACCTGGTGACCGTCAACAAGATCACTTCGCTGGTCGTGTTCCCGTTCGAATCGGCCGCGCTCACCAAGCCGGTCGCCGCGGTCAAGGCCAAGGGCATCTACGTCACGGTGGTGGACCGCGGTCTGACCGACACCAGCGCGCAGGACGCCTACGTGTCCGGCGACAACACCGCCTTCGGCAAGATCCCGGCGGAGTACATCGCCAAGGCGCTGAATGGCAAGGGGAACATCGTGGCGCTGCGTGGCATCCCGACCACGATCGACAACGAGCGCATGGACGCCTTCAACGCCGTGATGAAGAACCACCCCGGCATCAAGCTGCTGGACGCCAAGCACGGCAACTGGAACCGCGACGATGCCTTCAAGGTGACGCAGGACTACCTGACGCGCTTCAAGGAGATCGACGCCGTCTGGGCCGCCGACGACGACATGGCCGTGGGCGTGCTGAAGGCCATCGAGCAGGCCAAGCGCAAGGACATCAAGCTGGTGTTCGGCGGTGCCGGTGCCAAGGGCGCGATCAAGACGCTGATGGATGGCAGCGACCCGCTGATCCAGGCCAATGTGTCCTACTCGCCCAAGTTCATGTACGACGCCATCAAGATGACCGGCGAGGCGCGCCTGAAGGGCCAGAAGCTGCCGGCGAACAACATCGTGCCGTCGGTGTTGATCACGAAGGCGAACGCGAAGGACTTCTACTTCCCGAATTCTCCCTTCTGACGTGTCTTCCTCCCTCTCCCCTCTGGGGAGAGGGCTGGGGTGAGGGGCAAGCGCGCCACCACCCTCACCCCAACCCATAGCACCCCAAGAAGCAAAGCTTCTTGGGGACCCCGCGTCCCCAAGCGGGACAGGGAGCGAATTCAAGGAGCTCTCATGCCGAGACCCATCACCCTCTTCACCGGCCAATGGGCCGACCTCCCCTTGTCCGAACTCGCCCCGCTCGCCAAGAGCATGGGCTACGACGGCCTCGAGCTGGCCTGCTGGGGCGACCACTTCAATGTGCAGGAAGCCTTGTCTAGCGACACCTACATTCGCGACAAATGGGCGCTGCTCAAGAAGCACGGCCTGACCTCGCTGGCGATCGGCAACCACCTGGTCGGCCAGGCGGTGTGTGACCTGATCGATGCCCGCCACAAGTCCATCCTCCCTGAGCACGTGTGGGGCGATGGAGAGCCGGAAGGCGTGCGCCAGCGTGCCGCCAAGGAGCTCGCCGACACGGCAAAGGCAGCGGCCCGGTTCGGCGTCAAGACCGTCACCGGCTTCACCGGCTCTTCGATCTGGCACGCCACCTACGCCTTCCCGCCGACCACGCAGGAATTCTGGGACGCGGGCTTCGCCGACTTCGGCAGGCGCTTCGGCCCGATCCTCGACACCTTCGAGCAGAACGACATCAATTTCGCGCTCGAGGTGCACCCGACCGAGATCGCCTTCGACATCGCCTCCACCCAGCGCGCGATCGAGGCCGTGAAAGGGCACAAGCGTTTCGGTTTCAACTTCGACCCCAGCCACCTCGCCTACCAGGGCGTGGACTACGTGAAGTTCATCCGCACCTTCCCCGACCGCATCTACAACGCGCACATGAAGGACGTGTGGTGGGGCAAGGGCGACGGCACCGTCGGCGTGTTCGGCGGCCATACGAGTTTCGGTGATGCGCGCCGCCACTGGGATTTCCGCAGCGTCGGCCGCGGCATGGTGGACTTCGAATCCATCATCGTGGCCCTCAACGACGTCGGCTATGCCGGTCCGCTCTCGGTGGAATGGGAGGACAGCCGCATGGACCGCGTGCATGGCGCGACGGAGAGTGCCGCCTTCTGCCGTCGCCTCGACTTCAAGCCGGCCGTGGGCGCTTTCGACGCGGCTTTCGCGCGGGAGAAACAGTGACTGAAGCTCGACGCAAGCTGCGCTACGCCATGGTCGGTGGCGGCCAGGGCGCCTTCATCGGCGCCGTGCACCGCATGGCGATGGCGCTGGATGGCCAGTACGAGATGGTGGCCGGCGCGCTGTCCTCCACCCCGGACAGGGCGCGCGCCTCGGGCCGCGAGCTGGGGTTGGCAGACGACCGCAACCACGGCGACTGGCAGGCGCTGCTGGCCGACGAATTGCGGCGCGATCCGGCCGAGCGCGTCGACGTGGTTTCCGTCGTCACGCCGAACCACATCCACTTCCCGGTCGCGCAGGCCTTCGTCGAGGCCGGGTTCCACGTGGTGTGCGACAAACCGCTGGTGCACACCGGCGTGCAGGCCGAAGCGCTGGTCACCGCCGTGCGCAAGCGCGGCACGGTCTTTGGCGTCACCTACAACTACACCGGCTACCCGATGGTCCGCCAGGCGCGCGAGATGGTGCGCGCCGGAGAACTCGGCCAGGTCCGGAAGGTGGTGGTCGAATACAACCAAGGGTGGCTGGCGACGCGCCTGGAAGCAGAGGGCAACAAGCAGGCGGCCTGGCGCAACGACCCCGCGCAAAGCGGCGGGGCGGGGGCGGTGGGTGACATCGGCTCCCACGCCGAGAACCTGATCAGCAGCGTCACGGGGTTGCGGCTGGAGAGCCTGTCGGCCGACCTCACGTCCTTCGTGCCGGGACGCCAACTGGACGACGACGCCAACATGCTGTTGCGGTTCGCCGGGGGCGCGCGCGGCGTGCTGGTGGCGTCGCAGATCAATTCCGGCATCGAGAACGGCTTCCGGCTGCGGGTGTCTGGCACCGAGGGCACGCTGGAATGGTGGCAGGAGGAGCCGAACCGGCTCACCCATTTCCCGCTGTCGGGCCCGCCGCGGGTCCTGACGCGCGGCGCGCCCTGGCTGCATCCGGCGGCCCAGCGCGCGAGCCGCATTCCGCCTGGCCATCCCGAAGGATTCATCGAGGCCTTCGCCAACGTGTACGCCGGCGTGGCGGCCGACATCCGGGCCCATGCGACGGACACGATCGCCGATCCACTGGAGGCGGACTATCCCGGCGTGGAAGACGGCGCGCGCGGCGTGCACTTCATCGAGGCGGTACTGGCCTCGGCGCGCAGCAGCGAGAAGTGGACCGAGGTGCGCGGCTGAGCAGCGACGGGCCCCAGCACGAGGCCGCAGCCCCTAAACTGCAGCCATGATTCGCTGGGTGATCGTCATCTTTCTCGCGCTGATCCTGATCAGCTGGTTCACGCCCTTGCTGCAACGGCTGGGCTTCGGCAAGCTGCCCGGCGATTTCCGCTTCAAGCTGTTCGGTCGCGAGTTTTTCATCCCGCTCACCACCACCTTGCTGCTCAGCATGGCCGCGGCGGGCATCGCGAGATTCGTATGAAAGCCTGCATCGACATCGGCGGCACCAAGGTCGCGGTCAGCCTGAACAGCGGCGCAGGGCTGGAATTGGTCGCGCGCCGCAGCGAGCCCACTGCCAAGACCGGGAACGACGACGCGCTGGCCCACCAGGTGATCCGAATGGTGGACGAGGCCTGCGCCGAGGCGGGTGTGGCGCCGCAGACCGTGCAACGCGCGGGCGTTTCCTCCTGCGGGCCTTTCGTGCTGCGCGCCGGCCTGGTCGAGCTGGCGGCGCCGAATATCTGCGGCGGCCTGGCGGGGCCGGAGCGCGGCCTGCCGAACAACTGGATGAGCGCACCGGTGGAAGCGCCGCTGCGCCATCGATTTGCGGAAGTGCGGGTGGAGAACGACTGCATCGCCGCGCTGGAAGCCGAGCGGCGCTGGGGCGCCCTGCAGGGCTTCGAGCATTGCGCGTACGTGACCTGGAGCACCGGCATCGGCATGGGCGTGTGCGTCGATGGCCGCGTGCTGCGCGGCAAGAACGGCAATGCCGGCCACGGCGGCCACATGTTCGTGGTCGACAACGACGACGCGCTGTGCGGCTGCGGCAACGTGGGGGACCTCGAGGCGCTGGTGGCTGGCAACGCGATCGCGCGGCGCTTTGGCTCCGACGCGGCGGGCCTCCTGCAGCACGCACGTGCCGGCGATGCTGGGGCGGTGGCGACGGTGGACGAACTCTGCCGCGTGATGGGCCGTGCCCTCTACAACCTGGTCGTCACGCTCGACCTGCAGCGCATCAGCCTGGGCGGCAGCGTGTTCGTGAACAACAAGGACTACCTGTTGCCGCGCCTGCAGGCGCAGGTGGCGGGCAAGCTCCCGGCGCTGACGGCGGGGGCGGAGCTGGTGCCGGCCGGTTTGGCCGAGCGCGTCGGCGACTACGCGGCACTGGCGCTGCTGGTCTGAGCTGGCTCGGCTGTAAGGCCGCGTCCCCAGGCTCGACCAACGGGCCATGGACCCCTTCGACGACCTCATTTTCGACAGCCTCGGCCTGCAAGCCGAGGTGGTGTTCGTCGGCACGCGCTGCACGCAGGACAACCTGCTGCGCAACTACCGCACCGGCGCGCTGCATTTCGTGCGCGAGGGCCGCGCCGAGGTGCTGACGCCCGGTGGCGAGCCGCTGATCATCGACCAGCCGTCCCTGGTCTTCTTTCCGCAGGCCTGCGCCCACTGGGTGCGCGCGGTGGACGACCGCGGATTCGACCTGGTCTGCGCCTTCACGCAATTCGGCGAACGCTTCCAGCAGGCGGTGAGCCTCGCGCTGCCCGAGGTCGTGGTGCTGCCGCTCGCCCGGCTGGACGCGATCCGGCACACGCTGGAGGCGCTGTTCGCCGAAGCGGCTTCCAGCGCGCCCGGCAGCAAGCACCTGGCGGACCGCCTGTGCGAGGTGGTCCTCGGCTACGTCACCCGGCACGCGGCGCAGGCGGGCCAATGCCGGTCCGGCGTGCTGGCCGGCGCGGCGGACCCCCGCATCGCCAGCGCGCTGCAGGTGATCCATGCCAACTACGCGACCGGACTCGATGTCGAAGCCCTCGCGCGCCAAGCCGGCATGTCGCGCAGCCGCTTCGTCGAGCGCTTCAAGGCGCTGGTGGGCCGCAGCCCGCACAACTACCTGGTGAACTACCGCATGGGGCAGGCGCAGCGGTTGCTGGAACGCCGCCTGCCGGTGAAGGCGGTGGCGGGCCGCGTCGGCTACGCCACGGCATCCGCTTTCGTGCGCCAGTTCAAGGAAGTGGTCGGCACGTCACCCGCCGCCTGGGCGAAATAGGCAAGCGTCCGGGACGTTCGGGCAACGCGGCCGGACCCCGGCTCGGCACAGTGGCGACACCCGCGAGCAGCGGGGATTTTTCAACCACTTCGATCCGACAGGAGCTTTCCCATGAACCTCAAAAACATCGCTTGCGGCGCCTTGCTGGCCGCCTCCACCCTGATGTCCGGCACGGCCTTCGCGCAAGGTCCCACCAACGCCGAGTACTACCCTTTCGCCGAGATCATGTCCATGAAGATGATGGACAAGAACAAGGACGGCATGGTGTCGCGCAAGGAGTTCCTGGACATGATGGCCATGAGCTGGGACATGAACGCCAGGAAGATGGGCGTCAAGGGCGAGATGATGACGCGCGAGCAGTTCTCCGAAATCCTCATGTACCTGAAGGCCGGCGGCTGAGCCTGCGAAGCGGACGCCGTGGCAACGCATGCGCCGGCTTCCGATCCGCCGTTGCTGGCGGTCGAGGCACTCGATGAATTCGTTGCCGAGATCGTCCGGCAGGCCCATGCGCGCGGCCTGCACGTGCCGTCGCGCTTCTTCGACTGGGCCACGGGCGACGGCACGCGGCTGGTGGAACGGCTGGTGCGCCGGCGCGCGGTCCCGCCTGGCGGCGCGCCGCAGGAACTCCTGACGGCACTGCGCTGCGGGGTCCGCTACTGGGTGGCGCCCTGGGTCGTCGCCCGCTTTCCCGAGCTGCGCGAGCTGTTCCCCGAACTCGCCGTGCGCAGCGGCGGCGAGGTCCTGACCGTTCTCGTCCGCACGGGCCGTTGGCGCTGTGCGAGCGGCAGCGGCTGCCTCTGGAAATTCTGCGAGGCCGGCTAGTGCGCCAGCGCGGCCGCCACCGCCGCGATCCGGGCCTGGTGAATTCTTTGCCCGATGGCTTGGCCGGCCAGCCCCCGAGCCTGGCCTTCTTCCGCGATGGCGGCGGTCGACACGGCGCGGGCGGCCCCCAATGCAGCCAGGAGGCGGTCCCTCTGCGGGTAGGGCCGCTCTTCCAGTCCGAGCCTTCCGCGTGCATCGCATTCGCACGCCAGCAGCACCTGCACGAACCGGTCCGGCTTGCGGAAGGCATCGCAGCGTTCCAGCAACCGAACCACGGCCGTCGCATCGAAGGCTTCGCTGCGATGGATGTTGCCGTGCTCGCGCGCCACCACTTCCGCCAGTTCGCGGCATTCGTTGGGCACGCGCAGCCGTTCGCAGAGGACCAGCAGCAAATCCACGCTGCGGGCTTCGTGGCCGAGGTGACGCGGCAGGATGTCGGCTGGCGTGGTGCCCTTGCCCAGGTCGTGGGTGAGGCAGGCGAAGCGCGCCGGCAACGGGGCCTGCAGGCGCGCCGCCATGTCCAGAACCATCATCAGGTGCACCCCGGTGTCGACCTCGGGGTGGTAGTCGGCGCGCTGCGGCACGCCCCAGAGCCGCTCCACCTCAGGCAGCAGCACGGCCAGCGCGCCGCAGCCGCGGAGCACCTCGAACATGCGGGATGGCCGCTGTTCCCCGAGGCCACGCGCCAGTTCCTGCCAGACACGTTCGGGCACCAGCGCATCCACCTCGCCGTCGGCCACCATGGCACGCATCAATGCTTGCGTTTCCGGCGCCACGCTGAACCCCGGGAAGCGCGCCGCGAAGCGCGCGACGCGCAGGATGCGCACAGGGTCCTCGCGGAACGCCTCCGTGACGTGGCGCAACATCTTGGCGCGCAAGTCGCCTTGTCCGTTGAACGGATCGACGAGCGTACCGTCCTCGGCTTGCGCCATGGCGTTGATCGTGAGATCGCGCCGGGCGAGGTCTTCCTCCAGCGTGACGCCCGGGTCCGTGTGGAAGGCGAAGCCGTGGTAGCCGCGCGCGGTCTTGCGCTCGGTCCGCGCTAGCGCGTACTCCTCCCGGGTCCTGGGGTGCAGGAAGACGGGGAAATCCTTGCCGACGGGCAGGTAGCCGCCGAGGATCATCTCCTCGGGCGTCGCGCCGACCACCACCCAATCGTTGTCGTGGACGGGCAGGCCCAGCAGGGCATCGCGCACCGCACCGCCGACTCGATAGGTTTGCATGCGGCCAGTTTAGCGGCCGAGACCTTTCCAGACTTCGCGAGCCTGCTGCTCGACATTCGGCGGGCAAGGCGGCAACGGCAGCCGGCAGTCGCCGACGGCATGCCCCAGCGTGCGCATCATCGCCTTGACGCACATCGAATACACGGCTTCGTCGGAGTTGACGAACCGGAACGAAGGGATCAGGGAAGCGTGCACCTCGCGTGCCTCCGCCACGCGCCCGGCGCGGAACGCCGCGAACATGCGCTGGAACTGCGGCCCGGTCCAATGCGATGTGGTGCCGACCAGACCCGCCGCGCCGACGGCGAGCAGCGGCAGCGTGTACGCGTCATCGCCCGAATACAAATCGAAGTGCTCGCCGGCCTGCGCGACCAGGGCTGCGGCAGCAGGCGGATCGCCCGTCGCATCTTTCAGCGCGACGATGTTCGGCACCTCGCGGAACAGCCGCAGCAGCACGTCCTCCGCGATCCGCCGGCCGGTGCGGCCGGGCACGTCGTAGAGCATGACCGGGAGCTTGGTCGCGCCGGCGATGGCGCGGAAATGCGCCTCGATGCCGGCTTGCGGCGGCCGGTTGTAGTACGGCCCGACGGCGATGATGCCGGCCGCACCCAGGCCCTGCGCTTCGCGCGTGAGCTGGATGCTGTGCGCCGTGTCGTTGCTGCTGGTGCCGGCCACCACGGGCACGATGACCGCCTCGCTGACGGCACGCACCAGGTTGCGGCGTTCATCGTCGGTGAGCGTCGAGACTTCGCCGGTCGTCGCGGTGACGACCAGGCCGTCGTTGCCGTTCGCGACCAGCCAGCGCGCGAGGTCGCGCGCTGCATCCAGGTCGACGCGGCCCGCGCCGTCGAACGGCGTGACCATCGCGCTCATGACCGTGCCCCAATGGCGGGGCGTCGACACGCCCGTCATCCTCGGGATGTCCGGTAGGGCTCGTCGAAATCCACGAAATCTTTCTCCGCCAGTGCGTCTTCCACCCAGGCCTTCACGCCGGAGAGCGCGCAGACGCGGCGGATGTAATCGGTGATGTGGCCAGGCACCGGCAGCGCGTAGTTCTTCAGGCGCATGCAGACCGGCGCGAAATAGGCGTCCGCGATGCTGAACTCGCCGAACAGCATCGGGCCCTTGTGGGTTTCCAGCAGCTCGGTCCACATCGCCACGATGCGCTGGACGTCCGCCCGCACCGCCGGCTGGTCGCGCCAGACCAGCGCGCCGGGCGTCGGCAGCGAAGCCTCGATGTTCATCGGGCAGTGGCTGCGCAGTGCGGCGAAACCGGAATGCATCTCGGCGCAAACGCTCCGGGCGCGCGCCCGTGCTTTGGTGTCGGCCGGCCACAGCTTCTTGTCGGGAAATTTCTCCGCTGCGTATTCCGCGATGGCGAGGGTGTCCCAGATGCTGAAGCCGTCGTCGACCAGCACCGGCACGCGCCCGACCGGATTGACCTTGAGGATGGCTTCCTTGAAACCCGAATCGCCGTCGAAGGAATCGAAGCGCACCATCTTTTCCTGGAACGGGATGCCGGCCTGCTTGAGCAGGACCCAGGGCCGCATGGACCAGGAAGAGTAGTTCTTGTTGCCGATGTAGAGGCTGAGCATGGCGGTCCTTGGTTGCAGTGAGCGCGATGCTAAGGGGCCGCGAAGCGCCGATTGATGCAAAAAAATCGCCGGATTGATGCCGGGGCGAACGGTCAGTCCTGCTTGCCTTCCTTGCGGAGCCCCCAACGCGTCAGCGGCCCTTCCAGCGCCAGGATCCCCAGCACCAGCAGCGTGCTGAGCACCGCCGTGCTCTCGCGGCCGAGCCCCGCGCACATGCCGATGGCGGCCGTCATCCAGATGCCGGCGGCCGTGGTCAGGCCCTTGACCTGCTCCTCGTTTTCGAGCTTCAGGATGCTGCCGGCGCAGATGAAACCCACCCCAGCCAGCAGCCCTTGCAGCACGCGGCTCAGGCCTTCGGCATCCATGCCAGCCTGCATCGGGGCCAGCACGAACAGCGCGGACCCCGCCGCCACCAGCATGTGGGTGCGGATGCCGGCTTCCTTGCCCTGGCGCTCGCGCTGCAGGCCGAGCAGCCCGCCCAGGACGGCGGCGAGCAGCAAGCGGACCACCAGCCGGGTGAGCTGCTCCGCATCGGCCAGATCCGAGAACTCCGAGGCGACAGTGCGCACTACGGTGTCCCACCAGGCCATCAGGGGATTTCCTTGTTGGGTTCCGGCAGGCTGGTTTCGCGCGGGCCGATGGTACCCAGCCGCGCCTTCAGCGATTGCGGCTGGCCGGTGAGGATGGCGGCGTAGAGCGTGGTGTTGGCCAGCACCTTCTTCACGTAGTCACGCGTCTCGTTGAACGGGATGTTCTCCGCCCAGGCGGCCGCTTCCATCACCGGGCCGTTGCGCCAGTTGCGGGGGCGGCCGGGGCCGGCGTTGTAGGCCGCGGCGGCCATGGGCATCGAGCCCGCGAAGTCGTCCAGCACGGTCTTCAGGTAGCCGGTGCCGATGGCGATGTTGACGTCGCGCTCGTTCAGCTGCTCGATCCGGAAGTCGTTCATGCCGATGCGCTTGGCGGTCCAGCGTGCCGTGGCCGGCATCACCTGCATCAGGCCGGACGCCCCGACGTGCGAGCGCGCGTCCATGATGAAGCGGCTTTCCTGGCGGATCAGCCCATAGACATAGGCGGGGTCCAGGCCGATCTCGCGGCTGCGCTGGACCACCTGCTCGCGGAACGGCATGGGGTAGCGCTGGGCCGCCTCGAATTCACCGCGCGTGCGCTCGCTGGTGTTGATGCAGCGGTCCCACACCTGCTTGTCGCAGGCGAACTGCGCGGCGGCCAGCAGCTCGCGGTCCGTCATGCCGCCCGGCTTGTGCAGGTTGGTGGTGTAGTTCCATTCGCGCACGCCCTCGGCGCGCAGCCCGATCGCGATGGCGTACAGCGCCCGGTTCAGGCCGGGATTCAGGCGCGCCGCCTCCTTCTCGGTGTCGGTCAGCGGACCCGGGCGGATCGGAACGACCACCTTCTGCCCCAGTTCCTCCAGCGCCAGCATCTCGTAGAAGCCGCGCGGCGAGGCGATGGATTCCAGCAGCTTCTGCGCTTCGGCGCGCTGGTTCTCGCCCGGCGTCCCCGCGAGCAAGGCTCGGGCCTTCCAATAGGCCCAGGTCGGATCCGCCTTGCCTTCGTCCGTCATGGAATTCACGGCCTGCAGCACGCCCGCCCAGTTGGGTGTCCGGCCGGCGCGCAGGGCCGCCCGCACCTTCCAGCCGAGCAGTTCGTCGCTCAGGTGGCTGTCGCGGCCGATCTTCGCGAAGTACGAATAGGCGTCCGGCTGCAGCTTCTGCGCGGCGAGCCGGCCGATCACGCCCCAGATCCAGTCGCGCTCCTCGGGGCTCATCTGCACGCCCCATTTGTTTTCCAGCTGGGTGGCGGCGCTTTCCAGTTCCGTGGTGGCCATCTTGATCAGCGCCAGGCCGGTCATTTCACGGCGCACTCGCGACGCGGCAAAGGCCCGGCTCGCCAGGAACTTCGCGGGGTTGGCGTTCAGCTCCGCCAGCTGCGGCAAGGCCTCCGGCGCCACGATCTCGATGGCGGCGGCTGCCGGCCGCGGGCGGTTGATCTCCACCGATTGGCGCGCCTTGCGCCAGGCATCTGCTTGCGTCAGGCGGTGCCGGCCCGCCGCGTTGTCGCCGATCATCCGGCTGGCGGCGGTGGCGCAGCCGTCGTCGCCCTCGCGCTGGGCCAGCCAGAGTTTGCGCACTTCGTCGGCGATGGCGGGAGCGGCGCTCGGCTCCTTCAGGTACTGCACCAGGAGCGCGTAGCAGCGGACCTCGCGGTCGTCGTTCATGCGGTAGCGAGGGTGCTCCTGGGCGAAGGTGGTCCAATCACGGCGCGCGCCCAGCATTTGCAGGTAGTCGTTGCGCAGGCGATCCTCCTGGTAGCTGCCGGCGTAGCGCGAGAAGAACTCCTGGATCTCCTGCATCGAGGCGGTGTCCAGGCGGGACCGCAGTTCCCAGTAGGCGGCCCACGGCTCCAGGGCATGCCCGCGGGCGGCCGGCAGCAGCTGCGCGAGCCGCGCCTTGTTGCCGGCGCGGAAAGCCTGCTGCATCTCGTGGATGACGTCGTCGCGGGGCTGCGCGGACACGGTCGCCGCGGCCGCAAACAACGCGAAGAACGTGAGCGGCGCGAACGATGCCAGAATTGTTCTCAACTTGGAGGGTAGGGACAACATCTCGCGATGTTATCCCCCCCTAAGAACCGTACGTGCAAGTTTCCCCGCATACGGCTCACGCACGACCACCGATTTACCGAGGACTGTTGAGTTGCATGCCTCAGTCCTGGCTCATCAGATTAAAGTCCCCGTGCTGGGACCGGCTTGGCAACCTCCAAACCCAGGGCGTGGATACGCCTGTGACATACCGGGTGCAACAAAACCCGGTTGGCAAGAGCATCGCTCCCGCCAAGCTGAACCGGCTCGATATGGTGGTCGTGCCAGCCGTCCTCAGCCACGTCGATTTCCTGCTGACAGTGAGCGCAGCGTCCATCCTGGGCGGCCCACAACTTGAACCGTTGGATGTCCCAGATGTCTTGCGACATCCGGTCCACCCGCAGGCGCTCGCCATAGACCTCCCACGCCGGGTCGAAGGGGTTGTAGTCCCCCTTGATCTTGACGTGACGAACAATTTTCGTGTCCGCCAACTGGTACAGGTGAATCCGTACCGCGTCACCCCGACGATCAACGCCGCGTCCCCCGAACTGCCGGCGCGAACCGGCACCCAGCCAGTAGTGGTCATAGACCCACTTGCTGGTTTTTCGTGAGTGCCTCCGCAACCCCCAACGCATCAACCGCCAGTAAATGAGGTGGTCGAGTTTGCTGAAGGTCTCTTTGGCCACGACGCCTTGGTGGTACCTGGCCCAGCCCATGAGGACGGGGTTCAGGCGCTGTATCAGCGTACTTGTTGGAACGGCCAGCGAGTCGGCAATGATTCCCTTGACCTTGTCGTAAAACGCTTTCGCGTTCTTCCGGCTCGGCTTGATGAGCAGCGTTCCTTGGAACTTCCGGAACGTCCACCCCAGGAAATCGAATCCTTCGTCGATATGCACGATGCGGGTCTTCTCCTTGGACAGCGTCAGTCCCCGCTCGCGCAGGAATTCTTCTATCCACGGTTGGACCACAGTTTCCAGCAACTCTTTCGAGCTGCAGGTCACCACGAAGTCATCGGCATACCGCACCAGATTCACCTTCGCGCTTGCAGCCGGTTTGAGACCCAACGTTTCCCGTAGGTAACGCGCGAGCCCCGTTTCCAGGCTGTTCAGCGTGATATTCGCCAGCAACGGAGAGATGATCCCGCCTTGCGGCGTTCCTTCTTCCGTGCGCCGGAGTTGACCCTTGTCGACTACTCCAGATTTCAACCACTTCTTTAGCGTCACCTTGCTCATGTGAGCGTGGTTCAGCAACCAGTCATGGTTGATGTTGTCGAAAAACCCTGCGATATCCGCATCCAGCACCCAGACGGCCGAAACCTTCCGGGACAGAACGCTGAACAACTGGCTCCGCGCATCGTGTGTAGATCGCCTTTTCCGGAATCCATACGAATTCGGATCAGACGAGCACTCGGTCGCTGGCTCCAGTGCAAGCAGAAAAAGCGCTTGCATCGCGCGATCGCGCATGGTGGGGATACCCAGGGGGCGTTCCTTCCCATTCGCTTTCGGAATCCAGACCCGCCGCAGTGGGCGTGCCCGGTATCCCTTCAGGTGAAGACAACCAATCGCGTTCCATTTCTTTTCTGGCGTGTCCCAAAGTACGCGGTCGATGCCACTCGTCCGCTTCCCTTGGTTCTCGGTTACTTTCCTGACCGCCAATGCCTTGGCCTGCCAGGATCGGATCAGACTCCGTTGAAGTCGTGTGACTCTCCGGAAGTCTTTCACCAGTTCTGCCTGCGCGATGCGCAGCTGCATCTTTCCGACAAACCGCATGACGTGCTTCCAATCGATGGAATGCCAGTCAGTTGGTCCGCTTGAAGACGCAGCATCCTTGCGGATGTTTTCCATACCTTCTCCAATGAGGATGACCCGTTGAAGAAGGGACCAACCCTGGAGGGTTGGTCCCTCCGGGTCGGTTGATGAAGTTGCAGCGGCTTCACGCCGTCGCACCTGTAGCAAGTCAGCAGGCTTTCACCTTGGGGAACAGGCCCCTATCCACTCCATTACAGACTGGCATTCGCTTTTTGCTACTTCCTCTACCCACTACACAACTCACCGTCACTCTGGCAGTGCCATTGATCGGGCTAGCCATCTCCTTGCGGACATGGCGGTGAATTGGGCTTACCTCGTTTCCCCCGGCGCCCACCAGTTGGCGGACCGGTGACGGGGTTAGGGACGTACTATCTGCCGGGTGCGGTTGTAGGGAACGAGTCCAGGTCGATGATCCTGAACTCCACAGCACCTTACCTTTTGGTTGCAGCTCCCCGCTTGCGCGGGATTCAAGAGTTAGCTGCTCAATTTTTACGGCAGTTCAAACGTACGTTCAGCTTTCGCTTTCCCATACCCTGTTCCCCTTCGTCTCTGGCCAGTCTTGTTCAGGCCATCGACCTTGCTTGCGCATGGTCTGTGTGCTCGCGCACGGGACGTTTATCCGCAGCTCCGCACCCCCGGATTACTCCAGAAGCACGTGCGGAAGGGGACGCGCTGTTCCAAGCGCGGTTCCGAGAAACAAGACGCCGGGGATGGCGTCGCTGTGACCGGGCTAGAGCCCCGGTGCTGCGTTCTCGCACTTGTAAAAGTTCGTAAAACGTAGCGTTCAGGCAACAGAAAAGCCAGCCTCGTGGCGGCTCTTGTTGCGAAGTCAACCCTGGGTGGGCTGCTTCAGGGGCTGGAAGTGACGGGCACCGCGCAGCCTCTTCTGGTTAGACTTCCTGGGAGGAAGCCGTCCGTTTTCCCTCTGGAAAACGGCTCTAGTTAAGGCGTAGACACACTACGCAACCAGCCCTTTCGGACTGGCTAGAAGCGACATCGAGTCGCACCATCGGGAAATTATGGACAGGTCGGAAGAAAAAAGGGCCTTGCGGAAGGGTTTGATTGAACAACGCCTCAACATGCCGGACCGGCTACAGCGGGCCGACCTGTTGCAGCGGGTGATGCGCATCTGGCTGGTGGGACGGCCCGATACCGTGATCGGGGCCTATTGGCCCATCAAGGGCGAGTTCGATCCCCTGCCGGCCCTCCACCGGTGGAAGGAGGACGGCGAGCTGCTGGACCAGGCGCAGTTGCGCCGCATCGGGCTGCCGGTCGTCGACAAGCTGCATCGGACGCTGAAATTCCACGCATGGTTCCCCGGTTGTCCGATGGAAGAGGATGCATACGGCATTCCCAAGCCCAAAGACACGGAAGTCGTGGTCCCCACGCTGCTGTTCGTGCCTTGCGTGGGCTACGGGCCGGGCGGTTACCGGCTGGGCTACGGCGGCGGCTTCTACGACCGCACCCTCGCGGAGCTGCAGCCGCGCCCGTTCACCGTCGGGCTGGGTTTCACCAACGGCTTCCTGGCCGATCTGGAGGCCGAACCGCACGACGTGCCGCTGGACACCATCCTGAACGACAACGGCGTCGTGTGGCCGTTCAGCTGAGGTGGACCCGGCGCGCCGCGCGCATCAATCCATGTCATCGACGGTGTCCGGGTCGGGCACTTCGCCGATGGTCTGGCGGGTGATCTTGCTCTGGGCCATCAGCCACTCGCAGAAGGCCTTGATCTCCGGGCGCTGCGCGCTGCGTGGGCCGACGATCAGCCAGTAGGCCATCGGCGAATCCATGCGCAGCTTGGGCAGGGGCTCGATCAGGTCGCCGTTGGCCAGGCTCTCCGCCACCAGCGGCAGGCGGGCCAGCACCACGCCCTGGCCGGTCAGCGCGGCCTGCACCATCTGGTAGGCATAGTTGAAATAGAGCCAGCGCTTCGGTTGCAGCTTGGACAGGCCGTGCTCGTCGAACCAGCGGCGCCAGGTGAGCCATTCCAGGTGCGTGTGGTGCGCGTCGCCCGCCTCGATGATCGTGAACTGCGCCAGGTCCGCCGGCTTTGCGAGCGGTGGGCCGCTCTTGAGCAGCCAGGGGCTCACCACCGGGGTCAGCTGCTCGCCGAACAGCCGCACGGCGGTCGGCGGCATGTTGGCCATGGGGCCGTAACGCAGCGCCATGTCGACGTCGGACACATCGAGGTCCATCTTGTTGTCCGACGCATCAATGCGGATGTCGATGTCCGGGTTGTCGCGCTGGAACTGCTCCAGCCGCGGGATCAGCCACATCGAGGCGAAGGAAGCAAAGGTGGTGAGGGCCACCGCCTGACGGCCCGCGCTCTGGCGGATCTGCCGCACGGCGTTGTCGATGCGCGGCAGCGACTGCGACACCGCCATCAGCAGTTGCGCGCCGGCGCTGGTCAGCTCCACGGCCCGCGTGTGGCGCAGGAACAGGCCCACCCCCACTTCTTCTTCCAGGGACTGGATCTGCCGGCTCACCGCCGACTGGGTGAGCGCCATCTCTTCCGCGGCGGCGCGGAAGTTGAGGTGCCGGGCGACGGCCTCGAAAGCGCGCATGTGGCCGGCGGAGATCGGCCGGCTGCGCAAATGGGTCTGCGAATGCTGCATGGAAGTTTGCCAGTCCGTGTCAGGAGCGTCCGGGGCATTGATGCGAATCGGGAATCAATAGGGTAGCCCGAATTCATTGGACTGCCAAGCACCGGCCGCCGATCATTCAATGCCGAAAAGAGATTACTCCCTCAAGCAAACCTCAGGAGAAACGCCATGTCCGCACCGTCGATCGCCCAACTGCTCCAAGCCTCCCCCGCCACGGCCCTGCCGGGCACCTGGAAGCTGGCCCGCGGCCGCGCCATCACCTTGCGGCCGGCCACCAACGGCGTCCTGCGCATCGGCCACGGCCGGGTCTGGGCCACGCTCGACGGCCCGCATGGGGTCTCGCCCACCGATTCCGGCGACCACATCCTCGAGGTGGGCCGTTCGATGTGGGTGCAGGCGGGACAGCGCGTCGTCATCGAGTCCTGGAACAAGACCGGCGCCGCCTATTTCAGCTGGGACCCGGTGCTGGCCCCGGTGGCCGTGCCTGCCGCCGCCGCCCGGCGCATCAGGTTCGCCGGCGTGCGGCAGCCGCTGGCCGACCTGCGCATGGCCGTGGCGCTGGGCCTGCGCGCGCTGGGCCGGCTGGCGGTGGGGGTCGGCCACCTGGTGGTCGACCTGGTGCCCGTCCGCAGCGCCCCGCGGGGCCGCATGGCCAGTTGCGGCGCGCACGGTGCCATGGGCTGAACCCGGCCCTCGCTGCCAGGCGCGCGCCGCTTCCCGCGGCGCGCGCCTTTTTCATGGAGCCAGCGGGCGCATGCCCATAATCGCCGCATGGCGCGCCCCAAGTCCCTGCAACACGAGTTCCGGCGCGACGAGATCCTGGACATCGCGGCCCAATGCTTTGCCGAGCGCAGCTATCCCGCGGCCAGCATGAACGACATCGCGGCGTCTTGCGGCACCTCCAAGGCACGCCTGTATCACTATTACGACAGCAAGGAAGCCATCCTGTTCGACCTGCTGGACCGCTACACGCAGCGGCTGCTGGCGCTGATCGGCCAGGCCGAGGCGACGGCACAGCGGCGCAGCCTGGACGAGCGCGCCGCGCTGCACGAGCTGATCCGCACCTTCCTGGACGAATACGAACACTCGGCGACCCGGCACATCGCGCTGCTGCATGACACCAAGTTCCTGGGCGAGGCGCAGCGGGAACTGATCCTGGACCGGCAGCGCGACGTGGTTTCGGCGGTCACGCGTTTCCTCACCCGGGCCTATCCGCACCGGCTGGACGCGCGCAACCAGACCGCGCTGACCATGATGCTGTTCGGCATGATCAACTGGACCTTCACCTGGCTGCGCCCCGGTGGCGCGATGAGCTACCCGGCATTCGCCGAGGAAGTCATCGCCCTGCTGGAGCGCGGGCTGGCGCCGGCGGCATGAACCGGGTGCACGTGGTCATCATGGGCGTCGCGGGCTGCGGGAAATCCGCGGTCGGGGCCTTGCTGGCGGCCCGCCTCGGCGTGCCGCTGATCGAGGGCGATGACTTCCACCCGGCGGCCAACATCGAAAAGATGCGCCAGGCCCTGCCGCTCGACGACAACGACCGCGCAGGCTGGCTCGCGCGCCTGGCCGAAGAACTGTGCGCGCATCCGGGAGGCGCCGTGCTGACCTGCTCGGCGCTCAAGGTGGCGTACCGGGTGCGGCTGCGCGAGGCGGTGCCCGATCTGAAGTTCGTGCACCTGGCCTTGAGCCAGCACCAGGCGATGGAGCGCGTGGCTTCCCGCACCGACCACTTCTACCCGCCCAGCCTGGTGGCCAGCCAGTTCGAAGCGCTGCAGGATCCGGCGGGCGAGCCGGGGGTGCTGGTGGTGGATGCCACGGCCCACGTGGCCCGCCTGGTCGACCAGGCCGTGGATTGGCTGGGGCGGGCGGCGGAACGGTAAGCCATTCAACAATCCGTAATCGATTACGAATAGGTAAAATCGCCTGCTCGTTCCCAGGAGTTTCCGCGTGAGCAAAGCATTCGCCAGCCAGGCCGATCTGGCCGACAAGAAAATCACCTTCGAACAGCTGTCGCCGCACTGCTGGGCGTACACCGCGGAAGGCGACCCGAACTCGGGCGTCATCATCGGCGAGCGCTTCATCATGGTCAGCGACGCCACCGCGACGCCGGCGATGGCGAAAGACCTGATCGCTCGGATCCGCGAGGTGAGCGACAAGCCGATCAAGTACGTCCTGCTCACCCATTACCACGCGGTCCGCGTGCTGGGTGCAAGCGCTTACGTGGCCGAAGGCGCCACCGAAGTGATCGCCAGCCAGGGCACCTATGAACTGATCGTCGAGCGCGGCGCGGAAGACATGCAGTCCGAGATGGACCGCTTTCCGCGCCTGTTCCGCAATGCCGAGAGCATCCCAGGCCTCACCTGGCCGACCATGGTGATCGGTGGCGGTGATGCCACCAAGGGCGAAGTGCCCGGCAGGCTGACGGTCGACCTCGGCGGCGTGCGCGTGCAGATGTGGTCGCCCGGCTACGGCCACACGCGCGGTGACACCATCGCCTGGGTCGAGGAAGAGAAGGTGCTCTTTTCTGGCGACCTGGTCGAATTCGAAGCCGGCGTGTACACCGGCGATGCCCAGCTCGAGGAATGGCCGGCCACGCTGGAAGCGCTGCGCGCCCTGAAGGCCGAGGCCATCGTGCCTGGGCGGGGCGAGGCCATGAAGGGCAACGCGCAGGTCAACAAGGCACTCGACTACACCCAACGCTGGGTGGAAACGTTGTACCGCTGCGGCCGCGAAGCGGCGGCGGCCAACATGGACCTGAAGGCCGCGATGGAGCACACGCGCAAGGCCATGGACCCGGTCTTCGGTCACGTGTTCATCTACGAGCACTGCCTGCCCTTCGACGTGAGCCGGGCCTACGACGAGGCCAAGGGCATCAAGAACCCGCGCATCTGGACGGCCGAGCGGGACAAGGAAATGTGGGCCGCGCTGCAGGCGTAGGACACGGCTGACGGCGCTGCGCCGGAGCGGATGACAACAGCGAAGCTCCGCAGTTTCTAAGCTGGACCAAAGGCGGCCCGGTGGGCCGCCGATCCACCGAGGAGACCGACCCATGCCCCAGGACAACAAGTCCCCCCGCGGCCTGCAGCAGCAGCCCGCCCGCGTCACCGACCGCGAGCAGCAGCGCGCCGGTGCCACCGATTTCCAGCGCCAGCAACAGGCCGGCACCCAGGACGGCAAGCCGCAGCAGCAGATGGGCGAGGGCAGCTACGAAGCCACCCGCGACTACCAGAAGGACATCAAGGACTACTTGCAGAAAGCCGACGTGGAAGCGGATGCCGAAGCCGCCAAGCCGCGTTCGGAGTCCGAGGCGCGTGAACTGGAAGAGGCCGAGCGCGAAGGCCGCTCGCACTCCAAGGGCGAGCGCTAAACGTCCACAGGCGCCGCACGGCGCGCTGCCGCCAGCGCGAACAGCGCCAAAGCGGACAGCGTGCCCGCGAGAGCGATCAGCCCGGCCCATTGCAAAACGGCACCGCTCGCGAGCGGGCCGATGCTGCCACCGAGCGTGTACCCCGTGATCATCGCTGCCGCGCCGCCCGCCGTGGCGCGGCCGGCGAAAGCGTGCGCCACCTGCACCATGGTCAGCGTGTAGAGCGCACCACCCACGCCGCCCCAGACCAGCCCGCAAGCCCAGAGCAGCCAGGGCACCTGCCCGACAAAGCCGAAGGCGATGCTCGCCAGCAGCAGCGCGAACGCCGCGCCGGTGAAGACGTTGCGCATGCGGAAGTGATCGGCCGCCAGACCGGCCGGGTACTGGCACAGGAAGCTGCCGATGCCGACGGCGCCCGCGACGGTGGCCGCCGCTGCCAGCGACCGCCCCGTGGCCGACGCGTGGGCGCTGCCGATCGCGCCCAGCCCCGCCTCGAACACGCCGCCCGTGAAGGCGATCGCGGCCAGCCAAGGCACGTCGCGCAGCGCGCGCCAGGTGCCAGCCTCGTGGTGCGGCGTGGCGCCGCCGCTGTCCAGAGGCCGCGCGGCCAGCGACAGCGCCTGGCAGCCCGCCACCATGACGGCGGCCAGCCAGAGCGTGGTCTTCGCATCCCCGCCCAGCATCGCCGGCACGAACGGTCCGATGGCGAGCGCCGCGCCCAGCGCCGTCTGGTAAAGGCCCATGACGCGGCCGCGCATCGCCGGCGGTGCCTGCTGGGCCAACAGCGCTTCCGTGGCGTTCCACAAGGCGGCGGCGCCGATGCCGCTCACGACCGAGCAGAGGCTCCAAACCCAGAGGCCATCCCCGAGCGCATAGCCGATGGCGGACACCAGTTCCAGCGCGGCGCCCCACCGATAGGTGGGCAGCACGCCGAAGCGGGCCAGCACCCGGGGCACCACCGGGATCAGCGCGCCGATCAGCAGGAAGGGCAGCATCGCGAAGGCGCCGATGACCGCCGTCCCGTACCCGGCCTGCTGGAGCAGCACCGCCAGCACCGGCCCCGTCATCGAAAAGGCCAGCACGATGAGCGACGTCGCGAGCCCCAGCCGCCACACCAGGGCAAGCCCTGCCGCCGATGGCGTCATCGGCGGGCCGCGAGCTCGCGCAGGTCGCGCTGGTAGGCACGCAGCCGCCGCACCGCCTGGTCGCGTTGGGCGGGCGTGGTGCTTTCGTGCACCGCCGCGAAAGTGCGGCAGGTCTCCTGCACCAGGTCCTCCTGCA
Source organism: Caenimonas sedimenti (assembly GCF_007833165.1). Lineage (GTDB taxonomy): Bacteria > Pseudomonadota > Gammaproteobacteria > Burkholderiales > Burkholderiaceae_C > Ramlibacter > Ramlibacter sedimenti. Next base: position 259,415 of record NZ_VOBQ01000012.1, on the reverse strand, counting down.
AGCGGCGGAACGCCGGGTCAGGTGACCGCTGCGCGCGCTGCAGGTACGCCCGGATGGCCGCGGCGCCGTCCTCCGGAGCGCCCGGCGCTTCCTGGATGCGCCTCAGGGTCTGCAGCAAGTCCTGCTGGCGCCGCTGCCGCTCGCCCAGCATGCGGGCGGCATCGAAGATCGACTGGTCGATGCCCTGGCGCAGCACCGCGCGCTGCGGCTCCTCGAGGTTGCCGTAGATCATCTCCGCGCGCTCGACGGCCTGCTGGAAGCGCTTGTCCCGCAGTTCGGCCGGCGGCAGCTCGACCCAGTCCTTGCGGAAGGTCTCGTTGTTGTTCCGGTACTTGCGCTCCAGGTGGCGCAGCTGCCTGGCGTCAAGGCCGGCCGCGAGCGCGCTCACCGCCGGTTCGGCGCGCTCGGCCACCAGGTTGAGCCGGCCCTGGATCTCCGTCACGAAGGCGCAGGCCTGCGGCGCCTTGATCGAACCGCCAGCCAGCTGTTCCATGCGCCCCAGGATCTCAGCCAGGCGCGGCAGCTCTTCCTGCCGGTGCCAGGCGTGCAGCCGCGCGAGTTCGGTCCGCACCTGCGGTGTCTGCGCGTCCGTGAAGTCGACGTAGCCGTCCAGCCACCAGTAGGCGAGGTCGGGCAGGGTGTTGTAGCCCAGCTTGATGGCGCTGCAACCGGCCAGGGCCAAAGCGATGGCGAGCGCGCCGATAATGCCTGCGAAGCGCGAACGTGTGGTTTTCATGAGCGGGAAGGGACAGGCATGGCGGCAGTCGATGTGGTGGTGATGGCGGCGGGCAAGGGCACCCGGATGAAGAGCCGTCTGCCCAAGGTTTTACACCGGTTGGGCGGGCGCCCGCTGATCGACCATGTGATTGCCACCGCCCAGGGCGTGGGCGCGCGGCGCGTGATCGTCATCACGGGCCATGGCGCGGCCGAGGTGGAGGGCTCGCTGGCACACACTGCTGCGGCCGCCGGACACGCCACGCCCACCTTCGTGCGGCAGGAGCCGCAGCTCGGCACCGGCCACGCAGTGCAGCAGGTGGTGCCGGTGCTGCCGGACGACGGCATCGCGCTCATCCTCAATGGCGACGTGCCGCTGATCCGCGCGGAGACGCTGCAGGCGCTGGTGGAACGATCGGGCGGCGCGCGGCTCGCGCTGCTGACGGTGGAGATGAAGGATCCGGCGGGCTACGGCCGCATCGTGCGCGAAGGCGACGAGGTGCGCGCCATCGTCGAACACAAGGATGCGAGCGCCGAACAGCGCCGCATCACCGAGGTGTACACCGGCTTCATGGCGGTGCCTTCTGCGCTGCTGAAGCGCTGGCTGGCGCGCCTGACCAACGACAACGCGCAGGGCGAGTACTACCTCACCGACATCGTGAAGCTCGCGGTCGCGGACGGCCAGCAGGTCGTCGCCAGTCTGGCCGCGGATGGCGTGGAGGTCGATGGCGTCAACAGCCCGGTGCAGCTGGCCGAACTGGAACGCGCGTTCCAGCGGCGGCAGGCACATGCGCTGATGGAGCAGGGCGTGCGCCTCGCCGATCCGGCCCGCTTCGATCTGCGCGGCACGCTGGCCTGCGGGCAGGACGTGGAGATCGACGTCAATTGCGTGTTCGAGGGGCGGGTCGAGCTGGGCGATGGCGTTCGGATCGGCGCGAACTGCGTCATCGCGAATGCGCGCATCGCCGCCGGCGCGGTGATCCATGCGTTCACGCACATCGACGGCGAGAAGGCCGGCGTGACGGTGGGCGAGGGCGCCCTGATCGGTCCGTTCGCCCGGCTGCGGCCTGGCGCTGAACTGGGCGCCGAGGTCCACATCGGGAATTTCGTCGAGGTGAAGAACAGCACGCTCGCGCGCGGGGCCAAGGCCAACCACCTGGCCTACCTGGGTGACGCGACGGTCGGTGAGCGGGTGAACTACGGGGCCGGCAGCATCACCGCCAACTACGACGGCGCGAACAAGCACCGCACCGTGATCGAGGCCGACGTGCACGTGGGCAGCAACTGCGTGCTGGTTGCGCCGGTCACAGTGGCGGCCGGCGGCACGGTGGGCGCGGGGTCCGTGATCAACAAGAACACGGCGGCGGGCGCACTCTCCGTCGCGCGGGCGCGGCAGGCGAGCATCGCCAACTGGGAACGCCCGAAGAAGGCCCCCAAGCCGTAGCGCGGGTTTAGCGGCGCGCGGCAGGCTCCAGCCCGACGCGCGGCTGGAACTTGGCGCGGCGCACCGAAAAGAACGCCTTGACGTTGCGCACATTGGCGTCGCTGGTGAACAGGCGCTGGGCGAGCGCCAGGTAGTCCGGCATGTCGCGGGCGCGGACCACCAGCACGAAATCGGGGCCGGGCGACACGCGGTAGCACTGCTGCACGGCGTCGTCGGCGCTGACGCGCGCTTCGAAAGCTTCCTGCTCTTCTGCGCCCTGGCGGTCCAGCGAGATTTCCACGATGGCCTCCAGCCCCTGGCCGAGGGCGCGAGCCACCCGCTCGGGGTTCAGCAACGCGACCTGCCGCTCGATCAGCCCCGCGTCGCGCAGGCGTTTCACACGCCGCAAGCAGGTGGGCGGCGAGACATGGACGCGGGCTGCGAGTTCGAGATTGCTCATCGAGCAGTCTTCCTGCAGTTGCGCGAGGATCGTCAAGTCGATCGCATCGAGGCTCAATTCTTCCGAAATGTCCATGATGATGGAATTTAAAATCACATAGTCATCGAATAGTTCAATTATTCCATATTCTGATCAATTAAGAACCCATATTCCACGAACTGGCGCCTAGAGTCGATCCCATCAAAGAAAGGCATTCCCATGTGCGGCATCGTCGGCGCGGTTTCCACCCGCGATATCGTCCCCATCCTGGTGCAAGGGCTCCAGCGGCTCGAATACCGCGGTTACGACTCGTGCGGGGTCGCCGTCTATGCCGACGGCCTCAGGCGGGCGCGGAGCACCTCCCGGGTGGCCGAACTGCTGGAACAGGTCCGCGGGGAACACATCGCGGGCTCGACCGGCATCGCGCACACCCGCTGGGCGACCCACGGCGCGCCCGCCGTGCACAACGCGCACCCGCACTTCAGCCACGGCCCCGGCGAGAACGCCGCCCATGGGCCGGGCCGCGTCGCGCTGGTCCACAACGGCATCATCGAGAACCACGACGAACTGCGCGCCGCGCTGAAGGCCAAGGGCTACCGCTTCACCAGCCAGACCGACACCGAGGTGATCAGCCACCTGATCGACAGCCTCTACGACGGGGACATCTTCGAGGCAGTCAAATCCGCCGTCGGCCAGCTGCACGGGGCCTATGCGATCGCGGTGTTCTGCAAGGACGAACCCAACCGCGTGATCGGCGCGCGCTACGGCTCGCCGCTGGTGCTGGGCGTCGGCAAGGACGAGAACTTCCTGGCGAGCGACGCGATGGCACTGGCCGGCGTGACCGACCAGATCGTCTACCTGGAAGAAGGCGACGTCGTCGACCTGCAGCTGGGCCGCACCTGGATCGTGGACCGCGCGCACAAGGCGGTGACCCGCCCCGTGAAGACGGTGCATGCCCACAGCGGCGCGGCCGAACTCGGGCCCTACCGGCACTACATGCAGAAGGAGATCTTCGAGCAGCCGCGCGCGATCGCCGACACGCTGCAGGGGGTCGAAAGCATCATGCCGGAGCTGTTCGGTGACGGCGCGCACACGGTGTTCAAGCAGATCGACAACGTGCTGATCCTGGCCTGCGGCACGAGTTACTACAGCGGCTGCACCGCCAAGTACTGGCTGGAGGACATCGCGCGCATCCCCACGCAGGTGGAGATCGCCAGCGAATACCGCTATCGCACCAGCGTCCCCAATCCGCGCACGCTGGTCGTCACGATCAGCCAGTCCGGCGAGACCGCCGATACGATCGCAGCGCTGAAGCACGCGCGCTCGCTCGGCATGGAGCACACGCTGACCATCTGCAACGTCGGCACCTCGGCGATGGTGCGCGAATGCAAGCTGGCGTACCTCACGCGCGCCGGCGTGGAGATCGGCGTCGCCTCGACCAAGGCGTTCACGACGCAGCTGGCGGGCCTGTTCCTGCTGACGCTGGCGCTGGCGCAGTCACGTGGCCACCTCACGGACGCGCAGGAAGCCGAACACCTGAAGGCGATGCGCCACTTGCCGGTGGCCCTGGCCGCGGTGCTGGCGCTGGAGCCGCAGCTCATCGCCTGGGCGCAGGACTTCACGGGCAAGGAGAACGCGCTGTTCCTGGGCCGGGGCCTGCACTACCCCATCGCGCTGGAAGGCGCGCTGAAGCTGAAGGAGATCAGCTACATCCACGCCGAGGCCTACCCCGCCGGTGAACTGAAGCATGGCCCGCTCGCGCTGGTGACCAGCGAGATGCCGGTGGTGACGGTGGCGCCCAACGACACCCTGCTGGAGAAGCTGAAGAGCAACATGCAGGAGGTGCGTGCGCGAGGCGGCGTGCTCTATGTGCTGGCCGACGCCGATTCCCGCATCGAGAGCAGCGAAGGCATCCACGTGATCCGCATGCCGGAGCACTATGGGGCGCTCAGCCCGCTGCTGCACGTGGTGCCTCTGCAGTTGCTGGCGTATCACACGGCGTGCGCAAGAGGGACCGACGTCGACAAGCCGCGGAACCTGGCGAAGAGCGTGACGGTGGAGTGACCGGCCGGGCGGCACGAAGGCGCCGCCCAGCAAGCCCATCCACGTCCTGGAACGGGCGCGCTACCGCCGCAGCCACTGCCGCCGCCGCGCCAGCCGCACGACGTCGTCCCAGCCCGCGCACTCCGCCCTCAGCCGCGGCCACACGCGCAGCAGCAGTTCGGCTTCCGCCAGGGCGTCGGCGGTGGCTTCATGGCGGCGGGGACAGTGGAGCCCGAAGTGCTCGAGCCAGGCGTCCAGCGTGCCGCCCGGGATTTCGCCGAAGGTGACGGCACACAGGAATTCGATGTCGGCCCACGGGTTTGCCAACTCGGGAGCCCGCTGGCTGCGCAGGGCGCGCTGCAGCACCTCCCGGTCGAATGCCGCGTGAAAGGCCAGCAAGGGCGAAGCGCCGACGTAGGCGGCGAAATCGGCCAGCGCGGTGCCGGCCGGCCGGCCCTCCCGCTGGCGCTGCCAGCCGATGCCGTGGAGCAGGATGTTCGCCCGGTCCGCCGACAAGTGCTCCGGCCGCACGATCGACTCGAAGCTGTCGCCCGGCAGGATGCTGGCCTGCCGCGTCACGCGGTCGATACGGACCGCGACGGCGCCGATCGCCACCAGCGCATCCCGCGCGGGGTCCAGGCCGGTGGTTTCGAGATCGACCACCACCCAGCGTGCCTCGTCGACCCGGGCCGGCCGGGCCGGCCGCCACAGGCGGGAAAGCAGCGTCACCGGTCGTAGTCCAGGCGCAGCCGCTGCTGCAGCAGTTTCGCGATGCGCAGCGCCTCCTTCAGCGTGCGGCGTTCCAGGTCGCTCAAGGTGTCGAGCCGGACGTGATTCGGCTGCGCGGCGGTGTTCTCGCCCGCGTCCATCTGCGCCCGCAGGCGCAGCGACTGGACGAAGTCGAAACCGCCAGCCCAGGACTGGCTTTCCCCCGCCGGCACGCCGAGGGCGGCGCCCGCGGCGAGCAGCCGTTCGCGCGTGCCGGTGGCCGCCACGCCCAGGGCCAGCGCATAGATGCGCGCGGCTTCGGTGTAGATGGCCGCCCCCTGCAGCTTCAGGTCCACCCCGCCACGCGCGTCGGGCGCGATCGCGCCGCGCCAGTCGAGCGGCACGCGCCGGTCCAGGGCGTTGAGCGCCATCTGCTTCAGGAAACGCGCGTTGCCGCGCGCCGCCCGCCCCACGTGCTCGCGCAAGGCACCGGCCAGCGCGTCGTCGCCGGCGATCGGCCGGAGGTCGAAGTGGATCGCGGCGGCCAGCAGGTCCTCCGGTCCACCGTGTGCCATCCAGCCAGAGAAGGCCGTGCGCCACTCCGGCAAGGTGCGGCACATGGCCGGCTGTCCGGCCATCACACCGCCCTTGCAAAGCGGATAACCGCAGGCGTCGAGCCCGTGGTTGACTGCCTGCGCGAACGCCAGGACCGCGGCCCGCTCCTGCGCGGGGAAGTCTTCCGCCAGCACCAGCGCGTTGTCCTGGTCGGTCGCGATGGTCTGCTCGCCCCGTCCTTCCGAGCCGAGCGCCAGCCAGCACACGCGCGTGGCATCGACACCATGGCGCGCCGCCTCCAGCGCCACCAGGCGCGCGGTCAGCACGTCGTTCAGGTGGCTGATCATTCCGGTGGCATGGCGCGCGCTCACGCCCTGGCCGAGCAAGAGCCGGGCGAAACGGCGGATCTCGGCGGCCCCCGCCGCCAGGGCCGCGACGTCAGGCGCTGCGCGCAACCGGCCGCTCACGCCCTTCAGGCTCAGGCGCTGCAGCGCGAACAGGTCGCGCTCGGAAACGAGCCCGACCGCCCGGCCGTCCCGCACCACCGGCAGGTGGCGGATGCCGTGGCGGCTCATCGTGAGTGCCGCCTCGTGCGCGGTCGCCTCCGCCGGCAGCGCGTGCACCGGGCTGCTCATGACGGCGCGCACTGGTGAATCCAGCGCGATGCCGGGGAGCGCCACACGGTCCAGCACGTCGTGCCGCGTGAAGATGCCGAGCGGCGCGCCGGCCGCATCGGTCACCAGCATCGAGCCGATGCGCTCCGCCTGCATGCGGCCCAGCACTTCACGCAGCGGGGTGTCCGGGGCGCAGCTCACCGGCGCCCTGCGCGTCAGCTCGCCGAGCGGTGTTTCCAATGACTGTTCGTCGACGGTGCGCGACCAGCTCGCTTCCTGCAGCGCCCGCCCGGTTCGCGCGAGGTCCTCCGCGAAGCGCCGGTTCAGGTAGGCGGCGAATTCCGCGCTGGTGGACGCCAGCTCGCGCAGCGCCGCCACGGGCAGTGCCAGCGCAAAGGTGTCCTGTGTCGCGCGGTAGGTCCGCGTCACCGCGCGGCCGGCCAGCGCCGCGCCGGCCGCCAGCAGGTCACCGGCTTCGTACGAGATGGCATCGGGTCCGCCGGCGGTGTCCGCCGGCCCGCTGCCGGTGACGGCGCCCTCGCGGATATAGAAGAGAGCCTGCGCGGGACCGTTCGCCGGCTCCGCCAGCACTTCACCCGGGGCCACGTACACCTGCTGGGCGTGCGTGGTGAAGAAGTCGAGGGCCGGCTCGTCCATGCGGTCGAAAGGCGGCCGGCGCCGCAGCTCGTCCCGGAACTGGGCGAGCAGGCTGGGTGACGGCACCATGGACCATTCTAGGCACGGCGCACGCGGGGCCGTGGTCTTTCGGATGAGCACGGCGCCGGTTCGCCTGGACGGCTCGAGGCTCTGCGGTATCGCGGTAACACTTTGTTCCTTGCCGCGGCCGCGTTGACACACCCCAGGGCGTGAAATACTCTGAACCTATGCTGGCATCCGAACCGCCCACGGCCGACGCCGCCGTGGTCTCCGCCGAGGCCGAAGCCGCGCGCTATGCGCTGTTGCGCCGCCTGGCGCCTTCCATGCGCCACCACCTGGTGGTCAACCTGCAGCCGATCGGCATGATCTACGAGGTCATGGAGCGGCGCCTGCGCGTCCCCGTGCCGGACCTTGCGAACATCCAGGAAAGCGCCGGCAAGATCAACGGTTTCGCTCGCGCCGCCCTCAACTCCTGCCTCGACGTCGTCGGCTGGCTGGCTCCCGACGCGACAGCGCGCACGTCCGTGCCGGAAGGCGCGCGCGAGTGCGCCTCGCTGCTCGCCACCAGCCTGAGCTTTCGCGGCTACTCGCTGCGCAACCAGGTGCCGGAACTGGCGGGGGAGGTGCGCCGCTCCGCTTTCCGCACGCTGCTCACCGCCGCGCTGGTGTACGCGACCGACCACGAGCCTCCTCCCGCGGACCTGGTGCTGGGCGCGGAAGCCGGGGAGGCCGGCGTCACCATCGTGCTGTCGGTGAAAGCGAACCAGGGCGAGCGCGGATTTCCGTCGGAGCGGAACTACCGCGTGCTCACCTGGGGTGACTTGCAGGCGCTCGCCGCCTCCGAAAGGGTGGAGGTCCAGCGCGCAGACGCCGGCTTGCGCCTGCTGTTTCCCTGGGCCGCGGCGGCGCCTAAGGCTTGAATCCCAGCTTCTTCATGGCGGCGCCCAGGCTGCCGCGGCTGCTTTCGTAGTCCGCCCAGGGCGCGTTGCCCTGGTCGAGACGCTGGTGGACCGTGGCGACGCTCCAGTGCGCGCCGCTCTTCAGCCCGGCCAGTTCGTCCCAGCGCACGGGCACCGAAATGCCCAGCCCCGGCCGGGCCCGCGCCGACCAGGCCGCGGCGGTCGTCGCACCGTAGCCGTTGCGCAGGTAGTCGATGAAGATCCGGCCAACCCGGTTCTTTGGCCCGCTCTTGGCGACGAAGCGGTCCGGCAGCGTCCGGGCGAGGTGCTGCACGACCGCCTGCGAAAAATCCTTCACCGTGTCCCAGTCGTGCTGCTTGCGCAGCGGCACCACCACGTGCAGGCCCTTGCCGCCGCTGGTTTTCAGGAACGAAGGCAGGCCCAGTTCCTCCAGCAGCGCGTGCACGAGCTGCGCGGCCTCCTGGATCTGTGGCCACTCGACCCCTTCTCCCGGGTCGATGTCGAAGGTCATCCGGTCAGGCTTGGTCATGCCGCTCTTGACGCCGTTCCAGGTGTGGAACTCGATCACGTTCATCTGCGCCGCCGACAGCAGGCCTTCCGGCGCGGCGATCTCCAGCATGGCCGCGTGGCCAGGGAAGAACGCCGGATCCAGTGGTGCCACGCCGGCCATCTTGTAGCGCTCCAGGTGCTTCTGGAAGAACAGCTGGCCGGTGATCCCGTCCGGCGCGCGCACCAGCGAGACCGGCCGGCCGCGCAGGTGTTCCATCATCAGCGGCGCGACCAGGGCGTAGTAGCGCACCAGGTCGATCTTCTTCAGGCCACTTTGCGGGTCCACCACGCGGTCGGGGCTGCTGATGCGCAGGTTCGACGGCAAGCCCGCAGCCGCCACCTGGCCAGTCGATGGCGCGGCGGCAGCCGTTGCGTTCCGCGGTGTCTGCCTCGACGGCGCGGGCGCATGCTGCACCGGTTCGCGGCCGATGGCCCGCGGCGGCTTGTCGTCGCGCAGGCCGTGGAACACGGCATGCCGCACCTTGCCTTCGCGCGTCCATTCGCCGAAGGCCACTTCGCAAACCAGCTCCGGGCGGACCCAATGCGCCGCGCGCGGCAGGCCCACGCCCCCCTGGAACGCGCTCTTATCCACCGCCAGCGCATCCAGCCGCTCGCGCAGTTCGCGCAGCGACCGTTCGTTGAACCCGGTGCCGACGTTGCCGGCGTATTGCAGCTTGCCCTCTTTGTCGTGCACGCCCAGCAGCAGCGACCCGATGCCGGTGCGCGAACCCTTGGGATCGGTGTAGCCGCCGATCAGGAACTCCTGCCGCTGCCCGCACTTGAGCTTCAGCCAGTCCGGCGAACGCCGGGTCGAATAGCGTGAGTCGCGCCGTTTGGCGATGACGCCCTCCAGCCCCAGCTTGCAGGCGGACTGCAGCATCTCGGCGACCGGGGCATCGAACACTTCGCTGAAGCGCACCTTGTCCTGCGGCTTGCGCTCGACGATGCGCTGCAGCACGGCGCGGCGTTCCACCAGCGGGACCGCGCGCAGGTCCTGGCCCGCGCAGTAGGGCACGTCGAACAGGTAGTAGACGATGTCGGCGGTGCGGGCACTGTCGAACGCGCCCTGCAGCGCCTGGAAGTCGGCCGGCGCGTGCGTGCCGGGCATGATGATCTCGCCGTCGTACCAGCCGTCGGGCAGGTCCATCGCGCGCAGGGCCTGCTCGAGCGCCGGCAAGCGCGCGGTCCAGTCGTTGCCGTTGCGGGTGATCAGTTGGACGCGTCCGGCCTCGGCGCGTGCCAGCATGCGGTAGCCGTCGAACTTGATCTCGAACAGCCAGTTCTGCGGATCAGCGGGCGGGGCATCGACCAGGGTGGCCAGTTCGGGCTGCAACTCCTTGGGCAATGTGGCGGGCCGGGCGCCTTCGGGCGGGCCGTCCCGCGCAACGCGCGTGGCGGCCGGTGCGGCGGCCCCTGCGACAGCTGGCGCGCCGCCGCGTGCGGACGGCCGGTCTTCCTGGTCTTTCACGCTGTCCGGCATTTCGTCCACGACGCTGTACTCGAGCGCGGGCCGGGCGGAGCCATCGCGTTCCTTGATCAGCAGCCAGGGATCCTTGCCGCGATCGCCCCGGCCTTTCATCCGCACGAGCGTCCAGTGCCCGTGCAGCTTGTGGCCACGCAACTCGAACTTGAGCTTGCCGTCCCTGTAGCCCTTGCGCGGGTCTTCCAGTGGATGCCAGGTGCCCTTGTCCCAGATGATGACCTTGCCCGCGCCGTAGTTGCCTGCGGGGATCGTGCCCTCGAAGCGGTTGTAGGCGATCGGGTGGTCCTCGGTCGGCATCGCCATGCGTTTGTCGGCCGGGTCGAAGCTGGGCCCCTTGGGGACGGCCCAGCTCTTCATGGTGCCGTCGAGTTCCAGCCGGAAGTCGTAGTGCAGGCGGGTCGCCCAGTGCTTCTGGACGACAAAGGAGGGCGCGTCTTCGTTCGCCAGCCCGCCCTCCGCAGGCTCGGGCGTGGCGTCGAATTTGCGCTTCTCGCGGTAGGTCTTCAGGGCGCTGTGTGCCCTGTCGTCCTTAGCCATTCGCCCGGAGCTGGTCGCGCAAAGCCTTCACCTGGTCGTGATTGCGTTGCACGCCCTGCATCTGGCGCTCCACCACCTGGCGCACGTTGGCCGGCAGGTTCTTCTCGAGCGCCTTCTTGTAGCGCGCCTTGGCGTTGTCTTCGCCGCGCTCGCACTCTTCCAGCACGGCCTTGTCGTCGTAGGTGCCGAGGGTGGCCTTCACGGACACCCAGCCGCGGTGGAGCGCGCCCATGGCACTGCCGCCGTCCTCGGGTTGGCCACCGCAATCGCGCACCAGCCCGTTGAGCTCCTGCGCGGCCGAGCGGCAGTCGTCGGCACGCTGCAGGAACAGGGTCTTGAGGTCTTGCCGCTTGGCCTGCTCGGCGCATTCGCGGAACCCATATTCGCCATCCTTGCAGCACTCCACGAGTTCCTTCAGCACGTCGAGGGTGTCCGCGCGGTCGCCGCTGTTGTCGCCAGCCGATTGCAGGCTCCCGACCGCCGCCGCGGCGCCGGTGCTCGCGCCGCCATAGCGCACCTGGTCATCGACCCTTTGCCAGGCGGCCTGGGAGGCCGGCCGGGCGCGCTCCCAGTCCAGCGTGGAACCGGCCCGCGCCGTGTCCCATTCGGAGCCGAGTCGCGGTTCGACGTGGGTCCAAGGGTCTTCGAAGCGCGAGCGTCCCGACAGTCCCAGGCGGTAGGCCGGGCCGTAGTCGTCGAAAGTGCGGCCGGCTTCGTAGTAGGACTCCTTCTCGAAGTTCTCCTTCCAGAAGGCTTCCTCTGCGGTCGGGTTCACGGATTCAGCCGCGGCCTTGCCCGCCAGCCCGCCGACCACGGCACCCACGACACCGCCCACCGCGGCCCCGACCGGCCCCGCCAGCGAGCCGGCGGCCGCTCCGGCGACCGCGCCGCCCGTCGCGCCGATCCCGGTGCCCACCGGGTGCGCCCCCGGTTCCTCGGTGATCGGGTCGCGGTTCAAGTCCTGTTCTTCACGTTCATCGGCGGCCATGGCATCGCTCCTTGCGAGTGGTGGGTGAGTGGAAAGTTGCTTGCCCCATCTTCGAAAAGCTGGCCCAGCCAGTGCGTAGGCGGCGAGCCGCTAGTGCCTGTAGGAGCACGCGCACCCCGCGCGCCGCTGGCAAGGCTGAGCCCGCTCACAGGGGAAAACTGCAACGTCCTACACCGGGCGGCTGGTGCATCAAGCACTCTCGCGTTGCAGGTCCCCCATGAAATATTCCCTCCGCAAGACGCCCTCGCATCTGCACCTCACTTACAAGTACGGCGAGGCGAATGGGGGCTTGCTCGGGCGCAACCTGCAGCTCGAAGTGGTCGACAACGTGCTCACGCTCGAGGTGGACCTGTCGTCCAACCTGTTGGCGCGCAACAAGAGTTCCGGCTGGTACCTGGACGCGGTCAGCCTGTCCACCAACTACCACAAGCTGAAGTTCCTCCAGTGTCCGGACAACCTGGTGCGTGCCCGCCTCATCCGCGCCTGGGAAGCGGTGGCGAACCCGCGGCTGCGCATGCGGCTCCACCTGAATCCCCGCGGCCGCTACCTCTACCTGGTGGCGCCCCATTCGCTCTTCATGGGTGGCATCCAGCTCGACGTCCAGGCCTTCCTCGAGGAAGAGTCGGAAGTCGGCGCGGGCCAGACCACCGAAGCCGAACCGGCCGGCGACGCCGACGCGGACGCCTCTTCGCATCACAGGAATCACGCATGAAATCATTTCGCTGGCTGGCGGCGCTCGCCGCCGCCTCCGCCTTCGCCTTGCCTGCCTTGCCCGTGCACGCCGACGCGGCGAGCTTGCGCGCCCGCCACGCGGACCTGCGCGACGAACTGCGCAACAACAACTACCAGCGTGCGCTGCACATCGACTCGACGGAAAGTCCCAACGTGCTGCAGGGCGACGTCTACGCGGTGCTCGACCACCCGTTCGTCAAGGTCAGCCAGGCCCTGAAGGAGCCGGCGGCATGGTGCGACATCATGATCCTGCCGTTCAACACCAAGTACTGCCACGCGGGGGGCGACCAGCTGCAGGTGCGCATCGGCCGCAAGTACAACCAGCCGGCCGAACAGGCGTTCAAGCTCAGCTTCGGGTTCCGCAACCAGATCGTGGGCAAGGACTACTTCGAGACGCGCCTGAACGCGCCTGAAGGCCCGATCGGCACGCGCGACTACCGCATCACCGTGTCCGCGATTCCGCTGGAGGCCGGCAAGACCTTCCTGCACCTGAGCTATTCCTACGGGTACGGGACCGTGGGACGCATGGCGATGCAGACCTACCTGTCCACGGCGGGGGCCAGCAAGGTCGGCTTCAGCATGTCGAAGGACGCCAACGGCCAGCCCGTGCTCACCGGGGGCGTGCGCGGGGCGGTCGAGCGCAACGCGATGCGCTACTACCTCGCGATCGATTCGTACCTGGAGACGCTCGATGCCCCGGCCGACCAGCGCAACGAAAAGCGGATCCAGTCCTGGTTCAGCGCGACCGAACGGTACCCGAAGCAGTTGCACGAGATGGACCGCTCGACCTACGTCACCATGAAGCGGCAGGAGTACGAGCGGCAACAGACGGCAATGAACTGAGGCGCTGCGCCAAAGAAAAAAGCCGGGGCGACCCGGCTTTTTGTCTGGAGCGAGCGCTGCTCAGCGCAGGCCGGCGGCAGCGCGCAGCGCGGCGGCCTTGTCCGTCCGCTCCCAGGTGAACTCCGGCTCTTCGCGGCCGAAGTGCCCATAAGCGGCGCTCTTCTCGTAGATCGGGCGCAGCAGGTCGAGCATCTGGATGATGCCCTTCGGGCGCAGGTCGAAGTGCTCGTTGATCAGCTCGGCGATCTTGTGGTCGGGCATCACGCCCGTGCCTTCCGTGTAGACGGTCACGTTCATCGGCCGCGCGACGCCGATCGCGTACGCGACCTGGATCTGGCACTGGCGCGCCAGGCCGGCCGCCACGATGTTCTTGGCGACGTAGCGCGCCGCATAGGCGGCCGAACGGTCCACCTTCGACGGGTCCTTGCCCGAGAACGCGCCGCCGCCGTGCGGGCAGGCCCCGCCGTAGGTGTCGACGATGATCTTGCGGCCGGTGAGGCCGCAGTCGCCCTGCGGGCCGCCGATGACGAAGCGGCCGGTGGGGTTGATCAGGTAGCGGGTTTCCTTCAGCCACTCCTTGGGCAGCACGGGCTTGATGATCTCCTCGATCACGGCCTCGTTGAACTCGGCCTTCATCTTGCTGCCGTCGCTCATCTCGGGCGCATGCTGCGAAGACAGCACGACGGTGTCGATGCTGTGCGGCTTGCCGTCGACGTAGCGCATGGTGACCTGGCTCTTGGCGTCCGGCCGCAGGAAGGGCAGGCGGCCGTCCTTGCGCAGCTGGGCCTGGCGCTCGACGAGGCGGTGCGCGTAATAGATCGGCGCGGGCATCAGCACCGGCGTTTCGTCGCAGGCATAGCCGAACATCAGGCCCTGGTCGCCGGCGCCGGTGTTCAGGTGGTCGTCGGACGCATGGTCCACGCCCTGGGCGATGTCGTTGGACTGCTTGTCGTAGCAGACCATGACCGCGCAGCCCTTGTAGTCGATGCCGTACTCGGTGTTGTCGTAGCCGATGCGCTTGATGGTGTCGCGCGCGACCTGGATGTAGTCGACGTGCGCGTTGGTGGTGATTTCGCCCGCCAGCACCACCAGGCCGGTGTTGCACAACGTCTCGGCCGCCACGCGGCTGCGGGGGTCCTGCTTGAAGATCGCGTCGAGGATCGCGTCGGACACCTGGTCCGCCACCTTGTCAGGGTGGCCTTCGGACACGGATTCGGACGTGAAAAGGAAGTCGTTCGCCATTTGAATACACTCCGTTGATGAATTGCGAAAGGCGCGTTGCCTTTGCCGGAGCGGGGGCGAACGCTTTAGCAGAAGTTCTTTAACGTCGCCCTGCAAGTAGTTCCAATAACTCGGCGACCCACGGATTCTACTGCGGGTGAAAAGACTCTTCCAATCCCTGGCCGCGTGGCCGCTGCCCCTGCTCCACGCCGTCGGCGCGGTCCTGGGCTGGCTGGCTTTCCTGGCCTCGCCGACCTACCGGCGCCGGTTCCTGGCCAACGCGGCCCAGGCTGGCTACGCCTGGCGCGAGGTCCGTTCCGCTGTCGCCGAAGCGGGCAAGCTGCTCGGCGAGGTGCCGCGCCTGTGGTTCGGATACACCCCGCCGGTGCGCTGGGAGGGCGAGGAACGCATCCTGGCCGCCCGTGCACTCGGTCGCGGTGTCGTCTGCCTCACGCCACACCTGGGGTGTTTCGAGGTCACGGCGCAAGCGTTCGGTGCACGCTTCGGCCACATCACCGTGCTGTACCGGCCCGCCCGCAAGGCCTGGCTGCGCGAGCTGGTCGACACCGCGCGCAACCGGCCGAACCTGAGCGCGGCGCCCGCCACGCTGCCCGGCGTGCGCCAGATGCTGAAGGCCTTGCGCGCGGGCGAAGCCATCGGCCTGCTGCCGGACCAGGTTCCGCCCCACGGCCTCGGGGTCTGGGCGCCGTTCTTCGGCAGCCCGGCCTACACCATGACACTGGCGGGGCGGCTCGCGCAGCAGACGGGGGCCCCGCTGCTGCTGTTCTGGGGCGAGCGCCTGCCCCGCGGGCAGGGCTATTGCATCCATGTCCGCGACTGGGTGGGCGAGCAGCCGGTGGACCCAGCCGCGGCAGCCAGGCAGTTGAACGAGAACATGGAGGCCCTGGTGCGCGAGTGCCCGGGCCAGTACCTCTGGGGCTACGCACGCTACAAGCAGCCGCGCGAGGCGGGGGCGGCGTGATCAGCCGCCTCGGCATCCTCTTCATGCGGCTGATCGCGCCGCTGCCGCTGCCGTGGGTCCGCGCCTTCGGACATGCCGTCGGCCTGCTGCTCTACCTGGTCGTCGTGCCGCGCCGCAAGGTGGTGGATGTGAACCTGCGGCTCTGCTTCCCGCAATGGAGCGAGGCCGAACGCCGGGCCGTGGCCCGCCAGGTGTTCGTGAACGTCGCCCAGGCCTGGTTCGACCGGGCCTGGCTCTGGCATGCGGACACGGAGACCGTGCGCAGCCGGCTGATGGTCACGGGTGCCGTGAACGAGATGGACGGCAAGGAGCCGGTCATCCTGTTCTGCCCGCATTTCGTGGGTCTCGACGCCGGCGTGACGGCCGTGACGCAGCAAATCCCGCGCAGCGTCATCGGCATCTACACCCGCCAGAGCGATCCGGTCATCGATGCCTGGGTCTTGCGTGGCCGCTTCCGGTTCGGCGACGCCCGGCCGGTCAGCCGCGCCGAGGGCGTGCGCGACATCGTGTCGGTGGTGCGCAAGGGGGGCGTCCTCTACCTGCTGCCGGACATGAACTTCGGCCCGGAGGAGTCGATCTTCGTGCCGTTCTACGGCGTGCAGGCGGCGACGGTGCCATCGCTGTCCCGCTTCGCGCGCCTGTGCCGCGCGAAGGTCGTGCCGCTGATCACCCGCATGACCCCTTCCGGCTACGAGGTGCGCCTGTTGCCGGCCTGGACCGGCTTCCCTTCGGAGGACCCCGAGGCCGACACGGCGCTCATGAACCGCCGGCTGGAAAGTTACGTCGACGAGATGCCGTCCCAGTACTACTGGGTCCACAAGCGGTTCAAGACCCGTCCGGAAGGTGAACCGGGCGTCTACTGAGCGAGGAAATGGGCCAGCCGTTCCGCGACGAAAGCGGGCCGCTCGTGAATGATCCAGTGCGTGGCCCCGGGCACCCGCTCCAGCGTCAGGTCGGCGATGTAGTCGTCCAGTCCATCGATCAACTCCGGTGGCAGCGCGATGTCGTTCATCGCCCAGAGCACGAAGGTGGGGACGGCGATGGTGAGCATTTCGCGTGGGAGCGTGACGGCGGCCGCCGCGGGATCCTCGGGGCGTGGCGGGCGCAGCGGCGATGCGCGGTAGTAGTTGCAGCCACCCGTGAGACTCGCGTCCCAGACCTCGCGGTATTGCTGCTTGACGGCATCGGTCAGCCACTCGCCGCCGCCGCCGTTGGAGAAGAACTTGAACAGGCGCTGGTAGTCGTTCTCGCGCAGGATCGCTTCCGCGTCCGGCCGGACGAGGAAGTTCATGTAGGCGCTGGCTTCCTGCTGGCGCGGGTTGGACTTCAGCTCGCGCAGGAAGGTGCCAGGGTGCGGCGAGTTGATGATGGCCAGGCGTTTCGCGAGCGCGGGCTGCTG
This sequence comes from Caenimonas sedimenti, assembly GCF_007833165.1. GTDB lineage: Bacteria > Pseudomonadota > Gammaproteobacteria > Burkholderiales > Burkholderiaceae_C > Ramlibacter > Ramlibacter sedimenti. Next base: position 242,608 of record NZ_VOBQ01000012.1, on the reverse strand, counting down.
GTTGACCAGGCTCCAGGCGACGGCGCCGCCCCAGTCGTGCGCCACCAGGCAATCCAGCCGCCCGCCCTCGGTGGCGATGAGCGCGGCGATGTCCTGCACGATGTGCTTCGGGCGGTAGGCGGCCACCTCTGCCGGCTGCGAAGACCGTTCGAAGCCGCGCAGGTTGGGCGCCACGCAGCGGTAGCCGCCGTTTTCGGGCCGCGAGAAGTGCTCCAGCAGCACGTCCCAGACGAAAGCCGCCTCGGGGAAGCCGTGCAGGAACATGAGCACCGGGCGGCCGCGTTCGCCGGCGGCACGCACGCTCAGGGTGATGCCGTGGGGCAGGGCCTGCTGGAAGGTTTCGATCATTCGGTTTCGGGATGGGTCCACTGCCAGAGCCGGAGGGCAGTTTCCTCCACGCCCTGCCGCTTGAGGGCGGAGAACAGTTTCACATCGCCGCCGCCGGCCTGCAGTCGCGCAATCGACAGCGCCTTGTTGGCCTCCGACCGGTTCAGCTTGTCGGCCTTGGTGAGCAGCACCAGGAACCGCATGCCGGCTTCGACGCGCGGGCGGATGACTTCCAGCAGGATGTCGTCGAGCTCGGTCAGGCCATGGCGGGGGTCGCAGAGCATCACCACGCCCTTCAGGTTGTCCCGGGTCATCAGGTAGTTCGCCATCACCTCCTGCCACCGGATCTTGTCCGCCTTCGGCACGGCCGCGTAGCCGTAACCCGGCAGGTCGGCCAGCACGGCGTCGGTGATGCCCTGCTTGCCGAGCGAGAACAGGTTGATGGCCTGGGTGCGGCCAGGAGTCTTGGAGGCAAAGGCCAGGCGCTTCTGCTGGGTCAGGGTGTTGATGCAGGTCGACTTGCCGGCGTTCGAACGGCCGACGAAGGCGATCTCGGGCGCGTCGTGCACCGGCAGGAACTCCAGCCGCGGTGCGGTGGTGAGGAAGCGGGCGGTGTGCATCCAGCCCATGGCCAGCGCCTCGGGAGTGGCGGCGGAATTTGCCGCGGGTGTGGCAGCGGGGCGGGGCGGGCCCGGCGGGGAAGTCATGGAAGGGGAGGCCGGGGAAGTTCGGCGAGAGGGGCGGAAGGAGGGTCATTGTAGAATCCCAGGGTTTTGCGCCCCGGAAACCGAACAATCGTCATGAAGTCGCCCGCTACCCTGCTGCTGGCCGCCGCGCTGGCCGTCCTTGCGCTCCCGTCCGCGGCCCAGCAGGCTGCCGCACCGGCTGCAGCTGCCGCCGCTCCCGCCGCTTCGGCCCCGCCCGCGGCCGCAGGTGCTGCAGCTCCCGCCGCGCCCGCCCCGGTGGCCAAGGTCGACCTCGCCGCCGGCGAAGCCAAGTACACCGCGACCTGCGCGGCCTGCCATGGCGCGGACGGCAACTCCGGCACGCCGGCCAACCCCAAGATCGCGCAGCAGCACCCCGACTACCTGGTCAAGCAGCTGCAGGAATTCAAGAGCGGCAAGCGACCGAGCCCCATCATGCAGGGCTTCGCCGCGCAGCTGACCGACGCGGACATGAAGAACATCTCGGCCTTCCTGGGTTCGAGGAAGTCCAAGGCCGGTTTCGCGCGGGACAAGGAACTGGTCGCCATGGGCGAGCGCATCTACCGCGGCGGCATCGCCGAGCGGCAGGTCGCCGCCTGCGCGGGCTGCCACAGCCCGAACGGCGCCGGCATCCCGGCGCAGTACCCCCGCCTGGGCGGCCAGCATGCCGACTACACGGCCGGCCAGCTGACCGCTTTCCGCGATGGCGCCCGCAAGAACAGCCTGCAGATGACGCAGGTCGCCCGCAAGTTGAACGACCGTGAAATCCGCGCCGTGGCCGACTACGTCGCCGGTCTGCGCTGAAACTCTTGAACTAACCGCCGGACCCAGACACCAAACAAGGCGGGCGCCTCGCAGGAGGGCCCGCCTTTTTACTTCCTCCCCTTCGCACCCCGACCCGTGACCGCCAGCACCGAGGCCCTCGCCCCCGCCAGCAACCACCGCGCCTCGCGCCAGGTGCTGGAGCTGGTGTCGTCGATGCGGTTCTCGATCTCGCTGCTCACGGTGATCTGCATCGCCTCCGTGATCGGCACCGTGCTGAAGCAGCACGAACCGGTGAACAACTACGTCAACCAGTTCGGCCCGTTCTGGTCGGAAGTGTTCTTCGCGATCAAGCTGAACGCGGTGTACAGCGCCTGGTGGTTCCTGCTGATCCTGGCCTTTCTGGTCGCCAGCACGTCCCTGTGCATCGCGCGCAATGCACCCAAGATCCTGGTGGACCTGAAGGCCTACAAGGAAAACATGCGCGAGCAGAGCCTGGCGGCCTTCCACCACCGGGCGGAGGCCACGCTGGCGCGGGCGCCCGAGGCCGAAGCCCGCCGCATCGGCGCGGTGCTGGCGCAGGCCGGCTGGAAAGTCCGGCTGCAGCAGCGTGGCGAAACCGGCTGGATGGTGGCGGCCAAGGCCGGCAGCATGAACAAGATCGGTTACCTGGCCGCCCACAGCGCCATCGTGCTGGTGTGCCTGGGCGGCCTGCTGGACGGCGACCTGATCGTGCGCGCCCAGATGCTGTTCGGCGGCAAGCAGCCGTTCGCGGGCGGCGGGATGATCGCCGACGTGCCGCCGCAGCACCGCCTGCCCGCGACCAACCCCACCTTCCGCGGCAACCTGCTGGTGGCGGAAGGCACGCAGTCCGGCACCGCCATCCTGAACCAGTCCGACGGCATCCTGCTGCAGGAACTGCCGTTCTCCATCGAGCTGAAGAAGTTCATCGTCGAGTACTACTCGACCGGCATGCCGAAGCTGTTTGCCAGCGAGATCGTCATCCACGACCGCGAGACCGGCGAGAAGATCCCGGCGCGCGTCGAGGTCAATCATCCCGCGCGGCACCGGGGCATCGAGATCTACCAATCCAGCTTCGACGACGGCGGCTCCACGGTGAAGCTGAAGTCGGTGCCGCTGAACGGCAGCGTCAAGGCCTTCGAAGTCGAAGGTGCCATCGGCGCCAGCACCCAGCTCACCCGGGGCCAGGCGACCGAAGCCGACAAGCTGACGCTCGAATACACCGGCCTCCGGGTGATCAACGTCGAGAACCTGGGCGCCACGGACACCGCGGTGGATCCGCGCAAGGTCGACCTGCGCGCGTCCATCGACGAGCGCCTCGGCGCGGCGAACAAGACGACAACGAAGAAGACGCTGCGCAACGTCGGCCCCAGCATCACCTACAAGCTGCGTGACGCCGCCGGCCAGGCCCGCGAATTCCACAACTACATGCTGCCGATGGACCTCGGCGATGGCGTGGCTGTCTTCCTGCTCGGGATGCGCGACACGCCGGCGGAATCGTTCCGTTACCTGCGCCTGCCCGCCGACGAGCAGGGCAACATGGACGGCTTCCTGCGGCTGCGCGCCGCGCTCGCCGACCCGGCGCTGCGCGAGCAGGCGGTGCGCAGCTATGCCCGGCAGGCAACGGACAACGCGCGCCCCGAGCTCGCCGAGCAGCTCGCGGCTTCCACGGCACGCGCCCTGGCGCTCTTCGCGGCGGCCGAGCCCGGCCCCAGCGGGCGCAGCCCCGGCGGGCTGCAGGCGGTGTCGGAGTTCCTGGAGGCCAACGTGCCGGAAGGCGAGCGCGCGCGCGCCGGCGAGGTGCTGGTGCGGATCCTGAACGGCACGCTGTTCGAGCTGGCGCAGCTTGCCCGCAAGCGCGACGGCCTGCCGCCGCTCGAGCGCGACGCCAAGACGCAGGCCTTCATGAACCAGGCCGTGCTGGCGCTGAGCGACGTGCATGCCTACCCGGCGCCCATGGCCTTCCAGCTGCAGGACTTCAAGCAGGTGCAGGCCAGCGTGTTCCAGGTGACGCGCTCGCCGGGCCGGGCCATCGTCTACCTGGGCTGCGCCTTGCTGATCCTGGGTGTTTTTGCGATGCTCTACATCCGGGAGCGCCGCATCTGGGTCTGGCTGAGCCCACGTGACGACGGCTCGCAAGCCCGCATGGCGCTTTCCAGCAACCGCAAGCTGCTGGACGTCGACCGCGAATTCGAACGCCTGCGCCACCATTTGCTCGAGGCCAAATCATGAACACGGCGACCACCACCGCGACCCACACGCTGACACTGCACGAAGGCTTTTTCGCGAAGCGCAGTCCTTTCGACTGGGTGTTTGCGCTGCTGGTCGTGGCCGGAGGCGCCTACGCGTTCACGCAGTACGCCCAGCACATGGATGTCTACGAGAAGGGCATCCTGCTCGGCACCGTGCCCGCGGCCATCTGGCTCGCCTGGTTCTGGCGGCCGCTGCGCGTGCTGATGCTGGTCGTCGCCGGCTTCTCGCTGCTGGCCATCGCCTCCTACCAGGGCAGCCTGGCCCGCGCCGATACCGTCTTCTGGCTCAAGTACTTCCTCTCCAGCCAGTCCGCCATCCTCTGGATGAGCGTGCTGTTCTTCATGAGCACGCTGTTCTACTGGATCGGCATGGTCTCGCGTGGCCAGAGCGCCGCCATGGAGTCCATCGCCTCGCGTCTGGCCTGGGTGGCCGTGGGCATGGCGCTGGTGGGCACGATGGTGCGCTGGTACGAGAGCTACCTGCTCGGCCCGGACATCGGCCACATTCCCGTGAGCAACCTGTACGAGGTGTTCGTCCTGTTCTGCTGGATGACGACGGCCTTCTACCTGTACTTCGAGGACCAGTACCAGACGCGTTCGCTCGGCGCCTTCGTCATGCTGGTGGTGAGCGCCGCGGTCGGCTTCCTGCTCTGGTACACGGTCGTTCGCGAAGCGCACGAGATCCAGCCGCTGGTACCGGCCCTCAAGAGCTGGTGGATGAAGCTGCACGTGCCCGCCAACTTCATCGGCTACGGCACCTTCGCGCTCTCGGCCATGGTGGCTTTCGCCTACCTGATCAAGCAGCAGGCCACCGAGACGCGCTGGTACAAGCTCGCGCCCCTGTGGCTGCTGGGCGTGGTGCTCTGCTTCGAGCCGGTGGTGTTCCGCAAGTCGGTCTCCGGCGCCGGCAGCTATTGGGCGGTGTATTTCGGCATCTCCGCGCTGATCGTCGGCGGCATCCTCTGGGGCCGCCGGCACATCGCGAGCCGGCTGCCCTCGTTCGAGATCCTCGATGACGTGATGTACAAGTCCATCGCCGTCGGCTTCGCCTTCTTCACCATCGCCACGGTCCTCGGCGCGCTGTGGGCTGCCGAAGCCTGGGGCGGATACTGGAGCTGGGACCCGAAGGAAACCTGGGCCCTCATCGTCTGGCTGAACTACGCGGCCTGGCTGCACATGCGGCTGATGAAGGGCCTCCGCGGCACGGTGTCCGCGTGGTGGGCCCTGGTGGGGCTGGCGGTGACCACCTTTGCCTTCCTGGGCGTGAACATGTTCTTGTCGGGACTCCACAGCTACGGCGAACTGTGATCGCGGAGTTGGACGGGGCGGGCGAATCCTTGTAAGAATGCGCTGCGTATAGAGACATACGCCAAGCATTCCAGGAGACGCCATGCTGATCAAGACCGGCCGCGACGGGTTCCAACATCCCGTTCCCAGCGAAATCACGCCCTTCGGCGTCTACCAGGATCGCCGCCGCCTGCTGAAGCTCATGGCGTCCGGCGTGGCAGGCGCGGGCCTGGCGGCATGGGCGGGGCGCCAGGCACTGGCGCAGCAGGTGGCGCCGCCGGGCAAGCACGCCGCCCTGAAGTCCACGCGTTCGACGGCGGCCGGTGCGGTGACCATGGAAAAGATCACCGACTACAAGGACGCCTCGACCTACAACAATTTCTACGAGTTCGGCACCGACAAGTCCGACCCCGCGAAGAACGCCCACACGCTCAAGACGACGCCCTGGACGGTGGAAGTCGATGGCATGGTGAAGAAGCCGGGCAAGTACGGCATCGAGGATCTGCTGAAGCTGAGCGCGCAGGAGGAGCGCATCTACCGCCTGCGCTGTGTCGAAGGCTGGTCGATGGTTGTTCCGTGGGTCGGTTATCCGGTCTCGAAGCTGGTGGAGAAGGTCGAACCCCTGGGCAGCGCCAAGTACGTGGAGTTCATCACGCAGGCCGACCCCAAGACCATGCCTTATGTCGGCTCACGCGTGCTCGATTGGCCGTACGTCGAGGCGCTGCGGCTCGATGAGGCGATGCACCCGCTGGCGCTGCTCACGTTCGGCATGTACGGCGAGGTGTTGCCCAACCAGAACGGCGCGCCGGTGCGCCTGGTGGTGCCCTGGAAGTACGGCTTCAAGAGCGGCAAGTCGATCGTCCGCATCCGCTTCACCGACAAGGAACCGAAGACCGCCTGGAACAAGGCGGCGGCCAACGAGTACGGCTTCTATTCGAACGTCAATCCCGAGGTGGACCATCCGCGCTGGAGCCAGGCGACCGAACGCCGCATCGGCGAGGACGGCCTGTTCGCCAAGAAGCGCAAGACGTTGATGTTCAACGGCTACGAGGCGCAGGTCGGGCAGCTCTACGCGGGCATGGACCTGAAGAAGAACTACTGAAATGTCTTTCGCGCGCGCCTTGCTGCATCCGGCAGCCAAGCCGGTGCTGTTCGTGCTGTGCCTGCTGCCGTTCGCCTGGCTGTTCTATGGCGCGTTGGCCAACCAGCTGGGTGCCAATCCTGCGGAATACCTGATTCGTTCCACCGGCGACTGGACGCTGCGCTTCCTCTGCATCACGCTGGCCGTCACGCCGCTGCGGGTGATGGCCGGGCTGCCGCCGCTCGCGCGCTTTCGCCGCATGCTCGGCCTGTTCGTCTACTTCTATGTCGTGCTGCACCTGCTCAGCTACAGCTGGTTCGACATGGGCTTCGACGTCGCCGACATCGCCAAGGACATCGCCAAGCGGCCCTTCATCCTGGTGGGGTTCGCGGGCTTCGTGCTGCTGACGCCACTGGCCGCCACGTCGTTCAATCGGGCGGTCAAGGCCATGGGCGCGAAGCGCTGGCAGGCCTTGCACAAGCTGGTCTACGTGATCGCCGGGCTCGGCATCCTGCACTTCTTCTGGATGCGCTCGGGCAAGAACGACTTTGCCGAGGTGGCGATCTATGCGGTCATCCTCGCCGTGCTGCTGGGATGGCGCTTGCAGCAGTTCCTGCGCAAGCGCAAAGGTGCTCAGGGCAGCAGCTTTTCCTTGCGCAGCTGATCGGCGACGTCTTCGCGTTCCCGGATCAGGAAGCTTTCGCCGCCGTCCACCAGCACCTCGGCCGCGCGCCCGCGCGTGTTGTAGTTGCTGGCCATGCTCATGCAATAGGCGCCCGCCGACAGCACCGCCAGCAAGTCCCCGGGCCGGACCGCGAGGCTGCGGTCGCGGCCGATCCAGTCGCCGCTTTCGCACACCGGGCCCACCACGTCGTAGTGGGCCGGTTCGCCGCCGCCGCGCGCCACCGGCACGATCGCGTGGAAGGCCTGGTACATCGCCGGCCGCGGCAGGTCGTTCATCGCCGCGTCGATCACGCAGAAGTTCTTGGCCTCGCCGGGCTTCAGGTAGAGCACTTCGGAGACGCAGACCCCGGCGTTGCCGACCAGGGACCGCCCCGGCTCGATCATGAACTGGCGTTCGCCGTAGCCACGGGCGTCGAGCCGGGCCAACAGCTGCTGCCAGAGCGCATCGGCGGCGGGCGGCTGTTCGCCGTTGTACGAGATGCCCAGGCCGCCGCCGAAGTCGATATGGGCCAGCGGCATGCCGGCAGCCTCGATCTGCGCCACCAGGTCCAGGATGCGATCCATCGCATCGAGATAAGGCGCGACCTCGGTGATCTGCGAACCGATGTGGCAGTCGATGCCGGCCACCCGCAACCCTGGCAATTCGCGTGCGCGCCGGTAGACCTCCAGCGCGCGCTCGTGCGCGATGCCGAACTTGTTGCCCTTCAGGCCCGTGGAGATGTAGGGGTGCGTCTTCGGGTCGACGTTCGGGTTGACGCGCAGACTGATGGCCGCCGTCTTCCCGGCGGCGCTGGCGACTTCGCTCAGCACTTCCAGTTCGGCTTCGCTCTCCACGTTGAAGCAACCGATACCGGCTTCCAGTGCGCGCCGCATCTCGGCCCGGGTCTTGCCGACGCCGGAAAAGATGATGTCGGCGCCGCGCACACCGACGGCCAGCACGCGTTCCAGTTCGCCCCCGGAAACGATGTCGAAGCCGCAGCCCGCGCGCGCGAAGGTCTGCAGGATGGCCAGCGACGAGTTGGCCTTGAGCGCGTAGCAGATCTTCACCTTGCGGCCGGCGAATCCGCGCTGATAGGCGGCCAGCGCCTCCAGCATCGAGGCCTTGGAATAGACGAAGAGCGGCGTCCCGTGCCGGCGCGCGAGGTCCGCCAGCGCGACCCCTTCCACCTGCAAGGCGTCGTCCTGGTACGCCACCTGGGGGCTACCCGGCAACGGCGCGGCACTCATGGCGTGCGCACGGGCGAAGCCGTGCCGGTGGCGGGTGGCGCCGAGGCCGGCTGCAGCGCGGGCGAGGAAACCGAGGTGGAAGGCGCCAGCGTTTCGGTGGCTGCGGGGGCGGGGCGGGCCGCGGGGCTGGTGGGCATGTAGAGCGGACCCTTCTGGCCGCAGGCCGCCAGCAGGGCGGCGCTGACTAGAATAGGGAAAACACGGAGCATCCGGAATTGTATGACCGACCTCGAGTACATGGACCGGGCCGAGGCCTTGCTCGCGAGCGTCGAAGCCTGCTGCGACCGGATCAATGAAGCCACCGACGCCGACATCGACAACCAGCGGGTCGGCGGCATGATCACGCTGGTGTTTCAGGACCGCAGCCAGATCGTCATCAACCTGCAGAAGCCGCTGCAGGAAGTCTGGCTCGCCACGCGGGCCGGCGGTTTCCACTACCGCTTCGACGGCACGCGCTGGAAAGACACCAAGGGAGAGGGCGAGTTCTTCGCCGACCTGAGCCGCTACGCCAGCCAGCAGGCCGGCGAGCCGCTGCTGTTCAGCCCCTAGTTCCGGAACAGGTCGAGGATGCTGCGCCGCTCGTCGCCCGACGGGGCGGGCCGCGGCGGCTGGCCGTCCGAGTTCATCAGGCTGCGGTCGCCGGGGACGCCCGGCGTTCCCTCGCCAGAGGGGCCGCCGGCCCGGGGTGGCGCCGCGCCGGCGGGCTCCTGGCTGGCGCCGTTGTCCACGCCGAGGTTGCCGACACCGCCGCCCCGTGCGTATTCCGTGTAGTACCACTCGCCCCCGACATTGACGACGCCCTCGGGCGCGGAAGCCTCCATCACCGGCACGCCCTTCAGCGCTTCCGCCATGAAGGAGATCCACACGGGCAGGCTCAGGCCGCCGCCGGTCTCCCGGTCGCCCAGCGAACGCGGCGTGTCGTAGCCCATCCAGACGACCGCGGTCAGCGTCGGGTGGAAGCCGGCGAACCAGGTGTCGATGGAGTCGTTGGTCGTGCCGGTCTTGCCGTACAGGTCGGTCCGCTTCAGCGTGGCCTGGGCGCGCGCGGCCGTGCCGGAGCGCGCGATCTCCTGCAGCAGCCGGTTCATGATGAAGGCGTTGCGCGCATCGATCGCACGGACCGACTCGTTCGGCAGCGGCGGCTGGCTTTCCACCAGCGCCTTGCCCTTCTGGTCGGTGATCTTGGTGATCAGCCAGGGATTCACGCGGTAGCCGCCGTTGGCGAACACCGAATAGGCCATCGCCATCTGCAGCGGCGTCACCGAGCCGGCGCCCAGCGCCATGGTCAGGTAGGCCGGGTGCTTGTCGGCGTCGAAGCCGAATTTCGAGACCCACTGCTGCGCGCTCTGGGTGCCGACGGCCTGCAGCACGCGGATGGACACCATGTTCTTCGACTTGGCCAGGGCGGTGTGCAGCGGCATCGGCCCTTCGAACTTGCCGTCGTAGTTCTTGGGCTCCCAGGGCTGGCCGCCGGTGACCCCGGCGTCGAAGAACAGGGGGGCATCGTTCACCACGGTGGAGGGCGTGAAGCCTTTTTCCAGGGCGGCGGAGTAGATGAAAGGCTTGAACGACGAGCCCGGCTGGCGCCAGGCCTGCGTCGCGTGGTTGAACTTGTTCTTGTTGAAGTCGAAGCCGCCCACCATGGCGTGCACGGCGCCGTCGCGCGGATCGATCGCGATGAACGCGCCCTCGACTTCCGGCAGCTGCGTGATCTCCCAGGTGTCCTTGGGCGTCTTCATGACGCGGACGATGGCGCCGCGGCGGATCTTGATCTTGGGCGGCGCCTTGTCGTTCAGGCCGGACTGGGCGGCCCGCAGGCCTTCGCCCGTGATCTCCACGCGCTCGGCGTTGAGCCGCACCGCGACGATCTTCTTGGGGCCGGCCTCCAGCACCACGGCCGCCATCACGTCGCCGTTGTCGGGGTGCTCCGTCAGCGCGTCGTCGATGGCTTCCTCGAGCTCCTTGGGTTCCGCCGGCAATTCGACGTAGCGCTCCGGCCCGCGGTAGATCTGGCGCTTCTCGTAATCCATGATCCCCTTGCGCAGCGCCTTGTAAGCCGCCTCCTGTTCCGCGGACTTGACCGTGGTGAAGACGTTCAGGCCGCGGGTGTAGGCCTCGTCGCCGTACTGCGCATAGACCAGCTGGCGGACGGTTTCGGCCACGTACTCGGCCCGGACGCTGAGGACGGGCAGGCCGGTGCGGATGCGCAGCTCCTGCTTTTTGGCTACATCAGCCTCCTCGGCCGTGATGAAACCGTTTTCGTGCATCCGTTCGATGATGTGAAGCTGGCGGGAACGCGCGCGGGTCGGGTTGCTGATCGGGTTGTAAGCGGACGGCGCCTTCGGCAGCCCGGCCAGCATGGCGGCCTCGGCGACCGTGAGTTCCTTCATGGGTTTGCCGAAATACGCTTCCGAGGCGGCCGCGAACCCGTAGGCGCGGTTGCCCAGGAAGATCTGGTTCATGTAGATCTCGAGGATCTGGTCCTTGGAAAGCTGGTGTTCCAGCTTGAAAGTGAGCAGGACCTCGTAGAGCTTGCGTGTGAACGTTTTCTCGGAAGACAGATAAACATTTCGCGCCACCTGCATGGTGATGGTGGAGGCCCCCTGGCTCTTGGCCCGGCCCATGTTGGCGAGGGCGGCGCGCATCAGGCCGCGGTAGTCGACCCCTCCGTGCGAATAGAAGCGCGCATCCTCGATGGCGAGGACGGCATCCTTCATGACCTTGGGGATCTGGGCGATGGGAGTGAGATTGCGGCGCTCCTCCCCGAACTCACCGATCAGGATGCCTTCGCTGGAGTACACCCGCAGCGGCAGCTTGGGGCGGTAATCCGAGAGGTCCGAGATGTCGGGCAGGTTGGGGTAGGCCACCGCGAGCGCCACGCCCGCGACCGTGACCACGGTCGCCACGCCGGCGAGCGCCAGGCCGAACAGCCAGGCGAATGCCCGCAGCAGGAAGCGTTGCCAGGCAGGCAAGGGCCGGGTCGGGCCGGCAGCGCCGTTGGGGGAATCAGAAGGCATGGAACTCCATAGTGCGGCCCGCTACGCCCATTATAAAAATGGCCTTCCTGGGAGAGCCGGAAGGCCTGCCGAGTTCCTGCCACGCATCCGGTCTGGACGGGTCTTCCTCGGCCTTGGCGCGAAGTATCGCAGGCAACAGCGTCGGTTTTTGGCAACGCCTTGTAGTGCGCAAAAGGGAAAAATCCTTTGTGCGACAAGGATGTTACTGCTAGCATTGATTGTGGAATCTTAAGTTTGTTACGCCAATAAACAGGCGTCTCAGGAGACCGGTTTGATCGCACTGGGTTCAATGATTGGCCAGAAAACGGCCCCGCTGCTGGGCCTGGACATCAGTTCGTCCAGCGTCAAGCTTGTCGAGCTCGGCAGGGACAAGAGTGGTCGTTTTGTCCTCGAGCGCTGCGCGATCGAGCCGCTGGAACGCGGCTGGATCAACGACGGCAATGTCGAGAAGTTCGAGGAAGTAGCCGAAGCCATGCGCCGCGTGGTGAAGAAGAGCGGCACCCGGACGCGCAACGTGGCCATGGCGCTCCCGGCCTCCGCCGTCATCACCAAGAAGATCATCCTGCCCGGCGGCATGACCGATGCCGAGCTGGAAGTCCAGGTCGAAACCGAGGCCAACCAGTACATCCCCTTCTCGCTGGACGAGGTGAGCCTCGACTTCTGCGTGGTCGGGCCCAGCAGCACCTCGGCGGGGGACGTCGAAGTCCTGATCGCCGCGTCCCGCAAGGAAAAGGTGCAGGACCGCCAGGGCCTCGCCGAAGCGGCCGGCCTGAAGCCGGTGATCCTCGATGTCGAATCCTATGCCTCCCGGCTCGCCGCCGGCCGGCTGATCGGCGCGCTCCCGAACGAGGGCAAGGACCAGATGGTCGCCCTGTTCGAAGTCGGGGCCTCCACCACCAGCATGCAGGTGATCCGCAACGACGAAGTGCTCTACGACCGCGACCAGGCGTTCGGCGGCGCCCAGCTCACGCAGCTGATCGTGCGCCAGTACGGCTTCTCGCCGGAAGAGGCGGAAGCCAAGAAGCGCAGCGGCGAACTGCCGGAAGACTATGAGTCCGGCGTGCTGCGCCCCTTCGTCGACAGCATGGCCCAGGAAGTCGCCCGCGCCCTGCAGTTCTTCTTCACCAGCACTCCCCACAACCGCGTCGACCACATCATGGTGGCGGGCGGCTCGGCAGCCCTCCCGGGGCTGAGCGACGCGGTGACGGCCCAGACATCGTTCCCCTGTGTCCTGGCGGATCCCTTCCAGGGCATGCATATCGGCGAAGGTGTGCGCGAGAAGAAGGTGCGGCGCGAGGCGCCCTCGTACCTGACCTCTTGCGGCCTGGCCATGCGGAGGTTCCTGCAGTGATCCTCATCAACCTGTTGCCCCACCGCGAAGCCGCTCGCAAGCGGCGGCGCGAGGCATTCTTCGCAGCCCTCGGCATGTCGGCGTTCGTCGGCGTGCTGATCGCCGGCGGCATCTATCTCTGGTACGCGGCGCAGATCTCGAATCAGCAAGGCCGCAACATGGTGCTGACCAACGAGATCAAGCGGCTCGAGGCCCAGATCAAGGACATCGCCACGCTGCAGGCCGAGATCGCCGCGCTGCGGGCCCGGCAGCAGGCGGTGGAAGACCTGCAGGCCGACCGCAACGTGCCGGTGCACCTGCTGAGCGAACTCGTCAAGCAGTTGCCGGACGGCATCTACCTGACCAGCATGCGGCAAGCCGGCGACACGGTCACGCTGTCGGGTGTGGCGCAGTCGCAGGAGCGGGTGTCGGAACTTCTGCGCAACCTGAGCGGCGGCAGCGCCTGGCTGGCGCGTCCCGAACTGGTGGAAATCGTCGCGGGCAACGTCGCCCTGGCGCCGAGGGACACGCGCCGGATCGCCAATTTCTCCATGCGGGTCAAGCTGCTGCGTGCGGCCGAAGCCCAGAAGGCGGCAGCCGCCGCGGCCAGCGCCGCCGGGGTCGCGCCTGCCGCTGGCGCGGCGATGCCGGCGGCCAGCGGTCCCATGGCGGCCGGGTCCGCGCCCGTGGCCGTCACCGCCCAGGCGGGTGCTTCCGGTCCTGCGACACCCGTGGCGGCCGCGGTCGTCCCCGCGTCGGCCAAGAAATGACCGCCTCTTCACCGAACAGCGCAAGAACGGACTGAATCATGGCGAAATCCGAAGCCAAGCCGGGCACGGCCTCCTTCCAGGACAAGATTGCCGCGCAGTTCCGCGGCCTCAATCCCAATGACCCGCCTTCGTGGCCGATCGTGCCGAAAGCGGCGCTGTGTGTCGCGCTCGCCGCGGCGATCGTCACCGCGCTGTGGTTCGCCTGGCTGACGAATTCGGCCGACGAACTCGCGGCGGAGCAGCAAAAGGAAGTCAAGCTCAAGGAAGACTACAAGAAGAAGGTCGCCCAGGCGGTCAACCTCGACGCCTTGCGCAAGCAGCGCGAGCAGGTGCAGCAATACGTGACGCAGCTCGAGAAGCAGCTGCCGAGCAAGGCCGAAATGGACGCCCTGCTGTCCGACATCAACCAGGCGGGACTGGGCCGCAGCCTGACGTTCGACCTGTTCCGCCCGGGCGCGGTGAACGTCAAGGAATACTACGCGGAGCTGCCGATCGCGGTGCGCGTCACCGGCCGCTATCACGACATCGGCTCGTTCGCGTCCGACATCGCTCACCTGTCCCGGATCGTCACGCTGAACAACCTGGTGGTCTCCCCGATTCCAGGCGGAAACCTTGCTCTGGAGGCGCAGGCGCGGACCTACCGCTACCTGGACAAGGACGAGGTCAGCTCGCAGCGCAAGGCCGCGCCAGGAGCCAAGAAATGATGCGCCCCCATTGGCCGGCAGCAGTCCTGTTCGCCGCCGCCGTCGCCGGTTGCGGCGGTGGTGACCAGCAGGAAGTCCAGGCGTGGATGAACGAGCAGCGGGCCCTGACCAAGCCGCAAGTCCAACCCATTCCGGAACCCAAGAAATTCTCCCCCCAGGCCTATACGCAGGACGCGGGCACCGAGCCTTTCAGCAACCAGAAGCTGGCCCAGGCGCTGAAGAAGGAGTCGCAGCAGTCCGGCTCCCCGAGCGCCGCGCTGGTCGCGCCCGAGCTGGCCCGCCGCAAGGAGCCGCTGGAAGCGTTCCCGCTGGATGCCGTGCAGATGGTCGGCAGCCTGATGAAGCAGGGCCAGCCCGTGGCCCTGGTCAAGGTCGACAACCTGTTGTACCAGGTCCGTCCTGGCAACTACCTGGGTCAGAACTACGGCCGCATCACCAAGGTGGGCGAAACCGAACTCGTGTTGCGTGAGCTCGTGCAGGACGCCGCCGGCGAATGGATCGAGCGCAACGCCACACTGCAACTGCAAGAGAGGTCCAAATGAACAAGCACAACGCATGGAGTTGGCGAGGGCTCTTCGTCACCGCGGTCGTCCTGGCCGCGGCCTGGTCGAGCGCGGTGCGGGCCGCGCCCGCCGTCCAGAACATCGCGGGCTCCGTCCAGGGAGGCTCCGAGGTGATCCGGATCGATTTCTCGGAGCCTTTGACCTCCGTGCCAACGGGCTTCGCGATCCAGGCGCCCGCCCGGATTGCGCTGGACATCCCGGGGGCCACGAACGCCATGGGGCGGAATTCGGTCGACGTGAACATCGGCAACCTCCGGTCCGTGAACGTTGTGCAGGCCTCTGACCGGGCCCGCCTGGTCCTGAACCTCAAGGCCGCCACCAACTTCCGCACGCAGATCGAAGGCAACTCGCTGCTCGTGGTGCTGGAGCCGGTCGGGCCGGTGACGGCCAGCGCGGCGACCCAGCAGGCTTTCGCCGAAAGCCGCAACCGCGACGCCCAGCCCCTGCGTGACCTCGACTTCCGCCGCGGCCCGGATGGCGCGGGGCGCGTCGTGGTGGACCTGCCGAACAACCAGGTCGGGGTGGACATCCGCCAGCAGGGCCAGACCCTGGTGGTCGAATTCCTGAAGTCGTCGCTGCCTGAAGGCCTGCGCCGTCGCATGGACGTGACCGACTTCGGCACGCCGATCCAGAGCGTCAGCTCGTTCCAGACCGGTGACCGCGTCCGCGTGGTGATCGAGCCCAAGGGCGTCTGGGAACACAGCGCCTACCAGAGCGACAACCAGTTCGTGGTCGAAGTGCGCGCGCAGAAGATCGATCCGAACAAGTTGTCGCAAGGCCCGGGCTACACCGGCGAGAAGCTTTCGCTCAACTTCCAGAACATCGAAGTGCGTTCGCTGCTGCAGGTGATCGCCGATTTCACCAACTTCAACGTGGTGACCTCCGATTCCGTGTCCGGCGGCGTCACGCTGCGGCTGAAGGACGTGCCCTGGGACCAGGCACTCGACATCATCCTGCAGGCCAAGGGCCTGGGCATGCGCCGCAGCGGCAACGTGCTGTGGATCGCACCCAAGGACGAGATCGCCGCCAAGGAGAAGCTGGAGCTGGAAGCCTCGGCGGCCATCCAGAACCTGGAACCCCTGCGGACGCAGCCGTTCCAGCTCAACTACACCAAGGCCGCGGACATCGCCGTTCAACTCACAGGCACGGGCGCCGCGCGCATCCTGAGCACCCGTGGCAGCGTGATCGCCGAGCCCCGCACCAACCAGCTGTTCGTGACCGATGTGCCGTCCAGGCTGGAGCAGGTGCAGGCGCTGATCGGCCGGCTCGACATCGCGGTGCGCCAGGTGTTGATCGAAGCGCGGATCGTCGAGGCCGGTGACAACTTCGGCAAGTCGCTGGGCGTGCGCCTGGGCGGCTCCGACCTGCGCGGCGTCCGCGGCGGTGACCCTGGGTACGCGCTGAGCGGGAACAACCGGGTGGCTTTTGGCGGCACCTACAACGCGGTGTCCGCCACCGCCGGCGAGAC
Source organism: Caenimonas sedimenti (assembly GCF_007833165.1). Classification (GTDB taxonomy): domain Bacteria; phylum Pseudomonadota; class Gammaproteobacteria; order Burkholderiales; family Burkholderiaceae_C; genus Ramlibacter; species Ramlibacter sedimenti. Next base: position 226,411 of record NZ_VOBQ01000012.1, on the reverse strand, counting down.
CGTCGCGACGGCGCTCGACACGACCAGCACGACCTTCTTCAACCTGCCGGCGACGGGCCAGGGCGGCTACTCGCCCTCGACCTTCGCCATCTCGCTGTTCAGCTCGGCCGCCAATCGCTTCCTGAACCTGGAGCTGTCCGCTCTCGAAGCCGACGGCAAGGGCAAGCTGGTGTCGAGCCCGCGCATCGTGACGGCCGACAAGACCAAGGCCTTGATCGAGCAGGGCACGGAATTCCCGTACCAGCAGGCGACTTCCAGCGGTGCGACCTCCGTCGCGTTCCGCCGGGCGACGCTCAAGCTCGAGGTGACCCCGCAGATCACGCCGGAAGGCAACATCATCCTGGACCTCGACATCAGCAAGGACAGCCGCGGTGAAACCACGGCGGCGGGGATTGCGATCAACACCAAGCACATCCGCACGCAGGTCCTCGTGGAGAATGGCGGCACGGTGGTGATCGGCGGGATCTTCGAGCTGACGGAATCCGAAAACGAGACGCGGGTCCCGCTGCTCGGCGACCTGCCGGCCGTGGGCAACCTGTTCAAGACCAGGACCCGCTCCGCCAGCAAGCAGGAAATGCTGGTGTTCATCACCCCCAAGATGATTGCCGAACGCGCCACGGCGGCTCGCTGATCGAACCTAATTGCAAGCAAGAGGACGTACGAGATGATTCGAAAATTGAAATTCCTGGGAGGCCTGCTGCTGGCGGCCGCCCTGGCCGCCTGCGGCGGCGGCGGCGGAAGCCCGGGCACGAATCCCGGTGGCGGCGGCGGGAGCACGACAACGCCCGTGGCAGCCAACCTCGAGGTGTTCACCTCGTCGCCTGAACTTTCATCGGGTGCGACCGGCAGCCTGAGCTTCACGGTCGTCGCCAAGGATGCGAACAACCAGGCGATCCCGGGCCAGACGGTGACGTTCTCGTCCAGTTCGGGCAGCCTGATCGGTGCGCTCCCGGTTCCGAAGACCGGCGCAGCTGGCGAACCGATCACCTCCGTGAGCCTGACGCCCGGCTCCGACCGGACCAACCGGACCATCACGGTGACCGTCACGGCGGGCAACACCAGCCGCCAGGTCGTGATCCCGGTGACCGGCACCACCCTCACCTTGTCGGGCGACACCTCGCTCCTGCTTGGATCGACGGCCCAGATCACGGTGCGCGCGCTGGATTCCACGGGTGCGCCGATCCCCAATTCCTCGGTGGCGCTCCGCTCCAGCACGGGCAACACCATCACCCCGGCGTCGGCCACGACCAACTCGCAGGGTGTCGCGACGTTCACGCTCACGGCGGCTGCCGCGGGAACGGACACGCTCACCGCGACTGGTATGGGCGCCTCCGGCACGTCGGTGATCAGCGTCAGTCCCGATGCTTTCCGTTTCTCCGCTCTGGCGTCGGGAAGCACGATCCCGGTCGGTACCACCCAGACGGTGACGGTCGAATTGCGTCGCAACGGCAGCGCCGCGGCGGGACAGGCTGTCACTTTCAGCACGACCCGCGGCGTGATCACTCCGCTGAGCGCAGTGACTGATTCCCAGGGGCGCGCTTCCGCTGTCGTCAGCTCCAACAGTGCCGGCCCCGCCAATATCATCGCCCAGGTGCCGACGGCGCAAGCCAGCCTGGCCGTGACGTACCAGGCGACGCAAGCCAGCTCCCTGGTCCTCCAGGCCAACCCGGGCGCGATCGCGCCGAACACGTCTGCGAACTCGGCCATCCAGTCGGTGCTGGTGGCCACGGTGCGTGACCCGATCGGCAACCCGGTGGCCGGCCAGGTCGTCAACTTCACCTTGCTTGTCGACGGCAGCAACGGCGTCCTGAGCCCCGCCTCCGCGGTGACGAACGCCAATGGCATCGCCCAGACGGCCTTCATTCCGGGCGGACTGACGACGGCGAACAATGGCGTCCAGATCGAGGCGACGGTGGCGGGCACGTCGGTGTCCGGCAGGGCCAACGTGACCGTGAACGCGCAGGCGCTGTTCATCTCGATCGCGACCAGCAACACCATCACCAACCTGAACGAGCAGACCTACGAGAAGGCCTTCTCCGTCTACGTGACGGATGCCAACGGGACGCCCGCGTCCAGCCGGATCGTCAATCTCGAAGTTTTGCCGCTCTACTACATGACCGGCAGCTACGACGTGGACATCGTCATCGACGTCGGCGGCTTCCCGCGTCCCACGGGCCCCTGGAGGAAAACCGAGACCGGCAGGTGCATCAACGAAGACCTGGACCGGGACGGCGTGCTGGACGTGGGCGAGGACGAGAACGGCAACGGCCGTCTGGACCCCGGACTGCCGGTCGTCGTGACACCTGCCTCGGTCACCACGGACGCCAATGGCTTCGCGACCTTCAAGCTGCAGTACGGCGAGAACTACTCGACCTGGGTGAACACCATGATCACGGCCCGCGCGTTCGTGGGCGGCACGGAATCGGTGAAGCGGCAGGAGTATCTCCTGGGCGCGTCGCTGGCTGACATGACCTCGGCCGCGACCCCGGCGAACCAGACGAGCCCGTTCGGTGCCTTCGCCCCGTCCTTCTGCACGCCTCCCTGATCCTCACTCTCATCGGCATGCCCGGCAGTGGTAAATCCACTGTCGGGCGGCAACTCTCAAGGCGGCTTCAGCTGCCTTTTTTTGATTCCGACCATGTGATCGAGCAGCGCCTCGGCTGCCCGATCAAGGACTACTTCGCCCGCGAGGGCGAAGCCGCCTTCCGGGACGTCGAAGAGCAGGTCATCGCGGAACTCGCCTCACAAGCCGGCTGCGTGCTGGCCACCGGCGGCGGCGCCGTGCTGCGCGAGGCCAACCGGCGCAAACTCCACGAATCGACCCAGGTCGTGTACCTGCGTTCCTCGGCGGAGGAGGTCTACCGCCGTGTGCGCCACAACCAGAACCGGCCGCTGCTGCAGGTGGAGGACCCGCTGGCGCGCCTGCGGACGCTGCTCGCCGAGCGGGATCCGCTCTACCGCGCAACCGCCCACTTCGTCATCGAGACCGGCCGGCCGTCGGTGCCGACGCTCGTGAACATGATCGTCATGCAGCTGGAGCTGGCCGGCCTGCTGCCGCCGCCCCCTTAAACTCGGGGCATGCCCCAAGCCGGATCTCATCACGCGCCCCAGCAGGTCGACATCGCACTGGGCGATCGCTCGTACCCCATCCTCATCGGCGCGGGCTTGCTGGAGCAGGCCAGCGCCTGGGACGGATTGCCGGCCGCGGCCAGCGCGCTCATCGTCACGAACAATGTGGTCGGGCCCCTGTACGCCGACCGCTTGCGCGCCGCCCTGGCCGGGCGCTACGCAGCCGTGCACACGGTGGTGTTGCCGGACGGCGAGGCCCACAAGGACTGGCAGACACTCAACCTGGTCTTCGATGCCCTGCTCGGCCACAGCTGCGACCGCAAGACCGTGCTGTTCGCGCTCGGCGGCGGCGTGGTCGGCGACATGGCCGGCTTCGCCGCCGCCAGCTACATGCGCGGAGTTCCGTTCGTGCAGGTGCCCACGACGCTGCTGGCGCAAGTGGATTCGTCGGTCGGCGGCAAGACCGCGATCAACCATCCGCTGGGCAAGAACATGATCGGCGCGTTCTACCAGCCGGCGCGCGTGCTGTGCGACCTGGCCACGCTGCAGACGTTGCCGCCGCGCGAATTCAGCGCCGGCCTCGCCGAGGTGATCAAGTACGGACCGATCGCCGACATGGCCCTGCTGGACTGGCTGGAGCAGAACCTCGACGCCCTGGTGCGGCGGGACACCGCCGCCCTGGCCCACGCGGTGCGGCGCAGTTGCGAGATCAAGGCCTGGGTGGTCGGCCAGGACGAGCGCGAGGCGGGCCTGCGCGCCATCCTCAACTTCGGCCACACCTTCGGTCACGCGATCGAGGCGGGCATGGGCTACGGGCAGTGGCTGCACGGTGAGGCCGTGGGCTGCGGCATGGTCATGGCGATGCACCTTTCGCGGCTGCTGGGCCTGGTGGACGAAGCCTTCGTGGCGCGCGTCACGGCGCTCATCGCCCGTGCGGGGCTGCCGGTGACCGGCCCGGACCTCGCGCCCGATCGCTACCTGGAACTGATGCGCGTGGACAAGAAGGCGGAAGGCGGCCAGATCCGCTTCGTGGTGATCGAGGCGCCCGGGCGGGCCGGCGTGCGCGCAGCGCCCGACGCGCTGGTGCGGGAAGCCATCGCCGCCTGCAGCGGCTGACGCGAAGCCATGCTGCTGGCGCCGTATGCGTGCGATCCGGCCCGCTCGCGCGGCCGCCGTTTCGCCGAGCCGGCCGCCCCGACGCGCACGGCCTTCCAGCGGGATCGCGACCGCATCGTCCACTCCACCGCATTCCGCCGCCTCGTCTACAAGACGCAGGTGTTCCTGAACCACGAGGGTGACCTGTTCCGCACGCGCCTCACGCATTCGCTGGAGGTCGCGCAACTGGCACGCTCCATCGCGCGGCCGCTGGGCCTGTGCGAAGACCTGGTCGAGGCCATCGCCCTGGCCCATGACCTGGGGCACACGCCCTTCGGCCACGCGGGGCAGGACGCGCTGGACGACTGCATGAAGCCGCATGGAGGCTTCGAACACAACCTGCAGAGCCTGCGCGTGGTCGACCAGCTGGAGGAGCGGTACCCGGAGTTCGACGGCCTCAACCTGAGTTTCGAGACCCGCGAAGGCGTGCTCAAGCACTGCTCGCGCGCCAACGCACAAGCACTGGAGCGCGACGAACCAGGAGGCGTCGGCCGGCGCTTCCTCGACCGCACCCAGCCCTCCCTGGAGGCGCAACTCTGCAACCTGGCCGACGAGATCGCCTACAACGCCCACGACATCGACGACGGCGTCCGCTCCGGGCTGATCACGCTCGAACAGGTGGAGCAGGTGCCGCTCTTTGGCGCGCATCTCGCCGCGGCGCTGGAGGTCCATCCCGGGCTGCAGGGCCGGCGGCTGCTCTATGAAAGCATTCGCCGCATGCTGAGCGCGCTGGTCTACGACGTGATCGACGAAACCCGGAGCGCGCTGGAACGCACGGCCCCGCCGGACGCGGCAGCCGTGCGCGCAGCGCCTCCGTTGGTCGCCTTCAGTGCGGCGGCGGCGGCCCAGTCGTCCGAGCTCAAGCGCTTCCTGCTGCGCAACCTGTACCGCCATCCGCGGGTGATGGACACCACCGGCCAGGCACAGGAGGTGGTGCGCGAACTGTTCGGGCGGTACCTGGCCCAGCCCGGCGAAATGCAGGCCGGTTTCGCCGCGCGGCCGGACGCGCCGCGCGCTGTCGCCGACTACATCGCCGGCATGACGGACCGCTTCGCGTTGCGTGAGCACGAGCGCCTCACGGGGCGCCGGCTGCTGGCTGCGCAGCAATGACCGGCCAGCGGATGGCCGCGCTGGTCGTGCTGGCCGGCATCAGTGCCGCGTTGCACGTCGGCAAGCTGCCGCCTGCCATCCCGGTGCTGAGGGACGCCTTGGGGGTGAGCCTGCTGGAGGCCGGCTTCCTGCTCTCCATGATGCAGTTCGCCGGCATGGGCCTGGGGCTGCTGGTCGGCGTCTCGGCCGACACGTTGGGCCTGAGGCGGACGATGACGGGCGGCCTCGTGTTGCTCGGAGTGGCGAGCCTGCTCGGGGCGCAAGCGTCGAGCGCCGTCGCGCTGCTCGCGTTGCGCGCGTGCGAAGGCCTCGGCTTCCTTCTGGCCACGTTGCCGGCGCCGGCGCTGATCCGCCGGCTGGTCGAGGGCGGCGCGCTGCATCTCACAGTGGGGTGGTGGGGCGCCTACATGCCGCTCGGGACGGCGGCCGCGTTGCTCGCCGGCCCGGCGGCGATCGCGTGGACGGGCTGGCCTGGGTGGTGGCGCCTGCTGGCCGGCATCTCGCTGGCGATGGCGTTGTGGCTCTGGCTGGCGTTGCCGCCTTCTCTGGACCAGGCGGCGGCAGGCCGCGGCGACGGCGTGCGAGACAGGCTGGTGCGCACGCTGCAGGCGCGGGGCCCCTGGCTGGCGGCACTTGCCTTCGCCTTCTATTCCGGGCAATGGCTGGCCGTCATTGGATTCCTGCCCACGATCTATGCCCAGGCCGGATGGCATGCCGGGCACGCGGCACTGGCCACGGCCCTGGCCGCAGGTGTCAACGCGTTCGGCAACATCGCGTCCGGGCGGCTGCTGCGGCGGGGCTGGACCGCGACCGCATTGCTGCATGCCGGGTACGGGGCCATGGCGCTGGGGGCGGTCCTGGCATTCGCACCGTGGACGGCGGAAGCGTCGACGGGTGTCGCTCTGAGCCGCTACGCCGGCGTCCTCGTGTTCTCCGCGGTCGGAGGCCTGATTCCGGGCACGCTCTTCGCGCTCGCCGTGCGGCTGGCCCCGGACGACGCCACCGTCTCCACGACGGTCGGCTGGATGCAGCAATGGTCGGCAGTGGGCCAGTTCTGTGGGCCTCCCGCCGTCGCATGGTTCGCGGCGCGCAACGGCTGGGACGCCGCCTGGTGGGTGACCTGTGCTTTCGCGGCTGCCGGCGCCCTGACTGCCTCCCTGCTGGGTCGGGCGATGCGGCAAAATCCAGGCCACGGGAGCACCGCGTCATGAGTTTTCTCAACCAGCTGAAGAACCAGGCCAAGGCCCTCCAGACGCAGCAGTTCGAGAACTCGCAGCAGCTGGAGGCGTACACGGCGGGCCTGCAAAAGGCCTGCGACCTCCTGCTCTACTACCTGCAGGACCTGGCGCGGCAGCTGAACGTGCTGCAGCCGGCGGTGCCCGGCTTCTCCCTGGACGGCAAGGTCCGTTGGCCGCAGATGAAGGCGACGGGATTCACCGTCGATTCGCGGCGGAAAACCGTGCGCAACAAGGAAGTGTTCGACAGCGTCGGCATCGGCTGGGACGTGGTGCCGCAGGTCGGCCAGCCGGTCGGCGGCCTCGTCAGCGTCAACTTCCCGCCCGACCTGAAGCGGGTGGAGGGCCGGCTCGCGCTCGGGCAGGTCAGGCACGAGCGCAAGGAGATCCGCCATCCCGAGAAGAACGCCCTGCAGGCGATCCAGTTCGAATACCTCACGCAGACGCGTGGCTACGTGAACGTCACGGCGGACCATGACAAGGGCCAGCTCCTGTTCCGCCTGGTCAACACCTCCGGCTTCGATCTGAGCGAGATGATGTACCCCGCGGAGCGCATCAACCATGACCTGCTCGACGAGTTGGCGAAGCGCATCGTGGGGCAGGAAAGCCGGTTTGTCTGACGCCGCTGCCGCCCCGGCCGTGCTGGCGGACACGCGCCGCTGGCTGGAACGCGCGGTCATCGGATTGAACCTGTGCCCCTTCGCGAAGGCGGTGGCCGTCAAGGACCAGGTGCATTTCGCGGCGAGCGAAGCGCATGACCTGGTCGGCGCCCTGGACGCCTTCGCGCACGAACTCGACGATCTGCTGGCGCGTCCGGCGGCCGAGCGCGACACCACGCTGCTCGTGCTGCCGCATGCCCCCCTGGACTTTCTCTCGTTCGATGCGTGGGCGCGGAAGGCGGAGCGCCTCGTGCGCAAGCGTGGCCTGGAAGGCGTGGTGCAGGTCGCGCATTTCCACCCGGCGTTCCAGTTCGCGGACGCCGAGGCCGACGACATCACCAACTTCACCAACCGCGCGCCGTACCCGATCCTGCACCTGCTGCGCGAGGACAGCGTCGCACGCGCGGTGGCGGCGATCCAGGACGCGGCGGCGATCTACGAAGCCAACCAGCACACGCTGCGCCGGCTCGGCCCGGCGGGCTGGGCCGCGCTGGGCGTCGGAGCATCGCGATGAAGGACGCCCAGGCGCTGGACCTGAAACCCGGCCAGTCAACCGAGCTGTTGAAGGAACTGCACATCCTCACGCGCGAGGGCCGGATCAACCAGGACTCGCGGCGCAAGCTCAAGCAGGTCACGCATCTCTACCAGTTCATCGAAAAGCTGCTGGTCGAACTGCCGGAGTCGCCGTCGGGTCCCACATTGGCGGATCACGGCGCCGGCAAGTCCTACCTGGGGTTCCTGCTGTATGACCTGTACTTCCGGCCGCGCGGGACGGGTCACATCTACGGCATCGAGACCCGCGCCGAACTGGTGGAGCGCTCCCGCGCGCTGGCGCAGCGGTTGGGCTTCGAGCGCATGAGTTTCCTGCACCTGAGCGCCGCCGATGCGGCCGGATCAAGTGAATTGCCCGAGCGCATCGACGTGGTCACCGCCCTGCACGCCTGCGACACCGCGACCGACGACGCCATCGCCTTCGGCCTGCGCAAGCAGGCGCGCTGCATGGTGCTGGTGCCGTGCTGCCAGGCGGAGGTCGCCGCCTGCCTGCGGCAAACCAAGGCCCTGGCACTGGCGCGAACCCCCTTGTCGGAGCTCTGGCGGCATCCGTTGCACACGCGTGAGATGGGCAGCCAGCTGACCAACGTGCTGCGCTGCCTGTACCTCGAAGCCATGGGCTACCAGGTCACGGTGACCGAGCTCGTCGGCTGGGAACACAGCATGAAGAACGAGCTGATCCTGGCGCGCGCCACGGCGCAGCGCAAGCGCAGCGCGGCGGAGCGGTTGCGGGCGCTGCTGGCGGAGTTCGGGTTGCAGGCGTTGGAAGCCGAGCGGTTTCCTGGGTTGCCGCAGTCCGCAGTCTAGCTACGTTCAGCTCCTTGCGCGCCGCCTCCTCGCGGCGTTGCAGGAACCGTGGTGGCATTCGACCAGAAGCTCTCCGCTGCCGTGACTGAAACCGAAGAGCCGGCATGCGATTAGTGGCGCACCTCGATGTGCCGGCAAAGCCGCACGCGGGCGGGCTGTGGCGCGCATCAGGGCCCAGGCGCCTGCGACGGCCGGTCTTGCGGCCCAGCGCGGCTACGAGAGCGGCCCGCAGGGCTGCGGATCGAGCCGTGCGTACGTGATCATGCTCGCGGGCGCTGTTTGAACGCAGCGCCCGTAGGGCGCGGAGTGAGTTCGCCCGCGGGGCCGCATGACCGGCCGTCGCAGGGGATTCGGTAGGGCCGTAAGCGGCCCGACGAACGCCGTGCCAGCGCGCCACAGCCCGCCCGCGTGCGGCTTTGCCCGCGAGGTCGAGGCGAGCCGACGCTCGGTGTTACCGATTCTTGAACGCCGGCTTGCGCTTCGCCAGGAAAGCGTCCATGCCCTCCTTCTGGTCCTCGGTGCCGTAGAGCGAATGGAAGACCCGGCGCTCGAACATCACGCCGTCCGACAACCCGCCCTCGAACGAGCGGTTCACCGCTTCCTTGGCGGCCATCACCGCCAGGCCCGGCATTTCGCAGATGGAAAGTGCCGCCGCCAGCGCTTCGTCCATCAACTTGTCGATCGGTACCACGCGGCTCACCAGCCCGGCGCGCTCGGCTTCGGCGGCGTCCATCATCCGGCCGGTCAGCACCATCTCCATGGCCTTGGACTTGCCGATGGCGCGCGGCAGGCGCTGCGTGCCGCCGGCGCCGGGGATGATGCCGATCTTGATCTCGGGCTGGCCGAACTTCGCGTTCTCGGCGGCGATCATGAAGTCGCACATCATCGCCAGCTCGCAGCCGCCGCCCAGGGCGAAGCCGCTCACCGCGGCGATCACGGGCTTGCGCACCGACCGGATGGTCTCCCAGTTGCGGGTGATGAAGTCCTTGCCATAGACATCGGCATAGGTGTACTTCGCCATCGCGGCGATGTCTGCGCCGGCCGCAAAGGCTTTCTCGCTGCCCGTGACGATCATGCAGCCGATCGCGGGGTCGGCGTCGAAGGCCTTCAGCGCGGTCCCGAGTTCGTCCATCAACTGATCGTTGAGCGCGTTCAATTGCTTGGGGCGGTTCAGCGTCACGATGCCGACCTTGCCGGCTTCGGTGCGCACTTCGATCGTTTCGTAAGTCATGCGTTTTCTCCAGGCGATGGCTGCCACTATACCGAGCAAATTTTTCGCCGACCGCTCGGTCGAAAATGCTAAAGTCCAGGCCAAGGAGACGCCATGAACGAGGAAACCCCCGTCCTTTTCGAGCAGCGCGGCGCCGTCGCGCTCGTCACGCTGAACCGGCCCCAGGCACTGAACAGCTTCACTGGCCCGATGCATGACGCGCTCTGGCAGGCGTTCGATCGCATCAACGCTGACAAAGCCATCCGCGCCCTCGTGATCACCGGCGCCGGCCGCGGCTTCTGCGCCGGGGCGGACCTGGCGGAGTTCGACTTCGCGCCCGGGCCCGACATGGTGCGCCGCGCCGACCCGGGCCCCGTCATCGACAAGCGGTTCAACCCCACGGTGCGCAAGCTGATGGACTTGCGCGTGCCCACCATCGCTGCCGTCAACGGCGTCGCGGCCGGGGCGGGAGCTTCGCTGGCCATGACATGCGACCTCGCCGTGGCGGCGTCCGGCGCCAGTTTCATCCAGGCCTTCAGCAAGATCGGCCTGATCCCGGACGCGGGCGGCACCTGGTTCCTGATCAAGAAGCTGGGCCTGGCGCGCGCCATGGGCTGCGCGATGCTCGCGGAAAAGCTGAGCGCCAGGGATGCGAAGGAGTGGGGAATGATCTGGGACGTGGCGCCGGAGGGCGAGGACTGCGTGGCGGCAGCCATGAAGCTTGCCGAGCGCCTCGCCACGATGCCCACCCAGGCCCTGGTGCAGACGCGCAAGCTGCTGCGCGCCGCCGCGTCGAACGACCTCGACACTCAGCTGGACCTGGAGCGCGACACGCAGTCGGGCCTCGGCAAGACGCACGACTACATCGAAGGCGTCTCCGCCTTCCTGCAGAAGCGCCCGGCGCAATTCAAGGGCGAGTGATGGCGGCGAACGACCTGGCCGCGCGGGTGGGCGCGGCGATGTGGGCCGAAGACATCGCGTCCAAGGACACCATGGGGATGCAGCTCGTCGCCTGCGAGCCGGGCCGCGCCGTCCTTCGCATGGAGGTGAAGGAGCTGCACCTGAATGGCCACCGCATCTGCCACGGCGGCTTCATCTTCACGCTGGCGGATTCGACTTTTGCGTTCGCCTGCAACAGCCACAACAAGGTGACGGTGGCGGCGGGCTGCAGCATCGAATTCCTGAAGCCCGGACAGTTGGGCGACGTGCTCACTTGCGAAGGGGTCGAGCAGACCTTGTCGGGCCGGCACGGCATCTACGACATGAAGGTGACCAACCAGCGGCGGGAGGTCGTCGCACTGTTCCGCGGCAAGAGCACCAGCATCCAGGGCACGGTGATTCCGGAGGAGACATGAACGCCAGGACCTTCCCTCTCGAACCCATCGAGAAGGCGAGCATCGACGAGCTGCGCGCGCTGCAACTGAAGCGCCTGCAGTCCACGCTGCGCCATGCGTATTCGAACTCGCCGGCCTACCGCAAGAAGTACGACGCCGCCGGCGTGCATCCGGACGACCTGCGCTCGCTGGCCGACCTGCGCAAGTTCCCGTTCACCACGAAGCTGGACCTGCGCGACAACTATCCGTTCGGGATGTTCGCCGTCCCGCGCGAGCAGTGCGTGCGCATCCACGCGTCCAGCGGCACCACCGGCAAGCCCACCGTGGTCGGCTACACGCAGAACGACATCGACACCTGGGCGCACGTGATGGCGCGCAGCATCCGCGCCGCCGGCGCGCGGCCGGGCGACATGGTGCACGTGAGTTACGGCTACGGCCTGTTCACCGGCGGCCTCGGCGCGCACTACGGCGCCGAGCGCCTGGGCCTCACCGTCGTTCCCTTCGGTGGCGGCCAGACCGAACGCCAGGTGCAACTGATCCACGACTTCAGGCCCGACATCATCATGGTGACGCCCAGCTACATGCTGGCCATCGCCGACGAGTTCGACCGGCAGGGGCTGGACGCGCGCGCATCCAGCCTGCGCCTGGGGATCTTCGGTGCCGAGCCCTGGACCAATGACATGCGGCTCGCGATCCAGCAGCGCATGGGGATCGAGGCGGTCGACATCTACGGCCTGTCGGAAGTCATGGGGCCCGGTGTCGCCAACGAATGCGTGGAGACGAAGGACGGCCCGACGATCTGGGAGGACCATTTCTATCCCGAGATCGTGAATCCGGAAACCGGCGAACCGGTCGCCGACGGCGAACTCGGTGAATTGGTCTTCACCAGCCTCACCAAGGAGGCGCTGCCCATCATCCGCTATCGCACCCGCGACCTCACGCGCCTGCTGCCGGGGACGGCCCGCACGATGCGCCGCATGGAGAAGATCACCGGCCGCAGCGACGACATGATGATCGTGCGTGGCGTCAACGTCTTCCCGACGCAGATCGAGGAGCTGATCCTGCGGCAGGCCGAGCTCGCGCCACATTACCAGTGCATCCTCACGCGTGAAGGGCCGCTGGACGCGCTCACGGTCGCCGTCGAAGCGAGCCAGGGCGTGGCGCACGAGAGCAGTGAAGCGCGCGGGGCCGCGGACCGGCTTGCCCACGACATCAAGGCTTACATCGGCACGAGCGCGCGCATCGAGTTGCGGCCTTCGGGCGGGATCGAACGCAGCATGGGCAAGGCCAGGCGGGTCGTGGATCAGCGGCGCGCGCCGGGCGCGTAACGCGCGAAGAGCGCGAAGAGCGCGAAGAGCAGCGCCGTCCCGGCGGCCGGCGGCAGCACCAGGTAGCTGCCGCGGTGCGGACCCCATTGCCACGAGAGATACCAGTCGGGCGCGCGCTGCAGGTGGAACTGGCCGTTCAGCCAGCCGCCCGCTGGTACCACCGTGCCAGGGGCCGGCGAGAGCACCACCCATCCGGCGGCGAACCCGAGCATGAGCACGGCGGCCAGGATCGCCGCAGTGAACCACTCCACCCGCGTGAGCTTCGCCATGGGCGCGCCCTTGGCGCGAGGCACGCCGTAGTACAGCATCACGCCCGCGGCCCCCGCGAGAAGGTTGACCAGGAAGTCGTTGAAGTCGAGGTAGTGCCCGTAACCGGCGGCGATCCACAAGTACTGCATCAGCTCGTCGACCATGCCGAGCGCCGTGGTCCAGAAGAGGACGCGCGCACCGGCGCCCCGGCTGCCATCCGGGTCCAGCGCGCGGGCCAGCAGCAAGGCGAGCAGCGCGTACTGCGGGTAGTGCGCGTACTCGTTCATGGAATAGGTGAGGAAACGATCGGTGAGTGCCACGCAAGCCAACCAGGTGGCCCAGTAGGGCAGGGCCGTGCGCATGGTTCCCGGATTTCTGGCCGCGCGGCGCATCAGCCAGGTGACCAGCAGCACCGTGCCCAGCACGACCAGGGCGGGCACGGCGTGCCGAAAAGACCAGGTCCCCCAGCTGGCCGTGCGATTGCGGACCAGCCAGATCGAAAACTCCAGGTGCCCCAAGCTGGTCGCGAGGAAATAGGCGCCCGCGGCGGGCCACGCCCACCGGCCCCACTCCGTCGCCCGCGGGTGTCCGGCCGCCGGCGCGTTCATCTCTGTTCGATGCGGTCGACCAGCAGGTCGACCTGCGCCTGCTCGCCCATGCTGACGCGGATGCGCACCGGCAGGTACTGCAGGCTGGGCGCGAACCACATCTCCGCGGTGATGTTGCCGCGCGGGTTGGCGATCGGCCGCGGCTTGAGGTGGAAGGCTTCGACGGCACCCAGGTTCGGCGTCTGGAGGATCTCCCGCTCGACAACGTCATAGGTCCAGCGGTCGACCGCACCCGGCCGCGCCAGCCACAAGCTCACGCTGCGGCCCACCTCCAGGGTCTCGCGCCCGGTGGCGAAGCGATGCGCGAGCTCGACAAACTGGCTCGCCGTGTCCTGCACCCCCGCCGGCCGAGGCACGCTGCGGCCGTTCTCCAGCTCCAGCGCCGTTTCGCCGAACCTGGCGGCGCGCCGCTTGCGGGAGGTCACCTCCTCGTAGGCGCGCGGCATCAAGCCCCCGGGTGTCACGTCGCCCTGGCTGGTCATGACCAGCGTCGCCAGCAGGGTGACGTCGATGTCGACGCGGACCTGGTAGAGGCTGCCCTCGCGCTGCCATTGCACCCGGGCATCGCCGTAGAGGTCACCGCTGCGGTAACGCCCGCCCAACCGGTACGACAGGCGGGTGTCGCGCGGCCAGTCGTCGAGGGAGGGAGGCGCGGGCGCCGCCGCTTCGGGCGTAGCCGCCGCCACGGTTTCGGCGGGCGCTGGCCCGGGTCCTGCGGTGACCGGTGACGCCTCGGCTTCCGGCGCGGCCGCCGCTGGCGCCATGGATGCTGCCGCATCGTCGGGAGGCGCCTTGGGCTGCGATGCCGCGGGGCGTGGCTTCACCGTGCGCGCCGTCGCCCGGGTCGGAGACCCCGCGGCAGGTGGCGCCGGTGCGGGAGGGACGGTCACTACGACCGCCGGTTCCGCCGGTTGCAGCAGACGGGTGTACAGCGGCGGCGCCATGGTCTGCAACACGGTGGGCGGCGCGAGATGCCGCGCCAGCTGGTCGAGCGCCAGCGCGTGCACGCCCAGCACCAGCACCGGCAGCAGCAGCCGCCAACGCGTACGGATCAGTCCTGGGGAGCCAGCCACGCCTGCGCCCGCGCGGCCTCGCGCATGACCAGCCGCCACGTCGTCACACCCGCCGGCAGCTGCAGGTCGAGCCGCAGGATGCGGCGGTCGCGCGCCACCAGCGCCGTCACCTTGCGCTGGCTGCCGGCATAGAGCAGGAGGTCGTCCAGCTTGGCCAGGCGCCATGCCTTGCCGCCGGCCTCCACGCCCAACCACTCGTCGCCCGCGGCCAGGCCGGCTTGCTCGGCGGCGCCGCCCCGCAGCACCGTCTTCACGACGATGCCCTGGCTTTCGCTGCACCGCAGGCCGAGCCGCTGCTGCAGCTGCGCGGGTTCCTCGAGCACGGCGACGCCCTGCTTCTCCAGCAGCTCCTTCAGCGGCAGTTCGCGCGTGCCATGGACCCATGCAGCCAGTTCGCGCGTGAAGGCGCGTCCGCCCAGGTCCTTCAGGACGGCGGCGAAGTCCGCCTCCGCCATCGGGCCGCCCTTGCAGCGCACCCACAGGGCGCGCATCACGTCGTCCAGCGTGGCGTGGCCCTCGGCGCGCAAGGTGAGGTCGAAGCAGAGCGCGACCAGGGCGCCCTTGGTGTAGTAGCTCACCGTCGCGTTCGGCGTGTTCTCGTCCTGCCGGTAGTACTTGACCCACGCGTCGAAGCTCGCCTGCGCCACCGACTGCACCTCGCGGCCCGGCGCCTGCAGCACCTGGTTGGCGGTCTTGGTCAGCAGCTTGAGATAGGTGGCATCGTCGATCAGGCCGCAGCGGCGCAGCAGCAGGTCGTCGTAGTAGCTGGTGAAGCCTTCGAAGAACCACAGCAGCTGCGTGTAGTTCTCCTGCGAATACTCGTAGTGCGCGAACTCCGCCGGCCGCAGCCGCTTCACGTTCCAGGTGTGGAAGTACTCGTGGCTGACGAGGCCCAGCAGCGTCGTGTAGCCGTCTCCCAGGCGGCTTTCGCCGACGCGCGGCAGGTCGCGCCGCGAGGCGATGAGCGCCGTGGAGTTGCGGTGCTCGAGGCCGCCGTAGCCGTCGTCCACCGCGTTGATCATGAAGAGGTAGTTCTTGTGCGGGGGGCGCTTCCTGTCGTGCCAGAAGCGGATCTGCGCCTCGCAGATCTTCTGCATGTCATTGACCAGCCGCTGATGGTCGAAGCCATCGGCGGCGCCGGCGACCACCACGCGGTGTGGCACGCCGCCCGCCTTGAACCCGGCGCTGAAGAAGGGGCCCATCTCCACCGGGCAATCGGCCAGTTCGTCATAGTCCTGGGCGAGGTAGCTGCCGAAGCCGCGCTTGCCCACTTTGAGGGGCGCCAAGCCGGTGGCGGCCTCCCATTGGGGAAAGTCGCGTGGGGCGACCAGCTCCAGTTCGTGGGCCTCTTTCTCCTGCCCGTGCACTTTCAGGCACAGGCTGGTGCCGTTGAAGAAGCCGCGCTGCGCGTCGAGCCACGCGGTGCGCACCGAGTTGTCGAACGCATAGACCTCATAGCTCAGGACCAGCGGGCGGGAAGGCACGCATTCCACGCGCCAGCCAGCCTTGTCCAGCTGGTGCACGGCCACCGCCTTGCCATCCTGCCGCGCGCCGAGCTTCTGCAGGTGCCGCGCGAATTCGCGCAGGAGGTAGCTGCCGGGGATCCACGCGGGCAGAGAGACGTCCTGCGCGGCCTCCGGCTGCGCGATCGTCAGGGTGACGCGGAAGAGGTGCGCGAAGGCGTCGGCGGCTTCGACCCGGTAGTGGATGGCCGCGGGTCCGGAGGCGCTCACTTGGCGGCCAGCAGCTTCTCGACCTCGGCCGCGGGGATCATGCCCGGCACGCGGGTGCCGTTGGCGAAGAACAGGGTGGGCGTGCCGCTGATGTTGTACTTGCGGGCGAAGTCGATGTTGCGCGCCAGCGCCGTCACGTCGCAGCCGGACTCGGCCCGCGGCGCGGCCTGGTCACGGGTCATCCAGTCCATCCAGGCCTTGCCCTTGTCGCGGGCGCACCAGATGTTGCGCGACTTGTCGGCCGAGTCGGCGCCCAGGATGGGCAGCAGGAACATGTGGACCGTCACGTTGTCCACCTTCTGCAGGTCGCGCTCGAACTTCTTGCAGTAGCCGCAATTGGGATCCTCGAAGACGGCGAGCTTGCGCTTCCCGTTGCCGCGGACGATGGTGAAAGCATCCTTGATGGGGAGTGCATCGAAATCGATGGCGAGCAGCTTGTCCAGCCGCTCCTCCGTCAGGTTCTTCTTCTGCCGGGTGTCCAGCATCTGGCCATTGAGCACATAGTTGCCCTCGGCGTCCGTGTAGAACAGCTCCGTGCCCACCCGGACTTCATACATCCCGTTCATCGGCGTGCGGGTGATCTCGTCGATCTTGCCCAGGTTGGGGACGCGCTCGGCCAGGTTCTTGCGGAGCATCGCGTCCACCGAAGCGGGCGCTGGTCCCGAGCTCGCCTGGGCGACCGTGGGCTGGCCGCGCAAGGCGGGCACGGCGGCGAGCGCGGCCAGCGCCACCAGGGTCGCCGCCAGGGCGCTTCGAATCGGTTTCATGTTCTTCTTCCAGTCCACGTCAATCCCGGCGCCGCCCGGCCCATCGCCTGGCGTACCGCCCAATGTTTCAAGGGGCCGCTGCGGTCGAAACCGCGCATGCCCCAGTTGCGCAGCAAGGCCCAGGCCTCGGCCGGCTGCGCGAAAACCTGCTGCAGGCCGTCCGTGGCCCAGCCCATCGCCAGCACATCCGCCTTCCGTGCCCGTTCGTAGCGCCGCAGCAGCCTGGCATCGCCCAGGCCACGCCAGTACTCGCGCGCATGCAGCACATCCGCGAGTTGCCGGGCGTCCGCCAGGCCCAGGTTGAGGCCCTGACCGGCCAACGGGTGCACGTTGTGCGCAGCGTCGCCCGCGAGGGCCCAGCCGGGACCGCACCAGCGGTCGGCCTGCGCGCGCTGCAGGGGCCAGGCAGCGCGCTCGCTGATGAGCGTCATCCGGCCCAGCGCCCCACCGCTGGCTGCTTGCAGCCTTCCTTCGAATTCGGCGGCCGGCATCGCCAGCAACTCGTCGGCCCGCGCCTCCTGGACAGACCACACCAGGGCGGCCGAGTTCCCCTGGGGGCCGCCCAGCGGCAGCAAAGCCAGCACGTCGCCGTCGGAAAACCACTGGCGGGCCACCTGGCCGTGGCCGTTCTCGCACTGGAGGCGCGCCGCGATGGCGCGCTGGGGATATGAAGTGACGTCGAACTGCACGCCGAACTCGGCCCGGGTGGCGGCGGCCCGGCCTTCGCAGACGATGGTCAGCGCGGCCGCTTGCGGTGCCTGCAGCGGCTCCACCTGCGGCTGGAAGCGCACCGCCTCGGCCAGGCGCGCGAGCAACGGCTCCACCTCCACGATCCAGGCCAGCGCCGGCACGCCCTCGTCCGCGGCGTTGAAACGCACCTGGCCGCCGTCGTCGCCCTGCACGGCCATGCCCAGCACGGGGGTGGCGTGCGCCTCGTCCGGCCAGGCCCGCAGGCGCTGCAGCAGTTCCGCGGAAGCGGTGTTCAGCGCATAGGCGCGCACGTCGCTCTGCGAGCCGGTGCGCCCGTCCGGCTGCTCGACCAGGCCGACGCGCAGGCGGTCGCGGGCCAGCAGCAGGGCGAGCGTGCGCCCCACGATGCCCGCGCCACGGATGCAAACGTCGAGAGGAGCGCCCATAGGAGGCGGATTGTAGGAGGCGGGCACAATCACGGCTGGCCCGCTCCCAATCGCCCTTCATCCCCATGAGCAACGACACCGCCGCCGCCGCGCCAGACGTTCACGCCCGGATCGCGCGCCTTTTCGTCTACCCGGTCAAGTCCTGCGCCGGCGTGGAGCTGTCCGAGGCGGTCCTGGCCGAAACCGGCTTCGACCTGGACCGCGCCTGGATGGTGGTCGACGAGGCGGGCGAATTCGTCTCGCAACGCGAGCTGCCGCGCATGGCGCTGATCCGGCCGCAGCTCAAGCACCTGGACGTGGTGCTGCGCGCGCCCGACATGCTGGCGCTGCACCTGTCCATCGACACCGTCGAAGAGCCGGTGCGGGTGCGGATCTGGGACGACGAGGTCCAGGCCTTCGACATGGGCGGGACGGCGGCGCAGTGGTTCACCGACTTCCTGGGCCGCAAGCTCCGCCTGGTGCGCTTCGACCCCGACCACCGCCGGCTGTCGAACCCGGCGTGGACGGGCGGCGCGGAGGCGTTGAACCAGTTCAGCGACGGCTATCCCATCCTCGTGGCCAGCACGGCTTCGCTGGACCTCCTGAACGACAAGCTGGTGGCGAAAGGCAGCGCGCCGGTGGGCATGGAGCGCTTCCGGCCCAACATCGTGCTCGAAGGCGTCGAGGCCCACGACGAGGACCGGGTGGGGACCCTGAGCATCGCCACCGAGACTGGGGAAGTGCGGCTGCGCGCCGTGAAGCCATGCGCGCGCTGCCCCATTCCCAATGTCGACCCCGCCACGGCGGAGATCGACCCGGTGGTCAGTGACACGCTGCAGGGTTACCGCCGCAACGAGATCCTGGGCGGCGCCATCAGCTTCGGCATGAACCTCATCGTCGAGCAGGGCGTGGATGCCACGCTGCGCGTGGGCCAGACGGTGACCGCCGATTGGGCGTTCGACTGAGGGCGCCGGCTATTTGACTGCCGCGAGCGGGGGCTTGCCGCGCGCCGGCTGCTCGTCTTCAGCGGACAGCAGCGACGAATCGGTCGCCAGCGGTGACGGATGGGTGTTCTCCGGGGCGATGAACCGGATCGGCCGGCGCGTGCGCGGCGACATGCTCGCCATCAGGGAAACCAGCCCGTCGACCAGTTCATGCGCGTCCATCGGCCGCTCGTCCAGCAGCACGGCGGCGATGTGGAACTGCAGCGTCACGTCCGGCTTCAGGCCCGACAGCGGCATCAGGCCCGCCGCGATCAGCCGGGCCGCGCGGTCCGTCACCGAGGTGCGGGAGGAGACGCCCTCCAGGATCACCCCGAAGCGCGCCTCGCCGATGCGGCTGACCGTGTCGACGTCGCGCAGCAGCCGCCGCAGCTTGATCACGCTGCGCAGCAGGCTCTGCTCCGCCACCGCCGAGCCGTAGTAGTCCTTGATCCGCGAGTGGTTCACCAGGTCGATGAACACGATGGCGGCGCTGTCCTGGTCCCGCTTGTGGCGCGCCACCACCTGCCGCAGCCGGTCATTGAACAGGTGCGGCGCCAGCAGGCCGGTCAGCGCGTCCTGCGTCGAGAGCGCCTGCTCGCGGATCTGGGCGCCGTGCCGCTCCCGCGAGCGGATCGAAAGCGCCACCAGCAGCATCGGCACTTCGATCGCCATCGCGACCACCACGGCGTATTGCGTCCCGAAGGACACCGGCAACCAGCCGAACAGCCGCACGATGCTGGCCGCAACCGACAGCGTGAGCGGCACGTACGCGGCAAAGACCCAGAGCCCGACGACGTCCCCGCGGCGCCAGGCGGCCAGCGCCACGGCGACGACGATCAGGATGGACGCGACCATGTAGCCGCTCAGCAGCATCAAGCCCGGCATCTTGGGCAGGAAAGGCGGGGTCACCGCCAGCAGCAGGCCGGCCACCCCGAGGCCGAAGATGAGCCGGTCCAGCCAATGGAAGCGCGCCGGGATCCCGACCAGGTTGTGCACGAACAGCAGTGCCGAGGCGCCGGCCAGGAAGGCGAGCATGGATTGTGGCGAGTCGCCCAGGATGCCGAAGCCGGGCCACAGCAGGTGGGCGGTGACGCCGGTGTAGGCCGCGACCGCGAGTGCCGTGACGAGGGCATAGAGGGCATACCACGCATAGACGCTGTCGCGGTACACCCAGCTCTGGGCCAGGCAGGCCAGGATCAATAGCAACAGGGCGCCGAAGGTGCAGCCCAGTCCCAGGTATTCGAGCTGGATGCGCTGGTTGTGCGCGAACCCGGTGGTCAGGCGGACCGGGAAATTGGCCGAGGTCACGTGGCGGATGCGCACGAAGACGTCGAACGCCTGGCCGTGCGGCAGCTCGAGTCGGAAGTACGGGTGGCGGCCGGCCTCGGGCCAGCGCTCGACCGCCATGGTGTCGCCCGCGGTCTCGCCGCGCCAGCGTGTGCCTTCGGCCTGGTAGACGGTGACCCGGTCCAGCACCGGCATCGGGAATTCGATCAGCCAGTCCTGCCGCTCGTTGATGCCGCGCACGAGGCGATAGCGCAGCCAGAGCGCGGCCGCCGGGCCCAGCGAGTGGATGGTGCCCGGCTGGGCGGGCTGGAAGCGCGCGAGGCCGTCCCGGCTGGCCACCTGCTCGATGGTGGCGTCGCCCCGGGTGTCGATCCAGACCTCGGCGAGGTCTTCCACGTCGATGGCCTGCTGCGCGTCACGCAGGACCAGGGTTTCGATCTTCGGCGTTCCGGCCGGGGTGGGTGCAGCGCGCGCACCCGGGGCCGCCAGGCCCAGCAGGAGCGCCCCAGCCAGCAGCCAGCCCGGCACCGTGATGCATCGCATACACTTTCGGGCTTCATTTGCGAGAACTGACATGAGTTTGAAGTGCGGGATCGTGGGGCTGCCCAATGTTGGCAAATCCACCTTGTTCAACGCCTTGACCAAGGCGGGAATCGCCGCCGAAAACTATCCTTTCTGCACGATCGAGCCCAACGTCGGCGTGGTCGAACTGCCCGACCCGCGCCTCGCCGCGCTGGCCGCCATCGTCAAGCCTGAACGCATCGTGCCAGCCATTGTCGAGTTTGTCGACATCGCCGGGCTGGTCGCGGGCGCGAGCAAGGGCGAGGGGCTGGGCAACCAGTTCCTGGCGCACATCCGCGAGACCGACGCCACGCTGAACGTGGTGCGCTGCTTCGACGACGAGAACGTCATCCACGTCGCCGGCAAGGTGGACCCGATCTCGGACATCGAGGTGATCCAGACCGAGCTGTGCCTGGCCGACATGGGCACCGTCGAAAAGGCGCTGCACCGCCACAACAAGACGGCCCGCTCGGGCGACAAGGAAGCCGCCAAGCTGGTGGCCATCCTCGAGAAGTGCCAGGCGGCCCTGAACGAGGGCAAGCCGGTCCGCACCATCGCCTTCAGCAAGGAAGAACTGCCGCTGCTGCAGCCGCTGTGCCTGATCACCGCCAAGCCGGCGATGTTCGTCGGCAACGTGGACGAGAAGGGCTTCGACAACAACCCGTACCTCGACCGCCTGCGCGAATACGCGGCTGCGCAGAACGCGCCGGTGGTGGCCATCTGCGCCAAGATGGAAGCCGAGATGGCCGACATGAGCGACGAGGACAAGCAGATGTTCCTGGCCGAGATCGGCCAGGACGAGCCTGGGCTGAACCGGCTGATCCGTGCGGCCTTCAAGCTGCTCGGACTGCAGACGTACTTCACCGCCGGCGTGAAGGAAGTGCGCGCCTGGACCATCCATGTCGGAGACACCGGCCCGCAGGCCGCCGGCGTGATCCATACCGACTTCGAAAAGGGCTACATCCGCGCCCAGACCATCGCGTTCGACGACTACATCGCTTTCAAGGGCGAGCAGGGCGCCAAGGACGCGGGCAAGATGCGCAGCGAAGGCAAGGACTACGTCGTGAAGGATGGCGACGTGATGAACTTCCTTTTCAGCAGCTAGCCGAGTTCACAGCTTTCCGCGTCCCGCGCGGCGCATGATGCTTCCACGCCCCGGCTTCGGCCGCGGCGCTTCACCTGGGAGTGTTGCATGGCCATTTCAATGCGATCCGCGCGCCTTCGGCGCAAGTTGCTCCGGTGCTGGGAAGTCGGCTTGTCCGCCGCGCTGTTGCTCGCGGCCGCCGGCATTGCCGCCCAGCCGGCCTCTCCGGAGCAGTCGGCGGAAGCACCGGGGGCGAATGTTCAGTGCGGAAAAGCCCAGAGCAGCGCCGCCGTCATGACCAGGTAACGCAGGAACTTGCCGATCAGCATGTAGCCCACGCAGGGCCAGAACGACATGCGCAGCCAACCGGCCACCGCGCACAGCGGGTCGCCGACCAGCGGCAGCCAGGCGAGCAGGCAGGCCTTGGGGCCGAGCTTCTCCAGCACGGCCAGCGCCTTCACGTGCGAGCGCGACTTGCTGTACTTGTCATGCACCTCGTGGGCGCCGTAGCCGATCCAGAAGTCGAGCATCCCACCCAGGGTGTTGCCCGCGGTGGCGACGAACACTGCGCTCCAGAAGATGTCGGGGTTGAGTTTGAGCAGGCCGAACAGCGCCGGCTCCGACCCGATCGGCAACAGCGTCGCCGAAATGAAGGCCGCGACGAACAGCGTGGACAGTCCGTACTGGGGCAGCGCCAGCAGGGCCAGCATCGAGTTCATCCACTCTTCCATCCGGGCGCATGTTAAGCCAGTCAAGTGCCGCGGACCTGTAGGCGCATACGCAGTTTTTCGTTTCAAGCGCTGAAATCGGCCGGGCCTACAATCGTGCCTCTTTTTTCGGCAATGCCCCAGACACCCCCGCATGAACATCGGCCCGCACTCCCTCGCGAACAACGTGTTCGCGGCGCCGATGGCGGGAGTCACCGACCGCCCGTTCCGCCAGTTGTGCCGCGCCTTCGGCGCGGGCTACGCGGTGAGCGAGATGGTCACCTCGCGCCGCGAGCTGTGGGCGAGCCTGAAGACCTCGCGCCGGGCCGACCACACCGGCGAGCCCGGGCCGGTGGCCGTGCAGATCGCCGGCACCGACGCCGCGATGATGGCCGAAGCCGCGGCGTACAACGTCGAGCGCGGCGCGCAGATCATCGACATCAACATGGGTTGCCCGGCCAAGAAGGTGTGCAACAAGTGGGCGGGGTCCGCGCTGATGCAGGACGAGCCGCTGGCCATCGCCATCGCGCAGGCCGTCGTCCGGGCGTGCGAGCCGCACGGCGTGCCCGTGACCTTGAAGATGCGCACCGGGTGGTCCAGCGAGCATCGCAATGCCGTGGTGCTGGCGCGTGCTTTCGCTGACAGTGGCATCGCGATGCTCACGGTGCACGGCCGCACGCGCGAGCAGGGCTACCGCGGTGAAGCCGAATACGAAACCGTTGCGGCCGTGAAGGACGCGGTCGGTGTTCCGGTCGTGGCCAACGGTGACATCAACACACCTGAGCGCGCGCGGGACGTCCTGCGCGCCACCGGCGCCGATGCAGTGATGATCGGCCGGGCGGCGCAGGGGCGGCCGTGGATCTTCCGGGAGGTGACGCACTTCCTGGCCACCGGCACGCACCTGGCGCCGCCGCTGGTGGCGGAAGTCCGGCGCGCGTTGCTGGCGCACCTGGAGGACCACTACGCGCTGTATGGCGAGTACACGGGTGTGCGCAGCGCCCGCAAGCACATCGGCTGGTACGTGAAGCACCTGCCGGGCGGCGCGGAGTTCCGCGACCGCATGAACCTGGTCGAAGACAGCCGCGCGCAGCACGAGGGTGTGGCCGCCTTCTTCGACGAACTCGCGGGGCACACCGATCGCATGCCGGCGGTCAACGTGCCTGCAGCGCCCGAACACGCGGAACAGGAATGAGCAAGAAGCACATCGAGGAGTGCGTGCGCTCCAGCCTGGAGGGGTACTTCCGGGACCTGCGCGGGACCGAGCCCGACGGCATGTACGAAATGCTGGTGAAGGCGGTCGAGAAGCCGCTGCTCGAGGTGGTGATGGCGAAAGCCGAGAACAACCAGTCGCGCGCGGCGGAATGGCTGGGCCTGAACCGCAACACGCTGCGCAAGAAGCTGATCGAGCACAAGCTCCTCAAATAACCCCTCAGAAATGCAAGCACTCCTCTCCGTTTCCGACAAGGCCGGCATCGTCGACCTGGCCCAGGCCCTGCACGCGCTCGGCGTCCGCCTCATCTCCACCGGCGGCACGGCCAAATTGCTCGCCGAGCAGGGCCTGCCAGTGACGGAAGTGGCGGAGGTCACCGGGTTCCCGGAGATGCTGGACGGCCGCGTGAAGACGCTGCACCCCAAGGTGCACGGCGGGCTGCTGGCGCGGCGCGACGTCCCGGAACACGTGGCGGCGCTCAAGCAGCACGGCATCGACACCATCGACATCCTCGTCGTGAATCTCTATCCGTTCGAGCAGACGGTGGGCCAGGCGGGCTGCACGCTGGAGGACGCCATCGAGAACATCGACATCGGCGGGCCGGCGATGGTCCGCAGCGCGGCGAAGAACTGGAAGGACGTCGCGGTGCTGACCGACGCGAGCCAGTACGGGCAGGTGCTGGCCGAGTTGCGCGCCGACGGCAAGATTGCCGAGAAGACCCGCTTCGCATTGGCGGTTGCTGCCTTCAACCGCATCAGCAACTACGACGCCGCGATCAGCGACTATCTCTCCAGCCTGCAACCCGAGGGCGGCCGCACGTTGTTCCCCGGTCAGGCCAACGGCCGCTTCGTCAAGTTGCAGGACCTGCGTTATGGCGAGAACCCGCATCAGCAGGCGGCGTTCTATCGCGACCTGCATCCGGCGCCCGGCTCGCTGGTGATGGCGCAGCAGCTCCAGGGCAAGGAGCTGTCGTACAACAACATCGCCGATGCCGACGCGGCGTGGGAATGCGTGAAAAGCTTCGACGCACCCGCCTGTGTGATCGTCAAGCACGCGAACCCCTGCGGCGTGGCGGTCGGCAAGGGCGCTTTGGAGGCCTACGGCAAGGCGTTCCAGACCGACCCCACCTCCGCCTTCGGCGGCATCATCGCCTTCAACCGGACGGTGGACGAAGCCGCGGCGCAATCCGTCGCGAAGCAGTTCGTCGAG
This sequence comes from Caenimonas sedimenti, assembly GCF_007833165.1. Lineage (GTDB taxonomy): Bacteria > Pseudomonadota > Gammaproteobacteria > Burkholderiales > Burkholderiaceae_C > Ramlibacter > Ramlibacter sedimenti. Next base: position 201,366 of record NZ_VOBQ01000012.1, on the reverse strand, counting down.
GTGCTGATGGCGCCGGAGTTCACGCCGGAGGCGCTGGCCATCTTCCAGGCCAAGGCGAACGTGCGCGTGCTGAAGATCGCCTTGCCGCCGGGCGGGCCGACCGACTGGGACCAGGGCCGCAACGCGATGGACGTGAAGCGCGTGGGCTCGGGCCTGCTGATGCAGACTGCAGACAACCGCGAACTTGCGCTGGCCGACCTCAAGGTCGTGACGAAGAAGCAACCGACCCCGGACGAATTGCAGGACCTGCTGTTCGCCTGGAAGGTGGCGAAGTACGTCAAGTCGAACGCCATCGTCTTCTGCAAGGGCGGCATGACCATGGGCGTGGGGGCGGGCCAGATGAGCCGGCTCGATTCCGCCCGCATCGCGAGCATCAAGGCGGAACACGCCAAGTTGTCGCTGCAGGGCACGGTGGTCGCGAGCGACGCGTTCTTCCCCTTCCGCGACGGCCTCGACGTCGTGGTCGATGCCGGCGCCACCTGCGTCATCCAGCCCGGCGGCAGCATGCGCGATGCGGAAGTGATCGCCGCCGCCGACGAGCGCGGCGTGGCCATGGTGTTTTCAGGCGTGCGGCACTTCCGGCACTGAAGCCGCGGGCCGCTCAGCGCCGGGCGCGCAGCGCTTCCAGCGCCTGCCGCACGGCCGTCCGCGCCATGGGGGCGAACACCTCCGCGAAATCGCTGGGGACACCGAGCGATTCGCTCTCCGTCAGGCCATGTTCCAGGCGGAATCGTGTCTTGCAGGCGCGCGCGCGCTCTTGCGCCGCACCCATCGCGTCCAGGTCGGTGATCGGCAAGGCGCGCACGCCGGGACGCCCTGCCATGGCCAGCTTCAAGCGGGCCGCATGCAATTCGATCGCCTCGGACAGGACGAGCGCAGGCTCGATGAAGAGGGTGTCCACATCCGGCCCGCCAGTCAGGAAGTTGCGCCCGCGGGTCAGGGAGGTGATCAGCATGTGGCCGTCGTCGAGTTCCGACTCGAGGTCGACCAGCGGCTTGCCGCCGGCGCCGGAAACCAATGCCAGCAAAGTTCGGCAAGGCGCGCACCAGACCGACGACACCGTCTGGCTGCCGAACAAGGCACGATAGGCGGGCCACTCGACCCAGCCCAAGTCGCTCCATTGCAAGGCGGCCAGCGCCTCACGCGGCTCGCGCAGGACCGCCTCCCAGTCCCGCTCGAACGCCGCTGGGGCGATTGCCAGCGGCTGAAGCGGCGTGAACGAGATGCTGCCCACCACGCTGGCGGCCACCTGTTGCGCCATGGCCTGCATCTGGGCCTGTTGCGCGGCGTCGGGCCCGTCGACAGGTTGCGTCGCCCGCATGGCGTCGACGCTCGCCTGCAATTCGTCAGCATGCTGGCGCATCGACAGCTCCCAGTCCGCGGCGAACTCGCGCCGCGCCTCGCTCGCGTCCTCCGGGAGTGCCAGGGGCTCGCCGAATCTCGACACGGCATCGGCCAAGCCCTCGACCAGCGCGTTCGCAAGCGCACGGCGGCCGCCGGCGCAAAGCGCCGCCTGATCGCGCATTTCCGCGTACAGGTCTTCCGCCTGCGCATCGTTCCCGATCTCGGCGGCGCGCTTGGCCGCATCGGCGGCCTCCGCATAGGCTCGTGCCGCCGAGGCGAAATCACACCGGGCTTCGAGCAGCCGCGCCCGGCGCACGAGCAGCTCGGTGTCGCCCGCGTCGCGTTGCAGCAGGTCCGCGAGCGCCGCCAGGGCGCGCTCCTGCATGAACGGATCCCAGAGGGTGCCGCCCACGTCGACGAGGAAGCCCATGGGGAGTGGCGCGTTCTCGGGGTCGAACTCCACCGGCACCTGGTTGGCCAGCTCGGCCCAGGCGAGCGCCAGCACGCGCGCCAGCGCAGCGTCGGCGGGGTGCGCGGCAACGGCTTCGAGCGAGAGCGTGAGGCGCAGCCAGGGCGCATAGATGTTCGCCTGCTCCCAGCGCGCAAACACGTGGGCGCAGAAAGCGGCGTCGGCCTGATGTTCGCGCAGCAGCTGGGCAAGCCATCCGAGCGCCTCCTGCTGCAGCAATTCCTGGGGGGAACCCGTCGGCGGCTCGGCGGAGCGGACCGTGAGGCTCAGTTCCAACCCGCTCTCCTCGTCGCCCGCCGGGTCGTTCTCCGCGTCCAGGTCGTCGTCTTCGCCATCCGGCACCAGCAGGAACGCCCAGCGATGCTGCAGCAGCGCGAGGTCCAGCCGGGCTTGGCGGTCGGCCGGGTCGAGCCGGCGCAACGCCAGCAGGTCCTCATGCCGGCTCGCATGCATGAAGGTGGCCTCGGCCATCCGCACGCGCAGGCGCCTCAGCTCGGGCGCGTCCGGCTCCGCCTCGACCGCTGCGGTCAGCTCATCCCACACCGGCTCAAGATCGACTTCATCCGCGCCCGCGGCCGTTTCGAGCGCGGCTTCCCATTCGGCCAGCTTCTTCAGGTCCATTCGGTCCTCCTCGCCGGCAGTGTAGGAGCGGAGGCCGGCCGGGGGCTGTGATGCGCGTCACAAGGCCGGCCAGGTGCCGATCAGGCGAGGGTCCGGAACACCTCGCGCGCCGCCGCGACGGTCTGCGCGATGTCGTCTTCCGAATGCGCGGAACTGACGAAGCCCGCTTCATACAGTGCCGGCGCGATGTAGATCCCGCGATCCAGCAGGCCGTGAAACAGCCGGCCGAACTTCGCAGCATCGGATTTCATCACTTCACCGTAGTTCGCCGGCAACTGCGGCAACAAGAAAAATCCGAACATGCCGCCCTGATGATCCGCGGCGAAAGGCACCCCTTCGGCCTCCGCGGCGCCGCGCAGCCCCTCGACGAGTGTGCGGGTGCGGGCCTCCAGCATGGGAAAAAATCGCGGATCGGAGATTTGTTGCAAAGTCGCGAGGCCGCACGCCGTGGCCACCGGATTGCCCGACAAAGTCCCCGCCTGGTACACCGGCCCCAGGGGCGCCAGATGCTCCATCAGCGCGCGGGGCCCGCCGAACGCGGCAAGCGGCATGCCGCCGCCGATCACCTTGCCAAGCACCGTGAGGTCGGGACGGAACCCGGGAATATTCCTTGCATACAGCGCCTGCGCGCTGCCGAGCGCGACGCGGAAACCGGTCATCACTTCGTCGAAGACCAGCAGCGCACCGTGATTCGTGCACAGTTCGCGCAATTTCTTCATGAAGGGCACGGAGGCCCGGACGAAGTTCATGTTGCCCGCGATGGGCTCGATGATCACGCACGCGAGTTCATTGCCGTAGCGGGTGAATGCTTCTTCGAGCTGCGCGACGTTGTTGTATTCGAGGACCAGCGTGTGCTGCACCACCTCGGGCGGAACGCCGGCGCTGGTGGGGTGCCCGAAGGTGGCCAGGCCCGAGCCGGCCTTCACGAGCAGCGCATCCGCATGGCCGTGATAGCAGCCCTCGAACTTGATGAGGCGGCTGCGCCCGGTGGCGCCGCGCGCCAGGCGGATGGCGCTCATGGCGGCCTCGGTGCCGGAACTCACCAGGCGCACCATCTCGACGGCCGGCAGGTGCTTCACGATCTCCTCGGCGAGCTCCACCTCGCGCTCGGTCGGCGCGCCGAACGAGAAGCCGTCGCGCACCGCCTTCTGCACCGCTTCGACGACGGCCGGATGGCCGTGGCCCAGGATCATGGGCCCCCACGAACCGATGTAATCGATGTGGCGCGCACCGTTCGCGTCCCAGAAGTACGCGCCCTCGGCGCGCTGCACGAAGCGAGGCGTGCCGCCGACGGCGCGGAAGGCACGGACCGGGGAATTGACGCCGCCGGGAATGAGCGCGCGGGCGCGCTCGAAGAGTTGTTGGTTCCGGTCCATCGTCAATGTTTGGTGTCGTGCGCCGGCAGGTCGAACGCTTGTTGTGTCTCGGCAGGTGTCGCCACGGTCTCGTCCTCGCCTTCGTCGCCCTCGGGCTGGGCCCAGAACAGGCGGTCGGGGATGACGTGGCCCATGCCGGGGCGGAAGCCGCCGTCGAGGCAGCGGTCCAGGTAGGCGAGGGCTTCGCCCGACGCGGCCGCGAGGTCGGTACCGCCCGCGAGCAATGCGGCCAGTGCCGCGGAAAGCGTATCGCCGGCGCCGGAAAACACGGCGTCGAAGCGTTCGAACTTCTCGCTGGCCAGCACCGACTGCGGCGTCGCGAGCACGTTGTCGACGAACTGGTCCGGCAGCGGCACGCCGGTCACCAGCGTGTAGGGCACGCCCATCTCGGCGGCTGCTTTCGCGATGTCCCGCGCGGTGGGGCTGCGCTCGTTGTTCCACTCGGGAAGCAGCCAGCGCCAGAGCGTACTGTGGTTTCCTACCAACACGGTCGTCTGCGGCAGCATGAGCTCGCGGAAGGCATCTTCGTAGAGGTCGGTCGGGCCTTCTTCCCACCACGAAAGCGGCGGCATGTACGACACGACGGGCACGTCCGGATAGTCCGCCGCGATCTCGGCGATGGTGCTGATCGTTTCGGGGCTGCCGACAAAACCGACCTTGATGACCTGCACCGGAACGTCTTCGAGGATGGTGCGCGCCTGCTCGGCGACGGCCTCTTCGTCGAAGGCGAAATGGTCGAACACTTCGGCGGTGTCGCGCGCATAGGCGCCGGTGACCACGGGCAGTGGATGCGCACCCACCGATGCGATCGCGGTGACGTCCGCGGCGAGCCCGCCGGCACCGCTCGGATCACATGCGTTGAAGACCATCACGCAGGCCGGTCCATCTTCTTCCACACCCGGCTTGACAACGGAGGGCTGCATGTTATTGGGGTTTGTCATAGCCCTGGATCTTCCGCGCGTTGGCACGCTGTGCGTTGGGTCGCAAAGGGCCTCGATACAATCGTTGCATTCTATGCGAAGGCCCTTTAAGCTGTGACTGAGAACAAGACGTGGATGTGTCTGATTTGCGGGTGGATTTACGACGAAGCCGCCGGTGCTTCCGAGCACGGGATCGCGCCCGGCACGCCCTGGGAGCAAGTGCCGATGAACTGGACCTGTCCCGAGTGCGGCGCACGCAAGGAAGACTTCGAGATGGTCCAGATCTGAATGGATCGGAGCGCAGAAGCGGCGTTGTTACAGATGGGTGAGCCGCCGCCCCTTTCCAGGCAGTTACAAATGAGGAGCAGCGTCAAGTGAGCACTTCGGGATTGAAGGTGCTGGTGATCGATGACAGCAACACCATCCGGCGCAGCGCGGAGATCTTCCTGAAGCAAGGCGGCCACGAGGTGATGCTGGCCGAGGACGGATTCGATGCCCTCGCCAAGGTCAACGACTACCAGCCCAACCTGATCTTCTGCGACATCCTGATGCCGCGGCTCGACGGTTACCAGACCTGCGCGATCATCAAGCGCAACGCCAAGTTTTCCTCGGTGCCGGTCGTCATGCTCTCGTCCAAGGACGGCGTGTTCGACAAGGCGCGCGGGCGCATGGTCGGCTCCGAGGACTACCTGACCAAGCCATTCACCAAGGACCAGCTGCTGCAGACCGTGCAGCAGTTCGGGACCGCGAAATAAAAGGAGAGATGTGCCATGGCCATCCGAAAAGTGCTCGTTGTGGACGATTCGAAGACCGAACTGATGTTCATGACCGACCTGCTGCAGAAGAACGGCTTCGCGGTGCGCACCGCCGAAAGCGCCGAAGATGCCTTCCGCCGGCTCGGCGAGGAGAAGCCCGACCTGATCCTGATGGACGTCGTGATGCCCGGCCAGAACGGCTTCCAGCTCACCCGCGCCATCACGCGCGACCCCCTTTACGCCGACGTGCCGATCATCATGTGCACGAGCAAGAACCAGGAAACCGACCGGGTCTGGGGCATGCGGCAGGGCGCGCGCGACTACATCACCAAACCGGTGGACGCCGACGAACTCATGGCCAAGATCAAGGCCCTGGGTTGAAGCCGGCGTCACCCATCCACAGCACGCCGCAGTAGATCCAAAAAGCCATGGCCAACCGCGAAGCCCTCCGCGAATTGCAAAGCCGGCTCGCGAGCCGGCTCCAGGCGGCCCGCACCGAGGGCGTCCAGGCGGCCTGGCTCGCGGTCGAGTCCGCCGGCAAGAAGTACCTCTTCCCGCTCACGCAGGCGGGCGAGATCTTCCCCTATGCCGCCACCCAGCCCGTGCCGTACACCCAGGAATGGTTCCTGGGCGTGGCCAACCTGCGCGGGGGCCTGTTCGGCGTGGTCGACCTCGCCAGCTACGTCGCCGGCAAGGCGCCGCAGCAGCGTTCGGACGCCCTGCGCGCCGAATCTCGGCTGGTCGCGCTGAACGCACTCCTCGAAATCAACTGCGCCCTGCTGATCGACCGCCTGGCAGGCCTGCGCAGCCTGGAAGCCTTCACCGCCTCCACCGAAGCCCCCCCGGGCTCCCCCGACTACTTCGGCAGCGCCTACAGCGAAGCCGACGGCACGCACTGGCAGGAAATCAACCTGCAGGCGCTGTCGCAGCAACCCCAGTTCTTGAGCATCAGCGCTTAGCAGTACCCCGTCCCCGGAAGGCTCGAATCATGTCCGTCGTTGACTCCCTGAAAAACATCTTTGCGAAGAAGCGCTCCGATAGCGAAGACACCGCGCCGGCCGGGCTGAGCCTCGGCCCCGACATGCCGGATCCGAACAACACCGGCTCCATCGAGGCCGGCAGCACGCAGGGCATCGAGGCGCATGGCGGCCCCGACAGCGAGGACGATTCCCTCGGGATGGACGCGGTCGATGAGGCCGAACTGATCGCGGTCCCGTTGCTGGGCCGCCGCTCCATCGTCACCCACCAGCGCATCCTGTTCACCTTGCTGGCCATGTCGCTGATGGTGCTGGGCTCGGTGGCCATCTTCGCGGTGAACCAGGCCGACAAGGTCGCCCAGCAGGTGGCCGGTACCGGTAACTCGCTGATGCAGTCGCAACGCCTCGCGAAGTCGGTGTCGCAGGCCCTGATCGGCAGCGCGCAGGCGTTCCCGGACGTGAAGGAAAGCGCCGACGTGCTGGCCAAGACGGTGCGCGGGCTGAAGGCCGGCGATACGGCACTGCGCCTCGACGGCGTGTCGGCCGAACTGCAGGAAGACATCGACAAGATCACCCCGCTCATGGAGCGCGCCGAGAAGAACGCCGGCACCGTCATGGGCCAGCAGAAGATCCTGACGCAGGTGGGCAACGCCCTGCGCACCATCAACCGCCAGTCGTCCGACCTGCTGGAAATCGCCGAGACGGTGTCGTCGCTCAAGCTGCAGCAGAACGCGCCGCCCGCCGAAATCTCCGCGGCCGGCCAGCTCGTGATGCTGACCCAGCGCATCGGTAAATCGGCCAACGAATTCCTGACGATGGAAGGCGTGTCGCCCGAGGCCGTGTTCCTGCTCGGCAAGGACTTGAACTCGTTCAAGGAAATCGCGCAGGGCCTGCTCGATGGCAGCCCCGAGCTGCGCCTGGCCGGCTCCAAGGACGAACAGACCCGCGAGCGCCTCGACGCGCTGATGAAGCTCTACGAACAGACCCGCACGCAGGCCGGCGCCATCCTGGGCAACCTGCAGGGCCTGGTGTCCGCGCGCGAAGCGCAGGCCGCGATCATTCAGGACAGCGAACCGCTGCGCCGCTCGCTGGAAGAGCTGCAGGGCAAGCTGTCCGCCCAGACCGGCCTCGGCGCCGGCGCGCTGACGGCCCTCGGCGTCTCGGCGATCTTCGCCATCCTCTGCGCCATCGGCCTCGCCTTCGTGCAGCTGCAGGACAGCCGCAAGCGCCAGGAGCGCGCGGAATCGCAAAGGCAGGAAGCCGAGCGCCAGGAGCAGGAAGCCAAGCGCGTGAACGACGCCAACCAGGCGGCCATTTTGCGTTTGATGAACGAACTGCAGTCGGTCGCTGAAGGCGATTTGACGCAGGAAGCCACCGTGACCGAGGACATCACGGGCGCCATCGCCGACTCGGTGAACTACACGGTGGAAGAACTGCGGCAGCTGGTGGGCGCGGTGCAATCCACGGCCACGAAGGTCGCGCAGACGACGGCGCAGGTGGAAAGCACGTCCACCGAACTGCTGGCAGCCTCCACCGAGCAGCTGCGCGAGATTCGCGAAACCGGCCAGTCGGTGCTCGACATGGCGGGTCGAATCAACACGGTGTCCGGCCAGGCGCAGGAGTCGGCCAAGGTGGCCCAGCAATCGCTGAAGGCCGCCGAGTCGGGCCTCGCGGCGGTGCAGAACGCCATCGGCGGCATGAACGCCATCCGCGACCAGATCCAGGAAACCTCCAAGCGGATCAAGCGGCTGGGCGAATCGTCCCAGGAGATCGGTGAAATCACCGAACTGATTTCCGACATTACCGAACAGACGAACGTGCTGGCGCTCAACGCAGCCATCCAGGCGGCCTCCGCCGGTGAAGCCGGACGAGGCTTCTCGGTGGTGGCGGAAGAAGTGCAGCGGCTGGCCGAACGCTCCGCGGACGCCACGCGCCAGATTTCGGCCCTGGTGAAGGCCATTCAGACCGACACGCAGGACGCGGTGGCCGCCATGGAGCGCTCCACGCAGGGTGTGGTGGAGGGGGCCAAGCTGTCCGACAACGCGGGTACCGCGCTGACCGAGATCGACCAGGTGTCACGCCGCCTCGCCGACCTGATTGAGCAGATCTCGACCTCCACGTCCAAGGAAGCCGAATCGGCCAACATCGTGGCCGGCAACATCCAGCACATTTTCGCGGTGACGGAACAGACGGGTGAAGGCACCCGCTCGACGGCGCAGCAGGTGCGCGAACTGACCCGCATGGCAGAGGAACTGCGGCAGTCGGTGTCGCGGTTCAAGATCGCGTAATTCACGATGCAAGCCACCGCCCAAGACCAGGAAGGCGCCACCAACGACCTGGGGCCGTTGGCCTGGGTGCTGGATGAACTGCGCAAGTCGCTCGAATCCGCTTCGTCCGCGCTGCGCCGTTTCGTGCGCGACGCCGCCCAGGCGCGCGGCGAGGACATGGCGTCCATCGACACCGGCCAGCTGCGCATCGCGCGCCAGCACATGCACCAGGCGGTCGGCGCGCTCGAAATGGTGGGGCTCGGCGCCCCGGCCCACATGCTGCGCACCATGGAGGCGGCCGCCCAGAAGTTCGTCGAGCGGCCGGAGCTCTGCACCGAAGCTGCGGCTTCCAAGGTGGAACGCGGCGGCTTCGCGCTGACCGAATACCTCGAAGCGCTGCTGGGCGGCAAGGCCGTCTCGCCGCTCAGCCTGTTCCCGCAATACAAGGACGTCCAGGAGATCTGCGGCGCCGACCGCATCCACCCGGCCGACCTGTGGGCGTTCGACTGGCGCTGGAACGAGCCCCAGTCGCCCGAAGCCGCGCCGCTGAACTACGAGACCTCCGTGCGCTCCCGGCTCGACCAGTCGGTGCTCAAGATCGTCAAGACGGCGGACGCCGCGGCGGGGCGCGAACTCACGCAGGCTGCCCTCGGCCTGGCGGCCGCGCAGACGGCGCGCCAGCCCAAGGTCTTCTGGAAGGTGGCGGCCGGCTATTTCGAGGCCGTGGGCCTGGGCTTGCTGCCCTCCGACATCTACGTGAAGCGCGCCGCCTCGCGCGTGCTGCTGCAGTACGCGTCGCTGGCCAAGGGCGAACTCGGCGTGTCCGACCGCCTCGCGCAGGACCTCGTCTTCTTCTGCTCCCAGGCCGTGCCGCCCAATCCGGCGCAGGCACCCGCGCTGTCGGCCGTGCGGCAGGCGTACAACCTGAACAAAGGCAAGCCGGTCGACTATTCGGTCAGCCCCTTCGGCCGTTTCGATCCCATCCTGCTCGCCCAGGCGCGCAAGCGCATCACCGCTGCCAAGGAAACCTGGTCGGCGCTGTCCGGCGGCGACGCCAACAAGCTGAAGGGCATCCACGACCAGTTCCAGCTGGTGTGCGACGCGCTCGTCAAGCTGTACCCGCCCAGCGGCAAGCTGGCGGAATCGCTCATGCAGGCGATCGATTTCCTGGTGCGCGCCGGACGCCCGCCGGGCGCCGAGCTGGCGATGGAAGTCGCCACGTCCGTCCTGTACCTCGAAGCGGCCTTCCAGGATCTGGATCCCAACGATGCGCAGCTGGCTGAACGCACGCAGCGCCTGGCCGAACGATTGACCCGGGTCCTCGGCGGCAATCCGCCGGAACCGCTGGAGCACTGGGTCGAAGAGTTGTACCGGCGCGTGAGCGACCGCCAGACCATGGGCAGCGTGGTGGGCGAATTGCGCGGGACCCTGAGCGAGCTCGAAAAGGTGCTCGACCAGTTCTTCCGCGACCCGTCCGACCGCACGCAGTTGCGCGGCGCCCCCGGCTTCCTGGCGCAGATGCGCGGCGTGATCTCGGTGCTGGGCCTCGACCAGGCCTCGCAAGCCATCCTGCACATGCGCGACACGGTCGAATCCATCGTCGCCGGGATGATCAGCGACGAAGACGCGCGCGCCAACGGCACCTACGACAAGCTGGGCAACAACCTGGGCGCGTTGGGCTTCCTGATCGACATGCTGAATTACCAGCCGTCGCTCGCCAAGAAGCTGTTCGTCTACGACGAGGCGCGCGGCGAGCTGCGGCCGCTGATGGGCCGTGTCGCCGAGGAAGAGGCCGCGCCGGAAGCGCCGCTCTCGCAGGAAGTGCACGACGTCGTCACCGAAGCCGGCGAGTCCGGCATGGGCGAACTCGGTCCCCGCCTCGACACCCTGGCGGCCCACGCGGTCCTGGCGGACAACACCGGCGTCGCCAGTGCGGCGCGGGAGGCTTCCGCGGCGGTGTCGGCGCAGGACGAAGGCGCCGCCACGGTGGCGCTGCAACACCTGGCCGCCACGATGAAAGCGCCGGCGCCTCCGCCGGCACCGGCCCCGGCACCCGTGGCGCTGGCCTCGGACGACGAGGACGACGGCGAACAGGAACTGCGCGACATCTTCCTGGAGGAAGCGCGCGAAGTGGTCGGCAACGGGCTGGCCGCGGTCCAGGCGCTGCATGGCGACTCCGGCAACATCTCCGAGTTGACCACCCTGCGCCGGGCTTTCCACACCCTCAAGGGCAGCTCGCGCATGGTCGGGCTCACCGAGTTCGGCGAGGCCGCCTGGTCGATGGAACAGGTGCTCAACGGCTGGCTGGCCGAGCAGAAACCTTCCACCGAAGACCTGCGTACCTTGTCGGCGCAGGCCATGGAAGGCTTCGGCCGCTGGGTCGAGGACATCTCGAAGAACAACGATTCGGCCTGGAAGGCCGGCATGTTCCGCACACCGGCAGAGGCTTTCCGCAGCGAACAGAAGCTGCTGCCTTTCCTGCTGCCCGGCGCTGGCGCTGCCGAAGCACCCGCCGCACCCGCGGAGGTCGTGGCCGAAGTTCCGGTGCCGCTGGCCGAGCCTGTCGCCCCGCCCGCCGCGGCGATCGAGGCCGAGGCGCAACTGCCCGCGTTCGATGCAGTCCCGGCCGATCCCGTGGCGGCCGACCCGTTCCCGCCGGTGGCTGTCGAGGCCGCCTTCGAGCTCCCGGTCGATGTCGAGGCTCCTGCGCCGCTGCCCGAAACCGTCGAACCGCTGCCCGCGTTCGATGCGCCGGTCCCCGAGCAGGTCAACTTCAATGTCACGCATGTGATCCGCGGCGAGCCGCCGGAAGTTTCGGAGCTTCCCGCCGGCGCGCTGCCGCCCGAGTTCGAGATGGATCTCGGCTCGACGATCATCCTGCCCGAACCGGCCGCCCAGCCGCAGGCCCTGCCCGAAGTGCCGTTGGAAGTCTCCGGCATCGACTTCGGCAGTCTCGCCTCCGTCTCCGGACCAGCGCCGCTTGAAGCGGTGCCGGAGCCGGTCGCTGAACTGCCCCCGGCCTTCGAGGTGCCGGAATTGCCGGCGATCGAGCTGCCGGCCGAGGTTGCGCCCGAGGCTCCGCTGGAAATCCCGCTGGCCGGGTTCGAGCCCATCGCCGAGCCGGAGCCGGACGCCGCGATGGCGCGCGACGAGCAGACCAAGGTGATCGGCAGCCTGCGCATCGGCATCCCGCTCTACAACGTCTACCTCAATGAGGCCGACGAATGGTCGCGGCGGCTCGCCACGGAAGTCAGCGAATGGGCGCTCGAGGCGAACCGGCCGGTGCCCGACTCCACGGTGGGCCTGGCGCACGCCCTGGCGGGCAGCTCGGCCACGGTCGGCTTCAATGCCCTCTCCGACATCGCGCGTGCGCTCGAAGGCCAGTTGCAGCGGGCGCAGGGGCTGGCGTACACCACGCCGCAGCACGTGCAGGCTTTCACCGATGCCGCCGAGGAAGTGCGGCGGCTGCTGCACCAGTTCGCGGCCGGCTTCCTGAAAGACGCCGATCCGCGCGTCGCGCTGGGCCTGCAGGCCCTGCAGGACCTCGACATTCCGCCGCGTTCCGATCCGGAAACCGCCGGCGCGGACGACGAGATGGATTCGCAGTGGGGCGCGCCCGCCCCGGTGCAGGCGCCGCCGCCGGTGGCAGTGGCCGCGCCCCAGCCCGCACCTGCGCAGCCTGTTTTCGAGCAGCCGGTCTTCCAGCAGCCCGTCTTCGAGCCGCCGGCCTTCGTACCGCCTGCGCCGGTGCAAGCCCCGGTCGCGCAACCCGTTGCCGCGCAAGCCGCCCAACGCGACGAGAACGAAGACGACCTCGACGTCGTCGACGCGATCGACCCCGACCTGTTCCCGATCTTCGAGGAAGAGGCTGCCGACTTGATGCCGGCCCTCGGCAGCGCGTTGCGCCAGTGGGCGGCACAGCCGGGCCACCGCGATCCGCGCGACCAGGTGCTGCGCGCCCTGCACACGCTCAAGGGCAGCGCCCGCCTGGCTGGCGCCCTGCGCCTCGGTGAGCTGGCGCACCGCCTGGAATCCGAAGTCGAATACCTCGGCCACGAAGGCATCAACAGCGCCGACATCGAGGCCCTGCTGCACCGCTTCGACAACATGCAGGCGCGCTTCGACACGCTGCGCGCCACCGGCGGTTTCGCGCCGTCCGAAGCGCCGGCGGCGGTGGCCGATTCCGCGCCGGCCGAACTCCAGGCGTCGGCGCCGGACGCGTTCGCGCCCATGGCCGAAGCGCAGCCGCTCATCGAACAGCCCGTGCCGGACGCGACCGCATTCGAGCCCGTCGCCCCTGTCGAAGCGGCGCAGCCGGTCGAGGCCCGCAAGATGCTCGCGCCGGCCGCGCGCACCGCGATCGCGATGCCGACGACGACGTCGGTCACCGCTGCGCGCCAAGCCGCCAACCAGACCGTGCGCGTGCGCTCGCAGCTGATGGACCGCCTGGTCAACCAGGCCGGCGAGGTGATGATCACGCGTTCGCGCCTCGAGGCCGAGCTGCGGCAGCTGCGCGGCTCGCTCGGCGACCTCACGGGGAACCTCGACCGCCTGCGCGGCCAGCTGCGCGACATCGAGGTGCAGGCCGAATCCCAGATGCAGTCCCGCATGGCCCAGGCCAAGGACACGGCGTCCGGGTTCGATCCGCTGGAGTTCGACCGTTTCACGCGCGTGCAGGAACTCACGCGCATGATGGCGGAGTCGGTGAACGACGTCGCCACCGTGCAGCGCAACATCCAGCGCGTGGTGGAAGCGACCGAAGACGACCTGATCGCCCAGGCCCGCCAGACCCGCGAGTTGCAGCGCGACCTGCTGCGCACGCGCATGGTGGAGTTCGAAGGCATCTCCGACCGCCTGTACCGCGTGGTGCGGCTGGCGGCCAAGGAGAGCGCCAAGCAGGTGAAGCTGGACATCCTGGGCGGCTCGATCGAAATGGACCGCGGCGTGCTGGACCGCATGACGCCGGCGTTCGAGCATTTGCTGCGCAACTGCGTGGCGCACGGTGTCGAGGTGCCCGACGTGCGCACCGGCGCCGGCAAGGACGCCAGCGGCACCATCGTCATCCACGTGCGCCAGGAAGGCAACGACGTCTCGGTCGAATTCCAGGACGACGGCGCCGGCCTCAACCTGGGCCGCATCCGCGACAAGGCGCTGCAGCAGGGCCTGATCACGCCCGACCAGCAGATCTCGGACGACGAGGCCGCCAACCTGATCTTCCTGCCGGGCTTCTCGACCGCGACGCAGGTGACCGAACTCGCCGGCCGCGGCATCGGCATGGACGTGGTGCGCTCGGAAGTGGCCGCGTTGGGCGGCCGGATCGAAACGCGCACGCAGGCCGGCCAGGGCAGCAGCTTCAAGCTGGTGCTGCCCCTCACGACCGCGGTGACGCAGGTGGTGATGGTCCGTTCGGGCAAGCTCGCCATCGGCGTGCCGGCCAACCTGGTCGAACTGGTGCGCCGCGCCACGCAGAAGGAAGTCGAGCAGGCGTACAACAGCGGCAGCCTGGAGTTCGGCGGCGAGCAGCTGCCGTTCTTCTGGTCCGGCGCGCTGCTGCAGTCGTCGACCCGCACCGTCGAGCCGCAGGGCAAGACCGTGCCCATCGTGATCTTCCGAAGCGCCGCGCAGCGTGTCGCGGTGCACGTCGACGAAGTGCTGGGCAACCAGGAAGTGGTGGTGAAGAACCTCGGCCCGCAACTGGCCCGCCTGCCCGGCCTGGCCGGCATGACGGTGCTGGCGTCCGGCGCCGTGGTCCTGATCTACAACCCGGTGGCCCTGACGCAGGTGTACGGGGAGCGCGCGCGCCAGTTGAGCGCCGACCGCGCCCAGCCGGAGATGCTGGAGCAGGCCGGTGGCCAGTCGGCCACGCCGGCGAACGTGATGGCGGCGGCCCCCGCGATCCCCCTGGTGCTGGTGGTGGACGATTCCATCACCGTGCGCCGCGTCACGCAGCGCCTGCTGCAGCGCGAAGGCTATCGGGTGTCGCTCGCGGCCGACGGCCTGCAGGCCCTGGAGCGTCTCGCGGACGAGCGGCCCTCGGTCGTGCTCTCCGACATCGAAATGCCGCGCATGGACGGCTTCGACCTGGCCCGCAACATTCGCGGCGACGCGCGCCTGAAGGACCTGCCGATCGTGATGATCACGTCCCGCATCGCCGAGAAGCACCGTGAGCATGCGCGCGAACTGGGCGTCAACAACTACCTGGGCAAGCCGTACTCGGAAGAAGAGCTGCTGAGCCTGGTGAAGCACTACTGCACGCAGGCTGTGACGGCTTGAGGTCTCGCGTCCCTGCGCCATAGGCTGGGTTCCGCGCAACGGACCCAGCCTACTTTCCGACTCCTACCTGCCCTTCACCACTGCGTAACGCGCCAGCGTCACCTCGCGCGCCTGCGCATGGTCCACGATCGGCAGCGGGTAGTCGTGCCCCAGCCGGATGCCCGCCGCCTCCAGGTCCACCGGCCGCGCCGTCCAGGGCGCATGCAGCAGCGGCTTCGGCAGTTTCGCCAGCTGCGGCAGGTAGCGCAGGATGAATTTGCCGTCCGCGTCGAACTTCGCGCTCTGGCTCACCGGGTTGAAAATGCGGAAATACGGCTGCGCATCACAGCCGGACGAGGCCGCCCACTGCCAGCCACCGTTGTTGGCCGCCAGGTCGTAGTCGTTGAGCTTCTCCGCGAAGTAGCGCTCGCCGCGGCGCCAATCGATCCCCAGGTCCTTGCACAGGAAGCTCGCCACCACCATGCGCAGCCGGTTGTGCATGTAGCCGGTCTGGTTGATCTGGGCCATCGCGGCATCGACCAGTGGGAAGCCCGTCCGTCCTTCGCACCAGGCGGCGAACAGCCGGTCGGCATCGGCGCCTTCCTCCCAGTGGATGCGGTCGTATTCGCGCTTGAAACTTCCGTCCACGACATGCGGGAAGTTGCTGAGCACCTGGAAGTAGAAGTCACGCCACACGAGCTCGCTGAGCCAGGTGCCGGCACCTGCGTCGCCAGATGCCGCCGCCGCGTGCGCCCGGCGCGCGAGCTCACGGATCGACACGGTGCCGAAGCGCAGGTGCACGCTGAGGTAGCTCGGCCCCTTCGACGCGGGGAAATCGCGCTGGACCTGGTAGCGGTCCATGCGCGGCAGGAAGTCTTGGAGCAGGGCGGCTGCGCCGGAGGCCCCAACGGGGATCTTCAGATCCGGGAGGTTGGTCCGCTCGAAGCCCAGTTCGCCCAGGCCGGGCACCGCGCGACGCGATGCCTTCGGCCGGGCCGCGAGCCGGCCCGCGAGGTACTTCTCGACAGGGTAGGCGCTCCGATAGAACGCGTCGAGTTTCGCCAGCCACGCGGTCTTGTACGGCGTGAAGACCGTGTAGGG
Source organism: Caenimonas sedimenti (assembly GCF_007833165.1). Taxonomy (GTDB): domain Bacteria; phylum Pseudomonadota; class Gammaproteobacteria; order Burkholderiales; family Burkholderiaceae_C; genus Ramlibacter; species Ramlibacter sedimenti. The sequence goes on along the minus strand of NZ_VOBQ01000012.1, from coordinate 185,284 downwards.
CGTGCCGGTGCGCGTGAGCACTTCCTGCCGCTCGAAGATCACCTGGTCCTTGAAAGGGTGCAGGGCGATCCCGGTGCTGCCGAGCGCCGTTGCCACCTCCGCATCTCTGGCTTCCGCCGCCGGCTCGTAGTCGGCATTGCAGAACACCGCCTGCACACCCAAGGCATGCGCGAGGCGGGGGATCTCCCGTCGCGCCGGGCCGTGCAGCACGATGAGTCCTCCATCCGGCCCGCCTGCGTCGCGCAGCGCCTCGTCAAGCTCAACCAGCGATTCACGGATGAATTCCACCCGCCGGTCCCGCCGCGGCAGCCCGTCCAGGATGTCCGTGTCGAAGACGAACGCGAGCCAGACCTGCTTGCAGGCCTTCAGCGCATGGTAGAGGGCCGCGTGGTCGGCCAGCCGCAGGTCGCGGCGCAGCCAGACGAGGCCGGCCGCATAGGTCGTGTCCATCGAATTACAATACCGGATCATGCCGCCCGATGCCGACCAGATCAACCTGACGCATCATTTCCTGATTGCGATGCCCGGCCTGCAGGACGCCGCCTTCGCGAAGTCGGTCGTCTACCTGTGCGAACACAGCCCGCGCGGCGCGCTCGGGCTGATGATCAACAAGCCGACCGACATCAACCTGCAGAACCTGTTCGACAAGGTCGACCTGCCGCTGGGCCGCGACGACCTGGCGAGCACGCCCGTGCTGCAAGGCGGGCCCGTGCAGACGGAGCGCGGTTTCGTCCTGCACGAAGCTGTGGTGGCCGAGGGGGCCGACGCCAGTGAATCGGTCTATGCGTCCACGATGACGATCCCGGGCGGGCTGGAAATGACGACCTCCAAGGATGTGCTGGAAGCCATCGCCACCGGAGCCGGCCCGCGCAGGTTGCTGGTCACGCTGGGCTATTCGGCCTGGGGCGAGGGCCAGCTGGAGTCCGAGCTGGCCGAGAACAGCTGGCTCACCGTCGGGGCCGACCCCAGCGTCATCTTCGACACGCCCATCGAGCAGCGCTACGACAAGGCGCTCAAGCTGCTGGGCCTCGAATCTTGGATGCTCTCGCCGAGCGCCGGGCACGCATGAGCCCGCCGGCCGACGTCCCCGCCCACTTCCAAACTTTTCTCGCTTTCGATTTCGGCCTCAAGCGGACCGGTGTGGCCACGGGCAACCGCCTGCTGCGCACCGCGACACCGCAAGCCACCATCCGCGCCGAAGGCGAAGCGCGCCTGGCTGCCGCTGCCGACCGGGTGAAGCAATGGGAGCCCGATGCCCTGGTGGTCGGTGTCCCCTTCCATCCCGATGGCGCCAGCCACGACAATACCGCCCGGGCGCGCAAGTTCGCGCGCCAGCTGCGCGGCCGCTGCGCGCTGCCGGTCTACGAAGTCGATGAGCGCTACAGCACGACGGAAGCCCTGGCCAGCGGCGCGCGCGATGCCGACGCGGGCGCCGCCTGCATCATCCTGGAGCAATTCTTGAGGAGCCTTCCATGAGCTCTCCCCCTGGGGCCCTGACCCTCGACGCCGAGGCGCTGTACGGCGAATTGCTGCGAGGGGTCCGTGCCCTGCGGACGCCCGATACCCTGCTGGTCGGCATCACCTCCGGCGGTGCCTGGCTGGCCGAGCGACTGCAGAAGGACCTTGGCCTCGCGGGCGCCGCCGGCGTCATCTCCTCGGCCATGCATCGCGACGATTTCGCGCGCCGCGGTCTGGCGGCCAGCGCCCAGACGCAACTGCCTTTCGACGTCAACGGCGCCCACGTGCTGCTGCTCGACGACGTGCTCTACACCGGCCGCACCATCCGCGCCGTGCTCAACGAGTTGTTCGACTACGGACGGCCCGCCAGTGTGCAGCTTGCCGTCCTGGTGGACCGCGGCGGGCGCGAACTGCCGGTGCAGGCCGATTTCGCCGGCGCGCGCGTGAGCCTGCCGGCCACGCAGCAACTCGCACTCGCGCGTGATGCGGCGGGCCGCTTCAGCTTCGAGGTGGAAGGCGCCTGATCCCATGCTGTCCCAACGCAACCCGCAACTCAACAAGCACGGCGAGCTGATCCACCTGCTGTCGGTGGAAGGCCTGCCGCGCGAGATCCTCACGCACATCCTCGACACGGCCTCCAACTTCGTGAGCGTCAGCGACCGCGAAGTCAAGAAGGTCCCGTTGCTGCGCGGCAAGAGCGTGTTCAACCTGTTCTTCGAGAACAGCACGCGCACGCGCACGACCTTCGAGATCGCGGCCACCCGGCTGTCGGCCGACGTGATCAACCTCGACATCGCGCGCTCCTCGGCCAGCAAGGGCGAATCCCTGCTGGACACCATCGCCAACCTGTCCGCGATGGCGGCCGACATCTTCGTGGTGCGGCACAGCGAGTCGGGGGCGCCGTACCTGATCGCGCAGCACGTCGCGCCGCACGTGCACGTGGTGAACGCGGGCGACGGCCGGCATGCGCACCCCACGCAGGGGCTGCTGGACATGTACACGATCCGGCATTACAAGAAGGACTTCAGCAACCTCACCGTGGCCATCGTCGGCGACGTGCTGCATTCGCGCGTGGCCCGCTCGGACATCCACGCGCTCACCACGCTCGGTTGCGCCGAAGTGCGCGTCGTCGGCCCGAAGACACTGGTGCCCGGTGACATGGCGCAGATGGGTGTGCGGGTCTTCCATTCGCTCGAAGAAGGGTTGAAGGGCTGCGACGTCGTCATCATGCTGCGGCTGCAGAACGAGCGCATGAGCGGCGCGCTGCTGCCCTCGTCGCAGGAATTCTTCAAGCGCTACGGCCTGACGCCGGAGCGCCTCGCCCTGGCGAAGCCCGATGCGATCGTCATGCACCCGGGGCCCATCAACCGCGGCGTCGAGATCGATTCGGCGGTGGTCGACGGCAAGCAGAGCGTGATCCTGCCGCAGGTGACCTTCGGCATCGCGGTGCGCATGGCCGTGATGAGCATCGTCGCGAGTGCCCGCGACGAGGAGCGCAGCGCATGAAGATCCTGATCCGCAACGGCCGCGTCATCGACCCGGCGCGCAATTTCGACGAGCGCTGCGACGTGGCGCTGGCCGCGGGCCGCGTCATCGCCGTCGGCAGCACACCGGCCGGCTTCAGCGCGAACAAGGTCATCGACGCCCGCGGCTGCATCGTGGCGCCCGGCCTGGTGGACCTGGCCGTGCGCCTGCGCGAGCCGGGCCACGAGCATGAAGGCATGCTGGAAAGCGAGATGGCCGCGGCGGTGGCGGGCGGCGTCACCAGCCTGGTCTGCCCGCCCGACACCGACCCGGTGCTCGACGAGCCCGGCCTGGTCGACATGCTGAAGTTCCGCGCCGAGAAACTGCACCAGTCGCGCGTCTTCCCGCTGGGCGCGCTCACGCGCGGGCTGCAGGGCGAAGTGCTGACAGAAATGGCGGAACTCACCGAATCCGGCTGCGTCGGCTTCAGCCAGGCCGAGGTGCCGCTGGTCAACACGCAGGTGCTGCAGCGCGCGATGCAATACGCAGCGACTTATGGCTACGGCGTGTGGCTGCGGCCGCAGGAGCACTTCCTCGGCCAGGGCGTGGCCGCCAGCGGCTCGCTCGCCACGCGGCTGGGCCTGAGCGGCGTGCCGGTCGCTGCCGAAACCATCGCGCTGCACGTCATCTTCGAGCTGGTCCGGGTCACCGGCGCGCGCGTGCATCTTTGCCGCATCAGCAGCGCCGCCGGCGTCGGGCTGGTGCGGGCCGCCAAGTCCGAAGGCCTGCCCGTCACCTGCGATGTCAGCATCAACTCGCTGCACCTGACCGACGTGGACATCGGCTACTTCGACAGCCGGATGCGGCTGCAGCCGCCGTTGCGTCAGCAGCGCGATCGCGATGCCCTGCGCGAAGGCCTGGCGGACGGCACCATCGACGCACTCGTGTCGGACCACACGCCGGTGGACGAAGACGGCAAGATGCTGCCCTTCGCCGAAGCGGAGCCAGGTGCCACCGGCCTGGAACTGTTGCTCGGCCTGGCGTTGAAGTGGGGCCAGGAAAGCGGCGTCGGCCTGTCGCGCGCCCTGGCCGTGCTCACCAGCGAACCGGCGCGGGTGCTGGGCCCCGCGCTGGGTACGCTGCAGGCGAGCGCCGGCCAGTTGATCGATGGCGGCGTGGCCGACATCTGCATCTTCGATCCGAATGAAGCCTGGGTGGTTGCGCCGGATGCCCTGCGCAGCCAGGGCCGGCACACACCCTTCAGCGGGCACGAACTGCCGGGCCGCGTGCGCTGCACGATCGTCGGCGGGCAGGTGGCTTTCGAGGGCTGGCAGGCCACGTGAACATGCTGCGGGTGGCGTGGCGCCTGTTCCGCGTGCTGCTGCTCGCCATCCGCGGCTGGTTCATCATCGTCTTCCTGTTCCCGCGCTGGCCGCAGCAGCGCCGCCAGGCGCGCGTGCAGCTCTGGTCGCGCCAGATGCTCGCGGTGCTCGGGATCGCCCTGAAGGTGCAAGGGCAGCCGCCGGTGCAAGGGCCGTTGCTGGTGGTGTCCAACCACCTGTCGTGGCTCGACATCCTCGTCATCCATGCGGCACGCCATTGCCGCTTCGTCGCCAAGTCCGAGGTGCGGCAGTGGCCGCTGATCGGCACGCTCGCGACCGGAGGCGGCACGCTGTACATCGAGCGCGACAAGCGGCGCGATGCGCTGAGGGTCGTGCATCACATGGCCGAGAGCTTGCAGGCGGGCGAGATCGTCGCGGTGTTTCCGGAAGGGACGACGGGCGACGGCCGCGAGCTGCTGCCGTTCCATGCGAACCTGATCCAGGCCGCGATTTCGGCGCAGGCGCCCGTGCAGCCGGTGGCGTTGCGCTTCGTGGACCTCGCGACGGGCGCGGACAGCGTCGGTCCGCTCTACCTCGGCGACGACACGCTGGTTGCATCGCTCTGGCGCACGCTGGCCGGGCCGCCGTTCGAAGCGCGCGTGCGCTTCGGTGAGCCGCAATCGGCCGACGGGCGGGACCGCCGCCGGTGGGCGGCGGACTTGCAGGATGCTGTCGCCGCGTTGCGCCAGCGCGAAGCGAGGCGTTAACTAGTGGTGTGACCAAGTTGCACCTTGCGTCGCCTCGCGGCGTCCTGCCGGTGAAGCTTTGGGGCAAAGGGCCATCCGCGTTGCGTCCGGCCTTGAAGTGCGAAGCAGGCGCGCCTTTAATCGGCTCCATCGCACCCTGGAGCACGCCATGCACATCATGTACCGCAAACCCACCGAACTGCCGCCCGCCGGGATGCTGCTCGGCAAGGGGGTGGCCGCCACCGCGCTCGGCACCACGCTGCTGGGCGCCGCCGCGCTGCTCGCGCCTTCGACGCATCCGCTGTTGCACGCGGCGGCGGGCAGCTTGCGGGTGCTCGCACCGTATGCATTGGCCTGCGGGGCCGCCGCGCTGATCACCTGGCTGGTGCTGCGCCCGATCCGGCCGGCGGCCACCGCAACGTCCGATCCGCAGGCGCCCGCGTCCCATTGGAGCGAACCCCTGTTCCAGCAGCTCACGCCGCAAGGCTTCACGGCCATCTGCGGCGAGTTGTTCGCACAGCCTGGCCGCCGCATCCGGGTCGAGCGCATCGATGCGGAAAGCGCGGACCTCTGGCTGCATCCCGCCGACGCCATGCGGCCGGTCGAATTGATCCAGTGCCGGCAGTGGGCCGGCCACCTGGCGGGTGTGAAGGAACTGCGCGAACTGCAGGGTGCGATGGTGTCCCGTGACGTCGCCCGCGGGACCTTCGTCACCACCAGCGGCTTCACCGCCGACGCCAGGCGCTTCGCGCGCGCGCACGGCATTGCCCTGGTGGACGTTCATGACCTGCTGGCGCTGGTCGAGCGCCGCTCGCCTGCGCAGCAGTGCGATCTGGTGGCGTTCGCCTGGACCGCGCGCTGAGCGCGGATCTCAGCCCGGGAACGAAACGACCGGCGGCGCGGCCGCGCCCGCCTCGCGCTGGAACGTCACCACGTGGTCGACCTCCGCGCGGATGCCGATCCACTCGCCGACCTTGTGGTCGTGGTGGCTGGGGACGTGGGCCAGCACCGTTTCGCCCGTGGCCAGGCGCAACGTGTAGAGAAACTCCGAGCCGCGGAACGCCTTGCGCAGGATCTCCGCCTTCACCGGCGCGTCGTCGTCATGCACGATGTCGTCGGCGCGCAGCAGCACCTCGCACTGGCCGGCGCTGAAGGCCGTCGGCCATGGACATTCCGCGCCGTCGCTCAATGCGCCCAATGCCGTGTGCACCACCACCTGGTTGCCCACGCGCTTGAGGGTCGCGGGCGCGAACACGCCGTGGCCGATGAAGTCGGCAACGAAGCGAGTGGCCGGCCGGTGGTACAGCGTGTATGCGTCATCCCACTGGTGCAGCGCGCCTTCGTGCATCACGCCGATGGCGTCGCCGATGGCGAAAGCCTCCAGCTGGTCGTGCGTCACGAACAGTGCCGTCGCCTGCGCCGCCTTCAGGATGCCGCGCACTTCGTGGGCGAGCCGCTCGCGAAGGTCGACGTCGAGGTTGGAGAAAGGCTCGTCGAGCAGCAGCAATTGCGGCCGTGGCGCCAGTGCACGCGCCAGGGCCACGCGCTGCTGCTGGCCGCCTGACAGCTCGTGGGGCATGCGCTTCTCGCTGCCCGCCAGGCCCACCAGCGCCAGCACTTCGGCCACCCGGGCCTGCCGTTCGGCCTTGCTCATGCGCCGGTGCAGGCCGAAAGCGATGTTGTTGCCGACGTCGAGATGCGGGAAGAGGGCGTAGTCCTGGAAGACCATGCCGATCTGCCGCTCCTCGGCCGGCACCTGGATGCCGGCTCCGGCGACGGTGCGCCCGGAGAGCTGGATCTCGCCGGCGCTCGCAGGCTCCAGCCCGGCGACCGCCCGCAGCAGCGTCGTCTTGCCGCAGCCGGAGGGGCCGATCAGCACGCCGATGTCGCCGGCGCGCAGCCCCAGCGACACGCCATCGACCGCCGGGCGGGGCCGGCCCGCGTACTGGACGCTGAGCTTCTGCAAGGCGACATGCATGCCTGCGATTCTAGATGCTTACAATTCTCATTTGCATCACAGGTGGCTCTATCTCCATGTTCCTGCGCCGGCTGCGCGATGTTCCCCTGGTCCTGCTGGCCGTCCTGCTGCTGCTGCCGGTGCTTTCCGTCGCGGCGTCCTGGCTGGACTGGAACGCCGCCAGCGGGCAAATCCTGAGGGAGATGGCGGCGACCGTGCTGCCCGGGTACGTCGTCACCAGCGTGGTGCTTTGCCTGGCGGTGGCGGTGGGCGTGGCTGTCGTCGGCTCCGCCACGGCGGCCGCGGTGACGTTGTTCGATTTCCCGGGCCGCCGCGTCTTCGAATGGGCCTTGCTGCTCCCGCTGGCCATGCCGGCGTATGTGGTCGCTTACGCCTACACCGATTTCCTGCAGTTCAGCGGCCCGTTCCAGAGCTGGGTGCGCGGCCAGTTCGGCCTCCAGGGCCGCGTGTTCCCGGAAGTGCGCAACCTGCCGGGCGCGGCCTGGGTCTTCATCTTCACGCTCTATCCCTATGTCTACCTGCTGGTGCGCGCGGCCCTGGCCGAGCGGGCGGCGCACCTGATGGAGGCGGCCCGACTGCTGGGCGCGCCGCTGGCCCGGCGCATCGGCCGGGTCGCCTTCCCCCTGGCGCGGCCGGCGGTGGCGGCCGGCATGGCGCTGGCCTTGATGGAGACGCTGGCGGATTTCGGCGTCGCCAGCTACTTCGGCATCCAGACCTTCAGCGCGGGCATCTACAAGGCTTGGCTCGCGATGGACAACCGGATTGCGGCCGCGCAACTGGCCACCATGCTGCTGGTGGTTGTGGCCTTGCTGCTCGGCCTCGAACTGCGGGCCCAGCGCCGGCTGCGCTTCGCGGCCGGGACGCGCGCGGGCGGCGCCGAGGCGTTGCCCGTGCCCTTGCGGGGCGGCCAGCGCTGGGTGGCCTGGGCGGTGTGTGGATTGCCCGTGCTCCTGGGTTTCGTGCTGCCGGTCGCCTTCATGCTGCGCCCGCTGCTGGCCGACTGGTCGGTGCTGCCCTGGGACCGCTTCCTGGCCTGGAGCTTCAACAGCCTGCGCCTGGGCGCCATCAGCGCGGCGCTCGCGGTCGCCGCGGCCTTGCTGCTGGCGTTTCAGCTGCGCCGCTCGCCGAACGCCCTGACGCGCGGCGTCGCCCAGCTCGCCGGCCTGGGCTACGCCGTGCCGGGCGCGGTGCTGGTCGTGGGCCTGCTGCTGCCGGTCGGCTGGCTCCAGCGGACCTGGCCGCAAAGCGGCGCCGGCTACTGGATGACGGCCACGATGCTGGGGATCGTGTGGGCCTACCTGGTGCGGTTCGTGTCGGTCGCGCTGCAGTCGGTGCAGAGCGGCTACGCACGCATTCCCGCCAGCCTGGACGATTCCGCGCGCATGCTGGGTGCCGGCGGCATGTCCCTGCTCGCGCGGGTGCACTGGCCCCTGCTGAAGCGCTCGGCCGCCGCCGCCGGGCTGCTGGTGTTCGTCGACGTCATGAAGGAGCTGCCCGCCACCCTGGTCCTGCGGCCGTTCGACAGCGACACGCTCGCCGTCGTGGCTTACCAGCTGGCACGCGACGAGCGCCTGGGCGAGGCGGCTTTGCCATCGCTCGCGCTGGTGCTCGTGGGCCTGGTGCCCGTGATCCTGCTCAGCCGGACGCTGCGTTCGGCGCGCTGACCCTTTCGGCGGCGATGCGCAACAGCGCTTGCGCGTCGGCGGCGTCATGCGGAAAGGCGGCCAGGCCCCAGGCCACCGTGCCCTTCAGTTCGATCAGGCCCGACCACACCGGTTGCCGCGCGAAGTCCGCCGCCAGGGCTCGCAGCCGCTGCGCGGCAGCGTCCGAGGCCTCCCCTGGCAGCACCCACGCGAGTTCGCCCCGGCCGGCGTGGCAGGCGAAGTCGCCGCCCTGGGAACGCTGGGCCACCAGCGCCGCCAGCGCACGCACCAGGCTGCCGGCCGCGGCCGGCCCGCCGTCGGGCTGGAGCGGCTCGTTGACCCGCAGCCACGCCAGCTGCAGCGTGGCGCCCTCGCGCCGCGCCCGCTCCAGTTCGCGCGGCAAGGTGCGGCGCAGGTAGTCGAGGCTGAACAGGTCGTCCGCTGCGTCGTCCGCCGTGGCGCCTTCGGCCATGGGCGCAGGCATGGGGACCACGGGCTGCACTTGCGAACGCAGACGCTGGTAGCGCAGGAACAACCAGCCGGCCGCGGCGAGCGACCCGGCGGCCAGCAGCCCCAGTCCGATCAACCAGGGATCGGGGCCGCGCGTGCCGCGCGACACGTCGTCGAACAGGAAGCCGTCCAGCGAGAAGCCGCGGGGCAGCATGCCGATCTCGGCATAGACGCCGGCCACGTGGCGCCAGCGGCCTGGGTTCATGTGGCCGATCTCGATCAGCTGCGGCTGCATCAGCCGCGCCATCTCGGCTGCTTCGAACAACAGGTGTTCGCGCGGCAGCCGCTGGCTGTAGCGCGCCAGGATCAGGTCCACCGTTTCCGCCGAGTGGTCCATCGCGTACTGCCAGCCGCGCAGGCTGGCTTCACGGAAGGCCCGCACGCGTTCCGGCTCGCCACGCGCCCGCTTTTCGGTGGTGAACAGCGTGTCACCGTAGAAATCGATGCCGCCGGCGCGCGGCGACAGCAGCGTGTAGGCCAGCCCGGCCTTGCGCAGCTGCCACACCTGGTCGGTGGTGTAGACGGAGAAGGCGTCCACCTTGCCGGTGACCAGGTCGTTGATGTCGTAGCTTTGCGGCACCTGCTGCACCCGGCCGCCGGCCAGGCCCTCCCGCTTCAGGTAGGCCAGCAATTCCTGGTCGTGCGGCGAGAGCATCGCCTTGCGGCCCGAGAGGTCGTGCACGGTCAGGCTGGTGCCGCCGCGCACCGCCAGCGCCAGGGCCGAATGCTGCAGCACGGTGGCCAGCGCCACCACGGGGTCGCCGAGGGCGCGCCGCAGCGCGAGCTCGGAGCCGGCGACGCCGTAGTGCGCCTTGCCGGCCAGCACCGCATCCAGCGTGTCCTCGCCCTGCGCCTCCGCCAGCTTCACCTCGAAGCCGGCGTCGCGGTAGTAGCCCTTCTCGACCGCCACGTAGTAGCCCGCGAACTGGAACTGGTGCTTCCATTTCAGCTGCAGCGTGACGGGCTCCAGCTTCTGCGCGAATGAGGGCGCGGCGGAAGCCAGCATCAGCGCGATGAAGATGAGAAGGTGGCGCATGGGAGCCTTGTTGGCATATCCTAGCTTGATGGCGGGGACTTTCTGGAAAGCGGCGTGCGTGCTGCTGCTCGTGGCGTTGGCCGCCTGCGGGGGGCGCGAGGTTGCGCGCCGCGCGCCGCCCGCCATCAGCGGCGGCGTGCTGGACCTGCGCGACTGGGACTTCGCCCGCGACGGCACGCTGAACCTCGACGGCCAGTGGGAATTGGTCTGGGCCCGCTTCGAGGAGCCGGACCTGGTCGGTTCGCCGGCCGCGGCGCCCGGCCACCCGGTGCGGGTGCCGGGCGGCTGGAACGACGCGCCGTACCCCGGCGGGCCCCCCGGCCCCGACGGCCATGGCACCTACCGCCTGATCATCGACTGCTACCAGGCCCGGGGCCTGGCGCTCGCCCTGCCGGTGCAGCACAGCGCCGTCCGCGTCTTCGCCAATGGCCGGCTCGTCGCCCAGCAGGGCACCCCCGCCGCCGACCCCAACCTCGCCCGGCCCGCGCCGGTCCGGCAGATCGCCGATCTCGGGGAAGTGGCGTGCCCCATCCGGCTGGCGGTGCACATCTCCAACCATGACATGCGGCGCGGCGGCCTGGTCCGCAGCATGGAGTTCGGGACGGCCGCGCAGCTGCATGCGCTGCGCGAGCGCGCCGTGATGCGCGACGTCTTCACGCTCGGCGTGCTCGCCGCGATGGTCGTGATGCCGCTGCTGTTCTGGCTGGCGCGGCGGCAGGACCGCAGCCCGCTCTGGTTCGGGCTGTTTTCGCTCAGCGTCGGCTGCGGCCTCGCCCTCACCGGCAGCCGGGTGCTCGAGCCCTTGCTGGCCCCCCTGGGCTGGGACGGGTACCTGCGCGTCGTCTTCCTGTGCTGGTACTGGTCGACCGCCGTCTACGTGCTGTTCCTCGGGGCGATCTATCCGCGGCAGGTGCGCGGCTGGCCGGTCCGGCTCGTCGTTCTCTGGGCCGGGCTGTCCTCTCTGGTGGTGCTGGCGACGACCGCGCGCACATTCACGGTGCTCGTGCCGGTGCTGATCTGGGGTGCCGCCGCCATCGCCGTGTACTGTGCCGTGAAGCTGGCGCTGCTGCTGCGCAACGGCGAGCGCAACGCCGCCTGGCTGCTGGGCGGGCTGGCGATCTTCGCCGCCGCTTCCGCGCACGACACGATGAACTTCTCCTGGCTGCAGCGCGACGGCCTGGTTCCCTACGCCCTGTTCTTCTTCGCGATGGCGCCGGCGGTGATGCTGGCGCAACGCTTCGCGCGGGCTTTGTCCGCCCAGGAACTGCGCTCCATCGAGCAGCGCGAGCGCGCCGACCTGCTGGTGCGCTCCACCAAGGCCGGCGTGCTCGATTGGGCGGTGGCCGACGGCACGCTCGCCTATTCCCAGCGCTTCCGGGAGATGCTGGGCCTGCCGGTGGCGGCCGATGCGGCGCCCGCGCCGAACTTCTACGAGATGGTCCACGCGGACGACCGCGAGCGCGTGCGCGAACACTTCGAGAGCCAGCTGCGCGACCGCAGCGTGCGCAGTGGCGTGCGCACGCTGGAGCCGCTCGAATGCCGCCTGCTGCAGCGGGGGGGCTGGGCGCTGTGGGTGCACGCCGAAGGCATCGCGGTGTGCGGCGCCAATGGGCGGCCGTTGCGCTTCCTCTGGTCCTTCATCGACGTCTCGGAGCGCAAGCAGCACGAGATCGAGATGTCCGACCGGCTGAAGTTCATCGACGACTTGTTCGATTCCGTGCCGCTGGGCCTGGCCCTGCGCGACCCCGAGGGCAAGTACCTCTACGTGAACCGGACCTGGGAGCGCTACATGGGCCTGTCGCGCGACAGCGTGCTGGGCGCCTCGCTGGAAGGCGTGCGAGATCCCGCCGCCGCCAGCGCGCTGGCGCTCGACCGCGAGGCGCTGGCGCTGGGGCCGGACGTGGTGCAGCCGGCCATCGAATACGACTACAACGGCCGCCGCTACATGCAGAGCCGCACGGTGATGGTGGACGGCGAGGGCCGCAACATCGGCGTGCTGGTCGCCAGCGTCGACATTTCCGACAAGCACCAGATGGAGCGCGCGCTCAGCACCGAGCGCGAGCGCCTGGGCCTGCTGGTGCGGTCGACCCGCGCCGGCTTCGGCGATTGGGACGCCAACCGCGACGTCGTCACGTACACGGAGCGCTTCAAGGAAATGCTGGGCTATGCAGCCGACGCAGACAGTTCCGGCTGGCCGAGCATCTTCGAGATGATGCATCCCGACGACCGCGAGCGGGCCCGCGCCGAATTCAAGGCCATGATCCGGCGCAAGCCGGGCGGCGGCGACCAGGACCCGGGCGAACCCATGTCGTACCGGCTGCGCCGGCGCGACGGCAGCTACATCTGGATCCATGCCGAAGGCATCGCCCAGGTCGATGCGAGCGGCCGCACGCGGCGCTTCATCACGTCCTACCTCGACGTCACGCGCTTCCGCGAGCAGGAGGAGGCCCTGCGCCGCTCGCGCGACGAGATCGCCGAGCGCATGAAGCACATCGACGACCTGGTCACCCGGCTCGAGGTGGTGGTGCGCGCCGCGCAGGTCGGCATCGTCGACTGGGACGGCCACACGCACCAGACCTACTACTCGCCGCGCTTCCGCGAGATCCGCGGTTACTCGCCCGATGCCGACACTTCCAACTGGCCGGACTACTTCAAGGTGATGATCCATCCCGAGGACCGGGAGCGCATCACCCGGCGCTGGATCACCTTCATCCGCGGCAAGGGCCCCGAGGGCCCGCGCGGCGAGTACTACGCGCCCGAGGAATACCGCATGCTGCGCGCGGACGGCACCTATGCGTGGGTCCAGGTGAGTGGCGTCGCGGTGCGGGACTCGAACGATTTCGCCGTGCGCTGGATCGCCGCCGTCATCGACATCAGCGAGCGGCACGCCCAGCAGGAAGTGCTGCGTGCGTCGCGCGACCAGATCGCGGCGCAGGCCGACCAGCTGGAGCAGCAGAACGAGGCGCTGAAGGAAAACGTGCGGCTGCGCGAGGAGGTGGAGCGCATCGGCCGGCACGACCTGAAGACGCCGCTGAACAGCATCGTCGCGGTGCCGCGGCTGCTGCGCGAGGAGCGCAACATCGGCCCCGAGGCCGACGAGCTGCTGGGCATCATCGAGCGTGCAGGCTACCGCATCCTCTCCATGGTCAACCTCTCGCTCGATCTCTACAAGATGGAGCAGGGCAACTACATCTTCCGGCCCGACGCGGTGGACCTGGTCGACCTGGCACAGAAGGTGATGGCGGACGTGCGCGTGCACGCGGCCGCCAAGGAGGTCCGGATCGACGTCCAGGCCGACGGCGCGCCCTATGCCTGGGCCGAGGAGCTGCTCTGCTACTCGCTGATCGCCAACCTGCTGAAGAACGCCGTCGAAGCTTCGCCCGAAGGCGGCAAGGTGCAGATCACGATCGAGGCCGCGGAGGACGGCCAGGTGGCGCTCAGCATCCACAACCGCGGCGCGGTGCCGTTGGCGATCCGCGGGAGCTTCTTCCGGAAGTACGCCACGCTGGGCAAGGCGAGCGGCACGGGTCTGGGCGCGTATTCCGCGCACCTGATGGCGAAGGTGCAGGACGGGTCCGTGACCATGCAAAGCAGCGACGAGGAGGGCACGACGCTGCGGGTGCTGCTGCGCGCGGCGCCGGCGGGCCAGGTACCGGCCACCCTGCGGCACGCCGGCGAGCAGCGCGCGGTGGACCCGGCGCGGCTGGCCAGCCTGCCGCCGGTGCGCGTGCTGCTGGTGGATGACGACGAATACAACCTCCTGATCGTGCGGCGCTTCCTGCCCGACCCGCCTTTCACGGTCGACACGGCCATCAACGGCCGCTTCGCGCTGACGCAGGCCGAGAAGGCCTGGCCCGAGATGATCTTCATGGATCTCGACATGCCCGTGATGGGTGGTCTGGAAGCCGTGGTCCTGCTGCGCGAAATGGAAGCGGCGCGCGGTGGCGCGCGCTGCGCCATGGTGGCGCTCTCATCGCATGAGGATGCCGAGACGCAGCAGCGCGCGCTGGACGCCGGCTTCGACCGCTACCTCACGAAGCCGGTCACGCGCGAGGCGATCCAGCAGGCGCTGGTGGAGCTGCACCAGGGCCTGGGCGACGTCGTGGTGCTGGACCCGGACATCGAGCCCGTGCTCGCCGGCTTCGTCGCCTCGCGCCGCACGCTGATCGGTGAACTGGAGACGGCGGCCGGGCGGGGTGACCGCCCGGAGGTGCGCCGGCTGGCCCACCAGCTGGCCGGCAGCTTCGCCCTTTACGGGTTCAGCTGGGCGAGCGAATGCAGCCGCGCGCTGGAGAAAGATTTCGAAAGCGTTTCCGCCCAACAGGTGAGCGAGTCGGCGGAACAGTTGCGGCGGCACCTCGATACCGTGGAAATCCGGTTCCACACGGCCGGGGCTTGAAGGCGTCCGCGCTGTACCATTGGCGAAAGACGAGAACGAGGGGCTGCCCACATGGACAAACGCAAGATCCTGCTGATCGACGACGATGATTCGGTGCTCGTGTACCTGACGGCCAAGCTGTCAAAGGTGTTCGACGTCGTCTCGACGGTCGATGCGACCGAGGCCGCGGCGCTCGCGCGCACCCACCTGCCGGACGTCATCCTGTGCGACATCGACATGCCGGAGATGAGCGGCGGCGAGGTGGCGAAGGTGCTGGAGGAAGACACGCTCACGGCGCGCATTCCCTTCATCTACCTCACGTCACTGGTGTCGCCCTCGGAGACCAAGGACATGGACGGCATGGTGAGCGGGCGGCCCGGCGTGTCGAAGCGCGCGCAGCTTTCGGAGCTGCTGGAGCGCATCGAGGAAGTCCTCAAGCGCCCAGGCGCCCAAGGCTAGTCAAAGCTCCCCGGTCCACTCGGCGTGGGCCTTGGGCGGTTTGCGGAAGATGATTTCACCGGTGGGCACGTGCACCACGCGGATTTCGCTGCTGGGGGTGAATGACTTGGCGGCGAGTGTGATGGCGAGCGACAGGTCGCTCACATCGAGCTGTTGGGAGCCCTGCGCGGGCCAAAGCCGCCCGGCGATGGGCTGGTTGCTCTCGATCCGGTAGTCGGAAGTCATCGGACTCTCCAGGTTCTTGTCTCTTGCTGGTTCTTCTTCATGGTAGGCCGCGCTTGTGGCTATGGCGTGACAGTGGTTGCAAGTGGAGCGTCACAGCGGTAACGAGGCGCAAGGCGGCACGCACTTCCAAAGTTACCGGCACGGTGGCGGGCGTCTGTAGGAGAGCGCGCCGTGGGTTGTAGGATATGCGCGTGGCATTTTTTGCAGTGCACAACGAGGAGCGGCGGATGCGCGAGGCCAGGAACCGTGGTTTCACCCTGATCGAGATCCTGGTCGTGGTCGCCATCATCGGCATCCTGGCCGCGGTGGCGATGCCCATGTACCAGGACTATTCCAAGCGCGCGAAGCTGACCGAAGTGGTCCTGGCGGCCTCCGCCTGCCGCACCACCGTGACCGACGTCTACGTGCAGTCCGGCACGACGGCGGTGTCCGCCGCCACCTTCGGCTGCAACGTCAGCGCCGTTGCCAGCCGTTACGTCAAGACGATTTCCACCGACGACAAGGGCGCCATCACCGTGGTGGCGCTGGGCTTCGACGACCTGGACATCGACAATCGCGCGATCGTCCTGACGCCCTACCACGACAACACGACGGTGAAGGACCCGGCCGTCGCCGGCCACCTGGGCCAGCCGGTGTTCAAGTGGGTCTGCGGGCCCCGGCCCGCCCAGGGCATCCCCGCGCGCCTGCTGCCGCATTCCTGCCGGGGCGCCTGAGTCCCTCGCCGATCGGTGGAAACCCTCGCGCCCGCACCCCCGGGCGCGCCTAGCATTGCCGCTGCCCATTCTTCCAAGGAAACGCCATGCACAAGTTCCTGATCGCGACGACCCTCGTCTGGCTGGCGGCGGGTTGCGCGCAGATGCCGTCCTCCGCACCGCCCACTGTTTCGCCCGTGGCCGGGCCGGTGCCGGCTGGTGCGCCCGCATGGCAGCAAGGGCGGGACGCGAATCAGGCCGCATCGCGGCTGGCCCCTTTGCCGGGCAAGCTGACGGCGACGCCGCCAGCGGAGATCCCGGTGCAGAACCTCAAGCTGCCGCCGGGCTTCCGCATCGAGCTGTGGTCGCATGGAACCCCCGGCGGCCGCGCGATGGCGCGCAGCGACAGCGGCAAGATCTACATCGGCACGCGCGGCATCGGGCGCGTCTACGAGATCACCGACAACGGGCGCGAGCGCACCAGCCGCGTCGTCGTGGACAAGCTGAACCAGCCGGCGGTGGCCTTCCACAACGGCGCGCTCTACGTCTTCGCCATCGACAAGGTGCTGCGCTACGACGGCATCGACCGCAACCCGAACGCGCAGCCGGTGGACCTGACGGCGCGCTTCAACCTGCCCCCTGAACAGCACCACAACTGGAAGTACATCCGCTTCGGCCCCGACGGCAAGGTCTACGTGCCCTTCGGCGCGCCCTGCAACATCTGCATCCCCGGCGAACCGTATGCGCAGATCCGCCGCTACGACGCCGACGGCTCCAACATGGAAGTGGTCGCGCGCGGCGTGCGCAACACGCAGGGGTTCGACTGGCACCCGGTCACACGCGAACTCTGGTTCACCGACCATGGGCGCGACTGGATGGGCGACGACAGCCCCGAGGACGAGCTCAACCGCATGGCGCGGCCCGGCCAGAACTTCGGCTTTCCGTACTGCCATGCCAACGGCATCGCGGACCGCGACATCCGCAAGGACCGGGCTTGCGATGGCGTCACGCTGCCGGTCGCCGGCATGGGGCCGCACGCCGCGGCGATGGGGCTGCACTTCTACACGGGCGCCATGTTCCCGCCCGAATACCGCAACGCGATGTTCGTCGCGCGCAAGGGTTCCTGGAACCGTTCCAAGAAGTTCGGCTACGACGTGGTCATGGTGAGCAGTGACGCCAGCGGCGCCAATGCGCGCGTGACGCCGTTCGTCACGGGCTTCGCCAACGCGGACGCCGACACCTTCTGGGGCCGGCCGGTTTACTTCCTGCAGCAGGCCGATGGCTCCCTGCTGCTTTCGGACGAGCAGGTCGGCGCCATCTACCGCATCAGCTATGCGCGTTGACGGAGCGCGGCGGCTCGTTCGGGCCGCCGCTGCCGTCGCAGCATTCATCGCGGGCCCGGGACTGGCGCAAGGCCAGTCCGCGCCGTCGCCGCAACTGCAGCTGTGCATGGCCTGCCATGGACCGCAGGGCAATTCGCAGATCCCCACCACGCCGTCGCTCGCAGGGCAGCCCCGGCTGTTCCTGGAGAACCAGCTGGTGCTGATCCGCGAGGGTCTGCGCAATATCCCCGAGATGAAGGGACTGCTCGATGGCGTGAAGGATGCCGAGATCGTGGCGATGGCGCAGTACTTCGCCGAGCAGAAGCCGGCGGCGCGCACGGGCACGGTGAACGACGCGACGTGGAAACGCGGCGAGGCACTGGCCGCGAAGATGCTGTGCGCCAGCTGCCACCTGCCGGATTATTCGGGCCGCCAGCAGATTCCGCGTCTGGCGGGCCAGCACGAGCCCTTCCTGCTGCTGTCGATGAAGCAGTTCCGCGACCAGCCCGGGTTGGGCCGCGACACCATCATGGCGGCATCGTTGTACGGCCTGAAGGACACCGAACTGGCGGACCTGGCCCACTATCTGGCCCACTTCCGGTAGTTTTCGACGACGGCGGGCGGGCGGCGGCCCAAATTTCCGCCACACCCGGCCCCTGTTGTGGCAAGGTGTGGAAGCAATGAGCTTCGATGTCCACATCATCAAGCGCAACCCGGCGTTCGTCCGGGTGGAGTTGAAGGGCCAGCCTTCGCTCGACCAGTTCATCTCCATGCTCCACCTGATCGGCATCGAAAGCGACGCCTGGGCCGGCCGGCCGGTGCTGTTCGACCTGCGCGGCGTGCGCACGCATTTCACCGCGGCGGAACACGCGCAGATCGGCAAGGAAGTCGCCGCGAGCATGATCCACATCTCCCGTGTCGCCTCGCTCGTGCGGCCGCATCGGATGACGCGTGCGGGCGAGAAGGTGGCGCGGCGCGATGGCCTCGACGTGCGCATGTTCGACTTGCCCGAGGCCGCGATCGACTGGCTGACGAGCCCGCCGGGCAGCGATCCGGCGCCGCTGGACCGCCAGGCGTCCTCTGTGTCAGGCGCCGAGCCGACCTCCTGCTCCTAGCGGCAGTCTGCGGGTCGCCGCACGCAGCCGGGTACAGTGCGGGCCTGCGCTTTTCCTCCACCCGATTTCTCAAGGCCCACCATGACCACGCTCGGCACGCCCCTGTCTCCCCATGCCACCAAGGTCATGCTGCTGGGAGCCGGCGAGCTGGGCAAGGAAGTGCTGATCGCGCTGCAGCGCCTGGGCGTGGAAACCATCGCGGTGGACCGCTATGAGCATGCCCCCGGCCACCAGGTGGCGCATCATGCGCGCACCATCACCATGAGCGATCCGGCGCAGCTGAAGGCGCTGATCGAGGCCGAGAAGCCCGACCTGGTGGTGCCGGAGATCGAGGCCATCGCCACGCCGATGCTGCAGGAGCTGGAAGCCGCCGGGGTGGTGAAGGTGGTGCCCACGGCCCGCGCCGCGCGCCTGACCATGGATCGCGAAGGCATCCGCCGCCTGGCGGCCGAGACGCTGGCCCTGCCGACCAGCCCCTATCAGTTCTGCGATTCGCTGGCCGAACTTCAGGCCGCCATCGATGCGGGCATCGGCTACCCCTGCATCGTCAAGCCCGTGATGAGCAGCAGCGGCAAGGGTCAGAGCAAGATCGAAGGACCCGCCGATGTGCAGAAAGCCTGGGACTACGCGATGGCGGGTGGCCGCGTGAGCCACGGCCGCGTGATCGTCGAGGGCTTCATCGCCTTCGACTACGAGATCACGCTGCTCACCGTGCGGGCCCGGGCGGCCGACGGCAGCATCCAGACGCACTTCTGCGACCCCATCGGCCATGTGCAGGTGAGCGGCGACTATGTGGAGAGCTGGCAGCCCATGCCCATGCCGCCGCAGGCGCTGCAGCGCTCGCGCGAGATTGCCAAGGCCGTCACCGACAACCTGGGACAGGGCTTGCAGGGCGAACCGGCCGGCCTGGGCCTGTTCGGCGTGGAGCTGTTCGTGCAGGGCGAGCAGGTGTGGTTCAGCGAGGTCAGCCCGCGGCCGCACGACACGGGCCTGGTGACACTGATCACGCAGTGGCAGAGCGAGTTCGAACTGCACGCACGTGCCATCCTGGGGCTGCCCGTGGATGCCAGCCTGCGCAACCCGGGCGCCAGTGCCGTGATCTATGGCGGCATGGAAGCCCAGGGCATCGTGTTCGACGGCGTCGATGAAGCGTTGGCCCTGCCGGGGACCGATCTGCGCCTGTTCGGCAAGCCCGAGAGCTTCAGCAAGCGACGCATGGGCGTGGCGCTGGCGCGCGGTGCGGACACCGATCAGGCCCGCGCCGTGGCGAAGCAGGCAGCGGCCCGGGTGAAGCCGCGCCGGGCCTGAGGAAATCTATCGGCGCATGCAGTCCCGGTAGGCCTGACCGTAGATCAGGTCCCGCGCCGCGGGGTCCTCGAACGATCGGCGATACGCTTCGGCCCGGCAGGTCACCTCTTGGGTTGAGGCAATGGTTGCCGCAACCACAGGGGTCACCACGACGGCGGGGCCGGGGTTATTCAGTGATCGCGTTTCAGCGGCCGGCATGAAGCCTGGATCGACGGCGCATCCGGCCAACAATGCCCCGAACGCGGCGGCGGTGGAGATGAAGCGGGGAAGAGCATGGGTCATGCAAAGAGAGTACATGCTTCCGCTCGTCACGGCTCGGATTCACGCCGACGGTCTCAGCGCGTTCGCAGCCGTCCCGGGGCTGTTGGCCAGCAGAATGCCGCTGATCGGCAGCCGCACTTCGAAGTGCGCGCCGGGCGCCTCCCCGAGGCCTCGCATCCCCTCTTGGCGCGCTTGATCGGCCACACGGTGCCAGCGGGCTGCCAGGGCCATCGTGTCGGCGTCCAGGTCCTCGGGCGCAGTGTCCAGCGCGGCGCTCCAGGCCTTGAACGCGGCAGCCACGCCGTCCGGGCCGCCGAACGCGCTCTCCAGCGACTTTGCATATCGGCCTTCGGCTTCGACCCGGGCGGTCGATGTGAGGGCGGGCGCATTGACGAGCGCGACGAAATAGGGGTACGGCATGAGGTTTTCCAGTGCTTGTATTGACACTGTAAAAGCATACAGTACATTGCAGCGCGGCGTGCCGGCTTTGCGCTGCGAGCTGTACCATAGCCCTTCCACTTCGCAGGACAGACCATGATCCGTAGTCGCTTCCCCATCGCAGTCGTATTCGGCATGTTGCTCGCGTGCTTGGCATCGACAACTGCCTCTGCTCAAGCGTCCGGGATGACTGCGAAGCCGCTACTGCGAACGACCCTGAGCGGGGACGACACCAAAGAGACAGTCATGCTCGCGGTTGAGTTCGCGCCTGGAGGTACGACGGGCCGCCACACGCACCCAGGAGATGAGTACACCGTCGTTCTTCAAGGCACACTCGAGCTCACTGCCGAAGGCCGTGCAGCACGGCGGGTGACGGCAGGCGATGTCTATCACAACCCCAAAGGTCTGATCCATCAGGCAACGAACGTTGGCGATACTCCTGCGCGTGTTGCCATCACGTTCGTGGTGGACAAGGGCAAGCCAATCACCCAACCGGTCACCAATTGATGGCCGGTGCACTGCATCGGTGATGCGGGGTTCGAGGAGCGCTCAAGCTGCAGGGACGGGACGGTCCCGGAGACTGGCGGACGCCCGGCTGGCGCCCCCGGCGGGAATCGAACCCACATCTAGCGCTTAGGAGGCGCTCGTTCTATCCATTGAACTACGGCGGCGGCGGGCGCCATTGTAGGGGGCTGTCCACGTGCGCGCCATCTAGGCATTCACGGCGATCAGCTGTCCCGTGGTGAAGCGCAGCCGGTGCGACAGCTGCTTGGCGATGTTGTTCAACAGCAGCTGCGCGTCATGCGGATATTGCTGGGCCCAGGTGGCGAAATTGTTGCGGGACAGCAGGAACAGCTGGCAGGAACTGGTGGCGGTGGCCTTGCCCGATCGCGGTGTGCCATCGAGGAAGGCCATCTCGCCAAAGACCATGCCCGTGCCGAAGCTCGCCACGCGCAGCGCCTCGGAGCCCGGCGCCGCGGGCACCTCGATGCTGACGTTGCCGGCCAGCACCACCAGCAGCGAGCCGTCGTTGTCGCCGGCATTGAACACGGGCATGCCGGCCGCCACCGTGATCACCTTGCCATGGCTGGACAGCAGCCGCCGGCCTTCGTCGCTCATCTCGGCCACCAGGGGCAGGGCATCGACCCGCGAGTACGGCTTGTTCTGCAGCGCCGGGGCGATGCCCTGGCGGCGCAGGATTTCGTTCTCGGCCCACTCCAGCGCCTTGTCGGTGTTGCTGAACATCATGATCGTTTCGGACAGCATCTTGCGCACGTCGGCGGTCGGGTGGCTCAGCATGAATTCGACGTGCGTGCGCTGGAACTCGTCGGCCATGCGCTTGAAGGCTTCCAGCGCGGTCAGGTCCCAGTGCGTCACGCGGTGCGCATCGACCAGCAGCACGTCCATGTTCTTCGGGTTGACCAGGCGGCTGATCTCCTCGCGGATGCGCCGGGCGACGGCGAAGCTCGCGGTGCCTTGCAGCGCGATGACCACGCAGCGCTCGCCCGAGCGGCGGATCAGCGCGTCTTCTTCCTCGTTGCGCCAGCGGCGCGAGCGGATGTCCTTCAAGGTGTAGGTCGAGCGGATGATGGTGCCCTCGACGCCTTTCACCAGCTGGCCGACCGCCACGGCGAAGCCGGCCAGCATGGCGAAGATGCCGCTGGAGAGCGCGAAGACGAGGCCGATCAGCCATGTCTGCCACCACATCTGGCGCTCGCCCTGGCTGCGGCCGGGGCGCTCGAACAGGCTGGGCTCGAGCAGGTTCAGGCCGATGATCACCAGCGCCGCCACGACATAGACCAGCGGCAAGCGGTTCAGGCCCAGCCAGACCAGCCCCACCAGGCCCAGCAGCCCGGCGATCACGACCAGGTTGCCCAGCCAGATGGCCTGCGCGTTCTTGATGCCGTTGTCGTAAAGGGGCCGCGTCGCGGCGATCATGCTCGAGGCCGGCACCAGGCCGAACCACGGCAACGTGATCATGGTGATGGCGCTGGCGCGCAACTCGCCGTTGAGGTCGTAGGCATCGCCCGTGAGGTTCTCCAGCGCCGCGGCGTTGCCGGCGGCGTCCACCATGAAAGTGAAGGCGACGAACAACGCCTGCCCGATCAGCACGGTGATCACGGGCAGCAGCGCCTGCAAGTGGTCCACCTGCGGCACGGCGCCGCCCAGATTCTGCGGCAGCCAAAGCGGCAGCAGGTCCATCGGAGCCTTGACTGCCGGTGCTGCGATCCAGCCGAACGGGATGCTGGTGACGTACTCGATGCCCCAGACGACAGCGGCCGCAACGGGCAGCAAGAGCAGCAGGTAGGGCTTGTTGGGGTGCTTCTTGCGCCAGGGGAGCGCCACGGCCAGCAGCACCAGCACCAGGAAGGCCGCGGCGATCGCGGCGATGGGGTACTGGAAGCCGCCCTTGGCGTTGATGAACCAGCCTCCCAGCGTCTTGACCTGGATCCAGAGGATCGTGAGGCCGAAGCCGAGGCTGAGGCCGCGGCCCACGGGGGCCGGCAGGTAGCGGGCGAAGGCGGTGGCGCCGGTGCGCACCGACAGCCAGATGACGATGCCCGCGACGGTCATGCAGGCCGCCGCGAGCGCCATCACGCCCGCGGCCTGCAGCTTGAGGGAGGGCGCCAGGCCGATGCAGGTGGTCAGGGTGGACGCGTACAGCAGCGCCGCGCCCGGACGCACGCCGAAGATCGCGCCGCCGCCGCGCGCCAGGATGAACATGATCGTGATGCCGGCGATGGCGGACCACAGGCACCACAGGGGGTTGAGGGGCAGGCCCACCAGCAGCAGCGGCGCATAGGCGATGGCCACCAGCGCCAGCGTCTGCGGCAGGATGGTGCCCAGCGCCAGGAGGCCGCCCGTCAGCGCCCCTCCGGCCGCCTTGGGGAGGGGAAGATCGACGTCTTCCTCGACGAGGATGGAAAGGCGGCCTGTGCTCACCCGCCGCATGCTAGCAGCCGAGCTGCAATCCGGCTACAAATCGAAACGAAGGTGTTGCTACTTCGTCAGCAGCCGCATGGCTTCTTCGAGGCCCTTGATGGTGAGCGGGTACATCCGGTGGTTCACCAGCTGCTGCATGACGCTGATGCTTTGCCGGTATTGCCAGACGCCCTGCGGCTCCGGGTTGATCCAGGCGAACTTGGGGAAGGCATTGGTCAGGCGCTGCATCCACTCGGCGCCGGCTTCCTCGTTGTTGTATTCCACGCTGCCGCCCGGCTGCAGGATCTCGTAGGGGCTCATGGTGGCGTCGCCCACGAAGATCAGCTTGTAGTCCTTGTTGTACTTGCGGATGATGTCCCAGGTCGGGAATTTCTCGCTGAAGCGCCGCCGGTTGTTCTTCCACATGAAGTCGTAGACGCAGTTGTGGAAGTAGTAGAACTCCAGGTGCTTGAACTCCGCCTTGGCCGCGGAGAACATCTCTTCCACCCGGTGGATGTGTTCATCCATGGTGCCGCCCACGTCCATCAAGAGCAGCACCTTCACGTTGTTGTGGCGCTCTGGCACCATCTTGATGTCCAGCCAGCCGGCGTTGGCGGCGGTGGAGCGGATGGTGTCGTCGAGGTCGAGTTCGTCGGCCGCTCCCTCGCGCGCGAACTTGCGCAGGCGGCGCAGCGCGATCTTGATGTTGCGCGTGCCCAGCTCCTGCGTGTCGTCGTAGTCCTTGTAGGCCCGCTGGTCCCAGACCTTCACCGCGCTCTTGTTGCGGCTCTTGTCCTGGCCGATGCGGATGCCCTGCGGGTTGACGCCGTAGGCGCCGAAGGGCGAGGTGCCGCCGGTGCCGATCATCTTGCTGCCGCCCTCGTGGCGTTCTTTCTGCTCCTCGAAGCGCTTCTTCAGCGTCTCCATCAGCTCGTCCCAGCCCATTTTCTCGATCTTCGCGCGTTCTTCCGGCGAGAGTTCGAGCTCGAGGTTCTTGCGCAGCCACTCGAGCGGGATGTCCTTGGTGAAGTCGGCCAGCATTTCGACGCCCTTGAAGTAGGCGGAGAAGGCGCGGTCGAACTTGTCGTAGTGCTTCTCGTCCTTCACCAGCGCCGTGCGCGAAAGGAAGTAGAAGTCGTCCATGCTGTAGGCGCCGTCGCTCTCGGGGCCGACCACGCCCTCCTTCACCGCTTCGAGCAGGACCAGGTATTCCTTGACCGAGACCGGCAGCTTGGCACTGCGCAGGGTGTAGAAGAAGTCGATGAGCATGTCAGGTCTCCCGGGGCCGGGTCAGCTGATATTGCAGGTGCGCTTTCACCTCCGGCCATTCGCCGGCGGTCATGCTGTACATCACCGTGTCGCGGATGGTTCCGTCGCGCCGCGGCGAGTGGTGCCGCAGCACACCGTCCTTTTTCGCGCCCAGGCGCTCGATCGCGCGCTGGCTGGCGAAGTTGTAGTTGTCGGTGCGCCAGCCCACCAGCTGGGCGCCGAGCGTCTCGAAGGCGTGCGACATCAGCAGCAGCTTGCAGGTGGTGTTGACGTGGCTGCGCTGCCAGCTCTTGCCGTACCAGGTGTAGCCGATCTCCACGCGTTCCACCGGCACGACGATGTCGTGGTAGCGCGTGCTGCCGATCACGCGGCCGCTCGCGGTGTCGACCACGACGAAGGGCAGCATGTGGCCTTTGTCGCGGCCCTTGAGGGCATCCTGCACGTACTGGGCGGCTTCGCCCGGCGCGGGCACCGAAGTGACGCGCAGGTTCCAGAGTTCGCCGTCGCGCGCGGCCGCCTCGAGCGCGGCCACGTGGTCCGCCGTCATCGGCTCCAGCCGGACGGAGGGCGCCTCCAGCGTGACGGGTTCGGGTTTGCGCATCACTCGCCCTTCCTGGCTTTCGCGCGCCAGCGGCGCGCCACTTGCAGACCCAGGCCGCCGCCCAGGCCGACCAGCACGATGCCCCCGAGCGTGCTGCCGCCATACCCCGGGGCCAGCGGATCGAATCCCAACAGCTTGCCGAGCCAGTAGGCGACCAGTGCGCCGCCCACGAAGCCGATGGCGTCGGTCAGGCCTTCGAGCAGCAGCGGATGCATGGCGCGATTTACCGGTTGTGCCGCTGCATGAACACCAGTTTTTCGAACAGCGTCACATCCTGTTCGTTCTTCAGCAGGGCGCCCACCAGCGGCGGCACGGCGACCTTCTCGTCCTTGCTTTGCAGCGCCTCGGCCGGGATGTCCTCGGCCACCAGCAGCTTGAGCCAGTCGAGCAGCTCCGACGTGCTGGGCTTCTTCTTCAGGCCGGGCAGGTTGCGCACGTCGTAGAAAGTCTTCATGGCCGAGGCCAGCAGTTCCTTCTTGAGGCCGGGGAAGTGCACGTCGATGATGCGCTTCATCGTGTCGGCGTCCGGGAACTTGATGTAGTGGAAGAAGCAGCGGCGCAGGAAGGCGTCGGGCAGCTCCTTCTCGTTGTTCGAGGTGATGAACACCAGCGGCCGGTGCTTGGCCTTGACGAGCTCGCGCGTCTCGTAGACGTAGAACTCCATGCGATCAAGTTCGCGCAGCAGGTCATTGGGGAACTCGATGTCGGCCTTGTCGATCTCGTCGATCAGCAGCGCCACCGGCTGGTCCGCCGTGAAGGCCTGCCACAGCACACCCTTGACGATGTAGTTGTGGATGTCCTTCACCTTCTCGTCGCCCAGCTGCGAGTCGCGCAGGCGGCTCACGGCGTCGTATTCGTAAAGGCCTTGCTGGGCCTTGGTGGTGGACTTGATGTGCCACTGCAACAGCGGGACGTTGAGCGCCTGGGCCACTTCCTCGGCCAGCATGGTCTTGCCGGTGCCCGGTTCGCCCTTCACCAGCAGGGGGCGCTTCAGCGTGATGGCGGCGTTCACCGCCAGCATCAGGTCTTGCGTGGCGACGTAGTTCTCGGAGCCTTGGAACTTCATGGGGATGGGGCAGGGTGCTGGCGGAACGGGGGCGGGGAGCGCCCTCGATATAATCGCCGGTTGATCGAAACGGACCTCTCTGCTGGGATTGTGCGCGCAAAATGAACAAGTTGTTGACCACGCTTTTCGCCCTGGGTGTCGCTTGCGCGACCAACCTGGCCCAGGCACAGGCTCCCGCCGCTTCCGCGCCGGCGGCGGCGCCTGCCGCGGCAGGCGCCAAGCCAGCCGCCCCGGCCCCGGCGCCCGCCGGTGCCAAGTCCATCGAGGCCAAGGTCGCCATGTGCATCGGCTGCCACGGCATCAAGGGCTACCAGGCCAGCTTCCCCGAGGTGCATCGCGTGCCGATGATCTCCGGCCAGAGCGCCAAGTACATCGCCGCCGCGCTGAACGCCTACAAGACCGGTGAGCGCAAGCACCCGACGATGCGCGGCATCGCGGATTCGCTGACCGACCAGGACGTGAAGGACATCTCGGCCTACTACGAGAACCACGGCAAGGACGGCAAGACGCTGGCCGACAAGCCCAGCCGCGAGCCGAGCCCGCAAGTGGCCGCGCTGCTGCAGAAGGCGGCCTGCGCCTCGTGCCACGGCGCCAACCTGTCCAAGCCGATCGACCCGAGCTACCCGAAGATCTCCGGCCAGCACGCCGACTACCTGTTCGTCGCGCTCAAGGCCTACAAGGCGGACAACAACGCCAACGTCGGCCGCAGCAACGGCGTCATGGCGGCCATCGCCAAGCAATTCTCGAATGCGGAATTGAAGGCGCTGTCGGGGTATGTGGGGTCGCTCGAGGGTGAGTTGAAAGTCGTTCCTGAGAGCAAATTCCGATAGGTCGTCGCCTTGCGTAGGCTGGGGTGAGCGGCGCAGCCCGAACCCCAGCAGGCGCTGGATCGCTGGGGTTCGGCTGCGCGCTCACCCCAGCCTACGAGGTCAATCCTTTGTCGCGCGCCGCTGCACGCAGGCCACGTAAGCCTCCCCATCCGGCGGCCGCCCCGACCGCTGGCTCTCCCACAGCATCTGCCCCAGGCACTCCATCGCTTCGTGGTGCGCGTCGTGCAATGAGTCGCGCCGCGCCGCCAGCAGCTCCACCGCCTGGCGGATGCCGCGCGGCTGGTCGATGGAGCACTGCTCGCTGATCGACAGGTGCATCGAAAGATGCAGGAATGGATTGGTCCGGCCGCCCGCGCCGTCGTAGACACGGGCGACGGCGGCGTCCGCATCCTCCACCTCGGGGTGGTACTCGGGATGCTCGGCTAGCCACTGCCCGGCCAGCGTTTCAAGCGCATCCATGGGCGCGCCGCCCCTCGATTTGGTGTGCACGGCGCAGAAGAATCGCCGCACCTCTTCCTGGCTGGGATTGAACATGGGCCAAGGCTAGCACTTTGGTGAATGTCTAGAATTCCCCCGACCATGATCGACAAGATTGCGCCCTCCGTGGCCGAGGCACTCGCCGGCACCCCCGACGGCGCGACGGTCATGGTCGGCGGCTTCGGCACGGCCGGCATCCCCGGCGAGCTGATCGACGGGCTCATCGCCCAGGGCGCGCGCGACCTCACCATCGTCAACAACAACGCGGGCAACGGCGACCACGGCCTGGCGGCCCTGCTGAAGGCCGGCCGGGTGCGCAAGGTCATCTGCAGCTTTCCGCGCCAGGCCGACAGCCAGGTGTTCGACGCGCTGTACCGCAGCGGGCAGGTCGAACTGGAACTCGTGCCGCAAGGCAACCTGGCCGAACGCATCCGCGCAGCCGGTGCGGGCATCGGCGGCTTCTTCACGCCGACAGGCTACGGCACCGAACTCGCCAAGGGCAAGGAGACGCGCGAGATCGATGGGCGCATGTACGTGCTGGAGTCGCCGATCCATGCCGAACTGGCGCTGATCAAGGCCGAGCGCGGTGACCGCTGGGGCAACCTCACCTATCGCAAGGCCGCGCGCAATTTCGGGCCGGTGATGGCGATGGCGGCGCGCCGCACCGTGGCCTCGGTGCACGAGATCGTGCCGCTCGGGGAACTGGACCCGGAGACGGTGGTCACGCCCGGCATCTTCGTGCATCGCATCGTGCAGGTGCCGCGTACGGCAACGCAAGCCGGTGGCTTCCAGAAGGCGGCCTGACATGAGCTACGCCAGACGAACCAAGGACCAGCTCGCCCAACGGGTCGCCCGCGACATCCACGAAGGCGCGTACGTCAATCTCGGCATCGGCATGCCGACGCTGGTGGCGAATCACCTGCCGCAGGGCCTGGAAGTGCTGCTGCACAGCGAGAACGGCATCCTGGGGATGGGCCCGGCACCCGCTGCCGGTACCGAAGACTACGACCTGATCAACGCCGGCAAGCAGCCCGTGACGCTGCTGGCTGGTGGCGCCTACTTCCACCACGCCGACAGCTTCGCCATGATGCGCGGCGGCCACCTGGACATCTGCGTGCTGGGCGCCTTCCAGGTGTCCGCCACCGGGGACCTGGCCAACTGGCACACCGGCGAAGAGGGCGCGATTCCGGCGGTGGGCGGCGCCATGGACCTGGCTGTCGGTGCGAAACAGACCTGGGTGATGATGGACCTGCTCACCAAGCAGGGCGAGAGCAAGCTGGTGGAGCGCTGCAGCTACCCGCTCACCGGCATCGCCTGCGTGAAGCGCGTCTACACCGACCTCGCCACCCTGGAATGCACGCCGCGCGGCCTGCGCCTGATCGACACCGTGCCCGGGCTGTCGCATGCGGAACTGGAGCAGCTCGTGGGATTGCCGATCATGGCCCCATGAGCCACCGAAAGACCCAAGGAAACACACCATGAGCCAGCAAGCCTTCATCTGCGACGCCATCCGCACGCCTTTCGGCCGCTACGGCGGCGCACTGTCGTCCGTGCGCACCGACGACCTCGGCGCCATCCCGCTGAAAGCGCTGATGGCCCGCAACCCGAAGGTGGACTGGGCGGCCGTCACCGACGTCCTGTACGGCTGCGCCAACCAGGCCGGCGAGGACAACCGCAATGTGGCGCGCATGGCCGCTTTGCTGGCGGGCCTGCCCATCGACGTGCCGGGCGCGACCATCAACCGCCTGTGCGGCTCCGGGCTGGATGCGGTGGGCAGCGCGGCGCGCGCCATCAAGGCGGGCGAAGCCACGCTGATGATCGCCGGTGGCGTGGAGAGCATGAGCCGCGCGCCCTTCGTCATGCCCAAGGCCGAAAGCGCCTTCTCGCGCACCAACGCCGTGTACGACACCACCATCGGCTGGCGCTTCATCAACAAGCTGATGAAGGAGATGCATGGCGTCGACTCCATGCCCGAGACGGCGGAGAACGTCGCGACGGACTACAAGATCGAGCGTGAAGCGCAGGACCGGATGGCCTTGGCGTCCCAGCTGAAGGCGGTGGCCGCGCAGAAGTCCGGCTTCTTCGATGGCGAGATCACGCCGGTCACCATCCCGCAGAAGAAGGGCGAAGCCATCGTGGTCAAGCAGGACGAGCATCCGCGCGAGACCTCGCTGGAGGCGCTGGCGAAGCTCAAGGGCGTGGTGAAGCCCGATGGCACCGTGACGGCCGGCAACGCCAGCGGCGTGAACGATGGGTCCTGCGCCCTGCTGCTGGCTGACGAAGCCACCGCCGCAAAGTACGGCCTGACGCCCCGTGCCCGGGTGGTCGGCATGGCCACAGCCGGTGTCGCACCGCGAATCATGGGCATCGGCCCCGCGCCGGCCACGCAGAAGCTGCTGGCGCTGACCGGGGTGAAGCTGGACCAGATCGACGTGATCGAGCTGAACGAAGCGTTTGCCGCGCAGGGGCTGGCCGTGCTGCGCACGCTGGGGCTGCGCGACGACGATCCGCGCGTGAACCCGAACGGCGGTGCCATCGCGCTGGGGCATCCGCTGGGTGCCTCGGGTGCGCGGTTGGCGACGACGGCCGTGAACCAGTTGCACCGCACCGGCGGCCGCTATGCCCTGTGCACCATGTGCATCGGGGTGGGGCAGGGCATCGCGGTCCTGCTCGAGCGGGTGTAGTGCAGCCCTTCCTGTACACCAGCCAGCCGGCCCGGGTCATCTTCGGGGCCGGGAAGATGGCCCAACTGGGGCAGGAGATCGAGGCGTTGGGTGCCCGACGCGCACTTGTCCTGTGCACGCCCCAGCAGCGTGACTCGGCACAGAAAGTGATGCGGCTGCTGGGCGACCGCGCCGCCGGCATCTTCGACCAGGCGGTGATGCACGTCCCCATCGAAAGCGCGCGTGAAGCGCGCGAAGCCGCGCGGCGCCTCGATGCCGATTGCGCCGTGGCGATCGGCGGCGGCTCGACCACCGGGCTCGGCAAGGCGATTGCGCTGGATTCGGGCCTGCCGATCATCGCCATTCCCACCACCTATGCCGGCAGCGAGATGACGCCGATCTACGGCATCACCGAGGCCGGCGTCAAGAAGACCGGCCGCGACATGCGGGTGCTGCCCCGCACGGTCATCTACGACCCGGAGCTCACCCTGGGCCTGCCGGTCGCGCTGAGCGCCACCAGCGGCATCAACGCGATCGCCCATGCCGCCGAAGGGCTCTACTCGGCCGACGGCAACCCCGTGATGGCGCTGATGGCGGAGGAGGGCATCCGCGCGCTGGGCCAGGCGCTGCCGGCCATCGTGCGTGACCCCCGGGGCCTGGCGGGGCGCGCCGATGCACTGTACGGCGCATGGCTATGCGGCACCGTGCTCGGCCACGTCGGCATGGCGCTGCACCACAAGCTGTGCCACACGCTGGGCGGCAGCTTCAACCTGCCGCATGCGGAAACGCACACCATCGTCCTGCCGCATGCATTGGCCTACAACGGCCGGGCCGCGCCGGACGCCATGCGGCGCATCGCGCGTGCGCTGGGCGGCACGGACGCGGCGCAGGCCGTCTACGACCTGGCCCGCGCGCTGGGTGCGCCGCTCGCCCTGCGCGACATCGGGCTGCGCCAGCAGGACCTGGACCGCACGCTCGACATCGCGCTGCAGAACCAGTACCCCAACCCGCGTCCGCTCGAACGCGAGGCCCTGCGGCGCCTGCTGCAGAACGCTTTCGACGGCACCCGGCCCAGCCCCGATTGACCGCCCGCCCGCCTGGGGCGTAGCCTGCCAGTCTTTGCCCGGCAAGGACTGCAAGCATGGATGCCACCGACACGCTCGAATTCGACGGCAAGCGCTACCTCGGCGGGCCAGCGTCCGACCCCAACGTGCTGGGCTGGATGCAGGGCACGCCGCCGGCGGCCGAACGGCGGGTGACTTTCGCGGGCGACCGGTTTTTCGCCTTTCCCGAGATCCGCTGGAGCCTGTCGCACATGCGCGAGCTCGTGCCGACCGCCAACGTCTGGCGCGGCGAGACCGCGGCGAGCCCGCTGGGCCAGCCATCGCCCGCCGACGCCGCGGCCATCGACGCCCTGCCGTTCACCGACATGAACGGGCAGCCGCGCCGCTGGGACGCCGCCCTGCACGACACCTACACCGACGGCATCGTGGTCCTGCACCGCGGCAAGCGCATCTACGAGCGCTACTTCGGCGCGTTGCAGGCGCACGTGCCGCACAGCTGCTTCTCCATCACCAAGTCGTATGCCTGCACCCTGGCGGCGGCGCTGGTGCACGAAGGCGTGCTGGACGAGACCAGGCTGGTGCCGCACTACCTGCCGGAGATGCAAGGGACCGCCTACGCGAACGCGACGCTGCGCCAGGTGATGGACATGCAGATCGGCGTGGCGTATTCCGAGCTGTACTCCGACCCGAAAGCGCAGATCTGGGACTACTCGCGGGCCGGTGGCCTGCGTCCACGTCCTGCCGGCTACAGCGGCGCGCAGAACTTCTACGAGTACCTGCAGACTTTGCGGCCCGAAGGCGAACACGGCCAAGCCTTCGCCTACAAGACGGTCAACACCGAGCTGCTCTGCTGGGTGATGAAGCGCGTCACCGGCGTGGCGCTGGCCGACATGCTGTCGCAGCGCATCTGGGCGCCCCTGGGCTGCGAGCAGGATGGCTACCTCACCGTGGACCCGATCGGGGTGCCCATGGGCGGCGGCGGCCTCAACGCCGCCTTGCGCGACATGGCGCGCTTCGGCGAGCTGATGCGCTGCGACGGCGCCTGGGGCGGCCGGCAGCTGCTGCCCGCGGCCGTGGTGGCGGACATCCGTGGCGGCGCCGACCCGGCGAAGTTCGCCAAGGCCGGCTACACGCTGCTGCCCGGCTATTCCTACCGCAGCATGTGGTGGGTCACGCACAACGAGCACGGTGCCTTCGAGGGCCGGGGCATCCACGGCCAGCGGCTCTACGTCGCGCCCAAGGCCGAACTGGTGGTGGCCCGTTTCGCCTCGCACCCCGTCGCGGCGAGTGCCGCGAACGATCCGTTGACCTTGCCTGCGCTGCTGGCCCTGGGCCGTATGCTGGGGGCTGCCTGAACACACTCAAGGAGAAGTCGCATGCCCCTTTCCCACGCCCCGGCACGCCGGCGCTTCATCGCCGCCGGCGCCGTGCTGCTCGCCGGTGCTTCACTTGCTGCTTGCGCCCCGATGCAGGCCGCGGCGCCCGCCCGGCCCAACAAGGTTGTCTTCCAGGTGAGCGACAACGATCCGGCGAAATGGGGCCTCGCGCTCAACAACGCCTACAACGTGCAGGCGGACCTGGGCGCCGATGCCGTGGAACTGGAGATCGTCGTGTACGGACCCGGCATCAACATGCTGAAGGCGGGTTCACCGGCCGCGGCGCGCATCGCGAGCGCCATGAAGGCCGGCATCCAGGTGGTGGCGTGCGAGAACACGATGACCAACCAGAAGCTGGCCAAGTCCGACATGCTGCCGGACCTGGGCTACGTGCCGGCCGGTGTGACGCAACTGATGAAGCGCCAGCAGCAAGGATGGTCCTACATCCGGCCATGAGCGATCACAACGACCTCCAGGACAAGCAACTCATTCGCGAGCTGGTGGAGCGCTGGGCCGTCTGGCGCGACGCCGGCGACTGGGACCGCTTCGCGACCTGCTGGCATCCCGACGGCGTGATGATGGCGACCTGGTTCCAGGGCCCGTTCCAGGACTTCATCCGCGTGACGCAGGAGGGCTGGGCCAAGGGCGTGAGCATCCTTCATTTCCTGGGCGGCTCCGCGATCGAGGTGGCCGGCGACCGGGCCATCGCGCAGACCAAGATGACGATCTCCCAGCGCGGCATGGTCGAAGGGGCGGACGGTCCGGTGTTGTGCGACGTGGTCTGCACCGGGCGCTTCCACGATTTCGTCACGCGCCATGAAGGCCGCTGGAAAGTCCTGCATCGCCAGCCGATCTACGAGAAGGACCGCATCGACCCGGTCGATCCGACCGCGCAGCTCAAGCTCGACCAGGCGTTGCTCGCGACCTTTCCGGAAGGCTACCGCCACCTGGCATACATCCAGACGCGCATCGGCTACAAGGTCAAGATGGACATGCCCATGCTCAAAGGTGACGTGGTGCAGGAGCTCTATCGGCGAGGCGAGCGCTGGCTCGCCGGCGGCCCACTGGAACGCTGAAATGGGCACGCACGCTCGGCATTCGGCCAGAATGAAGCTCTGAACCATTTCCCTGGAAGTCCCTCATGAACGTACTCGGCATCTGCGGCAGCCTGCGCAAGGATTCGTACAACCGCATGGCGCTGCTCGCGGCCCAGAAGCTCGTGCCCGCCGGCATGCGGCTCACCATCGCCGATCTCACGCCCATCCCCTTCTACAACGAGGACGTGCGCACGGCCGGTGAACCCGAAGCCGTGACGGCGCTGAAAGCGCAGGTGCGCGCCGCCGACGCGCTGCTGATCGTCACCCCCGAGTACAACTTCTCCATTCCCGGCGTGCTGAAGAACACGCTCGACTGGATGTCGCGCCCGCCCGAACCGCCGTTCGACGGCAAGCCCGTGGCCATCATGGGCGCCAGCATGGGCCCGGTCGGCACGGCACGCATGCAGTACGACCTGCGCAAGGTGCTGGTCTTCATGAACACCTTCACCGTCAACAAGCCCGAGGTGTTCATCGCCAATGCGCAGACGAAGTTCGACCCGCAGGGCACACTGACCGACGAGGCCACCGCCAAGTTCATCGGCGACCTGCTGGTGTCGCTGCAGAAACTGGCCGCGCGCGTGAAGTGAGCCGCGGTCCGGAGACAATGGAGGCTTGAGCCTCCCGCTGGTCACCGATCCTTTCTTCTACGCCGTCGCGATCCCCGCCGTCCTGCTGCTGGGGGTGAGCAAGAGCGGCTTCGGCGCCGGCTTCGGTTCGCTGGCGGTGCCCATGATGGCGCTGGCGGTCACGGTGCCGCAGGCCGCGGCGATCCTGATGCCCATCCTGTTCGTGATGGACGTGATGGGCCTCGCCGCCTTCCGAAAGCACTGGGACAAGGACCTGATCAAGTTCCTGGTGCCGTTGGGCCTGGTCGGCACCCTCGTCGGCACGCTGCTGTTCAAGATGCTCGATGCGCGCACGGTCGCCGGCATCGTGGGCGTCTGCACCTTGCTCTTCCTGGCGCAACGCCTCCTGTTCCCTCCGCGGCCCGACAGCCCGCACCCGCCGAAATGGCTGGGCGCGCTGCTCACCGTCACATCGGGCTTCACCAGCTTCGTCGCGCATGCGGGCGGACCGCCGGTCAACGCGTACGTCATCCCGATGCGGTTGCCGCCGCTGGTGTTCACGGCGACGATGTCCGTGTTCTTCTTCGCCGTGAACCTGAGCAAGTGGGTGCCGTATGCCTGGCTGGGGTTGCTGGACATGCGCAACATGAGCACCTCGCTGGCACTGCTGCCGTTCGCGCCCATCGGCGTGATCGTGGGCGTGAAGCTGGCACACCGGATCCAGCCGTTGCTGTTCTACCGCCTGATCTACATCGGCATGTTCCTGACCGGGTGCAAGCTGGTCTGGGACGCGGTCGGCGCCTAGTCGTCCTTGTCCCACCCCGGCGGCCGCCGTTCACCGCGGTGGCCGCGTCCGGCGAGTTCGGCGCGCTCGCTCGCCATCTGCTCCTCCAGCTGCTGGCGCCCTTCCTTCACCACCGCGATGAGCTTCGCCCGGTCCTTGTGGTGCGGGTACATCTTCTCGAACAGTTCGAGGTTGTGCCGGCGAAAGCGCATCGCGTGCCTGCGCGCCTCGTGCGGCGCCGAACCCAGCACTTCGAGCACGGTGCGCGCGCTGCGCAGGCTGGATTCGAACACCTCGCGCTCGACCCGCATCACCCCGCGGTCGCGCAGGGCGTTCCAGTGCGTCACGTCGCGGGCACGGGCCACGATCTCCAGGCCGGGAAAGTGTTCGCGCGCCAGGTCGACGATGCGCAGCGACTGCTCCTTGTCGTCGACCGCGACGACCAGCACCCTGGCGCGGGTGGCGCCCGCGGTGCGCAGCAGGTCGAGCCGTGTCGCGTCGCCGTAGTGCACCTGGTAGCCGAAGGAGCGGGCGGCCTCGATCATGTCGGCGTCGTGGTCCAGCACCGTGGCCTTGATGCCTTGCGCACCGAGCATGCGGCCGATGATCTGCCCGTAGCGGCCGAAGCCCGCGATGATCACCGGGGCGTCCTGCGGCTCGCTGATCTCATCCATCGTGCGCTGGCCCTGCGCGAAGCGCGGCAGGAGCCAGCGGTCGATGGCCACCAGCAGCAGCGGGCTCACGAGCATCGACACAGCCACCGCGCCGATCAGCAGCGAGGCCGTTTCCGCCGGGAAGACACGCGCCCCGGCCGCCGCCTGGAACACCACGAAGGCGAACTCGCCGCCCTGGGCCAGCAGCAGCGTGAACACGGGCCGTTCCTGCAAGGGGATGCCCATGGGCCTGGCGATCAGCCAGATGACCACGCCTTTCAGCAACAGCAGGGCCAGCACGATGGCCGCCATGACGCCGGGCGAGCGGGCCAGCACGCCGAAGTCGATGCTCATGCCCACGGCGATGAAGAAGAGGCCGAGCAGCAGGCCCTTGAACGGCTCGATGTCGGTTTCCAGTTCGCGCCGGTATTCGCTCTCGGCCAGCAGCACGCCGGCGAGAAAGGCGCCCAGCGCCATCGAAAGCCCCACGAACAGCATCAGCGCGGCGATCGCCACCACCAGCAGCAAGGCGGCGGCGGTGAAGATTTCCGGCGTTTCGCTCTTCGCGATCCAGCGCAGGGTGGGCCGCAGCAGCAGGCGGCCGCCGAGGATGATGCCGCCGATCACGCCGACGACCTTCAGCGCTTCCAGCCACTGGTTGGCATCCGCGGCATGCTCCGCTTGCGCCACGCCCAGCAACGGCACCAGCGCCAGGATCGGGATGGCGGCGACATCCTGGAACAGCAGGATGGAAAAACCGGCCTGGCCGCTGCTGGTGGGCAGCAGGTGGCGCTCGCCCAGCACCTGCAGCGCGATGGCGGTGGACGAGAGGGCCAGGCCCAGCGAGGCGACCAGGGCGGTCTTCCATGGGGCGCCCGCCGCGACCCCCGCCGCGAACAACAGGGCCGCGCAGCCCAGCACCTGCGCGCTGCCCCAGCCGAAGATGGGGCGGCGCAGGCTCCAGAGGCGGCGCGGTTCCAGTTCCAGGCCGATCAGGAACAGCATCAGCACGACACCGAATTCGGCGAAGTGCAGGATGTCCTCGACGTTCGTGACCAGGCCGAGGCCCCAGGGCCCGATGGCGATACCGGCCGCCAGGTAGCCCAGGATCGAGCCCAGGCCGATGGCTTTCGAGAGCGGCACGGCGATGACCGCGGCGCCCAGGTAAATGAGGCTGCTGGTCAGCCAGGCGGGTGCGTGTTCCAAGCTACTGGCTCCCCGCGGTCACGGCGGGCCGATCGACCTGCGGCACTTCACAGGCCGGGCAGGCGTCCAGCTCCGCCATTTCCGGCCAGTCCGGGTAGCTTGCCAGGCGTTCGCCGAACACCTGGACGTGCTGCGTGATCTCGTCAGGGCTGGCACGGTGCGCCCCGTGCAGCAGCAGCGGCGGCAGGAAGCGCATCCCGCAAAGCGCCGCGGTCTGCTCGTAGGGCGGGAGGAAGGCGTCGAAGAAGTAGCGGTTGTAGCTCTGCGGGTGGTAGGAGCTCTCCGGGCCGCCCGTCGTGGCGACCAGCCAGAGGTCCTTGCCCTGGAGCGCGGTGCCGCCCGGCCCGTAGGCCCAGCCGTAGGCCAGCACTTCATCCAGCCAGAGCTTTTGCAGCGCAGGCATGGAATACCACTGGATCGGGTGCAATAGCACGATCAGGTCCGCCCCGCCGGCCTGCTGTTGCTCGGCGGCGATGTCGATGTCGTAGTCGGGGTACGCGCCGTACAAGTCGCGCACGGCCACGCCGGGGAGGCTCGCCGCGCGGTCGCGCAGCAGGCGGTTCACCCGGGATTCGCGCCAGTTGGGGTGCGCGGCCAGCAGGACCACGCGGGGGGCAGTCTGCCCGGTTGCCATCTCATCCATGCCCGCTAACATAGCGCAAACCGCCGCGCCTCCCGCGCGGCGCAATCCAGGAGCCCCCCATGCCGGTCGTGGTCGTAGCCAACCCCAAGGGCGGCGTCGGGAAATCGACGGTGGCCACCAACATCGCCGGCTACTTCGCGTCCCGGGGGCACCAGGTGATGCTCGGCGATGCCGACCGGCAGCAGTCGTCCCGGCTCTGGCTGGGCTTGCGGCCGCCCGGCGCCCGCCCCATCGCCACCTGGGAGGTGGGCGACGACCACATCGTGAAGCCGCCCAAGGGCACCACCCACGTCGTCCTCGACACGCCCGCCGGCATGCACGGCCGCATGGTCAAGGAGGCGTTGAAGGTGGCCGACAAGATCGTCGTGCCCTTGCAGCCCAGCATCTTCGACATCTTCGCCACGCGGGGCTTCCTGGATGAGCTGGCCACGTTCAAGGACGGCGCCAAGGCGAAGGTCGGCATCATCGGCACGCGGGTCGACCAGCGCACCATCGCCGCCGACAAGCTGCAGGAGTTCGTCGACAGTCTTGGCCTGCCGGTGCTGGGCACTCTCCGCCCGACGCAGAACTACATCCACCTCGCGGCGCGGGGGCTGACGCTGTTCGACGTCGCGCCCGGCCGGGTCGAACGGGACCTCGAGCAGTGGGAAGGCATTTGTCGCTGGCTGGACAGCTGAGCCGCGCGGGGTTCGTTACATTGGGGCGATGAAGATCATTGAATCGCTGGCCGCTTTGCCCGCGCTGGTCGGCCAGGAAGTGGCCGTCAGCGACTGGATCACCATCACCCAGGAGCAGGTGAACCTCTTCGCGGAAGCCACGGGCGACCACCAGTGGATCCACGTCGACGTGGAAAGGGCGAAGGCCGGGCCGTTCGGCGCGCCGATTGCGCACGGTTTCCTCACCTTGTCGCTGGTGCCGAAGTTCTTCGAGTCCGCCATGCGGATCGACAACACCAGCATGGGCGTGAACTACGGCTTGAACAAGGTGCGCTTCACCGGCCCGGTGCCGGTGGGCAGCCGGCTGCGTGCCGCGATGACTTTGCTGGCCTGCGACGACATCGACAATGGCGGCAAGCAGATGACCTGGAAAGTGCAGATCCAGCGCGAAGGAGTCGAGAAGCCGGTGTGCGTGGCCGAGTCGCTGTCGCGCCGCTATCCCTGAACGGGCAGCTTCCAAAAAAACGGCCCGCGCGAGGCGGGCCGAGGAAGGGAGGAGTCTGGGTTGCTAGCCTGCCGTGTCAGGGCCGGTTCCTTCCCAGTTGCGGGCTCGGCCGTTGGTTTTCAAACACAGCCGCTCGCAACCAAGTATTGCGTTTGTGTCCTGGATCGAAATTCCTAGGCGCCCTCGAAGCCGAGCTGCCGCCAGGCTTCGAACACGCTCACCGCCACCGCATTCGACAGGTTGAGGCTGCGCTGCCCGGGCCGCATCGGCAAGCGCAACCGCTGGGCCGGCGCGAAACTCGCCAGCAGTGCTTCCGGGAGCCCGCGCGTCTCGGCACCGAAGACGAACCAGTCTCCGGCTTCGAAGCTCACCTCATGCAATGGCCGGCTCGCCTTGGTGCTGAAGGCGAACATGCGGTCGATCCGTGGCTGTTCGGCGTCCAGCAGGGCCTGCCAGCTCGCATGCCGCCGGACTTCGGCATATTCGTGATAGTCCAGCCCGGCGCGGCGCATGTGCCTGTCGTCCATCGAAAAGCCCAGCGGCTCGACCAGGTGCAAGCTGCAGCCGGTGTTGGCGGCGAGCCGGATCACGTTGCCGGTGTTGGGCGGGATTTCGGGTTCGACCAGGACGATACGGAACATGCGGCCGATTGTCGGCTCTCAACCCGGCTCGTCGGTGCGGGCGAAGACGGCCGCGCTGACCTGGTCCGCACCGGCGGCACGCAGGGCGGCGGCGGCCGCATGCAGCGAAGCGCCGCTGGTCATCACGTCGTCGACCAGCAACACCCGCTTGCCCCGGATGTCGCTAAAGCGCAGCGGCTCCACGCCGAAGGCGCCACGCACGTTGGCGTGCCGTTCGGCGTGGGCGAGCGTGACCTGCGGTGCGGTGGCGCGCAGGCGCAGCAGCAGGCGCGCCTCCGTGCGTTCGGGCGCCAGCCGCCGCGCCAGTTCCAGCGATTGGTTGAAGCCGCGTTCCGCCAGGCGCGTGTCGTCCAGTGGCATGGGCAGCACCAGGTCGGCGCTCCGGCACGCTGCCGCGACGCCATCGACGGCGCGCAGCAGCGCGGCCAGGCTGTCCGCCCACCCCGGCTCGCCCTGGAACTTGAAACGCGCGACCAACCCGGACCAGGGATAGGCGTATGGCACGGCGGCGAAGCAGGCGTCCAGCGGCGGCGGATTCCGCAGGCAGGCGCCGCAGGTGGCGAGCCCGGCGGGGACCGGCAAGGCGCAGCGCGTACAGCGCGGCTGCGGTGCCGCGAACCGCGCCGTGCACGCCGCACAGACGGGCTGGGCCGGCCAGGCGCCGCAGACGGCGCAGCAGCTGGGCGCGGCCGCCGCGAAGAAGTTGGGCAACCAGCCGGTCCGCATCGGGTCAATATACTCGGCGCCCCATGGCAGCAGAACGTCCACCCACCATCGCGCCCGCCGCGGCCGCGCGCTGGGAGCGAGCCGCGCCACCGCAGTCCCCCTGGCTGCACGAAGAGGTGGCGCGCCGCATGGAGGACCGCCTGCAGTGGATCAAGCGGACGCCGCGTGCCTGGGCCGACTGGCAGCCGGCCCGAGGCGGCCTGGAGGGGCATGGACTGGTGGCGCGGCGCTACCCGGCGGCCGCGTGCCA
The DNA here is from genome assembly GCF_007833165.1 of Caenimonas sedimenti. Taxonomy (GTDB): domain Bacteria; phylum Pseudomonadota; class Gammaproteobacteria; order Burkholderiales; family Burkholderiaceae_C; genus Ramlibacter; species Ramlibacter sedimenti. Next base: position 144,934 of record NZ_VOBQ01000012.1, on the reverse strand, counting down.
CGTGGTGGAGCACCAGGCGCGGCACGCCGAGGCCGCCCGCGCGGCCCTCGCCAGGCCGTGGTGGCGCCGTCTGGGTGGCCCGCCCCTGGCTTTCGATGTGCCCCCCGACGATTCGCTGGACATGCTCTGGGCCAACATGCAGCTGCACACGGTGGCCGACCCGCAGGCACTGCTGGCGCAGTGGCACCGGGCGCTGGCGATCGATGGCTTCCTGATGTTTTCCTGCCTGGGGCCCGACACCCTGCGCGAGCTGCGTGCGGTCTATGCCCAGGCCGGCTGGCCACCGCCGGGACACGAATTCACCGACATGCACGACTGGGGCGACATGCTGGTCGGCCAGGGCTTCGCCGAACCGGTGATGGACATGGAGCGGTTGACCCTCAGCTTCGAGACACCCGCACGCCTGCTGGCGGAATTGCGGGAGCTGGGCGCCAACCTGCACCCAGAACGCTTCCCGGCGCTGCGCGGCCGCGGCTGGCGGCAACGCCTGGAAGCCGCCTTGTCCGAAGGGCTGCGCGGCGAGGATGGCCGGCTCCACCTGACGTTCGAGGTGATCTACGGCCATGCCCTGAAGCCGGTCCCGCGGGCCCGGGTCAGCGAGCAGAGCGCGGTTTCCCTGCGGGACATGCGGGCGATGCTGCAATCCGACCGGGGCGTCCGGCGGTAGATTTCAGCGTAGTTTTCCCCCTGCTCGCGGGTTCACCCCGGCGGACCCGGCGGGAAGGCCCCCGGGCACAACGGATACAATGCGCGGTTGATTTTTCGTGCGTCGCCTGTGCCGAACCCCGTCTTCCGTTTCGCCACTGTCCAGGGCCAGAACATCCACTGGTTCCTGAGGCGGAACTGTTCTGTGACGCCGGCGCAGTTGGGCTGGGTCTACGGATCGCTTTGCGTCGTGTCGCTCGGGATCGGAACGTTCTTCTGGTTCCAGGGCGCGCTGCTGATCCTTCCCTTCGCCTGGCTGGAGCTGGCCGCGGTGGGGCTGGCCTTCATGGCGTATGCGCGCCATGCGGCCGACGGTGAGCACATTTCGCTGCAGGGGCGGCGGCTGGTGGTGGAGCTCGAGAACGCGGGCCGGCTGGAGCGGGCGGAATTCGACCGCGACCGCGTCCGGGTGGAGCCGGCCGCGGACGACCGCTCGCTGATCGAGGTGTCGGGGCAGGGCCGCCGGATGACCGTGGGGCGCTACCTGCGGCCGGAACTGCGGCCCGCGCTGGCGCGCGAGATCCGCCAGGCGCTGCGCGAGGAATGAAACGGATTTTTGAAGGCTTGAGGCTGAAAACGATGACGAGTAATTCCAAGTTCGGAGCGCTGGCGGCGGCGGCTGCCGCATGCGCCGGCACGGCCCACGCCGTGCAGGACCTTCCCGGCGGCCCCGCGGTGCGCCAGCTGAACCTGCACGAGGCCGCCACCCGCATCGCGGTGGAAATCTCCTGGCTGCACTGGTTCATGCTGATCACCTGCATCGTGATCTTCATCGCCGTGTTCTCGGTGATGTTCTATTCGATCTGGAAGCACCGCAAGTCGGTCGGCCACAAGCCCGCCAACTTCCACGAGTCGGTCACGGTGGAAGTGATCTGGACCATCATCCCCTTCCTGATCGTGATCGGCATGGCGTTGCCCGCCACCAAGGTGCTGGTCGCCTCCAAGGACACCAGCAACGCCGACCTGACCATCAAGGCCACCGGCTACCAGTGGAAGTGGGGCTACGACTACCTGTCCGGCGAAGGTCAGGGCGTCAGCTTCCTCTCGACGCTGGACAGCACGCACCGCGAGATTTCGAACGACGGCGCCAAGGGCGCGGACATCCCCACGGACTACCTGCTGAAGGTGGACAACCCCATGGTCGTCCCCGTCAACAAGAAGATCCGCATCATCACCACGGCCAACGACGTCATCCACGCCTGGGGCATCCCCGCCTTCGGCGTGAAGCAGGACGCCATCCCCGGTTTCGTGCGCGACACCTGGTTCCGCAGCGAGAAGACCGGCGATTTCTACGGCCAGTGCTACGAGCTGTGCGGCAAGGAACACGCCTACATGCCGATCCACGTGAAGGTGCTTTCGGCCGCCGACTACAGCAAGTGGGTCGATGGCGAGAAGAAGAAAATGGCGGCCAAGCAGGACGACCCCACCAAGGTCTGGACCATGACCGACATCGTGGCGCGCGGCGAAAAGGTCTACGCCAACAACTGCGCCGCCTGCCACCAGGCCAACGGCAAGGGCGCCGGCCCCATCAAGGCCCTGGACGGTTCGCCCATCGTGCTGGCCGCCGACAAGAGCCAGGAAATCGCCATTGTCCTGAATGGCAAGGGCGCCATGCCCGCCTGGAAGCAGCTGTCCGACACCGATCTGGCGGCCGTGATCAGCTACACCAAGAACACGTGGTCGAACAAGACCGAGCAGCTCGTGCAGCCCGCCGAAGTGCTGGCTCAGCGTGGCAAGTAAGACGAGGTAAACCATGAGCGCAGTTCTCGATCCCCACGGCCACGCCCCCGGCGATCACGCCCACGACGACCACCACGACCACGCGCCCGCCGGCTGGCGGCGCTGGGTCTACGCGACCAACCACAAGGACATCGGGACGCTGTACCTGCTGTTCGCGTTCTTCATGCTGATGTTCGGCGGCGTGCTGGCGCTGCTGATCCGCGCCGAGCTGTTCCAGCCCGGCCTGCAGATCGTGAACCCGGAGCTGTTCAACCAGCTCACCACCATGCACGGGCTGATCATGGTGTTCGGCGCGATCATGCCGGCCTTCGTGGGCTTCGCGAACTGGATGATCCCGCTGCAGATCGGCGCGCCCGACATGGCGTTCGCCCGCATGAACAACTTCAGCTTCTGGCTGATGGTGCCCGCGGGCATCATGCTGCTGGGCTCGTTCTTCATGCCCGGCGGCGCCCCAGCCGCCGGCTGGACGCTCTACGCCCCGCTCACGCTGCAGATGGGCCCGTCGATGGACGCCGGCATCTTCGCGATGCACATCCTCGGCGCCTCGTCGATCATGGGCTCGATCAACATCATCGTCACCATCCTCAACATGCGCGCCCCGGGCATGACGCTGATGAAGATGCCGATGTTCGCCTGGACCTGGCTGATCACCGCCTACCTGCTGATCGCCGTGATGCCCGTCCTGGCCGGCGCGATCACGATGACGCTGACCGACCGCCACTTCGGCACCGTGTTCTTCAACCCCGCCGGCGGCGGCGACCCGGTGATGTACCAGCACATCTTCTGGTTCTTCGGCCACCCCGAGGTCTACATCATGATCCTGCCGGCGTTCGGCATCGTGAGCCAGGTGGTCCCGGCTTTCGCCCGCAAGCGCCTCTTTGGCTACGCCTCGATGGTCTACGCGACGTCGTCCATCGCCATCCTGTCGTTCATCGTGTGGGCGCACCACATGTTCACGACCGGCATGCCAGTGACCGGCCAGCTGTTCTTCATGTACGCGACGATGCTGATCGCCGTGCCCACGGCCGTGAAGATCTTCAACTGGATCGCGACGATGTGGCAGGGCTCGATGACCTTCGAGACGCCCATGCTGTTCGCCGTGGGCTTCATCTTCGTGTTCACGATGGGCGGCTTCACCGGCCTGATCCTGGCGATGGCCCCGATCGACCTGCTGCTGCAGGACACCTATTACGTGGTGGCGCACTTCCACTACGTGCTGGTGGCCGGCTCGCTCTACGCGATGTTCGCGGGTGTCTACTACTGGATGCCCAAGTGGACGGGCGTGATGTACGTCGAAAGCCGCGGCAAGATCCACTTCTGGTGGACGCTGATTGCCTTCAACGTCACGTTCTTCCCGATGCACTTCCTGGGCCTGGCCGGCATGCCGCGCCGCTACGCCGACTACCCGATGCAGTTCGCGGACTTCAACGCGATCGCCTCCGTCGGCGCCTTCGCCTTCGGCATCGCGCAGGTGTACTTCTTCTTCTTCGTCGTGCTGCCTTGCATGCGCGGCAAGGGTGAGCCCGCCCCGCAACGCCCGTGGAACGACCCGGACGGCAAGGGTGCGGAAGGCCTGGAATGGGAAGTCCCGTCGCCGGCGCCCTTCCATACCTTCGAGACGCCCCCGCGCCTGGACGCGACCGCGACGCGCATTCTCGACACGCGCGTGCAGCCGGAGCGCAAGGAAGCCGTGCACGTCGCCCCGGAGGCGCCGAAAGCCGCATGATGGCCGACGACGAGCAACGCAAGAAGAACGTCCGCATGGCGCTGGTCCTGGCGTCCATCGTGGTCATCTTCTTCGTCGGCTTCATCGCCAAGACCTGGTTGATGGGGCGCTGAAGCGATGACGGCCCGGCGCGACGAGAACCTGAAGATGGTGCGCAAGCTCGCCGTGGTGGCGGTGGGCATGTTCGGGTTCGGCTATGCGCTGATCCCGATCTACAAGCACATCTGCGAGATCACCGGCATCAACATCCTGGCGCTGGGCGAAAAGCAGGTGCCGGGCGCCTCGACGGCGGCGGCCAACTCGCAGGTCGACAAGAGCCGGACGATCACGGTGGAATTCGACGCGAACGCGCGCGGCCCCTGGCAGTTCAAGCCCGCGCTCGCATCGATCCAGGTGCATCCGGGCCAGCTGGCGACGGTGATGTACGAATTCCAGAACGTGCAGAACCGGGCCATGGCGGCCCAGGCCATCCCCAGCTACGCGCCGCGGCAGGCTTCCGCCCATTTCAACAAGCTGGAGTGCTTCTGCTTCAACCAGTACCAGCTGGCGCCGGGTGAGAAGAAGCAATGGCCGGTGGCCTTCGTGATCGACCCCAAGCTGCCGAAGGACGTGACCACCATCACGCTGTCTTACACGTTTTTCGAGGTGGGGTCCAAGACGCCGCCCGCGCCCTTATGAAACTGCTCGAGACGGTCCAGGCGGTGGCCTGGGCGTTTCTGGGCATCCGCAAGAAAAGTGCATACGAAAAGGACCTGGGCAAGCTGAATCCCTTCCACATCATCGCCGTGGCCCTGGTGGCCGTCGCGCTGTTCGTCGGAGCCCTCATCGCCCTGGTCAACTGGATCGTCTGAAGAATTGCAAGAATCGAGAATCAGGAGTCTTTGATGAGCGCCAGCGCCCACGGCACCACGCCGCACTACTTCGTCCCCCAGCCCTCGCGCCATCCGGCGTTCGCCGCTTTCGGGCTGTTCTTCCTGTTCTTCGGGCTCGCCAACTGGATCAACGGCGCCGACTGGGGCGTGTATTCGTTCGCTTTCGGCCTGCTGTGGCTGTTCGGCGTGCTGTTCCAGTGGTTCCGCGATTCCATCCGCGAGAGCGAAGGCGGGCAGTACGGCCGCAAGATCGAGCTCTCGTTCCGCTGGAGCATGAGCTGGTTCATCTTCTCCGAGGTGATGTTCTTCGGGGCCTTCTTCACGGCGCTGTGGTGGATGCGCGCGCATTCCGTCCCGGAGCTGGGCGGCATCGACAACTCGCTGCTTTGGCCGGACTTCAAGGCGATCTGGCCCAGCCGCGGGGTCGGCGCAACGGCGTCCCCGGCGGGCATCATCGAGCCCTTCCAGACGATGACGCCGTTCTGGTTGCCGACGATCAACACGGCGCTGCTGCTGTCCTCGGGCGTCACGCTGACGATCGCGCACCATGCCCTGCGCGAAAACCACCGCGGCCGCACGATCGCCTTCATGTGGCTCACCGTGCTGCTGGGCCTGGTCTTCCTGTTCGTGCAGGGCTACGAATACTTCCACGCCTACAGCGACCTGAACCTGAAGCTGACCTCGGGCGCGTACGGCTCGACGTTCTTCATGCTGACCGGTTTCCACGGCTTCCACGTGTTCATCGGCATGCTGATGCTGCTGTTCATCACGCTGCGCCTGATGAAGGGCCACTTCACGGCCGACAAGCACTTCGGCTTCGAAGGCGCCGCCTGGTATTGGCACTTCGTGGACGTGGTGTGGCTGGGCCTCTACATTCTGGTCTATTGGCTCTGAGCCGGACCGGACCCCGACGAGAAAGGGCCGCTTGCGCGGCCCTTCTTATTTCGAGAGCGGAATCCCCGTCGGCTGGATGTAGCCGAACTTCCAGGCGAGCAGGATGCACACGAACAGCAGGATCGAAAAGCCGACACGGAACGCCAGCGCGCGCGCCATGTTGCTGGTCTTCGGCTTGCCGTCCTGCCCGTCCTTCATCATGAAATACAGGGCCGAAGCCAGGCTGCCGAGGATGGCCACGAACGCAAGGACCACGAGGTACGTCATGGCCCCGATTATCGGCGGGCAGGCATGCGCGGCGTGAAAGCGGGGCTGATCGCGCTGGCGGCTGCTTTGGGCGTCGCCGTGACGCTGGGGCTGGGGTTCTGGCAGTGGGGGCGGGCCCAGGAGAAGATCGCGCTGCACCAGTCGATGGAGGCGCGCCAAGCCCTGCCGCCGGTGGCGGCTGATGCGTGGGCGGGTGCGTCCGCGCCAGGCGACCTGCTGCATCGCCGGGTCGTGCTGCGGGGGGCCTGGGTGCCCGAGCGCACGATCTACCTCGACAACCGGCAGATGCGGGCCAGGCCGGGCTTCTATGTGGTGACGCCGTTGCGGCTGGCCGGCTCCGGCGGCGTGGTCCTGGTGCAGCGCGGCTGGGTGCAGCGCGATTTCAGCCAGCGTGACCGCCTGCCCACGGTGCAGACGCCGGCCGGCGAGGTCGAGGTCGCCGGACGCTTGGCCCCGCCGCCCGCCAAGCTATATGCATTCGACCAGGAAGAGAAGGGCGCCATCCGGCAAAATCTCGACCTGGGCCGCTTCCGGGCCGAAACCGGCCTGCCCCTGCTGCCCCTGTCGGTGCAGCAGACCGGCGCGCCGTCGGAAGGGCTGCTGCGCGACTGGCCGCAACCCGCGACCGGCGCGGACAAGAACTACGGCTACGCCTTCCAGTGGTGGGCCATGAGCGGCCTGATCACCATCCTCTATGTCTGGTTCCAATTCATCGTCCCCCGCCGCCGTCGAGCCGCCCCCGGTGCATGACCAGCCGCTGGGGCTGACTGTGCATTCGCTGCCTGTGCCACAGGAAGCGGCGCTGGAGGACGCGCGCCGCACCGCCACCGGCCGCTGGAAGATGCTGGCCGTGCTGCTGGTCTGCGCCGCTCCGGTGATCGCGTCCTATCTCACCTACTACGTCATCCGTCCGGAGGGCCGCCGCAATTTCGGCGAGCTGATCGAGCCGCAACGGCCGGTGCCAGCCCTCACCGGCACCGATCTGCAGGGGAAGACGGTGGCCCTGCCGTCGCTCAAGGGGCAGTGGCTGCTGGTCAGCGTGGCCGGCGGGGGCTGCGATGCGGCCTGCGAGAAGCATCTGTACCTGCAGCGGCAGTTGCGTGAAGGCTTGGGCAAGGACAAGGAGCGGCTGGACTGGGTCTGGCTGGTGTCCGATGGTGTGGCGCCGCGGGACGCCTTGAAGGCGGCGCTGGCGCAGGCCACCGTGGTCCGCGTCGACGGCCCGCAGCTCGCGCAATGGCTGCAGCCTGCGCCGGGCCAAGCCCTGCCGGACCACCTCTACGTCGTCGACCCGCTGGGTCACTGGATGATGCGTTTCCCGCCCGGGCAGGACGCCGCGCATGCGGCGAAAGTCCGCAAGGACCTGGAGCGCCTGATGCGCGGTTCCGCCGGTTGGGACAAGCCGGGCCGCTGATGGACACGCAGCCCCTTTACGACCTCGCGCCGGTGCTCCAGTTGATGCTGCTCGGCATCGCGGTGGCGCTGGGCCCGCTCGCGTGGGTGTGGCTGCGCAACAAGCAGGCCGCGCCGGCGCAGCGCCTGGCCGCACTGACGGTGCTGACGCTGTTCCTCACATTCGATCTCGTGCTGTTCGGCGCCTTCACCCGCCTCACCGATTCCGGCCTGGGCTGCCCCGACTGGCCGGGCTGCTACGGCAACGCGAGCCCGAGCGGGGCGCATGCCGAGATCAGCCAGGCCCAGGCGCAGATGCCGACGGGCCCGGTGACGCACGGCAAGGCCTGGATCGAGATGGTCCATCGGTACCTGGCCACGGGCGTCGGCGTGCTGATCCTCACCCTGGCGGTGGCGACGTGGATGCAACGCAAACGCGGGGTCCCGGTGAGCCCCTGGTGGCCTGCGCTCACCCTGGTGTGGGTCTGCCTGCAAGGTGCCTTCGGTGCGCTCACGGTCACCATGAAGCTGTTCCCGGCCATCGTCACCCTGCACCTGCTGGGCGGCATGCTGGGGCTCGCGCTGCTGTGCCTGCAGGCGGTGGCTTACGCCCAGGCGCAGCGCGGGACCGGGCCGCAACTGCTGCCGGGGAACCAGCGTGCAGCCTTGCTGGCGGCGTTCGGGCTGCTCTGGCTGCAGATCGCTTTGGGTGGCTGGGTCAGCACCAACTACGCTGTGCTGGCTTGCAGTGATTTCCCGGCGTGCCAGGGCGCCTGGTGGCCAGCAATGGACTTCCGCCAGGGCTTCGAGCTGTGGCGCGAACTGGGCAAGGCAGGGAGCGGGGAGCATGTCACCTTCGCCGCGCTCACCGCCATCCACTACAGCCACCGTCTGGTCGCTTACGTGCTTTTCGCCGCACTGCTGGCGCTGGCTTGGCGGCTGTGGCGGGGCCCCCTCCATCGCCAGGCGCGTTGGCTGGCGGGGCTGGCCCTCTGGCAGTTCGCTTCCGGGCTGTCCAATGTGGTCCTGGGCTGGCCGTTGGTAGCCGCCGTTGCTCATACGGCCGGCGCCGCCGGCCTGGTGATCGTGTTCACCTGGGCCGTCTGCGAAAGTCGTGCAACCCCGGTTCGCGCGGGCGAGCGGGTGCGCCGGCGCGAGGTCTCCGCATGAGCCGCCGGGCCGCCCCAAGGCGAATCCCGCAGCGCGCAGCGCGAAGGGTCGTCCAGTGACCGCGACCCTGCGCCAGTTCTATGCGCTGACGAAGCCGCGCGTCGTGCAGCTCATCGTGTTCTGCGCGCTGATCGGCATGGTGCTGGCGGTCCCCGGTCTGCCGGGCAGAGGTGAAATCGCGCGGGCTGCCATCGCCTGTTTCGGCATCTGGCTGGTGGCGGGCGCGGCCGCCGCGTTCAATTGCCTGGTCGAGAAGGGTATCGACGCGAAGATGCGCCGCACCGCCTGGCGGCCGACGGCCAAGGGCGAACTCAGCGACCTGCAGGCGCTGGTGTTCTCGGCGGCCCTGTGCTCGCTCGGTTCGTGGATCCTCTACGCCTGGGTGAATCCGCTCACCATGTGGCTGACACTGGCGACCTTCATCGGCTACGCCGTCATCTACACCGTCATCCTGAAGCCGCTGACGCCGCAGAACATCGTGATCGGCGGCGCCTCCGGCGCCATGCCGCCGGTGCTGGGCTGGGCCGCGATGACCGGGACCGTGGGTCCGGAAGCGCTCATCCTGTTCCTGATCATCTTCCTGTGGACGCCGCCGCATTTCTGGGCGCTGGCGCTGTACCGCGTGGAGGACTACCGCAAGTCGGGCCTCCCGATGCTGCCGGTGACGCACGGCAACGAGTTCACGCGGCTGCAGATCCTGCTGTACACGCTGGTGCTGTTCGCGGCGTGCCTGATGCCTTTCGCCTACGGCATGAGTTCGTGGCTGTACCTCGCCGCGGCCGTGGTGCTGAGCGCGGGCTTCACCTGGTACAGCTTCCGGCTGTGGCGCGAGTACTCCGATGCGCTCGCGCGCGAGACTTTCCGCTTCTCCCTCATCCACCTGAGCGCCCTGTTCGCGGCGCTCCTGATCGATCACTATCTGCTGTGAGCCAGACCATGCACCGCCGCACCATCCTTCTCTCCGGGCTCGCGCTCGCCGCCGCCGCCTGCATGGACAGCAAGCCTTCCTTCCGCTCGGTGGACATCACGGGCGCGGAGTACGCACGCGACTTCAACCTGCCGGACCAGAACGGCAAGCCGCGCAGCCTGAAGGACTTCGCCGGCCAGGTGGTGGTGGTGTTCTTCGGCTTCACGCAGTGCCCGGACGTCTGCCCCACCACGCTGGCGGAGCTGGCTCAGGCGAAGAAGCTGCTGGGCGCGGACGGCGCCAAGGTGCAGGGCATCTTCGTCACGGTGGACCCGGAGCGGGACACCGCGGACGTGCTGAAGGCCTACATGGCGAACTTCGATCCCGGCTTCGTCGCCCTGCGCGGCACGCCCGAACAGACCGCGGCCATGGCGAAAGACTTCAAGGTCTACTACAAGAAGGTCGAGGGCAAGACGCCGGGCAGCTACACGATGGACCATTCGGCCGCGAGCTTCGTCTACGACCCGCAGGGGAGGCTGCGCCTGTACACCCGCTACGGCAGTGGCGCGCAAGCCCTGGCGGACGACCTGAAGCTGCTGCTGAAGGCCTGACGGCGACGGCCATGGTGCAGCACCTCCTGGGACGCAAGGGCGCGGCACGCATCGCGCTGATCCCGCCGGAGGTGGTGGATGCGCTCAACGCGGGCGCGATCCCGACGGTCAACCTGAACGAATTCCTGGCGCTCGACCTGGCCCGGCTGGCCACGAACGTCGCCGCGGCCATCGGGCTGGAGCCGCGGGCAGAGCGCCTCAGCGACACGCTGGCGATGCTGCCGGCGTTCAAGCCGGTGCGGCGCCACGCGCACATCGCGCGCGCCCTGTACGACATGGCGTCGGCGCGCGCCGATCGCGACGCAGTCGCCCACGCACTGGCGACGCATCCGAGCGACGTCGCGCGGTCCTGGGCGGCGCAATGGCTGGTCTTCTCCGGGCAGACGCTGCAAGAGAAGCTGCGCGCGGTGCGGCGCTTTGCCGCCGACACCCACTTCGGCGTGCGCGAAATGGCGTGGATGGCCGTGCGCGACGAGATCGCCGGCGATGTGGATGATGCCGTGGCCTTGCTGCGGCCGTGGGTCACGGACGCCGACGCCAACATCCGCCGCTTCGCCAGCGAAGCCACACGGCCGCGGGGGGTGTGGTGCGCGCAGATCGAGCAGCTGAAGGCCGAGCCCTGGCGTGCGCTGCCCCTGCTCGAGCCCCTGCGGGCCGACGAAAGCCGGTACGTGCAGAACTCGGTGGCCAACTGGCTGAACGATGCGGCCAAGACGCAACCCGACTGGGTGCGCGAGGTCTGCGAACGCTGGACGCGCGGGCGCGTGCCGCCCGCGACGCACTACATCACGCGGCGCGCACTGCGCAGCATCGATGCCTGAACAGGCCCTAGAAATTCAGAGTGCGGATCAGTTTGCGCGTGTCGAGAGGCATGTCATTGACCGCATCCAGCACCCAGCGCAGGCTTTCCTCGGCGTCGAGTTCGGCGTGCGGCAACATGGCCACGGCCACATGGAACTTCAGCGTCACGCCGCCCGGCAGCGCGGGCGCCAGCCGCAGCCCGTCCGCCACGAGTTGCTGGGCGCGCGAACCGGCCAGCGTGGCGGAGGTGGGGCTTTCGATCAGCAGGGCGAATTCGTTCGGGCCCATGCGTGCCGCCAGGTCGATGTCGGTGGCCGCGCGCCGCAGGTGGGAAGCCGCGACCACCAGCGCCTTCTCGACCGTGGCCGCGCCGAACTCCTGCAGGATGGCGTCGATGTTGGCGATGCGGACGGCCAGCAGCGCGCAGGACTGCTTCTGGCTGCGCGCGCGCGCCAGCACCGTCTGCAGGCGCTGCAGCATGCCGGCGCGATGCGCGAGCCCGGTCAGCGCGTCCGTGTGCGACAACGCCGCGGCCCGTAGTTCGCCCTCGCGGCGGCGGTTGCTGCGCACGCTCAGCGCGTAGTAGAGGATCGGCATCTCCAGCATCGCGCCGATGAAGACGCCGTAGCGCGTGAGCAGGCTGTTGGGGATCAGATTCATGCTGCGCGCGATGGGAAATAGCGCCAGCACGAGCAGAGGCAGGAATGCGAGGGCGACCAGCCGGATGCCCTTGTCCCCCGCGGCCCAGGCCAGCATGATGAGGCCTGCCACGGCCGCGATCGAAACCGCCGCCAGCGCGAGGAGCAGCTTGAGGCTGTCGCGCGTGTCCACCACCGCGTCGACGCCGACAGCGCCCAGCATGGCCGCGATCAAGGCCCACACGGCCAGGTCGAGGGCGCGCGAGAAACGCGCCGGTTCGGCCACCACCTTCATGAACCAGAGCGCCGCGGCCGTCGAGAGGCCGGGCAGGACGGTGGCCGCCATCTGATTCCACAGCAAGGCGTCGGGCCAGAGGTGCTGGCCGGTGATGCCCAGGCGGGCGAGCTGGCCCGATCCGAGGAAGAACACGTAGACCGCATAGCTCAGGAAGCACTTGTCCCGATACACCACGCCGCTGCCGAGCGCCGCCAGCGCGATCATCGCGGCCAGGCCGAAGTAGGCGCCCAGGAGGAACTGTTCGCGCTCGCGTTCCGCGATCAATGTGGCCTGGTCGTAGATCAGGAGCGGCGCTGAAAAGTCCACCCGGTCGTGCTCGATCCGCACCCAGTAGCGGATGGTCCGGTTCGGGTCGTCGTCCAGCGCGAAGGTCGGCACGCGGCCGGGAACCGGCCAGGCATGGAAGGGCAGATGGTCCCCGGTCTGCTGCATGGCCCAGGCGCCGCTCGCATCGCGGTAGAAGAGTTGGGCCCGGTCCAGCCCGGCATTCGGGATCTCGAGATACCAGCGCCCGTGGCGCGCGGCGACGTCGAACTGGATCCAGAGCGCCTGCCCACCGTCCAGGCGCTCCTGCTGGCCGGTGCGCGTCAGCTTCCAGGGAATCGTATCTCCCGCGACCTCCAGGCCATCGATGGTCTGGTCGCCCTTGGGATCGATCCAGTAGCGGCTGAGCCCGGCCAGCGGCAGCACGCGCGGCGTCGCATCCAGCACCACGGGCGGAGAGGCCGGAACCGCGCCGGACGAAGCGGCTGCATCCCGTGCCAGCGTCGCGGCCAGGGCACCGCCCACCAGCCACAACAGCACTGTCCACCAAGCTCGCATGCCAACAGCCATCACCGATTGTTACAGTGAGCCGCTTCGTGGATCCGGCGCACGTGTGACATATGCCCGCAAGCGTTCGGGACGCCCATGAAAAAGCCCGGGAGAACCGGGCTCGTGTGGTGCGTTTGGCACGTCAGGCGTATTCGGCAAGCGCCTTCTTCATCTTCTTCATGGCAGCCGACTCGATCTGGCGGATGCGTTCCGCGGACACGCCGTACTCGGCCGCCAGCTCGTGCAGCGTCATGCCGCCCGAGCCGTCGTCGTTCACCTTCAGCCAGCGCTCTTCGACGATGCGGCGGCTGCGCGCATCCAGTTGCTCCAGCGCGGTGGCGATGCCATCGGTCGCCAGCGTGTCACGCTCGCGGTTCTCCAGCATCGCGGTCGGCTCGTGCGTCGCGTCGGCCAGGTAGGCGATCGGGCCGTAGGCTTCCTCGCCGTCGTCGGCCGGGCCCGGATCGAGCACCACGTCGCCGCCCGACATGCGGGTTTCCATCTCGATCACTTCCTCGCGCTTCACGTTCAGCTCGCGCGCCATCACGTCGATCTGCGCATCGGTGAGGGTGTCGCGGTGCGTTTCGGCGCCGGCGTCGTCCTTGAAGCCCTGCTTCATCGAGCGCAGGTTGAAGAACAGCTTGCGCTGCGCCTTGGTGGTCGCCACCTTCACCATGCGCCAGTTCTTCAGGATGTATTCGTGGATCTCGGCCTTGATCCAGTGCAGCGCGTAGCTCACCAGGCGCACGCCCTGGTCGGGGTCGAAGCGCTTCACGGCCTTCATCAGGCCGATGTTGCCTTCCTGGATCAGGTCGCCGTGGGGCAGGCCATAGCCCAGGTACTTGCGCGACACGGAAACGACCAGGCGCAGGTGCGACAGCACCAGCTTTCCGGCGGCTTCCAGGTCGTTGTCGTCCCTGAACTTGCGCGCGAATTCCTGTTCCTCTTCCACCGTCAGCATGGGCAGGCGGTTGACCGCCGAAATGTATGCGTCCAGGTTTCCGAGCGACGGAACGACGGCCCACGGGCTGGCGACTGCCAGAGCGGTGGTGCCGGAAGCTCCAAGGGATGCGGACATGAGCAGAAACTCCTTCTGAAGCGGGGAATATTAGCACTCCGTTGGATCGAGTGCTAAGGCCCTGGTTCCATGACCACAATACCTTATTACGGGTAATCCCGGGGTTCCGGAGGTGTAACCCTTGTTGGAAGCCCGGATGCTTCCAGTACCATGGAAACAGGTTGTAACAAGACGGTGGTTCGCCACCGCCACGGAGGTCGGGACATGAAGGGCATCATCGGACGGGTCTTTCCCAGGAAGGATGATCCCTTGGCCGGTGGCGGCATGCCCGGCCATGCCGCGCTGTCGTCCGAGCTGACCCACAGCGACATCGAAAACTATTACATGCGCATCATCGTGGACGTGATGCGCCGCATGCTCGTCCCGGCCGACAGTGTCGAGATCGGGGTCCGCCGATCCGGCACCGGGCCCAAGGGCTTCGTGGCTTTCGCGGGCTACATCCGCATCCTGCGCTGGGACCCCGTCATGCCGGTGCTGCTGCAGAACCTGCCGGTGCTCGACGGCAAGATCCGCAAAGTCGTGGCTGCCTCTGTGATCCTCGAGCACACCCATTTCGAAGGCCTCTGGTTCCAGGCGCACTGCACCGCCGAGGGCGCGCCGGAAGAGCTGGTCGGGATGCCGGCCGAACTGTTGCGGCATCCACGTCCGGGGTGAAGCCGCAGCGGCGGACAATGCACCCATTCTCGAAGTGGGCCGCGATGGAAGACCGTGAACAACTGGAAATTCTGACTGTCACGACGGCGGTGGGTTCCCGGCCGGATGCCGAAAAGCTGGCGCGCGCGGTGATTGACGCGCGACTGGCGGCCTGCGTCCAGCTCGATGCCGGCTTGGTGTCGATCTACCGCTGGCAGGGCCAGGTCTGCGAGGAGACCGAGATCCGCCTCACGCTCAAGACCATCCCCGAAGCCGAGCCGGCGCTGCGCACGTTCCTGGGCGCTCAACACCCATACGACGTGCCGCAGTACACATGCTGGAGAGCCATTGCCTCGCCGGACTACGCGCACTGGGTGCGCGGTGAGGTGGTGATGCCCGCGGGCGCCTGAGCCTTCAGGCCAGCAGCGCGAGGGCGAATTCCCGCGCGTTGAAAGTCTCCAGGTCTTCGAGCTTCTCGCCCACGCCGATGAAGTAGACGGGGATCGGCTTCTCCTGCGCGATCGCGGCCAGCACGCCGCCCTTGGCCGTGCCGTCGAGCTTGGTCACCACCAGGCCGGTCAGGCCCAGGGCCTCGTCGAAGGCCTTGACCTGCTGCAGCGCGTTCTGCCCCGTGTTGCCGTCGATCACCAGCAGCACTTCGTGCGGCGCCGTGGCCTCGGCCTTGGTCACCACGCGCTTGATCTTGCGCAGCTCTTCCATCAGGTGCAGCTGGGTCGGCAGGCGGCCGGCCGTGTCGACGATCACCACGTTCTTGCCGCGCGCCCGGCCGGCGGTCACGGCGTCGAAACTGACGGCGGCCGGGTCGCCGCCTTCCTGGCTGACGATCTCCACGCGGTTGCGGTCGGCCCAGACGGCCAGCTGCTCGCGCGCGGCCGCGCGAAAAGTGTCCGCCGCAGCCAGCAGCACCGAGGCCCCGCCGTCGGCCAGGTGCCGCGTCAGCTTGCCGATGGACGTGGTCTTGCCCGCGCCGTTGACGCCGGCGACCATGATCACGGTAGGCTGCCGCTCGCCGATCACCAGTGGCTTTTCCAGCGGCTTGAGCAGCTGGGTCAGCGCATCCACCAGGATGTTCTTGGCCTGCACCGGCCTCGTGGCACCGCTCGCCTGCACCTTGCGCTTGACCTCGTTCAGCAGGAATTCGGTGGCGGCGACGCCTGTGTCAGCCATCAGCAGCGCCGCTTCGAGCTCTTCATAGAGCGCGTCGTCGATCGTTGCACCGGTGAACACCAGCGAGATGCTGGAGCCGGTCTTGCGCAGCCCGTCGCTCAGGCGATTCAGCCAGCTCTGCCGTTCCGGGGCTACTGCGGGCGCGACCGGAACCTCCATCGGCGCGACCAGCGCGCTGCCGATCAAACCACCCGTCTTCGCAGCCGGAGGCGCGGTGGGAGCGGCGGTGGCGGGGGCTGGGGCAGCAGGCGGGGCGGAGGTGGGTGCGGGTTTTTTCCGGAAGAAACTGAACATCGCGCGGGTTTCTAGAATCAGAGGATTCTATGAAACAGCTCCAACGGCTCCGCTCGCTCTCATTTCTCGCCCTCCTTGCCACGGCCGCTCTCACCCTCCAGGCCCAATCCACCGGCCCCGCCCCCGCCCAGGCCAAGGCGGAACAGTTCACGCTTTCCAACGGGCTCACCCTGATCGTCAAGCCCGACCGCCGCGCCCCCACCGCCGTGCACATGATGTGGGTGCGCGTGGGTGCCATGGACGAAGTGGATGGCACCTCCGGCGTGGCGCACGTGCTGGAACACATGATGTTCAAGGGCACGGCCGACGTGAAGCCGGGTGAGTATTCGCGCCGCGTGGCGGCACTGGGCGGCCGCGAGAACGCCTTCACCACGATGGATGCCACGGGCTACTTCCAGCAGATCCCCAGCGACAAGCTCGAGGACGTCATGCGGCTGGAAGCGGACCGTTTCGCGAAGAACCAGTGGGCCGACGAGGAGTTCGTGCGCGAGCTCGAGGTGGTGAAGGAAGAGCGGCGCCAGCGCACCGAAGACGTTCCGCGTTCCATGCTCTACGAACAGCTGCGTGGGGTGGCTTACCAGGCATCGCCCTATCGCCGCCCCGTCGTCGGCTGGATGAGCGACCTGGATGCCATGACGCCGCAGGACGCGCGCGACTTCTACCGCCGCTGGTATGTGCCCGCGAACGCGGCCGTGGTGGTGGCGGGCGACGTCGACCCTGCCGCCGTGCGCCGGCTGGCCGAGAAGCACTATGGCTCGCTGCAGGCCCGCCCCGTGCCCGCGCGCAAGCCTCGCGCCGAGCCGGAGCAGGCCGGCGTGCGCCGGCTGGAATTCAAGGCGCCCGCGGAGCAAGCCTATGTGGGCATGGCCTTCAAGGTGCCGCAGCTGACCTCGTTCGAGCCTGGCGGCGACAACGACGATGCGCTGGCGCTCACGGTGTTGGCCGCCGTGCTCGACGGCTACAGCGGCGCGCGGCTGGATCGCGCGCTGACGCAAGGGCCGAACCGCGTGGCCGACAGCGTCGGCGCCGGCAACGGCCTGTGGGGCCGCGGCCCGCAGCTGTTCCACCTGAGCGGCGTGCCGGCACCGGGCAAGACGCCCGCCGAAGTGGAGGCGGCCCTGCGCGCCGAAGTTGCCAAGGTCGCGCGCGACGGCGTCACCGAGGCCGAACTGCAGCGCGTCAAGACCCGCTGGATCGCCTCCGAGGTGTACAAGCTCGACTCCGTCATGAACCAGGCGCGCGAGCTGGGCGGCGCCTGGATCATGGGCCTGCCGCTCGACACCGGGGACCGCCTCATCGCACGCCTGCGCGCGATCACCGGCGAACAGGTGAAGGCCGTCGCGGCCAAGTACTTCGGCGACGATCGCCTGACCATCGGCGTGTTGCTGCCGCTGCCCGTCGACCCGAACCGCAAGCCGCGCACGCCGGCCACCCCGCTGCGCCACTGAAAGAAGCAAACCCTCATGCAAGCAATCAACATGAAGACAGTCCGCGCGGTGGCGGCGCTCGCGCTGGTCACGGTGGTGCCGGCGGCTTTCGCCGCGCTGCCCATCCAGCAATGGAAACAACCCAGCGGGGCGCAGGTGTGGCTGGTCGAAAGTCCGACGCTGCCGATGGTGGACGTGCAGCTCGATTTCGATGCCGGCGGGCGGCGCGACCCGGCGGAGAAGGCGGGGCTGGCCAGCACGACGGCCAGCATGACCTCCAAGGGGCTCGCGGCGCGAGGCGGGGAGCCCGCCCTCGACGAAAACCAGTTGAGCGAGGCCTGGGCCGACCTGGGCGCGGGCTTTGGCGCCAGTGCCGGCAGCGACCGCATGAGCTTCACGCTGCGTTCCCTCACCTATCCCGACCTGCTGGCCAAGGCGGTGCAGCTCGGCGCCCGCCAGATCGGCGAGCCGTCGTTCCCCGGTGACGTGTGGCAGCGCGAACGCCAGCGCACCGCGGCCGCCATCCGTGAAGCGAACACGCGGCCCGCGACCATCGCCAGCCGTGCTTATGCCGAAGCCGTCTACGGCGGCCATCCCTATGGGTACGACATGACGGAAGCCACGCTGGGCCGCATCAGCGTGGAAGACATGCGCGCGCATTACAAGCTGGTGCAGCCTTGCCGCGCCAAGGTCAGCCTGGTCGGCGCCGTCACGCGCGCGCAGGCCGACCAGATCGTCAAGGACTTGCTGTCACGCCTGCCGGCCGACAGCGGCTGCGCGCCGCTGCCGCCGGTGGCGGAGGTGCCCACCCTGGCGGCGGCGGCGGAGCGCAACATCCCGTTCGCTTCGGCGCAAGCCCACGTGCTGATCGGCCAGCCCGGGTACAAGCGGAACGACCCCGACTTCTTCCCCATGCTGCTGGGCAACTACATCCTGGGCGGCGGCGGCTTCGTCTCGCGCCTCTCCACCGAAGTGCGCGAGAAGCGCGGCCTGAGCTACAGCGTCTACAGCTATTTCAATCCGGGCCTGCACGCGGGCGCGTTCACGCTCGGTCTGCAGACGCGGCCGGACCAGGCCGCACAGGCCGTGCAGGTCTCGCGCGAAGTCCTGCAGCGCTTCGTGACCGAAGGCCCGACCGAGCAGGAGCTGAAGGCCGCCAAGGATTTCATGATCGGCGGCTTTTCGCTGCGCATCGACAGCAACCGCAAGCTGCTGGACAACCTCGCCTCCATCGCCTGGAACGACCTGCCGCTGGACTACCTGGACACGTGGACGAAGCAGGTCGAGCGCATCAGCGTGGCCGACATCAAGTCCGCCTTCGCGCGCAAGCTGCAGCCGGAACGCATGGTCAGCGTCGTGCTGGGCGGCCAGCCCGCGCGGCAGTAGAGGCTTTCCTTGCCTCGTTTGCCCAACGAAGTCCGCATCATCGGCGGCCAGTGGAAGCGAACCCGCCTGGCCGTGGCGGACAAGCCGGGCCTGCGCCCCACGCCGGACCGCGTGCGCGAAACCCTGTTCAACTGGCTGGGGCAGGACCTCACAGGCTGGCGCTGCCTCGATGCTTTCGCCGGCACCGGCGCCCTCGGCCTGGAGGCTGCCTCGCGGGGCGCGGCCGAGGTGCTGCTGGTCGAGTCTGAGGCCCAGTTGGTCGACAACCTGCGTGCCGTGGCGGCGCGCTTGTCCGCCGCCGCCGTCCGCGTGCAGCGTGGCAACGCCCTGAGCGTGATGGCGGGCTTTTCGCCGGGCCGGTTCGACCTGGTCTTCGTGGATCCACCGTTCGACGCCGGGCTCTTCGACAAGGCCCTCGCCGCGGCCGCGCCGCTGGTCACCGATGCCGGCTCCATCTATCTCGAAGCGCCGGTGGCCTGGGGCGAGGCCGAATTGGCGCCTTTTGGCCTGGCCGCGGCGCGCCACATGCGGGCCGGCGCGGTCCACGCGCACCTGCTGCGCCGCACTGCATAATGCGCCGAACCAGTGGCCTGAAGTGCCGGCGTTGAGGAGAGTTCCATGGCCTACGATGTGATCGCCGTCTACCCCGGCACGTTCGACCCGATGACCCTGGGACATGAAGACGTGGTCCGGCGGGCCGTGCAGTTGTTCGGAACGGTCATCGTCGCGGTGGCGGCGGGGCACCACAAGAAGGCGCTCTTCACGCTGCAGGAGCGGGTGGACATGGCCCGGGACGCGCTTTCGGCCTTTCCGCAGGTCACGGTCGAGGGCTTCCAGGGCCTGGTGCGCGACTTCGTGGTGGCGCGCGGCGCCAAGGCCATGGTGCGTGGCGTGCGGGCGGTGACCGACTTCGACTACGAGTTCCAGCTGGCGGGCATGAACCGGCACCTGATGCCGGAAGTGGAAACCGTCTTCATGACGCCCAGCGACCGCTACCAGTTCATCAGCAGCACTTTCGTGCGCGAGATCGCCATCCTGGGCGGTGAGGTGGACAAGTTCGTCTCCGACACCGTGCAGCACCGGCTGGTCGAGAAGGTCCGGAGCCTGGGCCGCGAGTAAGCGCTAACGAGGCAGGGTTTCCAGCCAGCGCAGCAGCGCCGCGTTCACCGCTTCCGGCTGCTCCATCGTCAGCATGTGACCGCATTGCGGCACGAGTTCCAGCTGAGCTTGCGGCACCAGCTGCGCGATCTCGCGCGAGCACTCCGGCGGCGCGATCACATCCGAGTCACCGCACACCACCAGCACGGGGCAGCGCAGCTGAGGGAGATGCGTGCGGGCGTCCGGCCGCGCGATCACGGCGCGGTTCTGACGGATCAATTGTTCCGCGCCCGCGCGAAGAACGAAGTCGAGATAGTCCGCCGCCAGCCGGGGCGCGTTGTCGGGGTGGAAGGCGAACTGCACGTTGGGTTCGATGACCTCCGCCACGCGCCCCTCTTCGAACAGGGCGATCGCGGCCTCGCGCACGGCACGCATGTCATCGGTTTCGGGCCGCGCCGACGTTCCCAGCAACGCCAGCCCCGCGACGCGGGCCGGTGCCTGGCGCGTGGCCTCCATCGCGATCATTCCGCCCATCGAAGCGCCGCACAGAACCAGGGGTCCAGGATGCTCGTCGATCAACGCAGCGGCCATCGCGGGGATGGAGTCGAACCGGGTCTGCACGTCGGTCACGACGGGCCGGTACGCCGCCAGTGTTTCCAGCTGACGGCGCCACATGGCGGCGTCACCGGCCAGGCCGGGAATCAGGATCAAGGCAGGAATCATTTCATGAATACGTCAGCTGTTTGGCGAGCTGGCAGGCTCCATCGTGCCATGGCTGGGATAATGAGGGCCTGTTAACGCCATTTTTGACGATGCGAACGTGCCTAAAACCGCGCCAGGCTAGGCGCACGACGACGCCAAGGCTGGCCGCCTTGGCTAGGAGTGGAACGACGCATGGCGCGGTTTTAGGCACGTTCCCTTCGGGTTGCGGCCAAAAAGGCCATGCGCCGCGTTACGAGTCCTTGACGCAGATCACTGCGCCTGCGGACTCGCGCCTTGCGCATGACCTTTTTGGCGAGCAACGCATCGCCAAAAATGGCGTTAACAGGCCCTGTCCATGACCGAGCTGATCCTCATCCGGCACGGTGAAACCGACTGGAACCGTGAACTGCGCTTCCAGGGACACGTCGATGTGAGCCTGAACGCCACCGGCCTCGAGCAGGCCCGGCGCATCGCCGCGCGCATGGCCGGCGAGAAATGCGACGCGCTTTACGCCAGCGATCTGTTGCGCGCCCAGCAGACGGCTTCACCCATCTCCACCCAGCTGGCGTTGCAGTCGCTCACCGAGGCCGGCCTGCGCGAGCAGAGCTTCGGCCGCGTGGACGGCATGCGCGTGGACGACATCAAGGAGCAGCACCCCGAGGCCTGGGAAGGCTGGCTGCGCTTCGAGGAGGACTACGCCATGCCCGAGGGCGAGTCGACCCGCCAGTTCCATGGCCGGGTGATGGAAGCCGTGCAGCGCATGGTGGCCGCGCACCCGAACCAGACGGTGGTGGTCGTCACGCACGGTGGCGTGCTGGACATGATCTACCGCACTGCGCGTTCGCTGGGCTTGAACGGCCCGCGGCAAAGCGACATCCCCAATGCCGGCCTGAACCGGATCCGCGTGCGGGGCGATGCCATCGACATCCTGAACTGGGCTGACACGCAGCACCTGGCCGACCTGCCGCCGCAGCCGGTCTACGATCAGAAAAAGCTCGCCACGGAGGGCAAGCCCAAGTCGGAGTAGAGCTGCGCGGCCTGGCGCTTCAGGCGCCGCGACTCCGGTTGTCCACGCAATTGCTGCTGCAGCAGGTGCTGCGCGCCGCTCAACTGGCCGCTTCGCACCAGCGCATCGAAATGGACCTGCGCGAACAGGTCGCGCTGGGCGTGGCTGCCGCCGATCTCCACCAGGCGCGGCAACGCTGTACCCAGTGAGTCGACCGCCGACGCCCAATCGCCGCGCGCATGCGCGAGCAGGCCGTGGCTGGCGGGCACGCAGACGCCCTGCCAGGCGGCACGGGCGTCTTCCGATGCGCGCTGCGCCCGCGTCTCGATGTTGTGCATCAGCACTTGCGCTTGCGTCGAACGGCCGGCGCGCGCCAGTCCGTAGAGGTACTGCATGTCCAGGAAGGGCAGCACGTGATCATGCAGGCGGTGCGCCAGGTAGCCCGCCACATCGAGCCAGCGGTCGCCGACGTCGGCACCTGCCAGTTCCAGCCGCGCCAGCAGCGAGATGGCGTTGATCTGGTCCTGGCTGTATTCCTTCACCTCGGCCCACACATGCTGGTCGTAGAGTTCCAGGGCTTCATCGTGCCGTTCGAGCTCGATGGCGAAGAGCGCCTGGTGCCACCAGTTGTGCGTGACCATGAACGAGTTCAACCCGGTCCAGGTGGGGCTGACATCCTGCAGGAAAGCGTGGCCTTCGGTGAACCGGCCCTGCGTGAGCATGACGTGCGCGAGCGCGTGATGCGCCCACGGCTCCTTGCGCCGCATGGCGATGGCATGCCGGGCCGCCGCTTCAGCCTCTTCCAGGAAATGGCATTGCTCCCAGGCAAAGGCCAGCATGCCGTGAAGGTAGGGCACGTCCTGGGCTGCGGGGACGGCGGCGAGCGCGAGGCGCAGCATGCCCGGCGAATCGCCGCGGTTGAACAGGTGGTAGTGGCCCAGCTTCAGCGAGGCGAGGTCGCGCGGGAATTCGCGTGCCTGCTCTTCGTGCAAGGCGATGGCGCGCGAAACATCGCCTTCCACCCAGGCCGCGACGGCCGCCACGAACCTTTGCTCCCGCGGCGTGGCCCGGGGTGCGGCTGCTTGCGCGCGCGCCAGGAACGGCCGCGCGTTCCGCGGCGCGTCACCGGTCTCGGCGAACATGTGCAAAGCCGCGCAGCACGCCTGCACGATCGCGCTGCCGTCCTCCTGCGCCTGCAGGATGTTGGCCGCCCGCGCCTCGCTGGCGATGAAGCCTTCGACGAAATCGTTCAGCGGGCCCAGGGCCGCCGGTGATTCGAGCGTGACGGGGTTGCCGAGGACATCAGTCGACATGGTGGACGGATTCCGAGGGCGGTTGCGGCCAGGGCCGCTGCGCCTCCCGGATCAGCTCGAAGGCGCGCGCCACCTGCAGCACGCCGAGGTCGTCGAAGCGGGCACCGGCGATCTGCAGGCCGATCGGCAGGCCCGAGGCCGTGTAACCGCAGTTGATCGATGCGGCCGGCTGCTCCGACATGTTGAACGGCACGGTGAAGCCGATGTGTTCCAGCGGATGCAGCGGATCGTTCGTGGGCGAGGCCAGGCCGGCCGGGAAGGCGGGCATCGGCGAGACCGGCGAGATCACGTAGTCGAACGCGGCGCACGCCTTGACCGTGGCGATGCGCGTCAGGTGGAACTGGTGCACCGCATGGAAGACCGCTTCGCCGGACATGTCCGCGGCGCTGTCGGCCCATTGCTGGATGTAGGGCAGCACCTTTGCTTTGCGTTCCGGCGGCAGCGCCCGCAGGTCGGCGTACGAACGCATGCGCCAGAAGTGGTCCATGCCATCGAGCATGGCTTGCGTCATGAAGGGCTGCATGGGCGCAACCACCGCGCCGGCGCGCTCGAACAGGTGCGCCGCGCGCTCCACGGCGGTCTTCACCTCGGGTTCGACCGGCAAGCCGCAGCCCGCCTCCAGCAGCAGGCCGATGCGCAGGCCGCGCAGCTTCTCCGCGCCGGCATCGAACGTGCGCCAGGCGATGTCCTGCGCCGGCAGGCTCATGGTGTCGCGTGCGTCCGGCCGCGCCAGCACTTCCATGAACAGCGCGGCATCCGCTACGGTGCGCGTCATCGGCCCGGCCGCACGGCCCGTATAGGGTGGGTCGATCGGGATGCGGCCCAGGCTGGGCTTCAGGGTGAAGATGCCGCACCAGCCGGCCGGCAGGCGCAACGAACCGCCGATGTCGGTGCCGATGTGCAGGGGCCCGTAGCCCGCCGCCGCAGCGGCGCCCGCGCCCGAACTCGAACCGCCCGGCGTCTTGCCACGGTCCCATGGGTTGCGCGCCAGCTGGTGGTAGCTGGAGAGGCCGGAGGACAGCATGCCGTAGTCGGGCATGGTGGTCTTGGCCAGCACCACACCGCCGCTCTCGCGCACGCGCGCGGCGGGCGGTGCATCGGCCGCGGCCGGCGTCAGGTCGGTGGCGGCCGTGCCCAGCGGCGTCGGGTCGCCCTGGGTCGCGATGTTGTCCTTGATGGTGACCGGCACGCCGTCGATGGGCCCGAGCGGCGCGCCGCGCAGCCACCGCGCCTCGCTGGCGCGCGCCTGCTCCAGCACCTTGTCGGGCCTGAGCAGGAAGAGGGCGTGGAGATGGTGCTCCCAGCGTTCGACGTGGCCGAGCACGGCTTGCGCCACTTCCACCGGCGAGGCTTCCCGCCGGCGGTACAGCTCGATCAGGGCCGGCGCCGAATGCTCATGCAGCGCGTCCGGCATCCGTCACGCCCAGGACAGTGCCGAGATGTCGTTCACGAAGATGGGCATGTTGTTCCACAGGCCCTTGACGTTCTTGTTGGCGATGGTCACCCACTGCGGCTGGTACAGGTAACCGTGCACGGCGTCGTCGGCCACCAGCCGCTGGATCTCGCCCAGGATCTTGGTGCGCTCGGCGGGGTTGGCAGTCTGCTTGTACTTGTCGTACAGCCCGTTGAACTTCGGGTTGTCGTAGTTCCAGTAGTAGCCGGCGCGCGAGAAGTTGCCCAGGTCGAACGGCTCCACATGCGAAATGATCGTCATGTCGTAGTTCTTGTTGCCGTAGGTGCCCGACAGCCACTGGGCCCACTCGACGTTTTGCAGCGAGGCCTTGATGCCGACCTTGCCGAGCATGGAGGCGATGACTTCGCCGCCCTGGCGCGCGTAGGGCGGCGGCGGCAGGGTGATGGTCAGTTCGAGGTTGTTCACGCCGGCCTCCTTGAGGAGCGCGCGGGCCTTGTCGGGATCGTAGGCGTTGACCTTGGTGAGGTCGACGTAGCCGGGCGCGCTGGGTGGGTAGTAGCTGCCGATGGGCGCGCCGAAGCCGTCCGCCGCGCCCTGGATCACGGCCTTGCGGTCCAGCGCCATGTTGATCGCGCGCCGCACACGGATGTCGTCGAGCGGCTTCTTCTTGTTGTTGAGCGCCAGGATGGTCTTGGCGCGCGAGCCGCTCACCAGCACCTGGAACTTGGGATTGGCCTTGAACTGTTCGACGGCGCGGCCCGTGACGCGCTGGAACGCGTCCACGTCGCCCGCCAGCAGCCCCGCGATCTGCGCGGCCGGGTCGGTGATGAAACGGAACGAGGCGCGCCGCATCTTGATCGCACCGGCGTTGCGGTAGCCGTCCCACTTCGACAGGACGAGCGACGAACCCTTGACCCAGTTCTCCAGCTTGTAGGGGCCCGTGCCGACCGGCTGCGTGGCGTTGTTGTCGGCGCTCTTGGGTTCCACGATGACGGCCGTGGCCTGGCCCATGAGGAACAGGAAATCGGGGTCGATCTCCTTGGTCAGCAGCACCACGGTGTTGTCGTCCACCACCTGCGTGGTGATGGCGGCGAAGGTGCGCTTGTCCTTGTTGGTGCTCTTCTCGCCGCCCGCGCGATCGAAGGAGAACTTGACGTTGCGGGCGTTGAACGGCTCCCCGTTGCTGAACTTCACGCCCTTGCGCAGCTTGAAGGTGTAGGTGCGCAGGTCCGGCGAGATCTCCCAGCTTTCGGCGAGCAGGGGCGTGACCGTGCCGTCGGGGTGGATCTTGGTGAGCGTCTCGTAGATGTTGTACAGCGTGATCTCGGCGATGGCCGAGGCGGCCCCGGCCGTCGGATCCAGCCCCGGCGGCTCCAGCGTCATCGCCAGGGTGATGGAGTCCTTCTTGCCTTGCGCGAGAGCGCCGGCCGGCAAGGTGGCGATGGCGGCGACGGTGGCGGAGTGCGAAAGCACGCTGCGGCGGCTGATCATGGTGAGGGCTCCAGTGGCTTAGACGAAAAGTTTGACAGGCCGCGCAGCGCGGCCATGGAAATCATCATCCCCGAGAAAGGCGTTCGAGGGCAAGAGGGATTAGCTCATGCCGTGCCAGCGGTGGCGCGCCGGGGCGGCTCCGCCTGCGGCACGGCTTCCAGCAAGGTCCGGGTGTAGGGGTGCTCGGCGGCGGTGAACAACCGTTCCGGTGGCCCCTGCTCGACGATCCGGCCCTGCCAGAGCACGGCAACATCGTCGCACAGGTGGTGCACCACGGCCAGGTCGTGGCTGATGAGCATGTAGGTGATGCCGAATTCCTGCTGCAGGTCCTGCATCAGGTTCAGCACCTGGGCCTGCACGGAAACGTCGAGCGCGCTCACGGGCTCGTCGGCCACGATCAGGCGGGGCCGCGTGACAAGCGCGCGGGCGATGGCGATGCGCTGCCGCTGGCCGCCGGAGAACTCGTGCGGGTACTTGCCCAGGTCGTTGGGCCGCAAGCCGACGGCCTGCAGCACCTCGGAAGCCCGTTGCTGCTGCTCGTCGCGCGAAACGCCCTGTGCACTCAGCGGTTCGCAGACGATGCGCTGCACCTTCTGGCGCGGGTCGAGGGAGCCGTAGGGATCCTGGAACACCATCTGGAAGTCGCGCCGCGCCAGCCGCAGCTCTTCGGTCGGCAAGGCGTTCAGGTCGCGACCCAGCAGGGTGACCTTGCCCGAGGTGGGCTTGTCCAGCGCCATGACGAGCCGCGCCAGGGTCGATTTGCCCGAGCCGGACTCACCGACGATGCCGAGGCTGCGGCCGCTTTCGATGGTGAAGCTCACGCCATTGAGCGCCTCCACCATGGGCGGGGGTCCGAACAGCTTCTCGCGTGGCATCGTGTAATGCCGCACGAGATTCTCGACCTGGAGCAGCGTCGTCATGCGGACTCGGCCAGTTCGCGCTCCGCCGCGACGGCATCCAGCCGGATGCAGCGCACGTGGTGGCCCGGCGCGACCTCATACGGCGGCGGCACGGTGACGTGGCATTCGGGGATGGTGAAGCGGCAACGTCCGGCGAAAGGGCAGCCGGGGGGCAGGTCGACCAGTTCCGGCACGGTGCCGGGAATGGTGGCGAGGCGCCGTCCCTTGGCCGAGCGGAGCCCTGGCCGGGCCGCGAACAGACCCAGGGTGTATGGGTGCGCGCGCTCCGTGAAGACCGTCTCCGTCTCTCCGCTTTCCACCACGCTGCCGCCGTACATCACCAGCATGCGCCGGACGTTCTGCGCGATCACGCCCAGGTCGTGGGAGATCAGCATCAGCGCCATGCCGCGCTCGGCCACCAGGTCGCGGACCAGGTCGAGAATCTGCCGCTGGATCGTCACGTCGAGCGCGGTGGTCGGCTCGTCGGCGATCAGCAGGTCGGGTCCGCAAGCGAGCGCCATCGCGATGGTGACGCGCTGGCGCTGGCCGCCCGAGAACTGGTGCGGATAGGCATCGATGCGGCGCGCGGCATCCGGGATGCCCACGCGGTCCAGCAGGGAGATCGCTTCCTTGCGGGCGGCGTCGGCCGACATGCCGCGATGCAGCCGCAGCGGCTCCGCCACCTGGCGGCCGATGGTGTGCACCGGATTCAGCGCCGTCATCGGCTCCTGGAAGATCATGCCGATGCGGTCGCCGCGCAGCTTGCACATGTCGCGCTCGGGCTTGCCAACGAGTTGCTGGCCGTCGAAGACGATGCTGCCGGTCACGCGCGCGTTCTCGGGCAGCAGGCCCATCAGGGCCATCACGCTGATCGACTTGCCGCAGCCGGATTCGCCGACGAGGCCGATCGATTCGCCGCGCTCCAGCGAGAAGCTGATGTTGCGCACCGCGTAGGCGGGCCCGCGATGGGTCTGCAGTTCGACGGAGAGGTCCTGGACTTCGAGCAGGGGCATTTGCTGACTATCTCTTGCGCGCCAGGCGCGGATCGAACAGGTCGCGCAGGCCATCGCCCAGCAGGTTCAGGCCCAGCACGGCCATCGCGATGGCGACACCGGGGAAGACGGCCAGCTGCGGCGCCTGGAACAGCAGCGTCTGCGCCTCGCTCAGCATGCGTCCCCAGGAAGGCTGCGGCGGCTGCGTGCCGAGCCCGAGGTACGAGAGTGCCGCTTCCGCCAGGATGGCGATGGCGAAGCGGATGGTGGCCTGCACGATCAGCACCGACACGATGTTGGGCAGCACGTGCTCCATCGTGATGCTGAAGGCGCCCTTGCCGCAGGCGCGTGCGGCCAGCACGAACTCGCGCGACCACACGGCGTTGGCGGAAGCGCGGGTGATGCGCGCGAACGTCGGGATGTTGTAGATGCCGATGGCCGTGATGGCGATCGCCATGCCGGGCCCGAACACGGCCGTGAGCATGATGGCCGAGAGGATCGCGGGAAAGGCGAAGCCAAAATCCGACAGCCGCATGATGGCCTCTTCGACCCAGCCGCGCTTGGCGGAGGCGAGCAGGCCCAGCGCGGTGCCGATCACGAGCCCGATGCTCACGGCAATCACGCCGACGATGATGGAAGCGCGCGCGCCGACGAGCAGCAGCGAGACGACGTCGCGGCCGAACGCATCGGTCCCCA
Source organism: Caenimonas sedimenti (assembly GCF_007833165.1). GTDB lineage: Bacteria > Pseudomonadota > Gammaproteobacteria > Burkholderiales > Burkholderiaceae_C > Ramlibacter > Ramlibacter sedimenti. Next base: position 116,483 of record NZ_VOBQ01000012.1, on the reverse strand, counting down.
GCCAATACTTCGCGTCGGACGCCCTGAGCTTGAGCGCCATGTCGATCTCGTAGGGGTTGTGCGGCGTCCAGATGAACGACAGCACCGCCGTGAAGGCGAGCAGCAGCGTGAGCACCAGCCCCAGCATGAAACTGGGGTTGCGGCGCGCCCGCTTCCAGAAGCCGGGGCCTTGCAACGGTACCGCGACCGGCGGCGTTCCCATCACGGCGCTCATATGTCGGCCGCCTTGACGCGCGGGTCGATGACCGCATACAGCACGTCCACCACGAAGTTCACGATGACCACCATCGCCGCGAGCAGCATCACGCAGTTGCGCACCACGATCAGGTCGCGGTTGGAGATCGACTGGAAGATCAGCCGGCCCAGGCCCGGCAGGTAGAACACGCTTTCGACCACGATGGTGCCGGCCAGCAGCTCGGCGAATTGCAGGCCCATGATGGTGATCACCGGGATCATGGCGTTGCGCAGCACGTGCCCCCACAGCGCCGCGCGTTGTGAAACGCCCTTGGCGCGCGCGGTGCGCACGAAGTCTTCGCGCAGCACTTCCAGCACGGCGGAACGCGTGATGCGCGCCAGGATCGCCGATTGCACCACCGCCAGCGAGAGCGCTGGCAGCATCAGCGCGCGCAGCCCTTCCAGGATGCCTTCATCCCAGCCCGGGAAGCCGCCGGCCGAGAACCACTTGAGCTGCACGGAGAACAGCAGGATCAGCAGGATCGCGAACCAGAAGTTCGGGATGGCGATGCCGATCTGCGTGAGCCCCATGATGCCGACGTCGCCCAGCTTGTTGTGGCGCGCGGCGGCATAGATGCCCGCTGCCAGGGCCAGCACTGTGGTGAATGACATGGCCAGCAAGGCGAGCGGGACGGTCACCCCCAGGCGCTCGAACACGAGTTCCCCGACCGGCGTGCTGTAGGCATAGCTGAGGCCGAGGTCGCCCTTGAACATGCCGGTGACCCAGTTGACGTAGCGCTCGACCGGCGGTCGGTCGATGCCGAGCTTGGCGGCCAGCGCCGTCACCGCGTCGGGCGAGGCGTCGGGCCCCATGAGGATCTGCGCCGCGTTGCCCGGAAGAATCTCCAGGACCAGGAACACCACGATCGAGGTACCAACCAGCGTCGCGATGAGGGTGATCAGCCGCTTGAAGAGAAACAGGCCCATGAAGCCGGGGATAATGCCATATGGTCGCCCCCACGCTTCTCACTTCGTGTAGTGCGCTGCCCCCCGAGGGGGCGTCAGCCTCCTTGAGGCGGCTCGGCGGAGGCTGAATGGCCCTGATGATCACCGACGAGTGCATCAACTGCGACGTCTGCGAGCCGGAGTGCCCGAACGAGGCGATCTTCCTCGGCCCGGAGATCTACCAGATCGATCCGCACAAATGCACCGAATGCGTCGGCCACTTCGATGAGCCGCAGTGCGTGCAGGTCTGCCCCGTGGCCTGCATCCCGCTGAATCCGGAGCACCTCGAAAGCAACGAGACGCTCTGGCAGAAGTACCGGCGGCTCACGGCCGAGGCGGGCAAGTCGTAGGCTCGAGTGAGCCCGCAGGCGAACCCCAGCAAGTCGTCGCATCGCTGGGGTTCGCCTGCGGGCTCACCCCCAGCCTACTAGGATTTCTTCTTCTTGGTTTCCCCCGGCGGCCGCGGCGACGTCGCCGTGAAATGCTCCGGCTTCTTGCCTTTTGGCGCCCTGGCCTGGTTCTTCTCTGCGGCCTTGGGCTCGGCCGGCTTGTCGGTGCCGCCAATGATGATGGCCTTCGGCGCCCGCGCTTCCTGCGCCAACCGCGACTTCTCCATCGAATCCGCCAGGCGCTGATCGCGCTTCGCGGCGAATTCGGCCTGGCGCGCGTCCGCTGCCGGCGGCCGTTGCACGGCCTGCACCAGGGTGGCGCCCTGGCACGGCTGCTCGCTGTAGGTGCTGCCGCAGCGGTACATCTGCTGCGCGACGGCATGGCCGCCGGCGCAGGCCAGCAGGGCTCCGATCATCACGGTCTTCAGCATGGTTCCTCCTCAGGTGGGCGGCTCGACCGGCCGCGGTGGTTTGGGTCGGGGGGGCTTGTGCGTATGCACGATCAGCGTGGCCTTTTCCATCTCGCCGGCCAGCAGCGCCGGCACGGCCTTGAGGGTTCGCGCCACGGTTTCTTCCATGGCCTGGCGCTGCTCGGGCGCGGGCTTCTTCAGCACCCAGTTCACCACTTCGGCCGCCACGCCGGGATGGCCGATGCCCAGGCGCAGGCGCCAGTAGTCGCCCGTGCCCAGTTGGGCGTGAATGTCGCGCAGGCCGTTGTGGCCCCCATGGCCGCCGCCGAATTTCAGCTTGGCCTGGCCGGGCACCACGTCGAGCTCGTCATGCACGACCAGGATTTCGTCGGGCTGGATCTTGTAGAAGCGCGCCAGGGCGGCGACCGACTTGCCGGAGAGGTTCATGAACGTCTGCGGCTCGAGCAGCCACACCACCTGGCCGTGGACGTTGGCGCGCGCCACCAGCCCGTGATAGCCGCGTTCCGGCACCAGCGACACCTTCAGCTCGCGCGCCAGCGCATCCACCCACCAGAACCCGGCGTTGTGCCGGGTGGCTTCGTATTCGGCGCCCGGGTTGCCCAGGCCAGCGAACAGCTTGATCATGATCGAAAGGTACCCGCAGTTGGTTGGTGGCGGAACGGCACTATTCACCGGGCGCCGGAGAAGGCGATCACAGCACAAAAAAAGGCCCGCTTGCGCGGGCCTGTCACTTGGTAGCAGCCCTTGCGGGCCCAGCCAACGCTTACTTCTTCGCGGGCGCCTTGGCAGCCGGCTTGGCATCCTTGCCAGCCGCGGCCTTCGCGGGCGCCGCCTTGCCGGCGGGAGCCGCCTTGGCATCGGCAGCCGGGGCGGCGGCGGCAGGGTCGGCCGCTTCCGCCGCGGACTCTTCCGCGGCCGAGGTGACGACCGACACCAGCACCGGGTTCGGCTTGCCGTGCGTCACGGCCTTCACGCCCTTGGGCAGGGTGATGTCGTTCAGGTGCAGCGAGCTGCCCTTCTTCAGGCCGGACAGGTCGACTTCGATGAATTCCGGCAGGTCGGCCGGCAGGCAGGAGATGTCGAGCTCGGTCATGACCGGGTTCACCAGGCAGTGTTCCAGCTTGACGGCCGGGGACTCTTCCGCGCCCTTGTAGTGCAGCGGCACCTTCATGTGCAGCCGGGTGTTGGCATCCACGCGCTGGAAGTCGATGTGCTGGACTTGCTGCTTGTACGGGTGGTACTGCACGTCGCGCAGCAGCACCTTGCTGGTGGCGCCGGCCAGTTCCATCTCGAGGATGGTGGAGTGGAAGGCTTCCTTCTTCAGGGCGTGCCACAGCGCATTGTGGTCGAGCTCGACCAGCTGCGGCTGGCCGGAGCCCCCATAGACGATGCCGGGCGTCTTGCCCACGATGCGGAGACGGCGGCTCGCACCCGTGCCCTGCTTGGCGCGCTCGAAAGCGACGAATTTCATGTTCATTCTCCAGACTGGGGAGCCGGCCGCGACCAGCCTGGCCCCCATTTCAAAATGGCCCGCGAACGGGCCCGCGACGCTCTCAGAACAAGTTCACTTGATCCGAGAACAAACTCATCACCGACTCGCCCTTGGCGATGCGCTGGATCGTTTCGGCGATCAGCGGCGCCACGGTGAGCTGGCGGATCTTGCTGCAGCCGCGCGCGGCGTCAGACAAGGGAATCGTGTTCGTCACCACCACTTCGTCCAGGGCCGAACCCTGGGCGATGCGGTCGATGGCGGGGCCCGAGAAGATGGCGTGCGTGCAATACGCATAGACCTTCTTCGCGCCGCGGTCCTTCAGCACCTCGGCCGCCTTCACCAGCGTGCCGGCGGTGTCGATCATGTCGTCCATGATCACGCAGTTGCGGCCTTCGATCTCGCCGATCACGTGCATCACTTCGCTCACGTTGGCCTTGGGCCGCCGCTTGTCGATGATGGCCAGGTCGGTGTTCAGCTGCTTGGCCAGCGCCCGGGCGCGCACCACGCCGCCGACGTCGGGCGAAACGACGATCAGGTCGTCGTAGTTCTTGCTGCGCACGTCGCCCAGCAGGACCGGCGACGCATAGATGTTGTCGACCGGGATGTCGAAGAAGCCCTGGATCTGGTCGGCGTGCAGGTCCATCGTCAGCACGCGCGCCACCCCCACCGTTTCGAGCAGGTTGGCCACCACCTTGGCCGAGATCGGCACCCGGCTGGAGCGCGGCCGGCGGTCCTGCCGCGCGTAGCCGAAATACGGGATCACCGCGCTGATCCGCTCGGCCGAGGCGCGCTTGAGCGCATCGACCATGATCAGCAGTTCCATCAGATTCTCGTTCGTCGGGGCGCAGGTGGACTGCACCACGAACACGTCGCGCGCGCGCACGTTCGTGTTGATCTCGACCGTCACTTCGCCGTCGGAAAAACGGCCCACCGACGCCGCGCCCAGGCTGATGCCCAGGTGGCTGGCGATTTCCGCGGCCATTGCCGGATTGGCATTGCCCGTGAACACCATGAAATCGGGAGGAGGCGCAGCCTGCATCGACGGTCCCAGCGATCTGATTAGTCAGTGGGGGACAGAGCGCGCTCTGTCCCCGGTTTCTCGTGTTTCTGGCAGGGGAGGAAGGACTCGAACCCTCGAATGCCGGAATCAAAATCCGGTGCCTTAACCAACTTGGCGACTCCCCTACACGGGTCGCCGGCTGAAATCAGCCGCCAACCGATGAATCGTCGCTGGGTGCCCATCCCACCAGGGGATGAACATCCAAATTGCCGCATACACGAACCCGCCAGGCCTCCGGGGCTTCGGCCACCGTCTCGCCGGGCTGCAGCAGCGCGAACACCGCGCTGCCCGAACCGGTCATCCGGCCATGCAAGCCCTGCGAACCCAGCCATTCGAGCGCCCTTCCGACATCGGGACAGAGCTCTCGCGCCACCGGCTCCAGCACGTTCGTGCCAAAACCGAACGGGTTTGCAGCAAAGCCTGAAATTATAGCAGTGTCGCTGTCGCGTTTCAGGCCGGGGTGGCCGAAGATGCCCTTCGTGGCCAAGCCCGCGGGCGGTTTGACCACGGCAAATCGGGCCGCGGGCAGCGCCAGGGGCGTGATCTGCTCGCCGATGCCCTCGACCCAGGCGTTGCGTCCACGCAGGAAAAACGGCACGTCCGCGCCCAGCGCCAACCCGATCCGCTCCAGCCGGGCGAGCGGCAAGCCGAGGCGCCAGAGGCGGTTGAGTGCCAGCAGGCAGCTCGCCGCGTCGGAGGACCCGCCCCCCATGCCCGCTTCGGCCGGGATGCGCTTTTCGATCTGGATGTGCGCCCCGAGCGCAGTGCCGCTTTCCTGCTGCAGGGCGCGTGCTGCCCGCAGGACCAGATCGTCCGCCGGCAGCTTCTGCTCGCCCAGGTCTTCCCGGCTCAGCTGGCCATTGTCACGCCGCTCGAAGTGCAGCGTGTCGTGCCAGTCGATCAGCATGAAGGCCGACTGCAGGAGGTGATAGCCGTCCGGCCGGCGACCCGTGATGTGCAGGAACAGGTTGAGCTTGGCCGGTGCCGGCACGTCGTACAACGCGCGCATGGTTGATGTTTTCAGCGCTCGAAGGCAACACGCAACTCGGCGACCGGAGGCGGGGCGTTGCGCTGAGCGCGCAGCCGTCCCTGGGCAACCTGGCTGACGTCGGCCTGCCAGCCGGCCACGGGCGTTTCGACGCCCCGCAACCAGTCGAACAGCGCGGTGATCGGCAGCGGCGCGCCCGTCGCCTGCACGGCGAGCGCCTCCACCGATTCGAACTGCTGCACCTTGTCGCCCGAACGCAGCGTGGCCGCGCCAGGGGACCAGGCCAGGACGGCGAGCGTCCCGCCCAGTGGATTGAACAAGGTCAACTGACCGGTTTCGGGTCGGCCCTGCAACTCGAAGCCCGCCGAAAACGACTGGCTCTGGTTGCCTTCGACCGTCAACGCCAGCCGGCCCGACCAGACCTGTGCCTGCGGGTCGGCCGGCGCCTGGCGCACCGGCGTGGCACAACCCGCGAGCAACAGGCCCAGCGCAAGCGCCCACGCCGCCAAACGTGCAACGCGAACCAGCATCAGGGCTTGACCTTGAGCCGCTTCAGGGTCTCCTGCAGCGTCTCGTTCTCGTTGTTCAGCAGCAGGCCTTCGCGCCAGACGCTTTGCGCCCGATCCCGCTGGCCCAGGCTCCACAGCACTTCGCCCAGGTGCGCGGCGATTTCGGCGTCGGGCTTGGCCTTGTAGGCCGTCTCGAGGATCCGAACCGCTTCGGCCTTGTTCCCCATGCGGAATTCGACCCAGCCCAGGCTGTCGCTGATGAAGGGGTCGCCCGGCGCGAATTCCAGGGCTTTCTGGATCAGTTGCTTGGCTTCGGGCAGCCGGATGTTGCGTTCGGCGAACGAATAGCCCAGGGCGTTGTAGGCGTGGTGGTAGTCCGGCTTGGCCGCCATGATCTGCCGCAGCAGCTTCTCCATGTCGGCGAAGTCGCCCAGCTTCTCGGCCATCATGGCCTGGTCGTACAGCAGGTCGGTTTCGCGCGGGTCCTTCGCGATCGCCTCGGCCAGCAGGTCGTAGGCCGGCTTGTATTGCTTGTTCTCGCGCAGCAGCTGGATTTCGGCCATCAGTTTCATGCGCGCATCGCCCGGGTTGCGGTCGGGGATGGTGCGCAGCAGCTTGCGGGCCTCGTCCAGCTTGCCCTGGCGCGCCAGGATGGACGCACGCCGGCTCTGGGCCGCCAGCAGGTCCTGCGAACTTTCGATGCGGTCGAGATAGGCCGAGGCGGCGGGGAAGTCGCGGCGCTTCTCGGCCACCTGGGCGAGCGACAGGTAGGCCTGGGCGAGCCCGCGGCTGCGCTCTTCACCGGTGCGTTGCGCCTGGGCCAGTTCCACGTAGCGCTTGAGCGCGGCTTCGGCGGGCACCAGCTGGTTGTCCTGGACCAGCAGGGTGCCCTGGACCAGCCAGGCCTCGGCAAATTCCGGCCGCTCGCCGGTGATCGCCTGCAGCTGCTGCAAGGCCTCGGCGTAGCGCTGGCCGTCCAGCAGGGCCCGCGCGTAGCCCATGCGGATTTCGGGCAGCGGCTTGCCTTCCAGGTATTTCTTGACCAGGGCTTCGGCCTGCGGCTGCTTCGGCTCCATCAGTTCCAGCGCGAGAAGGGCGGGTCCTTCGGCGCGCGCGTTGAGCGCCTGGCCGCGGCGGGCGGCCTCGAGCGCCCCTGGTGCGTCGCCGGCGGCCAGGCGCATGCGGCCGATTGCCGTCCAGGCCGGGGCGCCCGTCGCCGGGTTGCCGATGTATTCCGTCAGGGCCTGCTCCACCATCGCCGCCGCCTGCTTCTTGTCGCTGACGCGGGCGAAGTTGCGCGGAATCACGGCGATGACGGCCGGGCGGTCCTTGGGGTCCGCCAGGGCGATCTCGTTCTTGAGGATCTCGGAGCTTTCCGGCACGCGGTTGAGCGCCACCAGGATCTGCAGGACGTAGCGATTGGCCTCGCGCGATTGCGGGAAGGCCTGCTTCCAGGCCCGCGCGGCCTGCAGCGCCGACTCGCCGGAGCGCGCCTGGAAGGCGAGTTCCACGGCGCGCTGGTAAAGCGCGGCGTCGTTGGTCTTGCGCGCGGCGTCGAGGATCAGCGCGAAACCGGTGCCCGGCTCGTTGGCCCGGACGTTGAGTTCGCCGAGCAGCAACTGGTAGAAAAGTTCAGCGTCGAGACTGCTGGACGGCGGTGCGGCAGGCGTCGCGGAAGCCGCGGCCAGCGGGGCTTGCGCCATCTGGGCGTGCGCGGCCGGCGCGCCCACCAAGGTCAGCAGCGCCAGCAGCGCAGCAGGGGTCATACGGGTCATCGACCCATCATAATCCGAGGCCCGTTTTCAGGGCCTCTCCCATGCCCGAACTGCCCGAAGTCGAGGTCACCCGCCTCAGTTTTGCCGATCGCATCGCAGGCGCCCGTGTGGCCGCCGTGCGCCTGGGCAAGCCGCTGCGCTGGCCCCTGGGCTGCCTGCCCGCCCAGCTGGTCGGGCGCGAGGTGACGGGTGTGCGGCGGCGGGGCAAATACCTGCTGCTGGACCTGGACGAGGGGCTGCTGCTGCTGCACTTGGGCATGTCGGGCAGCCTGCGGTTCGCGCCGCAGGTGCCGGAAGCCGGCAGCCACGACCACTTCGACCTCGTCACCGACCGCGGCGTGCTGCGGCTGAACGACCCGCGGCGCTTCGGCGCCGTCGTCCATGCCGCCTCCGAGTCGGCGCCCGAAGCGGTCAAGCTGCTGGGGGGCCTGGGCGTCGAGCCTTTGCTCGAGGGCTTCGACGTGGACCACTTCCACGCGGGCCTGAAGCGCCGCAAGGCCCCCATCAAGCAGGTGCTGCTGGCGGGGGACCTGGTGGTGGGTGTAGGAAATATTTATGCGTCGGAAGCCCTGTTCCTCGCCGGCATCCGGCCGACGCTGCGAGCCGACCGGGTCAGCCGCCCGCGCGCGGCCCGCCTGCGCGAGGCGGTGCGTGAAGTGCTGACCCGCGCGCTCGCCAAGGGCGGCAGCACCCTGCGGGATTTCTCCAACGCGCATGGGGAGTCCGGGTACTTCCAGCTGGAGGCGATGGTCTACGACCGGGCGGGGGAGCCGTGCCGGGTCTGCGGCACGCCCATCCGGGTGATCCGGCAGGGCCAGCGCGCAACGTTTTTCTGCCCGCATTGCCAGAAACCATGAGGCTGCAAAAGCGCCGAATGCTATAGTCTTTGCGACTGACGGGGACCCAGGACACCAGTGGCGACATCATTCAACGAACAGTTCGACCAGCACGGTGCGTGGCGCCGCGAATTCGCGCTGCGGCTGAAATTGCTGTCGGAATGGCTCAAGGACCACGAGCTGCTGGACGCCGCCGTCGAGGAGCGCCTGCGCCGCCTCGAAGGCTCGATGCGCTCCGACAAGGTCATGGTCGCCTTCGTCGCCGAGTTCTCGCGCGGCAAGTCGGAGCTGATCAACGCGATCTTCTTCGCCGGCTACAAGCGCCGCATCATGCCGGCTTCCGCCGGGCGCACGACGATGTGCCCGACCGAGCTGGGCTACGACGCCGACGTCCCGCCCTGCCTGCGCCTCTTGCCCATCGAGACGCGCCTGCACATGCAGCCGCTGATGGAATGGCGCATGGTCCCCGAGAAGTGGACGCGCATCGACCTCGACGTCAACGACCCGGCGCAGCTCGCCAAGGCCTTCGAAAAGGTGGCCGAAGTCGTGCGCGTCACCAAGGACGACGCCAAGGCGCTCGGCTTCTGGCACGACGACACGCCGGAAGACAACCCCCCGCTCGGGTCCGACGGCCTGGTCGAGGTGCCCAAGTGGCGCCACGCCCTCATCAACATCGCCCACCCGCTGCTCAAGCAGGGGCTGGTCATCCTGGACACCCCGGGCCTGAACGCGATCGGCGCCGAGCCCGAGCTGACGGTCAACCTGATCCCGCAGGCGCACGCCGTCGTCTTCATCCTGGCCGCCGACACCGGCGTCACCAAGTCCGATCTCGCCATCTGGCGCGAGCACCTGATCGCCGAGGACGCCGACACCGACGCTCGCCTGGTCGTGCTGAACAAGATCGACACGATGTGGGATTCGCTGAGCACACCCATCCAGGTGCAGGCCCAGATCGACCGGCAGCGCGCGACCACCGCCGAGATCCTCGGCCTGCAGGTGGAGCAGGTGATCCCCGTCTCGGCCCAGAAGGGCCTGGTCGCCAAGGTCAACGACGACATGGAGCTGCTGCAGGCCAGCCGCCTGCCGGTGCTCGAGCAGGCCCTGTCGCAGGGGGTCATGGGGCAGCGCCAGAAGATCCTGCGCTCCGCCGTCTCCGGCAGCATCGGCGACCTGCGCCTCGAGGCGACGCGGGTCATCCAGATCCGCCGGCGCGACCTGGCCGAGCAGATGGTCGAATTGAAAGGCCTGCGCGGCAAGAACACCTCGGTGATCAAGCACATGCGCGCGCGCATCGAGCAGGAGCAGGGCGATTTCGACGCCAGCGGCGCCAAGATCCACGCCGTCCGCTCCGTGCACCTGAAGCTGCTGCGCGAGGTCTTCAGCCTGCTGGGCAACAGCACCCTGAAGACCGAGATGACGGAGCTCACCACCGCGCTGCGCCAGCCCGGCATCAAGCTGGGCGTGCGCAAGGCGTACTCGGAAACATTCGACCGCTTGCGCGCCGGCCTGCGCAAGGCGGCCACCACCAGCGCCGACATCCAGTCGATGCTCACGGGCACCTTCAAGCAGCTGAACGCCGAATACGGGTTCTCGTTGCAGGCCCCGCGTGAACCCGAGCTGGCCCGCTATGAGCGCGACCTCGACCTCGTGGAACGCAGCCACAACCAGTACCTGGGCATGAGCAACGCCCTGCGCCTGGCGCAGCCCGAGTTCGCCGACCGCCTGGTGCGCGCCCTGGCCACGCGCCTGCGCGTGATCTACGAATCGGCGCTGGGTGAAGTCGAGCTGTGGAACAAGTCGGCCGCCGCGCAGCTTGACGCGCAGCTGCGCGAACGCCGCCGCAATTTCGGCCGCCGCATCGAAGCCATCGAGCGCATCCAGCAGGCAGCGAGCGGCCTGGACGACCGCATCTCCGAGATCGAGTCGCAGGAAGCCACGCTCGACCAGCTCGATGCCAAGCTGGCCGAACTCACGGCGCACCTGACCAGCACGTCGGTGTCCGCCGGCGCTGCCAACTCCGACTCGGCCCTCAAGCAGGCATGACGATGGCCGGCTTCGCCGGCCATGTCGTGCGCTGGCAGCGTGAGCACGGCCGCCACCAGCTCCCCTGGCAGAACACGCGCGACCCGTATCGCGTCTGGTTGTCCGAGATCATGCTGCAGCAGACGCAGGTGTCCGCGGTGCTCGGCTACTACGACCGGTTCCTCCAACGCTTCCCTGATGTCGCGGCACTGGCCGCCGCGACGCTCGATGACGTGCTGGCGCTGTGGGGCGGCCTCGGCTACTACAGCCGGGCGCGCAACCTGCACCGCTGCGCGCAGGAAGTGATGCAGCGCTTCGGCGGTGCGTTCCCGCGCACCGCCGCGGAGCTCGTGACCTTGCCCGGCATCGGCCGGTCGACCGCGGCCGCCATCGCATCGTTCTGCTTCGGCGAGCGCGCGGCCATCCTCGACGGCAACGTGAAGCGCGTGCTCACGCGCGTGCTGGCCTTCGAAGCCGACCTGGCGAGCGCGGCCAACGAGCGCATCCTGTGGGACCACGCGGAAGCGCTGCTCCCGAAGCGCGACCTGCAAGAGGCGATGCCGCGCTACACCCAGGGCCTGATGGACCTCGGGGCCACCCTGTGCCTGCCGCGCAATCCGTCCTGCCTGCTGTGCCCTTTGCAGGGCCTCTGCGCCGCCGCGCGGGAAGGCCGTCAGGCCGAATTCCCGCGCAAGACGCGCAAGCTCAAACGCAGCGCCGAGTCGCTCTGGCTGCTGCACGCCCGTTCACGCGAAGGCGCGATCTGGCTGCAGAAGCGGCCCACGCCCGGCGTCTGGGCCGGCCTGTATTGCCTGCCGGTGTTCGGCGACCGCGCGGCGCTCGAAGCCGCCTTGCCCGCGTCGGCAAGGCGCAGCCTGCGCGACGCCGAGCCTTTCGTGCACGTGCTCACCCACAAAGACCTGCATCTGCATCCGGTGGCGGCGCAGCTGACTGGTGCCTGGGCTGCGGAAGGCGCTTGGTTCGAGCCGCACCAGTGGGTCAAGCTCGGCCTGCCCACGCCCGTGCGCAAGCTGCTCGAAAAGATGTGAGGCCCGTTTCTCTGCCGCCCAGGCTCCTAGGGGTGTCCCAGCTCGCGGTGGCGCTTTAGGGTGGTCCAGTTGGAGCCGAATTCCGTGGCCAGCTTTTCGACGAGATACACCGAACGGTGCTGCCCACCCGTGCACCCGATGGCCACGGTGACGTAGCTGCGGTGGTTGCGCGCCAGCGGCCCCAGCCAGTGCCCGATGAACCGGGCGATGTGCTGGAACATCTGCTCCACCTCTGGATAGCTGCGCAGGTAGTCCACCACCGGCTGCTGCAAGCCCGTGAGATCGCGCAGCTCGGGTTCGTAATGCGGATTGGGCAGCATGCGGACGTCGAACACGTAGTCGGCGTCCACCGGGATGCCGCGCTTGAAGGCAAACGATTCGAACACCAGCGTCAGCTGCCCCGGCGGCGCGGAGATCAGCGACTTGATATAGCCCTGCAGCTGCGCCGGCTTGAGCACGCTGGAATCGATCACGTGCGCGTTCTCGCGCAGCTCGGCGAGCAGTTCGCGTTCGAGCTCGATGGCATCCACCAGCGCGCGCTGCTGGTTGATGCCTTCGTCAGGCCCGCCCGCGCGGTTGGACAACGGGTGACGCCGCCGGGTTTCGGAAAAGCGCCGCACCAGCGTGTCGGTGGTCGAATCGAGGAAGATCTGTTCGACGGCGATGCCTTCCTCGCGCAGTTCGACCAGCTGCGCCGGCACCAGCGGCAGCGAGGTCGCGCTGCGCACGTCCATCGCGATGGCCACCCGGTTGGCCATGTGGTGCTGCTCCAGCGCCACGAAGGACAGCAGCAGTTCCGGCGGCAGGTTGTCGACGCAGAAGTAGCCGGCGTCTTCCAGTGCGCGCAGGGCGACCGACTTGCCCGAGCCGGACATGCCGGTGATCAGGACGAGTTCAAGCGGCGCTGTCACCCAGCATTTCCTTCGCGTGCGCAAGCGTCGTGCCCGACAGCCTTTCGCCCCCCAGCATGCGTGCGACTTCCGCCACGCGCTTCTCCCCCTCGACCGGCGCGACGCTGCTGGCCACGCCCTTGGCATCGCTCTGCTTGGCGACGACCAGGTGGTGGTCCGCGCAGGCCGCGACTTGCGGCAGGTGGGTGACGGCCAAGACCTGGCGGTCACGCCCCAACTGCTTCATCAGGCGCCCCACGGTTTCGGCCACGGCGCCGCCGACACCCGAGTCGACCTCGTCGAAGATCAGCGTTTCGGCCGCGCCGAGCCGGCTGGTGGTGACGGCGATGGCCAGCGCAATGCGCGAGAGTTCGCCGCCGGAAGCGACCTTGCCAATGGGGCGCGGGGTGCCGGATGCATGCCCCGCGACCAGGAAGGCGACGTCCTCCAGGCCGAAAGCGGTGGGCGCCTCGGACTTCTCGAGGGCCACCTCGAAGCGGCCGCCCTGCATGCCCAGGCCCTGCATCGCCTGCGTGACCGCCTTGGCGAGCTGCGGGGCAGCCTTCGCACGCGCCTTGGACAACGTGCGCGCCTCGGCCAGGAAGGCGTCGTGCTCCTTCTTCTCCGCCGCTTCCAGCGCGGCCAGGTCCGCCGCAGCGTCGAGTTTCTGGAGCTCGTCCTTCCAAGCGGCCAGCAGGCCCGGCAGTTCCGCCGGGGCGCGCTTGTAGCGGCGGGCGAGCGAAACCCAGGTGCCCATGCGTTCGTCGAGTTCGGCCAGGCGCTGTGGGTCGAGTTCCGTCTTGCGCAGGTAAGCCTGCAGCGTGTGCGCCGCGTCTTCCGCCTGCGCGAGGCTGGAGGCCAGAACTTCACAAGCCTCGCGGAACTGCGGCTCCAGGTGTTCCTGCGCCCGCAGCGCCTCCAACGCCTGCGCGAGGGAGCGGCAAGCGCCGCCATCGTCGCCATCCAGCAACTGGCCGGCGCCGTGTGCCGCATCGAGCAGGGCTTGGGCATGCGACAGCCGGGTGTGGCTGGCGTTCAGGTCGTCCCACTCGTCCGCGCCTGGAGCAAGCTTGTCCACCTCGCCGATCTGCCAGGCGAGGCGTTCGCGCTCGCGCTGCAGCGAATCCTGCGCCGCGCGCGCATCGGCCAGCGTCTTCTGCGCCGACCGCCAGCGCTGCCACAACTGCTGCAGCGCCTGGGTGCTGGTGCCCGCGTAGCCATCGAGCAGGGCGCGCACCGAGGCCGGGCGTGTCAGGCTCTGCCATGCGTGCTGGCCATGGATGTCGACCAACTGTTCGCCAATCTCCCGCAGCTGCGCCGCCGTCGCCGCGCTGCCGTTGATCCAGCCGCGGCTCTTGCCCTGGCTGTCGATGCTGCGCCTGAGCAGCAGGGTGTCTCCGGCGTCGAAGCCGGCTTCCTCCAGCCAGCCCAGCAGCGTGGCGGGCAGGTCGAATTCGGCGCTGATCTCGGCGCGAGCGGCGCCTTCGCGCACCACCAGGGCCTCGGCGCGGGAGCCCAGCGCCAGCTGGAGGGCGTCGACCAGGATGGACTTGCCCGCACCTGTTTCGCCGGTGAGCACCGAGAAGCCGGCCCCCAGCTCGAGTTCGAGCTCGCGGACGATGGCGAAATCGCGCAGGGCGATGCGTTTCAAAGTCATTGCGCTTCGTTCCAGTGCAGCTTCTTGCGCAGCGTGTCGAAGTAGGTCCAACCCTTGGGATGCAGGAATCGTACCCTGTGCTGCGAACGCCGCACGGTGATGCGGTCCCCGTGCAGCAGCGAGGCAAGGGACTGCATGTCGAAGTTGGCGCTGGCGTCCCGGCCGGCCACGACTTCGATCGCGATCTCCACGGCGTCCGGCAACACCAGCGGCCGGTTCGACAGCGTGTGCGGCGCGATCGGCACCAGCACCCAGCCTGGAGTGGACGGATGCAGCAGCGGCCCGCCGGCGGAGAGCGCGTAAGCGCTGGATCCGGTGGGCGAAGCGACGATGAGCCCGTCCGCCCGCTGATTGGCGACGAAATGGCCGTCGACCTCCACCCGCAGTTCCACCATGCCCGACGTGGCACCGCGGTTCACCACCACGTCGTTCATGGCCAGGGCGTCGAACACGACGCGGCCGTCGCGCATCACGCGAGCGTGCATCAGCGAGCGGTGGTCCTCCTCGTATTCACCCGCCAGCATGGGCGGCAGCACCGTGCGGAAGCTCTCCAGTGCGATGTCGGTGATGAAGCCCAGCCGGCCCTGGTTGATGCCGACCAGCGGCACGCCATGCCGGGCCAGCTGCCGGCCGATGCCCAGCATGGTGCCGTCGCCGCCCACCACCAGCCCCAGGTCGCACTGCGCGCCGATCCCCGGAACGTCCAGGGTGGTGTAGCCTGTGATGCCGGCATTGGCCGCGGTATCGCGTTCCACCACCACCTCACAGCCCTGCGATGCCAAAAAATTCGCGATGTCTTCCAGCGCGGCCCGTGTCGACGCCCCCGCGCCGGCCGGAACCGTCGCCTGGTACTTGCCGATCAGGGCAACCTGCCGGAAGATGGATTTCATCGGCAAATTACATCACTAAAATTCCCCAAAGACCCCCTCATGATGCTGGATGATCGCGCCAAACTGTTGTTGAAGGCCCTGATCGAGCGCTACATCGCCGAGGGCCAGCCCGTGGGTTCGCGCACGCTGTCGCGCGCTTCGGGGCTGGAACTGTCGCCCGCCACGATCCGCAACGTGATGTCGGACCTGGAGGAGCTGGGCCTGGTCGCCAGCCCGCACACCTCGGCCGGCCGCATCCCCACCGCCCGTGGTTACCGTTTGTTCGTGGACACCATGCTCACGGCCAAGCGCGACGAATTCGCCACCCCCTCGTTGCCCCCCGACCAGCCGCAGAAGGTCATCGCGCATGCGGCCCAGCTGCTTTCCAGCATGTCGCAATTCGTGGGCGTGGTGGTCGCGCCGCGCCGCAGCTCGGTGTTCCGCCACATCGAATTCCTGCGGCTGTCGGAACGGCGCTTCCTGGTCATCATCGTGTCGCCCGACGGCGACGTGCAGAACCGCGTGGTGCACACCGCCGCGGATTACACCCAGTCGCAGCTGGCCGAGGCGGCCAACTACCTGAACGCCAACTACGCGGGCCTCACCATCGAAGCCGTGCGCGAAAGGCTCAAGGGGGAGGTCGACGAGTTGCGCGGCGAAATCGTCGTGCTGATGAAGACGGCCGTGGAGGCGAGCTCCGAGGCGTTCACGCAAGAGCAGGAAGACGTGGTGATCTCCGGCGAGCGCAACCTGCTGGCGGTGAGCGACTTCTCCGGCGACATGTCGCACCTGCGGCGCGCTTTCGAGCTGTTCGAGCAGAAGACGCAGCTGATGCGCCTGCTGGACGTGTCCAGCCAGGCCGAAGGCGTGCGCATCTTCATCGGCGGCGAGAGTCACATCGTGCCGTTCGAAGACCTTTCCGTGGTCAGCGCGCCGTACGAGGTGGATGGGCAGGTGGTCGGCACGCTGGGCGTGATCGGGCCGACGCGCATGGCCTATGACCGGATGATCCAGATCGTGGACATCACCTCCAAGCTGGTGAGCAACGCGCTGAGCCACAACCGTTGACGGCTTGGCCGCGGCACGCGGTTGGGCAATAGCGCACAAGTTTCCTGGTCACTGTTTCATGGTCTGCGGCCCGGCCCGGCGGCACGATGAAGGCCATGAAGAAGTACATCACTGCGGCCACCAATTCCTCACAGACCTGCGAGTTCAAGCGGATGCGCCGCGAGCTGCATCGGTGCGCGGGACGCGTGCGCCGGGTGCCGATGGCCGGCGTCGAGGTCGCCTACCTGGCGCTCGCCGACTGGCTGGCCGCCACGGGCGAGCAGGCCCAGCATCCCTACAATCCCGAGTTGGCGGGCCGTTAGCTCAGTTGGTTAGAGCAGGGGACTCATAATCCCTTGGTCGCAGGTTCAAGTCCTGCACGGCCTACCAGGTGCCTTGCGCACGCCGAGGTCCAGGCTCAGGGCCTGGACAGCGGGGTGGGGTAAGTCAAATCCAGGCGTTCGCGCACATGCCGCACCGCCTGTGCGTGGCGCTCCTGCTTCCTCAAGACCTGGACCAGGGTGCCTTGCCCGGCCTGGTGCTTCAACAGCGCGTCGTTCAACTCGAAGCGGGCAATGAGCACCTCCGTCCAGCTGACCGCGATCGCGCACGCCTCAGCCAGCAACTACCCCGCCTTCGGCAGCGACCGGCGAAGCTCCGGAAACACCTTCCCCACCTTCGCGGTGACGTAGTCGCCGTACGTCCCGTGGAACGCCTGCAGGTTGGCGCCGTCCCAGCGCCGCCCGCTGTCGTCCTGGCCGGGTCCCGCGCCCGGCACGGGGGCGATCACCGTGTCGAAGTCGGGATCGAAGAACAACGGGATCGACAGGCGGTCACGCCCGCTCGTGTTGATGGCCACGCGGTGCGGCACCGAGCGGTAACGTCCGCCCGTCATGCGGTCCAGCATGTCGCCGATGTTGCACACGAAGGTGCCGGCGATCGGCGGCGCGTCGAACCAGTCTTCATCCTTGCGCACCTGCAGGCCACCCACGTCGTCCTGCCACAGGATGGTGAGCAGGCCATAGTCCGTGTGCTCTCCCACTCCCCACGCGGCGGGCACGTCCTCGGGCGCAGGGCGGGTGGGGTAGTTGAAGAAGCGCAGCAGCAACAACGGATCATGCGTGCCGTGTTCGTCGAAGTAGGACTCGGGCAGCCCAAGTCCCAGCGCGCAGCCGCGCATCAGCGCGTGGCCGAGTGCTTCCAGTGCATCGATGTAGGCCAGCACGGTCTCCCGGAAGCCCGGGATGGCAGGCCACAGGTTGGGACCGTGCAGGATGACGCCATCGCGCACCCTCGGGTGCTCCGGCGGCAGTTCGCTGCCGAGGTACAGCCCTTCTTTCCAGTCGGGCCGCCCCGAGGTGAGTTCGCCCCCTGCCGGAAAGAAGCCGCGCCACGCGGTGCCGCCGGCCGCCATGGGGATGCGCATCTTCTCGGCCTCATCCAGCGCGAAGAAGGCGCGCGCGAGCCGTTCGACTTCGCCCACCAGCCTGGCGTCCACGCCGTGCCCGGAAACATAGAAGAAGCCCCAGCTGCGCGCCGCGGCGTCCATGTCCCTGGCCGCGGCAGCGCGCGCGGCCATGCCGGCGTGCGGATCCACCAGCGCGCTGACGTCAACGAGAGGGGGTTGGGCCCGCATCACGCTCGAACCGGCGGCTGACGTTGCCGGTGCCGCTACCTGGCGTAACCCGCTGGCGCGGTGGGCCCGGGGGCGACCGGATTCGTGACCGTCGCCGCGCGGGGAACGATGGGCTGGACCTGGTTGTTGCGCGCGCTGCGCGCCCAATCCTCGGCGGCGGCCGCACGCTGGACCCGGGCCGCGTGCTCGGCCTGGGCCGTGTGGTGGCGCTGCACCTCCCGTGTCCGCTCCCGCGACTGGTGCTGCGCGTTCCGGAGGCGCTGCTTGTCAGCGGGCGTGAGATCCACCGAGTTGCGGCTGGCGTTCACGGGCTGAGCTTCGGTGGCGCAGGGCGCGTCCGTGTACGTGACGGCGTCGCCTTCATCGCTGACGCACTTGTTCACTGCCCAGGCATGCGGGATGAAGCAGGCGGCGGCGAAGGCGATGAACAGGCTGCGCATGGGAAGGTCTCCAGCCCACGATTGAACCATGCAGCGTTTCGCGGCTCAAGGGGGCGGTGTAAACCTTCCTGATCAGTCCGGCAGGTTTTCGTGGTGAGCCGGGGCGCCCTGTTTCCAGTAGGCGGCCGCACGGATCGCATGGCGGTCGTGGCCCTTCTCTTCCACCAGCACGCGGCGCACGGCGGCGGCGATGCGGGCCTCGGCCGCGCACCAGGCGTAGCCTTCACCGGTGGGCAGTGCGAGGGCCTGCGTCGCCGCGAGCAGCTCGGCAGGTGTTGGCGCCCAATGCACTGTGAGCTCCGCGGCACTGGCGAACTCGCGCCGGTCGGCGGGGTCGGCCACTTGCCCGAGTACCGTCACCCGCGCGCCGGCCGGGAGTTCTTCCAGGCGCCGCGCGATGGCGGGCAGGGCGGTTTCATCGCCCACCAGCAGGTGCCAGTCGTAGTCGACCGGGATGATGAACGAGCCGCGCGGACCCGCGATCGTCACGCCCTGGCCCACGGCCGCCTGTGCCGCCCAGTTGGCCGCCGGTCCATCGCCATGCAACGCGAATTCGATGGTGAGCTCGCGGGCGACGCGGTCGAAGCGGCGCGGCGTGTAGTCACGCATGGCCGGCGCGCCGTCGGCGCCATGCACGATGAATTTGACATGGTCGTCGAAGGACGGCGAATCGAAATCGGCCAGCGCCTCGCCGGCGAAAGTGATGCTCCGGAAGCTCGCGCCGAGCGTGGCGACGCCAACGACCTCGACCGGGCGGCGCTTGGGTTCCTGGCGCACGCGTTGCACGCGGCTGGCGGCGATGGGTTGGTTCATGGGAGCGCTGGCTTTATAGGAGATAATGTCAACCATTATGGCCAAGACAGGTGACATTGTCAACCATCCGGGCGCAGGCACGGATGAAGGCGCGGACGACGTGCTCGAGCTGGTTCACCGGCTGATGCATGACTACCGTGCGCTGCAGTACCGCGCGCTGCGCGACGCGCCCCATGGCGTGACGCACATGGAGGCCAAGGTGCTCGCCTTCTTCCAGCGGCACCCGGGGGCGACGCAGAGCGACCTGGCGCAGCACAGCGGTCGCGACAAGGCGCAGCTGGCCCGCCTGATCAAGAGCTTGCGCGAGCGCGACCTCCTGGTCGCGGAAGTCGACGCGGCCGACCGGCGGAACGTGCGGTTGTCGCTTTCGCCGGAGGGCCTCGCGATCCAGCGCGCGCTGCGCGTGCAGGCGAAGAAGCTGGGGGCGAAGGCGGTGAGGGGCCTGAGCGAGCGCGAACACCACCAGCTGCTGGCACTGCTGCGCAAGGTGCGCGGGAACCTGGCGGAGGAGTGAGCCGCGGCCCGTCAGTCGCCGGCGCGGCTGGCGGCCAGGTTCGTCGGCGCTGTCGTGCCGGCCGGCGTGGCAGCCGGCAAGTGGGCCTGCTCGTAGTCCAGCATCTCCATCAGGTGATGCATGACTTCGTCGCCGATCGCGTTCTCGCGCCACAGGCGGATCAGCTCGCGGCGCTCGGCCTGGATCGCCGCGTGGCGCAGGCGCGTCACCAGCTCCATGCGCGGCGTGAGTTCCTCGCCATCGGAGGCCACCAGCGCGATCCGTTCGGTGATCTCGCCCTTCAGGCCATCGGCCCAATGCGCAGGCACGCCCTCGGCGGCCAGCGCGCCGTCGATGGCCGCGAGCGCGGCCGCGCTCATCGCCGCGCGCACGCGCAGTTGCTCGTCGTGCAGGCTCCAGTCGCTGCCGACCTTGAGCCGGCGGATCAGCGGCGTCAGCGTCAGGCCCTGGCCCACCAACGTGGCCACGATCACCACGAAGGTGAGGAAGATGATGAGGTCGCGATGCGGAAATGGCTGGCCGCCGGGCAGCGTCAGGGGCAAGGCAAGTGCCGCGGCCAGCGAGACGATGCCCCGCATGCCGCACCAGCCGATGATCAGCAGCTCACTCTTGCGCGGCGGCGCTGCCTGCACCAGCAGGCGCTGGGCCAACCAGCGCGGCAAGTAGGCTGCTGGCAGGACCCAGGCGAAGCGCACCGCGATCGCCACGGCGGTGACGACGATGCTGATGGCCGCGAGCAGGCCGGTCGGATAGCGGCCCAGGCTTTCGAGCACGTCCGAGAGCTGCAGCCCGATCAGCGTGAACACCAGGCTGTTCAGCAGGAACACCAGGAGGTTCCAGACCGAGCGCGCCATGATGCGCATTTCCGCCGAGACGATTTCCGGCGCGTAGCGCCCGCGCACCAGGCCGGCCGCCACCACCGCGAGCACGCCCGAGACGTGCAGCGCTTCCGCGACCAGGTAGGCCGTATAGGGAATGGTGAGGACCGTGAGGACCTCGATGAACGGGTCGCCCAGCCGCTTGTGGATGGCGATGAAGACGTGGGCCAGCGCCACGCCCACCGCAATGCCGCCGGCCGACACCAGCGCGAATTGCCCGGTGGCTTCGACGAAGGAGAACGCGCCCGTCAGCACCGCGGCCACGGCGAACTTGTACAGCACCAGGCCCGAGGCATCGTTGACGAGGCTCTCGCCTTCGAGGATGGTGACGATGCGGCGCGGCATGTTCACGCGCGAAAGGATGGCGGTCGCGGCCACGGCATCGGGCGGCGACACGATGGCGCCCAGCACGAAGGCCACGGCCCACGGCACGTCCGGCACCATCAGCTTCAATGCCGCGCCCACGGCCAGCGTCGTCACCGCGACGAGGCCGATGGCGAGCAGACCGATCGGCCGGATGTTGGCCTTGAAATCCGACCATGAGGTGAGCAGCGCCGCCTGGTACAGGATGGGCGGCAACACGGCCACCAGGATGAGCTGCGGGTCGAACGCGACCTGCGGCAGGTTGGGCACCAGCCCGAGCACGGCGCCGCCGGCCACCAGCGCGATCGGATAGGGGAATTTGAAGTGGCGCGCGACCCAGCCCAGCGCGACCGCGCTGAGCAGCAGGACAAGCAGGAGTTCGAGGACCGCCATGGGCCCCCGATTATCGCTGGGCCACTTGGCTGGCCCGGCCGTTTCCCTGCCGCCCAGGCTCCTAAGCCGCGAGCCCGCCGCTGGGTGCGACTGGCAACGCCGGATCCAGTTGCCGCGCGGGGATCGCCTCGGTCCAGCGGGCGACGTCGTCCTCGGTCATGGTGCTGACGGGTGTCAGGCGTCCGTCGACATAGCCAAGCTGCTCCACGTCATGCAGGTATTGCTCACGCGACAGCAGGGTGCCCGCGCAGACGTGCGGATCGGCGGCCGGCGGCTGGGCCGATTCGGCCGCCAGGCGCGCGGTCAGTTCGTCCATCAGCCATTGCGGCACGCGGTGCCGCTCGCCGGGGTAGATGTAGCCGAAGAGCGTCAGGTGGGCCAGCAGCACGCGCCAGTTGGCGCTGAAGCGCTTCAGCAGGCCCGGCCAGTCCAGGTGTTCCGCGTTCGCCTGGATCAGGTGGGCCACGTCGGCGCCGTCGTAACGCTCGCGCTCCATGATGAAGGCCTTGGAGAGCAGGCCGTCCTCCGCATTCGCGATCCGCACGGGCACGCCCAGCACGTCCGCCTCCGGGTTGTCGCGGAACCAGCTTTCGTTCACCGGCGTCAGGCCGTTGCCCGAATTGAAGATCAGGTCGATGAAGTCGGCCCCCGCATAGACCTTGGCGAGCCAGTGCGGGTAGGTCAGTTCGGCCTCCCATCCTTCGGCCCGAGCCAGCGCGGCCACGCGCTCGTAGTCCTCGCGGCGGATGAACAGGTCGAGATCCTTGGTCGAGCGCCGGATGCCGGTGAAGCAGGCATGGGCGAAAGCCCCGCCCACCAGGAATGGGATGTCCGCATCGACGAGCAGGCGCAGCGCGCGCCGGTAGAAGGCGGCCGTGTCTGGCGCGACTTCTTCCTCCAGCGATGGGGCGAGTGGGGCGGTAGGCATGGTGCAGACTAACCCGGCAGAACGCCGGGGGAAGCAGACGTGTCACCTCATGCGGAGTCAGCCCCCGCCTACAGCCAGGACGGCGGAAAGGCCGCAGCATGGAGGTCTTTCAACCTCACGCCCCTCCAAGATCCAACCCATGCCCAAGTCGGCCACCCACGTGCGCTTCGCCGTCGTCGGCGACATCCACGTCAACAAGGACTCCGGCGGGACGCTCCGCGGCTTCTTCGCCCAGGCCTCCGAGGCCGCCGATGCGCTGCTGCTGTGCGGCGACCTCACCGATTACGGCACCGCGGAGGAAGCCCACATCCTGGCGGATGAACTGGGCGCCGTCTCGGTGCCCATCATCGCCGTCCTGGGGAACCACGACTACGAATCGGGCACGCCGGAAGTGGTGGTCGAAACGCTCACGCGTGCGGGCGTGCGGGTGCTCGATGGCGAGGCCTGCGAGATCGAAGGTGTCGGCATCGCCGGCATCAAGGGCTTCGCGGGCGGCTACGGCCGCGGCTCGCTCGGCGCCTGGGGCGAACCCGCGATCAAGATGTTCGTGCAGGAAGCCCTGCATGAGGCCATGAAGCTCGAGTCGGCACTGGCCAAGCTGCGCATGCCGCGACGCATCGCGATGCTGCACTACTCGCCCATCGCGGGCACGATCCAGGGCGAGCCACTCGAGATTTTCCCCTTCCTCGGCAGCAGCCGCCTGGAGGAGCCCCTGCTGCGCTACCCGGTGGATGCCGTCTTCCACGGCCACGCCCATCGCGGTACGCTGGAGGGCAAGACCATCAATGGTGTCCCGGTGTTCAACGTCGCCAAGCCCTTGCTGACGCGAAGCCGCCCGGACCGCCCGCCGTTCCTGCTGTACGAACTGCCGCGCGAGCCCGTCGAGGAAGCGCAAGGCACTTTGGTGGCGACGCCCTAGATTCACCACGCACGCGCCAGTACCATCCGGCGCATGCCTACCTCCCGCTCCCCTGTTGCCGCGCCGCGGATCTCCACCGACGTGCGGGGCGGCGTCCGCCTGGCCGTCGAAGGCGTGCAGGGCGTGGTCGACATCGTCGAATCCATGCACCAGCGCATCGCGAGCCTGGCGCCGCCTTTGGGAACGGTCCCCGACCGCCGTACGAGCGGCATCACCGGTTTCGTCTATCGCCGCGTGCGCGGCACGACGCGGCTCGTCGGCTCCGGGCTCGACCTGGCGCTGGCTGCGGCCGAACGCCTGGTGCCGGGAGCCACGCAACGTGGGGACGCACCGCAGCGCGACGCCGTCGTCGCCGCACTGAACGGCATCTGCGGCGATCACCTGCACCGCACCGGCAACCCGTTGGCAGTGACGATGGAATTGCGCCCCGCCGCGGGGGCCACACCGAGCCCCCACTTGCTGGTGCTGGTGCACGGCCTGTGCATGACCGGCAGTCAATGGGACCATCGCGGGCATGACCACGGAATGGCCCTGGGCGACGCGCTGAAAGCGACGCCGGTGTACGCCTCGTACAACAGCGGACGCCACATCGCCGTGAATGGCGCGGAACTGGCGGGCCGCATCTCTGAACTGGTTGCGTCGTGGCCAGTCCCAGTCGCTTCGGTCACCCTGATCGGCCACAGCATGGGCGGCCTGGTCGCGCGCAGTGCGGTCGCACGTGCATCTGGCAGCGGCATGCCGTGGGCGAAGCTGCTGCGCGCCATGGTCTTCCTAGGCACGCCGCACCACGGCGCACCGCTGGAGCGCGGTGGGAACTGGGTGCACCGGGCGCTGGGCGTGTCGCCGTATGTCGCGCCCTTCGCGCGGCTCGCGGGGCTGCGCAGCGAAGGCATCACGGACCTGCGGCATGGCAACCTGCATGGCGCCGGCACGGAGAGCCGCTTCGCCCCGGGACACGTGCCGGCCGCGGTGCCGTTGCCGGTGGGTGTCGCTTGCTACGCCATCGCCGGCTCACTGCGTCCGGCGCCGCTGGGTGATGGCCTCGTCACCGTGGCCAGTGCGCTGGGGCGCGCGGAGAGCCCGGAGCGCGACCTGGCGCTGCCGGCCAACCGCGTGCGCGTCATCGAAGATTGCGGGCACCTCGACCTGCTGCATCACCCGGAAGCTTTCGGCCAGATGCGGCAGTGGCTGGTGGGCGAACGGGCTCCAAATCAGCTGCTATAATCTGCGGCTTCGCGGCTGTAGCTCAGTTGGATAGAGTACTTGGCTACGAACCAAGGGGTCGTGGGTTCGAATCCTGCCAGCCGCACCAAAAAAATCGTAAAGGAATCAAGGGCTTGGAGAGAAATCTCCAGGCCCTTTTTCTTTGGTTGCGAAGACCGGGGCCCCATCCCACGGGATCGCGCGCCCGGCCCTGAGCGGCGGCTACTTGTCCTTCTTGTCCTTGTTGTGGCCCTTGGCCTTGCCCTGGCCACGGTTGCCTGGACCGTCGGCGTTGATGTCGCTGCTCACCGCGCCGGCGCTGACCGCGCCGGTGCCACCCGCGCCGGCACCCGCAGCTGCCGCGCCGCCGAGGGTCGAGGTCGTGCTGCCACCGCTGGCGCCCGCCTGTGTGTTGCTCGTCGTCGCCGTGTTTTGCGTCGCGCTCGTGCTCTGGTTGGTCGTGCCGCTCGGGCTGATGGTGACGTTGCTGTGCGGCATCGCCCTGAAATTCGCATCCGTGTTCACTGACGTGCCCGCGCTTGGCGCCACCGACTGGCTGGCATTGGTGCTGGTGGTGCTGCCGGCCTTGTTCGTCGTGGTGCCGGTGCCCGACCCGCTGCCTGCCTGGGTGTTGCTCGTGGTTCCGGTGTTCTGGGCCGCCGAGGTGGTCTGGTTGGTCGTGCCGCTCGGGCTGATGGTGACGCTGCTGTGCGGCATCGCCCTGAATTCCGCATTGGTGTTGACGGACGTGCTGGCGCTGGGGGCGACCGACTGGGTGGCTCCGGTGCCGGTGTTGCTTGTCGCCGTATTGCCGGTCTGGGCGAGGGCCAGGCCGCTGGAAGCCGCCAAGGCGACAGTTGCGAGGATGTTGAGTTTGGTCCTGATCATTTGCGTCTCCGAAGTAGATGCAAAAATATCCGTGTGCGTGTGCGCCGCCAAACGTCAGTGGCGTGCCATAGCGTCCGACGGTGTGCTCTTACGACCGCTGCCGAGTCTCATCGGATTGGCGAACACCACGCACCATCGCCGTTGAGTGGATGAGGGTTTTCACCATGAGCCGGGGCATGGCGAAGCCCGGTCTTGCCGGTTTGTCGGAAACGTCCTACGGAAGGGCGCGCTGCCATGGAAGACACTGCAACTGACGAGCAGTTGCCGGGCGAATGTGGGACTGCTTTCATGAACCACACCGCAGGACTTTCATGGATCAAGCCGTTCACGCCCCGTCCGTCAAGAAGAGGTCGAGCAAGTCCGCGGTTGCGCGCAAGACCAAGACCCCAGGCCTTGCGGCCATCCACACACGCGACGGCACAGACGCCCCGGAAATCCGGTCCCGCCTGCTGCTGTCCGCCATGACGGCTTTCGCCGAGGGTGACTTCACGGCCCGCTTGCCGTCCGACTGGAGCGGCATGGATGCCCGGATCGCCGAGGCTTTCAACCAGAGCATCCGCAATGCCCAGCAGATCACCGGTGAAGCGGCGCGTCTCAGCAACACGGTGGGCAAGGAAGGCCGGCTGGCCGAGCGGATCGCGGCACCCGCGGTCATCGGGGGCTGGGCCAACCAGGTCGACTCGCTCAATACACTGATCGATGACCTGGTGCGGCCGACCACCGACATCGCCCGCACGATCGGCGCGGTGGCCAAGGGCGACCTGGGCCAGTCGATGGACCTGCAGGTGGACGGCCGTTCGCTCAAGGGTGAGTTCCTGCGCTCGGCGAAGCTGGTCAACACCATGATCGAGCAGTTGGCGGTGTTCACCTCCGAGGTGACGCGGGTCGCCCGCGAGGTGGGTACCGAGGGCAAGCTGGGCGGCCAGGCCAAGGTCAAGGGGGTGTCGGGCGTCTGGAAGGAACTGACGGACTCGGTCAACCAGATGGCCGGCAACCTGACGGCGCAGGTGCGCAACATCGCCGACGTGACGATCGCCGTGGCCAACGGCGACCTGTCCAAGAAGATCACGGTGGACGTGCGCGGCGAGATCCTGCAGCTGAAGGAAGCCACCAACACCATGGTGGACCAGCTGCGCTCTTTCGCTTCGGAGGTGACGCGGGTCGCGCGCGAAGTGGGTACCGACGGGCGCCTGGGCGGCCAGGCGGTGGTGCCCGGCGTGGCCGGCACCTGGAAGGACCTGACCGACTCGGTCAATTCGATGGCCAACAACCTCACGTCGCAGGTGCGCAACATCGCGACCGTGACGACGGCCGTGGCCCGCGGCGACCTGTCGCGCAAGATCACGGTGGACGTGAAGGGCGAGATCCTGGAGCTGAAGGAAACCATCAACACGATGGTCGACCAGCTGAACGGCTTCTCGTCCGAGGTGACGCGGGTCGCGCGGGAGGTCGGCACCGAAGGCAAGCTGGGCGGCCAGGCGCAGGTGCCGGGCATCGCCGGCACCTGGAAGGACCTGACCGACTCCGTGAACTCCATGGCGTCCAACCTCACCGGCCAGGTGCGCAACATCGCCGGCGTGGCCACGGCCATTGCCAAAGGCGACCTGTCGTCCAAGATCACGGTGGAAGTGAAGGGCGAGATCCTGGCGCTGAAGGAAACCATCAACACGATGGTGGACCAGTTGAACGGCTTCGCGTCCGAAGTCACGCGGGTGGCGCGCGAGGTCGGCACCGAAGGCAAGCTGGGCGGGCAGGCGCAGGTGCCGGGCGTGGCGGGCACCTGGAAGGACCTGACGGACAACGTCAACTTCATGGCCTCCAACCTCACGGGCCAGGTGCGCAACATCGCCGAGGTGACCACCGCGGTGGCAAACGGTGACCTCTCCAAGAAGATCACGGTGGACGTGCGTGGCGAGGTGCTGGAGCTGAAGAACACCATCAACACGATGGTCGACCAGCTGAACGGCTTCGCTTCCGAAGTCACGCGGGTGGCGCGCGAGGTCGGCACCGAAGGCAAGCTGGGCGGCCAGGCCCAGGTGCCGGGTGTCGCGGGCACGTGGAAGGACCTGACCGACTCGGTCAACTTCATGGCGTCCAACCTCACGGGCCAGGTCCGCAACATCGCGGAAGTGACGACGGCCGTGGCGCGCGGCGACCTCTCCAAGAAGATCACCGTCGACGTGCGCGGCGAGATCCTGGAGCTGAAGAACACCATCAACACGATGGTCGACCAGCTGAACGGCTTCGCGGGTGAAGTGTCGCGCGTGGCGCGCGAAGTAGGCACCGAAGGCAAGCTGGGTGGCCAGGCCCAGGTACTGGGCGTGGCCGGGACATGGAAGGATTTGACCGACAACGTCAACTCCATGGCCTCGAACCTCACGGCCCAGGTCCGCAACATCGCCGACGTGGCGACGGCCGTGGCCAACGGCGACCTCTCCAAGAAGATCACGGTGGACGTGAAAGGCGAGATCCTGGAGCTGAAGAACACCCTCAACACGATGGTCGACCAGCTGAACGGCTTCGCGTCGGAAGTGACGCGCGTGGCGCGCGAAGTGGGCACCGAGGGCAAGCTCGGGGGCCAGGCGGTCGTGCGGGGTGTCGCGGGGACGTGGAAGGACCTGACCGACAACGTCAACTCCATGGCCAACAACCTGACCGGCCAGGTCCGCAACATCGCGGACGTGACGACGGCGGTGGCGCGTGGCGACCTCTCGCGCAAGATCACGGTGGAGGTGAAGGGCGAGATCCTGGAGCTGAAGAACACCATCAACACGATGGTCGACCAGCTGAACGCGTTCGCCGCCGAAGTGTCGCGGGTGGCGCGCGAGGTGGGCACCGAAGGCAAGCTGGGCGGCCAGGCGCAGGTGCCGGGCGTGGCCGGCACCTGGAAGGACCTGACCGACAACGTCAACTTCATGGCGTCGAACCTCACGGGCCAGGTGCGCAACATCGCGGACGTGGCCACGGCCATCGCCCGCGGCGACCTGTCGCGCAAGATCACGGTGGAGGTCAAGGGCGAAATCCTCCAGCTGAAGGAAACCATGAACACCATGGTCGACCAGCTGAACTCCTTCGCCGGCGAGGTGAGCCGCGTCGCGCGCGAGGTCGGCACGGACGGCAAGCTGGGCGGCCAGGCGGCGGTGGAGGGCGTGGCGGGCACCTGGAAGGACCTGACCGACAACGTCAACTCGATGGCGTCGAACCTGACGAACCAGGTCCGCAACATCGCGGACGTGACGATCGCTGTGGCCAACGGCGACCTGTCCAAGAAGATCACCGTGGACGTGCGCGGCGAGATCCTGGAGCTGAAGGAAACCATCAACACGATGGTCGACCAGCTGAACGGCTTCGCTTCGGAAGTGACGCGCGTCGCGCGCGAAGTGGGCACGGAAGGCAAGCTGGGTGGCCAGGCGCAGGTCCCAGGCGTCGCGGGCACCTGGAAGGACCTGACGGACAACGTGAACTTCATGGCCAACAACCTGACGGGCCAGGTTCGCAACATCGCCGACGTCGCCACCGCCATCGCCCGCGGTGACCTGGGGCGCAAGATCACGGTGGACGTGAAGGGCGAGATCCTGCAGCTGAAGGAAACCATCAACACGATGGTCGACCAGCTGTCCGCGTTTGCCTCGGAAGTGACGCGCGTGGCGCGCGAGGTGGGCTCCGAAGGCAAGCTGGGCGGCCAGGCCGCGGTACCGGGCGTGGCCGGCACCTGGAAGGACCTGACCGACAACGTCAACTCGATGGCGTCGAACCTGACCAACCAGGTCCGCAACATCGCCGAAGTGACGATCGCCGTGGCCAACGGCGACCTGTCCAAGAAGATCACCGTCGACGTGCGCGGCGAAATCCTGCAGCTGAAGGAAACCATCAATACGATGGTGGAGCAGCTGCGCTCGTTCGCCTCGGAAGTCACGCGCGTGGCGCGCGAGGTCGGCACCGAAGGCCGCCTGGGCGTGCAGGCCGTGGTGCCCGGCGTGGCCGGCACCTGGAAGGACCTGACCGACTCGGTCAACACCATGGGCGCCAACCTCACGTCCCAGGTGCGCAACATCGCCGAGGTGACCACCGCCGTGGCGCGCGGCGACCTGAACCGCAAGATCACGGTGGACGTGAAGGGCGAGATCCTGGAGCTGAAGAACACCATCAACACGATGGTCGACCAGCTCAACTCGTTCGCCGGCGAGGTGACGCGCGTGGCGCGCGAGGTCGGCACCGAAGGCAAGCTGGGCGGCCAGGCCCAGGTGGGCGGCGTCGGCGGCACCTGGAAGGACCTGACCGACAACGTGAACTTCATGGCGTCGAACCTCACCGAGCAGGTGCGCGGCATCGTGAAGGTGGTGACCGCGGTGGCCAACGGGAACCTGTCGCAACGCCTGACGGTGCAGGCCAAGGGCGAGGTGGCGGCGTTGGCGGACACCATCAACGGCATGACGGACACGCTGGCGACCTTCGCCGACCAGGTGACCAACGTGGCGCGCGAAGTCGGTGTGGATGGCCGGCTCGGCGGCCAGGCCAACGTGCCCGGCGCGGCCGGCACCTGGAAGGACCTGACCGGCAACGTGAACCTGCTGGCCGCCAACCTGACGACGCAGGTCCGCGCCATCGCCGAGGTCGCGACGGCCGTGACCAAGGGCGACCTGACACGCTCCATCCAGGTCGACGCGAAGGGCGAGGTGTCCGAGCTCAAGGACAACATCAACACGATGATCTCGAACCTGCGCGAGACCACGGAATCGAACCGCGAGCAGGACTGGCTGAAGACCAACCTGGCGCGTTTCACCGGCATGCTGCAGGGGCAGCGCGAACTTTCCACCGTGGGCAAGATGCTGCTGTCGGAGCTGGCGCCGCTGGTCAACGCCCACCAGGGCAGCATCTACCACAGCAGCCGGGCCGGCGAAGAAGGCGGCGAACTCGTGCTGCTGGCGAGCTACGCGCAGGCCGGCAGTGTGAGCCTCTCCTCCACCATCGCGCTCGGCGAGGGCCTGGTCGGCCAGTGCGCCGTGGAGAACCGCCGCATCCTGATGACGGACGTGCCGCCCGACTTCGTCAGCATCGCGTCCAGCCTGGGCGCGGCGCGCCAGGTGAGCGTGGTGGTGCTGCCGGTGCTGTTCGAGAAGCAGACCAAGGCGGTGATCGAGCTGGCCTCGCTGCACCCGTTCACGCCCGTCAACCTGAACTTCCTCGACCAGTTGGCCCTGGGCATCGGCGCCGTGTTCAACACCATCGAGGCCACGATGCGCACCGAGGGCCTGCTGAAGCAATCGCAGGAACTGACGGTCGAGCTGCAGTCGCGCCAGGCCGAACTGCAGCAGACCAACGAGGAGCTGGGCACCAAGGCGCGGCTGCTGGCGGAGCAGAACGCCGAAGTGGAGCGCAAGAACTCCGAGGTGGAGCAGGCCCGGCGCGCACTGGAGGAAAAGGCCTCGGAACTGGCACTCACCTCCAAGTACAAGTCGGAGTTCCTGGCGAACATGTCGCACGAGCTGCGCACGCCGCTCAACTCCATCCTGATCCTGTCGCAGCAGCTGGCCGAGAACAACGCGGGCAACCTGCTGCCCAAGCAGGTGGAGTTCTCGCGCAACATCAACTCCTCCGGCAGCGACCTGCTGAACCTGATCAACGACATCCTGGATCTGTCGAAGATCGAATCGGGCACGGTGACGGTGGATGTGGAAGAGATCCCGTTCGCCGGCCTGCGCGACAGCATCGACCGGAACTTCCGGCACGTGGCCGAGGCGAAGAACCTGCCCTTCCTCATCCGCTTCGCGGACGACCTGCCGCGCTCGATGGACAGCGATCCGAAGCGGCTGCAGCAGATCCTGAAGAACCTGCTGTCCAATGCCGTCAAGTTCACGGCGCAGGGCCAGGTGGAAGTGCGCGTCGGGCTGGTGTCCAGCGGCTGGAGTCCCGATCACCCGGTGCTGAACCAGGCGCAGCACGTGGTGGCCTTCGCGGTGGAGGACACCGGCATCGGCGTGCCACCCGACAAGCAGCGGCTGATCTTCGAGGCCTTCCAGCAGGCCGACGCCGGCACCTCGCGCAAGTACGGCGGCACCGGCCTCGGCCTGGCGATCAGCCGCGAGCTCGCGGCGCTGCTCGGCGGCGAGATCAAGCTCGCCAGTGTGCACGGCAAGGGCAGCACGTTCACGCTGTACCTGCCGCTGCACTTCGCGGGCCTCGACCAATCCACCGTCACGATCAACGCCAAGGGCAACGACCCGGCGCCGGTGATCACGCTGCCCGTGGCGCGTGAGGAGCACGTGCTGGACGACCGTGACCAGATCGAGCCCGGCGACATGGTCATCCTGGTGATCGAGGACGACCCGCACTACGCGCGCATCCTGCTGGGGCTGGCGCGCGACAAGGGCTTCAAGGGACTGGTGGCGACGAAGGGCGCGATGGGGCTTTCGCTCGCGCGCCAGTACCAGCCGGCCGCGATCTCGCTGGACATCTTCCTGCCCGACATGCTGGGCTGGACCGTGCTCAACCAGTTGAAGCTCGACCCGATGCTGCGCCACATCCCCGTGCAGATCATCACGCTCGAAGAGGAAAGGCAGCATGGCCTGTCGCACGGCGCCTTCG
The DNA here is from genome assembly GCF_007833165.1 of Caenimonas sedimenti. Lineage (GTDB taxonomy): Bacteria > Pseudomonadota > Gammaproteobacteria > Burkholderiales > Burkholderiaceae_C > Ramlibacter > Ramlibacter sedimenti. The sequence continues at coordinate 84,730 of NZ_VOBQ01000012.1, read as the reverse complement.
CCTATCTGCTGAAGGAGCCGACCACGGCCGGACTGGAGGCCGCGTTCGACCGGCTGAAGGAGTTCACCGTCCCGCGCACCAAGCGGCTGCTGGTCATCGAGGACAACGAGATCGAGCGCAATGCCGTGGTGGAGCTGCTCGGCTACAAGGACATCGAGATCGCCACGGCGGGCAGCGGTGAGGAAGCGCTGGCCGTCCTGGCCGAGGCCACGGTCGACTGCATCGTGCTCGACCTGCGGCTGCCCGACATGTCGGGCTTCGACCTGCTGGAGAAGATCAAGGAACTCCCGGCCGCGGCCGCGATCCCCGTGGTGGTCTTCACCGGGAAAGACCTCAGTGCCGCCGAGCAGAACCGCCTGGGCACCATGGCGAAGAGCATCGTCCTGAAGGACGTCCGGTCGCCGGAGCGGCTGCTGGATGAAACGGCGCTGTTCCTGCACCGCGTGGTCACGCAGCTGCCGGCCGAGCGGCAGGCGATGCTGGAAAAGTTGCACAACTCGTCCGAGGTGCTGCGCGGCCGCAAGGTGCTGGTGGTGGACGACGATGCGCGCAACATCTTCGCGCTGACCTCGGTACTCGAGAACCACGAGATGAACGTCATCAGCGCGACCAACGGCCGCCACGCCATCGACATCATCAAGAGCACGGACGGCCTCGCGATGGTCCTGATGGATATCATGATGCCGGAAATGGACGGCTATGAAACCATGCGCGAAATCCGCAAGGAACCCGAGTTCCGCACGCTGCCGATCCTGGCACTCACGGCCAAGGCGATGAAGGGCGACCGGGAGAAGTGCCTGGAGGCGGGCGCCAGCGACTACATCGCCAAGCCCGTCAACACCGACCAGCTGCTCTCGCTGATGCGCGTATGGCTGTTCCGATGAGCGCTGCCGGTGGCGCCGGGCAGGTCAACATCCTGATCGTCGACGACGAGCCCCGGAACCTGGCCGTGCTGGAATCGGTCCTGGACGACCCGGACTACCGGTTGGTGCGCGCGAACTCGGGCGACGAGGCGCTGCTGGCCCTCATGGCCGACGAGTTCGCCGTGCTGGTGCTCGATGTGCGCATGCCCGGCATGACCGGGTTCGAACTGGCCCAGATGATCAAGGAGCGCAAGAAGACGGCGCGCATCCCGATCATCTTCCTCACCGCCTATTACAACGAGGACCAGCACATCCTCGAAGGCTACGGCACCGGCGCGGTGGATTACCTGCACAAGCCGGTGAATCCGTCCATCCTCCGCTCGAAGGTCTCGGTGTTCGCCGAGCTGCACCGCACCGGGCGCGAGCTGGCGCTCGCCAACGAGCGGTTGACGGCCGAAGTGGCCGAGCGCCGCAAGGCCGAGCGCAACCTCAGCGAACTCAACGAACACCTGGACCGCCGCGTCAGCGAGCGGACAGTGGCGTTGCAGGCCAGCGAGGAGCGCCTGCTGGAGGCCAGCCGCCGCAAGGACGAATTCCTGGCCACGCTGGCGCATGAACTGCGCAACCCGTTGGCGCCGGTGCGCAACGCGATCCAGTTGCTCAAGCTCAAGGGTGGAGCGTCGGCTGACGTGCTGTGGGCCGGCGAGCTGATCGACCGGCAGATCAGCGCGATGGCGCGGCTGATCGATGACCTCATGGACGTGAGCCGCATCAACCAGGGCCGCATCGAGCTGCGGCGGGAAGAGCTGCCGCTCTCGGTGGTGCTGGGCGATGCGTTGCTGACGGTGCAGCCGCTGATCGACGAGCTGGGCCACACGGTCAGCGTGGCCGCGGCCGAGGACGAGATCCTGGTCGACGCGGATCGCGCGCGGCTCGCCCAGGCCTTCACCAACATGCTGAACAACGCGGCCAAGTACATGGACCGCGGCGGCAGCATCGGCGTGTTCGTCGAGCGCAGCGGGGATGAAGTGGTGGTCCGCATCAAGGACAACGGCATCGGCATTCCGGGGCATCGCCTGGAGCGGGTCTTCGACATGTTCTCGCAGGAAGAGGCGGCGCTGTCGCGCTCGCGCGGCGGCCTGGGGATCGGCCTCTCCCTGTCGCGCCGCCTGATCCAGATGCACGGCGGCAGCGTGACCGCGGTGAGCGACGGGCCGGGGCGCGGCAGCGAGTTCCTGGTGCGGCTGCCCTGCGCGCAGCCCAGCGTGCGCACCCCCAGCGCGGAGCGTGCACCACCGGTCTTCGCTCCAATCGCCCAGATGCGCGTCCTGGTGGCGGACGACAACAAGGACGCGGCCGAAACGCTGGCCATGCTCCTGGAGATGATGGGCCACTCGGTGCGCCAGGTGCACGACGGCGAGGCCGCCGTGGCTGCCGCGGCCGAGTTCGCGCCCCAGCTGGTGTTGCTCGACATCGGCATGCCGAAGCTGAATGGCTACGAGGCTTGCCGCCGCATCCGCACCCAGGCGGACGGCCGTGCCATGACGGTGGTGGCGATCACGGGGTGGGGCCAGCCCGAGGACCTGCAGAACGCCCGGTCGGCCGGTTTCGACCGCCACATGGTCAAGCCGATCGACATGAACCTGCTGGCCGCGCTGCTGTCCGACAGCACGCCCGCCGCCGGTTGAGACCAGGGATGCCAGGCGAATGAGTGTTCGCGAAGTCCCTCCGGATTTGCGCCGTTTCATCGCCGCCGCGATCCCGTCGGTCCCGTTCCTGGAGGCCATGCTGCTGCTGCGGTCCGATGCGCCCGCTTCCTGGAACCCGGCACGCCTCGCCCAACGGCTCTACGTGTCGCCGGCCGACGCGGCATCGCTGCTGAAAGCACTGTGCGCCTCAGGGATGGCGCGCCCGGCGGAGGACGACGAGCAGGTGCAGTTCGGTCCGCAGACGCCGGAACTCGCCGGGCTGCTGGACCGGCTGGCCGAGACCTACACCAGCAACCTGGTCGGCGTGACCGACCTGATCCACTCACGCGTCGACAAACGGGCGCAGCGGTTCGCCGATGCCTTCCGCTGGCGCAAGGACGAAAACCAATGAGGGCGCCATGGCCGCACTGATCTACTCCCTCTGCGCGCTCACGTGCCTCGCATGCAGCGTGCTGCTCTGGCGTTCCTGGGCGGGCTCGCGCCACCCCCTGCTTTTCTGGAGCGGTATCTGCTTCACGCTGCTCACGCTGAACAATGCGCTGCTGGTGCTGGACAAGGTGGTGTACCCGGTCGAAGTCGATCTGACGGTGTGGCGCCTGTCCGCGGCGCTGGTGGCCCTGGTGGTGCTCGTCGGCGGCATGATCTGGGAGGAGGATCAATGAGCACCGCACGGCCGCTCCGAAGGTGCTCAGCCCCGCAGTCCGCAGGACGGAGGGAATCCGAATGAGCCTCACGGAACAGATGCTCACGGGCGCGATCGCGTCGCTCTCCTTCGTGGCGGGTCTGCTCTTCCTGCGGTTCTGGCGGAGCACCAGGGACCCGTTCTTCCTGCTGTTCGCGCTGTCCTTCGGGCTCGAGGGCTGCAATCGCGTCGCGCTTGGCATGCTCGCGGCAACGGACGAGAACCTGCCCTTCGTCTACCTGGTGCGGGTGATCTCGTACGGCCTCATCCTCGTGGCCATCTGGCAGAAGAATCGCAGGGGCCGATAGCGCGTCAGGCAGCCAAGCCCCTGTGCCTCGGTGGGTGTGGCGCAGCGCAGGACGCGATCGGTCACGGTTGTTCTCCGGAGGTCAATCGGCGCCCAGCTGCAGGCGGCTCGGCTGGCGCCGTTCGATCGCCCACTTCAGCAAGGTCGCCACGCGATAGACCGCATGGGCGAATTTGCCGTAGGGCAGGGTGAGGAAGAGAGCCATCACCGTCCCGAGGTGAACGGCGAGCAGCAGCGCCATGGCCCCGGTGTCGCGCAGGGCCAGGAGCGCGAGGCCGGTGAGGCTGGTGGCGAACAGCAGGACGATGAAGGCGCGGTCCATGGGCCGCTGCGCGGGGTCGCCGTGCAGCGGATGGCGGCGCAGGTTCAGCCAGAGCAGGCCGGCCGGGCCGGCGAGCAAGCCGAGGCCGCCAACGGTGCCCAGGAGCACTGGCATGCTGAGGATGGGGTACGGGGCCTGCAGGCCCAACACGTAGTGATAGAGCGTGGCCACGCTGGTGGAGGCGAAGCACAACATGAAGCCGTAGAAGGTGAGATGGTGGAAGCGGCGCCGCAGCAGCGTGGACCTGTCATCGGCTTCGTTGCAGCCGTCGCCATGGCCGCCATCGAGATAGGTGAGCGCCAGGGCGTTGCGCACCGCCTCGCCGGCCGATTCGCCTGTCACGACCCCTGGCGACTGGCCGCGCCAGAATCGCACTGCGCCGATCGTGAGCGCGAGCACCGCCCAGCCGAAGGCCAGGCCGAACATCCACACCATGGTTCCATGGGGAAACACGGCGTAGAAGTTGCCCGCGAGCGGTTCGTGGAAGAGCGAGCCGCGTTGCGCCAGCAGCATCACGAGGAAGAGCGCGAGTCCGCCGGCCGTGGCCAGGGCCAGCGTCAACCCGTTGTTGCGGTACAGCGCGCCCAACGGCTGCGGCCAGGCGTAGCCGGCGTAAGTCTCGTGCCGCACTTCCGCCATGGCGCGCGGCACATTGACGGCGAACTCGTGCGGCGGCGCGTACTGGCAGGCGTGCAGGCAGGCGCCGCAGTTGTGGCACAGGTTGGCGAGGTAGTGCGCGTCGCCCGCGCTGAAATCCAGCCGCCGCGCCATCGCGGGAAACACCGCGCAGAACGACTCGCAGTAGCGGCAGGCGTTGCAGATCTGCAGCTGTCGCGCAGCCTCCGCGGTCGCCGCGCTGTGCGCGGCTTCGCCGTTGGCAAGTGCCACGGCCTCCCGCGCGAGCGCATCAAGCGATTGCATGGGCAGTCTCCGTCGCCAAGGCCGCGCGTGCCGCTTCGGTTCCGGCGATGCGCCCGAAGGCCGTGCCGATGCTCATGCCCACACCGGCGGTGTAGCCCTGGCCCAGGACGTTGCCGGCCATCATCTCGCCCGCCACGAACAGGTTGCCGCTGGGTTGGCTGCCGAAGTAGACGCGCGCCTGCGCATCGGTTTTCAAGCCCAGGTAGGTGAACGTGATCCCCGGACGCAGTGCGTAACCGAAGAACGGCGGCTGATCGATCGGCCGGGCCCAATGCGTCTTGGGCGGCGTGAGGCCTTCGGTGCGGCAATCGTCCAGCACGGTGTGGTCAAACTGGCCGACGCGGCAGGCGGCGTTGTACGCATCCAGCGTCTGCACGAACCGATGCTCGTCCAGCTGCAGCGCGCGCGCCAGTGCGGGCAGGCTGTCCGCCTTCACGCCGGGGAACACCGGCGGCATGAAGCGGCCGACCGCCTTGCTGTCGATGATGCAATACCCCACCTGGCCCGGCTGCATCGCCACCAGCCGGCCCCAGATCGCATAGCGCTTGGGCCAGAAGTCCTCGCCCTCGTCGTAGAAGCGGACGGCGTCGCGGTTCAGCATCACCCCCAGCGAGACCGCGTCCACCCGTGTGACGATGCCCCCGTCATACAGTGGCGCGCGTGCATCGATGGCCACGCAATGCGCCTGCGTCGGATCGCCGATGATGTCCGCGCCCTGGGCCATCATGTGCTTGAGCAGCACGCCCTGGTTGAAGCGCGTGCCGCGGATCAGGAAGTTGTCGGCGGGCCATTCGCCGCGTTCGTTCTGGCCCCACGCTTCCCGCAGCCATTCGCGGTTGGACTCGAAGCCACCGGCGGCCAGCACGCAGGCCTTCGCTTCGAATCGCTTCGATCCCGCGTGCGCCGCGACGAAGCGGCCATCTTGCAGTTCCAGCGCCTCCACCGGTGAGTCGTAACGCACTTCGACGCCAAGGCTTTCCGCGCTCCGGTAGTAGGCGTTGACCAGGGCCTTGCCGCCGCCCATGAAGAAGGCATTGGTGCGCGACAGGTGGAGCGTGCCTGCCAGCGAGGGCTGGAAGCGCACACCGTGCTTGCGCATCCAGGGCCGGCAGGTGGCCGATGCGCGGATCACCAGCCGCGCCAGTTCCTCGCTGGTCTTGCCCGCGGTGACCTTGCGCAAGTCCTGCCAGAACTCCTCCTCGCGGTAGGCCTCCAGCAGCACGTCCTGCGGTTCGTCGTGCATGCAGCGCAGGTTGCGGGTGTGCTGCGAGTTGCCGCCCCGCCACTCGCGCGGCGACGCTTCCAGCAGCAGGACGCTGGCACCCGCCTCGCGGGCCATGAGGGCGGCGCAGAGGGCCGCGTTGCCCCCGCCGATGACGAGAACATCATGCATTGGAGCTGCACTGTAGGTGGGAAGCGGGCGGCCGACCAGCAGCCAACGCTGAAGGGGGTATCAGGGATCGAGATGGCTGAACCGGGCGCCGGCCCAGCGGCCTTTGGCGACGAGTTCGCTTGCGCAGTCCGCCAGCACGACGCGCACCGCGCGGCCGGCCGGCGACAGCTCCTCGTCGGACACGCTGCACAGCGAGTTGAGGCGCCGCAGGCGCGCACCGGCGATTTCCGCCACTTCGAACACTTCCGGCTTCGGTGGGTGAGACGCCCTTGGACCCGCGTTGCAGCAGCCGGGTGGACAGTTCGCTTTCCAGCCGCGCGACCTGCTGGCTGAGCGCCGACTGCACCACGTCCAGGTCGATCGCCGCCCGGCTCATGCTGCCGAGTTCGACGATGCGCACGAAGTAGCGCAGTTGCCGCAGTTCCATGCGCAGCCGCTCAGAGCGCCTTGCGGCCGATCACGCCGCCGATGCGCCGCACCAGCCACTTGGGCGTGCCGCGCGAGGCGATCATCGCCGTGCGGTTGAGGATGCCCGGCACGCAGATCACCTCGCCCTTCATGCAGGCGGCAAAGCCTTGCCGCGCGACGTCGTCCACGTCGCCGACCAGGAAGCCCGGCAGCTGGTTCAGGCGTGCATTGGCGCCGCGCGCCCCCTGCAGCATGTTGGTGGCGGTGATGCCCGGGCAAAGCGCCGTGACCGTCACGCCGGTGCCCTGCAATTCTTCGGACAGCGATTCGGTCAGCGACAGCACGTACGCCTTGGTCGCGGCATAGGTGGCGAGCGTGGGCACGGGCTGGAAGGCGGCGATGGAGGCGACGTTGAGCACCCGGCCGCGGCCGCGCTCGACCATCCGCGGAACGAAGTGCGCGAGCAGGGCGGTCAGGCCCGTGATGTTCAAGTCGATCAGCTGCTGGTGGTCCGCGGGCTTCATGCCGGCGAAGGAGCCCTGGTGGAGCACGCCGGCGTTGTTGACCAGGACGTCGATGGGCCGGCGCTTGCGCTTCAGGGTGGCGGCCAACTTGGCCGCTGCGCCATCGACGCCGAGGTCGGCGGGCTCGCACCAGACCTTCACGCCATGGCGAGCCGCCAGGTTCTCGGCCAATGCCTCCAGCTTGTCCGCGCTGCGTGCCACCAGCACCAGGTGGTGGCCGGCTTGCGCGAAGCAGTGCGCGAGCGATTCGCCGATGCCCGAGGAGGCGCCGGTGACGAGGACCGTGCTGGTGGGCGGGGCTGCGGGCATGGCGTCTCCGGGGGCAGTAGGCGCCCATTGCACCACAGCCGGGTGCGCGCCTAGGAAGCGGGGCGCCGGTGCCGCAGGAAGAAGCGCAGCATGGCCGCGGAAGCGGAAGGCCCCGACGGATCCGTGTACGACCCCGCCGCGTCGCCGCCCGACCAGGCGTGCGGGCCCGCGGCCACTTCCCAGTATTCGAGCATGACGGTGCCATCGTCGCGGCTGTAGGACGTGCGCATCGCGGCGCGGTCACCTTCGGTCGACTTCGTCAGTACGCGTTTCAGTTCGCCGCCGGACTTCAACGCCGCCACCGTTTCCTGCACGATCTGGCTGCCGTTCGACGGATGCACGGTCTTGTCGGCGCTGCCGTGGAACACGATCGTCGGCAGGGCCGCGGCGGCTTGCCGCGGCGCACCCGTCTTGCGTTGCGCCTTGCGCATGGCGGCGAAAGCCGACACGACGTCGTTCGCGGAGCCGGGGCCCAGCCCCGAATGCACGCCCACTGCCGCGAACACGTCAGGGTAGAGCTGCGCGACGATCGTCGCCATCGCCCCACCGGCCGAAAGGCCCGCGACATACACGCGGCCGGCGTCCCCGCCGTGCTGCTCGACCACCTGGCGGGCGAGCGAGGCGATCATCTCCGGCTCGCCGCTGCCGCGCCGCTGGTGCGCCGGTTCGAACCAGTTCCAGCAACCCATCTGGTTGGCGCTGCGCAGCTGCTCGGGGTAGACCACGATGCACTGCTGCTCCTGGGCCAGGACGTTCATGGCCGTACCGGCCGCGAAATCGGCGGCGTCCTGCTTGCAGCCGTGCAGCAGCACCAGCACGGGGCGGGGTCCTTGGGCCGTGCCGGCGGCGGCATCGGGCGTGAAGAGGCGGTAGTTGTAGCTCTTGCCGCCGGAAATGAAGACGTGGCTGTCGAAGGCACCCGGGCGGTGCACGGTGTCGGCGGGCGCAGGTTCTGGCTCGGGGCGCGCGATGTCGGGTTGCGCCGGGAGTTCGCGGAAGGCAACGTCCTCGACTTCGGGGAGCACGTGCGCCATCGGCGCAGCGGGGTTCGCGGCCCGCGGCTCAGCTTGTTCCGTTGCGGGCTTGGGGGCACGCAGCCCCTGCAGCGCGCGCTGGATGAGCCGCGTCGCTTCCGCCAGCTTGCCCTGCCGGGTGAGCCGGGTGGCGTCCGTCATGTCTTCGAGAGGGGTGTACATCTGTTCCTTCGAGTATGTTGCGGTGCAACAATACTCCCATCTCGGGCTTCCGGGCGCGGTTGCAAGGCCGCTGCAAGCAATTGGGCGGCGTCCTACCCCCAGCCGCCGCCCAGCGCCCGGATCAGGCCGACTGTCGCCTGGTACTGGCTCGAACGCACCTGCAGGGCCTGGCGGCGGTTGCGCAGCTCGCTGCGGCGCGCGTCCAGCAGTTCCAGCTGGCTCACCAGGCCGCTGCGGTAGCGGGTGTCCGAAAGCGTGGTGGCCCGGCGCGCCGCGTCCACGGCGCGGCCTTGGGCGCCTGCCTGCTCGTGCAGCAGCCGCAAGGCGGCCAGCTGGTCCTCCACGTCGCGGAACGCGACGAGTACGTTGCCGCGATAGACCGCCAGCGCTTCGTCGAGCCGGCCTTGCGCGCCTTGCACCCCGGCCTCACGCCGCCCGCCATCGAAGATCGGCAGCGAGAGCAAGGCGCCGATGCTCCACGCGCGCGCCGACCACTTGAACAGGTCGCCGAGTTCGGGCGACGCGAAGCCGCCGTCGGCAGTCAGCGTGATGCCGGGGAACCATGCGGCCTGTGCAATGCCGACACGGGCTTGCGCCGCGAGCAGCGAGGCTTGCGCCGCCGCGACGTCAGGACGGCGGGTGAGCACGGTGGCTGGGACGCCAGGTGGGATCACAGGCAAGGCCGTGCGCCAGTCGGGCGCTTCCTGCAAGGTGAAGCCCGAGGCGACTTCACCGACGAGCACCGCGAGCGCGTGCTCCGTCTGCGCACGCTGGCGGTCCAGCGCCAGCAGCTCCGCTTCGGTCGCCGCCAGCTCCGACTGCACGCGCACCACATCCAGCTCGGCGATGTCACCGGCCTGGAAACGCCGCTGCGTGAGCCGCAGCGTGTCGGCATGCGCTGTGATGGTTTCGCGCACCAGGGCCCGCTCGACATCCAGCGCACGCACGGCCAGATAGGTCTGTGCCGTCTCGGCCTGCGCCAGCAGGCGCGTGCTTTGCAGCAGGGCCTCGCGCGCCTGGGCATCGAGGGTCGCGGCGTCCTGACTGCGTGCGAGCCGCCCGAAGAGGTCGACTTCGTACGACAGGCTTGCGCCGGCTTGCAGCAGGGTGCCAGGCGCCGCGCCGGCTGCGGTGTTCGCGCCAGCCTGGCGCGTTGCGCCGGCCCCCACGCCGATCTGCGGCATGCGGTCCGCCTGCGCGTTGCGCACCAGCGCGCGCGCCTGGGCCAGGCGCGCGGCGGCTTCCTGGATGCTGGTGTTGCCCGCGCCGGCGCGCATCACCAGGTCATCCAGCACAGGGTCGGCAAAGGCCTTCCACCAGGTGCCGCGGTCCTGGGCTTCGGCGGGGGCCGCCACGGTCCACGGTTGCGCGCTTCGCTTGAACTGCGCGGGCGCCTGCGGTGAGGCGGGCAACTCGGGCAGCGCGGTGGCGCAGCCGGCCAGCAGCAACGCGGTGGCCAGCGGGAGCAATCTGAGTTGGTTCATGTGATTCATTCCTGGTGCGGCGCGGCTACCACGGGGCGGGCGGAGGCGCCGCCACCAAAGCTTTCGGGCTGCGGCACGGTGCCATGCAGCTTGAGCGGCCGGTTGCCGGTGAGGGCGCGCAGCGCGACGTAGAACACGGGCGTGAGGAACAGGCCGAACGCAGTGACGCCGATCATCCCGGCGAACACCGCGATGCCCATCGCCTGGCGCATCTCGGAGCCGGCGCCGCTGGAGAGCACGAGGGGCAGCACGCCCATGACGAACGCCAGCGAGGTCATGAGGATGGGGCGCAGGCGCAGCCGGCTCGCCTCCAGCGCGGCCTGCACGGGCGTGCGGCCGGCGAACTCCAGTTCGCGCGCGAACTCCACGATCAGGATCGCGTTCTTCGCGGACAACCCCACCAGCACCATCAGCCCGATCTGCGTGAAGACGTTGTTCTCCCCGCCTGCCAGCCAGACGCCCGTCATTGCCGCAAACAGGCCCATGGGGACGATCATCAGGATGGAGAGCGGCAGCGTCAGGCTCTCGTACTGCGCGGCCAGCACCAGGAACACCAGCAGGATGGCGAGCGGGAATACCCACACCGCGGAATTGCCGGCCAGGATCTCCTGGTAGGTGAGGTCCGTCCACTCGAAAGCGATGCCCTTGGGCAGCGTCTCCGCGGCAATGCGCTCGATGGCCGCCTGGGCCTGGCCCGACGAGACGCCGGGCGCCGGCCCGCCGTTGATGTCGGCGGTGAGGTAGCCGTTGTAGCGCATGGCACGTTCCGGGCCGAAGCTGGATTGGACCTTCATCAGCGCGGAGAGCGGCACCATCTCGCCCGAAGACGAACGCACCTTCAGCGCGCCGATGTCTTCAGCGCGGGCCCGATATGGGGCATCCGCCTGCACCCGCACGCTGTACGTGCGGCCAAACTTGTTGAAGTCATTCACGTAGAGGCTGCCCAGGTAGGTCTGCATGGTGTCGAACACGTCCGTCACCGCCACGCCGAGCTGCCGCGCCTTGGTGCGGTCGATGTCGGCGAAGAGCTGCGGCACATTGACTTGCCAGCTGGTGAACATGCCGGCCAGCTCGGGCGTCTGGTAGGCCTTGGCCATGAACGCCTTCACCGCGCCGTCCATCGCTTCGTAGCCGAGCGAGCCGCGGTCTTCCAGCTGCAGCTTGAAGCCGCCTGTCGTGCCGATGCCCTGCACGGGCGGCGGCGGGAACATCACGATGAACGCGTCCTGGATGCCCGCGTAGGCCTGGTTCAACTGGCCGGCGACCGCGCCCCCGCTCTGGTCTGCGCGCTTGCGTTCGTCGAACGGCTTGAGCATGGCGAACACGATGCCGGAGTTGGAACTGTTGGTGAACCCGTTGATGGACAGCCCCGGGAAGGCCAGCGTGCCTTCCACGTTCGGGTTCTTCTCGGCGATCTCGCCCATGCGGCGGATCACTTCCTCCGTCCGGTCGAGCGTGGCACCGTCAGGCAACTGGGCGAATCCGATCAGGTACTGCTTGTCCTGCGCCGGGACGAAGCCGCTGGGCACGATTTTGAACAGGCCCACCGTCGCGACGGCGAGCACCAGGTAGACGCCGAACATCACGGCCTTGCGTTTGACAGCGCCGCGCACGCCGCCGCTGTAGCTGGTGGCGCCGCGCTGGAACACGAGGTTGAAGCCACGGAACAGCCAGCCGAAGGCACGGTCCATGCCGCGCGTCAACGCGTCCTTGGGCGCGTCGTGACCGCGCAGCAGCAGGGCGGCCAGCGCGGGCGACAAGGTCAGCGAGTTGATCGCCGAGATCACCGTGGAGATCGCGATGGTCACCGCGAACTGGCGGTAGAACTGGCCGGTGAGCCCGCTGATGAAAGCCAACGGCAGGAACACGGCGACCAGGACCAGCGCGATGGCGACGATAGGACCGGACACTTCCTTCATCGCCTGGTAGGTCGCCTCGCGCGGCGACAGCCCGCCTTCGATGTTGCGCTCCACGTTCTCCACGACGACGATGGCGTCGTCCACCACGATGCCGATCGCCAGCACCAGCCCGAAAAGGCTGAGCGCGTTGATCGAGAACCCGAGCAGGTGGAGCACGGCGAACGTGCCGACCACCGACACCGGCACCGCCAGCAGCGGGATGATCGAGGCGCGCCAGGTCTGCAGGAACAGGATGACGACCAGGACCACCAGCAGGATGGACTCGATCAAGGTCTGCACGACCGACTTGATCGAGGCGCGCACGAACTGCGTCGGGTCGTAGGCGATCCGGTACTCGACGCCTTCCGGCATCGACTTGGAGATCTCGTCCATGGTGGCGCGCACCTGCGAGGAGATGTCCAGCGCGTTCGAGCCCGGCGCCTGGAACACGCCGATGCCGACGGCCGCGTCGTTGTTCAGCAATGAACGCAGCGAGTAGTCGGCGGCGCCCAGTTCGGTGCGGGCGATGTCGCGCAGCCGCGTGACGGCGCCGTCGGTGCCGGTCTTGACGACGATGTCGCCGAATTCCTCCTCGTTCTGCAGCCGGCCCCGCGCATTCACGGAGAGCTGCAGGTCCACGCCCGGCATCCCGGGCGAAGCGCCGACGACGCCGACGGCGGCCTGCACGTTCTGCTCGCGGATCGCCTTCACCACGTCGCTGGCCGCCAAGCCGCGCTGCGCGACCTTCTGTGGATCCAGCCAGATCCGCATCGCGTATTCGCCGCCGCCCCAGATGGCGACCTGGCCCACGCCCTGAATACGTGCCAGCCGGTCGCGCACGTTCAGCACGCCGTAGTTGCGCAGGTAATCCATGCCGTAGCGGCCGTTGGGCGACACCAGGTGCACCACCATCGTGATGTCGGGTGTGCTCTTGACTGTGGCGAGACCCAGGCGGCGCACTTCTTCGGGCAGTCGCGGCTCGGCCTGCGCCACGCGGTTCTGCACCAGTTGCTGCGCCTTGTCGGGATCTGTACCGAGCTTGAAGGTGACGTTGAGCGTCATCAGGCCGTCGGTGGTGGCCTGGCTGCTCATGTAGAGCATGCCTTCGACACCGTTGATGGCTTCTTCCAGCGGCGTCGCCACCGTTTCGGCGATCACCTTGGGGTTGGCGCCGGGATACGTCGCCCGCACCACCACCGAAGGCGGCACGACCTCGGGATATTCCGAGATCGGCAGCCCGCGCAACGCGATCAGCCCGGCCAGGAAGATCAGCACCGACAGCACGCCGGCGAAGATCGGCCGGTCGATGAAGAACTTGGAGAAGTTCATCCCGCCTTCCCTTCCATCGGCACCGCTTGCGGCTGCACCACGGCGCCGGGGCGCACGCGCTGCAGGCCGTTCACGACGATGCGCTCGCCGCCCTTCAGGCCGCTCTGCACCACGCGCAGGCCGTTCACCGGCGCGCCCAGCGTCACCTCGCGGTATTCGGCCTTGTCGCCCGTGCCCACCACCAGCACGTACTTCTTGTCCTGGTCGGTGCCCACGGCGCGCTCGCTCACCAGCACGGCGCGGCCGGTCTGCGGCTGGCCCATGCGGATGCGGGCGAACTGGCCGGGCATCAAAGCGCCATCGGCGTTGTCGAAGGCGGCGCGCACGCGCACCGTGCCGCTCTTGGCGTCCACCTGGTTGTCGATCAGTTGCAGGCGGCCGCGGTGCGGCGTGTCCGCCGATGCCGCCGTGCCCATTTGCACCGGCACGCGTGCTATCAGCTGGCGGGCGCTGGCGCCGGTGTGCAGGTCCTTCAGCGCCTTGGCGATCACCTGTTCGTCGGCGTCGAAGCTGGCGTAGATCGGGCTGACGGACACGAGCGTGGTCAGCACCGGCGCACCAGGGCCCGCGGCGACGAGGTTGCCGGCCGTCACTTCCACCTTGCCGATGCGTCCGGCGATGGGCGCGCGCACCTGTGTGTAGCTCAGGCTCAGGCGCGCGCTCTGCAACTGCGCCTGCGCGGCGCGCAGGTTGGCCTCCGCCTCGCGACGCGCGTTCTGGCGCTCGTCCAGTTCGCGCTGCGCGATCGCCCGGTCTTCCCACAGGCGCTGCGCGCGCGTGAATTCGCTCGTGGTGTGGGCGACGCGCGCTTCGGCGGCAGCCACCTGGGCTTCGGCCTTTTCCACATCGGCCTGGTACGGCGCCGGATCGATGCTGACCAGCAGGTCGCCCTTGTGCACCAGTGCGCCTTCGCGGAAATGCGTGGCAAGCACGGCACCGGCCACCCGCGAGCGCACTTCGACACGTTCAACGGCTTCGAGCCGGCCGGAGAATTCGTCCCAGGCGGTCACGTCGCTTTCGGCGACGGTGGCCACGGAGACAGGAATGGCCTGGGGCGCGCCGGCGGCGGCCGTGGCCTGCGCCTTGCCGCTGGGCAGGCCGAACACGATCGCCATCGTCGCAGCCGTGGCGGCGGCGATGGCACCGGTGGCCATCCACCAGGGACGGGAACGGGAGTAGACGTGGAGTTTCAAGTTTCTTTCCTTCTCGGTTCTTGTTCGGGCAAAGCAGGGGCTGGCCAGGCCCGCGAATCTCGGGCTTGACACGATGTCAACGTCAAGGGGAGGGTTGCGAGGCGCGCTTAGGTGGGCGGCGGCGTCGGTGCGTAGAGGAAGCCGCGCAGGTGCTCACGGACCGTGTCCGCGCAGGCGCACATTTCGGCGCCGGTTTCGCCCAGCGATTCGGGCCAACCGGTGTTGGGCGGCAGCAGGCCGCTGCGCACGGGGATGCCGGCCTCCTGCAGGCGCCGCGCATAGGTCAGCGCTTCGTCCCGCATCGGATCGTCACCACCGGTCAGCACCAGCGTAGGGGGCAGCCCGGCGAGGCGCAAAGCGCGGCCGGGGACTGCGTAAGGGTGTTCGGCATCCATCGGGCTGCGCAGGTACTTGCGCCAGCCTTCAGTGAATTTGCAACCGGCGAAGTCGCAGGTGGCTTCGCGCAGCGAAGCCGTGCCGGTGCACGGATCGAGCATGGGCGCCACCAGCAACTGGCCGGCCAGCGGAGGATGCGCACGGTCGCGTGCCACCAACGCCACGGAAGCGGCCAGGTTGCCGCCGGCTTCCTCGCCGGCGACGAACACGCGGGCTTCCTTGCCGGCGAGCTGCGCGCGGCTCTTGTAAAGCCACTCCAGCGCCGCATATCCGGTTTCCACGGCCTGCGGAAACGGATTCGCGGGGGCGAGGGGGTAATCGACGGACAACACGACCGCATCCGCCTCGGCCAGCAGGCGTGCCAGGCAGGCGCCGCTGTCCAGGTCGCCCTCGACGAAAGCGCCGCCGTGGAAGTGCAGGACCAGCGCACGCTCCCGGTCCCCACGGCGCTTGGCACCGTACTGGCGCATGCGCACATCGCCATGGCCGGCCAGCGCGACGACGCTGTCGGACTCGGGCACGGCGGGCAGGGACACGGTGGAAGGCATGGTTCGAATATAGGCACAACGAATCTGCGGATAAAGCGGGCTCCTGCCAGTTGTCTGTTTCCACCGGGTGAACAATCGCGGCCTTGAATTCCCGGAATCGGGAAGAACTGGAAGAAAAAGAAGATGGACCAGATTCAGTCGATGCGCGTGTTCGCCCGCGTGGTGGAAGCCGGCAGCTTCACCCGCGCCGCCGAATCGCTGGACTTGCCCAAGGGCACGGTGACCAAGTTCGTCCAGCACCTGGAGACTCGGTTGCGCGTCAAGCTGCTGAATCGCACGACGCGGCGGGTGACCGTCACGCCGGACGGCGCGGCCTACTACGAGCGCACGGCGCGCGTGCTCAACGACCTCGACGACATCGAGGCCAGCATGAGCAATGCGCAAGCCAACCCGAGCGGGCGCCTGCGGGTCGACGTCGGCTCGTCGGTCGCCAGCCTGATCATCATCCCCGCGCTGCCGGAATTCTTCCGCCGCTACCCGGAGATCCAGCTCGACCTGGGCGTGGGCGACCGGCCGGTGGACCTGATCGGCGACAACGTCGATTGCGTGATTCGCGGCGGCGATCTGGTCGAGCAGTCGCTGGTGGCGCGGCGCATCGGCAACATGTCGCTGGTGACGGTGGCGACACCGGACTACCTGAAGCGCCATGGCACGCCGCGCCATCCGCTGGAGCTGGAAGACAAGCACACCACGGTCAACTACTTCTCGCCGCGCACGGGGCGCCCGTTCCCACACGAGTTCGTGAAGGACGGCGAGATGCTGGAGATCAGCGGGCGCTACAGCGTGGCGGTCAATGAATCGAATGCGCACTTGGCGGCTGTACTCGCGGGGCTGGGCGTTTCGCAAACGGTGGTGTTCAGCGCGGCACCGCATCTCGCGAGCGGCGAGCTGGTCGAAGTGCTCACGGAGTGGACGCGACCTGCCATTCCGCTGCATGTGGTGTACCCGCCGAATCGCCACCTGAGCGCCAAGGTGAGAGCTTTCGTCGAGTGGACGGCTGAGTTGTTCGCGAAGCACCCGCACCTTCACCGGAGCTGAACACACCGCGCTCCGGCAGAATGGGCGGATGACAGCCCGGGAACCCGAAGTCCTGATCAGCGAAGTGGGCCCGCGCGACGGCCTGCAGTCCGTGCGTGCGGTCATGGCCACGCCCGACAAGTTCGCCTGGATCACGGCGCTGCACGCGGCAGGCATCCGCGAGATCGAAGTCGCGTCCTTCGTTCCGGCCAAGCTGTTGCCGCAGATGGCGGACGCGGCGGAAGTCGTGCGGCATGCGCTCGCATTGCCCGGCTGGACGGTGATGGCGCTGGTGCCCAACCTGCGCGGCGCCCAGGCGGCGCTGGCGGCCGGCGTGCGCAAGATCACCATTCCGGTGTCCGCCAGCGAAGCGCATTCGCTTGCCAACGTGCGCAAGACGCGCGAAGAGATGGTGGAAGAGGTGCGGACCATCGTCCGGCTGCGCGACGGGGCCGCGCCGGACGTGCTGGTCGAGGCTGGCCTCTCCACGGCGTTCGGTTGCACGTTGCAAGGCGACGTGAAGGAAGACGACGTCGTCTGGCTGGCGGCCCAGGTAGCCGCGGCGGGCGTCGACGAATGCGGGCTGTCCGACACGACTGGCATGGCCAACCCCGCGCAGGTGAGACGCCTCTTCCAGCGCGTGCGCGCCGAGATCGGCGAGAAGACGGGCGCGGCCCACATGCACAACACTCGCGGGCTGGGGTTGGCGAACTGCCTTGCGGCTTACGACGTCGGTGTGCGCACTTTCGATGCGTCGCTGGGCGGCCTGGGTGGTTGTCCCTATGCGCCCGGCGCTTCCGGCAATGTCGTCACCGAAGACCTGGTGTTCATGTTCGAGGCCATGGGTGTGCACACCGGCATCGATCTGGAAAATCTCATGGCGGCGCGTGCGCCTTTGCAAGCTGGCTTGCCGGGCGAGCCGGTGTACGGCATGACGCCCGAAGCGGGCCTGCCCAAGGGCTTCGTGCAGGGACATGCGCATGCCTGAGAACACGCTGCCGAATACGCTTCCTTATGCCGGCCTGCGCGTCGTCGAGTTCACCCACATGGTGATGGGCCCGACCTGCGGCATGGTCCTGGCCGACCTGGGGGCAGAGGTCATCAAGGTCGAGCCATTGGCCGGCGACAACACCCGGCGTCTGCTGGGCTCCGGGGCCGGATTCTTTGCCTTGTTCAACCGCAACAAGAAGAGCATCGCGCTCGACCTGCAATCACCTGAAGGCCGCGAAGCCGCGCTGCGCCTGGTTGCCACCGCCGACGTGGTCAGCGAGAACTTCAAGCCCGGCACCATGAAGAAGCTGGGGCTGGATTACGCCAGCCTGAAGCAGCTGAACCCGCGGCTGGTCTACGTCAGCCACAAGGGCTTCCTGCCGGGTCCCTACGACCACCGCACGGCGCTCGATGAAGTGGTGCAAATGATGGGCGGGCTCGCCTACATGACGGGCCGCCCCGGCGACCCGCTACGGGCGGGAACCAGCGTCAACGACATCATGGGTGGCATGTTCGGTGCCATCGGTGTGATGGCGGCGCTGGCGCAGCGGGAGAAGACCGGGCATGGGCAGGAGGTGCAGTCCGCCCTGTTCGAGAACAACGTGTTCCTGGTGGCGCAGCACATGATGCAGTACGCGGTCACGGGAAAGCCTGCGGCACCCATGCCGGCCCGCATTTCGGCTTGGGCCGTGTACGACGTGTTCCAGGCGCGCGGTGGTGAGCAGATCTTCCTGGCGGTCGTGAGCGATTCGCAGTGGGCCGTGTTCTGCGACGCCTTCGGATTCGCCGACCTCAAGGACGACGCGCGGCTGAAGACGAACAACGAGCGCGTGGTGGCGCGCGAGTGGCTGATCCCGATGCTGCGCGAGCGCATCGCCAGATACGGTGTCGCCGAGCTCTCCGCCATGTTCGAGAGGCATGCCTTGCCCTTCGCACCCATCACCAAGCCGGAGGACCTGCTGGACGATCCGCACCTGCAAGCCACCGGCGGCCTGGCACCCATCACGCTGCCTGATGGCCGTGAGACGCGCACCGTGCTGCTGCCGCTGACGCTGGATGGCGAGCGTCCCGGTGTCCGGCTCAATCCGCCGCGCCCGGGTGAGCACACGCGGGAACTGCTCGCCGAGCTGGGCTACTCGCCTGAAGAGATCGATCGACTCACGAAAACCTGAAGGAGACCGGCCATGGCCGCTGTGGAATCCCAGCCCCTCGACGACAACGTGGTGCGTGCGCTGCAAGGCGTTTCGACCGCCACGCTCACCACCGTGCTGCTCAAGCACGGGCTGCGGAATGTGTGGATCCGCGGCACGCGGCCGCTCGCGCCGGGCTATCCGCGCATCGTGGGACGCGCGTTCACGCTGCGCTTCGTCTCGGCGCGCGAGGACCTGGCGACGCCGGCTTCCTGGGGCTCGCCGATCTCGACCCGAGCGGCCATCGAGGAAATGCCGGCCGGCTGCATCGCCGTGGTCTGCGCCATGGGCGTGACGGATGCCGGCATTTTCGGCGACATCCTGTGCGCGCGCATGCAGAAGCGCGGCGTGGGCGCGCTGGTGACCGACGGTGTGGTGCGCGACGTGGCCGGCGTGCTCGGCACGCACCTGCCCGTGTGGTGCCAGGGCACAGCCGCGCCGGCATCGGTGGCCGGACTCACATTCGTTGGCTGGCAGGAACCCATCGATTGCGGCGGCGTCGCGGTGTTCCCCAATGACATCATTGTGGTGGACCAGGACGGGGCGGTGCTGATCCCGGCCGCGATGCTGGATGAAGTGCTGGCCGCCTCGGTGGAGCAGGAACGGCTGGAAGGCTGGATCATGAGCCAGGTGGAGCAGGGCGTGAAATTGCCGGGACTGTATCCGCCGAACGAGGAGAACAAGGCGAAGTACGCGGCCTGGGTGAAAGAAATGTCATCCCGGACTTGATCCGGGATCCATCGGAGCACGTCGACACGCCGCCATGGATGCCGGATCAAGTCCGGCATGACAGCACTTCTAGTCGCGCGCCTGCGCGACGATCTCCGCCACCATCGCCTGCGCTGCCACTGACAGCGTCTTGCCCTTGCGACGCGCCAGGTAGATCGGCCGCACCAGGTGGGCCGCGCGCACCGGCACCGCGGCCAGCTCGGCGCGGCGGAAGTGGAACAGCGTGAGTTCCGGCACGACGCTCACGCCCAGGCCTTGCGCCACCAACGCAGCAACGGTCGCGAGGTGCTCCGCTTCCAGCCCGCCGGCGTCCCCGAGCGGCTGCGCCTGGGCTGCGTCGATGCATTGGCGCACGCTGCTGCCGCGCGCGAGGTGAATGAACTCTTCTTCCGCCAGTTGCGGCAATGTCACCCAGCGCTTGCGCGCCAGTGCATGGTCGGGCCGGCACACCAGGAAGAAGCGTTCCTGCTTCAGTTCGGTCAGGTCGAACTCCCGCAGGTCACCGCCCGCGGTGATCGCCATGTCGACCGTGCCGGCCCGAAGCAGGTCGAGGCTGCGCTGCGCCAGCGAATCGAACAGCTGCACGCGAATCATCGGGTTGGCCGCGCGATAGCGCGCGATGACCTGCGGCATCCAGACCGCCGCAACCGAAGGCAACGCGGCCACAGCCACCTTGCCGACGCGCCGCGTGGCGAGATCCTGCAGGTGCGCCAACGCATGCCGCAGGTCCTGCTGGATGCGCCGCACCTCCTCGACGAAGACTTCCCCTTCGGGCGTGAGGGCGACGTTGCGCGTGGAGCGCACGAACAGGGCGACGCCCGCCACCTTCTCGATGCGCGCGATCTTGTGGCTGAACGCGCTCTGCGAAAGATGGCAGCGCTCGGCGGCGCGAGTGAAGTGCTGCGCTTCGGCGAGCGCGAGGAAGGCCTCGAGGTCGCGGGACGAGAGATTGATTGGCTGCATCGATCAATTCATCGAAGAATTCCATTTTACAGATGACCGGCGGTGCCGGACGATGCGGCCATGGCTTCCAAGGGCATGCTGCGCATCGGGGGCGGCGCCGGTTTTTCCGGCGACCGCTGGGACGCGGCCGTCGCCGTGGTCGAGACGCTGGCGCGCGCTGGCGGTCCGGCCGTGCTGATGTTCGAGACGTTGGCCGAACGCACGCTGGCGCTGGCCCAACTGCAGCGCCGCGACAACCCCGATGCCGGCTGGGAGCCTTCGCTGGAGCGTTTCGTGCAGCCCGTGCTGGCGCGTTGCATCGCGGCCGGCATTCCCATCGTCGGCAACTTCGGCGCGGCCAACCCTCGTGGCGCTGCGCACAAGCTGCAGGCGCTGGCGGCTTCGTTGGGGCTGGGCACGCTGAAGATTGCTGTGGTGGAAGGCGACGACCTGAAGGCGGCTTTGCCGCCCGATCGGCTGGCCGAATTGCTGCCGCCGTCCCTGCGAGACCGTCCGCTGGTCAGCGCCAACGCGTACCTGGGCGCGCAGGAGATCGCCGCAGCCTTGCGCGGCGGCGCGCAAATCGTGGTGACGGGCCGCGTCGCTGATCCGGCGTTGGCCCTGGGGCCCATCCTCGCGCACTTCGACTGGAAGGCCGACGCCTGGGACCTGCTGGCCTGCGGAACCATGGCGGGCCATCTGCTGGAATGCGGGGCCCAGGTCACCGGCGGCTACTTCGCCGACCCGGGTTTCAAGGACGTGCCGCGTCTCGCGGAAGTGGGCTTCCCCATCGTCGAGATTCACGCGGATGGGGGCTTCGTGGTGACCAAGGCCGAGGGCACGGGTGGCATCGTGAACCGCGCCACCGTCATCGAACAACTGCTGTACGAAGTGCACGATCCCGCCGCTTACCTCACGCCGGACGTCGTGGCGGACATCAGCCAGGCCGAAGTGGTCGACCTGGGCGGTGACCGCGTGGAAGTGCGTGGCATCCGGGGCCAACCCGCACCGGAGCGCCTGAAGGCGACCGTCTGCTACGAAGGCGGCTGGCTCGCCGAAGGCGAGATCTCCTATGCCGGCCCCAACGCCGCGGCCCGCGCGCAATTGGCAGGCGACGTCGTGAAGCAGCGCGTCCATGCGCTGGGCCTGACGCCGCTGGCCCTGCGCCGCGACCTCATCGGCGTCACCAGCGTGTTCGCCGACGACGCCGGGGCCTGGTGGGACGGCCAGCCGCCCCCTTCCGCTCCCGATGTCCGCCTGCGCATCGCCGCCAGCACCGCCACGCGCGGGGAAGCCGAAGCCATCGCCCGCGAAGTGCTGGCGCTCTACACCTGCGGCCCCGCCGGCGGGGGCGGCGTGCGCACGCATGTGACGCCGCGCTTGGCCAGCGACTCCTGCCTGGTGCCGCGCCAGTGGCTGCAGCCCCGCTGGAGCTTTGCAGAATGAGCGCATCGCGTACCGTCCTGCTGCATACCCTGGCCCATGGGCGCACGGGCGACAAGGGCAACCGCTCCTCCATCAGCGTGATTGCCTATGATGCAGTCCACTGGCCGTTGCTGGTCGAGCAAGTCACCGAGGCACGCGTGGCGCAGTTGTTCGCTTTCCGCCGCCCCAGAGCGGTCAAGCGTTACCTGCTGCCGCAACTGTGCGCGATGAACTTCGTGATCGACGACGTGCTCGATGGCGGCGTGAACGGCGCGTTGAACCTCGACGCGCACGGCAAGACGCTGGCCAGCCTGCTGCTGACACTGCCCATTCCGATTTCTGACCCATGACGACAAGGAGACTCCCCATGCGCATCCCGCGCCGCCTGCTGGCCACCCTGGCCGCGACCGTTCTCTTCAGCCCGCTGGCATTCAGCCAGGCCTTCCCCAACAAGCCGATCAAGGCCGTGGTGCCGTTCGCGCCCGGCAGCGCCACCGACCAGATCGGCCGCGCGTTCGCCGCCGAGATGGTCAAGGTGCTGGGCCAGCCCATCGTCGTGGACAACAAGCCCGGCGTGAACGGCATGCTCGGCGCGGCCGAAGTCGCCAAGGCCGCGCCGGACGGCTACACCATCCTGATCGGCACGAACAGCACGAATGCCGCGCTGAAGTTCCTGCAGAAGACGCTGCCCTATGACCAGGACACGGCGTTCGCGCCCGTGGGGTACATGGGATCCGTCCCCCTGATCGTCGGCATCAATAACGACGTGCCGGCGAAGACGCTGAAGGAATTCGTCGACATGGCCAAGGCCAAGCCCGGCCAGGTGACCTTCGCCAGCGCCAGCACGTCGCAACTGGTCTCCAGCGAGATGCTCTCCAGCATGGCGGGCGTGAAGATGACCAACGTGCCTTACAAGAGTGGCCCGGCGGCCATGACCGACCTGATCGGCGGCCAGGTGAACATGTTCACCGCCGACTTCGCCGTGATGCTGCCGCAGGTGAAGGGCGGCAAGGTCCGCGGCCTGGCCGTGACCTCTTCCAAGCGCTCGGCGGCCATCCCGGAGCTGCCCACCGTGAACGAGGCGCTGGGGCTGAAGGACTACGAACTCATCGCCTACTTTGCCGTTTTCGCGCCCGCCGGTACGCCGCCGGACGTGATCGCCAAGCTGAACCAGGCCGTGAATGCGGCGGCCAACAGCAAGGAAGTGCAGGACAAGTTCGCTGCCATCGGTTTCGCGGTCGAGCCGGGCACGCCGGAAGCCCTGGCACAGCGCGGCCGGCTGGAAACGGCCAAATGGGGCAAGGCCATCAAGGACGCCAAGATCGAACCCCAGTGAGGCGGTGCGGGCAAAATAGCCCGCATGCTCCAGTTCGAAGACGTCCAAGCCGCCGCAGCGCGCATCCAGGGGGTTGCCCACCGCACCCCCGTCCTGACCTCCCGCACCCTGGACGAACTCCTGGGTTGCGAGGTCTTCCTGAAGGCCGAGAACCTCCAGCGCATGGGGGCCTTCAAGTTCCGCGGCGGCTACAACGCCGTCAACGCGCTGACCGATGAACAGCGCCAACGCGGGGTCGTCGCCTTCTCCTCGGGCAACCATGCACAGGCCGTGGCACTGGCCGCCCGGCTGCACGGCTGCCCCGCCACCATCGTCATGCCGCATGATGCGCCCGCGCTCAAGCTGGCCGCCACGCGCGGCTATGGCGCGGAAGTCGTCATCTACGACCGCTACAAGGAAGACCGCGCGGCCATCGCCCGCAAGCTGGTCGAGGAACGCGGCGCCAATCTCATCCCGCCCTTCGACTACCTGCCGGTGATGGCGGGGCAGGGCACCTGCGCGCTGGAACTGCTGGAGGACGTCCCTGATCTGGACTCGCTCATCGTCTGCGCCGGCGGTGGCGGTTTCCTCTCGGGCTGCACGGTCGCGGCCAAGCACCTGCGCCCGGAGATCCGCGTCTATGGTGCGGAGCCGGAACGCGGCAACGACATGCAGCAGTCGCTGCGGGCGGGCCGCATCGTCAGCATCGATGTGCCGCGCACTATCTGCGATGGCCAACAGACGCAGGCTGTCGGCGTGAACCCGTTCGAGGTGATCCAGGCGCTGGTGACGGACGTGCTCACGGTTGGCGATCCGCTGGTGGTGGAAGCCATGCGCTTCGCCTTCGAGCGCATGAAGATCGTGCTGGAGCCGTCAGGCGCTTGCGCACTGGCGACGCTGATGCAGCACAAGGAGATGTTCGCGGGTCAGCGGGTTGGAGTGACGCTGTCCGGGGGGAACATTGGCATCGACCGGTTTGTGGCGTTGATCACGGGCGCTGAAAAGGTCGACTGAAGCGCCGGCGACAGGCATCATCCCGCCATGCCCGGCATCAAGCTCCAGAAGCGCGACAAAGACTTCTTTGTCAGCTACGGTCATCCCGACGTCGCGAAGGTGGCCGACATCGTTGCGTTGCTTGACGACAAATGCGGACTCCGCCTGTGGTTCGATGCGATAGAGGGCAATGCCGCCCAGCGCTCCTCGGAGCTGCTGAGCGGCGCGATCCGCAACTGCCGCGGCACACTGATCTGCCTGTCCAAAGCCTGGCTCGCTTCGACGTGGTGCAAGGCCGAATACGAGGTCTCGCTCAACGAGCAGCGCGCGAACGACGGGTTCGAGTTGGTCTGTGCGCGCCTGGACGACGCGGAAGCGCCCCCTTGGCTTCAGGCCTCGGAGATCATTGATTTGAGGCAGCTGGACGCCCGCGGCATGGCGCGATTGCTTTGCTCGCTGGCGTCTGATGTTCCGCATCGATTCGACAACGAGCACGACGTCTATTTGGCCGTGCCCTGGAGCAGGCGTTCGGCGCTCGCGCGGGAATCCCTGGAGGTGTTACGTAACGTAGGCTGGCGATTGATCGGCGACGCGCCGAACCTCATGCATCTCGCGGACGACCGGGTCCGAGCCATCCAGCGGACGACACGTGGTGTCGTCGCGTTGCTGCCACACGATCCCACTCAACCGGGGTCCGCAACTTCCCCGTACATCCTGGAGGAGGCACAGTTCGGCCTGCAGCAGGAGTTGCCGGTGCTGCTGCTGGTCGAGCCCGGTGTCGCCGTGCCCGCCGACATGGTCCAGAGCAGTTTTCGTGGCGCCGCCTTCGAACTCCAACCCTCGACCGAAGGTCGCCGCGCACTCGCGGATCACCTGGACATCTTCGACGAGTACCTCAAATCCAGGCCGCGCAAGAGAGCCGGTTCGTACATCTTTTGGGCATCCTCGCTTCGAAACGACCCGGACGGGGCGGGCGCTGTCAGCTCCGTGATCGAACGGGCAAGCAACATGGAGTGTGTCCGCGGCGTCAGGCTCGCCGAGGACAATGTCCAGAAGGCCATCATCGACCGGATCCGCCATGCCGCCTTGGTGGTCGCCGATGTGTCGGATGATCACCGCAATACCTTGATCGAGGCCGGTATCGCAATGGGCACCGGCACCCCATTGCGGCTCATGTGCCGCGAGCCTCCGGCCGGCACTCCGCTGAAGAAGCGCTTCATGTTCGAAGGCCAGGAATTTTTCTGGTATCGGAACGAGCAGGAGAGGCTGTGTCTGGCCTACTACTTCGCGCGGCAGTTTCGCCGCCGGGTCTATGTGGTCCGCTGATGTGAGCAGGGGCGTGCCGCTGGCGCTCGTGGACCTGGGCGATACCCTGGCGGAATGCACGCCCGCGCTGGAAGCCGGTCTGGCCCGTTTGGGTTCGTCCCACGCGGCTCTCGGTGCCGATGTTCGCCGGCTCCACGTCATGTCCGCCCCGGGCTTCTGGCTGCAGCTGGTGCCGCGGCCGGCTGGCTTCGCGCTCCTCGGCCAGCTGAGGGAGGCCGGCTATCGTGTGGCGGTGCTGACGAAGGGGCCGCGAGCGCCGGGCCATGTGTGGGCCGACAAGGTTGCCTGGTGCCGGGCGCACCTTCCGGACGTCCCGGTCATCATCACCGACGACAAGAGTTTGGTGGCTGGCGACCTGCTGGTCGACGACTGGTTGCCCTACGTGGAAGACTGGCAGCGTTGCTGGCCGGGGGGGCGTGCGATCGTTCCGGCACAGCCGTGGAACAAGAGCATGACGTCCAATGGACGGAGGATTCGCGACGATGGTGCGATGGCACCTGTGATTGCCGCCTGGCTACGAGACAAGGGAGCTGATGCGGCGGTGCCGTGATCCTATCGCTCGATCAGGTCGGCGATCGCCCAGCGCCCCTCGAGCTTCTGGGCGAAGACGAAGAAGCACTTGCCTGACGCGCCGCAGAGCACGAATCGCGCGTGCCCCGAGTCCGGGCCATCTGAAAATTTGAACCCGGCAAAGCGATCGAGGCCGATGGTGTGCGGCGCGACTCCGAGCTTGTCGCCCAAGAGGGCCCGAGCCAGCTCGTAGGGCTCGGACCTGGTGATCCACAGTTGGCCAAGCGCCGCGATGGCAATGAGCACGGCGACGATGAACGCGGCGATGCCGAGAGGTTTCCAGCGCGCGATTCGCGTCAAGGGTTTCGCACGCTTCTGCACTACGCCAGCTCCACCACTCTGGCTGAAGCCGAGGCGCCGTCGACAAGTATTTGGGCAATGCTGATCGGCAACCTGAACCGCCGAGGGCCGGCGCTGCCTGGATTGACGAAGAGGACGCCGCCCTTCTCTTCGACCTTGGGGCGGTGCGAGTGCCCGGAAACAACCACCTTGACGCCCGCGCCCGCAGGATCGATGTCGATCTCGTTCAGGTCATGGATGACATAGACGAAGATCTTGCCGACCTGGACGAGTTCAGATTTCAGGAGACGCTGAG
Organism: Caenimonas sedimenti; assembly: GCF_007833165.1. Taxonomy (GTDB): domain Bacteria; phylum Pseudomonadota; class Gammaproteobacteria; order Burkholderiales; family Burkholderiaceae_C; genus Ramlibacter; species Ramlibacter sedimenti. Next base: position 58,156 of record NZ_VOBQ01000012.1, on the reverse strand, counting down.
CCCAGGCGCCCTTGTCATTGTTCCCGCGCACCGCAGTCACTGGTGCGATGGTCGCAAGCTCCGCGAGGACACTTGCACTGCAGATGTCGCCGCCATGGATGATCAGGTCGCTTCCGCGCAGGAACTCCTTGGCGCCCGGCCGGAGGAGGTCATGGGTGTCCGAAATGACGCCAACGCGGATGGGCACGGTCATGACGCCAGGCTACTCGTCCAGCAACCCACCTTTATAGAAACTCCACGCCGTCCCGTCGTGCAGATAGAAATGTCCTTCCGCACACGCATCCTTGCCGGGAAAGTAATCGCGGTACGCCTTGGGCACCAGCCGCGCCAGCTGCTCGTCGTCCAGCTCGTCGAATTCCTCGGGCGAGATGGACTGGCCGACCCGCAGGCGCCGTCTTTCCATGGCTACTTGGCGAACACCTGGCCCATGTCGGCGAAGGCCTTGAACTCCAAGGCATTGCCCGACGGGTCCAGGAAGAACATGGTGGCCTGCTCGCCCACTTCGCCCTTGAAGCGCACGTGCGGCTCGATGATGAATTTCGTTCCGGCGCCCTGCAGCTTGGCGGCCAGTTTCTCCCACGCGGGGATGTCGAGGATCACACCGAAGTGCCGGACCGGCACCTGGTCGCCGTCGACGTCGCCCGTCGGCGCGTTGCGGCATTCGTCGGGCGACAGGTGCGCAACGACCTGGTGGCCGTAGAAATCGAAATCGACCCAGGCGTCGGAGCTGCGGCCTTCGGGGCAACCCAGCAGGTCGCCATAGAAGCGACGGGCTTCGGCGATGTCACGAACGGGGAAGGCGAGGTGGAAGAGGGGGGTGGCGGGCAAGGGGAAAACTCCGTGAGACAGGTGTACGCTAGCCGCCATTGTCTCCGGGCTCGAAAGGCGGCGTGCGGATGAGTGATCCTAAAGACGAAAGTAGCAAGCCCGCGGGCATGCGCAAGGGCCTGGTGAACTATGGCGACGCCGGGTTCTCGCTGTTCCTGCGCAAGGCCTTCATCAAGGGCGCTGGGTACACGGACGCCGCGCTCGACCGCCCCGTGATCGGCATCACCGACACCGGCAGCGGCTACAACCCCTGCCACGGCAACATGCCGCAGCTGCTGGAAGCCGTGCAGCGCGGGATCATGCTGGCGGGCGGCCTGCCGGTGAAGTTTCCCACCATCTCCATCGGCGAAAGCTTCGCGCAGCCGACCAGCATGTACCTGCGCAACCTCATGTCCATGGACACCGAGGAGATGCTGCTGGCGCAGCCGATGGACGCCGTGGTGCTGATCGGCGGCTGCGACAAGACCGTGCCGGCGCAGTTGATGGGCGCCGCCTCCGCCGGCCTGCCGGCCATCCAGCTCATCACCGGTTCCATGCTGACCGGCTCGCACCGCGGCGAGGTCGTCGGTGCCTGCACCGATTGCCGGCGCTACTGGGGCCGCTTCCGCGCGGAGGAGATCGATGCGCAGGAGATCGCCGCGGTCAACAACCAGCTGGTGCCCAGCGTCGGCACCTGCTCGGTGATGGGCACGGCCAGCACCATGGCCTGCATCGCTGAAGCGCTGGGCATGACGGTGCCGGGCGGCGCGACGCCGCCGGCCGTGACGGCGGATCGCATGCGCGTGGCCGAGGCAACCGGCGCCGCCGCCGTCCAGATGGCGAAGCAGCGCCTCGCCATCGACAAGATCCTCACGGAGAAGGCCTTCGAGAACGCGATGCGCGTGCTGCTGGCCATCGGCGGCTCCACCAATGCCATCGTGCACTTGACCGCCATCGCGGGGCGCATGGGTTTCGAAGTCGACCTGAAGGCGCTCGACCGCATGGGCAACGAGACGCCGGTGCTGGTGGACCTGAAGCCTTCCGGCGCGCACTACATGGAGCACTTCCACGCGGCGGGTGGCATGGCGACGTTGCTGCGCGAACTGAAGCCGCTGCTGCACCTGGACGCGCTGACGGTGACCGGCCGCACGCTGGGCGAAGAGCTCGAAGACGCGCCAGCCGCCTTTGCGCAGGACGTCGTCAAGACCCGCGCCAACCCGATCTACCCGCAAGGCGGCATCGCCGTGCTGCAAGGCAACCTGGCGCCGGGCGGCGCCATCATCAAGCAGTCCGCCGCCGCGCCGAAGCTGATGGAGCACGAAGGCCGCGCCGTTGTGTTCACCGGTCTGGAAGACCTGGCCAACCGCATCGACAGCGACGACCTCGACGTGACGGCCGACGACATCCTGGTGCTGCAGAACATCGGCCCCAAGGGTGCGCCCGGCATGCCGGAAGCGGGCTACATCCCCATTCCGCGCAAGCTGGGGCGGCAGGGCGTGAAGGACATCGTGCGCATTTCCGACGGCCGCATGAGCGGCACGGCCTTCGGCACCATCGTGCTGCACGTCACGCCGGAGTCGGCGATCGGCGGGCCGCTGGCCTATGTGCGCGATGGGGATCGCATCCGCTTGTCGGTGAGCCGGCGCGAGTTGCAGCTGCTGGTGACAGATGAAGAGCTGGCGCGCCGGGCGAAGGAATCACCGCAGACACCGCCGGCTGCGCCGCGCGGCTATCGCAAGCTGTTCCTGGAGACGGTGACCCAGGCGGACCAGGGGGTGGACTTTGATTTCCTGCGGGAGCCGCGGGTCAAGGGGCGCGTGCCCAAGGCCTGACCTCAAGCCCAGCCCTCGATGGCTTTCCGCGTCTCGACCCACAGCGCATTGAGCTCCGCCGACCGCTCCGCCGCATCGCCCGGCCAGCCGGCCTTCGCATCCGTTTCCAGGGACCCGGCGGCCAGGTGGAGAGCCGTCGCCCCCACGTTGCTGGCCGACCCCTTCAACGCATGCGCCGCAACGGCCAGGGCAGCGGCATCCTGCGCCGCCACCGCCGCGGCGATCGCCTCCAGCCGCGCCGGTGTGTCGGCGGTGAAGAGCCCGATCACTTCGCGCGTGAGCGTCAGCTCCTCGTCGTCGAACTCGCGGAATTCCTCCAGCCGGCTGAAGTCCATCAGCGGCGCCGCCGGCTCCACGGCAGGCGCGGCGGAAGGTGCTGCAGTGACAGGGCCAGCCGGCGCCGCCCCAGCGGGCGCCTCCACCACCCCGATCCACTTCTCCAGCGCCTGCGCCAGCGCCGCCACCTGCAGCGGCTTGGTGAGGTAGGCATCCATGCCGGCCGCCTCGCAACGCGCGCGGTCCTCGTCGGAGGCGGCCGCCGTCACCGCGATGATGGGCGGCGCTTCGTCGCCCCAGGCCGACTGGATCTGCCGCGTCGCCTCCAGCCCGTCCAGCTCCGGCATGTTCACGTCCATCAGGATGGCGGCGATGCGTTCCTTGCGCGCCGCGGCCTGGGCCACGGCTTCCACCGCCTGCTGCCCGTCGGCCGCGGTGCGCACCTCGTAGCCCAGCTTGAGCAGCATCGCGCAGGCCACCTTGAGATTGACCGCGTTGTCGTCGGCGACCAGCACCGTCGCGTGCTTCTTGTTGTCCACGACGGCGGGCGCCACCACCGCACCGGCGGCCTCCGGCGCCAGGCAGCGCAGCACGGTTTCGAACAGCTGGCTCTGGCGCGCCGGCTTGAGCAGGCGGGCCTGGAACAACTGCGCGCTCTCGTGCGCGGCCGGCATGAAGCCGGAACTGAGCAGCACGATGGGAATGTCGCGCCAGGCCGGCTCGTCCTTCAGCGCCGCCGCGAAAGCCACGCCATCCATGTCGGGCATGTGCATGTCGGTGATGATCACTTCCGGCCGCGCCACCGTCTGGCGCAGCCAATCCAGCGCCTCGCGCGCGCTCTCGGCCGTGGCCACCTGCATGTCCCACAGCTGCAGTTGCCGCGTGAGCACGCGCACGTTGGTGGCATGGTCGTCCACCACCAGCACGCGCGCGCCCATCAGCCGCCCCGCATCCGCGGGACTGAAGCTGGGCGCGAGTTCCGTCACCGGCGCGGCCACAGTGAACCAGAAGGTCGAGCCCTTGCCGTAATCGCTTTCCACGCCGAGCTGGCCATCCATCAGCTCCACCAACCGCTTGCAGATGGCCAGGCCGAGGCCGGTGCCGCCGTACTTGCGGGTGGTCGAGGCGTCCACCTGCGTGAACGCCTCGAACAGCGAGTTCACCCGCTCCGGCGGGATGCCGATGCCGGTGTCGCTGACGCGGAACTCCAGCAGCGCGCGGCCCTGGCCGTCGTCGGCTTTCAGCTGCCGCACGTGCACCGCCACCTCGCCCTTGGCCGTGAACTTCACGGCGTTGTTGATCAGGTTGATGAGCACCTGGCGCAGCCGCGTCACGTCGCCCTTGATCGCCGCCGGCACCGCGCCCGGCCCCGTCTCGGGGATGTCGATGATCAGCTCCAGCCCCTTTTCACGCGCACGCGGGGCGGCGATGTCGCAAGCTTCCTCCACGGCGGCACGCAGGGCGACCGGCTCCTCCTCCAGCTCGAGCTTGCCCGATTCGATCTTGGAGAAATCGAGGATGTCGTTGATGACCGCCAGCAACTGGTCGCTGGAGAGCCGGATGGTTTCCAGGTAGTCACGCTGCTCGGAATTCAAGGGCGTCTCGGCCAGCAGGGTGCTCATGCCCACCACCCCGTTCAGCGGCGTGCGGATCTCGTGGCTCATGGTTGCGAGGAAAGCCGCCTTGGCGCGCGCCGCGGCCAGCGCCTCCTCCCGCGAGGTGGTGAGTTCGGCGGTGCGCTCCTCCACCCGCGCCTCCAGCGTTTCGTTGGCCTGCTGCAGCGCCTCGGCGTCTTTGCGCACCTGCGCGCGGAACGCCTGCAGCTGCTCCGCGCTGTCGTGCAGCACCTGCGACAACTGCCGCACCTCGCGGATGCGCGTGTCGCCCTGGATCACCGGCACCTCGCCGCGCCCCAGTTGCTCCGCGGCCAGCGACAGGCGCCCCAGCCGCCGCCCGATGCCGCGCGCCAGCAGGAAGGCGATGAGCGTGCCCAGCGCCACCAGCACCACGCCGCCGGTCGCGGCCTGCTTCGACGCCTTCGTGATCTCGCCCGTGAAGTCGCTCTCCGGCGCCGCCACCACCAGCGTCCAGCGCAGCCCCAGCGCTTCGCCGAAGGGCCGCTGCACCATCAGCAGCGTGTCGTTCTCCAGCGGCAGGCGCTGCAGCCGCGTGTCCGCCGCCACCGAATCCTCGGACTTGCGGGCGCGCAGGCCTTCGAGCGCGGAGAAGCCCGCGCGGATGATCGTGTTGGCGCTGTCTTTCGGCGTGCGCAGGGCGAAGCCGCCGGGGAATTCCACGAACAAAGCATCGCCGGCCGAACTGGCCACCAGCTGGTTCTTGTCGTCGATGACGAAGGCCGCGCCGCGCGCGCTGATGCGCTGGGTGCGCAGCACCTCGGCCAGGCGCTGCAAGTACAAGTCGGCCCCGAACACGCCGGCCGCGCCGCCATCGGCATCGAACACCGGCTGCGACAGGCTCACCATCAGCTGCTTGCGCTCGGGCGACACGCGCACCGGCGAGAACACGCGGTCCTTCGCCTGCATGGCCCCGCTGTACCAGATGGTGGTGCGCGGCTCGAAGCTGGAAGCGTCCACCGGCAGCGGCTTGCGCCGGTCCCCCGGCTCCTGCGCCAGCCAGAAACTGCGCGCCGTGCCGTGCATGGCGCGCATGGCCACCTTGGTGGCCTCGGGCATGGCCTCCACGCCGAAGTATTCGCCGCGCAGGTTGGCGAAGTGCACGGTGGGCACCTCGGGTGACATGCGCGTGATGACGAAGGCGGTGGGCTCGAAGCGCGGCAGGTTGCGCAGCCATTCGCGCGCCTTGGCGGTCTGCGCCGCGTTCAGGCGCTCGGGGAAGAGGCCATTGAGCACGTCGTGCGCCGACTGCAACTGGTTCTCGGTGCCGGCCTGCACGCCCTCGGCCACGTGCGTGAGGATGCGCCCGCCCAGCTCCTCCACCGAGGCCGAACCGGCCCGCCCGAGCGTCCACGCCACCAGCAGCGCCGGCACCGCGGCCAGCAGCACCAGGCTGGCCGCCAGGATGCGCCGCAGCGGGACGAGCCTCATCTCTTCATGGGTGCAGCGAGTCCTGTGAGTTCGGCCGCGTCGATGGGCTGCGAGCGGCCCGGCAGCTCCAGCATGGCGCGCGGCCCGGTCTGCACGGCGCCGGTGACGGCGCGCAGCGTGGTGACGCTGGCCGCGATGGGCCAGCCCAGGCGCGCGGCCTCCTTCTGCAGCGACATCGTGGCGCTCACCACGTCGCCCACCGGCAGCACCTGCGTGCCGCCGTGCAACGGGTCTTCCAGCTGCGTGAGCGTGACGGGCCCGGAGTTGACGGCCACGTTCACGGTGAAGGGCGGCAGGCGCCGGCTGGCGTACTGCGCCTCGAGATAGGCGCGGATGCCGCGGCTCGACTCCACCAGGCCCAGCGCCGTGCGCACCGCGCGCAAGGCGTGGTTCACCGTGTCGGTATTCGTGTCGTCGGTGAACACGGCGAGCAGGCCTTCGCCGATGAACTGCATGTAGCGCGCGCCGAACAGGTGGGCCGTGTCGTTGGCGTTGCCGTAGAACTTCTTGATCAGCTCGGTGAGCTCCAGCGCCGTCAGGCGCTCGGCCACGCCCGCGTAGTGCGGGATGTCGACGAACAGCACCGTGGCCGTGTCGAAACGCTCGTCGGTGGCGCCGCCCTGGCCGGTGGGCCAGCGCTCGCTGAGCTCGGTGGCCAGGCGCGACTCGTAGCGGCGCGCCAGCTCGTCGCGCTGCTCCTCCAGCGCGAGGCTCACCGCCGACTGGATGGCCGAGGCCTGCAGCGAAGCCTGCATCTGCACCTTGTTCAGCTGCGCGGCCACGGCTTCGCGCAGCTCCATCGGCTTGAAGGGCTTGGTGATGTAGTCGTCGGCCCCCGTCGTCATGCCGATGCGCATGTGCGCGCGCTCCTGCAGCGAGGTGAGCAGGATGACGGGGATGCTGGCCAGCGCCGGGTTCTGGCGCAGGATGCCCAGCATCTGGAAGCCGGTCATCTGCGGCATCTGCACGTCGCTGATGATCAGGGCAGGGCGGCTCTCTTCGACGAGCGAAAGCCCTTGCGCGCCGTTCTCGGCGGCCAGGACTTCGTGGCCGTCCTTCTTGAGGACGGTCGCGACCAACGTGCGCGTGGCGGCGTCATCCTCCATCAGGACGATCAGTGCCATGTGGTTTTCCCTTGATGTTTTGGCCCACTGTACGACGGGGGCCCGACGGGAATCTTACCGTTGGTTTTGCGTGGTCGGAGGGAAGTAGTTCAAAAGTAGGCGAAAGGATGGCAAGTGCCTTGGTTGAGCCAGATCCCTACTTCGCATCCCGAGCGCTCAAGGATCGATCCACTACCTGCTTGCCGGTAGCGTAGCAAGATCGACCAGCGGCCACCCTGGGGCGGTTTCAACTCTAGGTGCACTATTGTCGAGGCCAAGCCAAAGCAGTCGTCAGGCCCCAGCATCGGCGAGTGCAGAGCCTCTTCGTCCGGTTCGAGGTGTTGCACGCGCCAGTAAGACTGCAATGTCTGCACCAGCGCGATCTCCCCCGAGCCTTCCTCAGTAGTGCCTCATGCGATCTAACTGGATCAACATCGGACCAATTTCCCCGAACCGATGCGCAAATATGAAAGTGGCCTTTCGAATATGGCCCCAAAATCCCCGTTCCTCTCTGAGCCGAATCAGCTCCCTACCATTCATATTTCTGAGTTTCTAGGCTGTTCACCCAATCCACGAGCTTGTAGTCACGACGGACAAGCTCTTCAATGAACTCCAAGAAATTTTTCGACATTACCGCGAAGACGGGTTCGGATCGGCAGAGGTAGAAGATGCGCCCGCTAGAGTCGAAAGCGTAGAAGTTGCCCAGAATATCCTGGGCGAATCGAGCGCCACCTTTCAGGTGACCACTCTCGATACTTACTAACCAATCTCTTCGGAAGCTTAACTCTTCATCAATGTCGCCATACCCAACTGCCAGGAGCCAGTTGCGAAGATCAAGGGGTAACGGAGTTCCAATTTCTTCCGCCACTTTGCTTAGCTCATCAGAGGAAGTGGTGGCGTAAGGTTTGAATATTGGCTTCCTTCGCAACAAGCCCTTCCGACTTGCGGAGAGCACTGTCTTGGTGAGACCGGTGACATCTAAAGTCATCTTCTGCACTCGCAACTGTTCATGGCCGCTGAAGCTGCTCCGTACAGGGCTGCACCAGGGGTGTAGGGCATCCGGTTCGGCGCCCTGCGCCACGCCGGCCAAGTCGGATATTTTCCGCCGACGCCCGCCGCAGTTGCGTCCATGAGGTCGTGCAGATCTGGCCGTGTTCCCGTTGTGGGAATGTAGTCACCGTTTCCTCGATTGCCTGTCTTGCTCCATCGGCTACCCCGATTCCAACTTGCAGGCGTTCCCGAATGAGAGAAGTTGGCCCAATTGTTGGGACTGCTCGCCTTTGCAACTGCCTTAGTCCCCCCCACAAAGCCTGTAGCAACGCTTGCCACCATGCCAGCAACTTCACCCGCTGCGTAGCCGCCGGAGCACCTGTTGACACTTCCAATGTCGAATTGCTCTCGAACAGCACCCGATATACCGAAGGTCAGCACGTCCCCAAGCCCCCCTCCAAAGTCTTCTGCCCACTGCGGAGCAGTCGGCATATCTGCCCACCCGAACAAGCCATACGGATCCACCAAGCTTAGGGGACTCCCCTCCACATAGGCGTACGAGTTGATTCCCCCCGCCAACCCTATCGGATCACTCTGCGTATACCTTCCGTGCCCCGGATGATAGGTCCTGAAGTAGTTGTAAAAGCTCCCCGTCTCCTCATCCGCATACTGTCCCGGAAACCGCAGATTCAGTTCCACGGCATTGGTCGCCTTCAACAGCACGGGTTGATTGGTGATCGCCTGCTTCGGCTTCTCCGTCGCCTTCAGCACCCCCGTGGGCTTGTTGTTGCCGAAGGCGCTGTAAGGCCACTGCCAAACCACTTCCTTGGCCTCGTTGGTCATCAGCCTCGGTGTCCCGAGATGGTCTGGGTGGATGGCAAAGAACTTCCCGTTCCGGTAGATCCCCACTGGAATGGCCTGCCCGTCCTCCGTCGGTAGCCAAAGGTACTCCGTCCTGCCCTTGCCCTTGGCGCTCCCGTTGTCGTACTCCCCCAGCACGGCCCAGCTGGGGATTTCGTTGTCGTCGCCAAAGACGAAGCCGGTGCCGATACTCGTGTTGGCCGCAGCCTTCACGAACAGCCAGCCGAACTGCTTCTTCAGCCAGGTGACGAAGTCCGCCCCCAGCGTTTCCTCGCTGGGCAGTGTCTGCTCGGCCACCGGTTCGCTCTTGAAGACGCGCTGGCCCAGCGCATTCGTCAGGTAGCTCACGCCCGCGGCTTCGCCGTCCTTGAAGACCCGCACCTTGGCCAGCCGGTTGCTCGCGTCGTAGTCGAAGCTCCTCAAGCCATCGCTGGTCAGGGCACCGTTGGCGTCCAGGCTGTAGGCGATGGGGCTGATCACCACGCTCCTGGTGTTGCCCTTGTTGGTGGTGGTCACCGTCTGGGTGAATCCCAGCAGGCGATTGCTAGTGGCCTCGATGTTCAAAGCCTGGCTGGTGCTCCTGGCGAAGTCGGTCTGGTCGAACTCGCCGTCCAGGTCGGTGTCGCTGGTGGCCGTGTCGATGGCGGTGAGCCGGTTGCTGTTGGCATCGTAGGTGTAGCGCGTGTCCGAGCCGCTTCGGCCGAAGCCCACCAGGCGGTTGCGGGTGTCGTATCCGGCCTGCCAGCTTATGGGGGTGATGTAGACCGTGCCCGTCCCCCGCGCGTACAGGCTCTGGGTGATGCCGGAGATGCGGCTGGCCGCATCGAAGGTGTAGCTGGCGAACTCGGTGGCCGTCATGCGGCCATCCAGGTCGAAGGACCTTGAGGCGCTGTCGCCGTTGAACCAGGTCCAGGCCTTGGGCTGGTCCAGGGCCGTGTAGGTCAGGTTGCTCAGGAAGGGCTGCACCGGTTTGGGCCGGTTGACGTTGGCGCTGGGCTCCTGCACGTCGATGCCGGTGATGCGGCCGTTGCTGCGCTGGTAGCTGACCTTCAGGCCGCTGGGGTAGGTGATGCCTTCCAGCCGGCCTTGGCCATAACCGTATTGCAGGCGGAAGCGGCTGGGCGTGCCCGGCACATCATTCACGTCCTGGGTCTTGGCGGTGACGCGGCCCAGCGCATCGCGCTCATAGGCGGTGACGCCGGATTTGTCTTCGATGCGGCCGACCGCGCCGGCCGCGTCGTAGCTGTAGAAGACCTGGTGGCCAGCGGTGTACTCGATACGGCTCACGCGGCCCAGCGCGTCCCGCTCGATGCGGCTGATCTGGCCCTTGGCATCCTCGGTCTGGATCACCTCGCCGTTGGCGTCGCGGGTGTAGCGGATGGTGCCGATGTCGGGGCTGGTTTCGCTGGTCACCTCCCCGAAGGCGTTGGTGACGTACTGGGTCGAGACGCCCTTGGGATCGGTGACGCCAGTCAGCTGGTCCAGCTGGTTCCAGGCCTGGCTGGCGGAGGTGTTGTCTGCGAAGGTGGTGGCGGTCAGTCGGCGCAGGGAGTCCAGCGTCTGACGCGTGCTCTGGTTCAGCGGATCGGTCTGCCGCACCAGTTCGCCGTTGGCGTCGTAGCCGAAGGTGCTGCGGCCGCTGGCGGTCTGTACAGCGTCCAGCCGGCTCAGGGCATTGATGGTGCGCGTGGTGGCCCAGGCGATGGCGCCACTGGCGTCCTTCACTTCCTCGCGCGTTCGGTTGCCCGCGGCGTCTAGGGTGTAGCTGACGGTATTGCCGCGGTTGTCGGTGGCGCCGGTCAGGCGCTGGGCGGCGTCGTAGGCGTAAGTGACCTGATAGCCGTCGGGCAGGGTGGAACTGGTCAGCTGGCCCGTGGCGTTATAGCCATAGGCGCTCGCTTCGCCAGCCCGCTGAATGCCTGTGAGACGCCCGCGTGCGTCGTACGAATAGCTGGTGACCAGGCCGCCCGGGTCGGTCTGGGTCAGGATGCGCCCCGCGGCGTCATGGGTCCAGCGCGTTTCGCGGTTCAGTGGATCGCGCACGCTGGTTCGGTTGCCCGCGCCGTCGTAGCCCAAGCGCCAGGTGCCACCCTCCGGGTCGGTCAAGGTGTCGACCAAGCCTTGCGCCGTATACGTCCAGGCCCACGCGCGCGTCTGGCCGCTGGCGCTGTCAGTGATGGTCTCACTTAGCTTGTTGCCACTGGCGTCGTAGGTCGTGGCCGTGACGCGTCCAGGCTCGGTGACGCGAACCGGCAGCCTGAAGGTCGGATGCCATTCGATCGCCGTTGTCCGCTCCTGTGGCGTTCCGACGGCGTGCGTGGTGGAAAGGCGCAGTTCGCGCGACGCGTCCTCCGTGTGCGTGGTCACGTTCCCTTCGAAGTCCACTTCGCGCACGGGCAACAGGGACCCGCCGTAGCCGCGCGAGGCCATGCTCTCGCCTTCGAACGGCCCGCTGGCACCGGTGCGTCGCACGGTGCCGTCGCCGCCTTGCCACTGGTACTGCTGCACGTTTCCGTTCGGGTCGCGGACTTGCGCGCTCAGCTTGAAGTGGTCAGGGCTCACGTTCGTCCCACTCACCACACTCCCGGCGAGCGGCGAGGGCGACTGGTATGTCACGCTGTAGCTGTTGGCACCCAGCGCATGGCTGGTGCCGGTCGCGCGGCCCTGGGCGTCGTAAGTGAAGGTGGCGTAGCGCTGGCCGTTTTCATCGGTGATGCCCGTCAAAGCGGCAGCAAATCGGGTGTCTTCGTAGTGGTACTGACGGGTCTTGCCGTCAGGGAAGGTGACGCCTGAGAGCCGACCTTGGGCGTCATACGCATAGCCGACCGTGCTGCCGTCGGGTGCCGTCGCACCAGTCAGGCGGCTGCCCGCATAGGTGAACTGCAGGGCTCGGCCGAATGCATTGCTCACCCGCACCAAGTTGCCGGCGAGGTCGTAACTCAAACTCATCGTCCAGCCGTTGCGCTGGGTGATGTCAGCCAGCCTGGAGCCCTCGAACCGGTACCGTGTTTCGTCGAACGCACGGGTGTACACGAAGCCGCCGCCGGATTCGATCAAGGTGTCGGCCCGGCTTTCGCTGGAGAACCAGGAGCCGGTGAGAAGCTTTTCGAACACGATCGTGCGCCCATCGCCCAGTTGGACGGTGCGCATCTTGTCGGCCACCATGGTCGTCTGGCCGGCGAAGCCGTGCGTCCACCCGGCCCCCAGCCCAATGTGCGGCACGCCTTGACTGCGGTAGTTGCGCACCAACGACAGCGCATGGGCTCCTTCGTCGATCCAATCGGACTCCGATTGCTGCTTTTCTCCGGTGGCCGGTTGCACGGGGTTCCCGAACCCAGGCTCGCACACGTCGCAGTGCGTCACGACCGCGCCAGTCTCCGCGGTGTTGCTGCAGCCGATGCAGGTAGCGGTGAATTTCTCCGTCGTCTCTTTCTGAAAGGGCGGGATGTAGGTGAACCGGTAGATGCCGTCTGCATCGGTCAGCCCAGTGATGTTGCCTTGGCCCACCCAGATGTTGACCATGCTGCCGGGCACGGGCGCGCCCCCGCGTGTGACACGGGCTTCGTAGGTCAAAGGTGGCCCTGCGGGCAGCGCCCGTGTGTGAGTTCGTCCGCTCAAGGTGATGACGACGGGATCTGGCGGCGGAACCGCGCACCGCTGCGTCTGTGGGTCCCAGTTCATCCCCGCCGGGCACGCACATGTTGCTTCCGGCGTCAGCCCGGAATTGGCGGGGCAGAAGCAGGCGGGACCCGCATAACCTCTTGGTCCCCATGTTTCGAACACCGGCCCTTGGCCCCAGTTGCTCGAGAAAGTGTCCTGGCCCGCCATGACGATGTTGGTGTTCGCCCAATTACCACCGACGAACCCTGGAGAGATGGCGGGCGTGCTCAGCGTGCATTGAGTGCTGACGGAGCCCTGCTGGCCGCACCAGACGATTCCTCCGCGGGCGGTGTGAGCAGCCGCGTATTGGTCGCAGTGCTCTTGCAGCGCCGCCTGGATTCCAGTGACGTATTTTTCAGGGATGCACTGCGGCCAACCGTGGACCCGGCAGGCGGGTGGTGGCGCAGGCCCGCCGAATTGCTGCTGGGTCGAGGCCGCGAATGAAATGGAAAATAGTGCGCACGCGAGCGCAGCGCGTAGCCATGCAACGAACATGATCTTCCCCCCTTTTTCGCTTCATTGTGTACTAAATGAGGCTTTTGTAAAGTAATTGAATTCCTTTGGGTACTCCGTTGGGATGAGATTTCGCGACCTTTGTTTTGCGGGTTTACCCGGTCTTTCGCTAGGGCCCATGCCCTAACTCCCTCTCCCTGCTATTGCCTTCGACAGCTTTCATGCAAAATAGAACGACCGTTCGTTTTATTTGCCCTGGAACCCACCCGCCATGTCGGTCACCGAATTGCCCCTCAAGGCCCGCCGCTCCCCCGCGCGCGACGGCCAGGTCCTGCAGAAGGGCCAGCAGACCAAGGCCGCCATCGTCGATGCCGCGCTCGGGCTGGCCACGCAGATCGGGCTCGAGGGCCTTTCCATCGGCGCGCTGGCCGAGGTGACGCAGATGAGCAAGTCGGGCGTGTTCGCCCACTTCGGCTCGCGGGAGGAGTTGCAGATCTCCGTCATCCGCGAATACCACGCCCGCTTCGAGGAGGAGATCTTCTACCCCGCCACCCGGGCCGAGCGGGGGCTGCCGCGGCTGCGCTCCATGTTCGCGCACTGGATGAAGCGCACCTCCATCGAGATCGATTCGGGCTGCATCTACATCAGCGGCGCCGTGGAGTTCGACGACCGGCCCGGCCCCGTGCGGGATGCCCTGGCCAGTTCGGTGCAGACCTGGCATGCCGCGCTGCGGCGCACCATCGCCATCGCCAAGCAGGAAGGCCACATTCTTGATTCGGTGGACGAGGACCAGATGCTGTTCGAGATCCACGGGCTCATCCTGGCGCTGCACTACGAGGCGCGCTTCCTCAAGAACCCCGGCTCCATCGCCCGCGCCAACGCGGGTTTTGAAAACATCCTGCGGCGCTACGGCGCCGCCGAGACCGCGGCCGCCGCTGCCCCTGTGGCAGCCAAGGCGGCCACTGCCAAATCCCAACGAACCGCCAAAAGCAAGGAGTAACCCATGCCCGTCTACAACCCGCCCCTGCGAGACATGCAGTTCGTGATGCACGAGGTGCTGAAGGTCGCCGACGAATACAAGGCGATGCCGCGCCACGCCGAGACCGACGCCGACACCATCAACGCCATCCTCGAAGAGGGCGGCAAGTTCGCGAGCGAGGTCACCTTCCCGCTCAACATCAGCGGCGACGAAGAGGGTTGCAAGCTGAACCAGGAGACCCACGAGGTCACCACGCCCAAGGGCTTCAAGGAAGCCTATGCCAAGTATGTCGAGGGCGGCTGGCCCGCGCTGTCGTGCGACCCGGCCTTCGGCGGCCAGGGCCTGCCGATCACGGTGAACCAGTGCTTCTACGAGATGCTGAACAGCGCCAACCAGGCCTGGACGATGTACCCGGGCCTGACGCACGGCGCCTATGAGGCGCTGCATGCGCACGGCACGCCCGAGCAGCAGCAGACCTACCTGCCCAAGATGACCAGCGGCGAGTGGACGGGCACCATGTGCCTGACCGAGCCGCATTGCGGCACCGATCTGGGCATGCTGCGCACCAAGGCCGAGCCGCAGGCCGACGGTACCTACAAGATCACCGGCAACAAGATCTTCATCTCGGCCGGCGAGCACGATTTCGTCTCCAACATCATCCACCTGGTGCTGGCCCGCCTGCCGGACGCACCGCAGGGCAGCAAGGGCATCAGCCTGTTCATCGTGCCCAAGTTCCTGGTCAATGCCGATGGCTCGCTGGGCAAGCGCAACGGCGTCTACTGCGGCGGCCTCGAGCACAAGATGGGCATCCACGGCAACGCCACCGCGCAGATCGTGCTGGATGGCGCTGTCGGTACGCTGGTCGGCCAGCCGAACAAGGGCCTCAACGCCATGTTCGTGATGATGAATGCCGCGCGCATCGGCGTGGGCTGCCAGTCGCTGGGCCTGACCGAAGTGGCGTACCAGAACGCGCTGGCCTATGCCAAGGACCGCATCCAGATGCGTTCGCTGTCGGGCGTGAAGGCCAAGGACAAGCCGGCCGACCCCATCATCGTGCACCCCGACGTGCGCAAGATGCTGCTCACGGCCAAGGCCTATGCCGAGGGCGGCCGCGCGCTGTCGCTCTACTGCTCGCTGCTGATCGACCGCGAGCTGCATCACCCTGACGAGAAGGTGCGCAAGGAATCCGAGGAAATGGTGGCGCTGCTCACGCCCATCGTGAAGGCCTTCCTCACCGACAACGGGCACATCGCCACCAACGCCTGCATGCAGGTGTTCGGCGGCCATGGCTTCATCAAGGAATGGGGCATGGAGCAGTTCGTGCGCGACAACCGCATCAACATGATCTACGAAGGCACGAACACCGTGCAGTCGCTCGACCTGCTGGGCCGCAAGGTGCTGGGCAACAACGGCGCCACGCTCAAGAAGTTCGGCAAGTTGGTGGGCAAGCTGGTGGAGGAAGAGGGCGTCAACGAGAAGATGGCCGAGTTCATCAACCCCATCGCCTACCTGGGCGACCAGATGACCAAGTTCACCACCGAGCTGGGGTTCAAGGCGTTCCAGAACGCCGACGAAGTGGGCGCGGCCTCGGTCGACTACCTGCGCGTGATGGGCCACCTGGTGTTCGGCTACTTCTGGGCGCGCATGGCGCAAGTGGCGCTGAAGGAGATCGAGGCCGGCAACACGGATCCGTTCTACCAGGCCAAGCTGCAGACGGCGCGGTTCTACTTCGCGCGGCTGTTCCCGGAGACGGCGACGCTGATGCGGACGGCGCGCGCGGGCGCGAAGTCGCTGCTGGACACGGAAGCGGCGCTGGCATGAGCTCCACCCCGTCATCCCCGCGGAGGCGGGGATCCAGGGCTTCCGTTTTCTTGGCTCTGGCTTTCGTCGCCACCTCCGCCTTCGCCCAATCCACCCCCGCCGGCCTCTGGCGCAACATCGACGACAAGACGGGCGAGGCCAAGGCCGAGATCCGCATCGCCGACAACGGCGGTCTGCTGAACGGCAACATCGTCAAGCGCCTCGCCAAGGACGCCAAGCCCGACGCGGTGTGCGAGGAATGCAAGGACGACCGCAAGGGCAAGCCCATGGACGGCCTCGAGATCATCCGTGGCGCGCGCAAGTCGCCCGAGGGCAACGTGTGGGAAGGCGGCAAGATCCTCGACCCCGAGAACGGCCGCGAATACACGCTGCGCCTCACGCCGCAGGAAGGCGGCAAGAAGCTCGACGTGCGCGGCTCGTTCGGCCCCTTCGGCCGCACACAGACCTGGGTGCGGGTGCAGTAATGGGCGAAGCCATTCGCGCCCAGCTGAACATCGGCCACGGCAGCGGCCCTGCCGCGCCGCGCTGGTTCTGGCACCACCAGCTGAAGAAGCCGTTCTTCGGCCGCTTCATGAAGGACTGGCGCTGGCCCGCCGGCGTTTCCGAGGAAGGCTGGGAACGTGTGTCGATCGCCAGCGAGAGCCAGTCGCGCCTGGTCGCCATCGTCAAGCAGGTGCCGCAGGCACGTGGCGTGGTGGTGTGCGCGCATCCCATGGGCCTGGCGGCCAAGGGGTTCTGGCTTCGCTACGGCCATGCCCAGGCGTTGCTGGATGCCGGGTATCACGTCGTCGCCTACGACTTCAACGGTTTCGGCGAAAGCCCGTCGACCAATTTCGACTACCCGCTGGACGCCATGGCGGCGGGGCTGTGGGCGCGTGCCCGCTTCCCCGGGCTGCCGGTGCACGCGCTGTGCGCCTCGTTCGGCGGCAACAACACGCTGAGCGCGATCTCGCGGCCCGACTTTCCGTATGACAGCGTCATCGCCGAGGGCGTCGCGCCTTCGCTGCCGCAGTTCTGGAAGGCCTATCCGTTCGCGCATGCGGTGCTGGAGCTGTCGCGCATCGTGGCGCCGGCCGGCGAGCGCAAGATCCGCCCCGTCGCGCACCTGCCGCATGCGCGGCCGGGCGTGCCGCTGCTTCTGATCAGCAGCCACAAGGACACCTGGACGCCGATGGCGTTCGGCGATGAGCTGGCCGCGGCCGTCGCGCCCACCACCCCGTTGCGGCGCCTCATCCTCGACAAGGCGGAACACACCCACGGCATGCGCGACGAGCCCGAGCGCTACCTGCCTGCCGTGCTGGACTTTTTAGACGCGGCAACGCCCGCGCGCAGTTAACTGGAGTTTTGCGTGTACAAAGACCGTGACGAACGCGCCGGCGGCCCTGCCGCCGCGGCCAACGACGAAGGGACGAAGACCATGAGCCGTTTCCTGGTGAAGAAGGTGGCCGTGCTCGGCGCCGGCGTGATGGGGGCGCAGATTGCCGCTCACCTCGTCAACGTGAAGGTGCCGGTGGTGCTGTTCGACCTTCCCGCCAAGGAAGGGCCGAAGAACGGGATCGTTTCGAAAGCCATCGAAGGGTTGAAGAAGCTGAAGCCGTCGCCGTTGGGCGTGGTGGATGACGCTTCCCTCATAGTCCAGGCCAACTACGAAGAGCACATGGAGCAGTTGAAGGACTGCGACCTGATCATCGAGGCCATCGCCGAACGCATGGACTGGAAGCTCGACCTCTACAAGAAGATCGCGCCTTTCATCGCGCCGCACGCCATCGTGGCCTCGAACACCTCGGGCCTGTCGATCACCAAGTTGTCCGAGGCGCTGCTCGAAGAGATCAAGCCGCGCTTCTGCGGCATCCACTTCTTCAACCCGCCGAGGTACATGTACCTGGTGGAGCTGATCTCGACGCCGACGACGCAGCCGCTCGTGCTGGACCAGCTGGAGACCTTCGTCACCAGCGGCCTGGGCAAGGGCGTGGTGCGCGCCAAGGACACGCCGAACTTCATCGCCAACCGCGTCGGCATCGCCGGCATGCTCGGCACGATGCGCGAGGTGGAGAAGTTCGGGCTCTCGTTCGATGTGGTCGACGACCTCACGGGCAAGAAGCTGGGCCGTGCGTCCAGTGGCACCTTCCGCACGGCCGATGTGGTGGGCCTGGACACGATGGCGCACGTCATCAAGACGCTGCAGGACAACCTGGACGAGAAGAGCGATCCTTTCTACCCCAGCTTCGGCACGCCCGACGTGCTGAAGACACTGCTGGAGATGGGCAACCTGGGCCAGAAGAGCAAGGCCGGCTTCTACAAGAAGGTCGGGCGCGACGTGCTGCGCTTCGACGCGGCGTCCAAGGAATACGTGCCGGGCGGCGAGAAGGCCGACGAGGTCTATGGCCGCATGCTGAAGAAGCCGGCAGGCGAGCGCCTGAAGCTGCTGCGCGAAAGCTCGGGGCCGCAGGGGCAGTTCCTCTGGGCGATCCTGCGCAACGGCTTCCACTACGCCGCCGTGCATCTGGCGTCCATCGCCGAGACCGCGCGCGACGTCGACCAGGCGCTGCGCTGGGGCTTCGGCATGCAGCAGGGCCCGTTCGAGCTGTGGCAGGAAGCCGGCTGGCTGCAGGTGGCGCAGTGGATCAACGAAGACATCGAGGCCGGCAAGACTCTGTCGAAGGCGCCGCTGCCAGCCTGGGTGACCAAGGGGCCGGTGGCGGATGCGGGCGGTGTGCACACGGCTGAGGGTTCGTGGAACCCGACGTCGGGCAAGTTCGAGCCGCGGCGTGTGCTGCCGGTGTACCAGCGCCAGATCTTCCCGGAACTTTTGCGCGGTGAAGCCGGCCCGAAATTCGAGACCGCGGGCAAGACGCTGCACGAAGATGACGCCATCCGCCTCTGGACGCTCGATGATGAAATCCTCATCGCCAGCATCAAGACCAAGATGCATGCCATCAGCCCCGAGGTGTGCGAAGGCCTGATGCAGGCGGTGGACCTGGCCGAGAAGGACTACCAGGGCCTGGTGGTCTGGTCGGGCGACGAGCCTTTCAGCGTCGGCGCGGACCTGCAGGCGATGCTGCCGGCGTTCATGGTGGTCGGCGTCAGCGCCATCGACGACGCCGAAGGCTTCATGCAGCAGACGATGCTGCGCTTGCGCTATGCCACGGTGCCGGTCGTTTCCGCCATCCGCGGCATGGCGCTGGGCGGTGGCTGCGAGCTGGCGGTGTACTCGGCCAAGCGCGTGGCGGCGATGGAAAGCTACATCGGCCTGGTCGAAGTCGGTGTGGGCCTGGTGCCCGGCGCCGGCGGCCTGACCTACATCGCGCGCCGTGCCGCGGAGAACGCGGCGACCAGCACCGACAAGGACCTGCTGAAGTTCGTGACGGAGGGCTTCACCGCCGCCGCCATGGCCAAGGTGGGCACCAGCGCCCTCGAGTCGCGCAAGCTGGGCTTCCTGCTGGACGACGACATCGTCGTGCCGAACAAGGACGAGTTGTTGTACGTCGCCGTGCAGCAGGCCAAAGCGATGTACGACGTGGGCTATCGCCCGCCGCACAAGCGCCTGTTCCCGGTGGCGGGGCGCAACGGCAAGGCAACGATCCAGGGTCAGCTGGTGAACATGCGCGATGGCGGGTTCATTTCTTCGCATGACTTCCACATCGCGTCGCTGATTGCCGGCGTGGTAACGGGCGGTGATGTGGAAGCCAACACCATGGTGACCGAGGAGTACCTGATGACGCTGGAGCGGCACGCCTTCTGCGCGCTGGTGCAGCATCCGAAGACGCAGGAGCGGATCCTGGGGATGCTGAATACGGGGAAGCCGCTGCGGAACTAGATGGACGTGCCTTCCTCCTTCCCCCTCCGGGGGAAGGTCGGGATGGGGGCGCTCGAATGCGAAGCCAGGCCTTTTCCACCACACACGGCAACGCTCGCGCTTTGCGCGGCGCCATGACCGAATCGGAGAGGCGGCTGTGGTCGAAACTGCGTGGTGAGCAACTGGGTGTCAAGTTCCGCAGACAACACCCGCTCGGCAACTACATCGCTGACTTCGCTTGCCTGGCCCCGAAATTGATCGTCGAACTTGATGGTTCGCAGCATGCCGAGAAGCAACAGTACGACTCAAAGCGAGATGCATTCTTCCGCGGTCACGGCTTCCACGTCCTGCGCTTTGCCACGGATGCGCCGCTGGTGAATATCGAGGGCGTGGTGACAGTGATTCTTGAACAACTTGGATCGGCGGGCGAGCGCCCCCATCCCAACCTTCCCCCGGAGGGGGAAGGAGCAAAACCCAGGAGCCTTACATGAAGCAAATCCAGGACGCCTACATCGTCGCCGCCACCCGCACGCCCATCGGGCGCTCGCACAAGGGCTACTTCCGCAACACGCGCCCCGACGACCTGCTCGCGACGGCGCTGCGGTCGGCCATGGCGCAAGTGCCTGGCCTCGACCCGGCCGCCGTCGAAGACGTCATCGCCGGCTGCGCCATCCCCGAAGCTTCGCAAGGCCTCAACGTGGCGCGCATCGGTGCCGTGTTGGCCGGCCTGCCCAAGTCGGTCGGCGGCATCACCGTCAACCGCTTCTGCGCCTCCGGTCTTTCCGCGGTGCAGATGGCCGCCGACCGCATCCGCGTGGGCGAAGCCGACGTGATGATCGCGGGCGGCACGGAAAGCATGAGCATGGTGCCGATGATGGGCAACTCGCCGTCGCTCTCGCCCACCGTGTTCAGCAACCCCGACGACATCGAAAGCTACGGCATCGCCTACGGCATGGGCCTGACCGCGGAGAAGGTGGCGCAGCAGTGGAAGGTGAGCCGCGAGGCGCAGGACGAATTCGCCTACCGCTCGCACATGAAGGCCATCGCCGCGATGAAGGCCGGCGAGTTCGCCGACGAAATGACCGAGGTCGAAGTGGCGGAGCGTTCGGTGGACCTGGAGTCCGCCGAGGTGTCGGTGAAGACGCGCAAGGTCAACATCGACGAAGGCGCCCGGCCCGACACCACCGTCGAAGGCCTGGCCAAGCTGCGCACCGTGTTCGCGGCCCGTGGCAGCGTGACGGCGGGCAACAGCTCGCAGACTTCGGACGGCGCGGGCGCGCTCATCATCGTGAGCGAAGCCGCGCTCAAGCGCTACAACCTCACGCCGCTGGCGCGCTTTGTCAGCTACGCCAGCCGCGGCGTGCCGCCGCACATCATGGGCATCGGCCCGATCGAGGCCATTCCGGTCGCGTTGCGCAATGCAGGCCTGAAGCAGGACGACATCGACTGGTTCGAGCTGAATGAGGCTTTCGCTGCGCAGTCGCTGGCCGTGATCAACACGCTCGGGCTCGATACCAGCAAGGTCAACCCGATGGGCGGCGCGATCGCGCTGGGCCATCCCCTGGGCGCCACCGGGGCTATCCGTTCCGCGACAGTCATTCACGCGCTGAAGCGCAAGAATCTGAAGTACGGCATGGTGACGATGTGCGTGGGCATGGGGCAGGGGGCCGCGGGGATTTTCGAGCGGATGTGAGCGTTGAATTCCATTCCTCCTTCCCCCTTTGGGGGAAGGCCGGGTTGGGGGCGGCGCGGTGCCTCGCGTGCCCCCACCCCAACCCTCCCCCAGAGGGGGAGGGAGCAAGACCAAGAAAGAGGAGAACGAGCATGAAAGCTGTGACACTGAACGCGGCCGACGGCGCCCCTCTCGCGGCGCGCGTCTACGAACCGGCCGGCGACAGCCAGGGCAACGTCGTCATCGGCGGCGCCATGGGCGTGCGGCAGGACTACTACGCGCCGTTCGCGGAATGGCTGTCGCAGCAGGGCTGGCGCGTGACCACCTTCGACTACCGCGGCTCCGGCGAATCCGCACCGCGGAACCTGCGCGGCTTCAAGGCCGACCTGTTCGACTGGACGCGCGACTACGAAGCCGCCATCGACCACGCGCACGCGGCCTCGCCGCACAAGCCTCTCTACCTGCTGGGCCACAGCCTGGGCGCGCAGCTCCCCGGCTTCCTCGCCAACCAGGAAAAGGTCAGCGGACTGCTCAGCATCGCGGCGGGCAGCGGCTACTGGCGCGACAACGCGCCGCAATTGAAGCGCATCGTTCCGTACTTCTGGTTCTTCCTGGTGCCGCTCGCGACCAAGCTGTGCGGCTACTTCCCCGGCAAGAAGCTGCGCAAGGTAGGCGACCTGCCGGCGGGCGTGATCATGCAATGGCGCAAGTGGTGCCTGGACCCGAAGTACAGCGTCGGCGCCGAAGGCGAGCCGGCGCGCCAGGCCTACGCGCGCGCCAGGTTCCCGGTGCTCGCGCTGTCCATCACCGACGACGAGCTGATGACGCTGCGCGGCACGCACACGCTGATCGACCTGTACGAGAACGCGCCGCGCAGCGTGCAACGCATCGCGCCACAGGAGCTCGAAATGCGCCGCATCGGCCACTTCGGCCCGTTCCGCAGCAACCAGGAAACCAAGCTCTGGCCCCGCATGGCCGGCTGGTTGAGCGGCTTCGCGACACCTGCGGCCGCATGAGCGAAGCGTCGCATCCCTTCGACCAGGCCATCGCCCTTGTGCCGCAGGGCGATGGGGAATTCCTGGGACACACGCATCCGGGCTACGCCAACTTCATCGGCCCCTATGGCGGGATCACGGCGGCACAGACGCTCAACGCCGTGCTGCTGCACCCGCAGCGCCTGGGTGAGCCGGTGGCCTTCACCGTGAATTTCGCCGCGGCTCTGGCGGACGGCCCCTTCACCGCCAAGGCGCGGCCGGCCCGCACCAACCGGTCGACCCAGCACTGGATCATCGAGCTGCTGCAGAACGGCGAGGTTGTGGCCACGGGCACCGCGCTCACGGCCGTGCGCCGCGAAACCTGGAGCGGCCACGAAGCCGTCATGCCCGAGGTCCCGCGGCCGCTCGACGTTCCGCGCACACCGCGCAAAGGCGTCGAATGGCTGCACCGCTACGACATGCGCTTTCTCGAAGGCATGGTGCCGCGCAAGTGGGAAGGCCAGGGCGCCGATGAGAGCGTGACCCGCCTCTGGGTGCGCGACGAACCGCTGCGGCCGCTGGACTTCGCTTCGCTCGCCGCATTGGCCGACAACTTCTTTCCGCGCATCTGGCTGCGCCGGGCCACCCAGACGCCGATCGGCACCGTCACGATGACGGTGTACTTCCATGCCGACAGCGCGGTGCTGGCGCAGACGGGCACCAGCTTCCTGCTGCTCCAGGCCAAAGGCCAGGGTTTCCGCAACGGCTACTTCGACCACACCGGCCAGCTCTGGAACGAGGCCGGCGAGCTGCTGGCGACGACGACACAAGTCGTCTACTACAAGGAGTAGCGCGATGAGCAACGATGCCAGGGCGCCTGTCGCCGTGGTGGTGGGTGCGGGCGACGCGACTGGTGGGGCCATCGCCAAGCGCTTCGCGCGCGGCGGCTACACCGTCTGTGCCACGCGCCGCAGCCTCGACAAGCTGCAGCCGCTGCTGGAAGAGATCCGCGCGGCCGGCGGCACGGCCCATGGCTTCCCCACCGACGCGCGCAAGGAGGAGGAGGTTGTCGCCTTCTTCGAACAGGTCGAGAAGGACATCGGCCCGGTCGAGGTGATGGTGTTCAATATCGGCGCCAACGTACCTTCGAGCATCCTCGACGAGACCGCGCGCAAATACTTCAAGATCTGGGAGATGGCCTGCCTGGGCGGCTTCCTGAATGGCCGCGAAGCCGCGAAGCGCATGGTGACGCGCGGCAAGGGCACCATCATCTTCACGGGCGCCACGGCTTCGCTGCGCGGCGCCGCCAATTTCGCCGCTTTCGCAGGCGCCAAGCACGCGCTGCGGGCGCTGGCGCAAAGCATGGCGCGCGAGCTGGGTCCGCGGGGCATCCACGTGGCGCATACCATCATCGATGGTGCGATCGACACCGAGTTCATCCGCGAGAACTTTCCGGAGCGCTATGCGTTGAAGTCGCAGGACGGCATCCTCAACCCGGACCACATCGCCGAGAACTACTGGATGCTGCATTCGCAACCGCGCGATGCGTGGACACACGAGCTGGATTTGCGGCCCTATATGGAGAAGTTCTGATGGCAAAGCCGGTCGACTTTTATTTCGATTTCGGCAGCCCCGCTGCCTATCTCGCCTGGACCCAGATGCCACGCATCGCCGCGGAAACCGGGGCCACGGTCAACTACAAGCCCTTCCTCCTCGGCGGTGTCTTCCAGTCCACCGGCAACAAGTCGCCGATGGAAGTGCCGGCCAAGGGCAAGTACATGCTGGACGACCTGCAGCGCTTCGCCACGCGCTACGGCGTGCAGTTCGCGCACAACCCGCACTTCCCCATCAACACGTTGATGCTGATGCGC
The DNA here is from genome assembly GCF_007833165.1 of Caenimonas sedimenti. Lineage (GTDB taxonomy): Bacteria > Pseudomonadota > Gammaproteobacteria > Burkholderiales > Burkholderiaceae_C > Ramlibacter > Ramlibacter sedimenti. Next base: position 33,996 of record NZ_VOBQ01000012.1, on the reverse strand, counting down.
GGCGCCACCGGCCTGCAGTTGCGCGACCCGGCGAAGCTGCTGCCTTACGGCGACGCGGTCTACAAGGCGATCTGGGTCGACGGCAAGAACATGGGCGACCCCGCCACCGTGGGCGGCGTGCTGCAGGCCGCGGGATTCAACCCGCAGGAACTGCTGGCGCTGACGGCGGAGCAGGAAGTGAAGGACAAGCTGAAGGCGGACACCGCGGAGGCCGTCGCGCGCGGCGTCTTCGGCGCGCCCACCTTCTTCATCGATGGCCGCATGTATTGGGGCCAGGACCGACTCGATTTCGTGAAAGAGGCTTTGCAATGACCACTGACATCCTGACCCACATCGAAGCCGGCGTGATGACCATCACGCTGAACCGGCTGGAGCGCAAGAACTCCATCACCTCTGCGATGTACGGCGCCATGGCCGACAGCCTGGCCGCCGCGCAGGAAGATGCCGCCGTGCGCGTGGTCGTGCTGCAGGGCCACGAGACGGTGTTCTCGGCCGGCAATGACATCGGCGACTTCCTGAACAAGCCGCCTTCGGGCGAAAACTCACCGGTGTTCCGATTCCTGCACGGCATCGCCACTTTCCCCAAACCGTTGCTGGCAGCGGTGTGCGGTCCGGCGGTGGGCGTCGGCACGACCATGCTGCTGCATTGCGACCTGGTCTATGCCGGCGACAACGCGGCCTTCTCCATGCCGTTCGTGAACCTGGGCCTGTGCCCGGAAGCCGCGTCGAGCTTCCTGCTGCCCAGGATGCTGGGCTATCACCGCGCGGCCGAAGCGCTGCTGCTGGGCGAGCCCTTCATGGCCGAAGCCGCGCTCGAGGTCGGCCTCGTCAATCGTGTGCTGCCGCCGACCGAAGCCAACAACTATGCGCAGGCGCAGGCGCGCAAGCTGGCCGCCAAGCCGATCTCGGCCCTGGTGGAAACCAAGCGCCTGATGAAGAAGGGCCAGCAGCAGGAGGTGGCGCAGCAGATGGCCGACGAGGGTGCGAGCTTCCGCCGCATGCTCGGCGAGCCCGCCGCGAAGGAGGCGTTCACGGCGTTCATGGAGAAGCGGAAGCCGGATTTCTCGAAGGTGTGAGGATCGTCATCCCTGCGGAGGCAGGGATCCAGGGGCATCCGATGCAGGGTGCCTCGTCAACGCCTGGATTCCTGCCTGCGCAGGAATGACGGCAGTTCAGGAGCAACCATGTCCCTCAAAGGCAAAACCCTCTTCATCACCGGCGCCTCCCGCGGCATCGGCCTGGCCATCGCCAAGCGCGCGGCTGCCGATGGCGCCAACATCGTCATCGCCGCCAAGACGACGGAAACCAACCCGAAGCTGCCCGGCACGATCTATAGCGCCGCCAAGGAGATCGAAGCCGCCGGCGGCAAGGCCTTGCCGCTCCAGGTCGACATCCGCGAAGAGGCCAACGTGCTCGACGCCGTGCGCCAGGCCGTCGAGGCGTTCGGCGGCATCGACATCCTGGTCAACAACGCCAGCGCCATCAGCCTCACCGACACCGAGAACACGCCGATGAAGCGGTTCGACCTGATGAACGGCGTGAACGCGCGCGGCACCTACCTGTGCACCTACGCCTGCCTGCCGGAACTGAAGAAGTCCGCCGCCGCCGGCCGGAATCCGCACGTGCTGACCATGTCGCCGCCGCTGTCGATGAAGGAGCACTGGTTTTCTTCGCACACGGCGTACTCCATGGCCAAGTACGGCATGAGCATGTGCACGCTGGGCCACGCGGGCGAGTTCAGGAAGTTCGGCATTGCGGTCAACAGCCTGTGGCCGCGCACGGCGATCCACACGGCAGCGCTGCAGATGATCCCGGGCGTGGACATCAACATGTGCCGCAAGCCGGAGATCCTGTCCGACGCCGCGTACTTCATCCTCACCAGCCCGAGCACCACCACCGGCAACTTCTTCATCGACGACACGCTGCTGGCGCAGCATGGCGTGACCGACCTGGAGAAGTATTCGGTGAAGCCGGGGACGAAGAAGTTCATCCCCGACTTTTTCGTGGACTGAGGTCCGGCGTCCTCAAGCCGGCTTCGCCAGCCCCAGCCGGTCGATCAGCGCCTTCTCGCGCTTGAAGGTTTCCTCGGCGAACTTGCGGTAGCCGTCCGAGCTCATGTAGTTGGGCAGCATGTCGTACTTGGCGAGCGCCTGCACGTAGCTCGGCTCCTCCATCGCCTTCTTGAAGCCGTCGTGCAGGCGCTTGACGATGGCGGGCGGGGTGCCCTTGGGTGCGCCGAAGCCGAAGGGCGAGTTCTGCACCACCGGGATGCCGAGCTCCTTCAGCGTGGGCACGTCCGGGAAAGTCGGCAGGCGCTTGTCGCCCCAGGTGTTGAGGATGCGCAGCTTGCCGGCCTGCACCAGCGGCGTCCAGCCGGTCGAGTCGGAACCCGCCATCACGTGGCCGCCCAGCAGTGCCTGGTTGAGCTCCGCGCTGCCCTTGTAGGGCACGTGCTGCAGCTGGATGCCGGCGTGCTGCGCGATCAGCTCGGTGGTGAGGTGCGGGCTGCTCAGCGTGCCGGTCGAGGCATAGGACAGCTTGCCCGGGTTGGCCTTGGCCCAGCCGACGAAGTGCGTCCACGTCTTCAGCGGCGAATCGGCCGGCACCACCATGCCGAACGCGTAGCCCGTGACGTTGAGCACATAGGCGATGTCGTTGACGGGGTGCCAGTTGATCTTGGTGGTGTACGGCAGCCGGAAGATGCCCAGCGGCAGCTGCGCGAGCGTGTAGCCATCGGGCTGGGCGTTCTGCAGGGCCACGGCGGCCAGGGTGCCGCCAGCGCCGGCCCGGTTCTCGATGATGACCGGCTGGCCGAGGATCTTCGACGCGTTCTCCGCCAGCTGGCGCATCGTGATGTCGGTCGGCCCACCGGGGCTGAACCCGATCATCAGCTTGATGGGCCGCGCCGGGAAGGTCTGAGCCGAGACGGCGAAGGGCGAAGCCACGACGCTGGCGGCGGCGGCTTGGATGAGTTGGCGGCGTTGCATGTGGGATCTCCTGAACGATGAGGTTTCGCGTATCGGAACAAACGGGACAATCGACTATAGGGCCCGGTTGCTTCGACAGAGCTCCGGGTTTATGCCAACGTCGCCGGTCGCCTGTGCGACTACAGTTCCGCATATCGGAACCAGGAGGCGGAATGCCAGCAAGCGGCGGATTCACCGAAGACAGGCGCTACGTGGCCGCGCTGGCGCGTGGGCTGGACGTGCTGCAAGCATTCCGCTACGGCGAGCGCTGGCTGACGCACCAGGAGATCACGCGCCGTACCGGCTTGCCCAAGGCGACGGTGTCGCGCATCGCGTTCACGCTGGTCTCGCTCGGCTACCTGCGGCAGGACGGCGCCAAGGGGAGCTACGGGTTGGGCAACGGAGGCCTCACGCTGGGTTTCCGCGTGCTGGTCAACGCGGAGATCGCCGCCATCGCGCGGCCGGAACTCGAGGAACTGGCGCAGTTGTCCCAGGCCGCGGTGTCACTGGGCGTGCGGCACCAGTTGTCGATGGTCTACATCGCGCATGCGCGCGGGCAGGCGCGCCTGACGCTCTCGCTGGACGTCGGGGCGCGCATCCCGATCGAGAGCACGTCGATGGGCCGCGCCTTCCTTTGCGCGCTGCCCGCGCACCGGCGCGCGGAACTCGACCGGCAATTGCAGGACAAGCTGGGCGCCGACTGGGGTCCGCGGGCCGCGGCGCTGGACCGGGCGGCGCAGCAGTGGCGGGACACGGGCTTCGTCACCTCCGAGGCGGAGTGGGAGTCGGACATCAATGCCGTCGGTGCGTCGATCGACCCGGGCCATGGCGCCGAGCCCTATGCGATCAATGTCGGCGGCCCGACCAACGTGCTGACGCGGGAGCGGATGTACGAGGAGCTGGGCCCGCGCGTCGCGCAGGCGGCGCGCCGCATCGAACAGGGGCTGCGGTTCCAGGCTGCGCAGGCTTAGCTGGCGACCATCTCCCGCGCGACCTGGTCGCGCCGCCACGAAGCCGGCGGCTGCCCGATCATCCGCTTGAAGGCGCGGGAGAACGCGGCTTCCGACTCGTAGCCGACGTCTTCCGCAATGGAAGCCACGGGGCGCCGCGTCTCCAGCAACATGCGCGAGCCGAGCTGGATGCGCCAGCGCGCCAGGTACTGGTTGGGCGGCTGGCCCAGCGCCTGGTTGAAGCGGTCGTGCAGCGCGGAACGCGAGAGGCCGACGCGATGGCCCAGTTCCTCCACGGTCCACGGGTGCGCCGGGCTGTCGTGCATCGCCGCCAGTGCTCGTGACACATAGCGGTCGCGCAGGCCGGCCAGCCAGCCCTTGGCACCGTCCGGCAGTTCCTCGAAATAGAGCCGCACCGTCTCCGCCAGCAGTGCTTCGGCCAACCGGACGAGCACCACGTCGCTGCCCGCCGGCTGGCTGCCGCAGCCGCGCGCGGCCTCGCCGGCCAAACGCGCCATCCACGGGCTGCAGCGCGCCGCCGGCAGGTGGAGCAGACGTGGCCACGATTCGATCAGCAGGCGGGCCGCCTGCGCGTCGTGCTGCAGGCAGCCACGCACCAGCGTCCCCCCCGGCTGCGGCGTGATGCGCACGCCCCCTCGCGGCGCCAGCACCAGGTCGCCGGTGCGCAGCAGCACGTCTGCCTCACCCTCCACGGTGGCCAGCGCTTCGCCGCGCAGCACCATCGCCATGAGCAGCGGGCCGCCGCACGGAGTGTCGCAAGCGTGCGCGGGGTCCGCGATCACTTCGAAGGCCGCGCTTTGGAGCCGCACGGTGCGCAGGAGGTCGGAGAGGGTGTCGTGGTTCATGGTGGGTGGCGACTGTGCCGCACCCACTGGCTGGGCCACAGATGCCATAGGCCCGGACGGACCATGACCAAAGTCACATCAGTGCACTAGTTCACGCAGCGCGCCCAGCAAACGGGCGCTCGAGACGGGTTTCACCAGCAACGGCAGGCCATGTTCGGTTGCGGCGCGGCGCAAGCCCGAGTCGGTCTCGCCCGTGATCAGCAGGACCTGCTTGCCGCGCAGGCGCAGTTGCAGCGCGACATCCAGGCCCGACTCGCCGCGCGGCAACCGCACGTCGCAGATCGCGACGTCGGTCTTCGCGGAATTCGACATCGCGTCGGCGGCATTCTCCACGTGCGTCACGCGCTGGCCCCAGGACTGGAGCAACTGCCGCATGGCACTGGCGACCAGCAGGTCGTCCTCGACGATCAGGATGTCGCGCGGCGGCAGGCCGGTGCCGGTGTCCGGCATTTCCAGCGGCATCGCGCCGGAAATGGACTCCGGCGCGGGCATCGTGTCGAGCGCGGACGATGCCAGGTCGCGCGCGTTCGGCGCCACGGTGGCCTGCTGCAGCAGCACGGTCATGCAGCAGCCCCGGCCCGGCTCGGAGCGCACCAGCAGGCTGCCCTCCATCAGGTTGGTGAAGCGGCGCGAGATCGCGAGGCCGAGGCCGTAGCCCTGCTGGCGGTTGCGCGCGTCGTTGTCGATCTGCACGAACTCTTCGAAGATCTTCCCCTGGGCATCGAGCGGGATGCCCTTGCCCGCATCGCGCACCTGCAGTCGCCAGCCGCTTTCCGCGCGCCGCACCGCGACCACCACCGAGCCGCCGCGCGGCGAGAACTTGATGGCGTTGTCGATCAGGTTCGACACCACGCGCTTCAGCATCAGTTCGTCGGCCAACGCATAGCGCTCGTCCTCGGCCAGCGCGATCAGGCGCACCCCGGCGCGTTCGGCCACCGCACTGTGCTGCAGGATCAGGCTGCGCACCACCTGGCCCAGGTCGACCGACTCCATGCGTGGCTGCAGCACGCCGGCGTCCATCCGCGTGAGGTCGAGCACCTGCGAGAGCAGGCCGTCCAGCGCCTTCCAGCTCAGGCGGATGCCTTCGACCGCGCGTTGCGCGTCCTTGTCGCCGCTGGCGGCGCTCATGCGCACCAGCGGGTCGAGGTACAGGCCGATGGCGTGGACGGGCTGGCGCAGGTCGTGGCTGACCGCGGCGAAGAAGCGCGACTTCGTGAGACCCACGCCGGCCATCGCATCGGCGGCGCGTTCCGCGCGGCGGCGCTGCTCGAACTGCTGGTCGAGCGTGCGCTCGTGGAAGCGGGAGGCCATGACGACCGTGGCGATCATGAAGAACCCGCCGATGCCCATCAGGAACAGCAGCGTGTTGTGCTGCATCACGCCCTCGGCGATGCAGCGCAGTGCCGTGGGCGCGATGATCAGCGTCACCGCCACGGCGTTGCGCAGGAAGTCGGCGGAGAGCCGCAAAGCGGCCACCGTCGCCGCGCCGAACAGGTGGACGCCCAGCAGCGTGAGCATCAGCATGTTGCCGGACACGAAGCAGAAATACGCGGCGCCGCCGATGGCGCCCGTGTGCACCCAGGTGTAGAAGCGGTAAGCGCCGCGCCGCTGCGCCTGGGGCAGCGCCGCGAACCACGGGCGCGTGGCGTGCCAGTAACGCAGCGTGCCGGTGAAGGCGCAGATGCAGAACCAGGTGAAGGGCTGCCACCACGGCAGCACCGTCATGTACAGCAGCGCCCCGAGCAGGTCGGTGGCGCGGAAGATCAGGTAGTTGGCCGGCGTGTGGGTGCCGTCCTCCGGGTCGGGCCGGTGGTCGAGGACACTGCTCACGTGATATCGGGGTCGTATTGAGCGGCCTGCGTGCGGTTCGAAACGTTCAGCGCGCGGAAGATCTCGGTCATGTAGTTCTTGACCGTGCCCTCGCTGATGTTCAGCTTCTGCGCGATGCGCTTGTTGGTCATGCCCTGCTTCAGCAGCGCGCGCACTTCCTCCAGCCGCGGCGACAGCCCGATCTCGGCCGCGGCCTGCGCCTCGGCCGGCTGCACGAACATCAGCTTGATGCCCTGCAGCGCGGCGTCGATCGCCACGCGCATGTGGTCGGCCGTCGCGCTCTTGGGCACGAAGGCGTGCACGGTGGGGATCTCGAGCGTGCGCCGCACCACATCGGGGGAGGTCAGGGCCGAGATGCACACCAGCGGCAACCGCGGATGGGTGCGGGCCAACTGCGCCAGGCGCGCGCCACGGTCCATCCCGGGCATGTTGAGGTCCACCAGGGCCAGCTTCACCTGCGGCGCGTTGGCCGCACGCTCCAGCGAATCCGCATCGTCCGCCTCCAGGAAGCGCACGTGGGGCAGCATGCCCGAGACCATCAGCTTCAGCCCGTCGCGGACCAGGTTGTGGTCATCCGCAATGATGAAAGTGACGCCGCTTTCGGCAGCTTGCATTCCAGGTTCGATCGCCATGGCGCGAGCGTAGCGAGATCGGACTTTTGTCACAACCGCCCCGAGGGTGAAATTGGTCATGCACCCGCCAAGGAATGCACAGACCGCGCCCCGCCTGGACTTTCGGTCAAGAGCGGGCGACGCGCAGAGAAGGCCGCAACGTCGCTTCCTTTCAACAATCGCGGTCACCTTAACCAACGGAGGCTTTCATGTCCCAGACCGCCACCCCCACGGCAAACACCACGGCGACCGCCAACCCCGATTTCGCCGCCATCAAGCAGAAGCAGCAGGCCACCTGGGCCAGCGGCGACTTCGCCGTCGTCGGCACCACGCTGCAGATCGTCGGCGAGAACCTCGCCGAAGCCGCGGACATCCGCGCCGGCGAGCTGGTGCTCGACGTCGCCGCCGGCAACGGCAACGCCACGCTCGCGGCGGCGCGCCGCTTCGCCCGCGTCACGTCCACCGACTACGTGCCCGCGCTGCTCGAAAAGGGCGAAGCCCGCGCTCGCGCCGAAGGTCTGGACGTCACCTTCCTGCCGGCCGACGCCGAGGCGCTGCCCTTCGGCAACGACGTGTTCGACGCCGCGCTCTCCACCTTCGGCGTGATGTTCGCGCCGCAGGCCGAGCGCAGCGCCGCCGAACTGGTGCGCGTGGTGCGCTCCGGCGGCCGCATCGGCCTGGCCAGCTGGACGCCCTCGGGCTTCCTGGGCGACCTGTTCAAGACCATCGGCAAGCATGTGCCGCCGCCGGCCGGCCTGCGTTCGCCCATGCAATGGGGCGACGAGGCGCGCATCGGCGAACTGTTCGCCGCCCATGGCGACGTGCAGTGCACGCGCCGCAACTTCATGATGCGCTACCAGTCGGCCGAGCACTGGATCGCCGTCTTCCGCACCTTCTACGGCCCGACGCACAAGGCCTTCGCCGCGCTGCAGCCCGCGGCGCAGACCAAGCTGCATGAAGACCTGGTGACGCTGCTGGAAGCCGCCAACCGCGGCGGCCCGGCCTCGCTGGTCGTGCCGGCCGAGTACCTCGAAGTCGTGGTGACCCTGAAATGAAGCGCGCGCACTTCTTCCACTGGAGCGCCGCGTTCGCCGCGCTGGTCGCCGCCGGCTGTGCCACCACGGCACTCGAGGCGCCGCTCGCCACGGTGCCCGCCAAGCTGCAACCCGCGGGCGAGACCATCAGCCACGTCGTCCCGGCCAAGGGCGTGCAGATCTACGAATGCCGCGCCAAGGCCGGCGCCGCCGGCCAGGCCGAGTGGGCGTTCGTGGCGCCCGAGGCGGAGCTGTTCGACCGCCGCGGCGTGCGCATCGGCAAGCACTACGGCGGCCCGCACTGGGAAGCGCTGGACGGCAGCAAGGTGGTGGCGGCGGTGCGGGAACGCGCCGACGCGCCGGCCGCGGACGCCATCCCCTGGTTGCTGCTGGGCGCCCGCCCGGTCGGCCCTGCGGGCGAGTTCAGCAAGGTCACCAGCATCCAGCGCGTGAACACGGTCGGCGGCATCGCGCCGCGCGACGGCTGCGGATCCGCGACGCTGGGCCGCCAGGCGCGTGTCGCCTACACGGCCGACTACTACTTCTTCAGCCGGTAAAGCCACGCCATGCTGCTTTCGAAGAATCCGCGCGCCCAGCCGCACGTGCGCATCCAGGGCGAAGGCCCGCCGGTGCTGTGCCTGCATTGCAACGCGGGCAGCTCGGGGCAGTGGCGCGGCCTGATGGACCGCCTGGCGCCGCGCTATCGGGTGCTGGCCCCGGACCTGTACGGCTCCGGCCGCAGCCCAGACTGGCATTCGGACCGGGTGATCCGGCTGCAGGACGAGCTGGAACTCATCGAGCCGCTGCTGGCGGTCTCCGATGAACCGGCCGTCGTCGTCGGCCACTCCTAGGGCGCGGCGGTCGCGCTGCTGGCAGCGCTGCGGCATCCGAAGCGGGTGCGCGCGCTGGTGCTGTACGAGCCCACGCTGTTCGCGCTGCTCGACGAGGAGTCGGCGCCGCCAAACGCGGCCGACGGCATCCGCAACGCCTGTGCTGCCGCGTCGGACGCGCTGGACCGGCACGACACGGAAGCGGCCGCGCGCGCCTTCTTCGACTACTGGAGCGGCACCGGCACCTGGGACGCCATGCGCGAGGAGCAGAAGCGTTCACTCGCGGCCAGCATCGTCCACGTGCGGCGCTGGGAGCACGCGCTGTTCCGCTCGCGGATACCCGCCAACGACCTGCGCGCGTTGCACATCCCGGTGCTGTGCCTGTCGGGCTCGCGCACGACGGCTTCCGCGCTCGGTGTGCTGCGCGTGCTCGCGCGCCACCTGCCCAACCTGAAACGGCAGGAGTTCGCCGGCCTCGGCCACATGGGTCCGGTGACGGACCCCGAACCGGTGAACGCCGCCATCGCCCATTTCCTTCATCAACTTGACCAACCCCTGGACCACTGAAATCATGAAAACTCTCTCCCGCATTGCCTTGGCTGCCTCGCTGCTGGCCACCTTCCACGGCGCGCAAGCCGACGCCGTGACCGACTGGAACACCCGCACGGGGGACTGGATGATCGAGGCGCGCCTGGGCACGCCGCCGGCCATCCGCATCTCCGCCATCGTGCAGACCGCCGTGTTCGACGCGCTGAACAACCGCGCGCCGGGTGCTTCCGCCGACGCCGCCGTGGCCGCCGCGCACCGGGCGACCCTGGCGAAGCTGATGCCGGCGCAGGAGGCCGCCGTCGGCACCGCCTACCAGGCGGCGCTGGCCGCCATCGCCGATGGCCCCGCCAAGGTGGCGGGCATCGAGGCCGGCGAGAAGGCCGCCGCCGCCGTGCTGGCCGCGCGTGCCGACGATGGCGCAACCGCTGCCGAGCGCTATCGCCCGGCGACCGCGCCCGGCGCCTACGTGCCGACCGCGGTCCCGGCGGTGCCGCAATGGCCGCAGCGCAAGACCTGGGTGCTGGCCAAGCCCGACCAGTTCCGCGCGCCGCCGCCGCCCGCGCTGACCAGCCCCGAATGGGCGCGCGATTTCAACGAAGTGAAGACCTTCGGCAGCCGCACGAGCACCGTGCGGAACGCGGAGCAGACCGAGATCGGCCGCTTCTGGGAGTTCTCGCTGCCGCCCATCTACAACGGCGTGGTGCGCTCCGTCGCCCAGGCGCCCGGCCGTGACGTGCTGCAGAACGCGCGCCTGTTCGCCGCGGCAGCGCAGGCGATGGACGACGCGATGATCGCCGTCTGGGATTCCAAGTACCACTACAACTTCTGGCGCCCCATCACGGCCATCCGCAATGGCGACGCCGACGGCAACGACGCCACCGAGCGCGACGCCGGCTGGGCGCCTTTGATCGACGCGCCGCTGCACCCCGAGTACCCCAGCGCGCACAGCATCCTGGCCGCCGCCGTCGGCACCGTGCTGAAGGCGGAAACGCTCGGCGCGGCCGTGCCGGCGCTCAGCACCACCAGCCCCAGCGCCAAGGGCGTCACGCGCCGCTGGACCCGCATCGACGACTTCATGAATGAAGTGGCGCAGGCCCGCGTCTATGAAGGCATCCACTATCGCTTCTCGACCGACGCCGGCCTGGCGATGGGCCGCAAGGTGGGCGAAGCCGCGGTGCGCAAGCACTTCGGCGCGGCGGCCGTGGCCGCGGTGGCGCAGTGACGCAGCAAGCCATCCGGCAAGGCCTGGCCGGGGTGCTGCAGCACTATGCCCAGCATCCCGAGCAGGCGGTCGGCAACGACCGACCCGCCACTGCTGTCGTGGAGCAGGGGCTGCGCTGCCGCGCCGAGGGACCGAACGGCGCGGTGCTGGTCACCGACATGCCGGTGCCTTTGGGCGGCGGCGCATCGGCTCCCACGTCGGGCTGGTTCCTGCGCGCCGCGCTCGCGACTTGCGACGCCACCATGATCGCGTTGCGCGCGGCGCAGCTCGGTGTGACGCTCACGCAGCTCGAGGTGACCGTGGAGAGCCGCTCCGACAACCGCGTGATGCTCGGCGGCGCCGAGGGCGGCTGGCCCGGGCCGTTGGACATGCGCGTGCGTGTGCGCATCGCCGCCGATGGCGTGCCGGCGGAACAATTGCACGCGATCGTCGACTGGGCCGAGTCCCATTCGCCGGTCGGGGATGCGCTGAAGCGTGCAGTCGCGGTGTCAGTGGAAGTCGAAACCGCGGCGCACGCGGCAAATGTCACATAGTGTTTCTTTCGGTGGGCGGACAATCCTTCCAGGACTTTGGAAGGACCTCCTTGAGCGTGTACGACCACGAGATTTCCAGCGACCTGCTGGCCCGCACGGAGCCACCGGAGCGGGCCGCGGCCATGCTGCTGGGCCTGGGCATGTTCGCGCTGGCACGGCTGGACCTGCATCTGGGCCTGCCGATGGACAGCGCGGAGCCTTCGAGTTTCATCGCGAAGCTGGAGCGCCTGCAGACGCAGGTGCGTGGCATGCCGATCGGTGAGCTGCGGGGCGGCTACCAGGCCTGGATCGAGCGCTGCAAGGCCTCGCCGCTGGTACGCAACGACAACGCGGGCGGCCGCTGGGTCCCGGACGCGCGCAGCGGCAACGTCGTGAGCGTCGTCACCCTGGCGGGCGGCGAGAAGCAGCAACAGGGCTATGGCCTGGTCGAGCTGGAAGCGGCGGTCGAGGAACTGCGCGAACTGCTGACCCTGCTGACACGCCTGCGGCGCGAAGGATCCGCAGCCTAGCTATCATCCGGCGCATGCCCTACATGCTCCTCATCCACGAGCCCCTCGGCCAGCGCGCCACGCGCAGCCGCGCCGAAGGGGAAGCAGTGTTCGAACGCATGGTCCGCTTCGGCGACGAGCTGCGCACGCAGGACGTGCTGCTGGCTGTCGAGTCGTTGGCCAACCAGGACGCCGGGGCCACGCGCGTGCAGGTCCGTGGCGGCAAGGCTTCCGTGGTCGATGGGCCGTTCGCCGAGGCCAAGGAAATGGTCGGTGGCTTCTATCTCCTGAACGTCAAGACGCGCGAGGAGGCGCTGGCGATCGCCAGGCGCTGCCCGGCCGCGGAATGGGCGACGGTCGAAGTGCGCGAAACGGCGCCCTGCTACGTATAGTCTTACGGGTTTTCTCCGATCGGCATCTCGTCGATTCCGCCCGGTCTCCTTCGTCGTGCAGGTAGAAGCCGCACACCACAAGGAGAGCCACCATGCGATTCATGATCATCGTCAAGGCCACGCCCGACAGCGAGGCCGGACGCTGGCCCGAGGACAGCGACAAGATGTTCGAGGCCATGCGCGTCTACCACGAAGACCTGGCCAAGGCCGGCGTCCTGCTGGACGGATCCGGCCTGCACCCCAGCAGCAAGGGCTGGCGCATCCGCTACGCGCCGGATGGAAAACGCACCGTGGTCGACGGGCCCTTCGCCGAATCAAAGGAACTGATCGCCGGCTACACGCTGATCCAGGTGCGCTCCCGCGAGGAGGCGCTGGAGTGGACGCGCCGCTTCCCGAACCCGGTGGGCTTCGACCAGCCGGCCGAGATCGAAGTCCGGCAGCTGTACGACATGGAGGACTTCCAGGGCATCGCTTCCGACAGCGAGATCGAGAAATTCCGCGAACTCGGGATGAAGTGAGGCCGCCATGCTCAAGACCATCGCCCTCATCGCCGTCGCCGGCATCGGCCTCGTGCTGATCGCTGCCGCGTTCCGCCCCGACACCTTCCGCGTGCAGCGCAGCGTGCGCATCGCGGCGCCGCCGGCCACCATCCACGCATGGATCAACAACGTCCAGCAGATGAACAGCTGGAGCCCCTTCGTCAAGAAGGACCCCAGCATCAAGGGCACGTACCGCGGCCCGGCCGCCGGCCCGGGCGCGGCCTACGACTTCGACGGCAACGGCCAGGTCGGCAAGGGCAGCGTGGAGATCACCGGCTCCACGCCGGAAAAGATCACCATGAAGCTCGACATGCGCGAGCCGATGGAAGGCCACAACGTGATCGAATTCAGCCTGGTCCCGCAGGGGAAGGAGACCGAAGTCACGTGGGCGATGCACGGCCCCAGCCCCTACATCGGCAAGCTGGTGGGCCTGGTCTTCAACATGGACAAGATGATCGGCCGAGATTTCGAAGCGGGCCTGGCCGACCTGAAGGCGCGCGCCGAACGCGCCTGAACCACCCAACGCCACCAAGGAACAAAACATCATGGCACGCCAGATCTTCGTCAACCTGCCCATCAAGAACATGGAGAAGTCGCAAGCCTTCTTCGGCAAGCTGGGCTTCACGTTCAACCCGCAGTTCACCAACGAGCAGGGGGCCTGCATGGTCATCAGCGAGGGCAGCAACTACGCCATGCTGCTGGTCGAACCGTTCTTCCAGTCCTTCATCAAGAAGTCGATCGCCGACGCCACCAAGACCACCGAGGTGCTGATCTGCCTGTCGTGCGAAAGCCGCGCCGAGGTGGACGACATGGTGAAGAAGGCGGTGGCGGCCGGCGGCAAGCCGCACGGTACTTCGAATGACCACGGCTTCATGTACCAGCACGGTTTCGAGGACCTGGATGGCCACATCTGGGAAGTGATGTACATGGATCCTGCCGCCACGCCTCCGCAGATGTGACCGGCCATGCACTCCGCCACCCACCAGGCGATCGCGGCGGTCTGGCGGATCGAATCCGCGAAGATCGTCGCCACCATCGCGCGCATGACCCGCGACATCGGGGTGGCGGAGGAGCTCGCGCAGGACGCCCTGGTGGCGGCGCTGGAACACTGGCCGCGCGAAGGCGTGCCCGACAAGCCGGGCGCCTGGCTGATGACCACCGGCAAGCGGCGCGCGCTCGATCACCTGCGGCACCGCAAGATGCAGGGCGAGAAGCTCGAGGAACTCGGCCTGGACCTCGAAGCGCAGGAGGCGCTCGTCGTGCCTGACTTCGTCGATGCGCTGGACGCGGCGCGCCAGGACGACATCGGCGATGACCTGCTGCGGCTGATCTTCACGGCCTGCCATCCGATCCTGTCGACCGAAGCGCGCGTGGCCCTCACCCTGAAGCTGCTGGGTGGCCTGACGACGCACGAGATTGCGCGCGCCTACCTGGTGCCAGAGGCGACGATCGCGCAGCGCATCGTGCGCGCCAAGCGCACCCTGAGCGAGGCCCGCGTGCCCTACGAAGTGCCGCGCGGACCCGACCTGGCGGAGCGGCTGGCCTCGGTGCTGGAAGTCATCTACCTCGTCTTCAATGAAGGCTACACGGCGACGGCGGGCGAGGACTGGATGCGGCCAGCGCTGGCGCAGGAAGCGGTGCGGCTCGGCCGCATGCTGGCCGAGATCGCGCCGCAGGCGTCGGAAGTGCATGGGCTGGTGGCACTGATGGAGTTGCAGTCGTCGCGCCTCGCCGCGCGCACCGACGCGCAGGGCCGGCCCATCCTGCTGACGGACCAGGACCGCGGCCGCTGGGACCACCTGCTGATCCGGCGCGGGCTCGCGGCGCTGGAACGGGCCGAGGCGCTGGGCGGGACGCTCGGCATCTATGCGCTGCAGGCGGCCATCGCCGCTTGCCACGCCCGCGCGCCGACCGCGGAGCAGACGGACTGGCAGCGCATCGCGGCGCTCTACGACGCGCTGGCGCAGGTCGCGCCTTCGCCCGTCGTCGAACTGAATCGCGCCGTTGCCGTGGGAATGGCCTTCGGCCCGGCGGCCGGGCTCGAGATCATCGATGCGTTGCAGGGCGACAAGTCGTTGCGCAACTACCAGTGGCTGCCCAGCGTGCGCGGCGACCTGCTCGCCAAGCTGGGGCGCCATGCCGAGGCGCGGGAGGAGTTCCTGCGCGCCGCGCAGTTGGCCGGCAACGCGCGCGAACGCGAGCTGCTCACCGCGCGCGCCGACGCCATGACTGCAGCGCGGAACTGAAAAGCGCACCGCAGGGGCTTTCGGTTCCTGATTCAATCCCGTCATTCCCGCGCGGGCGGGAATCCAGAGCTCCTGTCTTCAATCCGGGAGCCCTGGATTCCCGCCTCCGCGGGAATGACGAATTTTCCATGTCCACTCCCCCCGACCTCCTCCACGGCCCCATCCTGCCAACGCTGGTCCGCCTCGCCATCCCGAACGTCTTCGCGATGGCCGCGGCCACCGCCGTCGGGATCGGTGAGACCGTCTACGTCGGCCTGCTCGGCAAGACCGCGCTGGCCGCCATGGCGTTGGTGTTCCCGCTGGTGATGCTGATGCAGATGTTCTCCGCGGGCGCCATGGGGGGTGGCGTCTCGTCCGCCATCGCCCGGGCGCTGGGCGCGGGCCAGCCGGCGCGCGCGCAGGCCTTGGCGCTGCATGCGGTGTGCATCGGGCTCGCCGCCGGGCTGGGGTTCACGCTGCTGCTGTGGGCGTCGGGCGCCGCCATCTTCCATGCGCTGGGCGGCCGCGGCGACGTGCTCGCGGTCGCGGTGGAGTACGGCCTCTGGGTCTTCGCGGCCACGCCCGCCATCTGGCTGTTCAACACGCTGATCTCGGTCGCCCGCGGCACGGGCAACATGCGCATCCCCTCGGGCGGCATCCTGGCGGTTGCCATCGTGCAGGTGATCCTGGGCGCCGTCCTGGGCCTGGGGTTGGCGGGCGTGCCGCGCCTGGGCATGCCCGGGGTGGCCCTCGGACAGGTCATTGCCTACTACGGTGCGGCGGCGGTGCTGTGGTGGTACGTGCGGCGCGGACCTTCGCGCATCCGGCTCAAGCTGCGCGGCATCCCGCTGCAGTGGGCGCTGTTCAAGGACATCCTGCGGGTGGGCGCGCTGGCCTGCCTCTCGCCGATCCTGACGATCGGCACCGTGCTGGTCGTCACGTCGCTGGTGGCCGCGCATGGCAACGACGCGCTGGCGGGTTACGCCGTCGGTTCGCGCCTCGAGTTCCTGCTGGTGCCCATCGCCTTCGCCGTCGGCGTGGCGGCCGTGCCGATGGTCGGCATGGCCATGGGCGCGGGGCAAGTGGCGCGCGCCCGGCAAGTCGCCTGGGCAGCGGCCGGCCTGTCGGCGGCATTGCTGGGAAGCGTCGGGCTGCTGTTCATGGCCGCGCCCGACTTGTGGGCCGCGATGTTCAGCAGCGACCCGGCCGTGCTGGAGCAGGCGCGCAGCTACCTGCGCTGGGCCGGGCCGGGGTTCGGCTTCTTCGGGCTCGGCCTCACGTTGTACTTCGCGGCGCAAGGCGCGGGCAACGTCGTGGCGCCGGTGACGGCTTCGGTCCTGCGCTTCGCTTTCGTGCTGGGCGCCGGGCATGCGCTGGCGGCCGCGGGCGCCGGGTTGTGGTCGCTGTTCGGCCTGGTGGGTGCTGCCATGGTGCTTTATGGCGGCGTCACCGCCCTCGGTGTGCACCTGACCTCATGGGGTCCGCGTGCGGCCCCCGTCGCAGCGAACGCGGGACTCAGTCGGACTTCTTGACGCCGCGATAGAAGTGCGGAGCGACGCGCTGCACCACCGGGCCGTCGAAGGCCCACGCCATGCACTGCCCCATGAAGAAGGGCGGCTTCTCCGGAATGGGCCGCGGGGCGCCGGGCACGCGCTCCTTGCGCGCCTTGTAACCCGGGATCATCTGGAAGGCAGCGGTCGCGGCGTTGAAGATCAACTCGCGCAAATGTGTACAACCGGCTGTGCCGCCGATGGCCCCCTCGATCGCCTTGCGCCAGCCCGGGCCCATGGTCAGGCCCACCAGCTTGCGCATGGGCGCATCGGCGGCGTTCTGGCATTCGCCGAAAGGCGCCGACTGCGTCACGGTCTGGATGTCGCGAATCGTCAGCCCGTCGTCGACCGTGACGCGGATGCGCATGTGGTGCACGGGCTCGCCCGCCGGCAGCAGGCCTTTCTCGTGCATCTGCACGTCCTCGGCTTTCGTGTCCACCAGCTCGCAATCGAGGTCCCACAGGCCGTCTTCGCGCAGGAAGCCTTCGAAGGCGATGCGGCGGGTGTGGATGGGGCGGCGCGGCTGCGGGGCGGGCAGCGAGGAGGGCAAGGCGGACATGCCGCAATTTTAGGCGGCGCGCCTCCTACAACACTTTCGGTTGTGTCCCACGCTGTCGCTGCGGAGACGCGTCTACCTTGGCGCAAGATGGCGAAAGAACGCAAGACAACCAGCCACGGCGAGCCGGCGGCACCTGAACCGGGCGCCCGTTCGCCCTTCCTGCCCACCGGGTTCGTGCGCGTGCGCGGCGCGCGCGAACACAACCTGAAAGACGTCGATGTGGACATCCCGCGCGACGCCCTGGTGGTGTTCAGCGGCGTGTCAGGCTCGGGCAAGTCCTCGCTGGCCTTCGGCACGGTGTACGCCGAGGCGCAGCGGCGTTACCTGGAATCCGTCTCGCCCTATGCGCGGCGGCTCATCGATCAGGCGGGCGTTCCCGACGTCGATTCGATCGAGGGGCTGCCGCCGGCCGTCGCGCTGCAGCAGCAACGCGGGACGCCCAGCACGCGCTCCTCGGTGGGCAGCGTCACCACGGTTTCGAATTCCCTGCGCATGCTCTATTCGCGCGTGGGCCGCTACCCGCGCGGCGCGCCCATGCTGTTCGCCGAGGATTTCTCGCCCAACACGCCGCAGGGCGCCTGCCCTCGCTGCCATGGGCAAGGCCGCATCTTCGACGCGACCGAGGCCACGATGGTGCCCGACGATTCGCTGTCGATCCGCGAGCGGGCCATCGCCGCCTGGCCACCGGCCTGGCATGGCCAGAACCTGCGCGACATCCTCGTCACCTTGGGTCACGACATCGACAAGCCGTGGCGGGAGCTGCCGAAGAAGGTGCGCGACTGGATCCTCTTCACCGATGAAACCCCGACGGTGCCGGTCTATGCCGGCTTCACGCCCAAGGAAACCCGTGCCGCCCTGCGCAGCAAGATGGAGCCCAGCTACATGGGCACGTTCACCAGCGCGCGCAACTACGTGCTGCAGACCTTCGCCACGAGCCAGAGCGACATGATGAAGAAGCGCGTGTCGCAGTTCATGACCAGCGGCCTGTGCCCGGTGTGCGCAGGCAAGCGCCTGAAGCCGGAGGCGCTGGCGGTGACGTTCGCCGGGTATGACATCGGCTCGCTCTCGCAACTGCCCATCGAGCAGGTGGCGCGCATCCTGCAGCCCGCGGCTCAGGGGCACAGCGACCGCGAGGGCGGCGAAGGCGACACGCTGACCCGCGAGGCCTCGAAACAGTCCACGCGCGAGCGCGTGGCGCGCGGCGGTGCATCCCATGCGGCGGCGCCGGACGTGCGGCTGACCGGCCATCTTTCGGAAGAGAAGCGCATCGCGGCGCAGCGCCTGGCGCAGGAGGTGCAGTCGCGCCTGCAGGTGCTGCAGCAGCTCGGCCTGGGCTACCTCTCGCTGGAGCGCAGCACACCGACGCTGTCTCCTGGCGAGCTGCAGCGGCTGCGCCTGGCGACGCAGCTCGGCTCGCACCTGTTCGGCGTGATCTATGTGCTGGACGAGCCATCGGCCGGTCTGCACCCCGCCGATGGCGAAGCGCTGCTCACCGCGTTGCAGCGGCTCAAGGCCGCCGGCAACTCGGTCTTCGTCGTCGAGCACGACCTGTCCTTGATGCGGCGCGCCGACTGGCTCGTGGACGTCGGCCCTGCCGCCGGCGAACAGGGCGGCGAAATCCTCTACAGCGGGCCGCCGGCCGGCCTCGAAGACGTGGCCGCGTCGCAGACGCGCCGCCATCTCTTCGCCCATGCGCCCCTGGAACGCCGCGAGTCGCGCGAACCTAGCGGCTGGCTGCGCCTGCAAGGCATCACCCGCAACAACTTGCACGCGCTCGACGCCGCGATCCCGCTGGGGTGCCTGACGGCGGTCACGGGCGTGTCGGGCTCGGGCAAGTCGACGCTGGTCAGCCGCGCGCTGCTGGAACTCGTGGCGCGGCACCTGGGCAGCGCGCTGCCGGATGAAGAGGAGGAGGTCGAAGGCCTCCTGGATGCTTCCGCGAGCGACGCCAGCTGGTCCGGGCGGTTGGCCGGCGACACCGGCGCGATCCGCCGCCTGGTGCAGGTGGACCAGAAGCCGATCGGCCGCACGCCGCGCTCGAACCTCGCGACCTATACGGGATTGTTCGACGCCGTTCGCAAGCTGTTCGCGGCCACGCCCGCCGCGCGCAAGCGGCGCTACGACCCCGGTCGCTTTTCCTTCAACGTGCCCAAGGGCCGCTGCGCGACGTGCGAGGGCGAGGGCTTCGTCTCGGTGGAACTGCTGTTCATGCCCAGCGTGTACGCGCCTTGCCCGGACTGCCATGGTGCGCGCTACAACGCGCAGACGCTGGAGATCGAATGGCGGGACCGCAACGTCGCCCAGGTACTGGGCATGACGGTGGACGAGGCTGCGGCGTTCTTCGCCGACGAGGCGCCCATCCTGCGACCCCTGCAGGTGCTGCAGGACATCGGGCTGGGCTACCTGCGCCTGGGCCAGCCGGCCACCGAGTTGTCGGGCGGGGAGGCGCAGCGCATCAAGCTGGCCACGGAACTGCAGCGCGCGCAGCGTGGCGACACGCTCTACGTGCTGGACGAACCCACCACCGGCCTGCACCCCGCCGACGCCGACCGGTTGATGGCGCAATTGCAGCGGCTCGTCGATGACGGGAACACCGTGGTGGTGGTGGAGCACGAGATGCGGGTGGTGGCGCAAAGCGACTGGGTGATCGACATGGGTCCCGGTGCCGGAGCCGAAGGCGGGCGCATCGTGGCCGAAGGGCCGCCTCCGGTCGTGGCCCGGGCTCCGGGCAGTCGCACCGCTCCTTACCTCGCCGAATGTCTGACTGGCGTGTAAACTGCCCGAGAACCCACTTCTCGCGCAAGGGATGACCGCTCGCACCACCGTGATGTTCGCCGACCTGACGGGCAGCACCGGCGTGTTCGAGGCGCTGGGCAACGAGGCGGCCACCCAGACCATCACCGGCCTCACCAACTGGATCGGCCAGGTCTGCCAACAGCACCATGGCCGCGTCGTCAAGACGCTGGGCGACGGCGTGCTGGCACTTTTTCCCGACGGCGAGAACGCCATCGAAGCCGTGGTGCACATGCAGCGCGAGCATGAAAAGCGCAAGAAGGCTCGCGGCCCCGCCCACCTGATGGATCTGCAGGTCGGCCTGGATTGCGGCGAGATCGTCGAGGTCGACGGCGACTGCTACGGCGACGCTGTCAACGTGGCTTCCCGCATGGCGGATCTCTCCGGCGGCCGGCAGATCTGGGCCACCGACAGCGTCACCGGCCAGGTCGAATACCCCGCGCCGGGCGTGCGCTTCCACGCGCTGGGCAACGTCACCATCCGCGGCAAGGCGCAGCAGCGCAAGGTGTTTCGCGTCGAATGGGAAGACCTGGCCACCGACATGATGACCTTGCCGGGCTACGCGGCCCCCAAGGCGCCCGGCGGCGGGCCGCTGGCCCAAGGGCTGATCGAGCTGACCTACCTCGACCAATGCCAGGAATTCCCCGCCGAGAACCTGCCGGTGCACATGGGGCGCGCTCGCGAGGCGGAATTCGTGGTGAACGACCGCCATGTCTCGCGCCTGCATGCGCGCATCGAATGGCGCAACCCCACCTTCGTGTTGGTGGACCTGAGCAGCTTCGGCACCAGCGTGCGCTTCACCGGCGCGCAGACGGTGCTGACCTTGCGGCGCGACGAATGCGTGCTGCACGACAGCGGCGAGATCGCCTTGGCACCGAGCTTCGATGACCTGATGGTGCCGACGGTGAACTTCTCGCTGGCGGTTGGGCCGGGGGCGAAGCGTTGAAGCCCGGCCACTGATTTATACCAAGCGCGCGCTTGCTATAAATCGTCCGCTCTGCTATGGTCGCGGGCCATGGAAGCCCCTGCCGTCCGCACTGCGCCCGTTGCACCGGCGGCGAAACGGCCGCGCGGGCGCCCGCGCAAGACGGTCGATGAGCGCGACGACGGCAACCGCCGGCAGGCGCTGATCGTCGGCGCCGCCAAGCTGTTCCGCCGCAAGGGCTTCGACGCCACCAGCACGCGCGACATCGCCGCCGCCGCCGGCATGCAGAGCGGCTCGCCCTTCTATCACTTCAAGAGCAAGCAGGCGTTGCTGTTCGCGGTGATGGAAGAGGGCATGCGCTCCGCGATCGCTCACCAGCAGGTGACGCTGCAGAAGGCGCAGACCCAGGGCACCAGCAGCGCGGAGTTGCTGCGGACGCTGGTGCGCCACCATTTCGACATCCTGCTCGGCCCGGGCAGCGACTTCATTCCCGTGATGCTGTACGAGGCGCGTTCGATCACGCCGAAGCAGCGCACGGTGCTGGCCGAACTGCAAAGCGAGTACGAGGCGCCGTGGGTGCCGGTGCTGGAAGCACTGCGTGCCGAGGGCCGGCTGCAGGCCGACGTGAAACTGGCGCGCCTGCTGATCTTCGGCGCGCTCAACTGGTCGGCGCAGTGGTACGACCGGCGCAAGGGTGCCACGCTGGAGGGCCTGACGGCCGCGGCCATGGCTTTGTTCATCGGGGAGGCATCTTGAGCACCGGCTACCGTTCCGTTTTCGCGCCCGGCCTGTTCGCCGGCCGCATCGTCGTCGTCACCGGCGGCGGCTCGGGCATCGGGCGCTGCACCGCGCACGAACTCGCTGCGCTTGGCGCGCACGTGGTGCTGGTCGGGCGCAAGCTCGAGAAGCTGCAGCACGTGGCCGGCGAGATCGTGGCCGACGGCGGCCGTGCCAGCTTCCATGCCTGCGACATCCGTGACGAGGCGGCGGTGCAGGCCATGGTGCGGGCCATGGTGGTGGCGCACGGCCGCATCGACGGCCTGGTGAACAACGCCGGCGGCCAGTACATCACGCCGGTCGAGAAGATCAGCGCCAAGGGCTGGGACGCGGTGATCGCGACCAACCTCACCGGCGGCTTCCTGGTGGCGCGCGAGTGCTACCTGCAGTCCATGCAGGCGCACGGTGGGGCCATCGTCAACATCGTGGCCGACATCTGGGGCTCCATGCCCGGCATGGCCCACAGCGGCGCGGCGCGTGCGGGCATGGTGAGCTTCACCGAGACGGCGGCATTGGAATGGGCTCGCAGCGGCGTGCGCGTGAATGCGGTGGCGCCGGGCTACATCGCCTCCAGCGGAATGGACCACTATCCGCCCGAAGCGGGGCCCATGCTGCGCGAAATGCGCGAGACCGTGCCGGCGGGGCGCTTCGGCAACGAGGCCGAGACGTCGGCCGGTATCGTCTATCTGCTGAGCCCGGCCGCCGCTTTCGTCAGCGGGATCGTGCTGCGCATCGACGGCGCGCGGCCGCAGGTGCGCATGGGCTGGGGGCAGGTGGCGGCGCCGGTGGAGGCGCAAGGGCGCGATGCGGTGAAGCCGTTCGACGGGTTTCATCGGTACGTGATGCCCAAGGTGTTCCAGTCGTGAGCGTTGCCGCCCGCATGCAGGAACGGCGTGACGCCATGCTGGGCCGCATCGCGCAACTGCGCGCCCTGGAACAGCGCTCGGCCGACAAGTCGGCAGAGGCCAAGCCGGTGTTCGACAAGCGCGGGCAGCTGCTGCCGCGCGAGCGCGTGGCGTTGCTGCTGGACCCGGGCACGCCCTACCTGCCGCTGTGTTCGCTGGCCGGCTTCCTGCAGGACAGCAAGGACCCGGCGGCTTCGGTGCCGGGGGGCGGCATCGTGGCCGGCATCGGCTTCATCGCCGGCGTGCGCTGCATGGTCGTCGCCAGCGATTCCGGCATCGACGCCGGCGCCATCCAGCCGATGGGCCTGGACAAGATCCTGCGGGTGCAGGAACTGGCGCTGCAGAACAAGCTGCCCTTCGTGCACCTGGTGGAGAGCGCCGGCGCAAACCTCATGAAGTACCGCGTGGAGGGCTTCGTGCACGGCGGCGCGTTGTTCCGCAACCTGGCGCGCTTGTCGGCGGCGGGGATTCCGGTGATCACCGTGCAGCACGGCTCGGGCACGGCCGGCGGCGCGTACATGCCGGGCCTGAGCGACATCGTGATCATGGTGCGCGGCCGCTCGCGCGCGTTCCTTGCCGGGCCGCCGCTGCTGAAGGCGGCCACGGGCGAGGTGGCGACGGAGGAGGAACTGGGCGGAGCGGAAATGCACACCGGTGTCTCCGGGCTGGGTGAGTACCTGGCGGAGGATGACCGGGAGGCGTTGGGGATCGCACGCGACGTAGTCCATCACCTGTCATCCCGGGCTCGACCCGGGATCCATCGTGGCGAGGCACCATGGATTGCGGATCAAGTCCGCAATGACAGCCAGGAGGAATTGCTCTCGATGATCCCGCTGACTCTCCGCGAACCCGTCGACATGCGCGACATCGCACGCCGCCTCGTCGACGACGGCTTCCTCGAATTCAAGCCGCTCTACGGCGCGGCCACCGTCTGCGCGCAGGGCCACATCGCGGGCCACGCAGTCGGCTTCATCACCAACAACGGCCCGATCGACGTGCCCGGCACCAACAAGGCCACGCACTTCATCCAGTGGATGTGCCAGCTGGGCCACCCCATCATCTACCTGCAGAACACCACGGGCTACATGGTGGGCAAGGAGAGCGAGCAGGGCGGCATGATCAAGCACGGCAGCAAGATGATCCAGGCCGTGACGAACGCCACGGTGCCACAGATCACGATCCAGTGCGGCGCCTCCTTCGGCGCAGGCAACTACGGCATGTGCGGTCGCGGTTACGCGCCGCGCTTCCTCTTCAGCTGGCCGAGCGCGAAGACCGCGGTGATGGGCGGCGAGCAGGCCGCCCGCACCATGCAGATCGTCACGGAGGCGGCGCTGGCCCGCAAAGGTATCGCGGCCGACCCGGAGCAATCGAAAGCGCAGTTCGACAAGATCGTCGCGGTTTTCGAATCGCAAGCCGATGCGTTCTACACGTCAGGTCTGCTGCTGGACGACGGCGTGATCGATCCGCGCGACACGCGGGCTGTCCTGGCGTTTTGCCTGGAAACGATCGCGGAAGCGGAAGCAAGGCAGTTGAACCCGATGCAATTCGGTGTCGCAAGAATGTAGGAGACAAACCATGCAATACACCCACGAACACCTCGAGATCCAGAAGACCCTCAAGCGCTTCATCGACGAAGAGATCAACCCGCACGTCGACGAATGGGAAGCCGCGGAGATCTTCCCCGCGCATGAAGTGTTCAAGCGCCTGGGCCATCTCGGCCTGTTGGGCCTGTGCAAGCCGGAGGAATACGGCGGCGCCGGCCTCGACTACTCGTACTCCATGGCGATGGCCGAAGCGCTGGGCCATACCGAATGCGGCGGCGTGCCCATGGCGATCGGCGTGCAGACCGACATGGCCACGCCGGCATTGGCACGCTTCGGCAGCGACGAACTCAAACGCGAGTTCCTGGCACCCGCCATCGCCGGCGACATGGTCGCCTGCATCGGCGTCAGCGAACCGGCCGCCGGGAGCGACGTTTCGGGCATCAAGAGCCGCGCGGTGAAGGACGGCGACGACTACGTCATCACCGGCCAGAAGATGTGGATCACCAACAGCCTGCAGGCCGACTGGATGTGCATGCTGGTGAACACGGGCGAAGGTCCGGTGCACAAGAACAAGTCGCTCGTGATCGTGCCCATGCGCGAGAACGGCAAGCTGCGCAAGGGCATCGAGGTGGCGCAGAAGATCCGCAAGATCGGCATGCATTCCAGCGACACCGGGCTGATCTATTTCGACGAGGTGCGGGTGCCGCAGCGCTACCGCATCGGTGCCGAGGGCCAGGGGTTCATCTACCAGATGCAGCAGTTCCAGGAAGAACGCCTCTGGGCCGCGGCGAGTTGCCTGCAGTCGCTCACCAACTGCATCCAGTGGACCATCGACTGGGCGCAGGAACGCAAGCTGTTCGGCGCCGCGCTGGCCGACCAGCAATGGGTGCAGTTCAAATTGGCCGAATGCAAGACGGAAGTGGAGGCGTTGCGCGCGCTGACCTACCGTGCCTGCGACCTGTACGTGCAAGGCCAGGACGTCCTGGAACTGGCGTCCATGGCCAAGCTGAAGGCCGGCCGCCTGAACCGCACCGTGCCCGACACCTGCCTGCAGTTCTGGGGCGGCATGGGCTTCACGCTGGAAAACAAGGTCTCGCGCATGTACCGCGACGGCCGGCTCGGCTCCATCGGCGGCGGTGCCGACGAAGTGATGATGGGCATCCTGGCCAAGCTGATGGGCATCGCCAAGCGGCCGCCGGCGCAGCACTGACGCAATGCGACGCCTCCTCATCGCCAACCGCGGCGAGATCGCGCGCCGCGTGATCCGCACGGCGCATGCCATGGGCATAGCGACCGTGGCCGTGCATTCGGATGCGGATGCCGCGGCGCTCCACGTGCGCGAGGCCACGTATTCGCATGCCCTGGGCGGCAACGCCTCCGCCGACACGTATTTGCGCATCGACAAGCTGCTGCTGGCGGCGCGCGAGACCGGCGCGGATGCGGTGCATCCTGGCTACGGTTTCCTGAGCGAAAACGCCGAGTTCGCGCAGGCCGTCGCCGATGCGGGGCTGGCCTGGGTCGGGCCATCCGCCGAAGCGATCCGCAAGCTGGGGAGCAAGTCGTCGGCGAAGCAGTTGGCCGAGGCGCGCGGTGTGCCCTGCCTGCCGGGCTACCAGGGTGACGACCAGTCGGATGAGCGCCTGGAGACGGAGGCCCGGCGTGTCGGCTTCCCGGTGATGGTGAAGGCCGCCTCCGGCGGTGGCGGCCGAGGGATGCGCCTGGTCACCGAAGCGTCGCAGCTGCGTGCCGCCGTCCAGAGCGCGCGCTCGGAAGCGCAGTCGGCCTTTGGCTCGGGTGAATTGCTGCTGGAGCGCGCCCTGCTGCGCCCGCGCCATGTCGAGGTGCAGGTGTTCGCCGACGCGCACGGGAACTGCATCCACCTGGGCGAGCGGGATTGCTCGGTACAGCGGCGCCACCAGAAGATCGTCGAGGAAACGCCGAGCCCGGCCGTGGACGCGGCACTGCGTGAACGCATGGGACGTTGCGCCGTCGAGCTGGCGCAAGCTGCGGGCTATGTGGGCGCCGGGACTGTGGAGTTCCTGGTCGAGGGCGGCGAGTTTTTCCTGATGGAGATGAACACGCGGCTGCAGGTGGAGCATCCGGTGACGGAGATGGTGACCGGACTGGACCTGGTCGAGTGGCAGATCCGCGTCGCGCGCGGCGAACGTTTGCCGCTGACGCAGGAGCAGATTCGCTTCCAGGGCCACGCGATCGAAGTCCGCCTGTGCGCAGAAGACGAATCGTTCACCCCGCACACCGGCATGGTTCTGCATTTTCTCCCTCCCCCTCTGGGGGAGGGAGCGGGGCCCCCACGAAGCGCCGCTTCGTGGGGTGCAGGTGGGGGTGGGGGCGCGCGCGGCACCACCTTGCGCTTCGACCACGCCATCTTCGAAGGCCTGGAAGTCTCCCCCCACTACGACTCGATGCTCGGCAAGCTGATCTCCCACGCCTCAACCCGTGCCGAGGCGCTCTCGCAACTCGCAGTCTCCCTCGACCGCTTGCAGGTCCTGGGGCTACCGACCAACCGCGCCTTCCTGGCCGCATGCCTGCGCCATCCGGTTTTCGGAGCAGGAGAAGCGCTGATCCCCTTCCTCGCGGACCACGGCGACGCCTTGCGCACGCAACTGGCCCAAGCCGAAGCCGCCATCGCCGTGCCCTGTGGCGTCGCCGCCATCGTGGGCCAGGCTCCCACTCCCGTGCTGGCTGTTCCCTTCCGCCGCCCGCTGCGCCTGCGGCACCGGGGCCAGATGCATGAAGTTGGCGATGCGCCGGCGAGGTCGCCCCTCTTGTCGGTGCGCGTCTCGAAGCAACGCTTCCACATCCAGCAAGGCGCCATCGACCTCTTCATCGAAGACGCCTCCTTCGACCCGCCCACCTCCGGCCCCGGCGCCAAATCCGCGAACGAACTGCGCGCTCCCTTCAACGGCAAGGTGATCGCCGTCAAGACCCAGGCGGGCGACACGGTGCGCAAGGGCGACACGCTGCTGGTGCTGGAATCGATGAAGCTGGAACACGCGCTGGCCGCGTCGCGAGACGGCATCGTGAAGAGCCTGCACGTCGAGCCCGGCCAGCAGGCCGCCACGTCGCAGGTCCTGCTGACGCTGGAGCCGGCATGAGCCGCCGGGCCGCCCCAAGGCGAATCCCGCAGTCCGAAGGACGGAGGGTCGTCCAGTGAACAGCCTCGAGCTCGCCTCCGAGATCGAGGCATTCACGGACAGCGTGCGCCGATTCACGCTGGAGCGCATCGCGCCGAACGCTGGCGAGTGGGATGCGGCGGGAGAGATCCCGCGCGCTCTGTACCACGAGGCTGCGGCGCTCGGACTGCTCGGCCTGGGCTACCCGGAAGATCTGGGCGGAACGCCGGCCTCCTTCGCGCTGCGCAACGCCATGTCGGTCACCATGAGCCGGTACGGCGGCAGCGGTGGCGTGCTGGCAAGCCTGTTCTCGTTGAACATCGGCCTGCCCCCGGTGCTGCGGCATGGCAGCGCGGCCTTGCAGCAGGAAGTGATTCCAGCCGTCTTGCACGGCGAGAAGATCGCTGCCCTGGCCATCACCGAGCCCGGTGGCGGCTCCGACGTCGCGGCGGTGCGGACAACAGCACGCCGCGATGGCGACGAATACGTCATCGAGGGCGAGAAGGTCTTCATCACGTCCGGCATGCGGGCCGACTGGATCACCGTCGCGGTTCGCACGGGCGAGCCGAGCAGCAAAGGCGCCGGCGGCATCTCCATGATGGTTGTGCCCGGCGACGCCAAAGGCCTCTCGCGCAGCCGCCTCGACAAGATGGGCTGGCTTGCCAGCGACACCGCGCACCTGCGCTTCGACGGCGTGCGCGTGCCGGCCCGCTACCTCGTCGGCGACGAAGGCGCGGGCTTCAAGATCATCATGAGCAACTTCAACGGTGAGCGGCTGGCGATGTCGGCCATGGCGCTGGGTTTCGCGCAGGCCTGCTACGACGAGGCCCTGGACTGGGCGCGGCAGCGCAAGACCTTCGGCTCCGCGCTGGTGGAGAAGCAGGTGGTGCGCCACAAGCTGGTCGACATGCAGATGCGCATCGCCTCCACCGAAGCCTGGCTGCAAGCGGTCACCGCATTGGCCGACGCCGGGAAATTGGAATCTGACCCCAATTGCGTGGCGCAGGTCTGCATGCTGAAGAACCACAGCACGCAAACCATGCAGTTCTGCGCGGACGCCGCGGTGCAGACACTGGGGGGCATGGGCTTCATGCGCGGCACCAAGAGCGAGCGGATCTACCGCGAGGTCAAGGTGATGATGATCGGCGGCGGCGCCGAGGAGATCATGAAGGACCTGGCCGCGAGGCAGTTGGGTCTATGAGCAAGAAGACCACGACGGTGCCCGCGGCGTTCGAACCCGAATTCGTGGAGGCGCTGAGGGTGATGTTCGAAGAGCACATCACGTTCAACCGTGTGCTGGGCCTGAAGATTGCCGACGTCCAGCCGGAAGTGGTGACGGGCAGCATCGCGATGAAGCCGGAGCTGGTGGGCCACTTTCACTACAACCGCGTGCATGGCGGCGTGACGAGTGCCTGCCTGGACGCCATGGGCGGCCTGGCCGCCATGGCCGCCATCGGCGCGCGGCACCTGGACGAGCCGGTGGCCGAACGCATGCAGCGCTTTTCCAAGCTCGGGACCATTGACCTTCGCGTCGACTACCTGCGTCCGGTGATCGGGGATCGCTTCGACCTGCGCGCCGAGGTGCTGCGGCTCGGCTCGCGCGTGGCGACCACGCGCATGGAATGGAAGGGCGCCGACGGCAAGCTGCTCGCTGTGGCGATGGGCGCCTACATCGTTTCCTGAGCTTGCCGGGAGCGGGCGGCTACAGCCGCATGCCGCGCAGCAGGACGAGCAACTCCGACTGCGACGCGCAGCCCGTCTTCGCCAGCAGGCTGCTGATCTGGCTGCGCACGGTGCTGATGGCGCTGCCGCTCTCCTCGCCGATCCCGGCGGGCGTGCGGCCGTCCAGCAGGCCGCCCAGCACGCGGACCTCCGCCGGCGAAAGCTGGAAGAGCGTGGCGACGGATTGCGCCACTTCGCGCCCGCCCGCCCGCGGCAATTCCACCAGCAGCAGGAAGCACTCGCCTGCGCCCACCACCGGCGGGCCGTGCGCCGAGCCTTCGGGAACCCGCAGCAGTGAGGCGCTGATGACCTGCGGGGGATCGTTCGGCAGCAGTGCCTTGATGCGCGCGGGGGTTCCGCGCCGGGCCAGTCCGAGGGCCTCCGCCACGGACGGCGCGCATCGCGTGCCCAATGCGCGCAGGCGACCGAACCGGAAGCAATCGGGCGGCAGCGTCGCCAGGAACCCCGCGCCGGCGGCATTGTGCTGCAGCACGGCGCCAGCCCGGTCGAGCACGATGCTCGCGATGTGCATCGCGCTGAATGCCTCGTGCGACCGCTGGTCCGCCAACCATCCGATGCGGCGCTGCACCCGCAAGGCGCGCCGGAAGTGCGGCAGCAAGGGCCGCAGCCTGTCGCGTTGGCTGAAGGAGAAATCGTCCACCCCGGGACGCCGGTGCCACACGAGATTGGTGAATGGCATCGCGTCGGTGTCATGCCCATCGAACAGCACGGTACCGACCATCGAATGGATGTCGTGCTGGCGCGAGAACTCGTTGTAGAACGCGGTGCGGCGCAATTCACCGGGGGCCACGAGTTCGGAGCCGACCACCAGGGTCTCCTGCTTCATCAGGCCCCTGCGCTGCGCTGCCAGCGCCCAGGGGTCCTGCGAATGCCAGAAGCGGCCGAACTCCTCGGGCATCTCGGGCGCATGGTTGAACATGTGCACGACGGCCTTGGGATCGACGTCGCTGTGGGTGCTGAAGAAGAACGAGGAATCGGCCGCGATGGCGCCGGCAACAAGGCCCATCGCCGCCGTCCAGCGCTGGGGCTCGAGGGCCGCGTCGTAGATCGACGCGACGATTTTCTCCGTTTCGGAACTGCGTACAGCTGCTGTTGTTCTCGTCATTTGTGCCTGCGACAAGCGCACAAAAAATAAAACCTATCCGCTACACACCCTTCCGCCACGTGGAGGATGTCATCGCGAGTGTAGATGTTTCCAATCGAGACACCGTCGAAGCATGACGGCTTTCTGCAACGGGCCTACGAGAGGAGAATCATGCCCACTCAACGACTGCGCACCTTGTTCCTGGCCACCGCCATCGGCGTCCTCGCCGGTTGCGGCGGCAGCGATGATGACGGCGGGGCTGCCACGGCGCCCACGCCCAGTCCCGCGCCACCGGCGGCGACCGCGATCGAGAGGTACACAGGAAACTGGACCGTCTGCAATTTCGATGGCCCGACCGCTTCCGAATTCGAGACGCTGCAGGTCACCAGGACCAGCGACACGACGGCATCGTTCACGGTCGACTCCAAGACCTACGCTACCTCCAACTGCACCGGCACCGTCGTCAGGAGCGACGCGAGCAGTGGAACGATCTCGATCGTCGGCACGAAGGCCATCGGAACGGAGACGGTCGACAAAGTGAACGTGGCCGCTGGCGGAAGCACCGAGAAGCAGGTGTTCGTGGTGCGCGGGGACGGCAGGTTCTTCACCGGCATCCCCACCGACGAAACCGGCTCCAACCCCGACGCGGAAGGCTACCCGAGCGCGCTGGACAACCAGCCCTTCGTGCGTCCCTGACCGGCGGGCGCGGCCGGGATCGATTGTGCGGATGGTGGCCCCTCGCTATAGTGGCCTGGCCACCACTTTCACAGGACCTTCCATGGCCGCCAAATTCGGATTCGACGCTGACGCCCTGATCACCCAGTTCT
Organism: Caenimonas sedimenti; assembly: GCF_007833165.1. GTDB lineage: Bacteria > Pseudomonadota > Gammaproteobacteria > Burkholderiales > Burkholderiaceae_C > Ramlibacter > Ramlibacter sedimenti. The sequence continues at coordinate 3,120 of NZ_VOBQ01000012.1, read as the reverse complement.
CCGAAGCCTCCGCCCGCGGAGGCGAAACCCTGCGCAAGGCGGTGCAGGAGGCCACCTTGAAGGCCCTGCAAGGCCGCGAGCTGACCATGACGAACATCAAGGGCGCGCTCAAGCAGGTGACGGCCGCCGCAGCCAAGGGCGCCGGCCAGAACCCGATGGGCGCCGACCAGATGGAGCCGCTGCTGGCCAAGGCCATCGCCGGCATGGACGCCGCCTTGCTGCAGGCGGTGGAAGCGAACCGCCGCGCGCTGGAGCAACTGGTGGACCAGGGCGCGGGCCTGCGCGAAACCCAGGTGAAGAAGGCGCTGAACGACATCGAGAAAATGGAGGACATGTTCTTCGACACCGTGCGCAAGTCGCTGTCGCAGGCTTCGGGCCCCCTCGAAGGCGCCTGGGGCCAGGCGCTCGAGAAGCTGCAAATGAAAGGCTCCGGCACTGGCGCGCACGCGGCGCAGACGGTGCAGCAGCTCACCGAGCAGGCGCAGTCCGCCATGCGCGAAGGCCGCAACGCGAGCGTGAAGGCGATGGGCGCGCTGCTCGACAGCTACGCGGCACTGGCGAGCGGGGTGTTGATCGGGATGTCGCAGGGGATGCAGGGTGATGCGTCGCCGGCCCCGGCGGCCAAGGCCAAGCGCAAGTAGTGGATTCCGGGCGCCGCGACGTCTGCGGCTCCGGACTGCGCCTGCTGCTCGGCTTGGGACTTCTGAGGCAGGCGTCCGGTGCCCACGCTTTGAGCGGATCGCTCAAGTGGTCGGCGCGCCCCTGGTTGACCCGGCTCGACGAGGCGTCGGGTGCACTGTCTGCGGGCACCGCGACGCCACGCGCGTGGCAATCGGAAGTCGAAGCCGTCCTGGGGCGCCTGGAACTGCCGGACCTGCTGCGCTCGCTCGATTTCGAGCAACTGGCCGCATCCGCGAAGTTCCCCAGCCAAGGCGAAGGCATGGAGCGCCTGTATTTCCCCGGTGAGGACGGCCGCCTGCAGTTCCTGCGCTTCCGGCCTTACCTGTTCACGCTGCGCAAGGATGTCGCCGTCGTTCCCCACGGCCACCACAACATGGCGACCCTGCACATGGTGCTGGCGGGGGAGGCCCGGGTGCGCCACTACGACCGCCTCGAAGGGACGGACACGCACATGCTGATCCGCCCGGTCTCGGACGAAGTGGCGAAACCGGGCCACGTGAGTTCCGTTTCCGACGAACATCACAACATCCACTGGTTCCAGGGCCTGACGGAGCGGGTGTTCATGTTCAACATCGGCGTGTATGAAGTGCGGCCAGGCGCGCCGTCCGGCGAGCGCGATTATGTGGATGCCGCTGATGGAATCCTGGCAGGCGGCGGCGCCTTGCGCGTCGCACGGTTGGGGCGGTCCGCGGCCTATGCGAAGTACGGCCGCCTCTAGCGTCTGGCCAGGGGCCGTGGCCGCGGTTTGATCAGTACAGCAGCCGGCCGTCGCGCGTGACCACGCCAATGTCGACGTAGCGCGAGCCCTCGTTGCCGCCCGAGAATTCGACCACATAGCCGCCGAAATCGGCCCGCAGCCTGCGCAAGGCCGCCTGCAGTTTGATTGGCGTGATCGGCGACGGTGTGAGTTTCAAGGCCTCCACCAGAACGCGGCAACTGAGATAGCCCGTGAGGTGCAGTTGCGTCGACGCGGTTCCAGCGGGCGCATGCTTGGCCATCGCGGCTCGGAACTGGCGGCTCAGTCCCGTCGACGACGAGAAGGTATTCGGCGTCACCTGCGCAAGCCCGACGCCGAGCGCCTTGGCCTGGCCGACCTTCTCCAGGATCCCATGGACCGGCACATAGGACATGCCGTAGATGGGTGTGGCATCGCCGAGCTGCCGCACGTCGCGCACCAGCGAACTGCCGCTGTTCGGGACCAGCACCATGATGTACGCCTGGGCGTTGGTGGCCCGCAACTTCTCGGCCTCGGCCCGCAACGCGTCGGCAGCGGAAGCCACCGGGACGCGGCCGGTGATGGTCATCTGCAGCGAGGGCGCCAGGCCCTCGATGAACTTCATTCCACCGTGGCCGAACGGGATGTCCTGGTACACCACGGCAATGCGGCGCAGCCCGAGAGTGGCCAGGTGCTGCAGGATGCGCTTCAGTTGCGCTGTGTCGTTCGCATGGATGTGAAAGAGCCAGGGACTGCCAGGGTTGCGCAGGGCGTCCGCGCCGGGTGTGACGCCGACGACGGGAATCCTCAGCGCGTCAAGGACATTCTCCTCCAGCACCGCCTTCACGTTGGCGGAACCGAGCAGGTTGAGGAACGCCACCGGCTGCTCCCGGCCGGCGACTTCCTTCAGCTTCCGGACGGTTTCGGCCGGCTTGTACTGGTCGTCTTCACCGATGAGCCGTAAAGGCTGGCCGTTGATCCCACCGGCCGCGTTGGCTTCGTCGATGCAGGCCTGGCTGCCTTGGTGATTGGCCACGCCGTTGCCAGCCAGTGGGCCGCTCAAGGGTCCCACCTGCGCGACGACAAGTTCGCGCGCGGAGATGCCTGCGCACGCGAGTGCGATACAGAATCCGAGCAGGCCTGCCTGCGGGGTCTTCATCTTGCGGGCGCGGTCTTGCCGTGCTTCTCGATCAGTGCGCGCGCCGTCTCCAGCAGCTTCTTGCCGTCGTGGCCGCGCTTGTCCATGTCCTGCACCCACTCCACTTCGACCAGGCGCGCCTTGCGCTTGAACTCCTGGGCATCCGCGGCCGTGATCCGGTAGATCTGGTTCTTGCGGTCTTCCGCGGCCTTGCGCCCGGCCGGGTCATTGCCCTGCTGCGTCTTCCCGAGCCAGGCCGACGTGGCCATGCCGGAGTTGTTGTCGATGATCTTCTTCAGGTCCGGCGCCAGCGAGTTGTACTTCGCCTTGTTCATGCTCATCACGAACGTGGTCGTGTACAAGGCCCCGCCTGAGTTTTCGAACTCGCTGTGGAACTTGGTCAGCTCGTGCACCTTCACCGAGGGCACCACCTCCCACGGAATCACGCAGCCATCGATCGTGCCCTTGGACAGCGCATCGGGGATCTGCGGCAGCGGCATGCCCACCGGGGTGGCGCCGACGTAGCCGAGCATCTTGGTGATCTGCCGTGTCGGGCCGCGCACCTTCATGCCCTTCAGGTCGTCGG
>NZ_VOBQ01000011.1 GCF_007833165.1 Caenimonas sedimenti | reverse complement strand
TACTGGTCCTTGGCGTCGAAAACCATGCGCACGGCACGCTCGACGACCTCGGGGGAGAACTTGGGTGACTTCCTCATATGGCTCCATACTCTATCGAAGGAGCCTCCTCAAATCCCGGGGCGGTTCAAAGAGTCTGGCGCGCGACCTCCTTCGTGTCAGCTCCAAAATTTATGTCATCCATCCAGCGCACAAAGTGATTCGCTGTTCTCTTCTTCAGGACTTCATCAGCATCGAAGAGAAACACATGTGCAAGGAATCGGAATGACTCCAAATGAATCACAGGCAGTCCCATTTGGCGGCGAGGCAGGTAGTCAGGCATCCAACCCAAGTCGTCAACAATTGTCATCATCAGATCGATCAAAACCTCCGGGGCCTTTATCTTGTGGACGATTGCAGTACGAAGACTCTTAAGATCTAATGAGTCAAAATAGTTGCTGAGATCGGTGACTACCAAGTACTTTTTCGCTTGGCTAAACTTGTATATGTCTTTCTGAAACTTTGGCCAAAGTTGCCACCAAAGGTCATAGGGAGATTTCTTGATTTCGTGAGGCAGCTTCAGGTGGTGCTTGTCGCGACTGTAGTAGGCATTTCTTGAGGGTTGGGACTGCTCTAAACGGATTCGGACTGCCTCCACAATTGCTTGAAGCACCAGTGCGTCAAAAGGGGACGCAATTGTCATGTGACGCTTGATCCCGTGCTTCTTTTCCAGCCTGTAGATCAAAGGCTTGCTTGCACGGAAACGTCCCGCTAGAACAACGTCACAGATTTGCTTTGTCCGCGCGTCGATGGACCGTGTGAAGTCATAGTAGTCGTGCAAATCAACTAGGTCGAAGCTTCGCATCTGAGTCTTCACGACCGACTTCCAGAGAGTCTTCAATTTTTTCGGAGTGAACGCGCGCCGCAGTTCCTGGATGCGGTGTGCATGAAAATGGGCCGTAATATCACTCATGAAGCGCTCCGATTGGTGGTGATCATCCCAGCTTGCCGCTAGGAAGGCGAGCACTGGGTCTCGGCGCAGCACGTTCGTCCGGACGCCGCACATGTTCGGCTGTGGCAAGGCTACACGGCGAGGTCCAGGTTGTCTGCCGCCAGCCGCTTCATGCTCTCCTGTGACGTCAGCACCTGGACATGCACATCGACGCCCGGGTGGTCGCGCGCCAAGCGCTCCGGAGTCGTCGGCAGCAGGTGCCAGCGAAGCGGTGCTGGGCCGCGCCCGGCGCTTGCTGCCGCAGGCCGAGTTCACGCAGGCCTACGGCATGACGGAGATGGCGCCCACCATCCGGCAGCGCCCGGCCCAAGTTTGTTTTGCACAGAGTGAGGTCGCGCTAGAATCCAAACAAGGCGCCCGCCCTACTTGCACGCGAGTAGAAACAGGCAATCTCCCTTCACTGTCATCGATCAGCCTTCTGACCTCGTCGTCGGGGACTTAAACGCGTGCACTAACCCGATTCGGCGAGGCTGACTGAAGGAAGACTCATGACTGTGAAAGAACTTGCGCATGCTGCGCAGCAAACTCTCCAAACTCATGCCGGCTGCACCGTAAAGCGCAGCCATGTGCATGAACTTCTGGCCGCTGCGTTCGGCTTTTCCTCGTGGGCCGCATTTCTGTCGGCAGCGGTGCTGGCTGACGGTGGCGTGGGCGAGCCGCCATCGGCTGGATTGTCACAACTGAACGGCCGGGCTCTGCATCTCGGCTACGCGTCGGACACCGCATCAAGGCTGGCCAGCGCCATGCAAAAATTTATCGCTGAGCGGCAACTTTCGCTCATCCGGTGGGCGACTTTGGACGAGGTGCTCGCCTCCGCCGTGCGACCACCCGATGACGAGCAGCTGGACGACGAAGACGATTGGGACGACGACGAGAGGGCGCCTGCCAACGGGACGGTCGCTGTGGATCGGGATAGGCTGCTGCAGTCGAGGTTGCTTCTGGACACCTTGGAGGTCGCAGCGCAGGGGAAGGACGCGAAGGCGCATCACCGTCTGGCGGCGCTCTACCAATGCAAGCTCCCGAGCTCGTACCTCTATGAGGAGTCGCTGAAAGGCAGGACTCTCACAACCATGGAGAGGCGCTGGGCGGACGACTATCTGCGGTTGGAACTGCAGTTCCGGCGGTACGAGGCTCACCTCAAGGCGGCGGCTTTAGGCGGCATCCGAGCTGCTGCACTCGAGTATGCGAATGCATTCGACGATTGGGAATTCTTCCGACTCGCCGAGCGCTTGCTTGGTGATGTGGACGCGGAAGCGATGGCGGAAGCGGCCCCGACCTCGGAATCGCGAGCTTCATGGTTGCACACGGCAGCGAAGCAAGGGTCCATATGGGCGCTGGAGGAGCTGGCTCAGAGTGGCGATGCGTGGGCTGAAGAACGCTTGGCGGAATCAGGTGACGAGCAATGGCTGCGGTCTGCAGCGGAGCGGGCCTTGGCCAAGGGGGATTCCTTGAAGGCGTGGATCTGGCAGTACGTCGCGCTTTCGCACGGAGAAGATCTCACCCGCTCAACCATGGCTGCGTATCACGACGGAGGTCAACGCGACGGTGCGTTTTACGACAGCGACTTCGGTGGTGACATGCATGCGGCTGGCGACGAGGGGCTCAAGTTACCGGACTTGGGGCCCGGCGATCACCGGATCGCAAAGCGGATGGCTCGCGAGCTCGTCAACCGCGCGCAGTAGGGAGGGCCGGCTCGAGCCTACAGCCCGCGCACCCGGCAAGCCACCAGCAAGAGCCCGAACCCCAGGATCCAAGACCAGCTCGCAAACGGCTCCGGAATCCGGACGACGCCGAATTGGGCTACCACCGCGACGATGAACAGCACGAGCGAGATGACCCAGACCACCATCGTTGGAGCCTTGCCGGTATTGAAATTGCGCATTGCGGGTCCTTGGTAATTGCCGGGATGTTGACCGGACGAGGCGGCGCCGTCTGTGCGCTGCCGCTCAGTGGGTCCGCAGAAACGGGCATGAAAAAAGGGAGCCGCGGCTCCCTTCTGGCGCAAGGCGCATCAGCCCTGCATCTGCTCGCTGTCTTTCGGCGATTCCGGATCCGGCACCTTGTCCTCGACCACGGGTTCCAGGTGCGGCTTCTTCCCAGGCTGCACCGCGTGGGTCGCGCCGGGGGCGATCTCCTCGTGGCGGTGCTTCTTCTCCTGCTGCACCTTCTTGTCGTGCGCCACGTTGCGCGGGTCGGTCACTTCGTCGCGTCCTTGACGATTTCCTTGGCGTCGCCCAGCGTCTCCTGGGTCTTGCCTTCGACTTGCTTCAGGATGCCCTTGGCCTCCTGCTCGCGGTTGCCGGTGACCTGGCCCGCGGTTTCCTGCACCTTGCCGGCGATATCCTTGGCGATGCCCTGTGCCTGGTCCTTGTTCATTTTTTGACTTTCGTGGGTGTGGGCCGAAGCCGCCGGAGGCGTCCTAGGGCCCGCATCCGGATCGTGTCCCACGGCAGAGCCGCCCGGCGACAGGATCGCGCCCGGGTGATGGTGGGAGTAGTCCCACCTGTGCCGCTCGACGTTCTGGTCCTGGCCAGCCGGGTCGGTGGCGTCACTGCGGGTCGCGCACCGGCGACTGGTCTCCACCCAATCCGACATGAGCCGCGGGTCGTAGTGCCCGTCGACCTTGCTCGCCATCAGGCGTGCCCATGCATCTCGTTCGCGGGCGAAGAGCAGCGCGTAGTCGCACAATTCATGGCCCATGCCGGACCGTAGCAGCTTCGCTCATTCCGTGCGGGCAATCGCCAACTAAATCGTCGCGCCTCCGCCGCCCACGGATGAGGCAGCGACCTAGCGTGGTGGTGCCGCATCCGCCAGCAGCGCCTGCCGGACAAACGCGGTCGGCCCGCCAAGATCGTTCTCCCTGAGCGCCACCCCCAACTTCCGCCACAGCGCGGGCATCAATGGCCGCGTGACGATCCGCGCATCCAGCAGCGGCTCCCGCGCCTCCTGCGGCAACAACGCGGCCCCATACCCCGCAGCCACCAGCGTGCGGATCGCATCGTTGTAGTTCAACTCGATGCGCGGCCGGCAATGCTCGCCGGCGGCGGCGAACCACTCCGCGGTCAGGCGATACAGGCGCGTGGACGCATCGTTCAGGATCAGCGGCCGCTGCGCCAGCCAGGCCGGCGTCAGGCGCTTTGGCGCCTCCCAACTGGCCGGCAGGAACGCGAGCACCGGGTCCCGGCGCAAGGCCGTCACGCGCACACCGCGCATGTCCGGCTGGGGCAAGGCCACGATGGCCAGGTCCAGGCTGCCCGCCGCCAGCCGGTTCATGCTCTCCTGCGACGTCAGCACCTGCACATGCACTTCCACGCCGGGATGGTCGCGCGCCAGCCGCTCCAGGGCTTGCGGCAGCAGGTGGGCGATGACGCCGGTCGATGCGCCCACGCGCACGCGGCCGGTCTGGCCTGCCAGCTGCCGGCGCACGTCTTCGACCGCGTCGTCGGCGTCGGCCAGCAGGCGGCGGGCGCGCGCGATGAAGCGCTCGCCCAGCGCCGTGGGCACGGCGGGGCCGCGGCCGCGGACCAGCAGCTGGCCCGCCAGCCGCGACTCCAGGTCGGCGATGTGCACCGTGACGGTGGGCGGCGCCAGATGCAGGGCGCGGGCCGCGGCGGCGAGCGAGCCCAGATCCGCGATGGCGACGAGCGTCCGCAGGTGGTCCAGGCTGAGTTCACGCATGGCATCAAGTTTAAGGATTCTGAATCTGGCCTTCAGGATATTCAGCTTTGCCTTTGGTCGGGTGTTGCCTAAAGTCCCGCCATGGACCTCCAACTTTTCATCGACGGCGACCAGGGCACCACCGGCCTGGACTTGCGCAACCGGCTGCGCGATCGCGCCTTCCAGCTGCGCACCCTGCCTGCTGAATTGCGCAAGGATCCCGCTGCGCGCCGTGCGGCGCTGAACGACTGCGACATCGCCATCCTCTGCCTGCCCGATGCGGCGGCGCGCGAGGCCGTGGCCTGGATCGAGAATCCGGCGGTGCGCGTCATCGATGCGAGTTCGGCGCACCGGACGAGCCCCGGCTGGATCTATGGCCTGCCGGAGCTCGACGCCGGGCAGCCGCAGCGCATCGCCCAGGCGCAGCGGGTCACCAATCCCGGCTGCTATCCCACGGCGGCCGTTGCCTTGCTGCGGCCCCTGACCGATGCCGGCCTGCTGCCGCCCGACTATCCGCTGGCAATCCACGCGGTCTCGGGCTACTCGGGCAAGGGGCGCGCGGGCGCCGAAGAGATCGAGGCCACCGGCGGCGCCCCTTCACTGCAGGTGTACGGGCTGGACCTGCAGCACAAGCACGTGCCCGAGATCCAGGCCTATGCCGGGCTCACTGCGCCGCCGATCTTCGTGCCCGCCTATGGGAGCTACCGGCAAGGCATCGTGCTGACGATCGCGCTGCACCTGCGGCTGCTGGCGGCCGACGCCAGCCCGGCGCGCATTCACGAGTGCCTGAGCGAACGCTATCGCGCCAGTGAAGATGTGCACGTGCTGCCGCTGGCCGCGGAAGGCGCTGCGCCTGGACTCGACCCGCAGATCCACAACGGCACCAACGCCATGAGCCTGTCGGTGGCCGCGAACGCGCGCACGGGCCAGGTGCTGCTGTGCGCCGTGCTCGACAACCTCGGCAAGGGGGCCGCGGGGGCGGCGGTGCAGAACCTGGAGTTGATGGCGGGCGCGGAGGCGACGGCAAGCCAAACGTGAGGGACTGCCTCTCTGCGGCCCGACTCGCGCGAGCGTCAACGTTTCAGCCAGCGCGTGCCTTGGCCCGAATCTCCGCGATCGTGGCACGCATCTCCCGCTGCATCAGCTCGGGATCGGTCGCGTAGCGCTGCTCCCGTGCGGCGGCGTCTTCCGCCGAGCGGCGCTGAATCTCGTCGAAGATCGGCCTCATGCCTGCGGCCTCCGCGTCGGACATCTTTGCCAGCTGGGCGTCCATGAATTCGCGGGACTGTGCCTGCGCCGTGCGGTGGCCTTCGCGCACGGCCTCGAGCATCTGTTGCGTCGAGAGCTTGGGGCCATCGAACGCTGCCCCAAGGCGCGAAAGCACGTTGAACACCAACAGCGTGGGGATCAGGAAGATGGCGAACAGGGTGATCGCCTTCAGCACCATGGCGAAGCCGGCGGGGACCGTGACCAGGGCCGCGTCCAGGCGTGTGCGCAGCTGCACGTCCGCCACGAAGAGGTAGTAGCACCATGCGACGCTCAGGAGCAGGGCCAGCGCCAGCATGGCGCGGCGTCCTCCCGAACGTTGGACTTGTCCTGGGGCCTGATCGGGCGGTGGCGTCATCGGTGTCACCCTACTTCAAGTCACGGAGCAAGCGCTCCGCCAATTCCCGCACGCCACGCTTCTCCGCGTCCGTGAGGGCGGGGTCTGATGGCTTCAGCTGCGCCACTTTCGCCTCGAACAGCATGGCCTGCGAATGGCCGTAGTAGCCCAGGCCTTCCGCACCGTCGCCCGCCTCCGAGCCGAGCGTGCTGAAGCCGATGCGGCCGAGGCCGGGTTCGTCAGCGACGCGGAGCGTCTTGATCGCATCGAACAGCTTGCGGTACTTGGCCACTTCCGTCTCCGCATCGGGGTTGCGGCGTACAGCGAGCATGGCGATCCTGCCGCGGCTGGCGTCCGTGGCCGTGCATCCGAACACGTTGGCGTCCTGCTTGCTGCCGCCGCCCTTGAACACGGTCTGCGGCCCGCCCTGGATCAAGGGCTGCAGCAACGCTCGATAGCCGTCACAAATGTTGGGGCCCGGCGCGGCGCCTGCCTTGGCTTGTGCCTGCGGCACATTGGCGGCCGACTTGTTCTCCGCCTTGGCCATGTCCTGCCACTTGCCGTAGAGGAGGAAGCCCACGACGGCCACGGCCACCAGGATCTGCCAGCCCGAGATCTGTCCGGTGAAGAGGCCTTCGGGCTTCTTCTTCTCGGCTTGTGGTTCCTTCTTCTCTTCGCTCGCGTCTTCCATCGTGGTTCCCTCCTTTATCTGTCTTCGGCGGCCGGACTGCTCAGGTCTGGCAGTCCCGCCGCGTCCGCTTCCTCGAACGCCGGACCGAACCCGCGCTTCATCTTGACCTCCGCCCACTTCGCCAGCAGCGGGCCCAGCCAGCGCGCTTCTGCCTGGGAGTTCAAGCCATCGATCGCCAGCTCGCGCACCTTCCTCTCGCCGGGCAACGTGTAGACGACGAACGTCGTCCAGTCGCCAGGGTGGCCGGCGGGGTGCGAGTCACCGGGCGGCGAGTACTGCTGCGTGATGGCGGTGACGGTGTCGCGCGCGATCTCCGTGCGCTTGCGCTGGAACAGGGACTCGCGCGCGTGCGTCAGGGTCCTCGCTCCCAGTACATAGGTGGTGCGCGCCATCAGGGCGATGTCCAGCACATAGACGCCGAACACCGCCACGGCCGCGGGCACCAGCAGGAAGATGTAGCCGGCGACGGTCAGCTCGCCCGAACCTTCGAACAGCCAGTAGATGCCGTAGAGCCCGCCGCACACCAGGGCGCTGCCCAGGGCGACCAGCGCCCATTGCTTGGCGCCTCCGCGCACGGCGAAGGTCAGTTGCGTGCCTTTCACTGTGACATCGGTGGTCCAGCAGGGCGGCAAAGGTCCAGCATTCATTGGCGTCATGGTGACGACTGCCGCAGCGCGCGCAGCCACTCCTTGGTTTCTTCCGGATCACGCAGCAGCTTCGTCTGCTGGGCCAGCAACTCCAGGTCGCCGCGCAGCCGCTGCGCCTCGGCCGTGATCATGCGGTCGGCCTTGCGCGCCGGCATCCCCGATCCTGGCGATGCGCCCATCGCGGCGCGGAACCAGGTCTCGAGCTTGCGGGTTTCCTGTTGCAGCTCCGCCAGTTGCTCCTGCAGCACGGTGATGTAGTGCGCCAGGCGCCGCTGGTCGAGGGATGCGAGCCGCTCCATGTCGATCTGCTCGGCCTGCAGCTGCATTTCGAGCAGGGCCAGCAGGTTGTTGGCCGCGTACGCCTGGTTGGCGTGCTGCATCAGCACGGTCTTGCGTTCGCGCTCCTGGAGGTCGGGCTCGCGATCGGGATGCAGGGCGCTGGCGAGTTTGCGGTAGACGTCGCGCAGCGATTGCGAGGCTTCGGTGGTGGCCTGGGTGTGCTGCTTCTGTTTGCTGGCGGCGCGGCGGTGGGCGGCGCGGCGCTCGCGTTCGGCCGCCGCGGCTTCGCCGGCGGCGCGCCAGGGTTCGTCGTCGTCAGAGGTGAGGTTCGGCGGAGGTGCTGGCGCGTTGGCCGCGGGCGGTCCGGCGTCTCCTTCTTCCTCCTCGTCGCCCAACTCCGCCGTCGCTTCGCGGATCAGTTCGCCCAGTTGGCCACGGTCCCCGCGTGAGAGCCCCGGTTGGAGGCTGGCGGTATCCAGGGCCGCAACCCACCGGCGCAAGGCGACGTGGACTTCCTGCCGCAGAGGCGCCAGCTGCCGGTCGCTGCGGTCGATGCGTTCCTGCCAGGCGGCAAGGGTGGCTCGCGCCGCTGCCACGTCTTGCACGAGGGCGTTGAAGCGTTCCTGCTCCGGCGTCAGGCTGCCGGTCAGTGCCTGGGGCGAAATGCGCAGCGGCGTCGGCTTCATGGGCGGCAGTCTAGAGGCATTGCGCGTCCCGCAACGCACGGGTGCATTCTTTGCGATGGACGCCAGCGCGCCGGGATTCCACAGTCGCATCCACGACGGGCATCGGGTTCCCGCGATGCGCCCCGCCGCCGGCTGCGTGGGGGGGCGCGTTTACTTTCTGCGCGCAGCCATGGAGACCACGGAAATGAACCGACGCGACTTTGTGCTGGCAGCGGCTGCCGGCACCCTCGCCACCCCCTTGCTTGCGGCTCGCACCGAGCCTGGCGTCACCGACACCGAGATCCTGCTCGGCCAGTCGGCCGTGCTGACCGGGCCGCTCAGCCCCGGGGCGTTGGCCCTGCAGGGCGGTGCCCGCATCGCCTTCGAGGATGCGAATGCCAAGGGCATCCACGGCCGGCGGATCAAGCTTCTGGCGCTGGACGACGCCTTCGATCCGGCGCGCGCGCAGACGAACTACCGCGCGCTGGTGCAGGAGCACAAGGTGTTCGCCTGTGTCCTGGGCGTCGGTGGCCTCCCGACGCTGGCCGGCCTGCCTGTGCTGCGCGAAGCCAACGTGCCGCTCATCGCGCCGGCTGGCGTGGTGGACTCCGTGCGAGACAAGACGCAAGGCAGCGCCTACTACACGCGGGCCAGCCAGCAGCGCGAGGCCGATGCGCTGGTGTCGCACTTCGCGACGCTCGGCATGCAGAAGGTGGCCGTCGCCCACATCGCCACGCCCGGCGGGCAGGAGGTGCTGGGACAGGTGCAGGAGGCGATCACGCGGCGCGGCCTGCAGTTCGCGGGCTCCGCCGGTGTAGCGCCCGACGGCAGCAACACCGCCGAGGCCGGCAAGGCACTCGCCGCCGCCGGTGCGCAGGCCGTGATCCTGTTCCTGAGCGGCCCCTCCGCGGCCGCCGTGATGAAGGGCGTGTGGGCGTTGGGCGCCGCGCCCTCTTTCTACGGCATGTCGATCCTGGCCGGCGACGTCACGGCCAGGCTGCTCGGCGAGCAGTCGAAGGGCCTGGCGGTCTCGCAGGTGATGCCGTATCCGTGGGACGCGGCGAACGCCGATGCGAACGGCTACCGCAAGGCTTGCGAGAAGGCCGGCGTGCCCGTCGGCTACCACAGCTACGAAGGCTACCTGGCCGGCGGGGTCGTGGCCGAGGCATTGCGCAAGGCGGGGCGCGACCTGACGCGCGAGCGCCTGCATGCGAGCCTGCGCGCGCTCAAGATGCGCCTGGGCGGGGTGGACTACGACTTCACCAACGGCCGCCACACGGGGACGCAGTTCGTCGAGCTGGTGCGCGTGCGCGCTGACGGCAAGTTCGTGCGCTGAGTCAGCCGAGTGCGCGGACGATCTCGCGGATGCAGGCGATCGAGCGCATCGCCATCGGCGACGGCGTGCGATGGCCCAAGGTGACGATGCCCATTTCGGCGTAGACAGGGGGCAGGTCGGTCACGTCGAGACGCACCAGCGTGCCCGCGCGCAGGTCGTCGAGCACCGCGGCGTCTGCCATGGCGACCACCGCGTCGGTATGCAGCGCCAGGGTCCGCAGGATCGACAAATCGTCGCACTCGATGGCGGGTACCACCGGCTCCCCGGCGGGCCGGTCGAGCAGGCGGCGGATGAGGGCTTCGATCGGCGCCGGCATGCGCACCGTGGCGAAGCCGAAAGCCCAGGCCTGGGCGAAGCGGCAGCTCTTCCCGGCCAGCGGATGCCCAGCGTGCACGAACAGGTGCGCCGGCTGCCGGCCCAGCGGGCTCACATCGAGCTTCGGGTCCGGGGGGACGTCGCGCAGGTCGGCCACAAAGAATTCGATGTCCTCGGCCACCAGCCGCTCGTGCAGCAGCTGCCAGTTGTTCAACTCCAGGCGGATGTTCACCGAAGGGTATTCGCGCCGCAACGCCATCAGGGCGGCGGGCATGATCGTCGCGCCGGGGTAGGGCCCGGCGCCGAAAGCCGTGTCTCCGAGCTGGCTGTCGCGATAGAGCTGCGCATCGCGCTGCAGGCTGCGCGCGTCGAACAGCAGCCGGCGTGCGCGGTCGGTCATGAAATCGCCGGCCGGCGTGGTCTTGACGGGGCCGCTCTCGCGGTCGAACAGCCGCATCCCCAGATCCTGCTCGATCGACTGGATGCTGCGGCTGAACGCGGCCTGGCTCAAGTGCACCCGCTCCGCGGCCCGGGCGAAGTGCAGTTCTTCCGCGAGCGCGACGAGATGGGCGAGCCGCTTGAGGTTGAGCATGGTCCGATGCTCTCCGCGCAACAGGCCGTTGTCAACGTTGCATTGGACCCCGCCGGTGCGCCGGCCCAAGAATGCGGGTTGACCAGACAGGAGACAAGCGGATGAATCCGTTGCTGCAGAACACATTGATCCTGGCGCTCATCGCCGGCTTCGCGTGCATGGAATACGTGTCGCGCCGCTATCGCGATACCGTGCAGGCCACGGCCAACGACACCAGGCTTGAAGTGCTGATGTTCCTGAGCCTCATCGCCATCAGCCAGCCCCTGGCGCTGTTCGGCTCGAACGCGCTGTGTGCCTGGCTGATGCCGGCGCAGCGGAACGTGTTCGCGGACCTGCCCTGGTGGGCGATGGTGGCGGCTTTCCTGGTGGCCGACGACATGACGCAGTACTGGTGGCACCGGCTTTCGCACACGCCGCTGTTGTGGCCCCTGCACCGTGCGCACCACTCGGCCAATTACATGAGCATCCGCATCACCTATCGCAACAACTTCTTCTACTACCTGATGATGCCGGGCCTGTGGCTGGGCGGCGTGCTGCTGTACCTGGGCATGGGCCAGGTCTATGTGACCTACCTGGTGGTGAAGATCGCCGTCATCCTGGGTGCCCACAGCGCGTGGCGTTGGGACGAGCCGCTCTACCGCGTCAAGGCCCTTGCGCCCGTGATGTGGGTGGTGGAACGGACCATCTCGACGCCGGCCACGCATTGGGCCCACCATGCGCTGACCAACCGGGACGGCATCGGGCACTACAAGGGCAACTTCGGCAACCTGCTGTTCTTCTGGGACGTGCTGTTCGGCAGCGCCCACATCACGCGGCAGTATCCGCCGGCCGTGGGCCTGCAGGACGACCGTCTGTTCGGCGCTGAGCATTGGGCGCACCAGATGTTCTATCCACTCGCCCGGTCGAAGCGGGAGCACTCGGCCCTGCGGCCCGGCGGGCGGCCTTATGAAGACGGGCAGCAGGAAGTACAGGTCGAGGCGCACGACCTGGGCGGCCGCATGCAGTCAGGGGCGCAATAGCCGGAGGGGAAGCGTGTCCGAAAGCGGCCGGTCGATTCGGGGGGATCGCGCGATGATTCCCCGATGCCTTCGTTCCCCGCTTCCTTCCACCGCCTCGCCAGCGCCAACCTCGCCGCACAGTCCGCCGAACAACTGAGCCTCGCGGCCGTGCCGCTGGTCGCCGTGCTGGTGCTGAACGCGGGGCCGGGCGAGATCGGCTTGCTGGCGGCGGTGCAGACGCTGCCCTTCCTGCTGCTGTCGATTCCGCTGGGGCTGCTGGCCGACCGGCTGCCGCGCCGCTCGTTGATGGTGGCGGCCGAGGCGCTGCGGGCGCTCTCGCTGCTCGTGCTGCTGGCGATGCTGCTCACCGGCGCCCTGTCGATCGCCGGGCTGGCCATCGTCGGCTTCGCCGGCGCGGTGGGGACGGTCGCCTTCAGCGTGGCCGCCCCTGCGTTGGTCCCCGCGCTGGTGCCGCGCGAATCGCTCGGCCGTGCCAACGGCCGCATCGAGCTGGCGCGCAGCACGGCCTATGCGGCGGGCCCGGCGCTCGCCGGTGCGCTGGTCGCCTGGGCGGGTGGCGCCACGGTGTTCGTGCTCGGCGCCATCCTGTCGGCCGCGGCGGTGGTGCTGTTGTTCGGTATCGCGGAGCCCGCGCGGGCCGTCGGCCCCGCGCGCCATCCGCTGCTGGAGATGCGCGATGGCGCCCGCTTCGTCTGGCGCCACGAGCACCTGCGGCCGATGGTGCTGTGCGGCATCGCCTGGAACATTTCGTGGTTCGTCCTGCAGGCGGCGTATGTGCCGTATGCCGTGCGCACGCTGGGGCTGGGCTCCCAGGCCGTGGGGTTCACGCTGGGGTGCTATGGCGCGGGCATGGTGCTGGGCGCGTTGCTGGCGCCGCGCCTGGTGGGACGCATGGCATTCGGGCGTGCGATCCAGTTCGGGCCGGCGGTGTCGGTGCTGGCGGCGGGAGCGATGGCGGGGACGTTGTTCGTGCCCAGCGGGGTGCTGGCCGGCGTGTCGTTCTTCCTCTTCGGGGCGGGGCCGATCATCTGGACGATCACGACGACGACCCTGCGGCAGGCGGTGACGCCGGCGGGGATGCTGGGCCGGGTCGGCGCCGTGTTCTTGACGATCAATGCCGGGGCGCGGCCGGTGGGCGCGGCGCTCGGTGGAGCCGTCGGGGCCGCGTGGGGCGAGGCGGCTTGCCTCTGGCTGGCGTTCGGCGGATTCGTGCTGCAGGCCGCGGTGATCTTCGCGTCGCGGCTGAGTGGGCTGAGGGCGTTGCCGGAGGGGGAGGCGGCTTGAGCGGAACGGCTTCTAAGCTGGCAAAGGCAGAGCAGTCTTGTACCTCACCTGCTTCAACGCGAACGAACTCCGGATCTTCTCGATCCCCGGGATCGGCGTCAGTTGCTCCAGGATGAATTTCTCCAGCGCGCCCATGTCCGCCACGGCCACGCGGATCAGGTAGTCGCTGTCGCCGGTCATCAGGTAGCACTCCATCACTTCGTCGTGCTCCGCGATGCGGCGCTCGAACTCGGCCAGGGCGGCCTTTGACTGCTCTTTGAGGCTGATGTTGATGAAGACGTTGAGCCCGAGGCCCAGCGCCTTGGCGCTGGCGAGCGCGACGTAGCGCTCGATCACGCCGGCCGATTCGAGCGCCTTCACGCGCGCCAGGCAGGGGCTGGGGGAGAGATGGACGCGGCGCGCGAGCTCCACGTTGGTGAGGGCGCCGTCCTGCTGCAGTTCGGCCAGGATACGCAGATCGAGCGTGTCAAGTTGCATTTGGCGGCATTTTATGCTGCTGAACTTGCTCAACACGTTCTTTTCGACACCCTATTTCGCACCGCCGTGCCTACAGTCAGGCATGAGCGACCAAAGCCTGACCCGTTACCTCCAAGCCGAAACCGGCGACATCGACCCCGCCGAAACAGCCGAATGGCGCGAAGCCTTCCAGGCGCTGGTGGCCGCCCATGGGTCGGCGCGGGCTCGCTTCGTTCTGGATCAATTGGCGGTGCTCGCGCGCAGCCCGCAGGTGGGCTGGTCGCCGGAGCTGGTCACGCCTTACGTGAACACGATCGCGGTGGAGCAGCAGCCGCCGTTTCCTGGCGACCTGGCGATCGAAGAGAAGCTGGCTTCGCTGATGCGGTGGAATGCGCTGGCGATGGTGGCGAAGGCGAATGCGGCGTATGGGGAGCTGGGTGGGCACATCGCCTCGTACGCGAGCGCGGCGGATTTGTTCGAGGTGGGATTCAACCACTTCTTCAGGGGGCAGGGAGCCCTGGATTCCCGCCTTCGCGGGAATGACGGCGGAGGCGGCCGCGACGGGTCGCAGGGCGGCGACCTTGTTTTCTATCAGCCGCACAGCGCACCTGGCGTGTATGCCCGCGCTTACCTCGAAGGCCGGCTGACCGAGAACGACCTGGCCCACTACCGCCAGGAAATCACCGCGCCGGCCGACGGCGCGCGCGGCCTCTCCAGCTATCCGCACCCCTGGCTGATGCCGGACTTCTGGCAGTTCCCCACCGGCTCAATGGGCATCGGGCCCATCAGCTCGATCTACCACGCGCGCTTCATGCGTTACCTCACGCATCGGCGTTTGCTCGATTGCGGCGCACGCAAAGTGTGGGGCGTGTTCGGCGACGGCGAGATGGATGAACCCGAGAGCATGAGCGCGCTCACGCTGGCCTCGCGCGAAAAGCTCGACAACCTGGTGTGGGTCGTCAACTGCAACCTCCAGCGGCTGGACGGCCCGGTGCGCGGCAATGGCCGCATCGTCGACGAATTGGAGAAGCTGTTCCGCGGCGCCGGCTGGCACGTGATCAAGCTGCTGTGGGGCAGCGACTGGGACGGCCTGTTCGCGCGCGACACCACGGGTGCGCTGGCCAAGGCCTTCTCGAATACCGTCGACGGCCAGATGCAGACCTTCGCGGCCAAGGACGGCCGGTTCAACCGCGACACCTTCTTCGGCCAGAACGCCGAATTGAAAGCGCTGGCCCAGGGCATGACGGACGAACAGATCGACCGCTTGAAGCGCGGCGGCCACGACCTGGTGAAGATCCACGCGGCGTATACCGCGGCGGCGGCGCACACCGGGCAGCCCACGGTGATCCTCGCGCATACCAAGAAGGGCTACGGCATGGGTGCGGCTGGCCAGGGGAAGATGACGACGCACAGCCAGAAGAAGATGGACGAAGCGGCGCTGCTGGAATTCCGCAATCGGTTCAACCTGCCGCTGTCCGACGAGCAGGCGACCACGCTCGCATTCTTCAAGCCCGCGGAGGACAGCCCGGAGATGCGCTACCTGCACGCGCGGCGCGAGGCCTTGGGTGGTTATGTGCCGCAGCGGCAGACGGCGTGCGACGTGGTGCCGGTGCCGGAAGCGAGCGGCTACGCGCAGTTCGCGCTGCAGGCGGGCGGCAAGGAGATGTCGACCACCATGGCCTTCGTGCGGTTGCTGGGCAATCTCTTGAAGGACCCGGCGCTGGGCCCGCGCGTGGTGCCGATCGTGGCCGACGAGGCGCGCACCTTCGGCATGGCCAACCTGTTCAAGCAGGTGGGCATCTATTCGTCGGTGGGGCAGAAGTACGAGCCGGAAGACATCGGTTCGGTGCTGTCGTACCGCGAGGCGCTGGACGGGCAGATCCTGGAAGAGGGCATCTCGGAAGCTGGCGCCATCGCCAGCTGGACGGCTGCGGCCACCAGCTACAGCGTGCATGGCTTCGCGATGTTGCCTTTCTACATCTACTACTCGATGTTCGGCTTCCAGCGCGTGGGGGATGCGATCTGGGCGGCGGCGGACCAGCGGGCGCGCGGGTTCCTGCTGGGCGCGACGTCGGGCCGCACCACGCTCGGTGGCGAAGGTCTGCAACACCAGGACGGCACATCGCACCTGGTCGCCGCGACCATCCCCAACTGCAAGGCCTACGACCCGGCGTTCGCGGGCGAGATGGCGGTGATCGTCGACCGGGGCATGCGCGAGATGCTGGTGGAGCAGCGCGATGTCTTCTATTACGTGACGCTGATGAACGAGAACTACGCGCAGCCGGATTTGCCGGAGGGGGCGCGGGAAGGGGTGATTCGTGGAGGCTACCGGTTTGGTGTCTACGGATCGGGAGAACCGCGTGTGACGCTCATGGGCTCGGGCGCGATCCTCACAGAGGTGATTAAGGCGGCGGAGGTGCTGGCCACTGAAGGCATCACCAGCGAGGTGATCAGCGTGACGAGCTGGAGCGAACTCGCGCGTGGCGCTCAAAAAATGGATGTCATTCCTGCGAAGGCAGGAATCCAGGGCGCCCTGGATCCCAGCCTCCGCTGGGATGACAACCACTATTTGGGCCACCTTCTCGGCAACTCTTCCACTCCAATCGTTGCCGCCACCGACTACGTCCGCGCCGTGCCGGAATCCATTCGCGCCTTCCTTCCTGAAGGCCGCCGCTACACGACGCTTGGCACCGACGGCTTCGGCCGCAGCGACACACGGGCGGCCCTGCGCGCCTTCTTCCAGGTGGACGCCACCAGCATCGCGAACGCGGCGCGTCAGGCCCTCACCTGAACCGTCATTCCCCCGGAGGCGGGCATCCAGGGCTTCCTTTCCCCTACAACGCAATCCCCTCCACCAGCGCCTGGTACACCGTCGCGATCCGCCGCAGGTGCCGCGACTCCGGGTGCGCCAGGATCCACAGCTCCGACTCGCAGCCTTCCAGCGGGTCCGAGATCGGCTTCAACCGCGTGTCCGCAGCGGCCACGAAGAGCGGCACGATGCCGATGCCGACGCCCGCGGCGATGGCGTCGGCCACGCCGGTGATGCCGTCCGCCAGCAGCCGCGGCTGCAGCTTCGGCAGGTGACGGCGCCGCCATTGCACCGACGGGTGATCGGGCAGAGCCTCGTCGGGGGCGATCCAGTCCTGCTCCGCCAGTGCGGCGGTGCCGCCGCGCGTGCGCGAAGCGGTGCCGCGCTTCGCTGAAGCCGCGACGACGAAGCGCATCGTCCCCAGGTGCCGCCCGACCACGTGCTCCGGCGGCTTGCGCGTCGCGCGCAGCGCCAGGTCGGCGTCGCGCCGGGTCAGGCTGACCAGTTCGTTGCCGGTGCGTACTTCCAGGCGCAGTTGCGGATGCGCTTTCGCCAGCGCCGGCAGCAGCGGCAGCACCAGTCCGCGCATCACCGAGTCGGTGGTGGAGAGCTTGACGCGGCCCGTGACCGCGTCCGCCGGGCTGGAGAGCGCGGAGCGTGCGGCTTCGAGTTCCGCTTCGATGCGCTCGGCATGCTTCGCGACTTCCGCGGCCGGCTCCGACGGCAGGTAGCCCGCGCGGCCGCGCTCGAAGAGGCGCTGGCCCAGCGCCTTCTCGATGCGCTGCAGGCTGCGGAACACGGTCGACGGATCCGCGCCCAGCCGAGCGGCCGCCTCCGCCAGCGTGCGTCCGCGCACCAGGGCCAGCACCACCTCCATGTCACCCAGCGACAGGGCTTGGGCGTGCGACGCGGTGGCGCCCTGGGCTTGCGTTCGTGCAATCGGCATTTGTCTTCCTGCGTATTCCGTTGGCGGCAATGCAATCCTACATTCACGTCTCCCGTTCACCAAAGGAAACCCCATGAAGCTCTATTTCTCCCCCGGCGCCTGCTCCCTCGCCGTCCACATCGCCCTGCGCGAAGCGGGCCTGCCCTTCGACCTGGCCAAGGTCGACCTGGCCACGCACAAGCTGGCGGACGGCTCGGATTTTTTCGCCGTCAACCCGCGCGGTTACGTGCCGGTCCTGGAAACCGCCCCCGGCGAGCGCCGCACCGAAGTGACCGCGTTGCTGCTGAAGGTGGCTTCGCTGGCGCCAGCCAAGGCGCTGCTGCCGCCGGCGGGCTCGCCCCAGCACGACCAGGCCTTGCAGTGGCTGGTGTTCGTCGCGACCGAATTGCACAAGACGTTCAGCCCCTGGCTGTGGCACAAGGAGACGGCCGCCAGCACGCGCGATGCCGCCAAGCAGAAGCTGGCCGCCCGGTTCACCGACATGGATGCCCACCTCGCGCAAGCGCCCTGGCTGGCGGGCGAGGCCTTCAGCGTCGCCGACATCTACGGCTTCACGATCGTCAACTGGTCCAACTTCCTGGGCATCTCGCTGAAGCCGTATCCGGTGCTGTCGGCCTGGATGGACCGGGTTCGGGCCCGGCCGGCCGTGCAGGACGCCTTGGGCGCCGAGGGGCTGCTGTCATGAGCGGTCTGCGCCTGGTCAGCCACGTGCTGTGCCCCTACGTGCAGCGAGCCGCGATCGTGCTGCTGGAAAAGAACGTGCCGTTCACGCGGGTCGACGTCGACCTCGCCGCCAAGCCGGCCTGGTTCCTGTCGATCTCGCCGCTGGGGCGCACGCCGCTGCTTCTGGTCGACGAGACCGAGGCAACGCCCTACGCCCAGCCGTTGTTCGAATCGGCCGTGATCTGCGAGTACCTGGACGAAACCACGCTGCCTCGCCTGCACCCGGCCGCTCCGCTGGTGCGGGCCAGGCATCGGGCGTGGATCGAGTTCGGCTCGACGGTGCTGAATGACATCTGGGGGTTTTATACGGCGCCGGATGCCGCAGCCTATGAGGCAGCGCGCGACCGGCTGGCGGGGCGGTTCGCGATTCTGGAAGCTGCGCTGCACCCGCAAGGCCCCTGGTTCGCCGGCGAGACTTTCTCGATGGTGGATGCGGTGTTCGCGCCGGTGTTCCGCTACTTCGATGCCTTCGAGCGGCTGGGCGTGGATGGCTTCTTCGATGGCACGCCGCGCATCGCCCGCTGGCGCGCGGCGCTGGCCGACCGGCCTTCCGTCCGGCAGGCGGTCGCGCCGGATTTCGCCGAACGGCTGGATGCCTTCCTGCTGTCCCGCGAGTCCGAACTGGCGCGGCGCGCCCGCCAACCGGAGACAAGCCTCTAAGATGGCGCCATGAGCTTGCCCTCGCGCTTCTGGTCCGAGCTGACCACCACTGATTTCGCCGCGCTCGACCCGGCGGCGACGGTGGCGGTGCTTCCGGTCGGCGCGACGGAACAGCACGGCCCGCATCTCGCCCTGTCGGTGGACCAGGCACTGGTCGACGGCATCGTGGCGCAGGCCCTGCCGCAACTCCCGGTAGACCTGCCCGTGCTCGTGCTGCCCACCCAGCAGGTCGGCTACAGCCCCGAGCATTCCCAATTTGCCGGCACGCTCACGCTCTCGGTCAACACCGTGATCGCCACCTGGGTGGAGCTCGGGGAATGCGTGGCCCGCAGCGGCGTGAAGAAGCTCCTGCTGTTCAATTCCCACGGCGGGCAGGTGAGCCTGCTGGACATCGTGGCGCGTGAACTGCGCACGCGCTGCGGCCTGATCGTCTACAGCTGCAGCTGGTGGAACCTGCCGCTGGGCGACGCGGTCCATGGCCTGTTCGGCGCCGAGGAGCACCGCTTCGGCGTGCATGGCGGCGAGATCGAGACATCCATGATGCTGGCGCTGCGGCCGGAGGCGGTCCGCATGGCGGATGCCGCCAATTTCGCTTCCAGTTCGCAGGAGCGTGCGGCCAAGTACCCGATCCTCGGCAACGGCCGCAGCGCCAAGCTGGGTTGGCAGATGCAGGACTACAACCCGCACGGGGCAGCCGGCAATGCGGCAGGCGCCAGCGCGGACAAGGGCCGCGCCCTGCTGGACGCGGCGGGGCAGCAGCTCGCCTTGCTGCTGCAGGAAATCTCCTCACTGCCCCTTTCGACGCTGGTCGCCCGACCAGCACGCTGATCCGTCGTTCCCGCGAAGGCGGGACCAGGGCTTCCCCATCAGAGAAAGCTCTGGATTCCCGCCTCCGCGGGAATGACGGCGCGGTATCTAGACCAGTCTATATAATGGTCTCATGGACGCCCGCCTCCTCATGGACTCCCCCCGCGACCGCATGGTCACGGCGGCGATCCAGGGCATGCGCAGGAACGGCCTGGCCGGCGCCGGCATCAACCAGGTTGTCGCGGCCAGCGGCGCGCCGAAGGGTTCGCTGTACCACTACTTCCCCGGCGGCAAGAACCAGCTCGCGCAGGAAGCACTGGAGCGCTTCGGTGAGGAGCGCCGGGCCGCCCTGATGAAACTGGTGCAGGGCGCGGGCGATGCGCCAGCCCGGCTGCGGCGGCTGTTCGCCTCGCTCGCCAAAAGCCTGGAGAAGGAGGACTACGCCTTCGGCTGCGCCGTCGCGGGCGTCGCGCTCGACCTGCAGGCCGACTCCGCTCCGCTGGGGGCCGTCTGCACGGCCCAGCTCGACCTGTGGACGGAGGCGCTGGCGCCGGCCTTCGATCCGCTGCCACCCGCCCGGCGCCAGGCCTGGGCCCGATTGACCATCACCACGTTCGAAGGCGCCCTGATGCAAGCGCGCGCCCGCCGCAGCCGCGAGCCCCTGCTGGAAGCCGGGGAGTTGCTGGCCGAAGCCGTGCGCCACGAAATCTCATTGGCCTGAAGGAGGAACCCCCTTGTCCGCATACCGCCCCGAACTGACCCCCGATTTCTTCAACGGCCGCAGCCCCGGGCACCTGCCCGGGCTGCTGGGCATCCGCATCGTGGCGGTCGGCCAGGGCTTCCTGCAGGCGGAGCTGCCGGTGCGCAAGGACCTGATGGCGCCCAACGGCTTCCTGCACGCAGGCACTGTCGTCACCCTCGCCGATACGGCCTGCGGCTACGCGTGTTCCGCCCATCTGCCGGCCACCGCCAAGGGCTTCACCACGATCGAGCTGAAAAGCAACCACCTGGGCACCGCCCTCGAAGGCGTGATCGAGGTCGACGCGCGGGCCGTCCACCTGGGCCGGACCACCCACGTCTGGGACGCCACGGTCAAGCACCGCGACACCGGGAAGACGATCGCGCTGTTTCGCTGCACGCAGATGGTCCTTTGAAGTCGACGGCGGCGGCGTCCTACGTCCACCCGCGCGGCGGACCACAACGCGCGCCACCGGGCCGGCCGATAGTGGGCGGACCGCCGGCGCTTCGCCGCGCGGATCCCAAGGAGAGATGCGAATGACCACAGTGGCCGAAGTCATGACCCGGGGCGTCCGGACCCTGACCCCCAACGATTCCGTGGTTCAGGCTGCGCAGGCGATGGACGAGCTGAACGTCGGCGTGATCCCGGTTTGCGAAGGGGAGAAGCTGGTCGGCATGGTGACCGACCGCGACATCGTCGTGCGCGGCGTCGCGCAGGGGGGGGAGTTGAAGACGACCAAGCTGGCCGACGTGATGAGCGCCCATGTGCGCTGCGCGCAGGAGACCGACGACGTCGAGCAGGTGCTCAGCGAGATGGCCGAAGCGCAGATTCGCCGTCTGCCGGTGGTGGACGGCAACCAGCGGCTGGTGGGCATCGTCAGTCTGGGTGATATCGCAGCCAAGGGCGGCAGCATGGACGACACCGAGGTGGCCGCTTCGCTCGGCGACATCTCTTCGCCGGCGGAGCCCGATCGCGGCTAGCAGCTCGCGGATGCGAGGGAGCCGCGTTGGCGGCTCACCACAGGGCGCACGGTATTCGCGTGCGTTGTGTGGAACTTCACAGCACTGAAATACAGGCATGCCTAAAATTCAAGCATAGGCAAGCACATGCGTTTCTCCTCCATCTTCCATCTCCCCCTGACGCAGCGTCTGCCTGCGCAGGCGGCGCAGCATGCGTTGACGGAGCCGGTGCCTTCCGAATTCCGCACGTCCGACGCCGCGCCCCTGGGCGCCGACCTGCCGGACGACCTCGACCAGCGTGTTCGCCTCATTGGCGAATGGCAGCTGGGCGAGGGCTGATTCGCCTCCGTCCTCACTTCCCGCGTCTTCCGTTTTCTTGATCCCGCGCATGGGACCGGGTTTTCCCTGCATGGCACAGTCCGCGCATGGACACCAAACCCCCACTGCCGCCCTTCACCCCCGAAACCGCCGCCCGCAAGGCCCGCATGGCCGAGGACGCCTGGAACACGCGCGACCCCGACCGCGTGGTCCAGGTCTACACCGAGGACACGCGCTGGCGTAACCGAGCCGAGTTTCCGGTTGGCCGTGAGCAGGTGCGCGCCTTCCTGCAGCGCAAGTGGGCGAGGGAGCTGGACTATCGCCTGATCAAGGAGGTCTGGGCCTGCACCGGCAACCGGATCGCCGTGCGCTTCGCTTACGAGTGGCATGACGATTCGGGCCAGTGGTTCCGCAGCTACGGCAACGAGAACTGGGAGTTCACCGACGCCGGCTTCATGGCGCGGCGCTTCGCCAGCATCAACGACCTGCCCATCGCCGAAGCCGACCGCAAGTTCCATTGGCCGCTGGGCCCGCGCCCCGACGCCCACCCGGGTCTGAGCGAACTCGGGCTCTGAGCGGTGCGCGCCACCGCGGCGCGCACCAAACTGGCACAGGCCTTGCACGCCACGGCGGGATGACCGCCAGCGCCCAAGTGCTCGACCCTGCCACCGCCTTGCCGGTGCCGGCGGCGCAGCCGCTGTGGCAGCACCAGCTGGGCCTGTTGCTGGAGTCCACTGGCGAAGGCATCTTCGGCATCGACCTCGGCGGCCACTGCATGTTCATCAACCGCGCCGGCGCCCGGATGCTCGGCTACGAAGCGGCGCAGGTGCTTGGCCAGAACATGCACGAGCTCACCCACCATTCGCACGCCGACGGCTCGCACTACCCCGACACCGACTGCCCGATCTTCAACGCATTCCGGCGCGGTCTGCCCTGCCGCATCGACACCGAGGTGTTCTGGCGGCGCGACCACACGGCGTTCCCGGTGGAGTACTCCAGCCACCCCATCGTGGACGGCAGCGAGGTGCGCGGGGCCGTCATCACCTTCGTCGACATCACCGAGCGCAAGCGCGCCGCCGACGCCCTGCACCAGGTCAAGACCGAGCTGGAGCACCGGGTGGCCGAGCGGACGCGGGAGCTGTCGGCTGCGCTGGACCAGCAGCGGGAGCTGGCTGCCTACTCGGAAAAGGTACGCGAAGAGGAGCGCACCAGGATCGCCCGGGAAGTGCACGACGAACTGGGCAGCCTGCTGGTGGCGCTGAAGATGGACGTGAACTGGCTGGACAAGCGGCTGGCGGAACAGCAGGCGCGCGCCGCGGACGAAGCGCAGGCCATGCGCGAACGCATGCGCAGCAAGTGCCAGAACATGAGCCGGCTGATCGAGAACGCCGTCGACAACGTCGGCCGAATCATCACGGACCTGCGTCCCAGCATCCTGGACCACCAGGGCGTCTGGGCGGCGCTGGAGTGGCAGGCGCACGACTTCGTGCAGTCGGCCGAGTTGGCGCTGGACTGGGACATGCGCGTTCCCGAGGCGCCCGACCTGCCGGAGCCCATGGCCATGGCGGTGTTCCGCATCTTCCAGGAGATGCTGAGCAACGTCGGACGGCATGCCAGGGCGAACCGCGTCACGGTGCGGATCGCGGGTGACGCCGAGCTGTTGCGCATCACCGTGGAAGACGATGGTTGCGGCGCCGCGCCGGAAGCCTTCGAATCGCCCACGGCCTATGGCGTGATGGGCATGCGCGAGCGCGCCAGGCACTTCGGCGGCCACATCGCCATCGCCAGCGAAGTGGGCCAAGGCTCCACCTTCACCCTCGTGATGCCTTTGCCCCATGCCGCCTAAGCGAATCCGCGTCCTGCTGGGGGACGACCACCGCATCGTGCGCGAAGGCCTGAAGCAGGTGCTGGCGGACGCGCCGGACATCGACGTGTGCGCTGAAGCCGTGGACGGGGACGAGGTGCTTCGCCAGGTGGAGGCTCGCATCGGCGACGTGGGCCTGGACGTCGTGCTGCTGGACATCGCCATGCCCGGCCGCGATGGCCTGGAAGTGCTGCAGGCGCTGCGCAAGGCCTGGCCCCGGCTGCCGGTGCTGATGCTCTCCACCTACCCGGAGCGCCAGTACGCCGTGCGCTGCATCAAGCTGGGCGCGGCAGGCTACTTGAACAAGAGCGCCGACCCGGATGACATGGTCGCCGCCGTGCGCAAGGTGGCGGACGGTGGTGTCTATGTCACGCCGGCCACGGCCGAAGCCCTGGCCAGCGTGGTCGGCGGCGCGAGCGCCAAAACGGGGCCCGAAGCCTTGTCGCATCGGGAATACCAGGTGTTCCGGCTCCTCACTTCGGGGCACAGCGTGAGCGAAATTGGTGCGCAACTGCAGCTGGCGCCCAACACGGTGAGCACCTACCGGGCCCGCATCCTGGAAAAGACCGGGACCAAGAACGACGTGGAGCTGGCGCTGTATGCAGAACGCCACGGAAAGTAGTCCCCCGGGCCTGTCATTGCGGGCTTGACCCGCAATCCATCAGCGCACGCCACGATGGATCCCGGATCAAGTCCGGGATGACAGCCCCTTTGGACAGCCATTTTGTAGGGCTGCCACTACAAGCCCTCGTGCCGGCTTCCGCGATTTGCCGAATGGGGGCCGGGCAGGCGCAACGCTTGCAAGTGCTGGCACATCTTCTTCGAAAAGGTGCGCCCCATGTCCCAACGCTACGACGCCTACGACGCCGACCGTCCCCTGATGCTGCGCTGTGCCTGCGGCGAGGACCACGCGCCCACCGAGCACGGCGCCGCCGCTGCTGCGACGCCGGACCAGTTATCGGCCCAGTTCGTCGAGGCCAGCCTGATGAAAGCCATGTTCCCGGTCGATGCGGTCCGGCGCGGCTTCCTCAAGGCCGTCGGCGCGAACACCGCGCGCGCCGCCATCGCCTCCGTGCTGCCGATCGGCGCCTTGCAAGCCATGGCGCAGGACCGCGGCCCGCTGGAGAAGAAGGACCTGAAGATCGGCTTCATCGCCATCACCTGCGCCAGCCCGCTGATCATGGCCGACCCCCTGGGCTTCTACAAGAAGGAAGGCCTGAACGTCCAGCTGAACAAGACGGCGGGCTGGGCCCTGATCCGCGACAAGATGATCAACAAGGAGCATGACGCTTCGCACTTCCTGTCGCCGATGCCGCTGGCCATGACCATGGGCCTGGGCTCCAACCAGGTGGGCATGAACGTCGCCAGCATCCAGAACACCAATGGCCAGGCGATCACGCTGCACGTGAAGCACAAGGACAAGCGCGATCCCAAGTCCTGGAAGGGCTTCAAGTTCGCGGTGCCGTTCGAGTACTCGATGCACAACTTCCTGCTGCGCTATTACCTGGCGGAGCACGGCATCAACCCGGACACCGACGTGCAGATCCGCGTGACACCGCCGCCGGAGATGGTGGCCAACCTGCGCGCCGGCAACATCGACGGCTTCCTCGGCCCGGACCCGTTCAACCAGCGCGCCGTGTACGACGAAATCGGCTTCATCCACATCCTGTCCAAGGAGATCTGGGACGGGCACCCCTGCTGCGCCTTCGGCGTCAGCGACGAATTCATCAAGCAGAACCCGAACACCTTCGCGGCGCTGTACCGCGCGATCCTGACCTCGTCGTTCATGGCCAGCCAGCCCAAGGACCGCGACCTGATCGCCAAGGTGATCGCGCCGACGCAGTACCTGAACCAGCCTGAGACCGTCATCGCGCAGGTGCTGACCGGCAAGTTCGCCGATGGCCTGGGCAACATCAAGAACGTCCCGGACCGCGCGAACTTCGACCCGGTGCCGTGGCAGAGCATGGCCGTCTGGATGCTCACGCAGATGAAGCGCTGGGGCTACGTGAAAGGTGAGGTCAACTACAAGCAGATCGCCGAGAAGGTGTTCATGCTGACCGACGCCAAGAAGCAGATGGCTGTTGCCGGCTTCAAGCCGCCGGAAGGCGCGTACAAGAAGTTCAAGGTGATGGGCAAGGAGTTCGACCCGATGAAGCCCGAGGACTACGTCAAGAGCTTCGCCATCAGCAAGGCGAGCGCTGCGTGAAATCGATCAACGTGAAGGCGGCGCTGGTGTCGGTGCTGCTGTTCCTGGTGTTCCTCGGCATCTGGCATGTCGCGACGCGTTCGTCGGCCACCGCGGGCCCGGGCGCGGCCATGACGGCCGAGCAGATCGAGTACGCCAAGATGATGGGCAAGGACGTCGGCTCGCAGAAAACCACCGGCTTCCCGACGCCCGCGCAGATGGGCGGAACCTTCGTCAAGCAGCTGTCGGACCCGTTCTACGACAACGGACCCAACGACAAGGGCATCGCCATCCAGCTGGCGCATTCGCTGGGGCGCGTGGGCCTGGGCTTCCTGCTGGCGTGCCTGGTGGCGATCCCGCTCGGCTTCGTCATCGGCATGTCGCCGCTGCTGCAGAAGGCGTTCGACCCGTTCATCCAGGTGCTGAAGCCGATCTCGCCGCTCGCCTGGATGCCGCTGGCGCTGTACACGATCAAGGACTCCAACGTCTCCGGCGTGTTCGTGATCTTCATCTGCTCGGTGTGGCCGATGCTGATCAACACCGCATTCGGCGTGGCCTCGGTCAAGCGCGAATGGCTGAACGTGGCGCGCACGCTCGAAGTGCAGCCGCTGCGCAAGGCCTTCCTGGTGATCCTGCCGGCGGCGGCGCCGACCATCCTGACCGGCATGCGCATCAGCATGGGCATCGCCTGGCTGGTGATCGTGGCGGCCGAGATGCTGGTCGGCGGCACGGGCATCGGCTACTTCGTCTGGAACGAATGGAACAACCTCTCGCTCACCAACGTCATCTTCGCCATCCTGGTCATTGGGGTCGTGGGGATGCTGCTGGATCTTTCGTTCGCGCAACTGCAGAAGATGGTGACGTATGTGGAGTGAACGCAAAGAAGCGGCCGTCATCCCGCAAATGAATGTCATCCCGGGCTCGACCCGGGATCCATCGGGGAGTGTCGACATGCCACCATGGATTGCGGGTCAAGCCCGCAATGACAAGGTCTCGGGTTTCCTGAAGATCGAAGGCCTCGCCAAGACCTTCGTGCCGGGCAAGCCCGTGTTCGACAACGTCAGCTTCACGCTGGACCAGGGGGAGTTCGTCTGCATCATCGGCCACTCGGGCTGCGGCAAGACCACCATCCTGAACGTGCTGGCGGGGCTGGACCAGGCGAGTGCCGGCCACGTGTTCATGGACGGCCGTGAAGTCGTGGGCCCGGGCCTGGAGCGCGGCGTGGTGTTCCAGAGCCACGCGCTCATGCCGTGGCTCACCGTACGCAAGAACATCGCGTTCGCGGTGGAATCGCGCTGGCCCGAATGGACGCGCGACGCGGTCAAGACGCACGTCGAGAAGTTCGTCGCGATGGTCGGCCTCTCCGGCGCGATCGACAAGAAGCCGGCGCAGCTGTCGGGCGGCATGAAGCAGCGCGTGGGCATCGCCCGCGCCTTCGCCATCCAGCCCAAGATGCTGTTGCTCGATGAACCTTTCGGTGCGCTGGACGCGCTCACGCGCGGCACCATCCAGGACGAGCTGATGTCCATCGTGCGCGAAACGCACCAGACCGTCTTCATGATCACGCACGACGTGGACGAGGCCATCCTGCTGGCCGACCGCATCCTGCTGATGTCCAACGGCCGCGAAACCCCTTCGGGCTATGCGCCCGGCGGCATCGCCGAGACCGTCACCAACACGCTGCCGCGCTCACGCAACCGCGCGGGGCTGCACCACTTGCCCGGCTACTACGAGCTGCGCAACCACATCGTCGACTTCCTCGTTTCGCGTGCCAAGGCGGGCGAGGACCACTGAACCCCAGAAGGAGCCAACATGAACCGCAACGACGTCACCGAGAAGATCATCACCACCAAGGTGCAGAAAGGCATCAGCTGGGCCGACGTGGCCAGCAAGGTCGGCGAGTCCAAGGAATGGACGACGGCCTTGTGCCTGGGCCAGATGACGGCGAATGCCGAGCAGGCCAAAGTCCTCGGCGACATCTTCGGCCTGACCGAAGACGAGCAGAAGTGGCTGAAGGTGGTGCCTTACAAGGGCTCGCTGCCGACGTCCGTGCCGACCGACCCGCTGATCTACCGCTGGTACGAGATCGTCAACGTCTATGGCGCCACGATCAAGGAGTTGATCCACGAGGAGTTCGGCGACGGCATCATGAGCGCGATCGACTTCTCGATGGACATCAAGCGCGAACCCGATCCCAAGGGGGACCGGGTGCGCGTGGTCCTGTCCGGCAAGTTCCTGCCGTACAAGACCTACTAGCCTCAGTTCGAGCTGCTGCTGTCGCTGCCGTTCGACGAATTCGAACTGCCGCTGCTCGACGCATTCATCGCGTTGCGGCGGTTCTGGCTGCGTGCCTGGCCGCCCTTGCGTCCGGCTTCACGCGCCTCTTCGGACGTGAACTCATGGGCCGTGCCCTTCTCGTGCGCGGCGCGCCCGCCTTCGCTGGCGATTTCGCGCTGGCGCTGCGGGTCCATCGAGGCGAAGCCCCGGTTGGATTTGCCGCTCGAGCTGCCCTGGTTGTTGGAAGCCATGTGTGAATCTCCTTGAAAGCAAAAAAAAGTTGGAAACTGCATGTCCGGGCTCGGCCGGTCCATGGTCTGATTGAGCTTGCAAGTACGCACTGCGCTCGTCAGGCGCGTAAGCAGGCGCATGTAGGATCGCCCCTACCCCATCAGGTGGAAGTTCGGGGCAGTACTTCTGGTAACAGGCGTTCAAGCAGCGCCTGGGCGTCGCCCGGCAGTAGTGCCGGCTGGTTCTCGAGGGCGGAAGCGAGACGTTCCAGCGCCGCCTGCGATGGCCCGATCGCGCCGAAGAACAAGGCTTCTCGCCCGCGCGCGATCAGCACGGAAGGGAAGGTCGTGATGTCGACGCCGCCCATGGCTTCGTCCTCGTCCTCCACGTCCACCCAGGCGAAGCGCCATTCGGGATGCGCCCGCGCGGTGGCGAGGAAGGCAGGGCGCCAGTCACGGCAGACGCCGCACCATCCGGCGCACAGGGCGATCACCCAGAGCCGTGGCCCGATTTCCCGCGTTCCTTCGTCCATGCCGGCAGTTTGCCAGCGATCAATGGGACGCGCAGCCCGCGTACGCGTCCAGCGGCCTCCGGTAATCCGCCGTGCCCACCTGCACCAGGCCCAGGACGGAGTGGAAGTAGTGGTCGTGCGTCACGCGCGCGGCCGCGTGGGCGCGCAGGCACTCCGTGGTCATGCCGCTGCGCTGCTCGAAGGCCGGTGACAGCCAGGTGATCCAGGGGACGTGCTTCTGCACGTCCGGCGCGATCGCGTAGGGCATGCCGTGCAGGTAGAGGTTGTTTTCGCCCAGCGACTCGCCGTGGTCGGCGACGTAGACCATCGCGCCGGCGTAGTCGTCGCGGCGCTTCAGCCAGCGGATGGTGGTCCCGAGAACGTGGTCGGTGTAGGCGATCGAGTTGTCGTAGGCGTTGCGCAATTGGTCGCGCGTGCAGTCCTGCAACTGCACGCTCCGGCATTCGGGCAGGAACCGCTTGAAGGCCGTGGGTGACCGCGCCGCATAGTCCGGCCCGTGGCTGCCCATCTGGTGCAGCACCAGCACGACGCCGCGGGCGCTCCGTTCGGCCGGCAGGGCGGCCAGGCGTGCGTCCAGGCCATCCAGCAGGACCTCGTCGAGGCATTCGCCCTGGGGGCACAAGGTGGGGTGGGACGCGTGCGAGGTGTTCGCGCTGGCGACGCGATCGCAGACCCCTTTGCAGCCGGACTGGTTGTCCAGCCACAGCACGGCCAGGCCGGCGCGCTGCAGAACGTCGAGGAGGTTCTCGTGGTCGTTGTTCCGCGCCTCGAAGGCTTCCTTGCCCAGGTGGGAGAACATGCAGGGCACGGATTCGGCCGTGCTGGTGCCGCATGACCAGGCGTTACGCCAGCTCGCCACGCCGGCCGCCGCCAGTTCCGGTGTGGTGTCCCGGGCATAGCCGTTCACGCCGAAGTTGCCGCTGCGCCCCGTTTCACCGAGCACCAGCACCAGGAGCACCGGTGGCCCGGAGGCGTCCAGCAGCCGCGCGTCCGTGCCGATGGACTGGATTCGCGTCCGGTCGCGGCGCCACGGCTGCGCGGCCACATGGCCGAACGCATAGAGGGTGTTGAGCGGGTTCAGCAGGTAGCGCAGCGGCTTGTGGTTGCGCATGGTCGAAGCCAATGGCTGGAACGAGGCGAAAACGACCAGGGCTGCCACGAGCAAGCCGAGGGCCGCGACACCGAGGTTGCGCAGGGCCTGTTGGGGAACGGGCGCATAGGCGGCCGGGCGCCACAGGATCCAGGCCGCGGGAGTGCCGGCCAGCACGGCGAACGTCAGCAACAGCGCGGGCGTCCACAGCGCGCCGGCTTCGCCGCGGTCGGTTTCCAGGGCGCTGCGAACCATCCCGGCGTCGATGACGACGCCGTACGCCTGCATGAAGTACGCGCCCGCGGCGGCGGTGGCGAGCACCAGGAGCAGCGCGGGCTTCAGCGTCCAGCGCCAGGCCAGCAGACTGAGCAGCGCCACCAGCGTCCCGCCCATGGCAGCCGCGAAGGCCAGGGCCAGCCACCAGCCGCCCGGGCGTTCGAGCAGGCCGAGACGCGACAGCTCTGTCCAGAGCGGGACGTTGGCCGCGGTCGCGAGCCACGCGCTGGTGCCCAGGACGAGTTGCAGCGGCCGTCGGGGTCGGGGCTGCGTCATCTCAGTCCGCCTTGCGCGGGCGCGCGGGAGCCCACCTGGACGGCCCAGGTCACGCACCAGCAGATCCACGCCGTCCACAGCGTGTGGCTCAGAAAATGCGCGCCGCGCGCCTGTTGCGCCAATCCGAAGACCAGGCCGGTGCCCAGGGCGCCGGCCAGCCAGATGCGGGCGACGCGAGCGTCGAGGTCGCGGAAAGCGAACCAGCCCCCGACGAAGCTGAAGCCCGACGCCGCATGGCCCGCGGGGAAGCAATGCCCGCTGCCGCCGTCCGGCATCCACTGCCAGTGCGGGACGAAGTGCGCGACACCGCCGAAGGCGTTCAGGTCCCAGGGACAACTCGCCGGGCTGAGGCGCTTCAAGGCAGTGACGGTGAACGCCGCGGCCAGCGCCCCGCCGGCCAGGCGCAAGCGTTCGCCCGAACGCAGCCGGGTGAGCGGCCCGAGGGGCCACCACACCCCCACGCTCAAGACGACGGCCACGAGCCAGCCGAGGCGCCGTCCGCCGTCGTGCAACACGTCGACCAGCAGCCAATGGTCGCGCAGCGCGAAGCCGTCAACGCCGCTGGCCAGCCGGGCCACCGCCATGTCGAGGCCCGATGCATCCCAGGCCAGCAAGGCGGTCAACGCGGCCAGCGTCCACACGCCATCCCGATGCCGGTGCCCCGGCGCAAGTCTTCCTTCCGTCATGGGCGGGATGCTCGACAGGTCCGCTTAAGCCAGCCTTAAGGCGCTGCCGGACAATCGGCCCATGCGCGTGCTGGTGGTGGAAGACGATCCGGGCATTGCGGCGGGGCTGCAGGCACACCTGCGGGCGCAGGGCTGGGCGGTGGATACCGTGGAGGGCATCGCGCCGGCCTGGGCGGCGCTGCTCACGGAGGATTTCGACCTGATGCTGCTCGACCTGGGGCTCCCCGACGGCGACGGCCAGGACCTGTTGCGGCGCTTGCGGGCCAACCCGGCGGGCCGCCGCCCGGACAACGGCATGCCGGTTCTGATCATGACCGCACGCGACCAGGTCGCTTCGCGCATCGCTGGCCTGGACTCGGGCGCCGACGACTACCTCACCAAGCCGTTCGATGCCGACGAACTGGCGGCCCGCATGCGCGCGCTGCAGCGGCGCGCCGCCGGCCGGGCCCGGGCGACGATCACCTGCGGCGAACTCGAAATCGATCCGGCCGCCCGCAGCGTCCTGCGCGCGGGCGCGCCGGTGGACTTGTCGGCGCGTGAGTTCGCGGTCCTGCAGGCGCTACTGGAGGCGCGGCCGCGCGTGCTGTCGCGGGCGCAGATCGAAACCAAGCTCTATGACTGGGACCACGTGCTGGACAGCAATGCCATCGAGGTCCACGTGCACCACCTGCGCCGCAAACTGGGCGAACAGGTGATTCGCACCGTGCGCGGCGTCGGCTACTACGTGCCCGCGGAGGCCGCGTGAGCAACGCCCCCACGCTCACCCGGCACCTTCTCACGTGGACGCTGGGTGCGCTGGTCCTGGTCTGGGCAACCTTCATCGGCGTCGGCTACCTCACCGGCCAGCACGAGGCCGATGAACTGACGGACGGGCACCTGGCGAGCGCGTCCGCCTTGCTGCTGGCTTATGGCGGCAACGGTTTCGTTCCCACCACCCCGGTGCCGGCCACCACCCCGCCCGAGCTGAAGGCGCACGACTACCAGCAGTCGATGAGCGTGGTGGTCTGGGATGCGGCCGGCAAGGTGGTGACGCGATTCGGTGCGGCCCCGCTGCCGGACTTTTCGGCCGATGAGGGCTTCGCGACTTTGCCACTGGGCCGGCCGGCCGCGGACTGGCGCACCTTCTCGCGCTGGGACGCGCGGCACGACCGCAAGCTGATGGTGCTGCTCTCCCTGCGCGAGCGCGACGAACTCGCCGCCGACATCGCGGAGCAGGTCAGCGAGCCGGGGTTGTGGCTGCTGCCCGTCGTCGCGATCGTGCTGGGCCTGGCCATCCGGCGGGGACTGCGCCCACTGCACGACGTGACGAGCGCCATCCATGCACTGGATGTCCACCACGCGCAGCCACTGGCACTGCAGCCGCGGCACCGGGAACTGGCGGGCACGGTGGAGGCGATCAACCTGCTGGTGGAGCGCTACCACGCCGGCCTGGCGCGCGAGCGGGCGCTGGCGGGCGAGCTCGCCCATGAATTGCGCACGCCGCTGGCGGCGCTGGCCCTGCAGGCGCGCGCGTTGCGCGATGCGCCCTCCGGCCAGGTGTCGGCGCAGGACTTGGCGCGGCTGGAGGCGGAAGCGCTGCGCGCGGGCGACGTGCTGTCGCACCTGCTGGCGCTGGCGCGTGCCAGCCGCACCGAATTCGAGGAGGCGGCGCAGCCGGTGGACCTGGCGGCCTTGGCGGGACGGCTCGTGGCTGAATACGCGCCGCGCGCCCACGCGGGTGGGCGCGAACTGGCGTTGCTGGAGGGCGGCGCGCTGGAGGTCGACGGCCATGCGCTGTTGCTGGAACTGGCGCTGCGGAACCTGGTCGAGAACGCGCTGCACCATTCGCCCACCGGCAGCCTGGTGGAAGTGCAGGTCAACGGACCCGGGCGCTGGGTGCAGGTGAGCGATCAGGCCGCGGGTCCTTCGGCGCCGGCCCCCGGGGGCGGCGAGGCCGTCCAGGTGCTGGGAATGGGGCTCGGCCACCGCGTCGTCGAGAAGATCGCGGCCGTGCACGGCGCCCGCTTGGAACTCGACGACGGCACGCGTGGGCGCACCAGCTACCGGCTCGTCTTTGCCTGACGGCGGGCCGGGACCGCGAGGCACAACATCAGCCAGAGCGTTCCCAGCAGCATGCCCGCGAGCACATCGCTCACGAAATGCACACCCAGGTAGAGCCGCGACACGCTCACCCACAGAGTCATGAAGACGGCGGCCACCACGACGGCTGCGCGCCACGCGAGCGGCCTGCCGCGCAGCCGTGACAACAGCCAGGCCGCGGCGAAGCTGTAAAGGGCGGCGGTGCCAGCCGCATGGCCGCTGGGGAAGCCGTAGGTGTCCAGGACCAGCAGGGGCTGCTCCACGACCGGCCGCGCGCGCTGCACCACGTTCTTGACGCCGACGTTCAGCAGCATCGCTCCCGGCACGCCGGCGACCAGAATGGGGATCCAGCGCTTGTCCCCGGTGCGCCAGAGCACACCCGCCAGCGCCGTGACCATCGCCAGCAGGCCGAGCGTGCCATGCACGTACGTCACGAACAGCATCGCCTGCGTGGCCCACGGCACGCGGTGCGACTGGAACCAGGCGTGAACGATGTCGTCGATCATGGGCGCGCTTGCTGCGCCCATTCTGCCGCGCAGGTCCTAGGAGTATGTGACCCAGTCGTTGTATTTCGCGTCGTCCAGGTGCGGGATCCCGTTGTAGGTCAACAGCATGTGGCGCTTGGGCGTGAACGCGAACTCGGTGATCGAGGTGTTGCGGATGCGCAGGTTCAGCTCGATCGTCGTTTCCGCCGGCGTGCCCAGCACGTAGCCGACCGCCGTGGAGATCGGCCCGCCGCTGGTGACCACCAGCACGTTCTTGCCGTAGTGGTTGGCGCGCACGTGGTCGAGCGCGCTGGACACGCCGGTCACGAAATCGGTGTAGCTGGGCATGCCGCGCGGGCTGACCACGCCGGACATCCATTGCGACAAGCCGTCGCGCAGCAGGCGGAAGTGATGCCGGTACATCTCGGGCGAGGTCGGCTTCTCCAGCTTGTGCGGATGCACGGTCGCGATGACGGCCTCGCTGTCGTACTCGTTCAGGCCCTCCCACGAGAGGTGCTCGCCCGCGCGGTTCATGCCCTTCAGGATGCCTTCCAGCGTCTGCTTGTGGCGGCGCAAGGTACCGGCGATCAGGCCATCGAAGTGGATGCCCTTGTGCGCGAAGTATTCCCCCACGCGCACGCTCTGCTTGTGGCCGAGCTCGCTGAGGTTGTCGTAGTCGGCGGCGCCGAAGGACGCTTGGCCATGGCGGACGAGATAGAGGGTGCCCATGCGGCAAATTCTGGCAAACCTGCGCGCCGCCGCAGTCCCGGCCGCGACTGGTGAGGCGAAAAGGGCGTCCCGCCCGCGACTGTCCGGGATTCAGGCGCCGGGGGGCCGTGAAAGGAGCATGCGCAACCCCGCGTAACCGAAAATCAGCGCCAGCGCGCCCTCGAACCAGCGCCGCAGGCGGGCATAGACGCGTCGCGCCGGCGGTGCCGAGAACAGGAGCGCATAACCCATGAACACGCACAGGCCCAGCACGGCGCAACCGGCGACGACCCGCGCCGCATCACTCGCGCGCGCGCCGGCGGGCAACGCCATGGACACGATGGACATCCACACGAAGATGGCCTTGGGATTGGTCAGGTGCATGGCCGCGCCGCGCAGGAACTCGCGGCCCGGGCTCTCGCTGCCGGGTGCCTGCGCCGGCGCCGGCGCGTGCGAGGACCAGGCCGAGCGCGCCGATTTGAGCGCCAGCCACAGCAGGTAAAGCCCGCCAAGGATCTTGAGCGCGACCAGGGCCTGCGAGTACGCGGCCAGCAGCGCCGACAGGCCGAACAGGGCGGCCAGGCCCCAGAACCAGGAGCCCATGACCACGCCGGCTGCCAGGTACAGCGCCGGCCCGCGGCCGGCGTTCATCGCCGTCGCCATGATCGCCAGGTTGCTTGGCCCCGGGCTGGCGGTGCCGACCAGATAGGCCGACCAGGCCAGCAGCAGATGCGCGGGGAGCTCGGCCACCTTCAGCCGCCGGCCAGGACCTTGGCGAACACGGCGCTGTCCACGTTGCCGCCGGTCAGGGCGAAGCCGACGGCGCGGCCCTGCAGGCGCTCGCGTTGCTGCATCGCGGCCGCCAGCCCGGCGGCACCAGCGCCTTCGGCCACGTTGTGCGTGTCGGCGAACAGGATGCGCATGGCCTCGGCCACTTCGGCGTCGGTCACGGCCACGATCTCCTCGGCCTCGCGCAGCACGATGTCCAGCGCCTCCTGGTCGGCGATGCGGCAGGCCATGCCGTCGGCCAGCTCCGTGGTCACGGCGGCTTCAACGACGCGGCCGGCGCGGAAGGAATCCAGGAAGGTCGTCGCGTGGGCAGATACCACGCCCACCAGCTTGCTCTTGCGGCCGGTGGAGGCACGCGCGGCCGCGGCGGAACAGAAGCCGGAACCCTGGCCGAGCGGCACGTAGACGACTTCAGGCTCCTCGCCAGCCGGAAAGCTCTCGAAGAACTCGACCCAGTAGGTCATGACGCCTCGCACCAGCTCGCGGTGGAACGAGGGCACCATGTGCAGCCGCTGCTCTTCGGCCAGTGCGATGGCGAATTCGCGCGCCGCCTGGAAGTCGTCGCCGTGCTCGAGGAGCGTGACGCCGAGCGCACGCATGGCCGCGTTCTTCTCGACCGAGTTGCCGTATGGCACGACGATGGTGGCGTCCAGGCCGTAGCGGCGGGCGCCCCAGCCGACCGACTGGCCGTGGTTGCCGCGCGTGGCCGACACCACGCCGCGCAGCGTGGGCTGCTCGCGGGCCAGCCAATCGAAGTAGGTCATGCCGCCGCGCACCTTGAAGGCGCCGGCCGGCGTGTGGTTCTCGTGCTTCACCCAGACCTTCATGCCCAGGCGCTGGCGCAGCAGGGGCCAGGCGAACTGCGGGGTCGGCGGCACGAACGCGGCCACGGTGGCGCGGGCGGCCGCGACTTCCTCGCGGGTGAAGATCATGTTCATCGAGGCTCCAGCAAGGCCATGCGAACGGCGAGCACGCCCAACACGCTGCCCATCAGGTAGCGCTGGACCGCCAGCCAGCGGCTGCGGCGCGCCAGCACGTCCGCGATGCGCGCGGCGCCAAGCACCAGCAGCGCGTTGACGCTCCCGCTCACCAGCACCTGGATCATTCCGAGTTCCAGGCTCTGGACGAGCACGCTGCCACGCTCGGGGTGCAGGAACTGCGGGAAGAACGCCAGGTAGAACATCGCGACCTTTGGATTGAGCAGATTGGTGAGCAGGCCCATGCGGAACAGCCGCCCGGGCGAATCCAGGGCCAGCTTGCGTGCCTCGAAGGGCGTGCGGCCCCCGGGGCGCAGCGCTTCCCAGGCCAGCCAGAGCAGATAGGCGGCGCCCGCCAGCTTGATGGCGTCGAAGGCAATGGGCGCGGCGAGCAGCAGCGCGGTGAGGCCCAGCGACGCG
Source organism: Caenimonas sedimenti (assembly GCF_007833165.1). Lineage (GTDB taxonomy): Bacteria > Pseudomonadota > Gammaproteobacteria > Burkholderiales > Burkholderiaceae_C > Ramlibacter > Ramlibacter sedimenti. The sequence goes on along the minus strand of NZ_VOBQ01000011.1, from coordinate 258,407 downwards.
GCCAGCAGGTGCACCACGAAACCGACCAGCACGCCGCCCAGCGAGATGAGGCCCGCTCTGCGGCCCTGGCTGAGTGAGCGAGACACGCAATAGACCATGTTGGGGCCGGGGGTCAGCACCATCACCAGCGCGGCCACGGCGAACCAGCTCAGTTCAGTCAACGTGAGCATCAGAGTCCCTTCGATTCGAGCTTGATGCGGCCGCGCGGCGTGTCGAGCGCGGCGCAGAGGTTGGGCGGGCCGTCGTGCACGGGGACGCCTTCGAGGCCGATGGCCGCGTAGGCGGCCCGCAGGCGCGCCGCGTCCGGATGGCTCACGCCCAGCGAGTGCAGGGTCACGCGCGATTCCGGCATGCCAGCGGCGGGATGGGCTTCGCCCCATTCGATCAAGGTCGGCAGCAGCCCTTGGCAGAGCCGCTGGCCGTCGTCACGCACCGTGATCTGCCACTCGAGCAGGCCGCGCGGTGTCATCCGCGATGCGCGCACCACCTCCCCGCGCTCGAAACCGGCTTGGCCGAACGCCTGCAGCGCTTGCGGCAGCTGCGGCACGTTGGCCACGAAGTGGATCAGCCGCGGACCATCCCGCTTCACGCTGTCGCGCAGCGACTCGTCGTCCAGGTCGAACCACCGGTGCGCGCGCTGTGGCTGCTTGCCGGGATGAACGGCGATGATCTCGAAGTAGGCCCGCGGGTAGTCCACTGTCGCGATGCGCAGCAGGCGGTTGTGCGTGCCCATCAGCGGGTGCTCGCCGCCTGGGCCGGGGGCGACACCCAGCGTGGCTTCGCACCACGCCGCGCCTTCGTCGAGGCTGGCCGCCGCGACCACCAGGTGATCGACGCGGGCGGTCATCTAGAGCTCCACCGTGCCGTCGATGCACGTGACGGAACTGCCGCCGATCCAGATGTCGCCGGCGGCATCCCTTTGCACGTGGACCCGGCCTGCGCGGCCGAGTGCCGTGCCCTGGCTCGCGATGTAGCTGGCCGGCGCGTGCCCCGCACCGATCAGCCATTGCGCCAGCGCGGCGTTCAGGCTGCCGGTGACGGGGTCCTCGGCCATGCCGTTGTTGCCGGGGAAGAAGGCGCGGACTTCGAAGGCGCATTCGTCCCCAGGGCTGCGGGACCCGACCACGCCGACCTTGCCGCGCGGGCCGACCACACCGATGTCCAGGCCGGCCAGCACCGTGGCGTCCGGCTGGAGGGCCAGCACCTGCTCCGCCGAGCGCAGCATCACGCCGCGCCAGTTCGGTCCGTTGTCGCACCAGGCGTGGTCGGTGATGTCGTCGCGCGCCACGCCGAGGCCTCTGGCGATCAGCGAGACATCGGCTTCGGGCAGGGGGCCGCTCTTGCGCAGCGGCGGCGCGGCGAAGGCCAGGCGGTCCCCGTCGCGCTGGAGCTTCACCAGGCCGATGCCGCATTCCTGCACGACGTGGCCGGCCTTCGGTCGCCCCCCTGCTTGCAGCCAGGCGTGGCAACTGCCCAGCGTGGGATGGCCGGCGAAGGGCAGTTCGCGGCCCGGGCAGAAGATGCGCACGCGGTAGTCGGCGCCCGCCTGGGTCGGCGGCAACAGGAACGTGGCTTCCGACAGGTTGGTCCAGTTCGTGAAGTGCTGCATGTCCTCCGTCGAGAGGCCCTGGCCGTCCAGCACCACCGCGAGCGGATTGCCCAGATAGGGCACCGCCGTGAACACGTCGACTTGCTTGAAGGGTCGTGTCGTCATGGTCAGCTCAGGGGAACGTCGAGGGCGCCGCGCGCGGCGGGCCGCCCGCACAGGCCTTCGTACCAGCGTTGGAGATACGGACGGTGCGGACGTTGGAGCGGCAGGCCCCACCAGCGGTGGATCTCGCAGGCGATGGGCACGTCGGCCATGGTCACCGCACCGCCGGCCATGTACGGCCGGCTGGCGAGAAGCGCTTCCAGCATGTCGAGAAGCGGCTCCGTCGCGGCAATGGACGCGTCGATCGCGGCCTGGTTGCGCTGCTCCGGCGCCACCCGGATCAACTGGATGAAGGCCTCACGCCCCGCCGGGTTCAGCGTGGTCTGCTGCCAGTCCATCCAGCGCTCGGCGTCGAAGCGCTGGCGCAGGTCCTGCGGGTAGAAACCGCTGGCGCCATGGCGCGCGGCCAGGTAGCGCACGATGACGTTGGACTCCCACAGCGTGAACTCGCCGTCTTCCAGGAGCGGCACCATCGCATTCGGGTTCTTCGTCAGGTACTCCGGCGTCTTGACGATGCCGAAGGTCGCGCCGGCATCGACGCGCTCGAACGGCACTTCGAGCAATTGCGCCGCGAGCACGACCTTGCGGACGTTGATGGAGGAGATGCGGCCCCAGATCTTCAGCATCCTCACGCTCCCTGCGCTTCGCGGATGGCCGCGGCGAGTGCCGCGATGCCGGTGGCGATCTGCTCTTCGCTGGCGGTCACGAACGACAGGCGCAGCGCGCGCGCGTCGGGCTCGTCGGCGTAGAAGGCGGCACCCGGGACGAAGGCCACGCCCCGGTCCACCGCCTCGGGCAGCAGGTCGACAGCGTTCATTCCGGCGGGCAGCCGCGCCCACAGGAACATGCCGCCGTCAGGCGTGTTCCATTGCACGTCCAGGCCGGCCATCTCACGCCTCAGGGCGGCCAGCATCGCGTCGCGCTGTGCCTTGTAGAGCGCACGGATGGTGGGCACGTGGCGGTCCAGGAAGCCGTCTTTCAGGACCTCGGCCACCATGCGCTGGTTGAAGCTGGGGCTGTGCAGGTCGGCGGCCTGCTTGGCCTGCAGCAGCTTCGGCAGGATGGCCGCGGGCGCGACGAGATAGCCGAGGCGCAGGCCCGGCGCCAGCACCTTGGAGAAGGAGCCGAGGTAGATCGAGCCCTCCGGATTGCGCGCGGTCAGGGGCGCCGCGGGCGGAGCGTCGAACCACAGGTCGCCGTAGGGGTTGTCTTCGATCAGTGGCAGGCCGAGCCGGGCCGCCGCGATGCTGAGCGCGGCGCGCCGGGCCTCGCTCATCGTGCGGCCGGTGGGGTTCTGGAAATTCGGCAGCACGTAGAGGAAGCGCGCGCCCGGTGCCTTGCGCTCCAGGTCGGCGACGTCCACGCCTTCGGCGTCACTCGCCACGGAAACCACCTTCGGCTCCATCGGCGTGAAGGCCTGCAGCGCGCCCAGGTAGGTGGGCGTCTCCACCAGGATGCGGCTGTCGGTATCGATCAGGACTTTGGCGACCAGGTCCAGGCCTTGTTGCGAGCCGGTGGTGATGAGCACCTGCGCCGGATCGACGTTCCAGGGCAATTGCGCGGCGACGGCTTCGCGCAGGGGCCCGTAGCCTTCGCTGGCGGCGTATTGCAGCGCAGAGCGGCCGTCTTCCCGCAGCACCTTGGCGCAGGCTTCGGCAAAGGCATCGACCGGGAAGGTCTTGGGCGAAGGCAGGCCGCCGGCGAAACTGATGATGCCGGGCCGCTCCGTGACCTTGAGGATCTCGCGGATGACCGAGGGGTTCATGCGCTCGGCGCGGCGGGCCAGCGTCCAGGTGGCGGAGGTGGTCATGGGCAGGTCGTTCAGTTTCATGGCAAGGCCTCAGTCGACGATGAAAAGCGTGGCGCCGCGGGGCGCGGTGGAACGGTGCGGCTCGGCGTGGTCGGCCACCTGGTAGCTCATGCCGGGCGTCAGGGTGAAGGTGCGGCCGTCAGCGAGTTCGGTGTGCAGTTCGCCGGCCAGGCAGAACAGCACGTGGCCCTTCTCGCACCAATGGTCGGACACGTAGCCCGGCGAATAATCCACCATCCGGACGCGGATGTCACCGAACTGCTGCGTGCGCCATTGGACAGCGCCGGCTTCCGCGCTCTTGGTCTCGCGCGGCACGGTTGACCAGTCGGTGGTGGCGAAAGGGAATCCGGTCATGTTCATGCGGGGGCTCCGGCGCGAACCGGCATTTTCTTGCCGAGGAAGACGACCGCGATGACGGCCAGGGCGAAGCCGAGGGTGACGGCGTCGAGCTGTTCGCCCAGCAACGGCACGGCGAAGAGCATGCTGAGGAACGGCTGCACCAGTTGCACCTGGCTCACGCGCACGGTACCGCCGAGCGCCAGGCCGCGGTACCAGGCGAAGAAGCCGATCCACATCGAGAACACCGCGACATAGCCGAAGGCCCACCAGGCGGAGGTGGCCAGCGCCACTTGCGGGCGTGCCCAGGCGGCCAGCGGCAAGGTGAGGGGCAGGGCCATCACGAGCGCCCAGCAAATCACGTGTTCGGCGCGCATGTGCTGCGACAGGCGTGCGCCGTAGCCGTAGCCGATGGCGGCGCAGGCCATCGCAGCCAGCAGCAGGGCGTCGGCCGCATGCAGGCTGAGGCCGCTGCTGGATTTGCTGATGGCGAAGGCCACCACCAGAGCGCTCCCGAGGCCGGCGCAGAGCCAGAAGCCCATCGACGGACGCTGGCGGTGCAGCAGTGCGCCGACCAGCGCCGTCGCCAGCGGCAGGACACCCACGATCACACTGGCATGCACCGCTTCGACGTAGCGCATGGCCACCGAGGTGAACAGCGGAAAGCCGAACACCACGCCGGCGGAGGTGAGCGCGAGCGGCACCCAGTCTTCGCGGCGCGGCCAAGGCGCCCGCGTCGCCACCAGGAAGGCGGCGGAGAGGACGGCCGCCACCACGGCGCGGCCCAAGGCGATGAAGACGCCGGACATCTGTGGCGCTTCGGGTGTGCCCACGGCCAGGCGCGTCATCGGCAAGGTCAGCGCGAAGATGACGACGCCGGCGAGGCCGAGCCACAGGCCCTTGATCTCTTGCGGCTTCATACGGTGAGCATCCAGCCGGCCGTCGCGACCAGGACCAGGGCCAGCAAGCGGTTGAACCAGAGCAGGCGCTTCCCTTCGGCCAGCCAACTCCGCAGCAGGGAACCGAGCACGGCGTAGGTCAGGTTGCTGCTGAAGGCGAACCCGATCATCACCACGCAGATGATGGCGAGGCGTTCTCCGGGGTTGGGCGCCGGCTGGCCGGCGGCATTCACCACCCAGCCGGCGGTGAGCGTCAGAGCCAGCATCCAGGCCTTGATGTTGAGGAACTGCAGGCCCACGCCCTGCAGGAAGGTGACGTCCAGCCGCTTCTCGTCCACCTGGGTCAGCTGGCCCGACCGCGAAAGTTTCCACGCGAGCCACAACATGTAGGCCACGCCGGCCAGCTTGACGCCCCAGCGCAATGCCGGCACGCCGAGCACCAGCGCGCCCAGGCCGAGGCCGCTGCCGATCATGAGGATGGTCCAGCCCGTGGGCACGGCAAAGCAGAAGCGCAGCGCGCGCCTCAGGCCAAGGTTGGCCGCCAGCGCGGTGGAGAGCGTAGTGTTCGGCCCCGGCGAAAAGCTCATGGCGGTGCAGAACACCAGCAGGGCGGTGAGCTCGGCGGCGGTCATCTGCAGCAGGGGACTTGCGGGAACATGCGCTCCACTGTAATGTCGCGCACCAGTACACAGCCAGTACAGTTGTCCAACTCACCCGGACATCTGTATCGGCCCTGATGCCAGTACACGAGGAGCACACCACCCATGTTGATGAAGGCTTCGGCCCAGTCCCTCACCGAGCAGCTGGCCGCGCGCTTTGCCGAGCGCATCCGCGACCGCCTGCTGGCGCCGGGCGCCCGGCTGCCCTCGGTGCGCCAGTGCGCGGAACTGCAAGGGGTGAGCCCGTCCACCGTGGTCGCGGCTTACGACCAGTTGCTGGCCCAGGGGCTGGTGGAGGCGCGGAAGAACCGCGGCTTCTTCGTGCGTGAGGCCGTGCCGGTGCGCGCGGAGGGCTCCGCCGAATCCGCCGGCGCATCCGGCGAAGCGATCCCGGCGGGCTGGAGCACGGCCCATTGGCTGGCCGCGCGCCGCAGCCAGGCACCCGTGAACGCGACGGCACTGATCCGCGGCATGTTCCACAAGATCAGCAACAAGCCGCAGCCGGGCATGGGCGTGTTCCCGCCCGACTGGCTGGAATCGACCTTCATGCCGGCGGCGGTGCGCAAGGTGACCAGCACCAAGGCGCTGCACGACTTTTCGCTGCAATACGGCGAGCCCATGGGCGACAGTGGCTTGCGGCGCTCGCTGGTGACCAAGCTGGCGGCGCTGAACGTGCCGGCCACCATGGACCAGATCATCACGTCGGTGGGCGCGACGCACGCGCTCGACATCGTGAGCCGCACGCTGTTGCGCCCCGGCGATCCGGTGATGGTGGAGGAACCCGGCTGGGCGGTCGAATTCGCGCGGCTCAACGCGCTGGGCATGCGCCTGCTGCCGGTGCCGCGGCGTGCCGACGGGCCGGACCTGGAAGTGATGGCGCAGTACTGCGCGCTGCACCGGCCCAAGCTCTATGTGAGCGTGAGCGTGTTCCACAACCCGACCAGCTACTGCCTCTCACCGGGCAGTGCGCACCGCATCCTGCAACTGGCCAACCAGTACGACTTCCACATCGTCGAGGACGACACCTACAGCCACATCGCGCCGCCCCACGCCAGCCGGCTGAGCGCCCTGGACGGCCTGCAGCGCACGATCTACGTGAGCGGCTTCGCGAAGATCCTCGCGCCCAATTGGCGCATCGGCTTCCTGGCGGCGCCCCCGGCGCTGGTGGAACAGTTCCTGGACACCAAGCTGCTGGCGACGCTGACCACCCCGGCGCTGCTGGAGAAGGCGTTGGCGCTGTGCATCGACCAGGGTCAGCTGCGGCGCCACAGCGAACGGATCCGCACGCGGCTGGACGTCGCCCGCAGCCGCAGCGTGAAACTGGCGCTGAACGCGGGCTGCCGCTTCGAGGCCGAACCGGCAGGCCTGTTCGGCTGGGTGGATACGGGGGTGGACACCGACGCGCTGTCGCAGCGCATGCTGGACGAGGGCTACCTGCTGGCGCCCGGCGCACTGTTCCATGCGGAGCACCGGCCCAGCACGCTGATGCGGATCAATTTCGCGACCACGCAGGACGCCGTCTTCTGGAAGAAGTACGCCGAAGTGGTCCGGCGCATGTGAGTGCGGTCAGAGCATCTCGTCGGGCGCGAACGGTGCGACCAGCCGGACGATCAGCCTGAGCTTGGCGCTCGCGCCGGGCTCCTTGTCCTCGTCACCGAAACTCGCTCCCTTCGGCGCGGCCCAGTGCAGTTTGCCTTGCCGCTGCTCCACGCGATAGGCGCCGCCTGCCAGCATGGCTTCGATCTGCCGCGTCAGTTCCTGCGCGACGGGGGACCCGCGGATCACCAACGCAACTTCGCTGTTCTTCAGCTGCGAGCGCAAGTCCAGGTTCATGGAACCGATGATGGACAGCCGGTTGTCGATGACGACCGCTTTCGAATGCAGGCTGGCCCGCGAGTCGGGCTCTTTGCCCGCATCGGATTTCGGCCGCTGGTCGCCCCCTGAACCCACGAGTTGCTTGGCGGACTCCGGGTCCGAGCGCATCTCGTACAGCTCCACACCCATCGCCAGGAGGTCCTTGCGATAGCGCTCATAACCCGCGTGGGCGGCCGGGGCGTCGTTGGACGCGAGCGAGTTGGTCAACACGCGGATTCGCACGCCGCGCTTGCGCAGCTCCTCGTACACGGCCATCATCTGCGTGCCGGGCACGAAGTAGGGCGAGATGATCAGCACGTCCTTCTGTGCAAGCCGCAGGGCGGACATCAGGCCGTCAATCACCGTGTCGCCGGCGTCGACCTCGTCGTCGCCGGGGCCGATCTTGCCGGGCTTGTCCACCAGCAGCGTGGACGGGGCCCAACGCAATTCGACTTTGCGCAGGTCCATCGAGGGGCGGTCGGCTTGCCTGACCTCGGCGGCGGTGACGCCGGGAAGCACGGCGCCCGGGGCGGGTGCCGCCGCTGCCGCCGGAATGACCCCGCCGGACTTCACGCTTTGCGCGCCGGGCACGGCCAGCTCGCGCAGCTTCTCCAGGTCTTCCTTGTCCAGCAGCGTCTGGACGGGATAGGCCAGCTCGTTGTTCCAGTAGCGATCGAAGCTGGCCGACATGTCGCGCACGATGCGGCCCGCGGCCAGGACGTCGAGATCGACGAAGTTCTGCTTTTCGCCGGCGCCGAAGTAGCGGTCGCCGAGGTTGCGCCCGCCCGTGATGCCCCAGGCGTTGTCGGCGATGAACACCTTGTTGTGCATGCGCTTCTGGATCCGCGGCACGTCATGCAGCGAGGTCAGGATGCGGCCCACCAAGGAGTTGCGCGAGCCGGGCAGCGGGTTGAAGAGGCGGATTTCGATGTTGGGCTCGAAGGCCAGGCGCAGCACCTGGGCATCCGGCCCGACGGAGTTGAAATCGTCGAGCAGGATGCGCACCCGCACGCCACGCCGCGCCGCATCGCGCAGGCGCTGCAGGATCACTTCGGTGCTCGCATCGGCGTGGATGGCGTAGTACTGCAGGTCGAGGCTGCGCTGGGCACCGTCGATCAGTGCCAGCCGGCTGGTCAGTGCGATCTCCACGCCGTCCAGCAGGTAGAAGCCGGAGTCGCTGCGCGCGCCGGCCTGCGCGCGCCGGGCGTGCACCAGTTGCCCGAGCGGTGTCTGGTCCGGGGCGTTGAAGGCCGTGGACGCCCGGCGGTCGGTGTTGGCCGGCAGGCTCGCACACCCGGTCGCCCAGGACAGGAGCGTGATCATGGCAAAGCAGCGCCAGAACGTATGCCAGGCGCCGGAGCGGGCGGTCGGGTGAGTGGCGTGGGAGGAGTGCATGGGCTGCAAGCAATGTAGCCCCGCACCCCGTGCCGCGGGGCGCGCGGAAGGTCAGCAGGAGCCGCCAACTGCTGACGGCGCCTGCCTACAGCCCAGGTTGCTTCAGGCGCCGCCCAGCGCTTCCCAGCGCTCCAGTGCCGCCATCAGTTCATCTTCGATGCGAGCGTTGCGAGCCGTCAAGTCGGCGGCGCGCTTCGGGTCGTCGCGGTACACCGCACCCGCGGCAAGTTCGGCCAGGATCGCCTTCTGTTCGGTTTCCAGTTCTTCGATCTTGGCTGGCAGGGCCTCGAGTTCGCGCTGTTCCTTGTAGCTGGGCTTTTTTCTTGGTGAGGCGCTGGGCGTGTCACTGCGCTTTGCTGCCGTCGGCGCTGGCACCGATGCAGCCGCCTGAGCCGCGGCGGCGATGGTCTTCGCGCGGGCCGACTGCGTGAGCCAGTCCTGCACGCCACCCTCGTACTCGCGCCACAGACCGTCGCCCTCGAAGGCGATGGTGCTGGTGACCACGTTGTCCAGGAACGTGCGGTCGTGGCTCACGAGGAACACGGTGCCCTCGTAGTCCTGCAGCAGTTCCTCGAGCAACTCCAGCGTTTCGATGTCGAGGTCGTTGGTGGGTTCGTCCAGCACCAGGACGTTGGCGGGCCGCGCGAACAGGCGGGCGAGCAGCAGGCGGTTCCGTTCGCCGCCCGAGAGCGAGCGCACGGGCGAGTTCGAACGCGCCGGGGAGAACAGGAAGTCGCCCAGGTAGCTCTTGACGTGCTTGCGCTGGCTGCCGATCTCGATCCATTCGCTGCCGGGGCTGATGAAGTCTTCCAGCGTGGCGTCGAGGTCGAGCGCCTCGCGCATCTGGTCGAAGTAGGCCACCTGCAGGTTGCTGCCCAGGCGCACACGGCCGCTGTCTGGTTGGAGTTCGCCCAGGATCAGTTTCAGCAGCGTCGTCTTGCCCGCGCCGTTGGGGCCGATCAGCCCGACCTTGTCGCCGCGCAGGATGGTGGAAGTGAAGTCGCGCACGATGACGCGCCGGCTGCCGTCGGCGGCCGGATAGGACTTGCCGACCTTCACCAGCTCCGCGACGATCTTGCCGCTGGGCTGGCCGGTGGCGAGGTCGAGGTTCACGTTGCCGAGGGCGTCGCGCCGGGCCGCACGCCGCGCCCGCAGTTGCTGCAGGCGGACGACGCGGCTTTGCGAGCGGGTGCGCCGGGCTTCCACACCTTTGCGCACCCAAACTTCCTCCTGCGCCAGCAGCTTGTCGGCCTTGGCCTGGATCACGGCTTCCTGCGCCAGCTGGTCCTGCTTCAGGGTCTGGAACTGCGTGAAGTTGCCCGGGTAGGAGCGCAGGCGGCCGCGGTCCAGTTCGATGATGCGGGTCGCCACGCGATCGAGGAAGGCGCGATCGTGCGTGATGAGGACGACGCTGCCGCGGAAGTCGATCAGCAGGTTTTCCAGCCACTCGATGGAATCGAGGTCGAGGTGGTTGGTCGGTTCGTCCAGCAGCAGCACGTCGGGACGGCGCACCAGGGCCTGGGCCAGGGCGACGCGCTTGCGGTTGCCGCCGGAGAGGCTGGCCACCGGCGCGGCGGGATCGAGATGCAGCCGCTGCAGGGTTTCGTCCACGCGCTGGCGCCACATCCAGCCGTCCTGGGCCTCGATCTGCGCCTGCAGGGTGTCGAGGTCGCCGGTGCCGTGGCTGTAGCTTTCCACCAGGGCGATGACGTCGGCCAGGCCCTCCTGCACCGCGTCGAACACCGAGTCGGCTGGGCGCAATTGCGGTTCCTGGGCCACGTAGGCGATGCGCAAGCCCTGCTGGAATTGCAGGGTGCCATCGTCGGGGCGTTCCATGCCGGCAAGGATCTTCAGCATCGACGACTTGCCGGCGCCGTTGCGGCCGATGAGGCCGATGCGCTCGTTTTCCTCCAGCGAGAAATCGGCGTGGTCGAGAAGGGGGAAGTGGCCGTACGCGAGCTGCGCGTCGGCGAAGGTGATCAGGGCCATGGGGACTTCGAGTGAGGCGCCGAGGTTATCACCGGCCCCGCTTGGCTATAGTCGGGTTCCGAAGCAGCTAGGGGTGACCGTGGAGCTGAAGATCAACGGCAGGCCGCTGCAGGCGGACGTCGACGCGAACATGCCTTTGCTGTGGGTGCTGCGCGATGTCCTGAGCCTCACCGGCACCAAGTTCGGGTGTGGCGTGGCCGCCTGCGGTGCCTGCACCGTGCGGGTGGACGGGCAGGCGGTGCGTTCCTGCGTGACGCCAGCCTCGTCGGTCGCGGGCAAGAACATCCAGACCATCGAGGGGCTCGGCGCCCCCGGCAAGCCGCATGCGCTGCAGGCGGCCTGGATCGCCGAGCAGGTCCCGCAATGTGGCTATTGCCAGAGCGGCATGCTGATGGCGGCCGCGGCGCTGCTGGAGAAGAAGCCCAAGCCGAGCGATGCGGACATCGACGAAGCGATCACCAACATCTGCCGCTGCGGCACCTACCAGCGGGTGAAGCTGGCGATCAAGCGCGCCGCGGGAGTGAAGGCCGGAGCCACGACATGAGGCGCCGCACCTGGCTGCTGGGTGGCACTGCCGCGGCGGGCGCGCTGCTGGTGGGCTGGGGGGTGTTGCCGCAGCGCTCGCGCATGGGTGCGGCGGCCCTCCTGAAGGCCGCCAAGGGCGAAATTGCCCTGAACGGCTGGATCAAGATCGCGGAGGACGGGTCGGTCGTGCTGGCGATGCCGCGCAGCGAAATGGGGCAGGGCGTGCACACGGCGCTGCCGATGCTGGCGGCGGAGGAACTCGACGTGCCACTCACTTCGGTGCGGATCGAGCAGGCGGGCCCCGACACCATCTACGGGAACGTGGCGATGCTGGTGGCCAGCCTGCCGATCCATCCGCTCGACGAGGAGCACGAAGACGGTTTCGGCCGCGTCAAGGCGAGCCGCTGGGTGGTGGGCAAGGTCGCGCGGGAACTGGGGATCAATGCGACCGGGGGATCCTCGAGTGTTTCGGACGCCTGGGAAGTCGTCCGGATGGCTGCAGCGACCGCGCGGGCCTCGCTGCTGGGGGCGGCATCGCTGCAATGGAAACAGCCGATCGAGGAATTGACCGTGGTGGATGGCGTGGTCAAGCATGCCGGGTCGGCAAAGTCCGCCACTTATGGAGAGCTCGCCCGCTTCGCGGCCGCGACGCCGCCCGGCACGGTGACGTTGAAGTCGCGCAAGGACTGGAAACTGATTGGCCGCCCGGCGCCGCGGCTCGACATCCCCGCCAAGACGGACGGCAGCGCACGATTCGGGCTGGACGTGCGCCTGCCGGGCATGCGCTTCGCCGCACTGCGTCTTTGTCCCATGCTGGGCGGGTCACCGGGCCGAATCGACCCGGCCGCCGCCTTGGCCATGCCCGGCGTCGAACGGGTGGTGCAGATTCCTGCTTATGCAGGCTCGACGGCGGGGATCGCGGTCGTCGCGAACAGTACTTGGCTTGCTCGCCGGGCCGTGGATGCCGTCCACGTCGAATGGCAGGCGCGGCCGGGCGGAAACCTGGACAGCGAACGCATAGCGCAGGAATTGACGGCCAGCGTCAAGGACGGGTCGGGCTTCCGGTTCCATGAACGCGGCGACCTGGACGCTGCGGAGAAGTCGGCCCGCGTGATCGAAAGCTGGTACAGCGCCCCCTACCTGGCCCACGCGACGCTGGAGCCCATGAATTGCACGGCGCAGGTGCAAGACGGTCGCGTGCAGGTGTGGGCCCCGACCCAGGTGCCGGAAATGTGCCGGGCCATGGCGGCCCGTGTCGCCGGCGTGCCGCCTGCGGCGGTGGAAATGCATGTCACGCTCCTGGGCGGCGGTTTTGGCCGCCGGCTCGAGGTCGACTACGTGGCGCAGGCCGTGCGCGTGGCGATGGACTGCGGCGGCGCGCCCGTGCAGCTGGTCTGGTCCCGCGAAGAGGACACGCGGCATGATTTCTACCGGCCGATGCATGTGGCGCGCTTGCGAGCCACGGTGGATGCGGCTGGGCAGCCCCTCAGCCTGCATATCAAGTCGGCCGGGGATGCGATCTCGCCGCGCTGGATGGAACGCGGGATTCCCGCCTTGACCGGCCCGGTCGACCTGCCCGACAAGACCACGTCCGAAGGCCTGTTCGACCAACCCTATGGCGTGCCGGCCCAGCGCATGGAGCACGTGGCCACCCGCATGGGAGTGCCCGTGGGTTTCTGGCGCTCCGTCGGGCATTCGCACAACGCCTTCTTCTCGGAGTCGTTCATTGACGAGCTGGCCGTTGCAGGCAAGGCAGACCCGCTGGAGTTCCGGCGCAAGCTGCTGGGCAAGGCGCCACGTTACCTGGCCGTCCTCGACCTCGCCGCGGAGAAGGCGGGCTGGAAAAGTCCGGCGCCAGCCGGGCGGGCCCGCGGGCTGGCTCTCCATGAGTCATTCGGCTCCATCGTGGCGCAGGTGGCGGAGGTGTCGCTGGGGCCTGCGGGTCCGCGCGTGCACCGTGTGGTTTGCGCCATCGACTGCGGCACGGTCGTGAACCCGGGCATCGTGGCCCAGCAGATGGAAAGCTCGGTGGTGTTCGGGTTGACCGCTGTCCTGCACGGCCGGATCGACATTCACAACGGGGTCGTGCGCCAGGGGAACTTCGCGGACTATCCGATGGTCCGAATGGCCTCGACACCGCAGGTGGAGACCTGGATCGTGCCCAGTGAGCGCCCCCCGGGCGGCGTGGGCGAGCCGGGTGTTCCGCCTCTGGCGCCTGCGGTGGCCAATGCGCTGTTCGCCCTGACGGGCGAGCGGCACCGCAAGCTCCCATTGGGGAGTGTCTGAGTCTCAAGATTTTTTGAAGCCGCGTTTGCGGACCCCAAAAATCTCGTGCTATAGTCGATGGCTCTGCTGAACACAGCGGCAAACAAACCGAAAGGCAGTTTGCAGCCGGGGCAGCAGGGAGTCAAAGCCGGTGGCGGCTGACAGGGAAAAGAAAGCTTCGAAGTTTGACCAACGATCAAAAGTTGGTATAGAATTCAAGGCTCCGCTGAACACAGCAAAGCAAACGATCCGAACCACGGATCAGGCGCAAAGCGAATCAGCAAAAACCCTGGCAGTTGACAGGGATTTGAGAAAAGTCAGATAATTCAAGGCTTCGCTGATCGCAGCGAAAGCAGGCAAAAACAGAAGACGCAACGTCCGATGTGCTGCCAGGTTCCTTAAAAATATACAGCCGATAAGCGTGGGCGTTTGATGGCAATTGCCAAGTTCTTCGGAACAACAAACGCTCATGAGAATAGAAGTGAAGTTCACTTCAATTCCTTTTTTGTGAGTAGCCCCGCAAGGGGCAAATTATCAAGATCGAACTGTAGAGTTTGATCCTGGCTCAGATTGAACGCTGGCGGAATGCTTTACACATGCAAGTCGAACGGCAGCACGGGGGCAACCCTGGTGGCGAGTGGCGAACGGGTGAGTAATACATCGGAACGTGCCCAGTCGTGGGGGATAACGTAGCGAAAGCTACGCTAATACCGCATACGATCTACGGATGAAAGCGGGGGATCGCAAGACCTCGCGCGATTGGAGCGGCCGATGGCAGATTAGGTAGTTGGTGGGGTAAAGGCTCACCAAGCCGACGATCTGTAGCTGGTCTGAGAGGACGACCAGCCACACTGGGACTGAGACACGGCCCAGACTCCTACGGGAGGCAGCAGTGGGGAATTTTGGACAATGGGCGCAAGCCTGATCCAGCCATTCCGCGTGCAGGATGAAGGCCCTCGGGTTGTAAACTGCTTTTGTACGGAACGAAACGCGCTGTGCTAACACCACGGCGTAATGACGGTACCGTAAGAATAAGCACCGGCTAACTACGTGCCAGCAGCCGCGGTAATACGTAGGGTGCAAGCGTTAATCGGAATTACTGGGCGTAAAGCGTGCGCAGGCGGTTATGTAAGACAGGTGTGAAATCCCCGGGCTTAACCTGGGAACTGCATTTGTGACTGCATAGCTAGAGTACGGTAGAGGGGGATGGAATTCCGCGTGTAGCAGTGAAATGCGTAGATATGCGGAGGAACACCGATGGCGAAGGCAATCCCCTGGACCTGTACTGACGCTCATGCACGAAAGCGTGGGGAGCAAACAGGATTAGATACCCTGGTAGTCCACGCCCTAAACGATGTCAACTGGTTGTTGGGTCTTCACTGACTCAGTAACGAAGCTAACGCGTGAAGTTGACCGCCTGGGGAGTACGGCCGCAAGGTTGAAACTCAAAGGAATTGACGGGGACCCGCACAAGCGGTGGATGATGTGGTTTAATTCGATGCAACGCGAAAAACCTTACCTACCCTTGACATGTCTGGAATCCCGCAGAGATGCAGGAGTGCTCGAAAGAGAGCCAGAACACAGGTGCTGCATGGCTGTCGTCAGCTCGTGTCGTGAGATGTTGGGTTAAGTCCCGCAACGAGCGCAACCCTTGTCATTAGTTGCTACATTCAGTTGGGCACTCTAATGAGACTGCCGGTGACAAACCGGAGGAAGGTGGGGATGACGTCAAGTCCTCATGGCCCTTATGGGTAGGGCTACACACGTCATACAATGGCCGGTACAAAGGGTTGCCAACCCGCGAGGGGGAGCTAATCCCATAAAACCGGTCGTAGTCCGGATCGCAGTCTGCAACTCGACTGCGTGAAGTCGGAATCGCTAGTAATCGTGGATCAGCATGTCACGGTGAATACGTTCCCGGGTCTTGTACACACCGCCCGTCACACCATGGGAGCGGGTTCTGCCAGAAGTAGTTAGCCTAACCGCAAGGAGGGCGATTACCACGGCAGGGTTCGTGACTGGGGTGAAGTCGTAACAAGGTAGCCGTATCGGAAGGTGCGGCTGGATCACCTCCTTTCTGGAAACCGCAATTAAAGTTAAACGCCCACACTTATCGGTTGTTGGAAGATGTCGCCTACCGACGTTGGCCTCGGCCCGTGTCGTTCTGCGACCGGCTTGGGTCTGTAGCTCAGTTGGTTAGAGCACCGTCTTGATAAGGCGGGGGTCGGTGGTTCGAGACCACCCAGACCCACCATCCCACTCCAATTTCGGATCTGGGGGATTAGCTCAGCTGGGAGAGCACCTGCTTTGCAAGCAGGGGGTCGTCGGTTCGATCCCGTCATCCTCCACCATCGACACTTCGACAACAACAAATCAACACCTAAGCGGCTTGTTCTGAAAAGACCAGGCTGCTTAGTTGTTGACTCCGGGATCTCCCGGAATCAATCGGCTGTTCTTTAACAATTCATAGAGTTCGAATCAGCGTTGTTGGCGGAAACTGCTTCATGGCAGACCGTGCCGCCAATGACGATTTTTTGATTGCGTCAACCAGACTTCAATTTCGGATCAAACCGAAAGTATGAAGACGGCATAACGCGCGAGGTGAAAGACCTCGCGAACATTCCTTGATTGACTGAGATTTTCGCTGCCGGCCGTGAGGCTCGCTGCGAGAGGTCAAAGTTATAGGGTCAAGTGAATAAGAGCATGTGGTGGATGCCTTGGCGATTACAGGCGACGAAGGACGTGATAGCCTGCGATAAGCTTCGGGGAGCTGGCAAACAAGCTTTGATCCGGAGATTTCCGAATGGGGAAACCCACCTCGCAAGAGGTATCGCATGATGAATACATAGTCATGCGAGGCGAACCGGGTGAACTGAAACATCTCAGTAGCTCGAGGAATAGACATCAACCGAGATTCCGAAAGTAGTGGCGAGCGAAATCGGAACAGCCTGCTAGTGATAGCGCAGAACTTAGCGGAACGGCTTGGAAAGGCCGGCCATAGCGGGTGATAGCCCCGTACGCGAAAAGATCTGCGTGGTACTAAGCTAGCGAAAAGTAGGGCGGGACACGAGAAATCCTGTCTGAAGATGGGGGGACCATCCTCCAAGGCTAAATACTCGTAATCGACCGATAGTGAACTAGTACCGTGAGGGAAAGGCGAAAAGAACCCCGGGAGGGGAGTGAAATAGATCCTGAAACCGCATGCTTACAAAAAGTAGGAGCCCGCAAGGGTGACTGCGTACCTTTTGTATAATGGGTCAGCGACTTACATTCAGTGGCAAGGTTAACCGAATAGGGAAGCCGTAGAGAAATCGAGTCCGAATAGGGCGATCAGTCGCTGGGTGTAGACCCGAAACCAAGTGATCTATCCATGGCCAGGATGAAGGTGCCGTAACAGGTACTGGAGGTCCGAACCGACTAGTGTTGCAAAACTAGCGGATGAGCTGTGGATAGGGGTGAAAGGCTAAACAAACTTGGAAATAGCTGGTTCTCTCCGAAAACTATTTAGGTAGTGCCTCAAGTATTACCTGCGGGGGTAGAGCACTGTTTTGGCTAGGGGGTCATGGCGACTTACCAAACCAAGGCAAACTCCGAATACCGCAGAGTACAGCTTGGGAGACAGAGCACCGGGTGCTAACGTCCGGACTCAAGAGGGAAACAACCCAGACCGCCAGCTAAGGTCCCTAAAATTGGCTAAGTGGGAAACGAAGTGGGAAGGCTAAAACAGTCAGGATGTTGGCTTAGAAGCAGCCATCATTTAAAGAAAGCGTAATAGCTCACTGATCGAGTCGTCCTGCGCGGAAGATGTAACGGGGCTAAGCCAGTTACCGAAGCTGCGGATTTGCACGCAAGTGCAAGTGGTAGGAGAGCGTTCTGTAAGCCTGTGAAGGTGTCTCGAGAGGGATGCTGGAGGTATCAGAAGTGCGAATGCTGACATGAGTAGCGTTAAAGCGGGTGAAAAGCCCGCTCGCCGTAAGCGCAAGGTTTTCTACGCAACGTTCATCGGCGTAGAGTGAGTCGGCCCCTAAGGCGAGGCAGAGATGCGTAGCTGATGGGAAACAGGTCAATATTCCTGTACCGATGTGTAGTGCGATGTGGGGACGGAGAAGGTTAGCTCAGCAGACTGTTGGATGTGTCTGTTCAAGCCTGTAGTCGTGCCTGGTAGGTAAATCCGCCGGGCTTAGATGAGGGGTGATAACGAGGAGGCTTGCCTCCGAAGTGAGTGATACCCTGCTTCCAGGAAAAGCCACTAAGCTTCAGCTACACACGACCGTACCGCAAACCGACACTGGTGCGCGAGATGAGTATTCTCAGGCGCTTGAGAGAACTCGGGAGAAGGAACTCGGCAAATTGACACCGTAACTTCGGAAGAAGGTGTGCCTTTAGTAGGTGAACCTGTACAAGGGGAGCCCAATGAGGTTGCAAAAAATCGGTGGCTGCGACTGTTTAATAAAAACACAGCACTCTGCAAACACGAAAGTGGACGTATAGGGTGTGACGCCTGCCCGGTGCTGGAAGATTAAGTGATGGGGTGCAAGCTCTTGATCGAAGTCCCAGTAAACGGCGGCCGTAACTATAACGGTCCTAAGGTAGCGAAATTCCTTGTCGGGTAAGTTCCGACCTGCACGAATGGCGTAACGATGGCCACACTGTCTCCTCCCGAGACTCAGCGAAGTTGAAATGTTTGTGATGATGCAATCTCCCCGCGGAAAGACGGAAAGACCCCATGAACCTTTACTGTAGCTTTGTATTGGACTTTGAACGGATCTGTGTAGGATAGGTGGGAGGCTTTGAAGCCGGGTCGCTAGATCTGGTGGAGCCAACGTTGAAATACCACCCTGGTGCGTTTGAGGTTCTAACCTAGGCCCGTTATCCGGGCCGGGGACAGTGCATGGTAGGCAGTTTGACTGGGGCGGTCTCCTCCCAAAGCGTAACGGAGGAGTTCGAAGGTACGCTAGTTACGGTCGGACATCGTGACGATAGTGCAATGGCATAAGCGTGCTTAACTGCGAGACTGACAAGTCGAGCAGATGCGAAAGCAGGACATAGTGATCCGGTGGTTCTGTATGGAAGGGCCATCGCTCAACGGATAAAAGGTACTCTGGGGATAACAGGCTGATACCGCCCAAGAGTTCATATCGACGGCGGTGTTTGGCACCTCGATGTCGGCTCATCTCATCCTGGGGCTGTAGCCGGTCCCAAGGGTATGGCTGTTCGCCATTTAAAGAGGTACGTGAGCTGGGTTTAAAACGTCGTGAGACAGTTTGGTCCCTATCTTCCGTGGGCGCTGCAGATTTGAGGAAGCCTGCTCCTAGTACGAGAGGACCGGAGTGGACGCACCTCTGGTGTACCTGTTGTCACGCCAGTGGCATTGCAGGGTAGCTAAGTGCGGAAGAGATAACCGCTGAAAGCATCTAAGCGGGAAACTCGTTTCAAGATGAGATCTGCCGGGGCCTTGAGCCCCCTGAAGAGTCGTTCTAGACCAGGACGTTGATAGGTCAGGTGTGGAAGCGCAGTAATGCGTTAAGCTAACTGATACTAATTGCTCGTGCGGCTTGACCCTATAACTTTGATCGTCAGATCAGGGTGTTATGCCAGGGTTGAACGCAATCGAAAAGCGCATCGTGACCGCGATGCGTGCTGATTCAAAACTCTATGAATTGGTCGTCTAGTCCCATGGACTGGATGGCAAAAAGTTATGCCTGATGACCATAGCGAGGTGGTCCCACTCCTTCCCATCCCGAACAGGACAGTGAAACGCCTCTGCGCCGATGATAGTGCGGGTTCCCGTGTGAAAGTAGGACATCGTCAGGCTATTAAAGCGAGAAAAGCCCAGCAGAAATGCTGGGCTTTTTCTTTTGGCGCGCGCCTTTCATGCATTCAGCAGAATGCCGTTCTCCAGCTTGGCCGCCCCTGATCGAATCAGGTCGAGAGACAGCGACTCGATCCACGCGCCCATCCCCACATCGGCGAACCAGCGCTCGTGGACGACTCCGAAATACGCGGTTGAGGCCGCCCAGGCAACACATTCGGGCATGGTGACGGACTGCAGCTCCAGCAGCTTGAACTTCAACAGCACCTTCGCAGCGTGTGTCGCGTGCCTGACGGGATCCGACACATAGCCTTCGAGCCGCCGGCGCGCGCGGGCCAACGCCTTTGCAGCGTCGGAAAAGATGGCGCCGTGTCCGGGGATCACGCAGGTCGGGTCAAGACGTTCGATCAGATCGAGCGTTCGAGCGACTTCGTCGAACGCATCAACACCCTCCAGCTCGGGAAAAACGACGCCGAAACCGTTCTCCCACAGCGCATCCGCAGAAATCAGCACCCGCGAACCAGGTTCAAACAGCACGACGGAATGTGGATCGTGGCCCGGCGCCGCATGAACTTGCCAACGCATCCGGCCAAGCTGGACTTCCGAGCCGGGTGCGAGGACTCCATCGAAAGAAAACCTAGGGCACTGCTGCCCCGTCGGCTCGAACGTCAGTGCAACCGGATCCCATGCGCGCACCTGATCGGCCTGACCTGGCGGAATGAGCGTCCGCATCGCCGGATACTCTCGCTGCAACCCGGCATTGCCGCCGCAGTGATCGCTATGCAAGTGGGTGTTCACCAGCAGCGCCGGGCGCGTACTCCCGAAAGCGCGCCGCACCAGATCCAACGTCAACCCGGCATGCGTCGCGTACCCGCTATCGACGATGGCCGGTTGATCCCCATCGACAAACAGGATGTTGTTGGAGGAGAGCCATCCGCGCTCGAGCACCCGCACGCCCGCTGGCAGGACAGGCATGCGGCGTCCGCTACTTTCCGGCCCGCAACTCGCGGCGCAGGATCTTGCCGACGTTCGTCTTCGGCAGCTCGTCGCGAAACTCGATGTACTTCGGTACCTTGTAGCCGGTGAGGTTCTGCCGGCAGTGCGCGGCGACCTGCTCTTCCGATACGCCGTGATCGTTCCTCACGACAAAAACCTTGATCGCCTCGCCCTGCTTCTCGTCCGGGATGCCGATCGCCGCGCATTCCACGACGCCGGGGCAAAGCGAAATCACCTGTTCCAGTTCGTTCGGGAACACATTGAAGCCACTCACCAGGATCATGTCCTTCTTGCGGTCGACGATGCGGGTGTAGCCGCTCTCGTCCATGATGCCGATGTCGCCCGTGCGCATGAAGCCGTCGCTCGTGAACGCCTTGGCGTTCTCCTCCGGCTGCCGGTAATACCCGCTCATCACATTCGGGCCGCGGATGCAGATCTCCCCCGATTCACCGACGGGCAGCGACTTCCCATCGTCGTCCTTGATCGCGATGTCGATGCCAGGCAGAGGCAGCCCGATGTTGCCCGAGAACTCGCGGCTCGTGATCGGGTTGTTCGTGCCGATGGCGCAGGTCTCGCTCATGCCCCAGCCCTCCACCATCGCGCAGCCGGTCAGCTGCTGCCATTGGCGTGCCGTCCCTTCCGACGCCGCCATCCCGCCAGCCTGCGAGACGCACAACTGCGAAAAGTCGATGGTCTTGAACTGAGGATGCTGCATCAGCGCATTGAAAAGCGTATTCACAGCGGGCAACAGGTGGAATGGCCGCTTCTTGAGGACTTCGATGAACTTCCCGATGTCCCGCGGGTTCGGCACGAGCGTCAGGTGCGCTCCCCAGCGAATGGCCAGCAGCGAAAGCGTGAGCGCGAAGATGTGATACAGCGGCAGCGCCGCGATGCTGTTGGTCCGGCTCACGTCACCAATGCGCTTCAAGGCGGGCGAGAACCAGGCTTCCGCCTGCAGAATGGCGGCGACGATGTTCCGGTGCGACAGGACGGCACCCTTCGACAAGCCCGTCGTGCCGCCGGTGTACTGCAGGAAGGCGATCGAGTCCAGCGTTTGCGGCATCGGCTTCAGGCTCATGCCCGTCCCGTCCGCAATCGCGCGATTGAATGGCGTCACAGTGCGTCCACCATCCAGAGGCAGCTTGAACGGTGGCACCATCTTGGCCAGGTGGCGAACGGCGAACGTGATCCACTGGCCGTACCAGAAGCCCAGCTGGTCGCCCATGGACGCGAGCACGACATGCTTGATCTGCGTGCGGTCGATCACTTCCTCCAGCGTCTTGCCGAAATTCTCGAGTACGACGATCGCCGTGGCGCCGGAATCCTTGAGCTGGTGCTCGAGTTCGCGCGCGGTATAGAGCGGATTGACGTTGACGCAGGTGTATCCGGCCCGCAGCACCGCGGCCATCGTCACCGCAAACTGGGGAATGTTCGGCAGCATGATCGCAACGCGCGCTCCCGATTCCAGCCCTCGCGACTGCAGCCAGGCGCCCAGCGCCTTGGAGAGCGAGTCGAGCTGGCCGTAAGTCATCCATCGCTCCATGCACACGGAGAACGGACGCGATGCGTTCTTCCTGAAAGACTCCTCGAGCAGTTGGGTCAGAGACCCGTACTGCTGGGGATGGACGTCAGGCGGGACGCCCTCGGGATAGCTTTTCAGCCAATGCTTCTGCTCCATGCGTTCTCCTTGCCGGGCCATTGTGCGAATGGCCGCGCTCCGCAGCTAGCGGGCTTGTCCTAGGATGCGCGACAACTCCGTCCCGGCCGCGACAGGCTCCACATCGAAGAGCAAGGCGATCAAGGCCGATTCCCTTTCCCTGATGGTGTCCAGGAAGTTCTCCGCGCCGCGCGGCCGCCGCGCCATCGCGGCGAAGGTGTCGAACCCCGTCTCCAGGAAGCGCTGCAGCGAGCCGAGCCCGGCCGCCGACGCGGGGCCGCGCATCATCTTCAGCATGAAGCGCAAGCCCGGCGCGCGGGTCAGCCGCGCCATCTCGACCCCGATCGCCAGCACCATGACCAGCTGCCGGTCGCGGTCGACCCGCCGGCCCACGGCGCGCCAGGCCGAGACGTAGCGCTCGGTGTCCGGGTCCGGCTCCGCAGTCCGCAGCCACTCCACCGCCATGGCGTGATCGAGCGCTTCGGTGAGCGCGTGCAGTTGGGCGAGCGCGACGGCGGTGTGGGCCACATCGACGGGGAAGAATTTCTCGACCGCGCCGGCGATCCGGGCGAACTGGGAATCCCGCTCGGCGTAGTCCTTGTCGCTGTACAGCTCCTCCAGGAAGAAGCGGGCGGCCGAGACGTACGGGCCGGCGCTGAGCAGGTCGGCATACGATCCTGCGAAACGCCGCGCCTGCAACCGCTTGAGCCGGCGCACCGCTTCTCCGATCGCGGGCGTGGCCAGTCCCTCCTGACGCAGCAGCGCAACCTCGGCGACGGCCTGACGGATCTTCTGGGCAGTTTCCATGCTTACCACTAGTCTATCTAGGCGGCGGCCTCTACAGGCACGCGCCTCGCCCGTGCCATAGTGCCTGACATGCAAAGAAGAAGTCTGTTGAAGCTGGGAGCGGCTTCGGCGGCGCTCCTGCTCGTCGGCGGTGGAGCATTGGCCGTTTTCCAGCCCGGACTCGTCGACGGGCGTCTTTCCAGCGGTGCGCGCAAGGTGTTTCTGGCCCTCGGCGGCGCGATGCTCGACGGCCTGCTGCCTCCGGCCGACCGTGCGCGCGCGCTCGAAGCGCTGGTGCAGCGCGTGGATGCCCTCGTCGCCGGCTTGCCTCCGCATGCGCAAGCCGAGCTCTCGCAACTGCTGGCACTCCTCGAAAGTTCACCCGGGCGCCGATGGCTGGCCGGGCTGGAAGCAGACTGGCCGCAAGCGTCCGCCACCGAACTGCAGGCGGCCCTGCAATCGATGCGCTTTTCGGGCTTGTCCTTGCGCCAGCAGGCGTACCACGCGCTGCACGACATCGTGAATGGCGCCTATTTTTCGGAACAGGCGACGTGGGTCGCCCTGGGCTATCCCGGCCCGGCCGCGATCTGAGGCCCGGCATGAGCAAACTCCCCGATCCCATCCTGGACGGCCTGCGCCGCGGCTGGAAGGTGCTGGGCGGCCGGCACGGCGCCGCCCCCGCTGAAATCGCGTGCGACGTCGCAGTGATCGGCTCCGGCGCCGGCGCCGGCATCACCGCGGAATTGCTGGCGCATGCCGGCTTGTCGGTGGTCATCGTCGAGGAAGGGCCCCTGCGCAGCAGCACCGACTTCAACCAGAGCGAAGCCGTTGCCTACCCGACGCTCTACCAGGAGAGTGCGGCCCGCAAGACGGAAGACAAGGCCATCAACATCCTGCAGGGCCGCTGTGTGGGCGGATCCACGGTCGTGAACTGGACCAGTTCATTCCGCACGCCGGCGAGCACGCTGGCCTATTGGCAAGAGCACTACGGCCTCGCAGGTTACGGCAACGACGAGCTCGCTCCCTACTTCGCGCAGGCCGAAAGCCGCCTGAACATCGGTCCCTGGCTCACCGCGCCGAACGAGAACAACGACCTGCTGCGCCGTGGCGCGGCATCGCTCGGCATCCCCGCAGCCGCGATCGCGCGCAACGTCAAGGGCTGCTGGAACCTGGGCTCGTGCGGCATGGGCTGCCCGACGAATGCCAAGCAGTCGATGCTGGTGACGACCTTGCCGGCCGCGCTGGAGCGCGGGGCGACCCTGCTGGTCGAAACGCAGGCACGAAAGCTGGAAATCGCGAATGGCGAGATCCGCGCGCTGCACTGCCTGCCTTGCCGCCCCAACGGTGAAGTCCCCGACGCTGGAACGGGCGGAACCCGCATCACCGCCCGCCACTACGTGCTGGCCGCCGGCGCCATCAATTCGCCGGCCGTGCTGCTGCGTTCGGAGGCGCCCGACCCGCATGGGCGGCTGGGCCAGCGCACCTTCCTGCATCCGGTGGTGATGTCGGCCGCCGTGATGCCGCAGAAGGTCGAAGGCTGGCAAGGCGCACCGCAGACGATCTACACCGACCATTTCCTCGAGACGCAGGCGATCGATGGACCGATCGGGTTCAAGCTCGAGGCGCCCCCGCTGCATCCGGTGATCTTCGCCTCCACGGTCCCGGGCTTCGGCGCCGGGCAGGCCGGGCTGTTGCGTGGTTTTGCCCAGACCCACGTGTTGCTGGCCCTGCTGCGCGACGGCTTTCACGCCGAAGCGGCTGGCGGCCGCGTGAAGCTGCGCGGCGACGGCTCGCCCGTCCTCGACTACCCGTTGACCCCCTTCGTGATGGAGGGGGCGCGCCGCGCCTTGTTGGCCATGGCGGAGATCCAGTTCGCCGCCGGTGCGCGCCAGGTTCTGCCCGTCCATGAGAAGGCTGAGCCATACCGGAGCTGGCAGGAAGCCAAATCGGCCATCGCGGCGCTCCCCATGCAGCCCCTGCTCGCCAAGGTGGTGAGCGCGCACGTGATGGGTGGCTGCGCGATGGCGGGACAGCCGCAGCTGGGTGTGGTGCGGCCCGACGGCACGCATTGGCAGATCGGCAACCTCTCCGTGCATGACGGTTCCATCTTCCCCACCAGCATCGGCGCGAATCCGCAGCTCTCCATCTACGGCATCGTGAACCGGCTGGCGCAGGGCCTGGCGAAAAGGCTGAGCGGGCGCGATGTGATACTCGCCTGATGCCGGCCACCTCCAGCCTCGCGCGCCTGCAACAGGTCCTCTGCGCCCTGGTGGTGCTGGCGGCGGTCGGCTGGTGGACTTGGCGCTGGCCGGCATCGCCGCTTCAGGCCGTGACTGGAAGCCTGGCGATTCTGGGAGTCGCCGTGATCGTGCTGGCGGCGGAGTTCGTGCTGCTCGCATTCGTTGCCCGGACCGACACGGCGCCGGTCCCCACGACCCGCGAACTCGTGCGGGCTTGGATCGGCGAAACCCGGCAGTTCTTCCAGGTGTTCTGCTGGCGCCAGCCGTTCCGATGGCGCGAAGTGGACGATCATCTGGCACCCGAAACGCGCTCGAAGCGCGGCGTTGTGTTCATCCACGGGTTCGTGTGCAACCGCGGCTTCTGGACGCCGTGGATGCGGATGCTGCGGGCCCGCGGCCACGCGTATGTCGCGGTGAACCTGGAGCCGGTGTACGGGAGCATCGACGACTATGCGGCCACCGTCGACAGCGCGGTGGAACGCGTGATCCGCGCGACCGGCCTGCCGCCCTTGCTCGTGTGCCACAGCATGGGCGGCCTCGTGGCCCGGGCCTGGCTCCGCCATGCCGGATCGGCGGAGCGGGCATACGGCGTCGTCACCATGGGCTCACCGCACGGCGGGACCTGGCTGGGGCGGTTCAGCCGGCGGGCCAACGGGCTGCAGATGCGCCTGGCCAGTCCCTGGCTGGCCGAACTCGGCCGCTACGAATCCGGGCGGTCGATGCCGTTCTTCGTCTGCTGGTACACCCCATGCGACAACATCGTGTTTCCGGCTTCCACGGCCACGCTGCCCGGCGCGGACAATCGGCTGGTGCGCGGGGTCGCCCATGTCGACCTGGCCTTCCAGCCGGAAGTGATGGACCACACAATGTCTTTGCTGCAGGCGGCCAATTCCAAAAGTTGAACCTTCCTTACTACCGTGATAAAGTATTTCGAGGGAGGGGAGAGACATGCTGCACACGAGGAATGGCGTGGATTTCGAGAAACTCATCGGTGGGCTGGACCCGGCCATCGGGCGTCTGGCGGCGCGCGGGCTGGTCCGCAGTTACCGCAAGAACACGGTGCTCCTGAACGAGGGTGAGACAGGCGACTCGCTCTACGTCCTGCTGGAAGGCCAGGTCAAGGTCTATGCCATCGACCAGAACGGCCGCGAGATCACTTACGGCACCATCGACGCCGGCGACTACTTTGGCGAGATGTCCCTGGATGGTGGTCCGAGGTCGGCGTCGGTGATCTCGGTGGGCCCGGTGGTGTGCTCTCTGGTGTCGAAGCAGGCGGTCGAACAGCACATCGTCGACGAACCTGCGTTTGCGATGCGCCTGCTCAGCCAGGTGATCCGGCGCGCGCGCGGCGCCACCGACAAGGCCCGCCAGATGGCGCTGCTGGACGTGTATGGCCGCGTCGTCCAGACCCTGGAAAGCGACCGCGGCCCCGTGAACGGCCAGGGACCCATCGAACTCAAACCGATCACGCACCAGCAGATTGCCAGCCGGGTCGGCGCTTCTCGCGAGATGGTCAGCAGGTTGCTGAAGGATCTCGAGAAGGGCGGCTACCTCGAACTCGGCGTCAAGCGCATCACGCTGATGAAGAAGCTGCCGGCGCGCTGGTAGCGCCGAAAGTCAAACCGGGGAATCGAAAACGCCGGTCACGCCGGCGCGTCGAGCACGCCGCGCCGCATCTGGTCGAGCTCCATCGTCTCGAACAGCGCCTTGAAGTTGCCTTCGCCGAAGCCTTCGTTGCCCTTGCGCTGGATGAACTCGAAGAACACCGGGCCGAGCTGGTTCTCGCTGAAGATCTGCAGCAGCAATTCCCCCGGCCGCCCATCGACCAGGATGTTGCGCTGCTGCAGTTCCGAAACATTTTCCGTCAGGTCCGGGATCCGCCTGGGCAACAGCTCGTAGTAGGTTTCGCTGGTGGAGAGCAGCTTCACGCCGGCAAGCTGCAAGGCATCCACGGTGTCGTACAGGTTCGTGGAACCCAGCGCGATGTGCTGGATGCCCTCCCCGCGGTACTGGTCCAGGTATTCCTGGATCTGGCCGGACTTCTCGTTGCCCTCCTCATTGATCGGGATGCGGATCTTCCCGCAGGGGCTGGTCATCGCCTTGCTCTTCACGCCCGTGGCCTGGCCTTCGATGTCGAAGTAGCGCACTTCACGGAAGTTGAAGAGCCGCTCATAGAAGTCCGCCCATTCCTTCATCCGGCCGCGGTGCACGTTGTGCGTCAGGTGGTCGATGTAGGTGAGGCCGAATCCGGGAGGCGCCAGCGCTTCGCGCCCCGTGCCGCCCGGCAAGGGTTCGAAGTCGACGTCGTAGAAGCCGATGTTCCCGATCTCGCCTTCGGCCGCGCCGTTCTTGCCGCGCCAGCGGTCGATCAGGTAGATGACGCTGTCGCCGATGCCTTTGATGGCCGGGATGTTCAGCTCGCCCGGGCCCGCCTGCCCGGCATAGCCCCACGCCCCCAGTGCGATCGCGCGTTCGTAGGCTGCCTTGGCGTCCTGCACCCGGAATGCAATCGCACAGATGCTCGGTCCATGCATCCGCGCGAAGCGCTGCGCGAAGGAATCCGGTTCGGCGTTGACGATGAAGTTGATCCCGCCCTGTCGGTACAGGACCACGTTCTTGTGGCGATGCTTCGCGATGGGCCGGAAGCCCATGCGCTCGAACAGCGCGCCCATGGCTTGCGGATCGGGTGCGGCGTATTCGATGAACTCGAAGCCGTCGGTGCCCATGGGGTTGTCCCAGGCGGCGGGAGCTGCTGCGGTCGGCGTTTTGTGCATCGCGCCAGTCTACGACCGGGCGCGCGCAAGATGTTGCCGCAATGGCGCCGCCTCGTTCCGGCCGGCGCAGGAAAACTGCGCCACGAGGCGGTGGCTAGCGCGAAGCCGCGCCCGGGCCGCGGAGCGCGAGGGCGGCGTCGAGACGCAACTGTTCCTGCGGTGTGAAGAGGCGTTGCCGCGTTGCTTCCAGCTGCGGCTGCGACTGTGACTGGCGGGCCGCCGCGTACTCGCTCAGTCGGCCCTGCCATTCACGTTCCTCACGGTCCAGCTGCGCGAGGTTGTGGGCAGCGGCATCGCCGTACAAGGCGCGCCGTTGCGCGTGGCGTTCGACGTCGCCCGCACCCTGGGCGTCGAGGCTGGCCGTTTGGGCGGCTGCCGCGATGTGCTGGACCGCTTCGGCACGCACCGCCCGATGCTCGGCGCCCAGCTGCCGCTCGGCGTCGCGCAACGCAGTGTCTTTTTGCGCCGCGCCCAGCTGCGTGTTGCGTTCGATCTCGATGCGGGCCAGCGTGTACCGGTCGAGCTCCTCTTCCTGGGCGAACAGGGCGTCATGCTCCTCGGGCGTGAAATGGCGCGCGCGCACCTTCTGCCGCGCCTCCAGGGCCTGCCGCAAGGCGTGCGGATCGCTCCAGTCGGCCGGCGGCTTCAAGCCGCTCAAGGCGACGCGGTAGTCGACGTAGCGCTCGAGCAACTGCGCCGCACGGACGGCATCGTTGGCGCTGAAATGCCTGGGCACCAGCGCCAGCAGGCGTTGCTTCAAGGTCGCCGGGTCGCCCACCTCGCCCGCCTCCAGCCAGAGCGCTTCCAGTTGGAAGCGCAGGCCGGGCGCGAGGAAATGGTCCACCGGGCCGGATGCTGCCTGGCCACCGGAACGCGTTGCGATCGGCGTGCCCCGCATCGACGCATGCTCGCCTGAAATTTGCGGGCCACTCGCGGCAGCGTTCTGGCCACGATCGCCGGCCGAGAAAATGCCCTGGCCCGGCCACAAGGCAGCGCCAGCCAGCAACAGGGCGACAGACGCGACGGCTGCGGCGAGTGCAGCTTTCTTCACAGCCCGGCTTGCTTCAGGCGGTTGGCGTGCTGGCGGTACAGCGTGACCGGGTCCACCGAGAACCAGTCGCGCAGGCCGACGACCTGGTTGACTTCGTCGAGGTGGTTCTGGCGGTAATCGCCCAGGTGCGTGCCCAGGCGGGAGGAGCACGCCGACACCAGGCCGTCGTTGGCTTCACCGAACACCAGGCTCATGATGCCGAGCGGGCCGTCGCTCACGTCCAGCAGGTTGGTCACCGGCTGCGTGCCGGTCCATGAGTAGTAGCGAACACCGTTGACCATGGCGGCACCGCTGCCGCACCCGGCTGGCACCGCTTGGGGAAATCGCTGGTTGAAGGCTGCGGAGCCGGTGGTCGTCAGCGAGTTGAGCGCGGCGGTCGGCGTCTGCGGCAGGCTGGTGCCACCCGAGCCCAGGTTGATCAGGGCCACAAACGCCTTCGCGGCGTTGTTCACCAGCGTTTCGGACAGCGTGCCGGCCGGGACGGTGCCGCGCAGGATGTCGGCGACGCGCGAGCCCTTGTTGACGCCGCCGATGGAAGTCGCCGACGCCACCAGGTGCGGGGCCACGCCGGCGACGTAGCGGATGGTGGGGCCGCCATGCGAGTGGCCGACCAGGTTGACCTTGCTGGCGCCGGTCAGCGCCAGGATCGTTTTCACCTGCGCCAGCAACTGCTCGCCACGCACTTCCGTGCTGTTCGCGGCCGACACCTGCGCCACGAACACGCGGGCGCCGTCCTGGCGCAGCGCAGAGGGGATGCCGTAGAAGTAGTCCAGGCCGAGGAAGGAGTCGAATCCGAAGAGCCCGTGGACCAGCACGACGGGATAGCGGGTCTGGGTGTAGCCGCTTTGCGCCTGCGCGGGCAGGGCGGTCATCGCGAAGCTGGTCAGCGCCAGCAGCAGCCAGCGCCGCAGGAAGCGCAAGGAGTGGGAAAGAGCCATCGGAATCTCCTGGGTTAAAAAAGAACGGTCGTGCTTTTAACTGGAGTGCATTCTTACTACTCGTCGCAGGGGTGACATCAGGATTAACCCGGTACCTGTACGTACCAGTACCAGACTGGCGCGGGCCCGCAGCACACTAAGATTGCGCCATGCTTCCCCAGCACGCACTCGACAAGCTCGACAAATCCATACTGCGCTGCCTTCAGGACAACGGACGGGAAACCTACGAGGTGATCGGCGAGCGCATCGGCTTGTCGCCGAGCGCCGTTCTCCGGCGCGTCAAGCGGCTGGAGGAAGCGGGTGTCATCGCGCGCTACGTCGCGATCGTCAAGCCCGAATCGGTGGGCCTGGGCCTCACCGCCTACCTGAACGTGCGCCTGGAGAAGCAGACCGAACACCACAAGCGCAACCCCATGGACTTGTTCCGTGCCGCGGTTCAGACTTGGCCTGAGGTCGTGGAGTGCGCGGCCCTGACAGGCGACATGGACTTCCTGCTTTGCGTGCTGGTGGAGGACATGGCGCACTACAGCCGCTTCATCATGGAGACGCTGCTGAAGCATCCCAGCGTCCAGGATTGCAAGACCAGCTTCGTGCTGGACCGGGTGAAATCGACGACGGCCATTCCTGTGTGAACCAGGAAAGGCGAACTATGGTGTCGTTTTCCGGTAGGTAGAAGTACGTCAGGCTCGTCTTTAGAGTGCGCGCCCGCTTGGTAAGTAGGGGAAAACCCGTAAATTGAGTGCATGGCTGAAAACGCGAGCGGTCCGTCCGCTTTCTCCACGGTTCTCGTGCCCATCCGGTCTCTGGGCCCGGGCCACCGCGACCGCATCGCCACGCACCTGCTGGCGCTGGATGCGCACGACCGCTATCTGCGCTTCGGCTATGCCGCCACGGACGAACAGGTCGGAGCCTACGTCGCCGGCCTCGATTTCGACCGGGACGACATCTTCGGCATCTACAACCGCAAGCTCGAACTGATCGCGATGGCCCACCTGGCTTTCTTGCGCGAAGCAGACGCTCCGGCTGGCGCGGAATTCGGCGTCTCGGTGCTGAAGAAGGCCCGTGGCCGCGGCTACGGTGGCCGCCTCTTCGAGCGCGCGGTCATGCACGCACGCAACGAAGGCATCGAGTTGATGTTCATCCACGCGCTCTCCGAGAACACCGCGATGATCAAGATCGCCCGCAATGCCGGCGCGACGCTGGAACGCGCGGGCAGCGAAACCGATGCTTACCTGCGCCTGCCGCCGGCCACCCTCGACAGCCGGATGAGCGAAATGGTGGAAGAGCAGTTGGCGCAGACCGACTACCGGCTCAAGGTGCAGGCCCGCAATTTCCTCGACTTCCTGGGCCAGGTGCAGGAAATCCGCCAGGGCGTGCGGGACGCCCTCCGCAAATCAGGTCCTTGACCGCCTTGCGGCGCAAATCGGTGTCCTGAGCGGCCACCCGGCCGGCGGCGGCCCGCGGCACGGGCAATCCGCTATCCTATCGGTCCCCCCACTCGCCTCCCGGCTGTGTCAGAACCCCACCCAGCGCGCTCGCACGAAAAGCAGGACAAACGGACCTTCCTGCAAAAGGTCGCCGAGTTCATCCACCCCGGACCGGACTCCAAGGCGGAGCTGATCGAAACCCTCGCGGATGCCGAGGACAACGACATCATCGGCGCCGAGTCGCGGGTGATGCTCGAAGGCGTGATCCGGATGGCGGAACTCACCGCCGGCGACGTGATGGTGGCCGCGCCGCGCATGGACCTGGTCAACATCGACGCGCCCTACGACGACATCCTGCACGTCGTCATCGACACCGCGCACTCCCGTTTCCCGGTGTACGACTCCGACCGCGAGAACATCATCGGCATCCTGATGGCGAAGGACCTGCTCAAGCTGCAGCGCGCGCCCGAGCTGAACATTCGCGCGCTGCTGCGCCCGGCCGTGTTCGTGCCGGAGAGCAAAGGCCTCAACGACCTGTTGCGGGAGTTCCGGGGCAACCGCAACCACTTGGCCATCGTCATCGACGAGTTCGGCCGCGTGGCCGGCCTGATCACCATCGAGGACGTGCTGGAGCAGATCGTCGGCGAGATCGAGGACGAATTCGACATCGCCGAGGACGAGGGCGACATCTTCGGCCTCGCCGACCGCACCTACCGCGTGAGCGGCGACACGTCCATCGAACGCGTGGAGGAGGCCTTCGGCGTCAAGCTGGTGACCGATGAAGACCATGAGTTCGACACCATCGGCGGCTTGATCGCGCACGAGATGGGCCATGTGCCCAAGCGCAGCGAGCACACCACCCTGGCCGGCCTCGACTTCGTGGTGCTCCACACCAAGGGCGGCGCCGTCCGCTGGTTCAAGGTGTCTCCCACCCGGACCGAGGGCAGCAAGGCCTGATGCCGGCCGTGCGGCTGGCCGCCCTGGCCGCGGCCGTGCTGGCCGGCGTCCTGCAGGCTTTCGCGATCGCCTGGCCGTGGGGCGGGCAGCCCTTGTGGTGGTTGCAGATCGCCACGCTGGCCATCCTCTGCTTCGCGCTGCGGCGCGAGACATCGCCCTGGCATGGCGCGTTGCTGGGCTGGCTGTTCAGCATCGCCTGGCTGGCCGCCAATTGGTGGTGGCTCTACATCTCCATGCACGTTTACGGCGGCCTGCACCCCGCCGTGACCGTGGTCGCGGTGCTCGGGCTCGCCGCGTTCCTGGGGCTCTACTACGCGCTCGCGGCGGGACTGTTCGTGCGATGGGGTGCCGGCACTCCGACCTGGACCGCTGCCGGCCTGTTCGCCAGCGCCTGGTTGGCCGCGGAACTGATGCGCAACACCTTGTTCACCGGCTTTCCCTGGGGCGCTGGCGGCTATGCGCACGTCGATGGGCCACTTGCCTTCCTCGCGCCCTGGGTCGGGGTCTACGCGATGGGGGCGGTCGCCGCGTGGATTGCCGCCGCGACGGCCATGCTGCTGCTGGCGCGGCAGTTCAAGCGGCTGGCCGCCATGCTTGCGGGCGTCGCCGTGTTCGCGGCGGCAGGGCACCTCGCAAGCTCCACGCTCGACGCGCCCGGCGCCGGCCGGCTGAGCGTCGCGCTGCTCCAGGGCAACATCCCGCAGGACGAGAAGTTCCAGGGGGGCACCGGCATCCCGCTCGCGCTCGACTGGTATGCCGCCCAGATGCGTAGCGCCCGAGCGTCCCTGGTGGTCGCGCCCGAAACGGCCATCCCCCTGCTGCCCAAGCAACTGCCCGACGGGTACCTGCAGTCGCTGCGCGCCGAGTTCAGCCGCGGGGACCGGGCCGCGATCACCGGCATCCCGCTCGGTGGACTCGAAGAGGGCTACTCCAATTCCGTCATCGGCCTGCGGCCGGGTGGAGCGCCCTACCAGTACGACAAGCACCACCTGGTGCCTTTCGGCGAATTCATCCCGCCCTTCTTCAAGTGGTTCACGCGGATGATGAACATCCCGCTGGGCGACTTCAACCGCGGCGGCGTGGGCCAGGCGCCGTTCGAGTGGCAGGGCCAGCGGATCGCGCCCAACATCTGCTACGAAGACCTGTTCGGCGAAGAGCTGGGCGCCCGCTTCCGCGACCCGGCACAGGCGCCGACCATCTTCGTCAACGTGAGCAACATCGGCTGGTTCGGCAACACTGTGGCCATCGACCAGCACCTGCACATCAGCCGCATGCGGGCGCTTGAATTCCGCCGGCCCATGGTGCGCGCCACGAACACGGGCGCCACCGTGATCATCGACCGCCACGGTGTGGTCACGCACAGCCTGCCGCGGCACACCCGCGGCGTGCTCATGGGCGAGGTGGAGGGCGGCACCGGCCTCACGCCCTTCGCCTGGTGGGTCTCGCGCTTCGGCTTCTGGCCCTTGTGGCTGCTGGCGCTCGGCGTTCCGTTGCTGATCGTCCTGCGGCGCCGCCGCGCTAACGGCCCATCCGCACCAGGCGTCCCGGCCGGGCGGGGGTGACTGCGCCGTCGCGCGCCACCGCTTCGCCGCGCACCCAGGTCCCCACGTAGCCTTGCGCCTTCTGCAGGAAGCGCTTGCCGCCCGCCGGCAGGTCGTTCACCAGGCGCGGCGTGTCCAGCCGCAGCTGCGCCGGATCGATGAGGTTGAAGTCCGCGCGCAGTCCGGGTGCGATGCGGCCCCGGTCGTTCAGGCCGAGATAGCGGGCATTGCGGGCGCTCATCATCTCCACCGCCTGCTGCACCGGCAGGCGTTCTTTCGCCCGGCCCTGGACCCAGTGCGTCAGCATGAAGGTGGAGAAGCTGGCGTCGCACACCGTGCCCACGTGCGCGCCCGCGTCGCCCAGCCCGAAGAGGGCGCGCGGGTGATCCAGCATGGCACGCAGGGCGTCGAGAGAGCCGGCGTTGTAGTTGAAGATGGGGAAGTAGATCAGCCCACTGCCGTCGCCCGCCGCCAGATGGTCGTACAACGCTTCGAGCGGCCGGATGCCGCCCTGCTTGGCCCGCACCAGGAAGCTCTGCATGACGCCCGGCTCGTAGTCGAGCTTGCCCTCGAGAGGAAACATGCGGCCGCTGATCAGGTCGATCCGCAGCAGCAGCAGATCCACCAGGGGCGGAATCGCCGTCCCATCGCCCGCCAGCCGGTCCGACTGCTGCGAGAGGATGCGTGCCTTGCGCTCGGGTTCGCGCAGTGCCGCGGCCCGCTGCGCCAGCGGCAGGCCGGCCACTTCCTTGTAGCCAGGGAAGCCCATGAACGGGTGGAAGCTGGCCTCCAGCCCGATGATCACGCCGATGCCGCGTGCCGCCGCCTGCAGGTAGAGCGGGAGGCCCTCCGCGACGGCCTGGTCCGTGCGTGCCCGGATCGCTTCCATCTGCTCGCCGCCCGGGTCGCGCTGCAGCCAGGTCATCGACAACGGGCGGCCCGACGCGCGCGCCAGCTGCTCGACCAGGTCGAATTCGGCGTCGAACCGCTTCGCATCGCGCAGCAGGTCGAAATCGCTCACCAGCTGCACCACGCCATGCGCCAGGCCGGCGAAGGCTTCACCCAGGCCCACCAGTTCGGCGGCGCTGGCCTCCGCCGCCGGTGTTTCCTTGCCCTCGGCCGTCCGGTGGTTGTCGCTGCGGCCGGTGCTGAAGCCGGCGGCGCCGGCTTGCAGCGCTTCACGCAGCAAGGCGCGCATGGCGGCGATGTCGTCGGCGCTCGCGGGTTGCTGCGCCACCGCGCGCTCGCCCATCACGTACATGCGCAGGGGATCGTGCGGCACCTGCACCAGGTAGTCCAAGCTGCGCGGCGAGGCTTCCAGTGCATCCATGTATTGGGGAAAGCTTTCCCAGTTCCAGCGGATGCCTTCGTGCAAGGCCGCCCCGGGAATGTCCTCGACCCCCTCCATCAGCTTGATCAGCCCGTCCTGTCCCCCGGGACGCACCGGCGCGAAACCCACGCCGCAGTTGCCCATCACCAGCGTGGTGACGCCGTGATGGATGCTGGGCGAGAACGTGTCGTCCCAGGTGGCCTGGCCGTCGTAGTGGGTGTGGATGTCGATGAAGCCGGGCATCAGCCAGGCGCCGGCCGCGTTCAGCGTCTCGCGCGCCTGCGTGCGCAGAGGCTGCCGGCTGACCTCCAGGATGCGGCCGTCCCGCACCGCCACGTCCGCCGTGAACGGCGCGCCTCCGCCGCCGTCGACGACGGTGGCGCCTTCAATGAGCCAGTCGAGCATCCTTGCGTCTCCAATAAAGCGCCAGCGACAGGCCGCTCACGATGTGCCAGATGCCCCACAGGCTGGCGATGACGACCATGCCGAGATCGCTGCCGAACTGTAGCGCGACGATCCCCAGTGCGAGCCCCGAATTCTGCATGCCGCCTTCGATCATCACGGCGCGGCGGTCGCGTTCCGCCACACGCATGGCCGTCGCCGTGAGCCAGCCGAAGAGCAGGCCGCACGCGTTGTGCGCGATCACCAGGGCCAGCATGGGCAGCAGGCCGAGCGTGAGCATCTGGCGCTGCCGGAACAGACCCAGGACGATGAATGCCAGCAGCGCGAACAGTGCGAAATTGCCGAGCGGTTTGCGGATGCGTTCGGTGAGCGCCGGGAAGCGGTAGGCGACGCAGAGCCCAGCCGCCATCGGCGCCGCCAGCAAGGCCAGCAGGCTGACCCAGATGCCGGACGGGTCGATCTCCAGGGTACGCAACCACCCCGCGGTGGCTGGGTTGCTGGCCACCATCCAGGCGAAGTTGAAGGGCGTCGCGACCAGCGCGATCAAGCTGGCCACCGCGGAAATGCTGACCGACAGGGCCGTGTTGCCCCGGCCGAAGTGGGTGATGACGTTGCTCAGGCTGCCGCCGGGGCAGGAAGCCACCAGGATCATGGCCGCCTCCACGTTGGGCGGCAAGTCCAGCGCCAGGGTGGCCGCCCAGGTGCCCACGGGCAGCAGGATGAACTGCGGGATCAGCCCGCAGACCACCGCCCAGGGCGTCTGGCCGACCCGGCGGAAGTCGTCGAGCTTGAGTTCCAGCGCCACCGAAAACACCATGGTGGCCAGCACCAGGCTCAAGACCAGTTGTGAAATGCTCATCCCTGCTCCTCCTGGCGGAGCGTAGCCGGGCCTCACGCCCTAAAATCGAGGGTTTACGCGGCCTTCGCCGCGGCGCGGGCCCATGCTCACCTTCCAACAGATCATCCTCAAGCTGCAGTCGTACTGGGACGCCCAGGGCTGCGCGTTGCTGCAACCGTACGACATGGAAGTCGGGGCGGGTACCTCGCACACCGCCACTTTCCTGCGCGCGATCGGCCCCGAGCCCTGGAAAGCCGCCTACGTGCAGCCCAGCCGCCGCCCCAAGGACGGCCGCTATGGCGAGAACCCCAACCGGCTGCAGCACTACTACCAATACCAGGTCGTGCTGAAGCCGGCGCCGGCGAACATCCTGGAGCTCTACCTGGGGTCGCTGGAGGCGCTGGGCTTCGACCTGAAGAAGAACGACGTACGTTTCGTCGAAGACGATTGGGAGAACCCCACGCTGGGCGCCTGGGGCCTGGGCTGGGAGGTCTGGTTGAACGGCATGGAAGTCACGCAGTTCACCTACTTCCAGCAGGTGGGCGGCATCAACTGCAAACCCATCACCGGCGAGATCACCTATGGCCTGGAACGGCTGGCGATGTACCTGCAGGGCGTCGACAACGTCTACAACCTGACCTGGACGGACGGCCTGTCGTACGGCGACGTCTACAAGCAGAACGAAGTCGAGCAGTCCACGTACAACTTCGAGCACAGCGACGCCGAATTCCTGTTCACGGCCTTCGGGGCGCATGAAAAGCAGGCCAAGCACCTGATGGAGCAGCAGCTGGCGCTGCCGGCCTACGAGCAGGTGCTGAAAGCGGCCCATACGTTCAACCTGCTGGATGCGCGCGGCGCCATCAGCGTGACGGAGCGGGCCGCCTACATCGGGCGGATCCGGAATCTGGCGCGCAGCGTGGCGCAGAGCTACTACGAAAGCCGCGAGCGGCTCGGATTCCCGATGGCGCCACGCGAGTGGATCGACGATCTTGGCAAGAAGGCTGCGTAAGAGATGTCCGTGCAAAACCTTCTCGTCGAACTGTTCGTGGAAGAACTCCCGCCCAAGGCGCTGCGCAAGCTGGGCGACGCGTTCGGCAACGTGCTGCTGGAGCAGTTGCGAGCGCTTGGACTCGCCACGGGCGAATCCGTCCTGACCCCGTTCGCGTCCCCACGCCGGCTGGCCGCTCACGTCACGGCGGTCGCGCCGCAGGCCGCTGACAAATCTGTCTCGCAGAAGCTCATGCCCGTGAGCGTCGGTCTCGATGCGGCAGGCCAGCCCACGCCCGCCCTGCTGAAGAAGCTGCAGGCGCTGGGCGCCGACGCCTCCGCCGTGGCCGGCCTCCAGCGCGCGCCCGACGGCAAGGCGGAAGCCTTGTTCTACGACAGCAAGGTCAAGGGCGCCACGCTCGCCGATGGTCTGCAGAAGGCGCTGAACGAAAGCCTGGCCAGGCTGCCGATCCCGAAGGTGATGACCTACCAGCTGGCTGATGGCTGGAGCGACGTGAAGTTCGTGCGGCCGGCGCACGCGCTCGTGGCGTTGCATGGCTCCGAGGTGGTGCCCATCCAGGCGCTCGGCCTGCAGGCCGGCCGGACCACCCAGGGCCACCGCTTCGAAGCAGCCATGCCGAAAGTGAGCTTTGCCAACGCCGACAGTTACGCCGAGACGCTGGCGAAGGACGGTTCGGTCATCGCCGGCTTCGACGCCCGGCGCGCGGAGATCGCGCGCCAGTTGGCGGCTGCAGCCACCCAGGTCGGCGGCGGCGTCCAGCCCATCGAAGACGATGCACTCCTCGACGAAGTGACGGCGCTGGTCGAGCGCCCCAATGTCGTCACCTGCCAGTTCGAGCCCGAGTTCCTCGACGTGCCGCAGGAATGCCTGATCCTCACGATGAAGGCGAACCAGAAGTACTTCCCGCTGCTCGACCCGGCCGGCAAGCTGACGAACCGCTTCCTGGTGGTGAGCAACATCCGCCCGGACGACGCGAGCGCTGTCATCGGCGGCAACGAGCGGGTGGTGCGCCCGCGCCTCGCCGATGCCAAGTTCTTCTTCGACCAGGACCGCAAGAAGACGCTGGAGTCTCGGGTCGCCGGCCTGTCCAAGGTCGTCTATCACAACAAGCTGGGCACGCAAGGCGAGCGGATGGAACGCGTGCGGGCCATCGCCAAGGTGATCGGCGCGCAACTCGGCAGCGATGCACTGGCGCAGAACGCGGATCGCGCTGCGCGCCTGGCCAAGGCAGACCTGCTGACCGACATGGTGGGCGAGTTTCCGGAGCTGCAAGGCATCATGGGTGGCTACTACGCCCGTCATGACGGCCTGGGCGACGACGTCGCCTTCGCGATCGAAGACCACTACCGCCCGCGCTTCGCCGGCGATGCGCTGCCGCGCAACGATGTCGGCCTGGTCGTCGCGCTGGCCGACAAGCTGGAAACGCTGGCGGGGCTGTTCGCCATCGGGCAGCTGCCCTCCGGCGACAAGGATCCTTTCGCGCTGCGCCGCCATGCCCTCGGCATCATTCGCATGCTGATGGAAAAGGACCTGAAGCTCGACCTGGGCGCGCTGGTCACCGAGGCGCTCGGCCTGTTTCCCCAGGCGGGCGCCGAAACGGCGCAGCAGCTCACGGATTTCATCTACGACCGCCTCGCGGGCTCCCTGCGCGAACAAGGCTACAGCGCGCAGGAAGTCGATGCCGTGCTGGCGTTGCGTCCCCAGCGGCTGGGCGACGTCGCCAAGCGCCTGGCCGCCGTGCGCGCTTTCGCGGCCCTGCCCGAGGCACCCGCGCTGGCCGCGGCCAACAAACGCATCGGCAACATCCTGAAGAAGGCCGACCGCGCTGACGCACACGTCAACGAAGCCTTGCTGAAGGAAGTCGCCGAGAAGGCGCTCTTCGCGGCGATGCAGAAAACCGCGCCGCAGGCGGGCAAGCAGTTCGATGCCGGCGACTACACCGGCTCCTTGCAGACCTTGGCCGCACTGCGCGCGCCGGTGGATGCGTTCTTCGATGGCGTGATGGTCAATGCGGAGGAGGCCGATCTGCGCCTCAACCGCCTGGGGCTGCTGGCGACCCTGCACCAGGCGATGAATCGCGTGGCGGATCTTTCCCGCCTGGCCACATGAGGGGCCGCCCATGAAACTCGTCATCCTCGACCGCGACGGCACCATCAACGCCGACAGCGAAGAATTCATCAAGACCCCCGACGAGTGGCAGCCGCTGCCCGGCGCGCTGGAAGCCATCGCGCGCCTGAACCACGCCGGGTGGCACGTGGCGATCGCCTCCAACCAGTCCGGCCTCGGCCGCGGCCTGTTCGACGTGGCGTCGCTGAACGCCATCCACGTGAAGATGAACAAGTCGCTGGCCGCCGTCGGCGGCCGCGTCGATGCCGTGTTCTATTGCCCGCACAGCCCCGACGAGGGCTGCCAGTGCCGCAAGCCCCTGCCTGGCCTGTTCGAGCAGATCGGGGACCGCTTCGGTGTCGACCTGAAGCT
The DNA here is from genome assembly GCF_007833165.1 of Caenimonas sedimenti. GTDB lineage: Bacteria > Pseudomonadota > Gammaproteobacteria > Burkholderiales > Burkholderiaceae_C > Ramlibacter > Ramlibacter sedimenti. Next base: position 218,728 of record NZ_VOBQ01000011.1, on the reverse strand, counting down.
CACGCCGGTGGTGGGGGATTCGCTGCGGGACCTGCAGGCGGGTGCTGCGGTCGGCTGCGCGCCGCACCTGGTGCTCACCGGCAAGGCGGGCGTGCTGCGCGGCCAGCCGCTGCCCGACACGTTCCCCGCGAACACGCAGGTGCATGAGGACCTGGCCGCTTTCGCCGACTGGCTGATCGCGCGTCCGCCCGCGCCCCGGCCGGCCTGAGATACTTCAGGCATGGCTTTCGTTCGTTCGGTCCTGCATGCCTTGCTCATGCTGGTGACGGTGGTGCCCTGGGGCATCTGGATGGTGACGGCGTCGCTGTGGGCCAGCGGCGAGGAGATGTACTGGAAGGCCGCGCGCTGGCTCGGATGGCAGATCGAGGGCGCGCGCGTGCTCTGCGGCATCCAGGTGCGGGTCACCGGCATGGAGAACCTGCCGACCGGCAAGACCAGCCCCGCCATCCTGCTGGTGAAGCACCAGTCGACCTTCGAGACCTTCCTGATGCCCACGCTGATGCCGCACCCGCTGGCCTACGTGTTCAAGCGCGAGCTGATCTACGTGCCTTTCTTCGGCTGGGCGATGGGCCGGATGGACATGATCCACATCGACCGCAGCGCCAAGGCCCAGGCCTTCAACAAGGTCGTGGAGCAGGGCAAGCGCCTGCTGGCGCAGGGCATCTGGGTGATCATGTTTCCCGAAGGCACGCGCATCCCGCGCGGCCAGAAGGGCAACTACAAGTCCGGCGGCACGCGGCTCGCCGTGGCCACCGGCGCGCCGGTGATCCCGGTCGCGGTGACCTCGGCCAAGTGCTGGCCGCGCAAGGCCTTCATCAAGCACCCGGGGATCGTCGATGTCTCCATCGGCAAGCCGATCCCGAGTGAAGGCCGCGAGGCCGACGAATTGATGCGGGAAGTGGAGGCCTGGATCGAAACCGAGATGCACCGGCTCGACCCGGAGGCTTACGCGAAGGAGCCCCAGCTCCCACCCACCGCCGGGTAAACTCGCGGCCCATGCAGTCCCCGTTTCAGCTCTTCCTCGACCTGTTCGACGAGCCGAAACCCCCCCTTCCTGAAGCCACTCCCGCCCAGCCTGCCCCCACGGCCGCGCCGCGCCGCGCCGGCCCGCCCGCGGAGCCCCTGGCCGACGTCATCGCGCCCCAGGTTTTCCGTCACCCCGAGGCCAACCGCGAGGCGCTGCTCGGCGACGTGCTGGTCGCCTACCTGTTCCGCCGCGGCAAGCGCAAGAGCATCGGCTTCGTCATCGGCCCCGAAGGCCTGGTCGTCAGCGCGCCGCGCTGGGTGACCATGGGTGACGTCGACCAGGCGGTGCGCGACAAGACCCGCTGGATCGTCAGCAAGCTGGGCCAGGCGCGCGAGCGCCAGGAGCGGCTGGCCTCGGCCCGCATCGAATGGAAGGACGGCACGACCATTCCTTTCCTCGGCGAGTCCGTCATCGTGGTGCTGGACCCGCGCCATGCGTTCCAGGAACAAAGCGCGGTGCTGAACACCGACGCCGAGGCGCTGCCCGGCGTGCCGCGCCTCACGCTGCACGTGGGGCTGGCGCACAACGCGCAGCCGGCGCAGATCCGCGATGCCGTCCAGGCCTGGCTGATGCGCCAGGCCCGGCGCATTTTCACCGAGCGCCTGGACCGCTACGCGCCCCAGCTGGGCGTGCAATGGCGCAAGCTGACACTCACCAGCGCCGGCACGCTCTGGGGCACGGCAAAGAGCGATGGCGCGATCCGTCTCAATTGGCGGCTGGTCCACTTCCGCCTGCCGGTGATCGACTACGTCGTGGCGCACGAACTGAGCCACCTGCGCGTGATGGACCACAGCCCGCGCTTCTGGGAGACCGTGGCTTCCGTGGTGCCGGACTATCCGCTGCTGCGCCGGCAGCTGAAGGACGAGGCGCTGCCGGTCTGGAACTAGGCGCTGAAACGCCAGACGCCTTCCGCATCCCGCGCGCGGTGCAGCGTGCCGGCATGCCACAGCTTGTGCAGGTGCGCGACCGCCTCCCCCATCGCAAAGGTCGTCTGGTGCAGATCCAGTCGGCGCTTGAACAGCACCGGCAGCACATCCGCCGCAGAACAGGGCTTCTCTGTGCAAGCGGTGACGACCTCGGCCAGCCGGTCGCGGTGGTGGTCGTGCAGCTGGCGGATGCGCGCATGCAGGCCGCGGAACGGCTTGCCGTGCGCGGGCAGCACCAGCGTGTCTTCGGGCAGCGGTGCGAACTTGTCGATGGAGGCCAGGAACAGCCTGAGCGAATCCGCCTCGGGCTCGATGTCGTACACGCTCACGTTGGTCGAGATGCGCGGCAGCATCATGTCGCCGCTCACCAGCACGCGCTGCTTCTCCGCGAACAGGGCGATGTGTTCCGGCGCATGGCCATACCCGCTGATGCAGCGCCAGGCGTGCCCGCCGATGTCGATGCGGTCGCCCTCCATCAGGCGGCGGAAACTGGGTGGCACCGCCGGCACCATGCTGGAGAAGTAGTTGACCCGCCCGCGGATCTTCTCCATGGATTCCGGGTCCACGAGGCCGTGCGACGCGAAGAAGCGCGCCGCGCCTTCACCGCCGAAGCCCGTGGTGCTCTGCGAGGCCAGCCGGGCCGCGTTGTAGTCGGTCGCGCTGATCCACAGCCGCGCGTCCCAGCGCTCGCACAGCCAATGGGCCAGGCCGATGTGGTCCGGGTGCATGTGGGTCACCAGCACGCGCAGGATGGGCAGCCCCTCCAACTGGGTGGCCATCACCGCTTCCCATTGCTCTCGCGACTCCGGCCGGTCGATGCAGCAGTCGACCACCGTCCAGCCCTCGCGGCCCTCGATGCGGTCGCGCAACAGCCAGAGGTTGATGTGGTCCAGCGCGAACGGCAGGGCCATGCGGATCCACTTCACGCCTTCGGCCACCGGCAGCGTCTCGCCGGGCGCGGGCAGGGTGTCGGCGAAGGGGTAGTCGAGCTCGTGTTCCAGGGTGTTCATGCGGCGCGCTCCGGATTGACGTTGACGTAAACGTCAGATGTAATCGGCCCATTCTAGGGAGGGCCCCCCGGGCTTTCCTGTCTCCAGGCATACAGCACACCCATGGCGCCGTCCGCATCCACTTTCACCATCAGCGACCTGGCCCGCGAGTTCGACCTCACCACGCGGGCCATCCGGTTCTATGAAGACATGGGGCTGCTGCAGCCCGAACGCTCCGGCCCGGGCGGGCGCAACCGGGTCTACAGCGCCCGCGACCGCACGCGGCTCAAGCTCACCCTGCGCGCCAAGCGGCTGGGCCTGTCGCTGACCGAGGCGCGCGACATCATCGACACCTACGACAGCCCGCGCGACACCGGCCCGCAGCTGCGCAAGTTCCTCGCCATCCTGTCGGCGCACCGGCAGCAGATCGAGGAGCAGATGGCCGAGCTGCAGGCCAACCTGGAAGAGGTGCGCACGCACGAAAAAGAGGCCAAGGCGCTGCTGGTGCGCGTGGAAAAAGGCGGGGCCAAGGAAGCGAAGGGGGATCGCGGGCATAATTGACGTTGACGTAAACGTCAATTGCCAGAGTTCTCAAGGAGTCGCACATGGACGCCCCGCGTTTCGAGCCTGCGGATGCCGGCTATGCCGCCCGCGTGCGTGCCAGTTTCGACCGCCAGCCGGCCATGGCCACCATCGGCGCGGCGCTCGCCGCCGTGGAGCCCGGCCGCGTCGTCATCGAACTGGCCTGGCAGCAAGCGCTCACCCAGCAGCATGGCTTCCTGCATGCGGGCATGGTCGCCACGGCGCTCGACTCGGCTTGCGGCTATGCCGGGTTCAGCCTGATGCCCGAAGAGGCCGCGGTGCTCACCATCGAATTCAAGATCAACCTGCTGGCGCCGGCGCAGGGCGAACGCTTCCGCATGGAAGGGCTGGTCATCAAGCCCGGCCGCACCGTGACCGTGACAGAAGGCCGCGCCTACGCGATCGCCGGCGGCCGCGAGAAGCTGGTCGCCACCATGGGCGCGACGCTGATGGCCGTGGTGGGCCGCGAAGGCATCAAGCACTGAAGAACGAGCAGAGAGCGACAAGGAGTTTTCCATGGACTTACCCGGCCTGAATTTCGCATTGGGCGACGACATCGACGCCCTGCGCGACGCCGTGCGCGGTTTCGCCGAAGCCGAGATCGCGCCGCGCGCCGCCGACATCGACCGCAACGACCTGTTCCCCGCCGACCTCTGGCGCAAGATGGGCGAACTGGGCGTGCTCGGCATCACGGTGCCCGAGGAATACGGCGGCGCCAACATGGGCTACCTCGCCCACATGGTGGCCATGGAGGAGATCTCGCGCGCCTCGGCGTCGGTCGGGCTCTCCTACGGCGCGCACAGCAACCTGTGCGTGAACCAGATCAAGCGCAACGGCAATGAGGCGCAGAAGCGGAAGTACCTGCCCAAGTTGGTCTCCGGCGAACACGTGGGCGCGCTCGCCATGAGCGAGCCGGGCGCCGGCAGCGATGTCATCTCGATGAAGCTGAAGGCGGAGGACAAGGGCGGCTATTACCTGCTGAACGGCAGCAAGATGTGGATCACCAACGGGCCGGACGCCGACACGCTGGTCGTCTATGCCAAGACCGAACCCGAACTGGGCGCCCGCGGCGTCACGGCATTCCTGATCGAAAAGGCCATGAAGGGCTTCTCGGTCGCGCAGAAGCTCGACAAGCTGGGCATGCGCGGCAGCCACACCGGCGAGCTCGTGTTCCAGAACGTCGAAGTGCCGGCCGAGAACGTGATGGGCACCCTCAACGGCGGCGCCAAGGTGCTGATGAGCGGGCTGGACTACGAGCGCGCCGTGCTGTCGGCGGGGCCGGTCGGCATCATGCAGGCAGTGATGGACAACGTCGTGCCCTACATCCACGACCGCAAGCAGTTCGGGCAGAGCATCGGCGAATTCCAGCTGATCCAGGGCAAGGTGGCGGACATGTACACCATGCTGCAGGCCTGCCGCGCCTACTGCTACACGGTCGGCAAGAACCTGGATGCGCTGGGCTATGAACACGTGCGCCAGGTCCGCAAGGACTGCGCCTCGGTGATCTTGATGACGGCGGAGAAGGCCACCTGGATGGCCGGCGAGGGCATCCAGATCTTCGGCGGCAACGGCTATATCAACGAATACCCGCTCGGGCGCCTGTGGCGCGACGCCAAGCTGTACGAGATCGGCGCCGGCACCAGCGAGATCCGCCGCATGCTGATCGGGCGGGAGCTGTTCGCGGAGACGATGTGACCTGGTCTGTCATCCCGGACTCGATTCGGAATCCACGTTGGCACGCCAACATGGATTGCGGGTCGAGCCCGCAATGACAGGGATGCCGGACAATCCTCCCATGAGCTCCATCCAAGACCTGTTCACCCACAACCGCGCCTGGGCCGCGGAGATGGAACGCACGCGCCCCGGGTTCTTCACCAGCCTCACGCAGCAGCAGAAGCCCAAGTACATGTGGATCGGCTGCTCCGACAGCCGGGTGCCGGCCAACCAGATCACCGGCCTCGAGCCCGGCGAGGTGTTCGTGCACCGCAACGTCGCCAACATCGTCGTGCACTCCGACCTGAACGCGCTCTCGGCCATCCAGTTCGCGGTGGAGATGCTCAAGGTCGAGCACATCATGGTCGTCGGCCACTACGGCTGCGGCGGCGTGATGGCGGCCCTGCACGGGGCGCGCATCGGCCTGGCCGACAACTGGATCCGCCACATCCAGGACGTGCGCGACCGGCACCGCCAGTTGCTGGACCACATCGCGCCGGAGAAGCGGGCCGACGCGCTGGTGGACCTGAACGTGATCGAGCAAGTGGTCAACGTGTGCGTCAGCACCGTGATGACGGACGCCTGGGCGCAGCGGCAGAATATCAGCGTGCATGGCTGGGCCTACGGTGTGCACGACGGCCTGCTGCAGGACCTGCACATGGCGGTGGGCAGCGCGGACGCGCTCGAGCCGTTGTACCGGTCCGCGGTGCAGGGCGTGATCGCTGCCCGCAGCTAGACACGAGCGGGCGCCCCAGCATGTTTCCGCAACGCCTCGATTCGCCGCTGGCCTACGACGTTGCCAAGGCCATGATGGATGGCTTCAACCGCCACTACCGGTTGTTCCGCACCGAATCGGCGCGCGCCAAGCACCGGTTCGAAACGGCGGACTGGCACGGCCAGCAGCGGGCGCAGCGCGAGCGCATCGAGTTCTACGACCTGCGCGTCAAGGAAGCCGTGACGCGGCTGGAGAAGGAATTCAAGGCCGGCGACCAGCCGATGGAGGTCTGGCAGCAGATCAAGCTGCACTACATCGGCCTCTTGATCGACCACCACCAGCCGGAGCTGGCGGAGACCTTCTTCAACTCGGTCACCACCAAGATCCTGCACCGCACCTACTTCCACAACGACTTCATCTTCGTCCGGCCGGCGGTGAGCACGGAGTACATCGAGAACGAGGAGCCGGCGGCGGCGCCGACCTACCGCGCCTACTACCCGGCGCGCGAAACCATGCACGAGAACATCGTGCGCCTGGTCGACAATTTCCGGCTGCAGAAGCCTTTCGAGGACCTGGACCGTGACGCGCAGCTGGTGGTCGAGGCCATCAGCGGCCGCCTGAACCAGGTGAAGCTGCGCGCCAATTTCCAGATCCAGGTGCTGTCGTCGCTCTTCTTCCGCAACAAGGGCGCCTACGTCGTCGGCAAGATCATCAATGGCTTCAATGAGCTGCCGTTCGCCTTGCCCATCCTGCACAACAAGAAAGAGAAGCTCTTCATCGACGCCTGCCTGTTCGGCGAGGACGACCTGCAGATGCTGTTCTCCTTCGCCCGGGCGTATTTCATGGTGGACATGGAAGTGCCCTCGGCCTTCGTGCAGTTCCTGCGCTCGCTCATGCCGCGCAAGCCGCGCGCCGAGATCTACAACGCCCTCGGACTGGCGAAGCAGGGCAAGACGCTGTTCTACCGGGATTTTCTCTACCACCTGCGCCACTCCAGCGACAAGTTCCGCATCGCCCCCGGCATCAAGGGCATGGTGATGCTGGTGTTCGACCTGCCGTCCTTCCCCTACGTATTCAAGGTCATCAAGGACTATTACCCGCCGCAGAAAGACACCACGCGCGAGCAGATCCAGGGCAAGTACCTGCTGGTGAAGCAGCACGACCGCGTGGGCCGCATGGCCGACACCCTGGAGTACAGCGAAGTCGCCTTCGCGCGTGACCGTTTCGAGGACGAGCTGATCGAGGAGATCCGCAAGTTCGCGCCGAGCCAGCTGGAGATTTCCGACCGCGACGGCGATGGTGTGGAGGAGGTGATCATCAAGCACCTCTACATCGAGCGGCGCATGATCCCGCTCAATATCTACCTGCAGGAAGCCTTCGACGCCAGCGCGCTGGAACAGATCGAGCGCGCGGTGCTGGAGTACGGCAACGCCATCAAGGACCTGGTGGCGGCCAACATCTTCCCGGGCGACATGCTGTGGAAGAACTTCGGCGTCACGCGCAACGGCAAGGTCGTGTTCTACGACTACGACGAGATCGAATACATCACCGACTGCAATTTCCGCAAGGTGCCCGAGGCTCGGAACGAAGAGGACGAGATGTCCGGCGAGGTCTGGTACAAGGTCGGCCCCAAGGACGTCTTCCCGGAGACCTTCGGCCCCTTCCTGCTCGGCAACGCCGCCGTGCGCGAGGTGTTCATGAAGCACCATGGCGATCTGCTGGATCCCGCGTTCTGGCAGTCGCACAAGGAGCGCATCGTGGCCGGCCACGTGCATGACGTCTTCCCCTACGAACGCGACAAGCGCTTCGGCCGCCGTCAGCAGGCGCATCATGCGTGACGCCTGGCGCACAGGAGGCTCCCATGCGTGACGCCTGGGAGCTCGCCAGCTACATCGTCACGGCGCTGGGCCTGCCCGTGGCCATCGCCTTCTTCGCCTGGGAACAGCGCAAGGAACGCGACAACGAAGAGGAAGAGGCGTACCAGCTGCTGTCCGACGCCTACAACGATTTCCTCAAGGTCGTGCTGGCCCACCCCGACCTCCACCTTCGAACCAACGAGCCGCTGCTGAATCCAACCACCGAGCAGAACGAGCGCATGCTGGTGATCTTCGACATGCTGATGTCGCTCTTCGAGCGCGCCTACCTCGTCGCCTACAAGCCCGTCATGACGGAAACCGAGCGGCGCCGCTGGAACAGCTGGGACGACTACATGCGCGAGTGGTGCCACCGCGAGGATTTCCACAACGCCCTGCCGCTGCTGCTGCGCGGCGAGGATCCCGAATTCCAGACCTACCTGCGCCGCATCGCCCAAGAGGAGCGCGGCACCCTCATCCTCCAGACCACCTAGCCAAGCAAGGAGCAAATACCATGGCTGATTCCATCGTCATCGTCGGCGCCGCCCGCACCCCCATGGGCGGCTTCCAGGGCGACTTCTCGTCGCTGGCCGCGCACGACCTCGGCGGCGCCGCCATCCGGGCGGCCATCGAGCGCGCCGGCGTTCCCGGCGACGCCGTCGGCGAACTGCTGTTCGGCAACTGCCTGATGGCGGGCCAGGGCCAGGCGCCGGCCCGCCAGGCCGGTTTCAAGGGCGGGCTGCCCAAGAGCACCGGCGCCGTCACGCTGTCCAAGATGTGCGGCTCCGGCATGAAGGCGGCCATGTTCGCCTACGACATGCTGCTGGCCGGCACACACGACGTGATGGTGGCAGGTGGCATGGAAAGCATGACCAACGCGCCGCACCTGCTGCTCAAGGGCCGCAGCGGCATCCGCATCGGCCACGACCGCATCTTCGACCACATGATGCTGGACGGCCTGGAAGACGCCTACGAGCCAGGCCGGGCCATGGGCACCTTCGGCGAGGACTGCGCCGCCAAGTACAACTTCAGCCGCGAGGCGCAGGACGCCTTCGCGGTCGCCTCTGTGCAGCGCGCCAAGAAGGCCACCGAGTCCGGCGGCTTCGCCGCCGAGATCACGCCGGTCACGGTGAAGGATCGCGCCGGTGAGCGCCTGGTGTCGATCGACGAAGGCCCGGGCAAGGTCAAGCTGGACAAGATCCCGACCCTCAAGCCCGCCTTCAAGAAGGACGGCACGATCACCGCGGCCTCGAGCTCGTCCATCAACGACGGCGCCGCGGCGCTGGTGATGATGAAGGAGAGCACGGCGGCGAAGATGGGCGCGAAGGCCATCGCGCGGATCGTCGGCCATGCCACCCATGCCCAGGAGCCGAACTGGTTCACCACCGCACCCGTGGGCGCGACGCAGAAGCTGTTCGCCAAGACCGGCTGGAAGGCCGCCGACGTCGACCTCTGGGAAGTGAACGAAGCCTTCGCCGTGGTGCCCATGGCGCTGATGGCCGAGATGAAGGTCGCGCACGAGATCGTCAACGTGAACGGCGGCGCCTGCGCGCTCGGCCACCCGATCGGCGCCTCGGGCGCGCGCATCATGGTCACGCTGATCCATGCGCTGCAGGCGCGCGGCGGCAAGCGCGGCGTCGCCACGCTGTGCATCGGCGGCGGCGAGGGCACGGCCGTGGCGCTGGAGCTGTTGTGATGACTTGGCTCCCTCTCCCTCTGGGAGGGGGCTGGGGTGAGGGCGCCGCATGCTGCTGACGCAAGACCAGGAAATGATCCGCGATGCCGTGCGCGATTTCGCGCGCGAGCAGCTGTGGCCGCACGCGGCCCAATGGGCCCGCGAGCGCACCTTCCCGCGCGAGGCGCACCGCGGCCTCGCGGCCCTCGGCGCCTACGGCATCTGCGTGCCGGAGGAGTACGGCGGCGCCAACCTGGACTACGTCACGCTGGCGCTGGTGCTGGAGGAAATCGCCGCCGGCGACGGCGGGACCAGCACGGCCATCAGCGTCACCAACTGCCCGGTCAATGCGATCCTCATGCGCTACGGCACCGAGGCGCAGAAGCAGCAATGGCTGACCAAGCTGGCGCAAGGCGAGATGCTGGGCGTGTTCTGCCTGACCGAGCCGCACGTGGGCAGTGACGCCTCGGCGTTGAAGGCGACCGCGCGCAAGGAGGGCGACAGCTACGTGATCAACGGCGTCAAGCAGTTCATCACCAGCGGCCGGAGCGGCCACCTGGCCGTGGTGATCGCCGTCACCGACAAGGGCGCGGGCAAGAAGGGCATGAGCGCCTTCCTGGTGCCGACCAACACGCCAGGCTACGTGGTGGCGCGGCTGGAGGACAAGATCGGCCAGCACTCGAGCGACACCGCGCAGATCAACTTCGAAGATTGCCGCATCCCCGCCGAAAACCGCATCGGCGAGGAGGGTGAGGGCTACAAGATCGCCTTGTCGGCGCTGGAGGGCGGGCGCATCGGCATCGCCGCGCAAAGCGTGGGCATGGCGCGCAGCGCCTTCGAAGTCGCGGTGGGTTACGCCAAGGAGCGGCAGAGCTTCGGCACCGCGATCTTCAACCACCAGGCCGTGGGCTTCCGCCTCGCGGAGTGCGCGACGCAGATCGAAGCCGCGCGGCAATTGATCTGGCACGCGGCCAGCCTGCGCGACGCCGGCCGGCCCTGCCTGAAGGAAGCCGCCATGGCCAAGCTGTTCGCCAGCGAAATGGCCGAACGCGTCTGCAGCGCGGCGATCCAGACGCTCGGCGGCTATGGCTACGTGAACGACTTCCCGGTGGAGCGGATCTGGCGGGATGTGCGGGTGTGCCAGATCTACGAAGGCACGTCGGACGTGCAGAAGATCATCATCCAGCGGGCGCTTTGACATGAGCGACACCCCCGACGAGGCCCTGCACGCCGCCGGCTACCGCTGCGGCAACCCCGCCTGCCGGGCGCCGCTGACGCTGGACACCCATCAGTTGGTGGCGCTCGGCGGCGACGGCAGCGGCGGTGCCATTTGCCTGTGCGCGGGCTGTCACGCGATGCAGTCCAGCGGCGCGATCCCGGTCCGGACGCTGCGCGCCTGGAAGCTCGTGCAGCAGTCGTTGACCGGCGCCTTCGGCGCGGGCGCACCCGACACCCTGCTGCTGCTGCGTGTCGTGGACGAAGTTTCCGTCGATGGTGATGGCTTGCTGCGCTCCGCGGGCCTGCTCAATTCCGGCCTGCTCGAGATCCGCCAGCGGGTGAGTGCGCTCGTCAGCGGCCAGGGCAGCGACACCTTCAAGCTGCGCCTGTCCACCAAAGGCCGGCAGTTCGTCGAGGCCTGGATCAACGGCCGCCAGGGCTCAGACACCTCGCTATGATGGCGGCGCGCCGGCCCGCCGGCGCACCAAACCATGCGAATCATCATCCTGGGAGCCGGCCGCGTCGGCGAGAGCGTCGCTGAAAGCCTGGTGTCGGAGCGCAACGACATCACGGTGATCGACCCCGACCCGCAGCGCCTGCGCGAGCTGGAGGAAAAGTTCGACTTGCGCGGCGTCCCCGGCAACGGCATCCACACCGAGGTGCTGCGGCGTGCCGGCGCCGAAGACGCGGACATGATGATCGCCTGCGCCTCGCTGGACGAAACCAACCTGGTCGCCTGCAAGCTGGCCCACGATGTCTTCAACGTGCCCTCCACCATCGCCCGGTTGCGCGCGACCGAGTTCAAGGAAGGCCACGCGCTGCTGGGCAAGGACGGCTTCGCCGTCGACCACGTGATCTGCCCCGAGGAATCGGTCGTCCAGTACATCCAGAAGCTGATCGACTACCCCGAGGCGCTGCAGGTGCTGGAGTTTTCCGGCGGCAAGGCCCTGCTGATCGCCGTGCGGGCGGCGGCGGGCAGCCCGGTGGTGAACCACACCATCGCGGAGTTCCGCACCCTGTTCCCGGACGCGCCCATGCGGCTGGTGGCGCTGTACCGCCAGGAGGCGCTGCTCAGCTGCGAAGGCGGCACGCGCATCCTGCCGGGAGACGAGATCTTCCTGCTCGCGGCGGGTGACAAGATCCGCCAGGTGCTGCGCGCCATGCACCGCTCCGACGCCCCGGTGCGCCGCGTGATGATCTCCGGTGGCGGCAAGGTCGGGCTCCGGCTCGCCCGGCGGCTGGCGGACCAGTACCAGGTGAAAGTGATCGAGCGCGACCTCAAGCGGTGCGAGTACCTGGCCGGCCAGTTGCCCGGCGAGATGCTGGTGCTGCAGGGCGACGGCACCGACGAGGAGTTGCTGGCCGACGAGAACGTGGACGACATGGACATGTTCCTCGCGCTCACCAGCGACGACGAGGACAACATCCTCTCGGCCATGCTGGCCAAGCGGCTGGGCGCGCGGCGCGTGCTGTCGCTGATCAACCGCCGGGCCTATGCGGACCTGATCCAGGGCAGCACCATCGACATCGCGCTGTCGCCCGCGCAGACGGTCATCGGCGAGCTGCTGGCGCATGTGCGCCGCGGTGATGTGGTGGCCGTGCACAGCCTGCGCCGCGGCGCCGCCGAGGCGCTGGAAGGCGTCGCCCGGGGTGACGCCAAGACGTCGCGCCTGGTGGGCCGCCGGGTCGAGCAGGTCTCCCTGCCCGCGGGCGTGACCATCGGCGCCATCGTGCGTGGCAGCGGCGAAGGCCAGCAGGTGGTGCTGCCCCACCATGACACCGAGATCCACGCCGACGACCACCTGGTGATGTTCATTCCACACAAGCGGCAGGTGCGCGAGGTGGAGCGCCTGTTCCAGGTGTCGGCCACCTTCTTCTGATGGACAGCCTGCAGCCCGTCCTGGCCGTGCTGGCCCGCGTGCTGGCGGGCTTCTCGATCGCCTTCCTCGTGCCCCTGCTGTGGGCTCTGGGCGATGGCGAGGACCGCTCCGCCCAGGTCTGGGCCACCGGCTTCGTGCTGACGCTTGCCGTGGGGTGGTCCATGGGCTGGGCCGTGCGCCGGCACCGGCGGGAACTCCAGCCGCGCGACGGTTTCCTGCTGGTCAGCATGGTCTGGATGGCGTTGCCGGCCTGCGCGGCCGCCCCCTTGATGTGGACCGTTCCCGGCATCGAATGGGCCGATGCCTATTTCGAGGCGATGAGCGCGCTCACCGCCACGGGAGCAACCGCGCTGAGTGGTCTCGACCGGCTGCCGCTGTCGGTGAACGTCTGGCGCTGCTTCCTGCAGTTCGTGGGCGGCCTCGGCATCATCCTGCTGGTGGTCGCCGTGCTGCCGCTGCTGGGGCTGGGCGGCATGCAGCTGTACCGCGCCGAGACGCCCGGGCCGCTGAAGGACGACAAGCTCACGCCACGCATCGCCGAAACCGCGCGGGGCCTGTGGACGGTGTACTTCGCCATGTCGGCCTTGTGCTTCCTCGCCTACAAGCTCGCCGGGATGGATTGGCCCGACGCCTTCATGCACATGTGCACCACCATGGGCCTGGGCGGCTTCTCGTCGCACGACGCCAGCTTTGCGCACTGGAACTCGCCGCTGCTGGAAGCGGTGGCCATCGTCTTCATGACGCTGGCCGGCGTCAGCTTCGCGCGCTACTTCGCGGTGTGGCACCACCGTTCGTGGCGCATCCTGCTGCGGGATGCGGAAGTCCAGGCCTATGCGCTGGTCCTGCTGGCATCCATCGGGGTCCTGAGCCTGGTGCTGGCTGCGCATGGCACGTACGCAAGCTACCTGGAAAGCCTGCGCGCCGCCGCGTTCAACGTGGTATCTCTCGCCACGACCACCGGCTACGCTTCCACCGACTATGCCTTGTGGCCGCCGTTCGCGCCGGTGCTGATGATCTTCCTGGGCTGCTTCGCGTCGTGCGCGGGTTCCACCGGCGGGGGCATCAAGATGGTCCGGATGATCCTGCTGCTCAAGCAGGCCCGGCGCGAGCTGGTGCGCATCATCCATCCGCGCGTCGTCAATCCCGTCACCCTCGGTGGCGGCACCGTGCCGGCCACCGTGCTGGCCGCGGTGCTGGCGTACATGCTGATCTACGGCGCCAGCATCGTCGGCCTGACGCTGCTCATGCTGCTGTCCGGACTCGACCTGATCACGGCCTTCTCCGCCGTGATCGTCTGCGTCAACAACATCGGCCCCGGGCTGGGCGCGGTCGGCCCGGCCAGCAACTTCGGCGTGCTGAACGATTTCCAGTTGTGGATCTGCTCCTTCGCCATGCTGATCGGCCGGCTGGAACTGCTGTCCGTGCTGGTGCTGTTCACGCCGCAGTTCTGGCGCAAGTAACCATGGCCAAGCCCGGCGAGAACTGCCTTTGCGGCCGCCCGGTGCCGCTGGCGCATTGCTGCGGCCGTTACCTGGCCGACTTCGCGGGCACGCCGGCGCCGGACGCCGAGGCGCTGATGCGTTCCCGCTACACGGCCTTTGTCGTGGAAGACGCGGCCTACCTGCTCGCGACCTGGCATTCGTCGCACCGACCCGTGCGGCTGCATTTCGAGCCCGGCGTGAAGTGGCTGGGGCTGGAGGTGCGGTCGCACCGCGTCGTCGACGCGGACCTGGCCGAGGTGGAGTTCGTGGCGCGCAGCCGCTGGGGCGGCCGGGCCACGCGGCTGCACGAGAGCAGCCGCTTCGTGCGCGAGAATGGCCGCTGGTTCTACCTGGATGGAGTGATGCTTTGACCCCGCGCTTCGACGCCGTGCTTTTCGACTGCGACGGCGTGCTCGTCGACAGCGAGCCCATCACCAACGGCGTGCTGCGCGACATGCTGGAAGAACTGGGCTGGAAGCTGACCCCGGCGGAATGCATGCACCTGTTCGTCGGCAAGGCCGTGAAGGACGAGATGGCCCTCATCGAGGCCCGCACCGGCCGGCCGCTGACCGACGACTGGCTCGCGCAGTTCCGCGAGCGGCGCAATGAGGGCCTGGTGCGGGGCTTGGCGGCCATTCGTCACGCCGACGTGGCGGTGAAGCAACTGCACGAACGCCTGCAGGGGCGGATCGCCTGCTGCTCCGGGGCGGACCGCTTCAAGGTGGAACTGCAGCTGGAAAAGTGCGGGCTCATGCCGTACTTCCAGGGGCGCATCTTCAGCGGCCACGAGATGCCGCGCTCCAAGCCGGCGCCGGATGTCTACCTGGCCGCCATCCGGCAGCTTGGCGTGCCCGCCGGCCGCTGCGCGGTGGTGGAGGACACCATCACGGGGGTGACCGCCGGCGTCGCGGCCGGCGCCACGGTGTTCGGGTACAGCCCGCCCGAGGCAGGGCACGATGCGCCGCTGGCGCTGCGCGCGGCCGGTGCGCAGGAGGTCTTCACGGACATGGCGGACCTGCCCACGCTGGTGCGTTGAGGCTTTGGGCGGCTGAACGCGCCGTCCGCCAAAAGTTGCAGACACCCACGAAAGTGCAACCGGTTGCTACCACGGCGGCCAACCCCATATCGCGCGGCGCCGCACCTCCCTAGAATTTCGGGCAGGGAGCTCCTTCCAACATGAGACGGCGACGCCGCCTGAGGAACACGCGAGATGGAAAGAATCACCGGCCCTTACCGTGGCTATTTCATCGCTGCCTACGCCGTGCCGCAGGAAAGCCGGTTCGCGGGCCATGCCTGGATCTGCACCGACAAGCCGGAGACGATCCGCGATGCGCATCGTGTCGAGCAGGTCTCCAGCGTGGGCGTCTACGCCGACCAGGAACGCGCCGTGCAGGCCGCCGAATACCAGGCGCGCTTCATCATCGACGGCCTCGATCCGAACTGGGAACCCTTCACCAATCCCGGCTTCCTGGTTTCGCGCTAGCGCGTAGCGGCGCCTCTCACAGAACGACCTCTTCCTGGTGGTTGCCGATGTGCATGCTGTGCGCCAGCGCATAGTCGGCCTTGCTCAGGTCGCCGTACGCGAAGTGCGGCTTCAGAACACCTCGATGCCCCTGGAACCTTGCGATCGCCGCGTGCAACCGGTTGATCGCCGCGGGCCGCTCCGACGATGCCATCAGGGCCGGCGCGCCCGGAATGGGTTCGTTCAACGCGTGGCTCATGCGGCCGCGCCATTTGAAGAAGGCGAAGGCGGCGCTGCCCGCCGTGTGCTGGAACACGGCGCTGCGCGGCGCCGGGTAGCCGTCGATGCTCATCTCGATGCTTTGGGCCAGGTGCTGCAGCACGGTGCCGATCGGCCAGGCGCCCGTCGTCCGGGCGTTCGGGCTGCGTTCGACCCGTTCCAGCCAGCGCAGGGCTGCGTCCAGCGAGCGGACGCGGGCATCGGCAGCCTGCGCGAAGGCCCAGGGAGCAGCCACAAGGGCGGGAACGGCGAGGACGAGGGAGCGGCGGCGCATGCGCCAATGGTAATCCGTTGGTATGCGGCGCATGCGGCGAGGGTGCGCGACACCCGTGAGGCTACAGCTTCGCGATCGACACCTCCGTCGATTTCACCAGGGCGACGACGTCCGAGCCCACCCGCAGCTGGAGCTCGTCGACCGAGCGGGTGGTGATGACGGAGGTGACGACGCCCCAGGGCGTCTGCACGTCGACTTCGGAGACGACGTCGCCGCGCAGGATCTCCTTGATCTGGCCCTTGAACTGGTTGCGCACGTTGATGGCTTGGATCGGCATGTCGATGTTTTCCTTGGGTTGAGAGAAGAGGGAAGAAGGGTCAGACGGCCCAGCGCAGCGCATGCGCCGCGGGCTGAAGCCAGCTGGTGTCCGGTTCGCCGTGCTCGCGGCCTGGCTGCCTCAACACGCGATCCAGGATGCGTTTTTCGACCGCCGCGAACGCCGCGTCGCCATGCGAGCGCGGCCGGGGCAGGGCGATCCGTTCGTCCAGCGCGATGCGGCCATCCTCGATCAGGATGACGCGGTCCGCCAGCGCCACGGCCTCCTGCACGTCGTGGGTGACCAGCAGCGCGGTGAAGCCGTTGCGCCGCCACAGGTCCTCGATCAGGCGGTGCATCTCGATGCGCGTCAGCGCGTCCAGCGCGCCCAGCGGTTCGTCGAGCAGCAGCAGCCGCGGGTTGTGCACCAGCGCTCGGGCCAGCGCCACGCGTTGCCGCTGGCCGCCTGAGAGTCGGGCCGGCCAGTCGTTCCCGCGGTCGCCCAGGCCGACTTGCTGCAGCACGGTCGTGGCGCGATGCTGTTGCGCGGCCGGCAGGCCCAGCGTCACGTTGTCCCAGACGCGGCGCCACGGCAGCAGGCGCGCCTCCTGGAACATGATGCGGGTGTCCGGCCGCAGGCCCTGGACCTCGGCGTCATCCACTTGCAGGGAGCCGCCGCTGGCGCCGTCCAGCCCTGCGATCAACCGCAGCAGCGTGCTCTTGCCGCAGCCGCTGCGCCCGACGATGGCGACGAATTCCCCGGGCCGCACGGTGAGCTGCGTGTCGCGCAGCACTTCCCGTGCGCCGAAGCGCTTGGTGAGGGAGCGGGCCGCGATGCGGGCGCCGTTGGTCGATTCGGTCATGTCCATGTCTCCGGGTTTCACGCGGCCTGGTAGCCGGGGTGCCAGCGCAGCCACCAGCTCTCCAGGCCGCGGGCGAACACGTCGGCCAATTTGCCGAGCAGCGCGTAGAGCAGGATGCCGACCAGGACCACGTCGGTCTGCAGGAACTCGCGCGCGTTCATCGTCAGGTAGCCGATGCCGGCCTGGGCCGAGATGGTTTCTGCCACGATCAGGATGACCCACATCAGCCCCAGCGAGAACCGCAGGCCGACCAGGATCGACGACAGCGCACCGGGCAGGACGACCTGCCGGTACAGCTGCCAGCGCGTCAGGCCGTAGGTGCGGCCCATCTCGATCAGCCCCGGGTCGACGTTGCGGATGCCGTGGAAGGTGTTGAGGTAGATCGGGAAGAACACCGACACCGAGATCAGGAATAGCTTGGCCGTCTCGTCGATGCCGAACCACAGGATGACCAGCGGGATCAGGGCCAGTGCCGGGATGTTGCGCAGCATCTGGAAGCTGGAATCGAGCAAGGTTTCGGCGAAGCGGAAGGAGCCGGTGAGCAGGCCGAACAGCAGGCCGAGGCTGCCGCCGATGGCCAGGCCCGCCAGGGCGCGGCCGGCGCTGACCTTGACGTGCGTCCAGAGTTCGCCGGAGGCGGCGAGCGTCCAGGTGGCCTTCACCACTTCGGCGGGGGCTGGCAGGACGCGGGTGGACAGCCAGCCGAGGGCGGAGGCGAGTTGCCAGATCGTGATCAAGGCGACTGGCACGAGCCACGGAAGCAGGCGCTGGCCGATGCCGCGCCACACGGACCATGGATCCCGGCCGACCTTGTCATTGCGGACTTGATCCGCAATCCATGCCTCGTTCGTGATCTCCTGCGTCATGACTGCGACACCCGCGGCACATAGCTGTTGGCCACCACCTCACCGAACGGCCCGTTGAGCGACCGGCCCGGCAGGCTGTCGCGCAACTGGCGCGGCAACAACGGGAACACCAGCTCGGCAAACCGGTAGGCTTCCTCCAGATGCGGGTACCCCGAGAGCACGAACGTGTCGAGCCCGATGTCCGCGTACTCCTGAATCCGCGCTGCCACCGTCTTCGGATCGCCGACGAGCGCCGTCCCGGCGCCGCCGCGCACCAGGCCCACCCCCGCCCACAGGTTGGGGCTGATCTCCAGGTCGGCGCGCGTGCGCTTCTTGCCGCCACCGTGCAGGGCCGCCATGCGGCGTTGCCCTTCCGAATCCATCTTCGCGAAGGCAGATTGCGCGCGCACCACCGTCGCGTCGTCGAGGCGGCTGATCAGGTCTTCGGCGGCGTTCCAGGCGGCGGCGTCGGTCTCGCGCACGATCACGTGCAGGCGGATGCCGAAGCGGACCGTCCGACCGCGCTTGGCCGCGCGGGCGCGGACGTCGGCGACCTTGCGAGCCACGTCAGCCGGCGGCTCGCCCCAGGTGAGATAGGTGTCGACCTGTTCGGCGGCAAGCTCGTGTGCCGCTTCCGAAGAGCCGCCGAAGTACACCGGTGGGTGCGGCCGTTGCACGGGCGGAAACAACAGCCTGGCGCCGCGGACGCTCAGGTGTTCGCCATCGTGGTCATAGGCATCCTGCGTGTGGCTGCGCGCCAGGATTTCGCGCCAGATGCGGATGAATTCCGCCGATTGCTCATAGCGCTTCGCGTGGTCCAGGAAGACGCCGTCGCCTTCCAGCTCCGCCTGGTCGCCACCGGTCACCAGGTTGATCAGCAGCCGGCCGCCCGAGAGGCGGTCGAAGCTCGCGGCCATGCGTGCGGCCAGGCTGGGCTGGTGCAGCCCGGGCCGCACCGCGACCAGGAACTTCAGCTTGCGCGTGACCGGCAACAGGCTGGAGGCGACCACCCACGGGTCTTCGCAGGAGCGGCCGGTGGGGATCAGAACGCCTTCGTAGCCGAGGCTGTCCGCGGCCTGCGCGATCTGCTTCAGGTAGTCGTGGTCCAGCTGGCGCGCGCCTTCGCTGGTGCCCAGGTAACGGCTGTCGCCATGGGTGGGGATGAACCAGAACACTTGCATGTTGCGCGCTTCCTATTTGTTGCCATCGGGGCGCCACACGATGTCGGCGACCTGGATGCGTTTGGGGATGAGGCCCAGCTGGTGGAAGGCATCTGCCACCCGTTGCTGGTCCGCGGTGATGGCGGCGGTGAGAGGGCCCACCGGCGACTTGGGGCGGCGCTGGATGAACAGGCTGACCACGCCGGCATCGAGCCCGCTGAAACCGGCGACCAGCTTGATCGCGGCGGGCCGGTCTTCCTGCACCAGGCGATCGGCCCGCGTCAGCTCCTCGAACAGCGTGGCCAGCACCTTCGGGTGCTGCGTCGTGAAAGCGCGGGAAGCCAGGTAGAAGGAGTTGTTGCTGGAGAGGTCCCGCCCCGTGGCCAGCACGCGCGGCTTGAGCGCGAGTTCGACGGCGGCGTAGAACGGGTCCCAGATGGCCCAGGCGTCCACGCTCCTGCGCTCGAAGGCGGCGCGCGCATCAGCCGGCGCCAGGTAGACCGGCTGGATGTCGGCCCATTGCAGGCCGGCCTTCTCCACCGCGCGCACCAGCAGGTAGTGCGCGCTGGATCCTTTCTGCAGCGCGACGCGCTTGCCTTTCAGGTCCGGCAGCCGGCGCAGCGGCGAATCGGGTAGAACCACAATGGCGGAACTGTCCGGCTTGGGCGGCTCCGCGCCCACGTAGAACAGGTCCTTGCCGGCCGCCTGGGCGAACACCGGTGGCGAATCGCCGGTGAGGCCGAACTCCAGGCTGCCTGCGGACAAGGCTTCCAGCAACTGTGGGCCGGCGGGAAATTCGACCCACTGCACGCGGGCCTGCGGAAAGCGCTTCTCCAGGATGCCCTGTTGCTTGATCAGCACCAGGTTGATGGCGGCCTTCTGGTAGCCGATGCGCAGCTCTTTCAGAGGTTCAGCGCCGGCTTGCGCGCGGGCGCCGACGCCCCAGAGCGCGGCGGTGGTCGCCAGCAGCCGGACGAAGTGGCGGCGGGCGATCATTGCGCGGCCTTCCACGATGCTTCCTTGACGGAGATCGCCTTCGGAATCAGCTTCAGCTCGAAGAAGGTGTCGGCGATCTTCTGCTGCTCGGCGATGACGCGATCGCTGAGCGGCTGCACGTTGAACTCGTAGCGGCGCAGGCTCAGTTCAGCCACGTCGACCGGCAGGCCCTGCAGTGGCGCGATGATCTCCGCGGCCTGGCGGAGGTTGGCTTTCACCCAGCGGCCTTTATCGACCGAATCGTCGAACACCGCGCGGACCACCTGCGGATGCTTTTCGACGAAGCCGCGCTCGCCCAGGTAGTACTGGTGGTTGTTGGCGATGCCGGTGGCGTCGGCCAGGATGCGGGCGCCGATCTGCTTCTCGGCCGCGGCGGTGAACGGGTCCCAGATCACCCAGGCGTCCACGTTCCTGCTCTCGAAGGCCGCGCGCGCGTCGGCCGGCGGCAGGTACACCGGGGTGACGTCCGTGAGCTTCAGGCCGTTCTTCTCCAGCAGCTTCACGAGCAGGTAATGCACGTTGCTGCCCTTGTTGAGCGCGACCTTCTTCCCCTTGAGTTCCGCCACCGACCTGATCGGAGAATCCTTGGGGACCACCAGCGCTTCCGCCTTCGGCGCCTGTGGGTCGTGACCGATGTAGTAGAAGCGCGCGCCGGCGGCCTGGGCAAAGATCGGCGGCGCTTCGCCGACGAAGCCGATGTCGACCGAGCCCACGTTCAGGCCTTCCAGCAGTTGCGGGCCGGCCGGGAATTCGACCCACTTGACGCCGAAGCCCAGCGGGGCGAGCTTCTTCTCCAGGCTGCCCTCGGCCTTCTGCAGCACCAGCAGGCTGGCGCCCTTCTGGAAGCCGATGCGCAGTTCGCCTTTGGCGGAGGATGGCGCTTGAGCCTGCGCGGCGGGCAGCAGCAACGCGGCAGCTGTGAGCAGCAAGGCGGTGCGGCGGGCGATGTGGTGGCGAAAACGGTTCATGGTGGTTTCCCTTCTTTCGTTGCTGTCTTGGGGCGCAGGCAAAGCGGTGCCGTCGCCGCCTGCGCGGGCGGTTTTCTGGTTGGAGGGTGATGGGGGGTCGGCGGTCCGCGTCAGACGCTACATCGCACCTGCGCGAACGGGACGGCCTCGAACGCCACGCTGGCGTGCGGTGCGCGCTGGCTCTCATGCAGCAGAGCCTCGACCGCCTCGTCCAGGCGGGCCGCGACTTCGGCGCCCAGGTGGTGCGCGCCTTCCGGCGCCAGCGTCACCTGCGAATCGGTGGCGTAAACGCCGGGCAGGATGTGGCGGGCGGAAAGCGACTGCAGCACCGGCCGCAGCGCGTAGTCGAGCGCCAGCATGTGGTGCGGGCTGCCGCCGGTGGCGAGCGGCAGCACGACCTTGCCTTTCAGCGCCGTCTGCGGCAGCAGGTCGAGGAAGACCTTGAGCACGCCGCTGTAGGCGGCCTTGTAGACCGGGGTGGCGACGACGATGGCGCGTGCGCGCACCACCTGGTCGACGGCGGCCGCGATGGTGCGGTGGGCGGTGTCGCCCAGCAGCAGCGCTTGCGGCGACAGGTCCCGGATGTGCAACCGTTCGACCGGCGCGCCGCGCCCCGCGAGACGCAGGCTGACCGAGTCGAGCAGCGCCGCCGAACGCGAGCGTTCGGACGGGCTGCCGGCGAGCAGGAGGATGGACATGGAGGAGCTTCCCTGGCTTCGATGTGTGACGGACGGACTCTAGGCGCGGCGCATGCGAATGTGAACGACGAAGAATTCACATGCATATCCGCATATGCTCACGCCCCCCGGCGCGCGCGGCGAGTGCACTGCTAATGCGCGGCTAAGCAATCCCGCCTATCCTGCGAACATCGAAGAGCGTGGGGAACAACAATGGATGGCAGAACCTGCGGGCGCCTGGCGGCCGTTTTCACGGCATTGGTCTCCGGTGGTGCGCAGGCGGCCGACTGCGATCCGCGCTTCGCGGCGTCGCCGCAATACGTGGCGGCGGAATGCAAGTTCCAGAACCCGCCCAATCCCAACCTCAAGCCGCAGCGCAGCACCTGGGACATCTGGTCGCGCCTGCTGACCGAGACGAAGGTAGGCACCGTGCCCGTCGACCCGATCCCGGTGCGCACGCTGGACCGGGCGGCGCTGGATGCGATCGACGTCAACGCCAACCACATCATCCGGCTCGGCCACTCGTCGCACCTGCTCAAGCTGCGCGGCAAGTGGTGGCTGATCGACCCCGTGTTCGGCCCGCGTGCCTCGCCCGTCAGCTGGGCCGGGCCGAAACGCTTCCACGCTTCACCGGTGGCGCTGGCGGACCTGCCTCCCATCGAGGGCCTGATCCTGTCGCACGACCACTACGACCACCTCGATGTGCCCACGATCGAAGCGCTGAAAGACCGGGTGCAACGCTACTTCGTGCCGCTCGGCGTGGGCAAGCGGCTGCGCGACTTCGGCGTTGCGGCCGACCGCATCGAGGAACTGGACTGGTGGCAGGAACGCAAGCACGGCGACGTGGTGGTCACGCCCGCGCCGGCGCAGCACTTCTCGGGCCGCACGCTCTGGGACCGCAACCGGACGCTCTGGGCTTCCTGGTTGATCCGCAGCGGCAACGAGCGCATCTTCTACAGCGGCGACACGGGCTATTTCCCGGGCTTCAAGGAAATCGGCCAGCGCCTGGGCCCCATCGACATCGCGCTGATGGAAAACGGCGCCTACGACGCGTATTGGCCCGCGGTGCACATGGCGCCCGAGGAAACGGTGCAGGCGTTCCAGGACCTGGGCGCCAAGACCCTGTTCCTGGTGCACAACAGCACCTTCGACCTGGCCTTCCATCCCTGGCAGGAGCCGCTGCAGCGCGTGGCCGACCTCACGGAGAAAGCGGGCATCACCCTCGCCACGCCCGAGATGGGCGAGGTGCTCACATTGGGCAAGGCCCGCGAGAACAAGCGCTGGTGGAAGGACCTGAAGTAAGGCATCCGCGCTCGCAGGGACAATGGCCGGATGCAATCCGGCATTCTTTACCTTGTCGGCGGCCTCTGGCTGCTGTCCACGCTGGACGCCTCCGGCAAGCTGCTGGTGATGGCGGGCGTGCCGGTGCTGATGGTCAGCTGGTTCCGCTACGCCGTGCACACGGCCCTGATGTCGGCGGTGCTGCTGCCGTCGCGCGGCAAGGCACTGCTGCACACGCGCTCGCTGCCGCGCCAGCTGGTCCGCGGCGCGCTCATGATCCTGAGTTCCGTGCTGTTCTTCAGCGTGCTCAAGCGCGTGCCGCTGGCCGAAGGCACGGCGATGAACTTCATGGCGCCTTTCTTCGTGATGGCGATGGCGCCGTGGCTGTTGGGGGAGCCGCACCGGCTGCATCGCTGGCTGGGCGTGGCGGTGGGGTTCGCCGGCATGCTGGTGGTGGTGCGCCCGGGCGGCCAGCTGGACCGCGTTGGCGTCCTGCTTGGCGTGTTGACCGCTTTCACTTTCGCGCTGTTCCAGATCAGCACGCGCCGGGTGGCGCATGACGACCCGCTCACCACCAACTTCTACGGCGGGCTGTCGGGCACCGTGGTGCTGACGCTGGCGCTGCCGCTGTACTGGGAGACGCCGCAGCTGGCGCCCTGGCAATGGGCCTTGCTGATTTCGACCGGGCTGACCGGTTTCCTGGGTCACTGGCTGCAAGCCGCCGCCTATGCGCGGGCACCGGCGACGCTGCTGGCGCCCTTCGTCTACCTGCAGATCATCTCGGCGGCCGGGCTGGGCTGGTTGATCTTCGGGCAATTGCCCGACCAGGTGACCTGGGCGGGTTTTGCGCTGATCGCGTCCGCGGGCCTCGGCGTCGCGTTGTGGGAGGCGAGGCTGGCGCGCGCCGCCGCGGCGCGCCAGTCCTGAAACATCACTTCCTGGTGTAAATCTGGTCGAAGCTGGCGTTGTCGGCGAAGTGTTCCTTGTCGGCCTTGGCCCAGCCCCCGAACGCCTGGTCGATGGTGAACAGGTCCAGCTTCGGGAACTGCTTGGCGTATTTCGCCTGGGCCTTGGCTGAAACGGCCGGCCGGTAGAAGTGCTTGCCGATGATGTCCTGGCCTTCTTCCGTGTACAGGAACTTGAGGTATTCCTCGGCGACGGCGCGGGTCTTCTTCTTGTCGACGTTCTTGTCCACCACCGCCACGGCCGGTTCGGCCAGGATGGACACGGAGGGCACGACCACATCGGTCTTCGAGCCGAATTCCTTGTCCAGCAGGTAGGCCTCGTTCTCCCACGCGATCAGCACATCGCCCTGGTTGCGCTGGGCGAAGGTGATGGTGGAACCACGCGCGCCGGTGTCCAGCACGGGCACGTTGCCGTAGATCTTGGCGACGAATTCCTTGGCCTTGGCATCGCTGCCGTACTTGCGCTTGCCGTATTCCCAGGCCGCGAGGTAGTTCCACCGCGCCCCACCCGAGGTCTTGGGGTTGGGCGTGATGACGCTGATGCCCGGCTTGGCCAGGTCCTCCCAGTCCTTGATCCCCTTGGGGTTGCCATTGCGCACCACGAAAACGATGGTCGAGGTGTAGGGCGATGCGTTGTGCGGCAGCTTCTTCTGCCAGTCGGGCGCGAGCCAGCCGCCATTCTTCACCAGTGCGTCGGTGTCGCCAGCCAGCGCCAGGGTCGCCACGTCGGCGTCCAGGCCATCGATGATGGACCTTGCCTGCTTGCCGGAGCCGCCGTGCGACTGCTTGATGCTGACGTCCTGGCCAGACTTCGCCTTCCAGTGCTTGGCGAAGGCCTGGTTGACGTCGACATAGAGTTCGCGCGTCGGGTCGTACGACACGTTGAGCAGCTGGACCGATTGGGCCTGCGAGGGCAGCACGGTGAGGGTGAGCATGGCGCCCAGGCCGGCAGCCAGGGAGAGCTTGACGAGGTCGCGGCGGGATTGCATGGGGAGAGTTCCTGTTCTTGAGGCGATGCAGGCATTCTGGGAGCCGCCCGCCGGAACGGGAACGACAGAGTTTTCATCTGCTTATGGCCATAAGCTCATTCGCGTGCCCGCCCCGGCCTGGTTGTTCCTATGATGGCGGCATGCTGACCCTCTACTACGCGCCCGCCACCTGCGCCCTGGCTTCCCACCTCGCCCTGGAATTCGCGGGCGCCGATTACCAGGCGGTGCGCCTGGATTTCAAGGCGCAGCAGCAGCGCTCGCCGGAGTACCTGGCCGTCAACCCGAAAGGCCGGGTGCCGGCCCTCGTGACGGAACGGGGCGTGCTCACCGAAACCCCGGCCTTGCTGCTCTACATCGCGCAGACTTTCCCGCAGGCCGGGTTGGCCCCGCTGGACGACCCCTTCGCGCTGGCCCGCGTCAACGAGTTCAACAGCTACCTGTGCGCCACCGTCCACGTCGCGCACGCCCACAAGGGCCGCGGCTACCGCTGGGTGGACGACGAAGCCGCCATCGAGGCCATGAAGAAGAAGGTCGCGCAGAACATGACCGACTGCTTCGCGCTGATCGAGTCGCGCATGCTCGCGGGGCCCTGGGTGCTGGGCGAACGATTCAGCATCTGCGATCTCTACCTGTTCACGCTCTCCACGTGGCTGCCGGGCGACGGCGTCGATCCAGGCCAGTTCGCCAAGGTGACAGCCTTGCGGGAGCGCCTGCAGCAGGAATCGGCGGTGCGCAAGGTGCTGGCCCTACACTAGGAAAATCATCTCGACGAGGAGCTGCGATGGGTGAGGAGAACCGCGACTACCTGGAGCTGGCCTACCGCTCCATCCAGTGCTTCTCGGACGACGGCAAGCTGCTGCTGCCCGAACTGAACCAGCTGATGGACATCGCGCTGAAGGACGGCGTGGTGGACGACAACGAGAAGCGCGTGCTGCGCGCCATCCTGCGCCGGCTGGTGCCTGCCGAGCTGACGCCGGAGATGCTGGCGCGGGTGAAGGAACTGCAGGCGAGGCACGGCCTGTGAGCGCGCCGGCCATTGCGCACCCACCGGCCCTCGCCGCCTGGCATCGCCTCGTCCAGTCGCAGGACGCCGCCGGGCTGAACACGCTCGTCGCCGACGACGCCGTC
Organism: Caenimonas sedimenti; assembly: GCF_007833165.1. Classification (GTDB taxonomy): domain Bacteria; phylum Pseudomonadota; class Gammaproteobacteria; order Burkholderiales; family Burkholderiaceae_C; genus Ramlibacter; species Ramlibacter sedimenti. The sequence goes on along the minus strand of NZ_VOBQ01000011.1, from coordinate 192,527 downwards.
TTCCACTCGCCCGTGGTTCACACGCCGCAGCGCGGCAAGCCGCTGGTCGTCGCCTACCTGAGCGCGGCCTTCCAGGTGTTCTTCACCGACAACTTCCGCTATGTGCGCGAAGTGGTGGGCGCCAGCGATGCCGTGCTGGAGTTCGAGCTGGAGATCGATGGCACCCGAATCAATGGGGTCGACATGATCCGCTGGAACGAGGCGGGCCTGATCACGGACTTCAAGGTGATGCTGCGCCCGCTGAAGGCCGTGAACCTGATCCACCAGAAGATGGGGGAGATGCTGCAGCGGCACGCTGCACAGCAGCAGCAATAGAGAGAGCGCCTGCGCTCACGGCTGCCAGAGCTGCCGCGTGTCGAGCCACTCGCTCGAGCCCCCCTTGGCGCGCATTTTTTGCATCAGGTCCTCCGTGCCGCCTAGTCCGTCCGCTCCCTGGCCGTTCCACAGGCACAGGAAGGTCACGTTGCCGCCGCCCCAGCGCCACGCGGCCTCCAGCATCCACAGATTGACGCATTCGTAGGGGTCCTCGCCTTCGGCAAGCGGCCGCTCGCGCGGCATCAAGTGCACGTCGGCCCGGGCGCAGGCCGCCTCGAAGCGCGCGTGCCAGCCCTCACCGGCGAAGTCCACCGAGCCGCGGGCGAACTCTTCGGGCTCGAACGGCAGATAGATCTCCAGCCGCGCGCCGCGCGCCAGCACGGCCTCGGCGAACAGCAGGTCACCTCCGCAGGCGCCGCTGCTGATCGCCACGTCGTCCGGCCCGGCGCCATGTTGCGCAAGAATGTCCTGGATGGCTTCGCGCGCGATGGGCTCGCAGGCCGCCGGAAACCGCGGCTTCGGCCGGCCGGGCGCGTCGATCATGTGGCCGCTGAACAGGAACACCTTGCGCGGCGTCGGATCATCTTGCATCGCCCCATCTTGCCGGGGTTGGCGCCGGAACACAATCGCGCGCAGGACGCGCCGGTTTCCTACGCACGCGAGCCGGCAGCTTGCCTAGCATGCTGGCAGCAACAGGGAGAAGACGCATGGCCGACAACGTGCTGCAGGAGATCAAGCGGGCCGACGACGCGCGGCCCGGGTTTCCGGGCGAACACTGGCTGGTGCTGGCCGCCGGCATCGGCGCCTGGTGGCTGACGCGCAACCATCGTTCCGCCGTGGTGCGCACGCTCGGGATGGTGGCCGGCACCGCGCTGGTCGGCCGTGCGGCCAGCGGCCGCGACGGCCTGAGCCGCGTGCTGCGCTACACGCCGGTCGGCGGGCGGATCAAGCGCATCGCCCGGGCTTGATGGCGCCGGCGGCTCACCAGACCGCCATGGCGACCAGCACCACCCCCACAGCGGCCAGGACCGCATGGCCGAGGACGATGGGGATGGGCAGCGGGATCTCGTTCATGTGGTACCGCAGGTTCAGGAACACGCCGCCGAGCGCGGCCAGCGCGAGCAGTGCGAGCCCCAGCCAGGCCTGCCCCGAAAGCGTGCTGGTGAAGCCGGCATAGGCGATCAGGGTCAGCGCCGAGCCGGCCAGGAGCCCATGCAGCATGGCGAGCCAGTGCGGCGGCCGGGCCTTGCCGGCGAATCGCATGGCCGCCATCAACAGGCCGCCCCCCGCAGTCAGGACGAGCAGGACGACGGCGGTGCGAAGCATCAGGAACGGTTCGGTCATCCGGGTCTCCCGTGGTGGACAATGGCCCAGCTTAGGCGCTGCCCCGGCCTGCCGGCGTAGGAAAGATGCAGTTTCCGACGGACGCTCGGCAATCATGAATCCTTTTGCGCATTCCGCCCCTCCTTGTCTGCGATGCCCGCCGTGTCCGGGCAGCCACGAGGTGTCCCGATGCTTTACCGCAAGAATGTCAGTCCCCTGGAACGCGCCGCCCGCCTGCTGGGCGGTGCGCTGATCGTGGCCTGCGCACTCACCCAGGTTGGCTTCACGCCGCTCGGCCTGGTCTTGGCTGCCAGCGGGGTCGTCACTGCCCTCACGGGCCTGTTCGGCTTCTGCCCCGCCTGCGCGATGGCCGGGCGCCGCCCGCTGGAGGAACCGCGATGATCGCCGTGGACCGGGTGATGTTCGCGGCGGCGCAAGCCGGCGATGGCGCCGCCCTCGAACGCCTGCTGCGTGAGCTGCAGCCCGACATCCGCCGCTATGCGCGGCGCCAGTGCCACAAATCCTCCGCCATCGAAGATGTCGTGCAGGAGGCGCTGATCGTGCTCTACCGCCGCGTCGGGACCGTGCGCGATCCGCTCGCGCTGGCCGGCTGGATCCTCCGCATGGTCACGCGGCTGTGCATGCTGCCGGTGCTGGGCCTCATGCGCGGCGTGGAGGAGCTCACGGAACGGCATGAAGCCGAGTACTTCGCGCGCCTGCCACAGGACGAGCTGCGCATGGACCTGGCGCGCGCGCTGGAGTCGCTGCCGCCGATCTACCGCGAAGTCATCCTGTTGCGGGACATGGAGCAGCTGACCATCAGCGAAGTGGCGGCGCGCCTGGCCGTCACGCGCGAGGCGGCCAAGAGCCGCATCCATCGGGGACGCGTCCTCCTGCGTGAATACCTGCATCCACAAGGATCCACCGGGAGCGCACCGTGATGCGCTGGCTGGGCCGGAGCGACACCGGCCTGTTCGCCACGCGCACGCTGAGCGGGCACCTGCTGCGTGGCGCAGCCGCCTTCGCGTTGCTCTACCACGCCATCGCGCAGCAGCAGGCGCACCCGGGATGGGCCCTCGTGGCCGGGCTGGGAGCGCTGGTCGTCCTGCGCGGCTGCCCGATGTGCTGGACCATCGGTTTGGTCGAGACTGTTGGCGCGCGCTGGCGGCGCGGCACGCCGGTGAACGAGCCCTGACCGCCGCGCGCCGGCATCGCAGTTGCGCTAGAGTGGCAGGTGATGACCCCGTGCCCGCACTGCCGGCTTGCCACCATTTCCGATCGCGCCAAGGCGCGGTCCAGCCGCGAGACTCCCACCGAATGCGCGAAGTGCGGCGGCCTGTCGCACGTCATCACGAGCACGGGCAGCGGCATCCCGATGGCAACGCTCCTCATCCTGCTGGTCGGCGCCGTCGCGGGTGCCGGATCCGGGTCCTGGCTTTGGGCCTTCCCGGCCATCGCGGCGGCGGTCACCTACAACCGGTGGGCTTGGCGGCGCGCCGAATTGTTCCCGATCTTTCCGCGCAACGCAGCCAACGCGCGCAGGGCGAACTGGGCGGTCACGCTGGCCTGGATCGCCAGCTTCTTCGCCTCGTAGCGCGGCGTCTGCTCGCCGCAACACTTGCGGCGCATCCGGGCCGAACCCTCTTGCGCGCCGCGCGCGCTGCTCCCAGAATCGCGCCTTCGCCGGTTGAGAGCGCCACGCAACGAACACCCTTGCATGGCCAACCCCTTCGCCGGATGAACCCGATGATTTCCTTTGCCCTGACCTAAGTCCGCTCCATCTGCCGCCCCGGCTGGATGCGCGAGCGCCATCCAGCCAGCAAGCGCGGCAACGCAGCCCTGGCCCTGATTCGTTTCAGCCGGGGCTTTCGCTTTCTGGAGCCGCACATGAGTGCGAAGACAACGTCGCGCGATTTCGCGCAGGGGCGGGTGAAGAAGCTGCGGCGCATGCGCCCGCCCTTCGCCCAGCAGACACTGACCCAACTGCCGCCGCGCAACTTCGTCGCGCGCGCCGCCGCCTTGCGCGCCGTTTCCGGCGCGGCGGGTGCGCACGTGCGCAGCCAGGGCGCCGCGCGCCGCGCCGACAAGGTGGCGCTGGCGCGGCTGCTGCGCTCCGCGGACCTGGGCCGCGGTCACAACGATTGAAGAAAAGAAGAACGACATGAACAAGGAAAACGAGATCCAGACCCGCATCGCCCACCGCAGCGAGCAGCTGCGCGCCGTGCGCGAGGAACTGAAGGCCGAGCTGTTCGGCATCGACGACATCATCGACCGCGTCGTCGAAGCGGTGCGCGCGTGGTACGTGCTGCCCGAAATCGTCCAGCGGCCGGTCATCGTCTGCCTGTGGGGCCTCACCGGCACCGGCAAGACGCAACTGGTGCGGCTGCTGGCGCAGAAGCTCGGCTTCTACGACCGCTTCGTCGAAGTGCAGATGGACGGCTTCTCGCACGGCTCCGGCTACTGGGTGAGCAGCATCTCCGGCATGCTGGCCGAGTCGGGCGTCGAGGAAGGACAACCGGGCATCCTGCTGCTCGACGAGTTCCAGCGCTTCCGCACCATGAACGACAAGGGCGCCGACATCAAGGTCGAGCGCTACCAGGACGTGTGGGCGCTGCTCTCGGACGGCCGGTTGCCGCCGCAGCTGTCGTTCATGAACGACCTGGAGTCCTCGCTGGCGAGCGCGGAGTATGGGCGCGAGCCCGCCGACGATGAAGCGCCGGCGGAAGGGGAAGAGGCCGCACCGGCCAAGCCGCGCCGGCCGCCGCGCTTCGTCCTCACGCCCTACGAGGCGGCCGAGGTCAAGCGCAGCCTGAAGCGGCGTGAGTCGCTGCTGGAGATCATGCGGTGGACGCCGGCGCAGCTGCAGGAGCACCTGCAGGCCTTCCGCGAGCAGCCCGAGCGCTGGGGCACGGACTACAGCCGGCTGCTGGTCTTCGTCGCGGGCAACCTGGACGAGATGTACCAGGGCGTGGCGACGCGGGTGGAAGACTGCGACACCGACGCCGACATCTTCCACGCGTACACGCGCCGCCTGTCGGTGATCGACGTGAAGAAGGCCCTGGGCCACCGCTTCCGGCCCGAGCAGATCGCGCGTCTCGGCAACAACCACCTGGTCTATCCCAGCCTCGCTCGTGCCACGTACGAGCGGCTGATCACGGCGCTGTGTGCGCGCTACAGCGGCGAGCTGGAAGGCACGTGCGGCTTGCGGGTGGAGATCGACGCGGCGATCCGCGCGGAGATCTATGCCAACGCCGTGTTCCCGGCGCAGGGTACGCGGCCGCTGTTCTCGTCCGTGCAAGCCATGCTGAGCGCCAGCCTGGTCGCGGCGGCGCTGTGGGCGCTGGAGCAGGGTGCCGCCGCTGGCGACGTGGTGAGGCTGCGGCTGGATGCAGATCGCACGCAGTTTCGCGCGGAGTGGAACGGGCGCAGCCAGGCGCTGCCGGCCCGCTTCGAGCTGAACGGGCTGAAGCAGCGCACGCACGCGGACTTCCGCGCGCTGCTCGCCGTGCACGAGGCCGGCCACGCCCTCATCTATGCGCTGCTGCTCAAGCAGGTTCCGCTGGAAGTGAAGATCAACGTGGCCTCGTTCGACGGCGGCTACAACAGCTTCCAGCCCTTGCGCGCCAAGTCGCGCCAGGACACGCTGGACATGATCTGCGTCGGCCTGGGCGGGCGCGCCGCCGAGTCGCTGGTGTTCGGCCCGAACGCCTGCACCACCGGCGCGCAGAGCGACCTGAAGCAGGCGACCGCCGACGCCTCCGCGTTCGTGCGCAAGCACGCCTTCGCCGGCCGGCTGAGCCGCACCGACGTGGGCGTCGATTCGGATTGCGAGGTGAATACCGCGGTGGACGCCACCAATGAGCTGGTCGAGCAGATCCTGTCGTCGCAGTTCAGCCGCGCGCACGCGCTGCTGCAGGAGAACGCGGCACTGCTCTCCGAAGTGGCGGGGCTGCTGTCGCGCGACGGAGAAGTGTCGCGCGAACGCATGGCGGCGCTGTTCGGGCTGGCGGTGACGCAGGATCCGGCGGTGCTGGCGCCTTACGCGGCTCGGCTGGCGGAGTTCGGGCGGCGGTACGCGCCGCACGAGGAGGCGGTTGGCGCCTGATGGACGGACGCCAGTCGTCAGAGCGGCAACAGTCCCTGCTTCCAGGCGAGAGCGCCCGCCACGGCGACGCAGTGAAGGATGACCGTGGCCCAATAAGCGGTGCGGAATTCCGCCTTGCGCGACTTGTGCCGCAACACCTGTTGTGCGCACCACGCACCGGCCCAACCGCCTGCCAGGCTCCAGAGATGCAGCGTGGCTTCGCTGGTGCGCCATTGACGGGTGCCCGCCGCGTACTTGTCGAACCAATAGACCATGAAGGTCACCAGATTCACGGCGACCGAACCGGCAAGAACCCACCAGGGAAGTTGGCGCGTCCACGCGACCGCCCACGCCAGCAGACCGGCGTACGCCAGCATCAACGGCAGTGCGAACAGCGCGCCAGAGCCGACAGTTGCGCCGGTGTCGCCAGACTTGCGGCTGCGGGACGGAGTGCGACTGCGGGCGGACACCCGCCCCGCACCATCAGCTTGTCCAACAGGCCCGGAGGGTTGGACCGCCATGGCGCGTGGTCCCTTGCCCCCTACATGAATCTCTTCGAACGACACGGCCATGCCTTCGCGCGGCGCGCCCCCGGCTCTTCCACGGAAGTCTCGGATGTGAAAGAAGATGTCGGCGCTGGTGCCGGCACTTCGGATGAAGCCGAATGCGCGCACCTCGTCCCAGCGCACCACGCTCCCTTGCTTCCTCACTGGCGGCTCAAAGGCGGTAGGCCCGTCGATGTTCCTCGGCCACCAGGTCCAGGTACTCCGGATGCTTGCGGATGTAGCCGGCGATGAACTGGCACTGCGGGATCGCGTGCACGCCGCGCTTGCGCACCTCTTCCAGCGCGAACTTGGCGAGCTTGGAGCCGAGGCCCTGGCCTTCGTAGGCGGGCAGCACCTCGGTGTGCGTGAACAGCAGCGCGTTCTTCAGCACGTTGTATTCCGCGTAGGCGGCGACTTCGCCCGCTTTCTTCAATTCGAAGCGGTGCTGGCCGGGGTTGTCGCCGAGGGAGATATCGTCCATCGTGCTCATTCCGGCTTGACGTTCCGTTCCTTCACGATCTGCGCCCACTTGGTGGATTCCTTCTGCATGAAGTCGGTGAGTTCGGCGCGCGTTGTCGGGTGCGCCGACAGGCCGTGCTTGGTCAGCGCATCGCGAATCGCCGGGTCATTCAGCACCTTCACGATCTCCTGGTTGTACCGGTCGAGGATGGGTGCCGGCACTTTGGACGACGCCACGAAGGCATACCAGTTGAGCGCCTCGAAACCGGGCAGGCCGGACTCGGCGACGGTCGGGATGTTGGGCATGTAGGAGGGCCGGGTCAGCCCGGTCGTCGCCAGCGGGATCAGCTTGCCGGCTTCCACGTGCGGCAGCGAGGTGGGCGGGGCCGAGAAGTACCCGGTGAAGCGGCCGCCCAGCAGGTCGTTCATGGCCGGTGCGCCGCCCTTGTAGGGCACGTGCAGCATCTCGGTGCCGGTGCGCGCGGCGAACAGTTCGCCGGCCAGGTACGAAGCGGATCCGTTGCCGGTCGACGCATAGGACACGTTGTTCGGCGACTTCTTCGCGGCGGCCAGGAAGTCGGCCATGTTCTTGATGCCGGCACCCGGGTGCACCACCAGCAGGTTCGGGAAGTTCACGCCGCCGGAGATCGGCGCCAGGTCCTTGAAGGGGTCGTAGCCCACTTTCATCATGTGCGGCGCGATGGTCAACGGCCCGATGGAGCCCAGCAGCAACATGGTTCCGTCCACCGGCCCCTGGGCGACCTGCTGGTGCGCGATATTTCCGCCGGCGCCGGCCTTGTTCTCGACCAGCACGTTCTGCCCGATGTTCTCGCCCAGCTTCTTGGCGATCAGGCGGGCGGCCGCGTCCGCGGCGCCGCCGGGCGCGAAGCCGACGACGAGCGTGATCGGCTTGGCGGGGGGGAATGCCGGCGCCTGGGCCCAGCTGGCATGGGCCAGCAGCAGGCCGGGGAGGGCCAGCGCGCCGGCGCGCAGCAACTTGCGTTTGTTCATGGTGAGGGGGGCGCGATGGCCTGAAGCAGGTTGGGGAGGTTGTCGTTCCATTGGCGGCACCAGGGCATCACCTCGGCGGCGGGCATGGGGCGGGCGATGAAATAGCCCTGGCCCAGGTCGCAGCCCAGGCCGCGCAGCAGCATCCAGTCGTCGATGGTCTCCACGCCCTCGGCCACGGACACGATCTTCATGCGCTGGGCGGTCTCGAAACTGGAATGCAGGATGGCCAGGCGGGACGCGTTCTTGGACGCATTGCGCACGAACGACTGGTCGATCTTCAACTCGGTGAAGGCGATGCGCGTGAGCTGCTGCATCGACGAATAGCCGGTGCCGTAGTCGTCGAGCGACAGCCCGAAGCCTTTCAACCGCAGCCGCGAGAGGTTCTCGAGCACGTAGCCGAGCTCGGAGGTGACGGTGGCCGACTCGGTGACTTCCAGGGTGACGTAGCGGGGTTCGAGGCCGACCTCGTTCACCACGGCCGACAGCTCGTCGGCAAACTGCACATGCGCCAGCGACCGCACCGAGATGTTGACCGAGATGGAGAAACCGGCGCCGCCGGCCTGCCAGGTCTGCAGGGACGCGGCCGATTTGCGCAGCATCGAGCGCGTCAGGCCGTCGATCAGCCCGTGGCCTTCCATCAGGGGGATAAAGACATCCGGCGCGATCAGGCCCTGGCCGTCGCGGTACCAGCGCGCCATGGCCTCGAAGCCGATGATCCGGCCGGTCGCCAGCTCGACCTTGGGCTGGAAGAACGGCTGGAATTCATCGTCGCGCAGGGCGCGCACGATCTCCTCGACGAGCACCCGGGGCTTGTCCGGGTTGGCCGGAGGCCGCACGGCCGGCGGCGGCTGGTAGCGGCCGAGCAGCGCTTCCAGGTCTTCCGACCGGACCGGCTTGTGCAGGGTGCCGAGCAAGGTCACGCCGTAAGCCGCGGCGACGTTTTCCACGGCGGCCAGCACCGCTTCGTCGACCGCGCTCGCCAGCACGATGGAAACGGGCGTGCCGGTCTCGCCCACCCGGCGGATGAACTCGATGCCGTCCATGCCGGGCATCTGCAGGTCCGAAATGATGATGTCCACCGGCGGCGAGCAGCCGATGAAAGCGTCGAGCCCGGCCCGGCCGTCCACCGCCGCCTGGATGTGGCGGGCCTGCAGGTCTTCCAGCAGGATGGCCAGTGCTTCGCGCTGGAGCTCGTCGTCCTCGACGATCAGGAAGCGCAGGCTGGAGAGATCCATGGTGTCGCGGTAGGGCAGTGTCGACGCCGCCCGCGCAGGAGGCGGACGACGCGCCCATTGTGCCTTCTCGGCGCCCGGCCGGGCTGGGCTGGCCGGGCTCCAAAACCCGGGATTCACCCCTTGCGGGCCGTTCGTTCGGGGACAATCCGGCGATGAAACGCCGATCCGCTCTTCTTTTCGTGCTCCTGGCATGCTCCTTCGCGCACCGGGCAGCCGCCGACTGCATGCCCAACGGCAGCGGCAAGATGGTCTGCGGGCCGCCGGAGTCCAGCTGCATGCAAGACCGCTACCGCGAGGTCGTCTGCTCGCCCTCGGGCGGCGGGATCGCGCTGGACCGCTACCAGAACCCGGTCTGTGGCGCCGGCGCTTGCGTGCGCGACGTGCGCGGGGACATCCACTGCTCACGCACCGCCCGCGGATCCGCGGCCATCGACATGAACGCGGCCGCAGCCTGCACCGATGGTTGCGCGCCGGCCAGCGCGGCCATGTGCGTCAAGCCGGCGCCGTCGAACTGATGAACCTGCCCCGCCTCATCCTGACCCTGGCCGAGAGCCGCATCGAAGCCCTGGTCGCCCGGTCGGAGGAGGACCGGGAGCAGGGCTTGATGGAGTGCCGCTCCCTCGGGCCCGATGAAGGCATGCTCTTCGTGCAGGACGAAGCGAAGGAAGCCTGCTTCTGGATGAAGGACACGCCGCTGGACCTGTCCGTCGCCTTCATCGACGAGCAGGGGAGGATCCTGAATGTCGAGGACATGGAAGCAGATTCCCTGGAAAGCAAATGCGCGGCCGGGCCGGCACGCTACGTGCTGGAAATGCGCCTCGGCTGGTTCGGCGAGCACGGCATCCGGGCCGGCGACACGATCGAGGGGCTGCCACCCCTCGAGGGCGTCACGCCCCCGGCTTCGCCAGCTGCAGCCGCATGAAGCTGTAGATCAAGGCTTCCCGCAGCGCGTAGATGTTCGGGTCGCTGCGCCCGGAATGCCCGCCGCTGGTTTCCTCGTAGAGCCAGGTGCTGCCATGACCCAGGCTGCGCATCTGCGCCACCATCTTGCGCGCATGTGCCGGGTGCACGCGGTCGTCGTTGCGGTTGCCGATGAAGAGGGTGGGCGGGTAGGTCTTGCCGCCATCCGCCTTCGTGGCGTTCTGGTAGGGCGACCACTTCGCCAGCACCGCGCGGTCCGCGGGGCGCGCCGGGTCGCCGTATTCCTCGATCCACGAAGGCCCGGCGAAGAGCCGCGTGAAGCCGAGCATGTCGGTGAGCGGCACGCGCGACACGACGGCACCGAACAGCTCGGGCCGTTGCACCAGGACGGCCGTGACCAGCGCGCCGCCATTGCTGGCGCCGTAGATGCCCAGTTGCTTCGGCGTGGTGATGCCGCGCGTCACGGCGTCCTGTGCCACCGCGATGAAGTCGTCGAAGCCGACCTGGCGCAGCGGTCCCTTCGCGGCGTTGGTCCAGGCCTGGCCGAACTCACCGCCGCCGCGGATGTGGGCGAGCACCAGCGCCCCGCCGTATTGCAGCCAGTTGATGCCCGCCATGCGCTGGTATTCGAGGTCGACAGTGAGGCCGAAGCCGCCGTAGCCGTACAGCACGGCGGGCACGGGGCCGGTGCGGTTCTTCGGAGCGACCACGGTGTAGGGCACTGGCGTGCCGTCGGGCGCGCGCGCTTCGAACTGCTGCACGGCCAGCGCGGAGGCGTCGAAGGCGTGCGGGGCCGACTTGGCCAGCACGGGTGCCGCAGGCGCCTCCGCGTCCACCAGTGCATAGAGCTGCGGCGAGATCGGTGCCTGCGTCGTCATCCAGAAGCGATTGCTCTTGTCCGGCTGGTCGGCATTGATGTTGAGCACCCCGAATTCCGGGGCCGGCAGCGGCGTGGCGCGGAAGCCTTCCGCGGTGCGCCGATGGAACACGAGCTGCGGCCGCAGGTTGTCGCTGGCCGCCACCACGAAGCCGCTCTTCACCCGCTCGGTGCGCACCAGGCGCCGGCGCCCGGCCCCTTCGAACAGCAGGTGGATCTCGCGCTTCGCTTCCAGGGCCTGCGCCAGGGGAATGGTGAGCAGGCTGCCTTCCGGGTAGGTGCGTCCTGCGGTGGTCCAGGGGTTGCGCAGGCCCACCATCAGCCATTCGCCATCGAGCCAGGCGTTGCAATCCAGCGGCAGGTCGACTTGCCGCGCGGGCCCGTCGGCTTGCAGCAGGAACCGCTCGTTCTCGAAGAAGCGGATGCGCCGGTGCAGCAGCGCCGCGGGCGGCAGCTGTTCGCCGCGGCGGGCCCAGCCCCAGACCTGCACGTCACCCGGCGCGCAGCGCAGGACTTCAGGCGCGGCCAGCAGGTCGGTGCCGCGTTTCCAGCGGCGCAGCACCATCGCATAGCCGCTCGTGGTCTGGCTGTCCGGCGTGGCGCGGGCGATCAGCAGTTCGTCGGGGCCGAACCAGCTGATGGACTGCTTGGCCGTGGGCGCCTTGAAGCCATCGGCGACGAAGCCGCGCTGCTTCAGGTCGAATTCGCGGAGTTCCAGCTTGTCCTCGCCGCCCGAGGAGAAGTAGACCAGCGCGCGCTGGCTGCCGGCGTCGACGTTGGCACCTTCGTAGACCAGATTGCGGGCTTCCTCGCGCGCCAGGTCGTCGACGTTCAGCAGCGTCTGCCAGGACGGCTGTTCCCTGGCGTATTCCTCCAGCGTGGTGCGGCGCCACATGCCATGCGGCCGGCGCGCGCTGCGGAAGAAGTTGTAGAGATGCTCGCCCTGGCGCGAGACGAACTGGATGTTGCTGGACGACGAAAGCGCGGCCAGCGTCTCGCGGCGGCGCCGGGCGAAATCCGGATCCTTGGCGATCAGGGCCAGCGCATCGGCGTTCTGGCCGTTCACCCAACCGAGCGCTTCCGGGCTCTCGAGGGTTTCGAGCCAGGCATTCGGGTCGGGGTTGGCCTGGCCCCAGGTGCTGGAGACACCGGCAGTGAGGGACCATAGGAGAAGGTCGCGGCGTTGGATCATGCGGAATTCTCGCGCAACCATCCTTAAGGGAAGCCAAAGAATGGAAGCTCTGGATTCCCGCCTCCGCGGGAATGACGGCCTTTCGGTCTTTGGCTCCCGTTAAGGCGCGGCTTGCACAATCGTGCCATGCACATCCTCCTGATCGAAGACGACCTGGACCTCGGCGGCGCGCTGCAGTCCGCCCTGAAGGTGGAAGGCTTCAGCAGCGAATGGCGGCGCCGTGCCGCCGATGCGCCGGCCAGCGTGGATGCCGACACCGTCGACTGCGTCCTGCTCGACCTCATGCTGCCGGACGGCAACGGCTTCAACGTGCTCGCGCGCTGGCGCGCCCAGGGCAACAAGGTGCCGGTGATCGTGATCACGGCGCGCTGCGCCATCGAAGACCGGCTGCACGGCCTCGACGGCGGCGCCGACGACTTCGTGATCAAGCCCTTCGCCACGGCCGAACTGGTGTCGCGCATCCGCGCCGTCCTGCGGCGCAGCGCGCGCCAGGCGTGCGAGCGCTGGGCGCTGGGCGACCTGGTGATCGAGCCGCGCCGCCACCAGGCGACGCGTGGGGGGATGCCGCTGGAACTGTCGCCCCGCGAGTTCAATCTGTTGCTGGAACTCGCGCGTGACCCCGGCGCCGTGGTGCCGAAGGGCGTGCTGGCGCAGCGGCTCGACCCGTTGGGCGACCCGGTGGACTTCGGCGCCATCGAGGTCCATGTCTCGAACCTGCGCCGCAAGGTGGGTGCGGAATGCATCCGCACCGTGCGCGGCGTGGGCTACATGCTGGAGGCGACATGAATCGCGCAATGAATTTCCTGCAGGCGCTGCGCGCGCCGACCTTGCAGCGGCGCAGCGTCGGTGCCGTGCTGGCCGCATTCCTGCTCGTGTGGATCGTGCTGGTGGCCTACCAGTTCCACAAGTACCACCGCTTCCTCGAGGAAGACCAGCCGTACCAGAAGTTCGGCAATGCCGTCTTGCTGTCGGTGGACGACATCCCCGACGCCGCGCAGGCGGCCGCGGCACTGCGCGCGTCGGCGCGCTGGATCAACATCCGCCGCAAGGAGATCGGGCGCCTGCCGGGCGAGATCCAGTTCGAATTGCGGGACAAGCAGGGCCGCTTGGTCTACGGTTTCATCGACGCCGACCACGGGCCGCACCTCAGCTACCAGGGCACGGGCAAGCACTGGACGCTGCGTTCGGTGGAGCCGATGCGGACCGCCCAGCGCTTCATCACCTACAACACGCCCTTCATCGGCGAATACCTGCTGCTGGCCATGCCCTTCGTGTTGATTCCGGTGTGGCTGTCCGTGCGCACCGGCCTGAAGCCGCTGCAGCGCTTCGCGCAGGGCATCGCGTCGCGGCACCCGGACGACCTGCGTCCGCTGGCCGAGCAGCCGAAGCACCAGGAGCTGAAGCCGCTGGCCAGCGCGCTCGATGGCATGCTGGACCGGTTGCGGCATCGCTTCGACCGCGAGCGCCTGTTCGTGCAGGACGCCGCGCACGAAATCCGCACGCCGCTGGCCGTGGTGACGACGCAGGCGCACGTGATGGCGCATGCCGAAAGCGCCGAGGAGCGGGTGCGCGCCTACGGCCTGCTGAACCAGGCGATCGCCCGCGCGTCGCACCTGGCGCAGCAACTGCTGATGCTGGCCACGCTCGACGACTCGCAACGTCCGCCCGCGCGCCACATCGACGTGGCGCAAGCCGCGCGCGAGATCCTGGCGCAGGCGGTGCCGCAGGCGATGGCGCGGCGCATCGAGTTGTCGCTGGAAGCGCCGGACCACCTGCTGATCGCGATCGACGAGCCGGCCTTCACGTCGATCCTGCTCAACCTGGTGGACAACGCCATCCGCTATGGCCGCGAGGGCGGCAACGTGGTGGTCTCGTTGCGCGGCGACGAGGAGCGCATCCACCTGCAGGTGCAGGACGACGGTCCGGGCATTCCAGAGAGTGAGCAAGCGCTGGTGTTCGAACGGTTCTACCGGGGCGCGGGGCAGGAGGTGTCGGGTTCCGGCCTGGGGCTCGCGATCGTGAAGCAGGCGGCATTGCGAATGGGTGGACGGGCGCTGGTCACCGCGGGCCTGGCCCGGCAGGGGGTCGGCTTCCTGGTGAGCTTGCCGGTGCCGGGGTTCGTCGCGCGCTGAGCGGGTGCCCCTCAACCCGGCGTGGCGCTGCGTCCCAGCGACTGCGCCATGAAATCCACGAAGGCGCGGACGCGCGCCGTCGCCTGGTGGCGCTGCGGATAGACCGCGTAGATGTCGGCGTTGGGCGCGCTGTACTGGGGCAGCAGGGCCACAAGGCGGCCGTTGCGCAAGTACCGCTCGATGTCCCACTCGGCGCGCAGCAGGATCCCATGGCCGTCGAGGGCCCAGCTGACTGCGATCTCGCCGTCGTTCGTCGTCAGGCTGCCCCGGACCTTGATGTTCTCCGGCTTGCCCGCGCGTCCCCGCGTGAGGCGCAACACGCCGTAAGCCTCTTCGCCTTGCCGGATGCTGATGAAATTGTGGCCGGCGAGTTCGGTGGGTGACTTCGGTTCGCCGTGGCGCGCGAGGTAGGAAGGCGCGGCGCACAGCAAGCGCCGGTTGGGCGCGATCATGCGGGCGATCACGCGCGCGTCTGGCGGCGGCCCGAACCGGATGCACACATCGAAAGCGTCCTCCGTGAGCGGGGGCGGATCCACCGAAAGCTGCAGGCGAACTTCCACCCGCGGGTACTTGCGCCCGAATCGCGAAATCACCGGTCCCACGTGGATGCGCCCAAAGCCCAGGGTGGCGTTGACCCGCAACAGGCCGCTCGGGGTGGACTTCGACTGGCCCAGCAACTGGTCCATCTCATCGAGCTCGCCCAGGATGCGCTGCGCGTGTTCGAGGTAAATCTCCCCCTCGGCGGTCAGGCTCATCCGCCGCGTCGTGCGGTTGACGAGCGGCAACCCCAGCCGCGCCTCCATCTGCGAGAGGCGCTTGCTGACGGCGGCGGTCGTCAGGCCCTGCTCGCGCGCCGTCGCGCTCAGGCTGCCGGATGCGGCCAGCAGGGCAAAGAAGCCGAGGTCGGCCGGGAGAACGCGGGAGGGCATGGGCGAAACGATTATTGAATCAGATTTGACAATGGTTCAAATCTAGACGCGGTTGCAGCGTGTGTCCAGGCCCTACATTCGCAGCCACCTTTTCCCGGAATCGCAACCATGAAGACTTACGCAATCGCCACCATCCCCGGTGACGGCATCGGCAAGGAAGTCGTGCCGGCCGGCCAGGAAGTCATGCAGGCGCTGGCCTCCGGCAGCAGCCAGTTCCGCTTCGAGTTCGAGAACTTCGACTGGGGCGGCGACTGGTTTCGCGCCCACGGCGTGATGATGCCGGAGGACGGCCTGCAGGCGCTGCGCGGCAAGGACGCCATCCTGTTCGGCTCGGCCGGCGACCCGCACATCCCGGACCACGTCACGCTGTGGGGGCTGCGCCTGAAGATCTGCCAGGGCTTCGACCAGTACGCCAACGTGCGGCCCACGCGCATCCTTCCCGGCATCGACGGCCCGCTCAAGCGCTGCGGCCCCGACGACCTGAACTGGGTGATCGTGCGCGAGAACTCCGAAGGCGAATACGCCGGCGTGGGCGGGCGTGTTCACCAGGGCCATCCGATCGAGGCGGCCACCGATGTTTCGATGATGACCCGCGCCGGCGTCGAGCGGATCATGCGCTTCGCGTTCAAGCTGGCCCAGTCGCGACCGCGCAAATTGCTGACCGTCGTCACCAAGAGCAACGCACAGCGCCATGCCATGGTGATGTGGGACGAGATCGCCGTCCAGATCTCGAAGGAATTCCCGGACGTGACGTGGGACAAGGAACTGGTCGACGCCTGCACGGCACGAATGGTGAATCGCCCCGCCACGCTGGACACCATCGTCGCGACCAACCTGCACGCGGACATCCTGAGCGACCTGGCCGCGGCACTGGCCGGCAGCCTGGGCATCGCGCCCACCGGCAACATCGATCCCGAGCGCCGTTACCCGTCGATGTTCGAGCCGATCCACGGCTCGGCCTTCGACATCATGGGCCAGGGCCTGGCCAACCCGGTGGGCACCTTCTGGTCGGTCGTGATGCTGCTCGAGCACCTGGGCGAGCAGGAGGCCGCCGGCCGGCTGATGCGCGGGATCGAGCGGGTGACCGCGGACCGCTCATTGCACACCCGGGACCTGGGCGGCACGGCGACCACGGCGGACGTCACGCGCGCCGTCTGCGATGAACTTGTCGGTGCGCGGAAGTTGGCCGCGTGAACGCAGGAGACAAGAGCATGAAACCGTCCATCCCGTTCGCGCGTCGTGGTGTCTTCAAGGCTGCCTTCGGCGTCATCGCGGCGTTCGCCGCGCAGGCCGCATTCGCGCAGTCCTGGCCGGCGCGGCCCATCACCCTGGTGGTTCCGTTCGCCACCGGCGGGACCACCGACGTGCTCGCGCGCGCCGTGGGCCAGGAACTCTCGACCGCCCTGGGCCAGCCGGTCGTCATCGAAAGCAAGCCGGGAGCCGGCGCTACGCTGGGTGCCGACTACGTCGCCAAGGCCAGGCCCGACGGGTACACCTTCCTCATGGGCGCGGTCCACCACACGATCGCGACCAGCGTCTACAAGAAGCTGCCGTACGACTTCCAGAAGGACCTGGCGCCCGTCAGTGTCGTCGCCCTGGTGCCGAACGTGCTGGTCGTCCATCCCAACGTCGCGGCCAAGAGCGTCGCGGAGATCGTGGCGCTGGCCAAGGCCAGCCCGGGCAAGCTCACCTACGGTTCCAACGGCAACGGCACGGGCCAGCACCTGATCGGCGCGCAGTTCGAAGGCATGGCGGGGATCGATCTCCTTCATGTCCCGTACAAGGGCAGTGGCCCGCTCACCACCGATCTGCTGGGCGGCCAGATCGCCATGTCGTTCGACACCATCACGCCGGTGCTCCCGCACATCAAGGCCGGCAAGCTGCGCGCGCTCGCGATCACCACGAACAAGCGTTCGGTGGCACTGCCCGACGTCCCGACATTGGACGAGGCCGGCCTCAAGGGTTTCAATCTCGGCACGTGGTTTGGCGTTCTCGCGCCCGCGGCCACGCCGGCGCCGATCATCGATCGCGTCAGCAAGGAGATCCAGCGCATCGTGAACCAGCCGGAGTTCAAGAAGAAGATGGAAGAACTCGGCGCCGAGACCATCGGCAGCACGCCGGTCCAGATGGCCAGGCAGATCAAGGACGACACCGAACGCTTCGCCAGGCTGGTGAAGGATGCGAAGGTCACGATCGAGTAAAACGAACGTTGCGGTTCTCTTCAACGAGCCCGGCATCGAACCGCCATGGGAATACACAAATTGCAAATTCGTGCGGTGCGGTGTCGCGGCATCGCACAGCGCCCGTAACAAGCTGCATCTGACGCGTAACTTTCAGCTCCTCGCCCGCTTAGGGGAAACCGTGCTTTCCTGCTCTCCTTTTGAGAGCAGACGCAATCGCTAATCGCAACTCCTCGTAAGAGCCGTAACCCCGCGGTTTTGCGCTTGGCGTTACTCATCCGTTGGCAGAGACTTCGCTGCGTGCGCGAGAGGAGGAACGCGATGCGTTCCGCTCCGCACAGCACGGAGCAGTCCCCATGAAACGTCGTCACCTTCTTGTCCGCAGCGCCGCCTTGGGTGCCGCCACCGTCGCCGGCCCCTGGGCCACGGCGACCGCCGCCAGCCCCGTCGTCGTGGGGCAATCCGCCGCCCTCACCGGGCCCCAGGCAGGTTTCGGCACCGCGATGCGCGACGGCATCCTGGCCGCGTTCAACCGCTACAACCGGCAGGGCGGCTGGAACGGCCGCCCCGTGCACCTCGTCTCACTCGATGACAAAGGTGACAAGGCGCAGACGGAAGCCAACGTCACGGCGTTCGTGGGCAACAAGGACATCCTCGGCCTCACCGGCTTCACCACGCGGCCCTGTTCCGAGGCCGGTGCCGTGATGGCCGCGAAGGACGGCATCGCGCTGGTCGGCGCCTTCTCGGGCACGCCGCTGCTGTACGGCGAAAAGGCCGCGACGACCTTCACGACCCGCGCCAGCTACGAGCGGGAGCTCGAAGCCATCGTGCGCCACTACCGCTTCCTCGGCGCGACCAAGTTCGGTTTCGTTCACCTCGAGGACGCGCGCGCCACCAACGTGCCGCTGCTCGAATCCATCCTGGCGCGCAACGGCGGCCAGCTCACGGTGACAGCCGCGGTCGACCGCAAGGGGCCATCGCTGAACGCAGCCGCGATGAAGACGCTCGAGACCAACCGGCCTGAAGTGCTGATCATCCTGGCCAACAACGCGCCGCTCACCTCCTTCCTGCGCGAGTACGCGCCGCGCGAACTGGTGCTGCCCAAGATGGTCATCTCGTTCGTCGATCGCGAGAAGCTGCTCGGCGAACTGGGCAAGGACGCCGCGGGCGTCGGCTTCAGCGTCGTGGTTCCGGAATACACGAAGGAGAAATACTGGGTGGTGCGTGACTTCCTCGCGCAGGCGAAGGAGCAGAAGTTCACCATCACCCCGGTCGCGCTCGAAGGCTACGTCACGGGTCTCGCGGTGATCGAGGGCCTGCGCAAGTCGGGCAACGACAGCCGGCTGGGCTTCATCGACGGCATGGCGCGCGTCGGCGGGCTGGACCTGGGATACACCAACATGCGATTCGGCCGCACCGACCGTACCGGGTCGCGCTTCGTGGACCTGTCCCTCGCCTCGCGCGGATCCGGACTGGTCTAGAGTGGCGGGCATGACCCTCACGCATTCCCGCATCGCCCCCGCACTCGGAGTCCTGGTCGACGGCGTTGCCCTCGCCAGCCTCACCCCGCAGGAGTTCGATGCGCTCTACCGCCTCTGGGGCGAGCACCACGTGCTGGTGCTGCGCAACCAGGAACTGACCAACGCCGGGTTCGAGCGTTTTTCGGCCATGCTGGGCGAACTCGACCCGCCGCCCAACCAGGGCGCCGGGCGCAAGAGCGTTCCCGGCCATCCGAACCTCTATGTCGTGTCGAACCGCAAGTCGGAGCAGGGCGAGCCGCTGGGCGCGCTCGGCGACGGCGAGGCGCAGTGGCACACCGACATGTCGTACCTGGAGCGGCCGCCGTTCGCGTCGATGTTGTGGTCCATCGAACTGCCTTCGGAAGGCGGCGACACCTGGTTCGCGAGCATGCCGGCGGCGCTGCGTTCCATGCCGGCGGACCTGGTGCAGCGGATCGAGCGGCTGTCGATCAAGCACGACGGCACCTACGACAGTGGCGGCAACGTGCGCAAGGGCATGACCGCCAATGACGACCCCACCCAATCGGTCGGTACGCTGCATCCCATCGTGATCCGCCAGCCGGAGACTGGCGAGCGCACGCTCTACCTCGGCCGCCGCCGCAACGCCTACATCCCGGGCCTGTCTTTGCCGGAGTCCGATGAATTGCTGGACACCATCTGGGCGTACGCCACCGCGCCGGGCGTGACGCTGCGGCACCGCTGGCAGCTCGGTGACGTGGTGCTCTGGAACAACTTCACCACCATGCACCGGCGCGACGCCTTCCCGCCCGACCAGTTCCGCACCTTGCATCGCTCGCAGATCAAAGGCCGGAACATTCCCCAATCCGCCAGTTCCACCCCATC
This sequence comes from Caenimonas sedimenti, assembly GCF_007833165.1. Classification (GTDB taxonomy): domain Bacteria; phylum Pseudomonadota; class Gammaproteobacteria; order Burkholderiales; family Burkholderiaceae_C; genus Ramlibacter; species Ramlibacter sedimenti. Next base: position 172,961 of record NZ_VOBQ01000011.1, on the reverse strand, counting down.
GCCCAAGGAGTTCGCATGATTTCGCGCCGCCACTTCACCCAGGGCCTCGCGGCTTCCGCCGTCCTGGCCGCGCCGGGCGTGCGCGCGCAGGATCCGTTTCCCAACCGGCCGATCCGGCTGGTGGTGGGGCTGGCTCCCGGCGGCATCGCCGACATCACCGCCCGCATCATCGCGCCGCGCCTGGGTGAAGTGCTCGGCCAGTCCGTCGTGGTCGAGAACCGCACGGGCGCCGGCGGCGCCATCGCCACACGCGCGGTGGCGGCGAGTGCCGCGGACGGCCACACGCTGCTGATGGCGTTCGACGGCACGCACGTCACCATTCCGGCCGCCAATCCGGCGATCGGATTCGACCCGATCGGCGAGTTCGCACCCATCGGCAAGGCGGTCGACGCGCCGGTGCTCATCACCTCGCACCCGACGTTGCCCGCGCGCGACTTCGCCGAGTTCGTCAAGCTGTCGCGCCAGATGCTCACCACCGGCAGCGCGATGGGCCGGCTGTACGACTACGGCACGGCCGGGGTCGGGAGCACGGGGCATCTCACCATGGAGTTGCTGAAGCAGCGCCTGGGCTTCTTCGCCGTGCACATCCCTTACCGTGGTGGTGGCGAAGCCCGGGGCCAGGTGCTGGGCCGGCAGATTCCGCTGATGCTCGCGGCCGTGCCCACGACGTCCGGCGACATCAAGCACGGCGCGCTGAAGGGCCTGGCCGTGACGAGTGCCAAGCGGTCGGCCGCGCTGCCCAACGTCCCGGCGCTGGCCGAGCTGATGCCGGAGCTGAAGGGCACCGACATCAATTCGTGGGTCGGTGTGGTGGCGCCCGCCAGGACGCCGTCCGCCGTGATCGCCCGGCTCGATGCCGCGCTGAAGCAGACCCTGGCGCACGACGACGTCCACTCGCGCCTGCTGAATGCGGGGTCGACACCGGTGCGCAGTTCGCCGGAGCTGTTCGCGTCGCAGATCGCGGAAGATTTCGCGCGCTGGAAGCGCGTGATTTCGGACGCCAAGCTGAAGCTCGATACGTGAACCAGCGGCCGCCGCGAACGATCACTGCGGCGGCCCGGCGCGCAGCAGACGAACCTGCTGCAGCACCTTCACCTTCTTCATCCTTCCCGCATCCGAAGCCTGCATGGCGCGCTGCACCTGCGCCTTCGGTGCGCCCGTGGCCGCCAGCGAAAACGCCGACCTCAGGCCTTCGGCCTCCTCGGCGAGTGCGGCTTCGAGCGCCATGCGCGCGGCATGAAGTTCCGCGGACAGGCATTGCTTCACGGGCTCCGGCGCGTGCTGCATGGGTCGATCCGATTGGGGCTTCATTGGTTTGTACCTTCAGCCCACCATGCCCCATCGCGGCTCACCTGTGCGTAGGACGCAACTGATCATGGGCATCCTCAGCAGGCTTGCATTGCAAAGCCGGCCGGATGCGTGCCACGGATGAGGACAGACTGCGTAAGATGCGCGCCGTGACCAACGCCGATCCACCCGAGGAGGCGCCGCCCGCCCCGCCAGGTTCCCGCACCGGCGAGGGCTCGGCCAGCGTGTTGCCGCATCTGCAGCGGCAGCAGACCGACGTGCCCGACGACAAGTTGCCGGACGGGGAACGCGAACGCGAGGGCCCGGGATGATGCGCCCTATCATCGCTGCCCATGTGCGCCAACTATGTCCCCGTCACCAGCGGCGACCACATGCTCACGTTCTTCGGGGTGGAGCGCGACTTCAAGAACGAACTGCCGCCAGAGGCCTGGCCGCTGGGCTTCGCGCCATTCATCCGCCGGGCGCCCCCGGGCAGTGAGACGAGGCGGGTCGCCGAGTCCGGCATGTTCGGCCTGCTGCCGGACTTCACCAAGGACCTCGCTTTCGGCCGCCGCACCTACAACGCCCGCTCCGAAACCGTGCACCAGCTTCCGAGCTTTCGCGAAGCCTGGCGCAAGGGCTGGCGCTGCATCATCCCGGCACTCGCCATCTACGAGCCCAACTACGAAAGCGGCAAGGCCGAGCGCTGGATGATCCACCAGCCCGGTGCGGTGCCCATGGGGCTGGCCGGCATCTACCGGGCCTGGCGCGGGCCGGACGGCCGCGAGATGTTCACCTTCGCGATGCTGACCGTGAACGCCGACGACCACCCGTTCTACCGCCGCTTCCACAAGCCCGGCGAGGAAAAGCGCATGGTCGTCATCCTGCATCCCGGCGACTACGACCGCTGGCTGGAATGCGAGGTGGAGGAGGCGCCGCAGTTCTTCCGGCAATGGCATGGCACGCTGGAAGGCTATGCCAAGCCCTTGCCCCCGCGGGCGCCGGCCCCCAAGCGCGGCAAGCCCGCCCCGCCCCAGGATCCGGGCCTGTTCTGAGAAGCCCGCACAATCCGCGCATGCAGCTCAAGGTCGGTGAACTCGCCCGCTCGTCCGGCCTCACGGTGCGGACGCTGCACCACTACGACGAGATCGGCCTGCTCAAACCGTCGGGCCGCTCCGATGCGGGCTACCGCCTGTACAGCCAGGAAGATGTCGCGCGCCTGCACGGCATCCAGGCGCTGCGGCACCTGGGCCTGGCGCTGAACGACATCGCTGGACTGCTCGATGGCCAGCAGGCGGCGCCTGATCTGATCCTCGAGCAGCAGATGCGCGCGCTCGACCGCGAGATCGCGCAGGCCACCGAACTGCGCGGCCGCCTGGCCCTGATCCGGGACGGCATCCGCGAGGGCACGGAACCGGCCATGCAGGACTGGTTGAAGGCGCTCTCCCTGATGGCGACCTACGGCAAGTACTTCAGCTCCGCCGAGCTGAAGGCCATCTTCAGCGGCTTCAAGAAAATCGAGCGCGAGTGGCACGCGTTGCTGGACGAGGTCCGCGTCGTGATGGATCGAGGCGCCGAGCCCGCCAGCGCCGACGTGCAGGTTCTGGCCCGCCGCTGGATGGGCCTGGTGCACTACTGGATGGAAGGGGACTTCGTGCTGATGGAGCGCTGGGGCGACATGTACCGGCGCGAGCCCTCGGCGCACGGCCACAAGGGGGGTCCGCCGACGGACATGTTCGCCTTCATGCAGGCCGCCATCGAGCTCCGCATGGGGCTGATGCTGCGCCACCTGACCAAGGAAGAACTGGGCCGCATCCGGCCCCTGCCGGAGGCGGAGTGGGCAGCCCTGAATGCCGACGGCCTGGCGCTGCTGGCCACGGGGGCGCTCACCGACAGCCCACAGGCCCAGGCCCTGCGTGACCGCTGGCTCGACTTGCAGAACCGCCTGGTGGGCGGCGACCAGGACATGCGCCGCAAGCTCCTGCTGGCGCAGCGCAGCGAGCCCCTGCTGCTGGCCGGCTCGCCGCTCGCCGCCAAAGTGCGCGATTTCCTGCTGCAAGGCGAAAAGACGCTTGACCCTCACGTGACGTGAGGCCCCACAGTCGGCGTCACCATGAACGACCGACCTGCTCCTTCCACGCGCGGTGCCGTGCTGCGCGACCGCAACTTCCTCTGGATGATGGTCGGCGGCGCCATCTCGCTGCTGGGCGACCAGTTCACGCTGATCGCGCTGCCGTGGCTGGTGCTCCGGATGACCGGCGACACCATGGTGCTGGGCACCGTGCTGGCGTTGATCGCCGTCCCGCGCGCCGTGTTCATCCTGGTGGGCGGCGCGATGGTGGACCGCTATTCGCCCAAGACGGTGCTGATGCTCACCAAGCACGCCAACACCCTGCTGCTCGGCGTGCTGGCCGTGGGCGTGTTCACCGGGGGCCTGAGCCTGCCCGTCATCTACCTGTTGTCGCTGGGCATCGGCGTGGCTTCGGCCTTCAGCATTCCCTCGGGCACGTCGATGCTGCCGCACGTGGTGCGGCCGGAGCACCTGGCCGCGGCCAACGGCGTGATGCTGGGGATGCGCCAGGTCAGCATGTTCCTGGGCCCGCTGGTGGCCGGCGTGCTGATCGCGGTGTTCGGCGACGGAGCGGGTGGCGACATGGCCAATGCGAAAGGCATCGCGATCGCGCTGGCCTTCGACGCTTTCAGCTTTGCCCTGTCGGCGTGGACGCTGTCCAAGGTGGTCACGATCGCCACGGCCCCGCGCCCTGACGGGCCGCAGCTGGGCGTGTGGAACTCGATCGCGCAGGGCCTGCGCCACGTGCGGGGCGACGCGGAGCTGTTCACCTGCTACTTGTACTGGGCGGCGGTGGCAGTGCTGGTGATGGGGCCGCTGCACATCGCCTTGCCGGTGCTGGCCAGCAGCCGGCCGGAGCTGGGCGCCTCCGCCCTGGGCCTGATGCTGGGCGCGCATGGCGCGGGCACCCTGGCGGGGATGATCCTGTCCGGCATGCGCCCCGACCTGCGGCTCGGTACCCTGGGCACGACCATGCTGGCGATCGACGTGGTCATCGGCCTGATCACGATCCCGTTCGGCTATGTCGAAGCCGCGTGGCAAGGCGCGTTGATCATGGGATCGATCGGCCTGCTGGCCGGCTTCATGCAGGTCGGCGTGTTCACCTGGCTGCAGAAGCGCGTTCCGCCGGCGCTGCTGGGCCGCGCCATGAGCCTGTTCATGTTCATCTTCATGGGCCTGGTCCCCATCGCCGCGGCCGCCACCGGCTGGCTGCTGCGTGCGATCACGCTCCCGCAGCTGTTCGCCGGCTGCGGTGTGTTGCTGGTGCTGGTGGCGGTGGCGGCGATGCTGGTGTCGCCGCTGCCGAGGATGCGCGACGCGCGGGGGCCGACCGCCGCGTGAGCGGTCAGGGGGCGAGCAGGCCCCGGGCGGCCAGCTCGCGCCGCACGTCCTCCGGCTCGCGAAACAGCACGGCCTGCAGCCCGCAGGCCGCGGCGCCCTCGACATTTTCGGCGAGGTCGTCGAAGAACAACACCTGTTCCGCCGGCCGGCCGATCTTTTCCAGCACGTACCGGAAGGCGGCCGCCTGCGGCTTGCGATGCCCGATCTCGTGGGAAGCGAAGACGTGTTCGAAGCGCTGCAGCACGTCCGCGAAGTTCTTCTGCATTTCGTCCATGTGCAGCTTGTTCGTGTTCGAAAAGGCGAAGCAGGGAACGCGCTCGCGCACCTGGTCGATCAGTGCCAGCGTGCCGGCCACCGGCGCCCCGAACGTCGCGTTCCAACCTGCCAGCACGGTGGCGTCGTCGCAGTCCAGCCGCAGCTGGCCGCGCAGGTGCGCGAAGTATTGCGGCGTGGCCAGCACGCCGACTTCATGCTGCCGGTACGGCTCGTCCATGCCGAACCTGGCCTTCAGCTCCGCCAGCGACAGCGCTGACGACTTCTGCCAGGCGGTCAGCGTGCGCGCGAAGTCCACATCGATGACGACATTGCCGATGTCGAACAGCAGGGCCGCGACGGGAGCCGCCATCAGGCCCGCCGCCGCTGCATGGTGCGCGCGGAGGCCGCGCCGGCCAGCATGGCTTCGGTGGCGGCCAGCGTCCGCTTCGCCTCGGCCACCAGCCAGTCGACGAAAGCATGGATGTCCGGGTCGTCGGCCTTGGCCGAGGGCCAGCGCGCCACATGCCGCTTGACCGAGGCCATGGGCGTGAAGTCCCGCACCGCCGGCACCAGCCGGCCTTGCGCCAATGCGTCGTGTGCGAGCAGCGACCGGGTGAGCGCCACGCCCGAGCCGTTGACGGCGGCCGACATCAGCAGGCCCATGTCGGCGAAACGCAGCTCGCTGTCACCTGCCGGTGCCGGCGTACCCAGGCGCTCCAGCCACAGCGTCCAACTCCATTCGCCGGTGGCGTGCACGGCCTTGTGCAGCAGCGGAAAGCGGCTGAGCGCCTTGGCATCCGGCAGCGGATGGCCGCCCGGCAGCAACTGCGGCGCGCAAACCGGGAACACCTGCTCGGCGAACAGCGGGGCCTGGGTGGGGCCTGGCGCATCCTCACCGGGCGCCACCCAGAGCACGCGCACGTCGACCACCGGGATGGGCGATTGCGGGCTGTCGATCGGTACCAGCTCCACCGACACGCCGGGCCGTTGGGCCATGAAGTCCGCGAGCCGCCCCGCCAGCCACCAGGTGCACAGCGCGGTCCCCGCGGCCACGCGCAACCTGCGCTCGCCCCGCTGGCCAAGCTGCGCCAAGCCGTCGAGCGCCGCGGCCAGCTGCGGCAGCAGCGCCGCGCCGGCCGGCGTGAGCGCGATGCCGGGGTTCAGGCGCTGGACGAGGGCCGTCCCGAAATGGCGCTCCAGCCGGCGGATGCGATGGCTGACGGCGCTCTGCGTCACGCACAGCTCTTCGGACGCGCGGGTGAAGCTCAGGTGGCGCGCCACGGCCTCGAAGGCCACGAGCTCGGCAAAGGGGGGAAGGCGGCGCATGCGGCCATTCTCCGTCAAGGCGCGGCATGACGCCACGTCATGCGGCCGCTGCATTCGTCATTCGCCAGCGGCGGGGCGCCCGCGGACACTCGGGTCCATGCCACGCCGCATCAAGCTTCAATTCAACGGCTGCCCTGTGCAGTGCGACGTTGCGGACCACACGACGTTGGCGGAACTGATCCGCGATGGACTCGGGGCCATGGGCACCAAGGTCGCCTGCAACCAGGCCGCCTGCGGCGCCTGCACGGTGGTGCTCGATGACGAGGCGGTGTTCGCCTGCCACACCCTGGCGGCACAAGCCGACGGCGGCGTCCTGCAGACGATCGAAGGGCTCGCGTCCGGTGGCACGCTGCATCCGCTGCAGCAGGCGTTCATCGAGCACGACGCTTTGCAGTGCGGCTTCTGCACGCCGGGCATGCTGATGACGCTGAAGGCCTCGTTCGATGCCGGCGTGCCGGCCGACCGCGACCGGATCGCCCGCGCGATCAGCGGGAACATCTGCCGCTGCGGCGCTTACCCCTCCATCCTGGACGCCGCCTGCGATGCCTTCGCCCAGCGCGCCTGATTTGCTTGATCCGTGGCCCGCCGGTCCCTTGGACACCGTCGGCCGGAACGCACCCCGCGCTTCGGCATGGGCCAAGGTCACCGGCGCCGCGGAATTCCCCTCGGATGTCGTACGGCCCGGCATGGCGCACGCCGTGCTCGTGCGCTCGACCATCGCACGTGGCCAGGTCGTCCGCTTCGATGCTTCCACGGCGCTGGCCGTGCCCGGCGTGCTCGCGGTGTTCGGCCCGCAAGATGGTCCCTGGCCTGCGTATCCCCCGCGCGTGCGCCGCGCGATCGCAGAGGACGTGCGCTTTGCCGGCGAGGAGATCGGCGCCGTCGTGGCCGAGACCGAACGGGCCGCGCGGGAAGCCCTGGCCCTGCTGCGGGTCGAGTACGAGCAAGCACCCGCGTGCATGACCCTGCACCAGGCGCAGCGTGACGGCGCCCCCGACCTGACCGGCAAGGGCAACCTCCCGCTGGGCATCGAGGTGCTGCAGCACGGCGACCTGCAGCAAGCCGAGGCCTCCGCCGACGTCATCGTCGAAGCCTCGTATTCGACGCCGGCGCAGCATCACAACCCGCTGGAGCCGCATGGCTGCGTGGCCGAATGGACGGGTGATGAACTGACGCTGTGGGACGGCAACCAGGGCGGCCACCTGATCCGCGAGTGGCTGGCGCGCGCGCTTTCGATCGACGTAGCGCGGGTGCGCGTGCACAGCCGCCACGTGGGCGGCGGCTTCGGCAGCAAAATCCACCTGAAGCCCCACCACGTGATCGCCGCCGAACTCGCGCGGCGCATCGGCCGCCCGGTACGGCTCTTCATGGGCCGGCGAGAGGAGTTCATCGCCAGCCACCAGCGCGCGGCGACGCAGCGCCGCATCCGCATCGGCGCGTCACGCGATGGCCGCCTGCGCTTCATCGATGAACAGGTGATGGGCCAGGCCGGTCCCTGCGCGTTCCTGGCCAGCGTCTCGGCCGGTGCCGCCAACGGCCTGCGGCTGCACCGCGTGGATGCCGTGCGCGCGGAAATCCGCCGGGTCGCGACCAACACGCAGGCGCCCATCCCCTTCCGCGGGCCGACGACCGCCGAAGACGTCTTCTGCCTGGAGCAGGCGGTGGATGAATTGGCACAGGCAATGGGCATGGACCCGCTGGTGCTGCGCCTGCGCAACCTGGCGGAGATCGACGTTTTCCAGCAATTGCCTTATGCGGGCAAGGCGCTGGAGCAGTGCTATGCGCAAGGGGCCGAAGCGTTCGGCTGGCGGCATCGCGCGGCCGGCAGCGAGCGCGCGGGCGATCTGGCGCGTGGCATCGGCCTGGGCGCGGCCGCGTACGACGCGACGTTGTACGAGCCCAGCCGCGCCGAGGTTGGTCGATTGGCCAACGGCCGCTTCGAAGTGCGCATCGGCATCACCGACATCGGGTGCGGCGCGGACACCGTCTTCGCGCAAATTGCCGCGGAAGAACTGGGCGTGCCGTTGCACCTGGTGGACACGCACTTCGGCGACACCGCGACGACGCCGCGCTCGATCGATGCCAGCAATCACAGCCGCACGAGCGCAGTGGTGGGACCCTCGGTCCGCGCAGCGGCACGCGCATTGAAGCAGCGGCTGGTGCAAGCGCCGGCAGGTGAAGTGATCACCTGCGGTGCCGACCGTGAGCAGGCCCCCGCTGGCGTGTTTCCCTGCATGTTCGCCGCGCATTTCGTCGAAGTCGAGGTCAACGTCCGGTCCGGCCGGGTGCGCGTGGTCCGCGCCGTCTGCGCGCACGACGCCGGCCGCATCCTCAACCCACTGCTGGCGCGCGGCCAGGTCGAAGGCGGCTTCCTGCAGGGCATGGGCATGGCGCTGCAGGAGGAGCGCCTGCTGGATCCGCGCACCGGCCAGATGCTGAACGCCACCATGTGGGCCTACCGCACCCCGGGTGTGCTGGAGGCGCCGGAACACATCCACTTCGTCGATGCGGGAGTGCCGGACGGCGCCAACAGCCTGGGCGTCAAGGGCATCGGCGAGCCGCCCCTCATCGCCAGCGGGGCGGCCATTGCCAATGCGGTGCACAACGCGATCGGTGTCCGGGTGCGGGACTATCCGATCACGCCGGCCAAGGTGCTGCGGGCGCTGGGGGAGCGCGGTGCATGACGCCGTTCCGGCTGATCGATGCGCGCAGCGCACCTGAGGCCGTGGCGCTGCTGCGTGCCCACGGTCCGCGCGCCCGGGTCATCGCGGCCGGTGCCGACCTGCTGGAGTTGTACAAGGAGGGCATCGCCGGGCCGGCGTTGCAGTCGCCCGAAGTCCTGGTGAACCTGGCGACCGTGCCCGAACTGGCCCGGCTCGCATGGGCCGACGACGGGCTGCACCTCGGCGCGATGGCCCGGCTCTCGCAGCTGCGGCGGTTCGCTGGCGCGCCGCCCATGCTGCACGAAGCCATTGACCACATTGCCTCGCCGCAGTTGCGCGCCCGCAGCACGCTAGGCGGCAACCTGCTGCAACGGCCACGCTGCCTCTACTTCCGGCATCCCGACATCTCCTGCTTCAAGAAAGGTGGCCAAGGTTGCCCGGCGGCGGCAGGACCGGCGGAGGCCTACCCTGGCGCGTTGTTCGGCGGCGCCTGCCACGCGGGACATCCCTCCGACCTCGCCCCAGTGCTGCTGGCGCTGGATGCGCAAGCCCGCATCGCGGGTCCGGATGGCGAACGCCGCGTCCCGCTGGCGCGGCTCTACGACGGCGCGGCCGACAACCCGCAGGGCGAGACCGTGCTGGCGCCGGACGACCTGCTGGTGGCGCTGGTCGTGCCGCGCTGGCCTGCCCGGCAGGCCTACGAGAAGGTCGCGCCGCGAGCCGCCAACGAGTTCGCCTGGGCGAGCGCCGCCGTGACGATCGACGAACGCGGCGCCGTCCGCATCGCACTGGGCGGCATCGCGCCCGGCCCGTTGCTGCTGCCCGCGGGCGCGGGGCTCGAATGGCTGGAAGGTGCTCGGCCGCCGCGCGCCGGGGCGCATCGGCTGCCGTTCGCGCGGCTGGCCCTGGAGCAAGCCCTGCGGCGTGCGCGGGCGAGCCACGCTTGATACCATGGAGGGCTATGACGACCTCCTACCCCTCCACCCAGCTCTTCATTTCCGGCGAATGGCAAGACGCCGCCGACGGCCGCACGCTCGCCGTCTTCAACCCGTCCTCGGGCAAGGAGATCGGCCGCGTCGCCCACGCCGGCAAGGCCGACCTGGACCGCGCGCTGGCCGCGGCGCAGAAGGGCTTCGAAACCTGGCGCGACATGACGGCCGCCGACCGCAGCAAGATCATGCGCAAGGCCGCCGGCCTGATGCGCGAGCGCGCGGCCGACATTGGCGCCCTGATCACGCAGGAACAGGGCAAGCCGCTGGTGGAAGCCAAGGGCGAGGCGATGGCCGCCGCCGACATCATCGAGTGGTTCGCCGAAGAGGGTTTCCGCGTCTACGGCCGCATCGTGCCTTCGCGCGGCAACCTGGCGCTGCGCCAGATGGTGCTGAAGGACCCGGTGGGCCCCGTCGCCGCGTTCACGCCCTGGAACTTCCCGATCAACCAGGTGGTGCGCAAGGTCGGCGCGGCACTGGCGGCCGGTTGCTCGATGTTGGTGAAAGCGCCGGAAGAAACCCCGGCGGGCCCCGCCGCGCTGATCCGCGCTTTCGCCGACGCCGGCATCCCGCCCGGCGTGCTGGGCCTGGTCTACGGCAACCCCGCCGAGATCTCCGAGTACCTCATTCCGCACCCGGTGATCCGCAAGATCACGTTCACCGGCTCCACGCCGGTGGGCAAGCAGCTGGCCGCGTTGGCCGGCAAGCACATGAAGCGCGTGACGATGGAACTCGGTGGCCACGCCCCGGTGATCGTCTGCGAGGACGCTGATATCGCGCTGGCCGTCAAGGCCGCGGGTGCCGCCAAGTTCCGCAACGCGGGCCAGGTCTGCATCTCGCCCACGCGTTTCCTGGTGCACGAGAGCATCAAAAATGAATTCGCCCAGGCGTTGTCCAAGCAGGCGCAAGGCCTGAAGGTGGGCGACGGCCTGGCCGAAGGCACGACGATGGGCCCGCTGGCGAACCCGCGCCGCCTGACCGCCATGGCGGAGTTCACCAAGGACGCCATCGAGAAGGGCGCCACGGTGCTGACCGGCGGCGCGCGCATCGGCGACACGGGTAACTTCTGGCAACCCACCATCCTGACCGACGTGCCGCTGGAAGCCAAGGTCTTCAACGACGAACCCTTCGGACCGATGGCCGGCATCCGCGGCTTCGAGAAGCTGGAAGACGCGATCGCCGAAGCCAACCGCCTGCCGTACGGCCTGGCTGGCTATGCCTTCACCAAGTCGCTGAAGAACGCTGACCTGCTGGCGCGCCGGGTGGAAGTGGGCATGCTGTGGATCAACATGCCGGCGATGCCTTCGGCCGAGATGCCGTTTGGTGGCGTCAAGGATTCGGGGTATGGGTCCGAAGGCGGGCCGGAGGCGGTGGAGGCGTATCTGAACGCGCGGGCTGTCGCGGTCATGAACGTCTAGTTCAGCCGTCATCCCCGCGTGAGGAGCGAAGCGTACGTGGGGATCCAGGGCTTTGAGGTTTGGCTGTCATCCCAGCGAAGGCTGGGATCCAGGAAAGCGCGCCGCGGCGCGCTTCTTTGTTTGCGCGCCACCTCTTGTAGCCACCCCTTCGCCCCATCCCACACCCACCCCCGCCTCATACTGTGGCGGCCTGCGCTACGCCTTCGGCTCGCTCCGGCTTCGCTGCGATGTTCGGCCTGAAGCCGGTCCGTCAGAACTCACTGCGTGCTTGCTGCGCAACCACTCCGTTCAAACAACTGACGGAAGTCAGATCACGATGCGCGCTACGCGCGCTCCGGCTTCAGGCCGAACATCGCAGCCGCCCCAGAAATCGGCGGGGACGGGTCGGGGATGGGGCGATGGGGAGAAGGGGAGGGGTTGCGGGACGGGTGACGGGCTGCAAGGCTGCCTTGGCCGAGAGCGGACATCCATACCCGCAGCCTGTCCAGCAATTGAATGACGCCTTCAGACTGATTGCAGGTGTTCGGCGACGTGTAGCTGGACGACCGCACTTTGGCCGGAAGCGGACCAGCACGGATCTATGGATGTGCGACCGCCCGAGCGGGACGAGCCGGGCGCGCTGCACCAAGACCATGGTTGGACGCCCGAAGGGGCGAGGGAGGAGTTGGAGAAGGGAGGCGTGGACTTCGACGAGGAAGTCGCAAGCTCCACCGGCTTGCGCGCAGCTGCGCGAGAAGCATCTAGACCGCGCCGGCGGCGCGCGGACGGCGCTCTTTCCCGCCGAGCCCGAGTCGACTTGAACGTCCTTCGGTTCGATGATCATCGCCTGCGCTCCTGTATTGGGTCTAGGAGCGGTTGCTCGCCGGTCGGCGACCCCGAAGTTATCCCTTTTGAAGGATGTGACCCTTGAGCAGAGGGCACGCGGGCCAATTGGGGTTCAAGATGATCAGGCCGTCGCGAGCTCGGGTGGCGGCGACGCGGACAAGCCTGCGGCTCTTCGGGTAGGGCGGCTGGTCGCCCCGCCAGATGAAGCTCGATTCGAGCCCCCCGTCGCCGAATCGGCCCTCCCGCAGCAGGATCACGGCGTCGAACTGCTTGCCTTTGGCCTTGTGCCAGTTCATCACCTGAACTCCACGCGGCGGCTCGGCTCCGTCGAGGATTTGCTCCTGCGCGAGCGCGCTGTCCAGAGCGGCCCGCGCGCGCGTGTAGGCGCCGTCGCGGAGCCACTCCGCGGAAAGGGCCGCTGAGATTCGGTGTCCGCGCTGAAAGGCCACCATGAAGTCGAGCTGTCGTGCCGCGCGCTGCAGCGCGGCTTCGCCGGACTCGCGCAGCGCGCGCTTGGCAGTGAGCCAGTCCGCCGGCGGGTCTCCGGTGAATGGCGAGCTCCGAAGCGCCGCGAGCGCCGCGCGGAAGGCTTTGACGATGTTCACCTTCGGAGGCTTACCCGCCCTGATCTGCTGCGCGCGCAGCAGATAGTTCGCGACCTCTGCCTTGCCGGTGCCGGTGGCGCGCCTCGCGTTGGCGAGCAGCTCAATGCACGTGGCCACGTCGTCGTCTTCCCGCGCTGGGTCCTTGGGCTCGAGCAGAAACGCCGCAAGCCTGGCGGTGAGCAGAGCCTCGGCCTCGTCGAAATGCAGCTTGTGCGGGACGCGCTTTCCGTCCGGCGCGTCGACGGCGTTGAGCGCGTTGGAGGCTTTCAAGGCGTTGCGAGTGGTGTCGGCGAGAACCGCGATCGTGTTGGGCCGCGCGCCCCTGGAAGACTCGGCCGCCTTGATCGCCGCGCCGATTGCCCGGCGCAGCAGCGCATTCCAGTTGACGGTCTTCGGCTCGTATCCGATCTGCGCCACTCCCTTGTAAGGCTTCCCTCGCGGGCGGGCGGTGAGGATGTCGTTGGCGAAGGCCAAGATCTCGGTGTCGGGGCTACGGCCGTTGTCGCTCCCGAGATCGACTTCGAACGGATCGAGCGCGGCGCGGATCTCGACCACGCGCTCGGGGCCGACGCCCGGCAGGAAGTCGGCGTAGATCTGCTGCTCGAGGTCCGCCAGGCACAGGATCTGCGCGTTGGGAGCGAGCAGCTCGACGCAGCGCCAGGCGTCGCTCCCCGTGTCCTGCGCTTCGTCGACGATGATGAGCGGATGGGCGGCGCCGAACAGGCTGGGAAGGTGCCGGCAGCGCGCCAGAAGCTCCGCGGCGTTGGGCGCGAAGAGGTCGAACGCCACGCGGCCGTCCTCGCGGAACATCCGCTCCCTCTCGGCCACCCACTCGTTCCAGCCCTCGTCGCCGCGCTTGATGCCGCCGCACATCGCCTTCTCGTCCTGCGGCAACAGGAGGTCCAGCCGCTTGGGCGCGCCCAGCAGGTATCCGTGGGTTTTGAGCACGCTCCAGAAGAACGCATGGAAGGTCTGCACCGAGAGCAGGGACAGTTGCTTCTTGGGCACTTCCAGCCGCGCGGCGTCGAGCACGCGCGTCACCGCCGCCCGCGAGAAGCTCAGGAACAGCACCTTCTGCCCCGGCCGCATGCCGATTTGGATCCGCGCCAGGGCCTTGCGCAAGGCGACGGTCGTCTTGCCGCTGCCCGGCCCTCCAAGCACGAGGGCGTGGCCAGGGCACGCGACGACGCTCGCGCGCTTGGGGCAGTTCGGATCGATGGCCACCGCCGCCCTTAGGCCGGGTCGCTCGCGTCCGCCGCGGTCGCGGCTTCGTCGTCGGGATCCGGCTTTTCCTTGATCTTGGGCATGGCGGAGAACACTTGGGACAGGAACTTCATGACCGACGTCGGCAAGTCCGCGTAGTCGCACTCCTCGAAGAGCCGCGCCGCCCAACCGGCGCCTTTCCCGCTGCGCAGGGCCACGGCCGCGAGCTTGCGCACGGCCGCGTCGTCGGCCGGCTTCGACGCCGGGATGCCAAGCTCCACCCCCTCGCCGCCGTCGCGCAGCTGGTCGAGAAAACTCCACAGCGTGCCGGCGGGCATCTCCTGGGCGACCAGGTTCTCGAAGCCCTTGTGTTCGGTCTCGAAGTCGACGTCGTAGCTCGCGGCGAGCGCGGCCTTCGTCTTCTCCGAGCGCTTCTTGTCCAGATCGTAGAAGCCGAACGTCTTGAGCCCCAACGTCTTGAAGAACTTGCCGAACTTGGGCATGTTCGACTCGCCGCCCGCGTGGAAGAACGTGGCTCCGAGGATGTCGAGAGGCTGGCCGCCGGTGGCGGCGGAGTCTTCGGCCTCCATGCGCGCGGCGGCCACCGGCAGCGCGTGGAACTCGGTGAGCCCTTCCACGACGATGGCGCCCTTGCCGAGCATGCATTCGCATAGGCCCCAGCGCGCGAACTGCTTGAACTCCTTGTCGGTGAGCCCGGAGGCGTCTGACACCTTCTGCGACGACACGACGCCCGCTTGTCGCGACAGCAGCAGCGTATGCGAGGGCTCGAAGCGCTCGATCACGAAGGGCGAATGCGAGGTGACGAAGGCCTGGCTCGTATTGGTGAGCAGGTAGTGCGCGATGCGCCGCTGGGTGGGCGGGGGCACGGCGATCTCCGGCTCCTCCATCGCGAAGATCACGCTGTCGGGTTTGAGCTCCGCGATGACCGACAGCAGCGCGAGGACGAGCGTGTTCAGGGTGCCCGTTCCGGCGTGCGCGAACGGGACGTGGTCCTGGTCGGCCGACAGCGCCAGGAAGAACGACATCGTCTTGCGCAGGTGGTCGCGCGTGAGCTCGGAGACGTGCAGCTTCGTGGCGTTGCCCGGCGCTTCGAGGGGGATGTAGCGCGCCAGGCGCTGCTCGATGTCGCGCAGCACCGGCGCGATCTCGGTGGCGTCGGACTCGACGTCGAGCTCGCGCAGGCGCCGGATGGACTTCTCCCAGAGCGTCGTCCGGATGCCTTTGGTGCGCAGGATGATGTCGAGAAGCGTCCCGCGCTCGAGGCTCAGCGCGCGCGAGCCGGTGCGCAGCGCGCGAAGGTAGAGAAACCCGAACTCCCGCTTGATCTTGCGTGAGACCGGCGTGAGCTCGCCTTCGTCGGCGTCGGGGCTGCGCGAGAAATACGTCTTCGCCTCGAACTCGTCCTCCTCCGGGTTGTAGGCGCCGATCGTCTCCAGGCGCAGGCAAGGGATCGACGTCGGCGGGTTGGCGAGGTCGGCCTCCGCCTCCCCGAGCACCCGTCGCTCCTCCACGTGCCAGAACTCCAGGTGCCCGCCGCACAGGTTCAGCACCGCCTCGCTGGGCTCGACCAACACGACCTCGATGCGGAGCGGGATGGGTTTGGGCTCCTCTCCCTCCGCCGCCGGCTCGAGGTATTGGGCGTTGTAGAAGTCGAACTCGTCGATCGCCGGAGTGCGGTTCAGCCTGTCCGGGCCCAGCGCCAAGTCGAGCGCTTCACAGATGGTGCTCTTGCCGACGTTGTTGGATCCGACGAACAGCGTGTGCCCCTCGAACAGGAGCTCGGCGGATTTGACGCCGCGATAGCTGGTGATCGAAAGTTTGACGACCTTCATGGACCCTCCCTTGGGCTACGGGCGCTCGCCGCGTTGTTCTGCGGTCCCAGCGGACATTCTGCCCCCGTTGCGGGCTGGTATCGGCCGAAAGGGGACATCCGGCGACTTGCCGCGACCGACTGCAACCGCTGCGAAGCAGTAACTGGAGACTTGGCGGCCCAATGTCCTCTTCCGACCCCCCAAGACGTCCGCGCTGCGTCGCCGAGGAGACGCGCGTCGCCGACAACTCCTAAGCAGCCTCACCTCCCGTGAGCCGCCCCACCAAAAACTCCACCGCCACCCTCACCTTGGGCACCTGATACCTCGCCTGCAAATACAGCAGATAAATCCCCGCCTCCCTCCCCCTCCCAACCGCCACCGGCTGCTCCAGCTCCACCCTCACCAGCTCCCCGCTCGCCAGCGCATCCCGCAACCCCCACTCCGACAACAGCGCCAGCCCCCTGTGCTTGCGCGCCATCGCCACCAGGCTCACCCCATCATTGCTGATGAACCCAGCCGGCACCGCCAGCTCGCGCCACGCGCCGTCTTCCTGCCCTTGCCACTTGATCACCGCATTCGGCCCGCGGTAGTACAGGGCGCTGTGCCCCTGCAGCTCCAGGTCCTCCAGCGTCTTCGGCGTCCCCCGCTCGGCCAGGTACTTCGGCGAAGCCACCAGGATGAACCGGTTCGGATCCAGCCTGCGCGCCACCACGCGGTCCTGCGGCTGGGGCCCGCCACGGATCGCCAGGTCGATCTGGTCGCGCCCCAGGTCCACCAGCGAATCGCTCAGGTGCAGGTCGATCACGATCCCGGGATAGCGGTCGCTGAAATCCTCCAGCGCCGGCAGCAGCAGCAACTGCCCGTACGAGGGCATGGTGCTGATGCGCAGCGTGCCGCTGGGCGTGCTGCTGCGCTGGCCGACCAGTTCTTCCGCGTCGTCCAGCCGCGAGACGCCGGCGCGCACCTGCTCCAGGTACAGCGCCCCCAGTTCGGTCAGGCGCACGGTGCGCGTCGTGCGATGCAGCAGCTCGACGCCCAGCTCCTCCTCCAGGTCGGAGATGCGCCGCGAGATCGACGAGGCCGGCACGCCGAAGGCCCGGGCCGCGCCCGAGAAGCTCAAGGTGTCGGCCACCTTGATCAGGTATTGCAAGGCCCTGAGTTTGTCCATGGCGCGCGGCCCTCCTGCGCGCATTGTTGCCGGATCGGCAAATGAATTTGCGCATTGCGATGGATTCACGCGGCAATGGGTTTTCCCTAGCATTCATGCATCCCAACCAGCGCCGGTGAACGGCGACGAAAGACAACGCGATGACCCGCATGCTCAAAGCCCAATACACCCAGCGCGGCCCGGTGCCGCAGGACGTGATTTCCGCCGTGCCGTTCGACCGCCCCGCGCTGGCCGAAGGCCAGGCCCTGGTGGCCGTGCTCGCCGCCCCCATCAACCCCGGCGACGTGCTCACGCTCACCGGCCATTACGGCATGCTGCCGCCGCTGCCCGCGGTGGGCGGCAGCGAAGGTGTGGGCCGCGTCGTCGAGCTCGCGCCCGGCACGCCCGGGCCGGCCGTCGGCCAGACCGTGCTGCTGCCCCCGGGCTCCGGCACCTGGTCCACGCACGTCGTGGTGCCGGCCGCGCGCCTGATCCCGTTGCCCAACGAGGCCGACGCGAAGCAGCTCGCCATGCTGACGGTGAACCCGCCCACGGCCTCGCTGCTGCTCAGCGACTTTCGTGAGCCTGCAGGCAGGCGACTGGGTGATCCAGAACAGCGCCAACTCCGGCGTCGGCAGCTATCTGGTGCAGCTGGCCAAGTTGCGCGGCTTCAAGACGGTGAACGTCGTGCGGCGCGAGTCAGCGGTGGCCAGCGTACAGGCGCAAGGCGGTGACGTCGTGCTGGTCGACGGCGACGATCTCGCCGAACGCGTGAAGGCCGCGACCGGCGGCGCCGCGATCAACCTGGGCGTCGACGCGGTCGGCGGCAAGGCCACGATGCGCCTGGCCGCGTGCCTGGCCGAAAGCGGCACGGTGGTGAACTACGGCGCGCTGAGCGGTGAGCCGTGCATGGTGTCGCCGCGCGAGCTGGTGTTCCGCGATGTCTCGCTCAAGGGGTTCTGGCTCGCCAAGTGGTTCCGCACCACGCCGCCGGCCAAGCAGGTCGCGCTGCTCACCGAACTGGCAGGCCTGATTGCCTCGGGCAAGCTGAGCACCGCCATCCAGGCGACCTACGACGTCGCGCGAATCAAAGAGGCAGTGGCTGCGGCGGCAGCCGGAGAGCGGCAGGGGAAGATCCTGGTCGAGCCTGCGCAGGCGTAGTTTCGCTACCTTGCGTACTGCAGCCGGCTCGCGGCATCCAGGGAGACCCGCTTCTGCTTCACCAGGGCGTCGATGTGCGGCTTCATCGGAAAGAAGTCGGGCGTCGGGGTCTGCCTGGAGCAGATCTGCTCCACCGCGCCCCAGTCGCCAGCCTGCAATGCCTGGGCAACCGTGGTCGTCCCCATCAAGGTCTCGTTCACCAGCGAGAACTGCTTGCCGTCCGTGTGCGCAACCAGGTCGAGGCGCACGATCCCGATGAGGCTGCCGGCCAGGACGGAACGGAAGGCGTCGCTGCCGCCGGACAATGCCAGGATGCGCTTGATGGTCCCGACGATGGAGCTGCCGTGCGTGGTCACCAGCATCAAGGCGCCGGACTCACCGCCCAGGATGGCGGTCTGGGCCGCGTCCTGGTCCCGCACTTCGCCGGCCAGGACGGCTTCCGGGGCCTGCCGCATGGCCGCCAGGAGGCCTTCATAGAAGGACACGGTGTCGTACCCCACCTCGCGCTGGGTCACGACGCACCCAGCGGACTTGATGTTGAGTTCGATCGGATCCTCGATCGTGAGGATGTGCCCTTGCGAATGGTGATTCAGGTACTGGAGGATCGAATAGGCTGTCCTCGTCTTGCCTGAGCCGGTGGCGCCCGTGATGATGATCAACCCTCTCGGGTTGGTCTTGATCCGGTCGACCAGCGGTTCCGGCAAGCCGACCGATTCCAGGTCGGTCGGTTGCGTCACCAGACGGATGGACATGGCCAGCCGGCCGCGAGCATGAAGGAAGAGGGAGATCCGCAGCTGGGCGGGTTCCTGGTTCTTGCTCGCCGGCGGAATCGGCAGCGACCGGTTGATCGACTCCTGGCGATCCAGCCGCGGCTGGATGTGGCGTTCCCAGTATTCGTTCGCGCTCGCCGTTGTCGGCATGTTGTCGACATAGCTGGCCAGGAAGTGCTTGATCTCGTCGGCGTGGATGACCAGGTCGGCGTTTGGCAGGTTCCCCACACGCGAAAGCGGGACGACGCCCGCGGCGGTTTTCGCGCGGATCACTTCCCCTTCGTGAACGAGCAGATCGGTGATGCCGGCGGCGAAGTGCTGGCATGCCCAGAGCGTCGTTGCGAGTGCGGAGCGCTTGTTCTGTGGCAGGGCGACTTCATTGACTTCAGTTGGCATGTTTGGCTTTTTCAGGGGAGGGATCGCATGGGCGCGAGGCACCATTCTCCCAGCACGCCGGCTCACCCCCCAGCCGGCACCGCTACAGAGTCGCTCCCCAGCGCATCCAGCAGATCAGGCAGCAACCCCGCCAATTCCCCCGTGAGGATGGCCGCGTCCGCGTCGAAGCCATCTTCGTCCTTCCCCGGCTTGTCCACGCCTTCCATCACCACGTCCAGCATCTTCATGCGGCGTACCTGGCCCGTGTCGCTCAACACGAACGAGACACGGTCGTTCCAGGTCATCGCGAGCTGCGTCGGCACCTTGCCGGCTGCGATGTGTTGCGCGACTTCGTCGATGTCGAGGGTGTGGCGCGCGTAGCGGACGCTGGATTTCTCGTCGTCCGGCGTCTTCAGCTCGCAGTCGCGGTCGATCGTGAAGTTGGAGGGGGCCTCGCGCGTGCTGAGCCAATGCGCCATCGCCGCCGATGGCGACAACTCGGTCTGGATCAGCTGCAAGTCCAGCGCGGAACCGACACCCGGGATCTCGAGCAACGCGGCCAGCAAGGCCGAGACGATCCGGTCGGCGCCGGCCAGGGTGCCGCTGTCGACCACCAGGAGCTTCTGCTCCGGCGCGAGCCAGAGCAAGGTGTTGGCGCGCTTGGTGAAGGCGCGCGGCAGCAGGTCCAGCAGCACCTCCTCCTTGAATTCCTTCTTGGCCCTGGCGCCCACGCGCTCCTGGCCCGTTTCCTTCTTGTAGCGCTCGATCTTCTCTTCGACGCCCGCCTTGATCGCCGACGAGGGCACGGCGCGCTTCTCCGTGCACAGCTTCAGGATCAGCTGGCCGCCGACCAGCTCTGCGAGGTGGGAGTGCTTCGCACCGCGTGGCGGCACCCAGCCACTGGACTCGGCTTGGGTCGGTCCGGTGGGAACGAAGCGGGTTTTCTGGAGCGCCTTTTCCAAGGCGGGAAGCGGGGGCAGCTCGAAGCCGTCCGCGATGCGGAAGTAGCAGGCGTTCTTGAACATGAGGGGCGCATTCTAGGGCCGGCGTCCGCCCTCGCCCCAAAGCCGACGAAACAGGTCTCCGCAGCTACCGGCCCGCGCCCGGGATGCCTTCGCTGATGTGACGCTCGGTCTCGACGCCGACCTCGGGCGCTGCCTCTGGATCCGACGCGTCCTGGCGGGGGCGATGGTCCCCGTCAGCCCGGTACTCGTGCTCCTTGCCGCTGATCGGTGTGGACTCCATGGCCTCGGTGGCCTCGGCACGTTCACCGGCCGGATCGAGCTTGTTGTCGCTGGGCATGTCGGGTCTCCCAAGAGTGTCGTTGGAGACTAGGGCCTGGGAGCCGGCGACATGTCGGACGCCGGCTCGAATACCGATCAGCGCGCGGCCCGAGAGGTCTCCGTCGACTGGTTCTCCGTGGGCCCCACTTCTCGTTCACGATTCAATGCACCCGCAGGACCTCGAACCGCTTTTGCAACGGCCCGATCTCGATCGACACCTCATCCCCCTCGAATTTGCCCAGCATGGCCCAGCCCAAAGGGGCTTCGCTGCTGATGACCTGGACGAGCTGAGTGCCGATGTCCAACTTCATGCTGCCCCCATCCGGGCCAAGAAAGAGGTATTGCCGCTGGCCGCCGGAATCCATCAGGCAGACCAGCGCGCCGAGCTGTACACCTTTGCGGGCATCGTAGGGATGCGGGCGGAATTTCCGCCAATCGGCCAGCGCCAGGCGGATGGCTTCGGTGCGCCGAACCAGGCCAGTGGCCAGGTAGGCGGCTTCGAGTCCCAATGTGTCGTACTTGTTTTCAGCGATGTTTTCTTCGTGGGTCGCCGTTTCATAGGCCGCCCGCACGGCCTGCTCGGCTTGCAGCAGGTCTTCGGCGAGCCGCTTCACCACCTGCTGATGCAGCAAGAATTTATCCATGACGGAAGGCAGGCATCACAGAAGCCGATCATCGCGCGAGCCGCGCGATCAGCGCCTCGAGTTCGTCCAGGTCGAAGGGCTTCATCAGCGGATGCACGGTCGGCCCGAGCGACCGGGCGACGTCCTTCAAGTCATTCCCGGAGCAGACGATCACCGGCAACGTCGGGTCCTGCTGGAGCGCCTCGCGCGCCACGTCGAGGCCCGAGCCGTCGGGCAGGTTGATGTCGGTCATCAGCAGGTCGACGTGCTGCTCGCGCAGCGCCGCGCGCGCGCCGGCGCCATCCGCCACACCTACGATCCGGCGATCGGCAGTGGCGAGCAACTCGGCGAACGACTCGCGGATCATGTCGTTGTCTTCGACGTAGAGGATGACGAAGGGGTTGGCGGTCATGGCTGGCGGGCTGCTCGATTCTGTGCGAAGGAACTATCTGGTTTCCGATGACCAGGGAAAATTGATGTAGTTTTCGCGCGTATCGAAACAGATATTGCCGTACATCTTCAGATAAGACGCGCGCCGCGCCGGGTCGGCATAGACCGGGCCAGGGTTGGCCGTATCGCGTTCATAGTCCGCGATGTTGCTGCTGGTGAGCGCCTTGGGCAGGATGTCCATGGCCTGGGGGATGGACTTCCCGTCCAGCCAATCTGCGGCCTGCTGGCCCATCGCATAACCGAAGATGGATGAAGCAAGGCTGATGCTCGCCTTGTAGGGGCTGTCGCCCTTCTTGATTTCGACGACCGCTTCCTGCTCGCCATCGATGCCGCCCAGGAACTGGTCCGACCGTGCCTTGCCCGCTTCGCGCAAGGCCCTGAGTGCTCCCAGCACCACCGTGTCCGCGCCGAGCACCACATCGATGTTCGGTTGCGCCAGCAGGATCGTCTTCATGGTGCGATACCCGCCCTCCTTGTCGACCGTGGCGGGCGAGATGTCGGCCACGATCGTCACGCCCGGCAGTGTCCGCAGGGTGTCGCGCATGGCGGTGAAACGCGGCGCCAGGAATTGCAGGTTGTCATGCGTCAGCAGAACCACCTTGGCTTTTCCGCCAAGCCGCGTGCGGATGTAATTGGCCGCCGCTTCCGCCAGGACCTTGCCGGTCAGATACTGCGGTGCGTTCAGCACCGTCGTCGCCGGCGGCGCCACGATGGCGCCCACATAGGTGCCCGCGCCGATGACCTTCTTCAAGGCCGGCGCCAGCGAAGGTGGATCGATCGGCGCGACCACGATCGCGCCCGTCTTGTCGGTGGCAATGCCGCCCACCTGTTTGACCATCAGCACAGGATCATTGTCGGCAAGGGCAACGCTGTAGCTGATGCCCCGCGCCCGCGCCGCGGCTTCCAGCCCGCGCCCGACGCCTTGCATGAATTCGCGCTTGTTGTCCTGCACGAAGACCAGCTTCTTCTGCAAACCAGGCGGCGCCCTGCAGGCGGCCCGTGCCGCGTCGTACGCGGGCAGCTTGACCGGCGTGGTCAGTCCCTCGCCACCGGCGGCCAAGGGCGCGATGAGACACGCCAGTGCAGCTACCGCGGACAGTCGAAATTTCATCGCGGATCCTAGGATGCAGTCGCCGTCGTCAGCACCAGACGCGCCACCGTCCCGGGCGCGCGATTGATGTATTCCACCTGGGTCTTCAGCGCGGACGCCATGGTCTGGATGATCTTGCTGCCCAGCCCCGTGCCGGCGCGCGGCGCGTTCGGCGCCATCCCCACGCCGTCGTCCTCCACCGTCAGTTCGGCCTTGCCGTCGTCCAATCGCTTCAGCCGCACCCGCACCTCGCCGGGCTTCTCGTCGGGATAGGCATATTTGAAGGCGTTGGTGACCAGTTCCTGGACGGCCACGCCCAGGCTGACGCTGGCGTCGGTGCTCAGCGAAATGGGCTCCAGATAGCATTTCAGGATGGCGGTGTGGCCGTCCTTCTTCATCGCCGTTTCCAGGTTGCCCAGCATGGCGCCCAGGTAGTCGTTCAGTGCGACGTTGGTCACGTCGCCTGACGTGTACAGGCTCTTGTGGATCAGCGAGATGGCATTGATGCGCGATTGCGTTTCGCGCAATGCATCCTTGGCCGCCGTGTCGGTGACGGAACGCATTTGCATCCCCACCAGCACCGCCACCAGCTGCAGGCTGTTGGCCACGCGGTGATTGACCTCGGTCAGCAGGACTTCCGCGCGTTCCCGGGCCATGGCCAGATCGGCCGTGCGGGTCTTCACACGTTCTTCCAGGGTCAGGTTGATGGCCTGCACTTCGTCGCGCGCCAGTTTCAGATCCTGCCCGTTGCGGTAGACGGTGAAGGCCACCACCAACACGACCAGGACGATGACCACGGCGGCGCCCGCCGAGATCCAGCGCAGCAACGATGCATTGCGTTGCTGTTCTGTGCTGTTGAGCGCGCCGCTCTCGTCGGCCGTCAAGATCGCGCCATAGAGAAAGACATTGATTTCATCCATCAGCGTCTTGCCGCGATTGCGCTGGATCAATGCCATGGCTTCGGCATCGCGGCCTGCGCTTTTCAGCGCTATGCTGTTGTCCATCTCGGCGATCTTTTCGCTCACCGCTTCCGACAACCTGGGCAGCATGGCCCGGTTCGGGGCATCCGGCGCAATCATCCGGCCCAGATCCTCCAGCTTCTGCCGAGCTCGCGTCTTGGCCGTGTCGTAGGGGGCCAGATAAATCTGGTTGCCGGTCAGGAGAAATCCGCGCTGGCTCGACTCCGCGGTGCGCAAATCATCGCGCAGATCCACCGCGATGATGCGGATCGAGCGCTGCAACGCCGATTGCTCGAACAGGCTGTTGCCGCGTTCCACCAGCCAGATGGTGGCGCCCACGATCACGATCAGGGCGAGAAAACCGATCGTCAGGCCCGCGCCAACGCCTAGCGCCCACCGGCTTCGTGCGAACATCAATCAACTTTCAAAGGGCTGGGTGTACAGAAAGGGCGCGCTTGCATGATGCCCGACCTTTGGGAGCCCCGTCTGCGATTGGGCCAGAAATACCCGGGCTGTGCAATCGCCGCCCAAGTTTCTTTGCTGATCATTCCATCAACGCCACCACCGGATAGCGCTGCCATTCCGGCTCGGCATGGCGCCGGCCCTGGGTGAACAGGAACCAGAGCACCGCTTGCGGGTCTGACAGCTGAGCTGGATGCGCGGCCTTCCATTCGGCGAACGCGTGCCGCAGCTGCGGCTCGTCGGCCAGCATCTGCAAGGCCGTGTCTTCGAAGGCATAGGCGGAGATGGAGGCCTGCTTCCGCTCCAGCACGCTGTTGAAGAACCCCCACCGGAAGAAGCTGTCGTGCGCTTCGGGCTCCAGGGTCTCGACCGCGTAGCGGGCCTTGGGCTGGTCGAGCGGCACGAGCACGTCGCCGGCACGCGCCTGGATGGCCTCGGTGTGCGTGCTCAGGACCACTCGGTCATGGAACATGTGGCCTTCGTAAGCCGTCGCGCGCGTGTCGACGTCCAACACCCGGTAGACGCGAGCATCGAACAGCCGGTCGGCCGCCAGGCGCTGCAGCGCGACGCCGTTCCATTCCAGCCGCTCGATCACCTCGCGCCAGGCCTGGGGCACCAGGTAGGCTTTCGGTGCGGTCACCACCAGTTCCTCCACGCACCGGTCGTAGTGGACGATGTCCTTCTCCCACGGCTGGCCGCGGTCGTAACTGAGCCTCAGATAGTCACCCAGTTGGCTGGGCGTACGCACCGCCGCGTAGCCCTTGAAGGAAAGGCGCGCCGGCCGGGCGTGGTCGTTGCGCCAGCGCAGCGGCCACTGCGTGCGGCGCCCGGCTTCCGCCCGCGCCTCGCGGCGCAGTTGCTGGATGCGCCCCGCCTGCGCCACGGCGAAATCCAGCACCACCTCGACCAGCGCGCGCGTCGCCGCCACGCGGTCGGCGAAGGGCTTGAGCATGTGGGTCTCGGGCATGAAGCCGATGGTGTGGTGCAGCGCGGCATACCCGGTGGAAAAGCGCGGCAGATCGAGAAAATCCTCGATGCCGTCGTCCGGCGTTTCGGCCAGCAGGTTGACGTAGGGGCAGGTCGGCCAGCCGCGCCGCTGCATGTCGCCGTAGATCGCGGGCAGCATACGCTCGCGCAGGAAGTCGCCGAGGCCCCCGCCCAGCTTGTCCGGCTGGGTCGGGATCAGGGTCATGGTGTACGCGTAGTCGGCACCGTTGGAAGTGTGGGTGTCGACCATCACATCCGGATCCCAGGTGGTGAAGAAACGGTTGAACACCTGGGCGGCCAGGCTGTCGCACTTGATGAAGTCGCGGTTCAGGTCGAGGTGCCGGCCGTTGCCCCGGAAGCCGAACGACTCGGGGCCGAGCTGGTTGGCACGCGACGTGGACTGGCGGTTCGCGCAGCCGTCGACGTTGTAGACGGGGATGAAAAGGAAGGCGGTGCCGCCGAGTCGCGCCAGCCGCTCGGGCTCGACGCAGAAGTCGCGCACCAGGGCCATGCAGGCATCGATGCCTTCGGGCTCGCCCGGATGGATGCCGTTGTTGTTGAAAAATACGGGACGCCCCTGCGCGCGCAAGGTGTCGCGGTCGAACACGCCGTCGGCCGTGACCAGGCCGGCGTGCATCGGCAGGCCGGTGTCGGACGTGCCGATCCGCCACCATCGCAGAACCCCCGGGAATCGCTCGGCCAACTGCTCATAGAAGGCGATGCACTCGGCCCAGGTGGTCGTCTGGTTGCCATTGCCGAGTTCGAAGGGCGTGCGATCAGCCAGGCTGGTCAAGGACGACATGGGTGACTCAGGGGGTCGCCACCGCGGTGGGCCGGGGCTGTGCGGGTTTCCACACCGCCGGCAGGACCAGCCGGCGGATGAACGCCGCGGTCCGCCCGCCCTCGTCCTGGTCGCTCAACGCCACCACCACCAGCGATTGCGCCGGCACCACAAAGATGTATTGGCCGCCGAAGCCCGCCGCGGAATAGGCAGGCGTGTCAGCGAGCGAGTGCGTGGGCCACCACAAGTAGCCGTAATCGGGGGCGTCGGCGAGGCCGGTCGGGACCAGTTTGCTGACCGCATCCGCCGCGTACCCGGCGTCCAGGATCCGACGGCCTTGCCAGACCCCACCTTGCAGGTAAAGCTGGCCGATCTTCGCCATGTCGCGTGGCTTCAGGTACAGGTCGTGCGAGCCATAGCTGTGGCCATCATCGTCACCGAACCAGTTGTAGCCCGAGATGCCCAGAGGGGCGAAGAGCTTGCGCTCCGCATACTGCCTGGCCGGCGCGCCGGTCTGCTGGGAGAGGATCACCGACAGCAGATGGTTGGCGGAGCTGTTGTAGTTGAAAGACGTGCCGGGCGCGGCGGTGAGTTGCTGCTTGAGCGTGAGCGCCGCGCTGCTCACGCCGCCGGGCCCTTTGCGGTGCAGGCCCGAGCGCATCGTCAGCAAGTGACGCACGGTGACCTCCTGGAAGCGCGCGTCCGCCGGCGGAAGGATGGCGGGTGGCAACAGCGCGACGGCCTTCTGGTCGAGGCCTTTCACGATGCCATCCTGGAGGGCCAGCCCGATGAGCGTCGCCATCACGCTCTTGGTGACGGATGCCACGTTGTGCAGGTCGTCGGGACCGTATCCGTCGCGGTGGTACTCGAACATCAGCTGGTTGTCGCGCACGACCAGGAGCACCTTCACTTGCGGAGTCTCGGACGTCAACAGCGCGGGCAGCGCCGCGACGCGTTCCCGGGAGAGCCCCAAGGCTTCGGGCCCGGCTTGCTGCCATTCAAAAGGCGCGACATCGGCCACGCTTCGCGCAGGAATCCTGAAGGGCTTCGGAGCACCCTGTGCATGCACCGTGCTGACCGCGACCACCAGGAGTGCCGCCAGCCAGGCGTTGCGCGCGCTCACGGCCGGCTCGCCTTCTCGAACGGCTCCAGATCCGGAATACCTTCCTCCACCGTCGCCGTGTAGTTCAGGTTCTGTGCCAGATCGATGATGCGGATCAGGTTGCGATTGTCCTTGTGGCGCTGGAAGCGGAAACACAGGGTTGGGCCGGAATCCAGCGTCGCGCAACCGAGGTCGTTGCCGCGAACGAACCATTTCCGGCCGAGGGGTTTCGTGTTCGGCACGATGAGAAAGCCGCGGCCGTCCCCACGGTAGTAGCCCACGAAGCCCAGGCTCCGGATCGTCTTGTTCGTGTAGAGGTCGGCGAGGTCCTTCGGATCCGTGACGGGGATCCAATCCTCGGCCTGGGCGAATGCGGGTCCCGCGGTCAGCAGGCAAGCCATGGCAAACATGCCGGCGCGAAGCTTCTTCATGGACTCCCCTGTTTGAGCACGCCCCATTCTTCCTGATCAGCAGGAGCTTGTCATCAGGCGCAAGCGGGTACCAGGACCGAACGCAGACAATGGCCTCTTTCACGAAAGAAACCTGCCATGAGCGCATTTGTGATCTTCGACGTCGAGATTCGCGATCCCGCCCGCTACAGGGAGTTCATGGAGGGCGTCAAGCCGGCGTTGGAACTCGCGGGCGCCCGCTACCTGGCCCGAGGTGGCGCGCACAAGGTTTACGAGGGCGACTGGGCGCCAAGGCGCATCGTCATCCTGGAGTTCCCCTCGGTCG
Organism: Caenimonas sedimenti; assembly: GCF_007833165.1. Lineage (GTDB taxonomy): Bacteria > Pseudomonadota > Gammaproteobacteria > Burkholderiales > Burkholderiaceae_C > Ramlibacter > Ramlibacter sedimenti. The sequence goes on along the minus strand of NZ_VOBQ01000011.1, from coordinate 145,221 downwards.
CCGCGTGGGAAGCGTTTTATGAGGGCCCGGTCTACCAGGGCTTGAAATCGATGCGGGACGAATGCAGTTCGGCACGCCTCGTGAGCGTCGAAGGACTCGCGTCCTGAGCGCGTCACGTCCGCTTCCGGCGCCGCTCAACGCACCGTGAGGGAGGAGGCGCGTCGCTCAGATCAACTTGTCGGCCCGTACCAACAGCGACTGCGGCAGTTGCACGCGCAGCACCGATTCGACGCTGCGGTTGACCACCAGCACGTAGTCGGATGCCTGCTCCACGGGCAGGTCCTGCGGCTTGGCGCCGCGCAGCACACGGTCCGCGTATTCCGCGACTTTGCGAAACATGATGTGCTGGTCGGAGCCGAAGGTGAGTAGTGCCCCGTTGCGTGCCAGCTCCTCGTCGAAGCCGCCGACGGCCAGCCGGTGCCGCATCGCGAGTTCGCCGATCTGGCGGCTCTGCTGGATGAACAGGCCATCCCGCGGCACGACGGCGGCATCGACGCTGTCCTTGGCCATGGCGGAAAATGCCTGCTCGATCTCCTGTGGATTTGCCGCCTTGTAGGGCATCAGCCGAACCTGGCGCCGTTCCGCCATGGGCGAAAGGCTGGCGACAAAACCCGCATGCGAGACTTGCTGCGGATTCATCAGCAGCGCGAGGCGCGAGGCCTTCGGCATGGCTTCGAGCATCACCTCGACCAGTTTGGGCATCAGCACGGTGAGCTGGCTGGTCACGCCGGTCATGTTGGTGCCGGAGCGGTGGAAGGACTGCACCAGACCGAAGCCGACCGGGTCCGACACGTTGCCGAAGATGACGGGGATGGTGGTGGTCGCCTTGCGCATCGCGACGGCCGAGAGCGTTCCCGCGGCGATGACGATATCCGGGGTGCGGGCGACGATGTCACTGGCCAGGCGGGGCAGGCTGTCGACGTCCCCATTGGCGAAGCGCCATTCGATCGCCATGTTGCGGCCCTCCACGTGGCCCAGCTGGCGAAGTGACTTGGCGAGCGTGCCGAAGATGTGCGGCTCCATCGGCTCGGGCCGGGCGATCTGCGCCAGGAAGGCGGCGCGCGACACCCGCGCCGTCTGCGCGAGTGAGGGCAGCGTCACGAAAGAGGCCGTGGCCACAAAGGCGCGGCGGGTGATCGAGTGGGTCATGTGAACCTGTTTCATGCCTGCAGCATCGCTTCGTCGACGCTGCGGGCCAGCCTGCCGATGTCCGTGACCACCAGACCCTGCGCCGTCTTCTCCAGCAGCCCGGCCCGGCTGAGCGCCGACAGTTCGCGCGTGACCTGTTCACGCGTCGTGCTGATGCGCGCCGCGATGTCCGCGTGGCGCGGCGCCGGAGAGATGACACAGGCGCCGCCGTCGGTGGCCGTTGCGCGGGCCAGCCGCAGGATTTCACCGTGGATGCGATTGCGCACGCCAAGCGTGCTGAGCTCCACCACCTTGTCGGAGAGCAGCCGGATCAGTTGCACCAGGTGCTGCATGAATCGGTCGCCCACCTCGTCATGCTCCGCGAGCAAGCGCCGGAAGGCCGCTGGCGCGATGGCGGCGGCCAGGCCCTGCGTGAGGGCGGTGACGTCGGCCGAGTGGCGCCCGCCGTCGATGGCCGCGATCTCGCCCACGATGTCGCCTTCGCCCAGGTCGCGGAAGGCGACCTGGCGCCCGGCGGCCGTATAGATGTCGATGCGCACCTGCCCCTGCACGATCAGGAGAACCCCGCCGACCGGCGCATCCCGGCGCAGCAAGACCTGCCCCGCCGTGAAGCGCCGCCAACTGCAGTTGGCGGCGAGCCGCTCCAGCGACTCGGCGGGCAAGCCCTCGAGCAAGCGGATCCGCTGGAGCCCGAGGCCGGAAGGTGGGGCTGTCGCTGTTGCACGGGCCATGCGCCAATTCTCCGGCCTTGGCGGCAGCGCGCAGTACGAAAGCGCACATCGGGCATGAGAAACCGGCGCTACCTTCGGCATGCGCGCCACATCCGGGCACTGCCGGCTTGAGCGCACGTCACCGATTCATCCACACTCAGGGGATGCTGGGAATGCAGGGTTCGTTGGGGAGAAAGTATGCGGTCTACTTCGTGACCGTGGTCGGCCTCGCCCTTGTGGTCATGGGGCTCGTGCAGCTCACTTTTACCGAGCGCGAGAACCGCGAAGCGGTGCTGAACCTGCAGCAAGAGCAGGCGACGTTCGCGGCGGCCCGCATCGAGGCTTACGTCCGCGAGATCGAGCGCCAGCTCGGTTGGGTGCGTTTCGCCCGCCCGGGTGGCGCGCAGCCCGAACAGGTCCGCATCGACTTCCTCAAGCTGTTGCGGCAGGTCCCCGCGATCACGGACGTGGCCTACGCCGATGCGGGCGGCCGGGAAGTGGCGCGCGTCTCCCGGGTCACGCTCGACGCGGTCGCTTCGCGGGCCGACCTGTCCAGCCACCCCGGAATGAAGGCCTCCAACGCGCCCGAGGCGTGGTTCGGCCCGGTCGAATTCCGCAAGGACACCGAGCCCTACATGACCGTGGCCGTCTCGCAGATCGGCGGCCCGGAAGTCATCCTGGCCGATGTGAACCTGAAGTTCATCTGGGAGGTGGTTTCGCGGATCGCTGTGGGCGAAACGGGCGGAGCCTACGTGGTCGACGTCCAGGGCCGGCTCGTCGCCCACCCGGACATCGCCAACGTGCTGCGGCAACGCGACCTTTCCGCGTTGCCGCACGTGGAAGCCGCGATCACCGGGGCACCCCGGCAGGCCACGGTTGCCACCGGGCCCTCCGGCGCAAGCGTGCTGACGGCCCACGCCCGGATCCCTTCGCTCGGCTGGACGGTGTTCGTCGAACAGCCCGTCGCGGAGGCGCTGGCGCCGGTGGTCGCGGCGGTCCGCCGCACGGCCCTCCTGCTGTTGCTTGGCCTGGTCCTCGCGGTGCTGGCCAGCGCCTATGTGGCGCGGCGCATGGTGCGGCCGATCCGCGCGATCGGCAAAGGCGCGCTGACCCTGGCCGAGGGCAACCTGGCGCACCGCATCGACGTCCGTACGGGCGACGAGCTGCAGGACCTCGCGCAGCGCGTCAACCACCTGGCGGAGCGGTTGCAGGACATGACGGGCAACCTCGAGCGCAAGGTCGAGGAGCGCACGCGCGAGAGCGCACGCCTGGTCACCGAGATCGAGCACAAGAGCGCGCAGCTGGCGCTCGCCGGGCAGCACAAGAGCGAATTCCTGGCCAGCATGTCGCACGAACTGCGCACGCCGCTCAACGCGGTGATCGGGTTTTCCGAAGTGCTGCTGGAGCGCATGTTCGGCGAACTCAACGACAAGCAGGCTGAGTACCTGGTCGACATTCACGGTTCCGGCAAGCACCTGTTGTCCCTCATCAACGACATCCTCGACCTGTCGAAGATCGAGGCCGGCCGGATGGACCTGGAACTGGCGCGATTCAGCGTCCCCGACGTGCTCCAGGGAACGGTCTCGCTGCTGCGCGAGCGCGCCGGCAGGGGGCGGGTCGGGCTGACCCTGGTGTGCGATCCCGAATTGCACGAGTGGGTGGCGGACGAGCGCAAGTTCCGCCAGATCTTGCTGAACCTGCTGAGCAACGCGATCAAGTTCACACCGGCGGGGGGCAGCGTGCAGGTCGAAGCGCAGGAGGCGGACCGCGGATTGCAGGTGTCGGTGAAGGACAACGGAATCGGCATCCGCGCGGAGGACCGCGAGGTCGTTTTCGAGGAGTTCCGCCAGGCGAGTGGCAACCACCTGGCCAAGGCGGAGGGCACAGGCCTGGGCCTGGCCCTCACGCGGCGCCTCGTCGAGTTGCACGGGGGAACCATCACGCTGGCCAGCGAGCCCGGCCAGGGTTCGACTTTCGTGTTCAGGCTGCCGCAAAGGGAGGCCGCATGAAGCGCATCCTGGTGGTGGAAGACAATGAGCGAAACATGAAACTGTTCCGGGACATCCTGGGATTCGCGGGCTTCGAGGTGCTGGGCGCGGGGACCGGCCGCGAGGGCCTGGCGCTCGCGCTCGCGGCGCCGCCACCCGACCTGATCCTGCTGGACATCCGCCTGCCCGACATCGACGGCGTGGAGGTGCTGCGGGGCATCCGTGAGGCGCTCGGCGACGGCCTCAAGGTCTTCGCGGTTTCGGCCTCGGTGATGCCGGACGAACAGCAGCGAATCCTGGCGTCGGGATTCGACGACTTCATCACCAAGCCGATCCAGATGCGCAGCTTCCTCGACACCGTGCGGCGAGCGCTGGGGGAAAGCGCATGACGATGCGCCGCATCCTGGTGGTGGACGACACGCCGACCAACGTCAAGCTGCTGGTCGACCTGCTGCAAGCGGCAGGTTATGAAACGGCCGCGGCGAGGAATGGCGAAGAAGGGCTGGAGATGGTCGCGCAGGTCCAGCCCGACCTGGTGCTTCTCGACGTGATGATGCCGGGGCTGAACGGCTACGACGTCTGCGCGCGGCTGCGTTCGGATCCAGTGACCGCCCTGCTGCCCATCGTGCTCGTCACGGCGCTGGACGGCAAGGACGAGAAGGTTCGTGGCCTGGAGGCCGGCGCCGACGATTTTCTGACCAAGCCGATCGACCGGCACGAACTCCTGGCCCGCGTTCGCTCGCTTCTGCGCATCCGGGCGTTGCACCAGGAAGTGGAGGCGCAGCGGCTCACGCAGCTCAAGCGATTCTTCTCGCCACCTGTGGCCGCGATGATCGCCAGCGGCGAACTCGATCCGATGAAGAGCCACCGCAGCGAGATCACGGTGGTGCACCTGGACCTGCGGGGGTTCACGGCCTTCTCCGAATCGGCCGACCCGGAAGACGTGCTCGGCGTGCTGCGCGAGTACCACGCGTCCATGGGAGCGCTGATCGTCCGCCACGAAGGTACCGTCGAACACTTCGCTGGCGACGGGATCATGATCTTCTTCAATGACCCGCTGCCGGTGGAGAACCCGGCGCTGCAGGCCGTGCGCATGGCACTGGCCATGCAGGAGGCCTTCGCCGATCGGGCGCACGCCTGGCGCAAGCTGGGGTTCGAACTGGGGCTGGGCATCGGGATCGCGCAGGGGCACGCGACGATGGGCCTGGTGGGGTTCGAGGGCCGCTTCGACTACGGCGCCGTCGGTGCCGTCTGCAACCTCTCGGCCCGCCTGTGCGCCGAGGCAAAGGCCGGCCAGACGCTGGTGCACCAGCGCGTGGCCGGGAAGCTCGATGGCCAGGTGCAGGGCGAGCCGGTCGGCCCGCTGGAGCTGAAGGGGTTTCCGAGGCCCGTGCCGGCGCTGCTGGTGACCGCCGTGACTTGACGCGGCAGGTGCGATTTCGCACCGACCCGGCGCGGGGGGTGGCCGAGACTCCAGGCTCTTGTCCATCCCACTGAGAGCCACCATGTGGAGACGCCGCTCCTTCCCTTCCGTCGCCGTCCCGCCCGCCTCCGCGGGATTTCACCGCCGGCATCCTGAAAGCGGAGCGTGGTGGACCTCCTGACGCTATTCGCCTCGTCGGCGCAGGCGATGGCCAGTCCACGCGGCGCGGCCATCGGGCTGGCGAGTCTGCTGGGGCTCGGTCTCGTGTTCCTGGGAACTTTCGCCCGCACCATGGTGCGGTTGCGCGCGTTGACGGCCTGCAGCAACGTCTTCCTGCTCGTTGCGGCGCTGCTCATGCCGAACCTGGTGGCGGTCCTGCTCTATGTCGTGCTGTTGCCGCTCAACGTCTGGCGCTTGCGGGAAATCTTCTGGCTCACCCGCAAGGTGGAGCACGCCGCCAGGACCGGCGACCTCTCCGGCCTCTGGCTGAAGCCCTACATGCGGATAGAGCGCCATCCCGGGGGGCACATGCTGTTTCAGAAAGGGGATGCCGCGCAGACGCTCTACCTGCCGGTGGAGGGACAACTGGAACTCGTCGAAATCGGGAAACCGGTGCCACTGCACGAACTGCTCGGCGAAGTGTCGTTCTTCGCCGCCGACCGGCGGCGCACGCTCAGTGCGCGCTGTCTGACCAGCTGCGTGGTGCTCGGCATCGGCGAAACGGACTTTCGGCAGCTGTATTTCCAGAACCCGCAGTTCGCATTCCTCGTGACGAACCTGATCGCACAGCGGCTTGGGGCCGATATCCAGAGGCTGCAAGCGCATGTTTCGGAAATGGAGGTTTGCGGACGCGGATAGCCGCGATCAATGACATCCGATTCAATGAGGCGGCCCGTCAGTTTCCGCCGCCCGGCAATTTTTCTTGGAGACACTATGCGGACCTTCATCCTTTACTTCCTCGCGGCTTTTCTGACCACCTCGGCCATTGCCCAATCGACGGTTGGCGAATTGCTGGACAAAGGCGCGAAGAAGCTCGCGAAGGAAGACTACCTCGCGATGATGCCCATGCGGGTGCAGTACCAATGGCCGAACCGGCAGGGCGAAGGCGACCTGGTCTTCAGGGCTGATGGAAGTTTGAGCGGATCGGAACACCACTACTCCAGCCGCAGCGAGAGTCCTGCAACCGGGACACACGTGCTTGAAGACGATGGAAAGTGGTGCATGAAAAAACACATGCCCGTCTGGAACAGCCGGACCGATCAGTGCTGGCACAACTACAAACTCGGCGACGACTACTACGGGGCTCTCTCGGACGACAAAGGCGCTCGCGCCATCAAGGTCAAGTCGATCTCCAGGGTTCAATAGTGGGGCCGCAAGAGGAGCCAGCTGCAGCACGGCGTGCGAAAGCGCACCCCCCCGGCGGCGCGAGTTCGGGTAGCCTTGGCGGAATGCGAACGATCCTCCCTGCAATGCCAGCTCTCGCAGGATTGACAAGGCGCCGCCTGGTGTTGTGGGCGGCCGCCGCCTCGCCTGTTGCATTTGCGCAGCGGCCGGACGTTGCCCGCCGGGTCTGTTTCCTCTTCAGCAGCGCATCGGGCCGCAACATGCTTCCCGCCCAGCTTCTGCGCGAAGGTTTGGCAGAAAAGGGGTGGGTGGAAGGCCGCAACCTGGTTCTCGACGTTCGCGTCACCGACGTGCGCAACCCCGCCGGCACGGCAATCGCGGCTCGCGAGTTGCTTGCTGCTCCATGCGATCTGATGGTCACCTCGACCGATCAACAGGCCGCGGAGGTTGCCCGGTATTCCGGCTCAGTGCCGGTCGTGTTCGCCTACGGGCTCGATCCGGTTGGCCTCGGCGTCGTCCGGTCCCTGGCTCGCCCGGGGGGGAACATCACGGGGTACTCGGCCATGGATCGCGAAATCGCTGCGAAGCGCATCCAGATCCTGAAGGAGCTGATACCGCGACTGAACAGGTTGGTCGTCCTTCATCCCGTTGCCGACGACGGCGCGCGGGCGTCCGCGGCGGGGCTGGCGGCCATCGCCCAATCTCTCTCGATTGCCGCAACACCGACGCCGTATACCGCGGCAAATCTTGGCCTCGTGTATGCGGACATGTCTCGCACCGGCATCCAGGCGACCTTGAGCGTGCCGAGCCAACTGGCGTTTGCGGTGCGTCGCGAACTGGCCGCGCTTGCCATCCAGCATCGCATTCCCGGGATCTTCGGGTCTCCCGAGTTCGCCGACACCGGAGCCCTGGTTTCGTACGGAGTGAGCCTCAACGCCGCCTTCCGTCGCGCCGGCACCCTCGCCGACAAGATCCTCCGTGGCGCCAGCCCGTCGAATGTGCCAGTCGAACAGATCAACGTCTATGAGTTCGTGCTGAACATGAAGACGGCGACGGATATGGGGCTGCGCATCCCCAACCACGTCATGTTGCAGGCCACTCGTGTGGTGGGCTGATCCCTCATTGAGGCGTCTGCATGGCGACGTACGAAACGGCACATGCGCCAGACAGAGATCCCGCTAACCTTGTTGGAAGCCAATACCGAGGCCTGTTCCACTCAAGGAGACATTCATGCGCACGACGACAGCCTTCTTCCTTTCGACGCTTGTTTCCGCGGTAGCGCTGATGGCGCTTGCGCCACCTGCCCTGGCGCAGCGTGCCGGCGTCACCTCCAAACCGTTGCTGCGTACCTCACTGAGCGGTGACAGCACGAAGGAGTCAGTTCTCATCGCCATCGAATTCTCTCCCGGCGCCACCACGGGCCGTCACTCGCATCCCGGAGATGAGTACGCAGCGGTGCTTCAAGGCACATTGGAACTCCGGCTGGAAGGGCAGCCCCCGCGTCGCGTCACCGCCGGCGAGGCTTATCACAATCCGCAGGGCGTGGTTCACGAAACCATCAATGTTGGAGAGACTGTCGCCAAGACGGTCGCCACGTTCGTGGTCGAGAAGAACAAACCTGTCGTCGTTCCGGCTCCGTAGCTGCGTCGCGGCGGCGGCGCGCTGGACCGCCAGGCGGTAGAGCATCGGAATGGGTGACTCGAGCGCGCTACTGCCTGCCCGCACGCCCCACCCACCAGCAAGCGGCGAAGATCACCAGCGCGCCAAGCCACACCTGGGGGCGCACCGCTTCCGCGAACAACAGCCATCCAAAGAGCGCCGCCCAAGGCAGCGCAGTGAACTCCAGCACGCCGAGCGACTGTGCTTCGGCGCTGGCGTAGGCGCGGGCAAGCAACTGGATGCCCAGGTTGCCGAACAACCCCGCAAGCAGCGCCAAGCCCAAGGCCTCCCAGGTCGGCAAGGGAGCGCCCACGGCAGCAGGCGAAAGCAAGACCATCGGGATGACTGCGCTGGTGAGCGTCAGCAGCGTGGACCCATCCTTGGCAGCGCGCGCCCGCATCACGATTGCAGCCAACGCGTACGCCAGCGCCGCACCAAGGACCGCGCCGAGTGCCAAGGTGCGATCGCCGTCGAAGCTCGGCGCGCCCTGCAGGGTCAGCAACACTCCCGCAAAGCCCACGAAGGCGGCCAGCACCACCGGCCCGCGCATCTTCTCGCCGAGAAACAGGTGGGCGAGCGGCGGGATGAGTAGCGGCGCAACGAAGGACAGCGTGATTGCCTCAGCCAGGCCCAGCCGGGTGAGGGAGAAAAAGAAGAGAAACGCGGTGATGGTGATCAGGGTTCCTCTCAAGAGGTGAGCGGGCAGCATTTCCCGGGTCAGGCTGGGCCGGCCTTGCCACCACCAGACCGCCAGTGCGAAGACCGTGCCGAATACGTACCTCCCGAGCACCGCATAAGCGACCGCCGACCGGGTCAGTTCCTTCACCGCGGCGTCGAGCGCACAGAGTGCGGCGATGCCTGCAGCCGCAAGAACAAAGGGGCGAGGCGACGACATGCAGGCAGGCGAACCAGGTGAAAGAAAATGCGGTGGCAGCAGACAGTGTGCCAAACCCGGCGGGCCTGCCATGGCGCTGGTCGCCTTGTGGATCGCATGGGCCCGGCAGCAGCAACGGCGCATCGTCATCCTGGCCCGCTACCTGTCCGGCCATGACATCGAGAAGCACATCGAGACGCTCTCGCAGGGCTACTCGCGCGCCCTTGGCGAATCGGACCCCGCCCGCAGCGAGCAGGTCTGGGGCGTGCTGCGCGGGACCGAGGACGCCCTGTGCCGGCAGGTCCGCAAGCTCGCGGAGGACTTCTCGGGCGTCGAGCCTGCGGCCACGCGCGTGAGCAAGTTCCCGATCTGGCTGCCCCGCTCGCCCGCGTTCGACAGGTCCTTCGACATGCGCGAGGCGCTGCGCATGCACGCTCGCGGCATCTGCCGTGCCATCGATGAACAGAGCCCACCAAAAGACCGCGCCTTCGTCATCCTGGCCGAGATGCTCCTGATGCAGCACACCTGCCACTGGTATTGCCGTTCGAAATCCGTGGCGTCGGGCCGCATGCTGGCCCGCCATCGCACGTCCTACGAGCAACTCGTCGGGGCCGTGTTGCCGCAGACGCGACAGGCGTACCTGGGGCTGGTGTCCTGACGATGGCAGGCGGCGTTTCGCGGTGCCTGCCAAGGTTCAAGACAGGTTGGAACCAGTTCCAAGCGCGTGCCCGTCGCGAAGGTGCCCGGCGTGTTAACCTCGGTGCTGCTGAACGTTGAGCAGATCGTCGCTCTTCCAGGTAGGACTGTCTCCCTCCGGCGAACTTGCATCCCGCCGCGTCGTTGTCTGAATCCCTCTCGATGTCTTCTGACGTTGCGCACCGCGCGGCAGGTTGCTGCGCGGCACCTGTGCGCACTGCGGCGCGCCATTATTGAGAAAGGCTCAGCATGAGCACCAAGATCTACGTGGGCAACCTGCCCTACTCCGTGACCCATTCCATCCTGGAATCCAACTTTGCCGAGTTCGGCAGCGTCTCCTCCGCCAAGGTCATGATGGACCGTGAAACTGGCCGCTCCAAGGGCTTCGGTTTTGTCGAAATGGCCTCGGCCGAATTTGCCGAAGCTGCCATCAAGGGGCTCCACGGCATGTCCGTGGATGGCCGCTCGATCAACGTGAACCTGGCCCGCCCTCGCGAGGAAGGCCGTGGCCCCGGCGGAGCCGGTACGGACGGTTTCAAGGCCAGCAACCGGGCGGACGTTGGCTATGGCAATGGCGGGTTCGGCGGCGGTCGTTACTGAGACCGGCGCTGCCTCTGAAAGCCGGCTTTGCCGGCTTTTTTTGCGTTCGAACCAGGCGCAGTGGCCTGGACTTGTCGTCGGCGCCAGTGATGAGCCGCGGCAAGGCGGCCGATCACAGCCGCGCATTTGCCGGAGCCCTCCCGCGCCGGCGTTGTGAACCCAGCACTCACGCCTTCGCGATCGCGGCGCGGGCGACCTCCAGGAAGCTCGCCACCACCGCCGCCTCGAACTCCGGGTTCCAGGCCAGCAGCGCTGGCGATTGCGCGCGCAAGCCGCGCACGCGCACGAAGCGCACGCCATCCACCTTCGAGCGCGAGAGCGAGCGCGGCACCAGCGACACACCCAGCCCGTGCGCCACCATCGCGATGATGGTGAGCCACTGGCGCGCGGCATGCACCGTCGTCGGGTGGATGCCGGCCTGGCTGAAGATCGCGATCACGTTGTCGTGGTTGGCCGGCGCCACGTCGCGCGAGAACATCACGAACTGCTCGCCGGCCAGGTCCTGCAGTTTCACTGACGCCGCGCCCGACCGCGGATGGTCGACAGGCAGGCACAGCACGAACTCGTCGGCGGCGAGCGGCATGGATTGCAGTTGGGGTGGCACCGCGGCGGCATTGATGAAGCCCGCGTGCAGCTGGCCGTGCAGCAGCGCGGCCGTCTGGTCGGCGGTCGACATCTCGCGCAGCACCACGTCGACGCCAGGCATCTCGCGGCGGAACGCCTTCACGATGGCGGGCACCTTGCGGTAGATCAGCGAGCCGGTCACGCCGACTTCCAGCCGCCCGTGCATGCCGCGCGCAACCGCCTTCGCCACGCTCGAAGCCTTGGCGACGCGCTCCAGGATCTGGTTCGCCTCGACCAGGAAGGCGGCGCCCGCCGGCGTCAGGCGCACGCGCCGGCTGTCGCGCTCCAGCAGCTGCACCCCCAGCTCCTGTTCCAGGGACTTGATGGCGCTCGACAGCGGTGGCTGCGTCATCGCCAACCGCTCGGCCGCGCGGCCGAAGTGCAACTCCTCCGCGAGCACGGAGAAGTAGCGCAGGAAATGCAGTTTCATCGGTCGCTCCGGGCGGCTGCGGCGATTCGCAAAAGCAATCCATCGAGCCGGAAAAAGGATTGGACGTGAATGATTGGCCGCCAGATGATAGGCCCGCTTCACCTTGCAGGAGACATTCACCATGCGAACCATCCTCACCCGCCTGTTGGGCGCCGGCTTGCTGTGGACCGCCGCGCTGGGCGCTTCGGCGCAGGAGTACCCCGCCCAGCAAATCACGCTGATCGTCCCGTTCGCGGCCGGCAGCGGGACCGACGCCGTGGCCCGCATCGTCGGCATGAAGCTCGCCGACCGGCTGAAGCAGCCCGTGGTGATCGACAACAAGCCGGGCGCCAGCGCGCAGATCGGGGCGCAGGCCGCGGCCAAGGCCAAGCCGGATGGCTATACCTTGTTCATGACGACCAACACGTCCCACTCGGCCAACCCCAGCCTGTTCCAGAAGCTGCCCTACGACCCGGTGAAGGATTTCACGCCGGTCGCGCGCGTGGGCGAGCTGCCGTTCGCGCTGGTGGTGCCGACCTCGCTGCCGGTGAAATCGATGCGCGAACTGATCGCGCACGCGAAGGCCAATCCCAACAAGCTCTCGTATGCCACGCCCAACAGCACTTCGCTGGTGGCGTCGGAGACCATCAAGCGCATTGCCGGCCTGGACATCGTGGGCGTGCCCTACAAGTCCAGCCCGCAGGCGATGACCGACCTGATCGCCGGCTCGGTGCAGGTGTACGTGACCGATTTCGGCTCGGGCCTGCAGATGATGAAGTCCGACAAGGTGCGCACGCTCGCCGTCACCACGGCCAAGTCGTCGCCACTGCTGCCCGGCGTTCCTTCGATGGCCGAGGCGCTGCCCGGCTTCGACTTGACGTCGTGGAACGGCATCTTCGGCCCGGCCGGCATGCCGGCGCCCATCGTCGATCGCCTGAACCGTGAATTGCAGGTGGTGCTGGCCGACGCCGAAGTGCAGGAGAAGCTGGCCGGCCTGGGCTTCCAGGTCTGGCCGTCGAAGACGCCGGGCGAATTCGCGAGATACGTGGAAGACCAGTTGACGCACTGGAGCACGCTCATCAGGCAGGCCGGCATCAAGCCGGAGTAGCGCGATGCCAGAACGCTTGCAGCCGGCGGCGGGGCCGCTCGCCGGCGTGCGCATCCTCGACCTCACCACGGTGGTGATGGGGCCCTTCGCCACGCAGATCCTGGCGGGCCTGGGCGCCGAAGTCACCAAGGTGGAGCCGCCCGAAGGCGACAACATGCGCCACGTGGGCCCCATGCGCAACGCCGGCATGGGCCACATCTTCCTGCAGGCCAACCAGGGCAAACGCTCGATCGTGCTGGACCTGAAGCGCCCGGATGGCGTGGAGGTGGCGCACCGCCTGGCCGAACGCAGCGATGTGCTGATCAGCAACGTGAGACCCCAGGCCTTGCAGCGCCTCGGCCTCGACGACGCCTCGGTGCGCGCGCGCAATCCGCGCATCATCCACGTCAGCTGCTGTGGCTTCGACCAGGAGGGGCCGTACGCGGCACGCCCCGCTTATGACGACCTGATCCAGGGCGCGACCGGACTGCCGTGGCTGATGCAGCAGGCGGGCGCGGACGCGCCTGGCTACGCGCCGGTGACGCTGGCCGACCGCGTGACGGGCCTGCATGCCGTGTATGCCGTGACGGCGGCGCTGTATGCGCGCCAGGTCAGCGGGGTCGGGCAGGCCGTGGTGGTACCGATGTTCGAGGCGATGACGCAGTTCGTGCTGGGAGACCACCTCGCGGGCCTCGCGTTCGATCCGCCGCAAGGAGGCGCAGGCTATCCACGCCTGCTCACGCCGCACCGCAGGCCGTACCGCACCCAGGATGGCTACCTGTGCGTCCTGATCTACAACGACAAGCAGTGGAAAAGCTTCTTCGCCGCGATCGGTGACGCCGGCCGGCTGGAGCGCGATGCGCGCTTCGCCACGCACCGCCAGCGCGCCGACAACATCGATGCGGTCTACGAGGAGTTGGCTCGCATCCTGCGCGAGCGCGGCACCGCCGAATGGCAGGCCTTGCTCGATGCGGCCGACGTTCCCAACATGCCGATGAACTCCCCGGCCGACTTGCTGGACGACCCGCATCACGCGGCGACCGGCTTCATCCGCATGGTGGAGCATCCGACCGAAGGCACCTTGCGCATGCCACGCCAGCCCACGCGCTGGGGTGCGACGCCGCCCAGCCCCGATCTTTCCCCCGCGCCGGCACTGGGCCAGGACACGCGCGAGGTGCTGCGCGAGCTGGGCTACGCCGACGCCGATATCGCCCAGCTGCTGCAGTCGGGCGCCTGCCACGTGGCCCCCGCACCCCAGGAGCCCGTGACACCATGACCACCAGCCAGTACCACGTGCGGGGCGCGCAAGTGCCCGCCTACCATCCGGCCAACCATGAGGGCACCAGCAACCAGCGCCTGATCGGCCCGGCGATCGGCGCGCGCAACATCGAGGTGGTGCTGGGAACGATCGCCCGCGGTGGCGGCGCCTTGCCGCACGCGCACCCGGGGGTCGAGCAGGTCTGCTACCTGCTGGAGGGCAGTGCGCGCGCCGAGGTGGGCGGCGACAGCTTCGACCTCCAGCCGGGCGACGCCTGCTTTTTCCCCGCCGACTTGTTCCACGTGTTCACGGTCACCAGCGAGCAGCCCGCGCGCGTGCTGGTGATCTACAGCCCGCCGTACGGCGAGGATCCGAGCCGCGTGGTGCGGCCATGATGGACTTCGCGCAGGACGAATCGCAGCGCCAGATCGTCGACGCGGTTGCGCGCGTGTGCGCGCCGTTCGACGACGCCTACTGGCACGCGCGCGACGAGGACGGCCGCTTCCCCGACGAGTTCCACCGCGCGCTCGCCGGCTCCGGCTGGCTGGGCATCGCCATGCCGGAGGCCTTCGGCGGCTCGGGCCTGGGCATCCGCGAAGCGGCGCTGATGATGCACACCATCGCGGCCACCGGTGCCGGGCTCTCGGGCGCATCGGCGGTGCACATGAACATCTTCGGCTTGCACCCGGTGGTCGTGTTCGGCACGGCGGAGCAGAAGGCGCGCTGGCTGCCGCCGCTGATCGCGGGGCAGGACCGCGCCTGCTTCGCGGTCACAGAACCGAACTCCGGCTTGAACACGCTGAAGCTGCGCACGCGCGCGGTGCGCAACGGCGACCATTACGTGGTGACGGGCCAGAAGGTGTGGATCTCCACGGCGCAGGTCGCCAACAAGGTGCTGTTGCTGGCACGCACGACGCCGGTGGAGGAATCCAAGGGGACGCATGGCCTGAGCCTGTTCTATACCGACCTGGACCGTTCGGCCATCGCCGTGCACGAGATCGCCAAGATGGGCCGCCAGTGCGTGGACTCCAACCAGCTGTTCATCGACGGCCTGAAGGTGCCGGTGGCGGACCGCATCGGTGAGGAGGGCCGCGGCTTCGAATACATCCTGCATGGCCTGAACCCGGAGCGCATCCTGATCGCGCACGAGGCCATCGGCCTGGGCCGCGCCGCGCTGCGCAAGGCCACCGGCTATGCGCAGGAGCGCGTGGTGTTCGACCGGCCGATCGGCATGAACCAGGGCATCCAGCATCCGCTGGCGCGCAACTGGATGGAACTGGAGGCGGCGCACCTCATGGCGCAGAAAGCCGCGCATCTCTACGACCAGGGACAGCCGTGCGGGGCCGAGGCCAACGCGGCGAAGTACCTGGGTGCGGAGGCATGTTTCCGCGCCTGCGAGAACGCCATCCTCACGCACGGCGGCATGGGCTATTCGCGCGAGTTCCACGTCGAGCGCTACCTGCGCGAAGCGTGGATCCCGCGGCTCGCGCCCGTGAGCCCGCAGCTGATCCTGTGCTTCATCGCCGAGAAGGTGCTGGGCCTGCCCAAGTCGTATTGAGCGGCTGCGCCAGCCATGTCGCCCCGAGGGCTTCCGCTATCGCCGTGCATGCCGGCGAGCGCGATCCTCCAGGCGCGACTGCTCGAGTGCCAACAAGCGGCTGACCTCCCTCAAGCTGCGAATCTGCTGCTCGACACCTCGACGCTTCTCGGCCAGGAGCTCGGCGCCTGCTTTGCACTGGATGCCGCCGGAACGCAATCCGTTGAGCACTTCCTGGATCTCGTCCAGGGAAAAGCCAAGCGACTGCATGCTGCGAAGAAGCTTGATTTCCTTCACGAGCGACGCAGGATAGTCCCGATAGTTGTTCGAACCGCGAGGGATCTTGCCCAGCAAGCCGCGGCGCTCGTAGTACCGGATGGCGTCACGCCCAAGACCCGTCTGCGCCTCGAGCGCGGAAATTTCCATGAAGTTTTCTTGACTGTGGACCCGGGTCCACACTCTAGCATCGCCTTCCAGCAAGGAGGTGCCCATGTATTCGCTCGCCAGCACAAGCGTCGTGATCGAACGCCCACGAGTGGTTGTCTTCGACTACGTGTCGAACCACACGAACTTCGCCGAATGGTTCCCCGGGGTCGTGGAAGTCAAGTCACGTGATCAGGTTGCGCATGCCACTGTGGGAAAGGAGTACGACGAGACCCTTCTCACTCCACTTCGTGGCAGGCAATCCGTCGTCATTCGAGTGACTGAAGTGGCGCCGCCGCGGAAATTTGTGACCGAGGGGTCGCTGCCGCTGTTGATGCCGCGCATGGAGATCGAGCTCCACGATATTGAACTGAACACGTGCCGGGTCCAGTGGCGGATGCTGAGCAGAAGCACGACGCCCCTTGCTCGCTGGACGGTCCTGCCCCTCGCTGGGCTGGCGACGCAGAAGCGCGCCGATGCGGCCATGCGTCGTCTCAAGAAAATACTCGAATGCGCCTTCGACCCAAAGCAGCCTTGCACCGCGCAGGACCGGAAGAATGTCAGCGGCTCCTGATGCTCACAGATGGCAAAAGTGGCCCTTGGCAGAGTATCGAAGCGGGGCTTGGCTCCAAGCGGATCATGCTGAGCAATGGGCGGGCTGGGGGTGGCAGGCGCCGGCGGCAATCGCTCTATGTAAACTAGGTGCTCCGAGTTGCCGGGGCATCCGCTCGGTTGGACCTAACGCCCGTGCCCGACATCCTCTCCACTGCGTTCGTCGAGCGTGCAAGCGAACAGCTGCCCTGGTTTGCCGTGGCGCTGCTGGTTGCGGTGGGCATCACGTCCCTGGTTTCCCGCGAACGCCGCCGCCGGCTTGGCCTCACCAAGTTCCTGCTCGGCTACCTGTGCATCGCGGCCGTACCGCTCTTCGGCGTGATCGTGCTGCGGTCGGCGCTGCGGGAGGGACTGGAGCAAGCCAGCCACGGGTGGTGGGCCGCGTTGTGGCTCAGCCTGTTCTGGATGATGACCTTCATCGTCGTCGCGCAGTGGATCGTGCGCCGCATGCCGCCGACCCGCGGGTGGCTGCGGGACTATCGTCAGGCCGGCCGCGACATCTGGCGCGAGCGGCTGGCACGCTGGTTCGGCATCCGTTCACGCGATTGACGACGGCGTCTTGCGCTGCATGACATGCAATGGCCAGAGAGCGGCCTGCGCTCTACATGCGCTCCCCCGGCTGCCCTCAACGCACGGTGAGGTGCAGCGAGCGCGCCAGTTCCCGCATGCGCTGCGCCTCGCGCTGCACATGCTCCTGCAGTTCGGGGCCCGCCAGCGCGAGTGGTTCCATCCCGCTGGCGCGCGCCGCCTGCTCATACGCAGGAGTCTTCATGACGCGCTGCAGGATGCGGGTCCATTCATCCAGGTCCTTCGCCGGGACACCGGGCCCCATGTAGATGCCACGCACCGTGGGCCAGACCAGATCCACGCCCTGCTCGCGTGCGGTCGGCACACCGGCCAAGGTTCCGCGCTGCCGTTGCGGCGCCAAGACCGCCAGCAGCCGGATCTCGCCCGCCGCCAACGCCGGCATCGCCTCGCCCGCGTCGCCGCAGAACACATCGACGTGGCCGCCGCGCAGCGCCGCGATCGCCTGCCCGCCACCTTCGAACGACACGAAGCGCATCGTCCGGTGGTCGCGTCCCGCGGCGCGCACCAGCAGTGACGCCTTCACCCAGTCCTGGCTGCCGACGGCGCCGCCCGCGCCGAACACCGCGCCGCTGGCGTTCTCGCGCAGGCGCTGCATCAGCGCGGGCAGGGTCGCGAAGCGCGAGTCCTTGCGGACGGCGACCACACCGTACTCGGTGCCCAACGTGGCGAGCCAGCGCACGTCCTGCGGGCCATGCGGGCCGAACTTGCCCTGCACCAGGTTCAGCAGCGACCCGGTCGAGAAGGCGACGAACACGGCGGGATCGCTCCAGTTCTGCGTGACCGCGCGGTCGAAGACGACAGCGCCGATGCCGCCCGGCATGTAGCGGACTTGCACGTCGGTGGCCGGTCCGGGCGGCAGCGCCAGTGCCTGCTTCAGGAGCTGGCAGGTCAGGTCGAAGCCACCACCGGGCTTGGCCGGCGCGATGCACTCCACTTGCGCCGGTGCGGCTGCGGCCAATTGCGCCAGCGCGCCGATCATCAGCCCTATCGCGAACTGAAAATGCCGCATCAAGATTCCTTTGAAGCGCCGGCGGTGCTTCGCGGCCACCAGAGCGCCGCATGCAGGCCCGTCCCACCTTCGCGCGGCTCCAGCCGCAGCACGCCCTGGTGCCTCGTTGCGATGGCGCGTGCGATGGAAAGGCCGAGGCCGGAGCCGCCCGACGACGCGCCGGGCACCCGCGCGAACCTGCTGCCGGCGCCGGCCGCGAGCGAGGCGGGCAGGCCCGGCCCGGTGTCCTCCACCGAGACACTCCAGCCCATGGTATCGCCCGCGGCGCCCAGCGTGATCGCGCCGGCCGGCGTGTAGGCGATCGCATTCGCCACGAGATTGGTGAGCGCCTCCCGCAGCAAGGGGGGGTCACCGAAGGCTTCGAGCGGCTCGCACTCCACGCCCAGATCCAGGCCCTTCTCGCGCGCGCTGCGCAGGAACTGCCGCGCGACGTCGTCCAGCAGTTCGTGCACGCGAAACCATTCCGGCTGCAGCTGCACCGCTTCGCTGCGCGTGAGGCTCAGGAACTGGTTGGTGCTGCGGGTGGCGCGCTGCAGTTCCTGCATCAGTGCGGCCAGCGCCTGCTGGACCGATTCCGCATCCTGCTGCCGCACGGCGAACTCCACCTGCATGCGCAGGGTGGTCAGGTGGGTGCGCAACTGGTGGGACGCATCGTCCAGGAAAGCGTGCTGCTGCGCCATGCGCTCCTGTGTGCGCCGCAGGTGCTGGTTGATGGCATCGACCAGCGGGCGCACGTCGGGCGCGGCGCCGTCGGCGGGGATCGGCTGCAGTTCCCCCGGCGCCCGCGACAGCACCTCGCGCGAAAGCCTTCCGATCGGGCGCAGCACGAACAGCACCGCGCCGATGCACAAGCTGACCGCGAGCACCAGGAACAACGTGCTGTTGAACGCAGCGCGCCGCACGAACACCTGCCGGAAGTCATCGCGCGAGCGCGTGCTCTCCGCCACCTGGATGACCAATTGCCGCGAGGGGGAGCCGGCCGCCAGCCGATTGAGCTCGCGGCTGTTGGCGACGACCCGCACCGGGTCGCCGAAGTACACGCCGTCGTAGAACTGCGGCACGCCGGGAACGAGGCGCCGCGGTGGCGCGGGCAGGTCCGCGCTGCCGAGTTCGACCAGACCATCCGCCGTCGCCACGCGGTAGTGCACGGCGCCGCTGGCGGTCAGTTCGAAGAACTCGAACATGCGGTAGGGCAGCTCCATGGCCAGGCCGCCGGATTCGGTGGAGACGTTCGCGTCGATCGCCTTCAGCGCGCCGAGCAGCGAGCGGTCATAGGCCGCGTCGGCCGCGCGATGCACGTCCAGCGCCGTCCAGCGCAGTTCGGCCAGCGACAGCAGCAGCAAAGCCGGCAGCAGGAGCAGCAGCAGCTGCTGCGCCAGCGTCAGCTGGCTAAGCCGCTTCCAGCGCATAGCCGAGGCCGCGGTAGGTCTTGATGGCCAGGCCGCGGCCGTCCACGCGCTTGCGCAGGCGGTGCACGATGACCTCCACGGCCTCCGGGTGGATGTCCGTGTCGTCGGAGACGACGCGTTCGAGGATGTGCTGCTTGGCCATCGGCTCGCCCGCATGCTGCAGCAGCACGCGCAGCACGGCGGATTCGCGCGGGGGCAGGGCCAGCGTTTCGCCGGCGAGCGTGAACCGCTGGGTGGCCAGCTCGTAGCTGAGGGGACCGCAGGACAGGCGCGCCGCCTCGGCGCCGCGCGCGCGGCGCAGCAATGCATGCAGGCGCACCTGCAGTTCCTCGAGTTCGAACGGCTTGGCGAGGAAGTCGTCGGCACCCGCGTGGAAGGCCCGCACCTTGTCGCCAAGACCGTCGCGCGCGGTGAGCACCAGCGCGGGGATGTGGCGGTCACGCTGCCGCAGCTCGGCCAGCACCTCCTGGCCATCGCGGTCCGGCAAGCCGAGATCCAGCACGATGGCGTCGTGGTGGCCCGCGGCTGCCGCGGCCAGCGCGGCCCGGCCGGTGTCGACCCATTCCACGATGATACCCGCGCTCTCCAGGGCTTTGGACAGCCAGGTGCCGAGGCTGTGTTCGTCTTCGACCAGCAGGATGCGCATGGGCTCAGCCTGCGAGTCGAGGACGGCAGGGAAGGATCAGTCAGCCTCGATTTTCGCCCGTTCCACCACCTGCTTCCAGCGCTTCTGTTCGGCAGTGATGAACTGCGCGAACTGCGCCGGCGTGCCGCCGACCGGCTCGGCCGCGTCGCCGATGAGGCGCTCCGTGCCCGCCGGCGAGCGCATTGCCTTCTGCGTCTCGGCAGCCAGCTTGTCGATGTTCGCCTGCGGCATCGAGGCCGGCGCCATCATGCCGTACCACTGCGTCATCTCGAAGCCCGGGAAGCCCTGCTCGGCGACCGTGGGCACGTCGGGCAACTGCGCCAGGCGCTTGGTCGAGCCCGTGGCGATGCAGCGCAGCTTGCCCGCCTTGATCTGCGACAGGATGGCCGAGGCGCCCACCGAGGCCGCGTCCAGCCGGCCCGCCAGCAGGTCGGTGAGCTGCGGGCCCGTGCCCCTGTACGGGATGTGCGTGATGAAGATGTTGGCAGTCATCTTGAGGTATTCCATCGCGAGATGGCCGGCGCTGCCGTTGCCCGCCGAGCCGTAGTTCATTCGGCCCGGCTTGGCCTTCACGAGGGCGATGAACTCCTTCAGGTCCTTCGCCGGCAGGTCGGGGTGCACGACGTACAGGCTCGGCACCTTGGCCAGCAGGCTGACCGGCTTGAAGTCCTTGTTGGCGTCGTACGGGAGCTTCTTGAACATGTACGGGTTGACCGCGAGCGTGCCGATGTGGCCCAGGATCAGCGTGTGCATGTCGTCGGCGCGCGCGACCTCCTGCATCGCGATGTTGCCGGAGGCGCCGGGCTTGTTGTCGACGAAGACGTTCTGCCCGATCGTCTTGCTCAGTTCACCCGCGGCGGAGCGCGCCACGATCTCCGAGCTGCCGCCCGGCGCGAACGGCACGACGAAGCGGATCGGCTTGGAAGGCCAGGCCTGTGCCATGGCCTCGAAGGGCAGGGTGGCGGCGAGCGCCGCGCCGGCGCCCAGAAGGTCTCGTCTCGTGATGGTCATGGGTGTCTCCGTCTGCGCATGATGCGCCAGGCCGTGAAGGTACGCGGCAGTGGCTTTCAGGACGCTTTCACGCATGCTGCACTGCAAGGCCGTGAACGGCCGGACTTCGCTAGCATGTGGCCATGCCCGCTTCGGGAGAGCCAGCGATGGCCTTGCGCAAGTTTGGACGAATGGCCGCGGCCGCCCTGTGCCTCGGTGCCACGGTGGCCGCGCAGGCCGCGTGGCGCCCGGTGCCGGGCGCGCCCGACCTGGACATCGAGCTCGGCTCCATGCAGGCGGAGCATTCGCTGGTGGCCGTCTGGGTGCGCTCCTGGGGCCGGCACGCCCTGCTGCCCGATCTGGCGACGCACGGCGCCCGGCCGCCCCGCATCCAGCGCACGGCCTTGCGCCTGGAGTTCGATTGCAGCCGCCGGACGATGCGCGTGCTGGCCGCCAATGCTTATGCCACGACGGGTGCGCCGGCCTTCATGACCTCCACGCCGGGCCCGGTGCTGCCCGTCACGGGCGACGACCTCGGCTGGGCCTACGACGCCGTCTGCGAAGCAGCCCGGTCCGACCGGCGCCTGTAGCGGCTAACTGGGGGTCGATGCCAGCGCCGCGGCGGCGCGTTCGCGCAGCTTCGCGATGGTATGCGCCGCCTGGTGTTCCAGGTGCTGCAGCCGGATGCAGGTGGAGCTGGTCTGGGCCAGCCACATCTGGAGATTCTTGCGGCCTTCTTCGGCCAGCTCCAGCGCATCGCCCGCCGCCGGCCGGGCCGGGCCGGGCGCCACCGCCTGCAGCCGCTGCAGCCTTTCATGGAAGCGGTCCGCATGGCGGGTCAGGTCGTTCTGCAAGACCGTGGCCAGTGCCGCCCGCCTGGACGTGATGTCCTGGGCCAGGCGGTGCACCTGGTGCGCCGTGCGCGGCACAGCTTCGTAGAGGCGCAGCCGCGCGTGAATGGCCTCGGCGCGTTCCCCCATCGCCTGCAGTTCCAGGTGTGCCACGCCGGTGTCCGCCAGGGTGCGCTCCTTGCGCATGGCGCGCTTCATGTCCCGCAGCAGCTTGGCGGCCGTCACCAGCGTGCGCTCCAGCGCCTGCACTTCGACCACGAACTCGACCAGCATGCGGCGCGCGGCGGCAGCGTGCGCGTCCCAGCGGCCCAGCACTTCGCGCGCTTCCGCTTCGACCTGGTCGCGCTCGCTCTCGAATTGCAGGCATTGCGCGGCCACGTTCCCGCGCGCATCGCGGTCCTTGCCGCTCGCGCGGGCGAGCCAGCCGGTCTGCGGGTCGGCCGCACCGAGGCGCATGGCGTCGACGCCTGCCTGGAGGGTTTCGACGGCTTCCGGCAGGCGTGAGTCTTCCCCCAACGCCGCGAAGCTGGCCACGTCTGCGGCGAGCTTCGCCACCTGTTGCACATGGCCGGCGCTGGTGGTCACCAGCAGCCGGTAGGCCGCGCCGGCCAGGCTGCCCGCTGTGGCTGGGGGTTTGGGCGGTGACGTCCCGGAAGCGCTCATGGGGCGCCAGGCGCCCCCGGCTTGCCATGGCGCGTGAGCCACTTGACTGCGAAGTCCATGCCGGACAAGGCATCGCCCAGGGCCGGGCCCTGGCCGTAGGGCGCCTGCAGCTTCTGCAGGAAGGCCAGCTTGAGCGGGTGGTCCACGCCACAGACGATCGCGCGCAGCCCCATGCGCTCCAGCATGCGCAGCACGCCGCGCAGCAGGTTGGCGGTGGCGACTTCCGTGATGCCGTCGAGGAAGCGCGGATCGAGCTTCACTTCATCGAAAGGCAGCTCCCGCAGGATCAGCGGACCGGCCGAGCCGGAGCCGAAGGCGTCCAGGGCCAGGCGGAAGCCGACGGTACGCAATTGTTCCAGCGCCTTGCGGTCGGCCGGCAGCAGTTCCATGACCCCGCGGAACTGCTGCAGCTGGATGGCCAGGTGCTTGGGCTCCAGGCCGCTGCGCGTGGCCTTGCGCAGCATCTCCGCGAGTTCGCGCGCGCGCACGTGCGCCAGCGACAGGTTCACCGAGATCGGGACCAGCGGCAGGCCCGCGGCGGACCAGCGCCGGACGTGGCCGACCACCTGCTCCAGCGCCCACTCGCTCATGCCGGCGAACATGTCGTTGGTGGCGGCCAGCGCCAGCAGCTCCTGGCTGGCCACCACGCGGCCGGAGGGCTGCTTCCACTGGATCACGGCTTCGGCGCCCGCCAGCTTGCCGGTGGCGAGCTCCACCACGGGCCAGTACAGCAGTTCGATCTCGTTGCGGCCGAAAGCGCGCCGCAGGTCGGCACCGGCGGTCAGCCGGCTGCGTGCCAGCTCGTTCATCTTCGACGAGAAGAATTCGAAGGTGTTGCGTCCGCTTTCCTTGGCCTGGCTCAGCGCGACGTTGGCATTGGTGACCACCTCCTCGGGCGTGCGGCCGTCCTGCGGGAAGGCGGCGATGCCCACGCTGCAGGTGATGAAGAGATCCTGGCCGCCGCGGCTGAAGGCGAAGCCCGATTCCTCGACCAGCTTGCTGATGAAGGCGGCCAGCAGATCCGTCTCTTCCGCCTGCGGCACCAGCACGGCGAAGGCGTCGCCCTCGAAGCGGAACAGCATGGGCGACTGGCCCCCCGTGCTCAGGTCGCCGCCGACTTCCGTCTCCACGCATTGCGCGAGCCGCTTGGCCAAGCGCTGCAGCACCTGGTCGCCGACGCCGCGGCCCAGTGCGTCGTTGATGGCGCCCAGCCGGTCCACGCCCACGTGCAGCACCGCACCGCGGTGGCCGGCGGTGCGGGCGACCTGCAGGACTTCGGCCAGGGCCGACCGGTAACGCAACTGGTTCGGCAGGCCGGTGAGCGCGTCGTGGTGCGCCAGGAAGTCGCGATACGCCGTGGCGCCCAGCGTGTTGCGGATGCGCAGGGCCAGCTCGCTGGGGTCCACCGGTTTCGACAGGAAGTCCATCGCGCCCTGCGACAGCGCCTGCAGCTTGACGGCCGGGTCGGTGGTGCTGGTCAGCACGATCACCGGCAGGTGCCGCAGGTCGGGGTCCTGCCGCATCGCATCCAGGATTTCCAGGCCGCCGATGTGCGGCATGCTGAGGTCGAGCAGCAGCACGCTGGGCTGCCGCTCGCGCATCATCGGCAGCGCCCGCCGCGAGTCCGTCGTGTGGACGAAGTTCTGGTACCCCGCCTCCGTCAGGAACGCCTCGGTCATCTCGATGTTGAGCGACTCGTCGTCGACCATCATGATGACGGCCTGTTCCATCGCGCTGGTGGAGCGCCGGCTCCAGGCGCCGCTCTGCGGCGCGAGCTTTTGCAGCACTTCCTCGGCCAGCTTCTCGTCGCCGGGGGAGAACACGGTGATGGGCGGCGTGTCGTGGGTGCCGGAGGACGCCAGGTCGTGGCTTGCCGGATCGGGTTTCGTGCTCATGCCGGCGCCCTCGTCACCAGCTCCGGCACCTGCACCCGCCCCGCCATCTGCTCGATCACTGCCAGCAGCTCGGCCGCCCGGCCCGCATTGCCGGCATGCGCCTGCGATTCCAGCTCGCGCGCCGGCTCGGTGAACTCGTCGTAGCCGACGGTGCCAGCGGAGCCGGCCAGTGCATGCGCCACCTTCGCCAGCTGGTCGAGGTCGTTGCTGGCCATCGCCTGGCGCGCGGTTGCGAGCTGCTCGGCCAGGCGCGCGGCGAATTTGCGCACGATGGGCACCAGCCGGGCATTGCCGGCGTGGCGCGAGAGGATCGGCGTGGCGGGTACAAGGGCGGCTGCTGGCTCCACCTCGGCCGTGGGCGCAGCCGCCGTGGTGGTGACGGGCGCCACGGTTTCCGCGGCGGGCGTCCCGCCCAGCAGGCCGGCAACGGTGGCGACCAGCCGGTCGATATCGACGGGCTTGGTCAGGTAGGCAGTACAACCGGCGGCGAGCACTTCTTCATCGTAACCCTTCATCGCGTTCGCCGTGAGCGCCATCACCGGCGTTTTGTCGCCGCGCGCCCGCAGCCGGCGCGTGGCCTCGAAGCCGTCGAGCACGGGCATCTGCATGTCCATCAGCACCAGGTCGAAGCCGGCGCGCTCCAGCATGTCGAGCGCCACCTGGCCGTTCTCGGCCTCCTCGACCCACAGGCCGTGGTCGGCCAGCACCAGCGCGACCAGCTCGCGGTTCTCCGGGCCGTCGTCGACGACCAGCACCCGCGACGGCGGGATCTGCCAGCGGTTGCGCGCCGCCAGCACCGGCGCGGGCGCCGCATCGGCCAGCACTTCGTCGGCCGTGAGCCAGCGCGCGCCGGCCAGCGGCCCCGGATCGAAGCTGAAGAGCATGCGCGTGCCGACGCCCAGCGTGCTGGTCGCCGTCAGGTCGCCGCCCAGGGCGCGGGCCAGCCGGCGGCTGATGGCCAGGCCCAGGCCGGTGCCGCCGAAGCGGCGGGTGATGGAGGCGTCGGCTTGCGTGAAGGGGTCGAACATGGCATCGACCTTGTCGGCGGCGATGCCGATGCCGCTGTCGGCCACCTCCACCGTATAGCGGCCCTCCGTACAAGCCAGGCGCACGCGCACGGCGCCCCGTTCGGTGAATTTCACCGCGTTACTTAGCAAGTTCAAGACCACCTGGCGCAGCCGGCCCGGGTCGGTGGCGACTTGCGCGGGCAGCTTGCCATCCACGTCCAGCAGCAGGGCTATGCCTTTTTCGCGGGCCTTGGGTTCCAGTTCGGCGACCGCGCCCCGCACCACGTCGTGCGCGGCCGCCGGCATGCTTTCGACCGTGAGCTGGCCGGCTTCGACCTTGGACAGGTCGAGGATGTCGTTGATCAGCGCCAGCAGGTGGCGGCCGCTCTGGTGGATGGTGGCCAGGTAGCGGCCCGACTCCTGCTCGCTCTTGCCATAGCCGCGCCGCAGCAACTCGGTGAAGCCCAGGATGGCATTCATCGGGGTGCGGATCTCGTGGCTCATGTTGGCCAGGAATTCGCTCTTGGCGCGGTTCGCGGCGTCCGCTTCTTCCTTGGCACCCTGGAGGGCGACCTTGCTTTCCTCCAGCTGGGTGATGTCTTCCAGGCTGACCAGGGCGCCGCCGGCGCGGCCGCCGGCATTCAGCACGGGAGAGCAATTGACGACGAAGGTGCGCGGCAGTCCCTGCGCGTCCAGCAGCTTCATGTGGACGTCGCGCTGGACCGTGCCTTCCTGCAGGGCCCGGGCCCAGGGGCGGCCCGCCGCCGGCAACGGCAGCCCGAGCGCGTCGCGCCAGGGCAGGGCATCGATGGGCGTGCCCATCATCTGCTCGTTGCTCTTGCCCACCAGCTTCACCAGGGCCTGGTTGGCCAGCACCACCGACTGCTGCGGGTCGATGACCAGCAGCCCCTCGGTGAGCGAATCGAGGGCCGAGCGCACCCGCCCCGGGATGGCCTGCGAAGGATCGAGGTGGCGCAGCACGCGCCCGAGGTAGACGGTGAAGCCGACGAAGCAGATGGTGGCGCAGAAGGCGATGAGGATCAGCAGCGGCGTGTGCAGCAGGCCCAGGAGGCCGGGCACGACCGTGGGTTCGAAGCGCAGCTCCATCTGCCCCCAGCGCTCGCCCTGCGCGTACAGCACCACCTGCACCTGCGCATCGGAAGCGGAGCCGGTCTCCAGCGGCACCCATTGGCGCGCGTGCTCGCCCACCGCCATCACCAGCCGGCCCTCGCGGCTGCGCAGGCCGACGGAGCGCAAGTCCTTGTTGCGCGCGCGCGTGAAGCGCAGCACCTCCTCCATCCGGCGCGGGTCGCTGCCGCTCAGGATGACGGTGGCGGACGCCGCCAGCGATTCGGCGAGCGCGATGCGGCCTTCGCGCACCGCCTGCGCGCGGTCCGGGATCAGCCCCAGGAACGACGCGGCGAGCAAGGCGCTGCTGACCAGCGACACCAGGCCCAGCGCGATGTAGGTGCGGGTGCCGAGGATCTTCACTGGAAGCCTCGCAGCGGGTCCTGCGCCTGGGTGACACCCGGCTCGAGCTCGGCGTCGTCGTCGTCTTCCTGCTCTTCGGGCGTGCGGGCCAGCACGGGCAGCGGGTCCAGCATGCGCCACGCGGGCAGCGCCGACAGGTAGCTGCCCAGCAACACGCCACCGCGGATCAGCCACAGAACATAGAGCACCGACATGCCGAGCGTGACGCCGGCCACCGAGATGCTCACCGTGCGGTCGAGGTCGAACTCCTCGCGCACCTGTTCGCGCACCCGGTCCATCTCTTCGAGGAAGGCGACTTCGCGCAGGCCGCGCCGCGCGTCGTCGTCCCCTGAATCGCTGCCGCTGCGGGCGAAACCCATGAGCCCGCCCAGCTGCAGATCGGTGGACATCTCGGCGGGCAGCATGGCGAATTGCAGACGCTCCAGCGGTGCTGTGACCGGCTGCAGGCGCGGCGTGACGTCCAGCTGCGCCGGGACGAGGTCGTTGGCGCGGAAGAAAGCGGCCGGGGCGCCGACCAGCGGCGCGGCGGCGCCACCGAGCACGGCCGTGTCGATTTCGCTGCCGGCTGCTGCGGCAGGTGCCCGCACCACCACGGTTTCGGCCGGCCGGGGCGCCGGTGCGGGTGCCGGTTCCGCCACGGGAGCGGCGCCGCTGGGCGGCACGGCTTCGACAGGCGCCGGGGCGGGCTGTGGCGCGGGGACGGGCGCAGGGGCGATGGATGGTTCGCCCGGCCCGGCGGAGGGCGCGGGGGCTGGAGCAGGTGCCGGCTCGGGTGCGGGCGCCGGCCCCGGCGCGGGGGTGGGCGCGGGCGTCGGGGTGGGCGTCGGGGCGGGCGTCGGGGCAGGAGCCGGCGGCAGCGTCGGCACCGGCGTCGGCACCGGCGTGGGTGCAGGGGCCGGCGTCGGTGCCGGTGCGGGCTCCGGCGCCGGTGCCGGTGCCGGGGCGGGCGGTGCCGGAACCGGCGCGGGCCCTGGGGCCGGTGCCGGGGCGGCGCTCACGGTGACGGTGACCGACTCCGACAGCCGCGAGACACCCGGCGTGCCCCCGCTGTCCTGCACGTCATAACTGAAGGTCGCCGGACCCACCGCGCCACCGGCGGCCGCGCGGAACTGCATGCCGCCCAGCTGGGCGATGCTGTAGCTCGCGCCCGTGTTCACCACGGTGCTGCCGTCGGCGAGGAGAACGGTCCCCGTGGCGGCGTTCGGCACCGCCGTCACGACGACGCTCAGCACCTGCGCACTTTCGTCGGCGCCGCCGCCCGCGGAGTACGTGAGCGCGCCCAGGCCGAGCGCCGCGGCAGGGGCGCCTTGCGTGAAGCCCGGCGCCGGCATCGTGCCCGCTGTGCGCACCGGCGCGTCGTTGACGGCGGTGACCGTGACGCCGCTGCTGGCGCTGGCGCTGCTGAACGCGGTCGCGCCACCCGTGACGGCGGCATTCGCCACACCGCCCGCCACCCCGGCGCTGCGATCCCATGCATGGAAGCTGATGCCGGTGGCGACGCTGCCGTTCCAGTCCGCGGCAGGGACGAAGCGCACGCGGGTCTGTGCGTCCGCCGCGAGCAGGCGCGCCGTCCCCGTCCCCGCGCCGGCCAGTGAAGACCAGTTCGCCCCGCCGTCGGTGGAGTATTCCCAACTGCCGTTGGACGCGTCCGTCGCCACCACGGCGATGCCTTCGACCGCCGCCGCGTTGGCGTCGGTGATCTGGCCGGCGACCAGGCTGGCCACCGTCACCCCGTTGTTCGGTGCCGCGTCCTCGGCGACATCGGCCAGCGGGTTCGCCCCGGCCAGCACCGGCGCCTGGTTGGTGGCGGCGATGCGGATGGCCAGCGATTCGGTCATGCTGTCGATGCCGCCGTCGGTGGTACCGCCGTCGTCCTGCACGCGGAAGCTGAAGGTCTGCGGGCCGCCGCTGGCGCCCGCGGCGGCGCGGAACTGCATGCCTTCGATCTGCGCCAGCGTGTACGCGGTATTCGCCGTCACCACCGTGGTTCCATCGGCCAGCACCACGTCACCGATCGTGGTCGGCACGGTCAAGACGGTGTAGGTCAGCGTCTGGGCGACTTCGTCGGCCCCGCCCCCGGCGCCATGCGAGAGCCCGGTGAGGCCCAGGGAAGTGGGGCCCGCGTTTTCCAGCACGGTCAGGTCCGCCACGGTGCCGGACGCGCGGAACGGTGCATCGTTCACCGGGGCCACGGTGAGCGAGCTGCTGGCGGAAGCGGTGCTGAACGCCGTCGCGCCACCGTTCACCGAGACGTCGGCGGTGTCGCCCGCCGTGCCGCTGGTGCGGTCCCACGCATGGAACGTGATGCCGGGGCTGAGCGTCCCGTTCCAGTTCGGCGTGGGCACGAAGCGCACACGCGTCAGCGCGTCGGCCGAGAGCAGCCGCGCGGCACCGGTGGAGACGCCACCCAGCCCCTGCCAGTTGGTGCCGCCGTCGGTGGTGTACTGCCATTGGCCGCCGGAGTTGTCGACGGCGACCACCGCGATGCCGTTGCTGGCGTTGTTGTTCGCATCGCTGACGCGGCCGGCGATGAGGCCGGTGACCAGCAGGCCCGTGTGGCCGGTGACGTCTTCCAGGATGTTGCCGAAGTTGTTGGCGCCAGCCAGCACCGGCGCCTGGTTCACCGTCGAGATCGAGATGTCGAGCGACTCGTTCAGGCTGTTGACGCCGCCGCCGGCCGTGCCGCCGTCGTCCTCCACCCGGAAACTGAAGCTCAGGGGGCCGCCGTTCGCACCGGCGGCCGCGCGGAACTGCATGCCCCGCAGTTCGGTCAGGTTGTACGCGGTGCCGGAGGTGACCACGGTGCTGTTGTCCGCCAGCACGATGTCGCCCAGTGTCGCGCTGGGCACCGCCGTGACGGTATAGGTGAACGATTGCGTGCCTTCGTCCGCGCCGCCGCCGGGGGCGTAGCTCAGGCCCGCCAGGCCGAGCGTGGTGGTGCCGGAATTTTCCAGCACCGTGAGGGGCGCCAACGTGCCGGCCGAGCGGAACGGCGCGTCGTTGACCGGATCCACGGTGATGCTGCTGCTGGCGGTGGTGGCGCTGAACGCGGTGCCCGCTCCGTTGACCGAAACGTCGGCCAGCGCGCCGGCCGTGCCGCTGGTCTGGTCCCAGGCCCGGAAGGTGAGGCCGGCGGCGACGGTGCCGTTCCAGTCGGCCGCGGGCAGGAAGCGCACGCGGGTCAGCGCATCGGAGCCCAGCAGGCGGGCGCTGGTGGCCGACACACCCGCCAGTGGCGACCAGTTGCCGCCGCCGTCGGTGCTGAACTGCCAGACGCCGTCAGTCATGTCGACCGCGACGACGGCGATCCCGCGCAGCGCGCCGGCGTTCGCGTCGGTGACCTGGCCGGCGATCAGGCTGCTGACCAGCGTGCCGTTGTTGGTGGCTGCGTCTTCGAGCGTGGCCGTCAGCGCATTCGCACCGGCGAGCACCGGCGCCTGGTTCGATGCCGTGATAGAGATGGCGAGCGATTCGGTGATGCTGTCCACGCCGCCATTGGCTGTGCCGCCGCTGTCCTGCGCCCGGAAGCTGAAGGTCTGCGGGCCGCCGGTGGCGCCGGCCGCCGTGCGGAACTGCATGCCTTGGAGCTGAGCCAGGGAGTAGCTCGTGTTCGCCGCGACGGCCGTGGTGCCGTCGGCCAGCACGATGGTGCCGAAGGCGGCCGTGGGCACGGCGGTGACGGTGTAGGTGAAGGTCTGCGCGCTTTCATCGATGCCACCGCCCGGCACGTAGGCCAGGCCGGTCAGGCCCAGTGGCGTGGTCCCGGAGTTCTCGAGCACGGTGAGGTCGGCCACGTTGCCGCCGCTGCGCACCGGCGCGTCGTTCACCGGCGTCACCGCGATGCCGCTGCTCGCCGTCGCGGCACTGAACGCCGTGCCGCCGCCGTTCACCGTCACGTCGGCCACGCCGCCTGCGGTGCCGCTGGTCTGGTCCCAGGCCCGGAACGTGATGCCGGCGGCCACGCTGCCGTTCCAATCGGTGGCAGGCACGAAACGCACCCGCGTGAGCGCATCCGAGGCCAGCAGCCGCGCGTTGCCGGCGTTGGCGCCGGCCAGCGACGTCCAGTTGGCGCCGCCATCGGTCGAGTACTGCCAGGCACCGTTGGTGCCGTCGGTGCCCACGACGGCGATGCCGCTGCTTGCACCGGCGTTGGCGTCGCTCACCTGGCCGGCGACCAGCGCGCTGACGAGGGTGCCGCTGTTCGCCGCCGCGTCCTCGAGGATGCCGGCCAGCGCATTCGCGCCAGCCAGCACGGGCGCCTGGTTGGCGGTGGAGATGGTGATGGCCAGCGATTCGGTGAGCGTGTCCGCGCCGCCGTTCGCCGTGCCGCCGTCGTCCTGCACGCGGAAGCTGAAGGCCTGCGGCCCCCCGCTGGCGTTCGCTGCCGCGCGGAACTGCATGCCACGGAGGTCCGCGAGGCTGTAGAGGGTATTGGCCGCCACGACGGTGGTGCCATCCGCGAGCACGATGTCCCCGAGCGCCGCGCCCGGCACGGCGGTGACCACGTAGTCCAGCGATTGCGCGGCCTCGTCCGTGCCACCGCCCACCGAGTAGGTCAGCCCAGCCAGGCCGAGCGAACTGAGACCGGAGTTCTCGGGCACCGCCAGATTGGCGACGCTGCCGGCCGTCCGCACCGGCGCGTCGTTCACCGAGGTGACGGCGATGCTGGTGCTGGCGGTGGCCGTGCTGAACGCCGAGGCGCCGCCGTTGGTCGTGACATCGGCCACGCCTCCTGCCGTGCCGGCCGCTTGGTCCCACGCGCGGAACGTGAGTCCGGTGGCGACCGCGCCGTTCCAGTGGGTGTCCGGAACGAAGCGCACCCGCGTCAGCGCGTCGGCGCCGAGCAGGCGCGCGCTGGTGGGCGACGCGCCCGCCAGCGACACCCAGTTGGCGCCGCCATCCACGGAATACTGCCAGGCGCCGTGCGCCGTATCCGTGGCCACCACCGCGATGCCGCTGGCTGCGCCAGCGTTGGGGTCGTTGATCTGGCCGGCGATGAGCGTGCTGACGAGGGTGCCGTTGTCGGCGGCCGCATCTTCGAGCAGCGTCGCCATCGGATTCGCGCCCAGCAGCACCGGGGCCTGGTTGGCGGTGGAGATGGTGATGGCGAGCGATTCAGTCAGGCTGTCCGAACCGCCATTCGCGGTGCCACCGCCGTCCTGCACCCGGAAGCTGAAGGTCTGCGGGCCGCCGCTGGCGTTGGCCGCCGCGCGGAACTGCATCCCTTCGATCTGGGCGAGCGAATAGAGCGGCCCCGCGGTCACCAGCGTCGTGCCGTCGCCCAGCAGGATGTCGCCGAGCGACGCGGCGGGCACGGCGGTGACCGTGAAGGTCAGCGCCTGCCCCGCCTCGTCCGCGGCGCCGCCCGGGCCGTAGCCCAGGCCGGCCAGTCCCAGGGAAGTCACGCCGGAGTTTTCCAGCACGGTGAGGTTGGCCACCGTTCCGCCGGTGCGCACCGGGGCGTCGTTGACGGCGGTCACCACGATGCTGCTGCTGGCCGTCGCCGCGCTGAAGGCCGAGCCGCCGCCGTTGGCGGTGGCGTCGGCGAGCCCGCCCGCGGTGCCTGAGCTCTGGTCCCAGGCGCGGAACGTGATCCCGCTCGCAACGTTGCCGTTCCAGTCCGCGTCCGGCACGAAGCGGATGCGGGTTTGCGCGTCCGAAGCGAGCAGACGCGCATTGGCATCGGAGCTGCCCGCCAGCGACGCCCAGTTGGTGCCGCCGTCGGTGGTGTACTGCCAGGCGCCGTTCGCCGTGTCGACGGCGGCGACCGCGATGCCCGTCACGGCGCCCACGTTGCCATCGCTCACATGGCCCGCGACCAGCACGCTGACGAGCGTGCCGGTGTTGGTGGCCGCGTCTTCGAGGATGTCCGCCATCGCATTGGCGCCGGACAACACGGGCGCCTGGTTGGCGTTCGAAATGGTGATCGACACGGACTCGACCAGGCTGTCCGCGCCGCCATTGGCCGTGCCGCCGTTGTCCTGCACGCGGAAGCTGAAAGTCTGAGGACCGCCGGTGGCGTTGGCGGCACCGCGGAACTGCATGCCCTCGAGTTGCGCCAGCGAGTAGCCCGTGGTCGTGACCACCGTCGTGCCATCGGCCAGCACGATGTCGCCGAAGGCCGCCGGCGGGAGCCCCGTCACGGTGTACGTCAGCGTTTGCGCCGCTTCGTCCGCGCCGCCGCCCGCGGAATAAGCCAGTCCGGCGAGGGGCAGCGGCGTCGTGCCCGAGTTCTCCAGCACCGTCAGGTTGCCGGCCGTCCCGGTGATTCGCGTGGGCGCGTCGTTCACCGCCGTGACGGCGATGCCGCTGCTGGCGCTGGCACTGCTGAAGGCCGTGCCGCCGCCGGTCGCGCTCGCATCGGCCAGCGCACCCGCCGTGCCCGTGGTCTGGTCCCACGCGCGGAAGGTGACGCCGCTGGCGACCGTGCCGTTCCAGTTCGCATTCGGCATGAAGCGCACACGCGTCTGTGCATCGGCCGCGAGCAGGCGTGCGCTGGCGTTCGAGGTGCCGGCCAGCGACGTCCAGTTGGTGCCGCCATCGGTGGAGTACTGCCAGGCGCCGTTGGTGGCATCCACGCCAATGACGGCGATGCCGCTGGTGGCACCGACGTTGCCGTCGCTGACCTGGCCGGCGATCAGCGCGCTGACGAGCGTGCCGGTGTTGGTGGCGGTGTCTTCGAGGATGCCAGCCATCGCATTGGCACCGGCCAGCACCGGCGCCTGGTTCGCGTTCGAGATGGTGATCGACAACGATTCGACCAGGCTGTCCACGCCGCCATTCGCCGTGCCGCCGTTGTCCTGCACGCGGAAGCTGAAAGTCTGCGGGCCGCCGCTCGCGTTGGCCGCCGCGCGGAACTGCATGCCTTCGATCTGAGCGAGCGAGTAGTTGGTGGCCGCCGTGACGACGGTCGTTCCGTCGGCCAGCACGATGTCGCCCAGGGCCCCCGCCGGCACGGCCGTCACGGTGTACGTCAGGGTCTGCGCTGCCTCGTCTGCGCCACCACCGGGGGAGTAGGCCAGCCCGGTGAGGCCAAGCGACGTCAGGCCCGAGTTCTCGAGCACGGTCAGGTCGTTGCGCGTGCCCGCCGAGCGCACCGGTGCGTCGTTCACCGGGGTGACGTTCACTGCCACCGAGGCCGTGCCGCTGCTGAACGCGGTGGTGCCGCCGTTGCTGCTGGCGTCGCCGAAGGCCTGGCCCGCGGTCCCGCGCGTCTGGTCCCAGGCGCGGAATTCGAGCGCGCCGGAGGTGCCGTTCCAGTCCGCGTCGGGCACGAAGCGGATGCGGGTCTGGGCGTCGGAGGCGAGCAGGCGCGCATTGCTGTTGGAGACCGCGCCGATGTCCGCCCAGTTGTTCCCGCCGTCGAGGGTGAACTGCCAGTGGCCGTTGGTGGTGTCGGCCGCGATGATCGCGATGCCTTCGAGGGCGCCCGCATCGGCATCGGTCACGTTGCCACCCAGCAGGGCGATGATGTTGCGGGGCGCCGGGCTCGCATCGTCTTCGAAGATGACCGGCATCGGCGTCGCGCCCGTCAGCACGGGCGCCGCGTTGCCGGGCGTGACCGTGAGGGACAGCGTCTCCACCAGCTGGTCGGAACCGCCGTCGGCCGTGCCACCGTTGTCCTGCACGCGGAAGCTGAAGGTCTCCGGGCCGCCGCTCGCGCCGGGCGTGGCGCGGAACTGCATGCCCGTGACCTGCGCGGCGCTGTAGCTCGTCGAGACTGCGACGACGGTCGTGCCATCTGCCAGGACGACGTCGCCCAGGGCCGGCGCGGGCACCGCGGTCACCGTGTACGTCAAGGTCTGCGTGGATTCATCGGCGCCACCGCCCGGGCCGTGGACCAGCGAGCCCAGGCCCAGCGACGTGAGGCCCGAATCCTCGGCCACCGTCAGGTTCGCGACCGTCCCGGCGGTGCGCACGGGCGCGTCGTTGACCGGCGTCACCGTGACCGCGCTGCTGGCCGAGGCGCTGCTGAAGGCCGTGTTGCCGCCGTTGACGGTCACGTCCGCCAGGCCGCCGGCCGTGCCGCTGGTGCGGTCCCAGGCGTGGAAGGTGATGCCGGGGGCGGCCGTGCCGTTCCAGTTCGCATCGGGCAAGAAGCGAACGCGCGTCAGCGTATCGGCGGAGAGCAGGCGCGCGGCGCTGGCGCTCACGCTGTCCAGCGAATACCAGTGGCCACCGCCGTTCGTGGTGAACTCCCAGGTGCCGTTGCTGCCATCGGTCGCGGTCACTGCGATGCCGGTGGTCGCGTTGTTGTTGGCATCGGTGATCTGCCCGGCGATCAGCGCGCTCACGAGGGTGCCCGTGTTGCCGGTGGCATCTTCGAGCACGCCGGCCAGGTTGTTGGCGCCATTCAGCACCGGCGCCTGGTTGGTCGTGGCGATCCGGATGTCGATGGATTCGACCAGTTCGTCTTCGCCGCCGCCGGCTGTGCCGCCGCTGTCCTGCACGCGGAAGCTGAAAGTCTGCGGGCCGCCATTGGCGCCCGCCGCGGCGCGGAACTGCATGCCCTGGAGGTCCGCCAGGCTGTACGGCGTGCCGGCAGTGACCACGGTCGTGCCGTTGGCGAGCACCACGTCGCCGAGGGCCGGGCCCGGGACGGCCGTCACGGTGTACGTCAAGGTCTGCGCCGCTTCATCCGCACCGCCACCCGGCCCATAGGCGATGCCGCCGAGGCCGAGCGACGTGGTGCCGGAGTTCTCCAGCACGGTCAGGGCGGCCACGGTGCCCGCGGTCCGCACCGGCGCGTCGTTGACGGGCGTCACGCTGATGCTGCTGGTCGCGGTCGCCGTGCTGAACGCGGTCGTGCCGCCATTCACCGAGACGGAGGCGGTCGTGCCGGCCGTCCCACTCGTGCGATCCCAGGCGCGGAACGTGATGCTGCTGCCGCCGCTGAAGTTGGCCCCCGGCACGAAGCGCACGCGGGTCTGCGCGTCAGCGGCGAGCAGCAGGGCGCTGGCCGCGGATGGCGCGGCCATGGCCGACCAGGTGGTGCCGTTCAGGCTGAATTCCCAGCTGCCGTTGGTGCTGTCGGCGGCGGTGACGGCGATGCCGGTGAGCGCACCCACGTCGGCATCGGTGGTCTGCCCGGCGATCAACGCGCTCACCAGCAGGCCCGTGCCTGCGGCCGCGTCTTCCACGACCGCCGGGAAGTTGGCGGCGCCGGCAAGGGTCGGGGCCGTGTTGAAGAGCGAGAACAACGCGACCAGCGCATCCTGCCCGCCGGCAGCCGTGGTGCGGTAGCCGTCCGCCGTGGCGAGCCCGCCGGTGCCGGTGGCGCCGGCAAGCACCACGCTGTTGCCCCGTGCGGCGAGCGCACTGACCGACAGGTTGTTGCCGTAGTAGGTCCCGTACTGCAGTTCGGCCGCGCCGTTCTGGGTGGTGTCGAGCACCAGCAGGAAGCCGCTGCTGCCGGTGTTGGTCTGGCGCACCGCATCGGCGGTCGTTGCGAAATTGGAGGTGGTGGTGGTGCCGGCGATGACGACGCGGCCATCGATCACCGCGATGCCGGTCGGCCGGTCCCTCAGGCCCGAGTCGAGGTTGCCGCCGGCGTCGCGCGAGCCGCCGATGAACGACGAATACACCATCGAACCGGCCCCGCTCTGCGTCGTGTCGTAGATGCGCAGGAAGCCGGTCTCGTGCTGGAACTTCGTCGTGCCATAGGCGCCGGCGGTGGTCGCGAAGTTCGACGCGAGCGGGTCCTTGGTGGTCCCGATGACGTACGCCTTACCGGTGCCGTCGATCGCCACGCCGGTGGCGACGTCTTCCTTGTCGTCACCGATGTAGGTCGCGTAGACCAAGGTGCCGGCCGCGTTGTACCTCGCCAGGAAAGCGTCCTCGCCGCCCTGTTCGTTGGTCTGGGCGCCGCCGGGTGTGACGTTGTCGTCCGACTTGGTCGTACCGACGAGGTACGCATTGCCCGCGGCGTCCACCGCCACGCCGGCGGCGGAGTCCTTGTCGGAACCGCCATAGTCCTTCTGGTAGAGGAGCGCCCCCGTGGGCGAATACTTGTTGAGGAACGCGTTCTCGGAATTCCCGAGCAGCCCCAGGCCCAGCAGCCCGTTGCGCTCCACCATGCCGGCCGCATAGACGTTGCCGCTGCCGTCCACGGCAACCGCCGTGCCTGCGTCCTTCTTGGTATCGCCGAAGTAGGTGCTGAAGACCAGGGCATTGCCGGCGCTGTTGAGCTTCAAGACGACGGCGTCATCGTCGTTGTCGGTGCCATCGGCCGCCGCCACCGTGGGGAAATTGTCGGACTTCGTCCAGCCGACCACCGCCGCGTTGCCGGCGGCATCGACAGCGATGGCATTGCCCTGATCGTCACTGTCGCCACCGATTCGGGTGGCATAAACCAGCGTGCCGAGGTCCGCCGTGAACTTGGCGACGTAGATGTCCTGGTTGTCGTTGGGCCCGATCCGCGGCGCGAGGTCGCCCGCGGTCGACGTGGTGCGGCCCGTCACGTAGATCGAGCCGTCGCTGCCGAAGGCGACGCCCAGTGCCGATTCGCCACCCGTGCCGCCGAAGTACGTGGCGTGGGTCAGGACGGGGTCGATCACCAGCGCGCGGCCCGCGTCATAGGCGCCCAGCACGAAGCCGATGCTTCCGTCGGCGTGCAGCTCGTAGCGGCTGGTCACGGCCTCGCGCTGGCCGTTCTCGCCGAGCTGATAGCTCACGGGCGCCTGGAACACCAGGTCGTGGGCGGTGCCAGACACCCGCAGCATGAGGTTGCCTTGCGCATCAAGATTGACCGCGTCCACGCCATCGAAACGCAGCAGCAGCTGCTGCACCGACGCCCCCGGCGCCAGCAGGAAGTCGTATTCCAGTTCCTGCTGGTTGCCGTAGTAGCGCACATCGATGCCGTCGTAGACGCCGCGAAA
This sequence comes from Caenimonas sedimenti, assembly GCF_007833165.1. Lineage (GTDB taxonomy): Bacteria > Pseudomonadota > Gammaproteobacteria > Burkholderiales > Burkholderiaceae_C > Ramlibacter > Ramlibacter sedimenti. The sequence goes on along the minus strand of NZ_VOBQ01000011.1, from coordinate 107,402 downwards.
GATGGCGCCTGCGTAGTTGTCGATGTCGGTGTGCCAGGTGGATGCGTCGGCGCCCAGCAGGTGGTTGGTGCGGGTGGCGAGCAGGCCTTCGCCTTCGGCGCCATCCGCCTGCGCGCCGACCAGTTCCAGCCGCACGGGCTGGGCGGCGCCGGCCAGCCGGATCTCGGCGTTGCCGCCGCTCAGCTGGATGCCGTAGCCGCTGCCGAACGCGGCGAAGTCGACGCCGTCGGCATACTGGCCTTGATTGCGCTCGAACTGCAGCGGCGTCAGCGCGAAGGCCGCACGCACGTTCGCTTCGGTCCAGGTCGCGGCGGGTGCGGCCAGGGCGCCGCTGGCGGTGTAGCGCTCGATCGCCGGATCGTTGGCGGTGCCGCCCAGCAGCGTGGCCGCGAGATCCGCCGAATACAGGATGCGCGGCTCCATGGCCTCGGCCACGGGCACGGCACGCCGCTTGGGACGTTGCCTGTTCGCGGCCAGCCAGCGCAGCACGGCGGATCCCGGGTCAGGGCCGCCCGGCCGGGACGGCTCCCAGCGTGGGCGAAGCGCGCAACTGCATGCCGCCGTTCGGGTTGAGGGCGGCTGCCGCCGGCTGGGGCGCGGGACGCCGTGCCGGCGGGGTCAGTGCGAAATCGACGTCGGAAAACTCCGCCTTGCAGCGCAGCCCGGCCGGCAATGCGCGGTCGGGGTTGGGCAGTTCCAGGCGGATGCGGAAGGTGTTGCTGGCGCCTTCGATCACGCGATCCACGAGCACGACACGCGCCTTGCGCGGCGGCGCGCCCGGAAACTCCGGCTGGATCGCCATCGCCATGCCGATGCGCACCGAGGTGAACAGGCTGGCCGGCAGCACGACCTCGGCGCGCAGCGGATCGTCGACGGCGACACGGAAGATCGGCCGCTCTTCCACGCGCTCACCGGCTGCCATGAAGCGGTCAGCGACCACGCCGCTGCTGGGGCTGCGAATGGTGCGCAGGCCCAGCTGTGCACGCGCCAGATCGTGCTCACGCGCGTAGATGCCCTGCTGCTCGCGCGCCTGCGCCAGGCGGTTCTCGGCGACGCGGGTCTCGGCCCGCGCCTGCTCCACCGCCTGGGTGGAAATGAACTGCTGCCGCGCCAGGTCTTCGGCGCGGGCGAGCTTCTGCCGCGCCAGCTCCGCGTTGGCCTCGGCGGCGCGCACTTCGCCCACGGCCTGGGCGCGGCTTTCGGCGACCGCGACGGAAGAGCGCTCGACGTCCGCGCGCAGCGTGGCCAGCGGCTGCCCGCGCGTCACCCGGTCGCCGCGGTCCACGTGCAGGGTTTCGATGACACCCACCACGGGACTGCCGACGTCCGAGCTCTGGTAGGGCTCGATCAAGCAGCCCAGGGGCTGGGGCGGCGCCGCTTGCGCGGCGGCGGCCATCACGAGAAAAGGCAAGGCACAAAGAAACTTCATAGGAAGAGGTCGCGGCTGAATCCGAACTGCTGTTCTTGCATGGCGGCCCAACGGCACAGTGTTACACGATGTTTCGAGTGCGTGTGCGCTTCAAGACCCTGGATTCCACGTAGGAAGGCACGGAGCATGATTCCTGGCAGGGGTGTGCCGGCAATCCAACGCGACAGTGATGGAGAGGCCCAACGGGCCAGCAAGGGAAAATCGGCCGCCACGTACCAGTCGGCACTGCCCGGTTGGCCCTGGCGGCCGGCGCGGCCGGTGAATTGACGGTCGATGCGGGCGGATGCATTGAGCTGGCAGAGGATGACGTGCAGTCCGCCCGCGGCCAGGGCTTCGGGCGTGAGCAGGATGTCGGTGCCGCGCCCGGCCATGCTGGTGGCGATGGTGATCCGGCCAGGCCAGCCGGCCTGGGCCACGACTTCGGCCTCATGGGCGCTCGCGCCGGCGTGGAGCAGCGCATGCGGCGCCCCCGCCGCGCGCAGCCGGGCGGCCAGCCGCTCGGCGTCGGCCACGCTGGCCGTGCCCACCAGCACCGGGCGGCCGGCGCCGGCGAGCGCCAGCGCCCGCTCGGCCGCCGCGTCCCACAGCGCATCGCCGTGCGTGAACAGGCGCGGGGCGGAGCGCCCCACCAGCCGCGGCTTTTCCGAAGGCACCTGGAACACCGACAGGCCGTAGACCTTGCGCAATTCCTGCCGGGCCTCCCGCAGCGTGCCGCTCAGGCCGGCCAGCCGGTGGTAGCGCACGAAGAAGCGCTGGTAGGTGAGCTGGGCCACCGGTTCGCCCCGCGCGCTCGCCGTGACGCCTTCCTTCAGTTCGACCATCTGGTGCAGGCCGCGCGACCAGGCCCGGCCGGTCGATGCACGCCCGGTCGTGTCGTCCACCAGCGCGATGCGGCCGTCGCGCACAATGTAGTCGCGGTCGCGCTTCAGCACGTGCAAGGCGGTCAAGGCCAGCAGCAGTGCCTGCTCGCGGTGCGCGGGGTGGCCGTGCAGCGGATTCGCGTCAGCGGGCCACCCGGCCAGTGCTGCCTGTCCGGCGGGCAGCAGGCGGACCCGGCTGGCGTCGGCGTTCAGCCGGTAGTGCGCCGGTTCGCGCAGCGTGGCCGCGCATTCCCAGGCCGTGCGCAGGAAGGCCGCCTCGCCGGCTTCGTGCCGCGCCTGGGACAGCACCAGCGGCGTCCGTGCCTCGTCGACCAGCAGCGTGTCGGCCTCGTCCAGCAGGGCCATGCACAGGCCGCGCAGCACCGGCGCTTCGCGTGCGGGCGCCGGCGCCAGGCGCTCCTGCAGCGGCGAACCGGCCGCCGGCCGCGAAGTGGCGTCGCGCATGTAGTCGAAGCCGAGTTCGCGGGCTGTGCAATAGGTGACGTCCGCGGCGTAGGCCACGCGGCGCCGTCCGCTGTCCATGGGCTCGGTGACGAAGTCGCAGCGCAGGCCCAGGCGCGCGTAGAACGGCGCCAGGGCTTCGGCATCGCGCTGCGCCAGGTAGTCGTTCGCCGTCACCACGTGCACCGGCGTGCCCGCCTGCGCGGCGGCGGCGGCGGCCAGCGCGAGCGCGTAGGTCTTGCCTTCGCCGGTGGCCATCTCCACCAGCCGCTGGTCCAGCAGCGCCCGCGCGGCCAGCACCTGCTGCCAGCGCACGTTGATGCCGTGCGAGGCGCGCAGGGCCTGGCTCGCAGCCAGCAGCCGGCGCGCCAGCGGATCCTCCGGCACGGAGGCTTGGCCGCCAGCCGCCTGGCTGGCGATGGCGCGCGCGAGCCGCCGCCAATGGCCGCGCCACCAGCTCGCCGCGCGGGGGTCCGCGTCGATCGGCAAGGTGCGTTGCGGGTAGCTGCCCCACAGCAATCCGGGAAAGGGCCAGGCGTTGGGGGCGGAGGCGTTCACAGCTGCCCCGTCGGCGCGAAGTGCTTGACGAACAGCTGCGACCACCGGCGCGCCAGCTGCACCGCCAGCGGTTCGTCGGGCAGGTGCAGTTTGACCCAGGCGCGCGTGCCGACGCGGCGCGCCTCCAGCGCATCGACCGTCACGTCCAGGAAGAACACGGGGGCCAGGGTGCGCAAGCCTTTGGTGTCGAGTGGATCGACGGCGATCGGCCCGCCGTGACGGTCCCCGAGCGCGGCGGAAGGCAGCTCGAAGGTGGCGCCGGGCACGCCAGGCGCGAGGCGCGCGCTGTGCACGGTGCGCGGGTCATCGTCGATCCGCAGTTCCACGTCCCGTACGCGCCCACGCACCCGGCTGAAATCTTCTTCCGGCAGCGCCAGCCGCACCTGCGCCGGGCCGGGCGCGAGCAGGTAGCCCAGCAGCTGGCCGCGGGGTGCGTACGTGCCGGGCAGGTCGGTCGGCCGCGCCCAGGCCACCCGGCCGGCGACGGCGGGGCGAACTTCCAGGCCAGCCAGTTGCTGCTCGGCGCGGGCCAGTTCGGCGGCGTTGCGGTCGATGTCGCTTTGCAGTTGCAAAGCGATCGATGGATCACTCAGCAGCGCGCGATATTGGCGCGCGCGCAAGCCGGTCTGCTCGGCGGCGAGCCGTTCGCGCGCCGAGGCCAGCGCCGGGTCGTCGAGGGCCAGGACCGCCTCGCCGGCCTGGGCTTGCGCGCCGTCGGGCCGCAGCACCGCGCGCACGAAACCGCCGGACACCGCGCGCAGTTGCGCCTCCGCCGGCGGCCACACGACCCCGCGGACCAGCACGCTTTGCGGGGCCGGCACCACGACCAGCAGGAGCAGTGCCAGCGCCGCGGTGCCTGCCCCGGCCCACTGCACGCGCGGACCGGCGGCGGCCAGCCAGCGCCAGGCACCGCGCGCCACGTAGAAGGCCGCGACGCTGCCCGCCATCCAGCCCAGCAGCCAGGCCTGCCGTCCGACCCAGAACACCAGCGCGCACAACAGCGAGATCCGGTACAGCGCCGACGCGGGCGCATAGAGCGCCAGCCACTTGGCTTCGCCGGCGGCGAGCATCGGTGCCGGCCCGGCGGAAAGCCCGACCCAGCGTCGCAGCAGCCGCGCCCACCACGCCTGGCTGCGGGCGGCCAGGTTGGGCAGCTGCAAGGCGTCGCACAGCACGAAGTAGCCATCCAGCCGCAGCAGCGGATTGCCGTTGAAGAAGAGGGTGGAGACGGACCCGATCAGCGCCACCGCCAGTGCCGCGTCGCGCACCAGCCCGGGGCTGGCGGCCACCCAGACGATGAAAGCGATGGCCGCGAGCGCCAGCTCCACCAGGATGCCGGCCGCGCTGACCAGCGCGCGCTGGCGGGGCGACGCGAAGGCGTTGGCGGCCCCGGCGTCGACGTAGAGCGCGGGCGTGAGGAACATCAGCGCCACCCCCACTTCGCGCACCTCACCGCCGAAGCGGCGCACGGCGAGACCGTGGCCGAGTTCGTGCAGGCTTTTCACGAGCGGGTAGCAGAGCAGGGCCAGCACATAGGCCGACGGCGAGGCCAGCAGACGCGCGGTGTCGGCGCCCAGCGCGTGCCACTCCGTCGCCGCGCCCAGCAGGGCCACCAGCACCAGCGCCAGCCAAGCCAGCGCGCCCAGCGGGCTGAACAGCGCATGCGCCAGCGGCGTGAGCCTTTGCAGCCAGCGCGAGGGGTCGCCCAGTTGCATGCGCAGCATCATCGGGTTGACGAAGCCGCGCTGCCGCGGCTGCCGCGTCTCGGCGCGCCGCGCGAACAGCATCGCCAGGTGCGGCGCGGCGTCGAACTGCACCATGCCCGCGCGGAACAGCTGCGCCAGCAGGGCCAGGGTTTCGTCCTGCGTCGGCGCCTCGTCGCGCCGCAGGCGCAGCACCTCGTCCCACAGCTCGCCCGTGGTCGCTCGCCCGTCGAAGCGCCCGACCAGGTCGTAGGCCGCGGGATTCAGCCGCATCTGCTGGCCCGATGCCGGCTCCAGCAGCAGGTGCCAGATCTGGTTGCGGACTTCCTGCCGGACGATGCGCAAGCCAGGGGCGAGGCTGGGCCGCAGGGAGGCGACGCGGTGCCAGGATGCGCTGACGAGCGGGGCGTCCATCAGGGCGTGAGCCTCCACCAGGCGACGCGCAGCCAGTTCCAGGCGCGATAGGTCAGCAGACTGGCGATGGATCGGGTGCCGGTCTCGACCTTGGCCACGCCGCTCAGCCCGGGCCGCAACGCGGCGGGCTTGCCTTGCAGCTGCGCCTCGACCTCGAAGAAATTGCGCCCATCCGCCGCAGTCGCCACCGGAACGATGCGCCGGATGATGAAGGGGAGCACCGTGCCCGGCTGTGCCGACAGCACCAGGTCGCCGCGCTGGCCGGGGCTCAGCGCCCGGATGTCCGTCTCGTCCACTTCGAGCATGAGGCGGTAGCCCTCGTCGGGCGCCAGCACCATCAGCACCTCGCCGCGCTGCACCGGCGCGCCCAGGGTCTGCGTGAGGTCGCCCTTGATCACGATGCCGTCGAAGGGCGCGGTGACCTTGGCGCGCTGCAGCTGCGCCTCGGCCAGCGACAGCATCGCGCTGGCCTCGGCCGCCTTGGCCTGGCTGGCCACCATGAGCGTGCGGTCGTAGCGCGCCTGCGCCGCCCGGTAGCTGGTCTCGTGGTGCTGTACTTCGCTCTCGCGCCGGCGCCGCTCCAGCTCCAGGTCCTGCGAGGCGAGCTCGGCCAGCACCTGGCCCTCGCGCACGCGGTCGCCGGGGCGCACGTTGCTCTGCTGCAGGAAACCGTCGGTGGCGGCCACCACGGCGCGCTGGACCGAGCCTTCGAGCTTGGCCGGCGCGCTCACGCGCCAGGGCACGGGCACGGCCAGCAATGCGGCGGCCAACGCCACGCCGGCGAAGAGCAGGGGCCGCGTCTTGCGGGAGCCCTTGTCGCCCCTCGCCCATTCCCGCATGCGGCCGTGCCAGGGCAGCGCCAGCCGGCGCTGCAGTTCGAGCACTGGCGCGCACAGCAGCGCGGCGTCCTCGGCGAACCGGATCTCCGCGGCGTCGAATGGCCGCTCGCCGCGTACCAGGGTGACGACGCCGACGATGCGTCCATCGGTCACCAGCGGCACCGAGACCGCGGCGCCGGTGCCCGCCAGCTGGCGCTGGGCCTGGGCGACCGGGCCGGCCGCGCCGAGGCTGGCCGCTGCCGGCCAGGAGATCGCCTGGCCCTGGTCGGCCGCCTCGTGCATCGCGGCCAGCAGCGCGACGGCGCTGTCATGGCGCGGATCGAGTTCGGTCGGCAGCGACGAACCGGCGAGCGCCAGATCGCCCGGGCCGGCCCCGCGCAGGGCCAGCGCGACTTGCGTGCATTGCAGCAGCTGCGCCAGTTCGACGGCGAGCGCGTCCGCGCCCTGGCGCAAGTCGCGCCCGGCGAGCAAGGCAGCGAGCGCCTGCAACAGCCCCGGACGCGCAGACGCGGCATCCGCTGCGGGCAAGGGAAGTGGGGACGTCTGGTTCATGGGACTGCGCGGGAATTGTGACCCAATGCAACGCGCAGCGGGCCACATGCGCCCACGGCAGCGCTGACGATGGAAATCTGCGCGCCGCTGTTGCTGCGCGGGAACAGGTCAGGCGGCGGCCAGCTCGCGCAGGGCGCGCGGTACCACGGCGTCGGCATCCACCGGCCGCACCAGGCGATCGCGCACGAGCTTCTGCAGGATGCGCTTGGTCATCGAATGCGGCTGGCCCCCGTTGCTCACGAACATGAAGAGCGTGCCCTTGCCGGACGCGTAGACCAGCTGCGCGCGGCGCCATTGCTGCTTGGCGAACAGGTCGACCCAGCTGCCCTGCGCGAGGCGGGCGATGATGGAGGCGGCGGCGTCCTCGCTGACCTCCGGTTCGGTGGATTCGGGGTCGGCCTTCAGGCTGCGGAAGTCCCAGGCGGCCGCCGCGGCGTCGAAGCCGGCGGCCGCCTGCTCCTTGGGCGCCATCCAGATTTGCCCCGGTTCGGGCTTGGGGGCGGGCGGCGCCGGCGGCGCGGCTTCGGGCTCCGGCGGCTCCGGCAGCACCTGATTGCGCTGCTTGAACCGCAACCGCAGCACCGGACGGTGCAGGCGTTCGAGCGAGGCGAAGAACGACTTCGTGTCGGGGTCGTCCATTTCCCGCCCGATCAGCGTCATGCCCTTGCGGACGCTGACCAGCACCTTCGAAATCACGGCGAACGCCTTGGCCGGGTCGCGCAGCGTCTCCTCCTCCTTGAGGGTCCAGAGCAGGTCGCTGATGATGGCGACGAACCCGCCGGGATCGAGGTCGTTGCCCTTGTTCGTGAGGCGCGCGTGCGCCATCACCACGGCCCAGGGCCCGAACAGGAACGACTGCACCGCGTCGGGCACGTTGTCGTCGAGGTCGCTGCGGTGGCCCAGTTCCCAGGCCAGCTTGTCGGCTTCGGCCTGGCGCTTCTCGGCGAACTGCACCTTCTCCAGTGCTTCCTGCTGCTCCTCGTCGTCGAGCGCATCGCGCGCGGCCCAGCCGGCTTCGAGCGTGAGCAGGGCGTTCCTGAACGGCTCGGCGTCCTCGAACGCCTCCATCGCGTTCAGCGCGGCGAAAGCCTGGCTCACCGGGCCGAAGAACGCCTGGAACTCGACGCTGAATTCGTCGTTGTACTTGAAGCTGCGGTCCGCCACCTTCTCGACGAGGCGCCGCCCGGGGTGTTCCTCCTCGCTGAAGAAGCGGGGCGCCACCATGGCCAGGCGCAGCAGCGAAGGTTCGAGCGCGACGATCGCTTCGCGCACCGGGGCCAGCAGGCGCGCGTCCTGCGCGACCTGGTTCACCAGCTTGCGCACCACCTCCAGGCCGAGGACCTGGCCGACCTTGCTGGCCTGCTTCTTCAGCCGGCCGCGCACCAGCGACCGCTCGCGCGGCGCGCCGTAGTTGCCCCAGACTTCGTTCGGCAGCGGGCTTTCGACATCGACCGCGCGAGCGGGCCGGTCGACCGCGGGCAGATGGACGTATTGCTGCGCCGCGCGCGTGTCGTAGCTCTGGACGGCCGTGCTGGCCTGGATCTGGGCGATTTCCTGCTCGACGTGGTCGTAGTAAGAGCGCGCGAGGCCCATGTCGGCCTGGCCGCCGCCGCGGAACAGGAAGTCCTGCAGTTGCGGGCTGGTGACTTCCTGCGAAGTCATCTCGGCGATCGCCGAGGCGCCGCGCATGCCGGGCTCTTCGTCGGCGCGCTGCGGGCCGTAACCCCCCGGGTGTTGTCCTTGTCCCTGGCCCGGCTGCCACTGGCCGCCGGTGCCCGGTGCCGCGTCACCGCCCGCAGCGCCTCCGCCGGCGCCGCCGCCGCCATATCCGCCACCACCACCGTTGCCACCGCCGCCGTTCCAACCCGCCTGGCCGTTGGCTTGGCCATTGCCCTGGGTCGATCCGTAGTAGCCCTGGGCGCCACCTGGCATGCCCTGGCCCGGCGGGGCCGCGTGGCCATTCGCCGCCGCACCGGGCCCGCCCGCCGGACCCAGGGCGGCCGGCCGCGAAGGCGTGCCCAACACGCGGTAGCCGACCGACTGCACCTTCGCATTCGTCAGCAGCTTGGTCTGCTCGCCGTAGATGCGCCCCAGCTCCTGGGCCAGGGTCGGCGCCATGTAGCGCAGCCACAGGCCGGGCCATTCGGGTTCGCGTTCCGGTTCACCCATCAGCTCGCGCAAGGCACGGGCATACACCTGCGGACGCAGCGGATTGCGATCGGGTTGCACGCCGGGCAGGCCCAGCGCGGCGCTCATCAGCCCGTCGAGTTCGCGCAATTGCCGGTCCAGCGTGGAATTGAGCTGCTCCGACAGGCGGACCGTCTCCAGGGTGCGCGAGATCTCGCCATCGCCGACGAGGCTCAGCGAGTGCAACGGCATCGGCATCGATGCCGGGATGTCGCGGTCCGCCCCGGTCGCGGCATCTTCGAGGGCGGTGCGCAAAACGTCGGGGAAGCGGGCGCACCATTCCTTCTTCACCTGGACGAGCTCGCGCCAGGCCGCGCCCAGCTGCATGCGCGCCAGGCCCGAAATCTGCATCTCCTCGGTCTGCATGGTGCCGATGGCGGCATCGACGCAGCGTTCAATGAGGGTGGTCGCGCCGGTGGCGGCTTCGCCGATGGTGCGCTGGACGGTGGCGGTGATCTGGGTCATCTTGAACGGCTCCCAAGTCTAGGGATGTGATCGGCGGGTGCGTTGCCGTTGGGGCAGCACCTGTGACCATTGGTCGCCGGAACGTAACAACGATTGTCAGGGATGTGACGACTCTTGCCCTGAGGCCAAAAGAACTCGTCGAGGTGCGAACTTTCGAAGTCATGCATTTGGCCGATGCGGAAAATCGTCGCGGGCGCTGCACAAACATGCCGCCGGTGGTGTAACAACTCGTGACAGACGCCGGGTGTTCAGCTAAAAAAGGCAATTGACGGAGACAAGCAGTATCGACATGGCCGTTCCAAGCGTCCCTTCGCTGGACTATCGCAACGTGGACCCGGCGCCGCGGCAGCCGGCCGCTGACCTGAGCCTCGGGGCTTCCCTGTTCCTGGGCTTCGCCGTTCCGCTGCTCCTGCTGGCGGTCATGACCGGCATCGCCGCCTGGCACGCGGAGGGCGGCACCCGCACGGCCATCCTCGCCTTCGGTACGCTGGTGCTCGCCGCCGGCATCGCGATTTCGCGCTGGCTGGCCCGGCGCATCGCGCAGCCGATCCATGAAGCCCTGGCCATCGCCAAACGCATGACCTCGGGCGACCTGACCGGATCCATCGACGTCCGGGCCGGCGGCGAAGTCGGGCGGCTGATGCAGTCGCTGAAGGAAATGCACGACCGCATCTTCGGCATCGTCAGTGAAGTCCGCAACGGCACGACCACGGTGGCGTCCACTTCATCGCAGATCAGCCGCGACAACGAGTCGCTGTCCGAGCGCACCGAGACGCAGGTCAATTCGCTGCAGGACACGGCGGCTTCGATGGAGGAGCTGACGGCGGCGGTGCGCCAGAGCGCCGACAGCGCGCAGCAGGCCAGCGCGCTGGCGCTCACGGCTTCGCAACGCGCCACCCAGGGCGGCGCGCTGATGGCGGACGTGGTCAACACGATGGGGTCGATCCGCGACAGCTCGCGCAGCATCGTGGAGATCATCGGCGTGATCGACGGCATCGCCTTCCAGACCAACATCCTGGCGCTGAACGCCGCGGTGGAAGCCGCGCGCGCCGGCGAACAGGGCCGCGGCTTCGCCGTGGTGGCTTCCGAAGTGCGATCGCTCGCCCAGCGCTGCGCCGATGCGGCCAAGGAGATCAAGGCGCTGATCGGCAGCTCGGTCGACAAGGTCGACGCCGGCGGCCGGCTGGTGGACGACGCGGGCCGGTCGATGGAGGAGATCGTCGCGTCGGTGCGCCAGGTGGCCGACCTCATGGGCCAGATCAACACCGGCAGCCGCGAGCAGAGCCAGGGCATCGAATCGATCAACCAGGCCATCGCGAAGATCGAGCGCACCACGCAGCGCAACGCTTCGCTGGTCGAGGGCGCCGCGCGGACGGCCAACACCTTGAACGAGCAGGCGGTGGCGCTGATGAAGTCGGTGTCCGGCTTCAACCTCGGCGACCGCGAGCACGGCAACGCCGACGAGGCCGTGGCGCTGGTCCGGGCCGGCTGCGAGTTCCTGCGCACCTTCGGCCGCGACGCGCTCATCGCCGACGTGAACAAGCTGGGCCAGGGGCAGTTCGTCGACCGCGACCTCTACCTGATGGTGGTGGACGACGGCGCGGTCTTTCTCGCGCACGGCAACAACCCGCGCGTGCTGGGCCAGGGCCCCAAGAGCAAGGACGTCGACGGCAAGCTGTTCGTGCAGGACATGGTGCGCGCTTCCCGCAGCGGCGCGAGCGCCTGGATCGACTACAAGTGGGCGCACCCGGTCACCAACCAGGTCCTGACCAAGTCGACCTTTCTGCAACGCGCGGGCGACGTCGTCGTCGCCTGCGGCATCTACAAGACCTGAGCCGATGTTCTCGCTAGGGACTTTCAGCGGTTGTGAGCGGCCGCTTTTCTGGCTAAGGTAAGGAATTAAGGTAAAGAATGCCTGTCGAGTCCACCATGGAGGCAGACGCGCAATTTCCCGAGACGGAGGCCGTCCCGCTGGACACCGTGCTCGGCGCGCCGCCCGCTGCGCCGCAGCCGGTCCAGGGCACCATCGCCACCTTCTTCTACGCGCGCCTGCACAACTTCGCGGCCGCGTGCCAGGGCATGTCGGGCCAGGAACTGACGACGTTCGTCAACGACGTGCGCCGCATCCTGTCAACCGCGGTCGCCAAGCTGGGTGGCGCCATCGCGCAGCGCCGCCCGGACTCCATCCTCTGCGCCTTCACCAACCCGCCCGACACGCCGGTGCCGGACCACGCCAAGCGCGCACTGCACGCGGCCATCCTCACCGTCCACGAGATGGCGCAGCTGGCGCGCCAGGTGGCCGCGCGTCCGGGCGGCGGCACTTCGCCGCTGTCCATGGCGATCGGCGTGCACCTGGGCGCCGGCGACATCACGCCGCGCACCAACAGCCAGGGCATGGTCCATGCCGTGGGCGAAGCGGTCGAGATCGCGCGCCTGCTGGAAGTGACCGCCGCCGACCTGCACTGGGGCGTGGTGACCTCCGCCGCCACGCGCCAGGCGGCCGGCACCCGGGTCGATTCGGGGCGCAGCGGGTCGCTGGGTCTGCCGGACGACACCTTCCTCGAAGTCGTCGAGATCACGGGGTTGGTGCCGCGCAGCGGCTCCACCACGCCGCCGAGCCACTACCAGTCCCTGCGGGCCTCGCTGGAGCAGAACCAGCAGCTCGCCCGCGCCGCCGCGCATGCCGCGCAGTCCGGCGGCACCGGCGCGCTGCAGACCAGCAGCAACCTGCTGATCGAGGGCTACCGCCTGCTGCGCAAACTGGGCGAAGGCGGCATCGCCTCGGTGTTCCTGGCGCAACCGATGGCCGGCGGCGCGCCGCAGGTGCTGAAGGTGCTGCGCCTGGACAACGAGGAGGGCGTGCTGGGGTTGCAGCGCTTCATGCAGGAATTCGCGCTGCTGGCGCAGATCGACCACCCGAACGTCGCGCGCATCTTCAAGCAGGATTTCTCCGCGGGCAACGCCTACATCGCGATGGAGTTCTTCCCGCTGGGCGACCTGCGCTACCGCATGCGCCGGGTGCTCGACCCCGCCATCGCCGTCTACTACATCAAGCAGATCGCCGCCGGGCTGGAAGCCATCCACCAGGTGGGCATCGTGCACCGCGACCTGAAGCCCGACAACGTGATGATCCGCCAGGACGGCATGATCGCGATCGCCGACTTCGGCATCGCCAAGCAGGTGTCGATGCAGATCACCGACACCGGCGCCGGCGAGATCGTGGGCACGCCGTACTACCTGAGCCCCGAGCAGGCGCTGGGCGAGGTGGTGGACGCACGCTGCGACATCTACAGCCTCGGCATCGTGGCCTACGAGATGCTCACGGGGCAGAAGCCCTACCACGCGGCGTCCGCGCAGGACCTGCTGCGCATGCACGTGCGCGAGCCGATTCCGCAGCTGCCCGCGCAACACAAGCACCTGCAACCCGTGCTCGACAAGATGCTGGCGAAAGATCCGGCCGCCCGGTACGAATCCGCCGGGGCGCTGCTCGACGCGCTGGAGGGGCTTTGATGACCGGCTACCGCCTCGGCGGCCTGCTCGGACGGGGGCGCACGGGGCGGGTGTTCCTCGCGCATCCGGCCGGCGGCCATGAGCCGGTCGCCCTGAAGATGACGCGTCAAACCGCTGGCTTCGGGCGCGAATACGCGCTGGCCGCGCGCCTGGCGCATCCGGGCGTGATCCGGGTGCTGGCGCATGGGGAGACTGGCGGCGAAGCTTTCCTGGCGATGGAATTCGCCGCCGGCGGGCACTTGGGTACGCTGGCAGGACGGGTGGACGACGACCAGGCACGCGCCATCCTGCTGCAGGCGGCCGAAGCGTTGGCCACGGTGCACCACCAGGGCTGGGTCCACCGCGACGTGAAGCCGGCCAACCTGCTGCTGCGCGCCGACGGCACGCTGGCGCTGGCCGACTTCGGCTGCGCCTGTCCGCGCGGCGCGGGCGGCGGACAGCCCGCCGGCACCGTCATCGGCACCCCGCGCTACGCCGCGCCGGAGCAAAGCGCGGGTGCGCCGGCCGACCCCGCGGCGGACGTCTATAGTCTGGGCGCGGTTTTCCATGAACTTCTCACGGGCCAACCCCCGTTCCCCGGCGTGACCTTGACCGAACTCCTGGGCCAGCACCTGCTGGCCCCCCTGCCCCGGCTGGGGCCGCGGCATGCGCTCTGGCAACCCCTGCTGGATGCCATGCTCGCCAAGGATCCCGGCGAGCGCCTTTCCGACGGCCAGGCCCTCCTGGACGCATTGCAACATCCATCGTGAACTCCAACGAACAATACCTCGTCGACGTCATCGGCTTCAATGACGTCGAACGCTCCATGCTCTCGAGCATCTTCGCGCTGGCCGCCCGGCGCGACCCGGGCTTCGCCCAGTACGAACCCGGCACGCCGGGGCGAACGCCCGACATCTACCTGGTGGACGCGGAGAACCAGGAGGCCTTCGGCGAGTTCCGGGCGCTGCACAAGCGCACGCAACTGCCCGCCGTGCTGATCGGGACGTCGGCCCTCGGGACCAGCTTCCCCGTGCTGCCGCGCCCGCTGCAATGGGCGCGCCTGCTGCAGGCGCTGGAAGACACGCTGCCCGGCGGCGACGAAATGCCCGTTTCCGCCGAGCCCATTGCGCCGGAACCGGCGCCTGCCTTGCGCCGCACGCTTTCGGGCAGTGGCCACGGCCGCACGCAACCGATCCAGCCGATCTCCGATGCGGCCACCAACAAGCGCATGCTCGGCGACACCGTGCTGGTGGTCGACGACAACGCCACGGTGCGCGCCTTCATGCAGGCCAAGCTGGCGCCCTACGGCTTCGAGGTCGATTTCGCCGAGACCGGCGAGGAGGCCGTGGGCCTCTCCGGCACGCAGGAATACACCTGCGTCTTCCTCGACGTCGTGCTGCCCGGCATCGACGGCTACCAGGTCTGCAAGCTGATCAAGTCGAACAAGCAGGCCATCAAGAAGACGGCGGTGGTCATGCTCACCAGCCGCAGCTCGCCGTTCGACAAGCTGCGTGGATCGCTGGCCGGTTGCGACGAATACCTGACCAAGCCGCTCGACGAGGACCGCCTGCTCGAGGTCATCGCCAAATTCCTGCCCGGCAGCCGCAAGCACGGCGAACGCGCGCACCGGTGAACACGATGAGCTCCAAGTCAATCATGGTGGTGGACGACACCCGCTCGATGCGCAAGATGGTCGCCGCGGTGCTGACGGGCGCCGGTTACGAGGTCTCCGAGGCCGGCGACGGCATCGAGGCGCTGGCGCTGGCGCAGACGCGCCAGTTCGACCTGGTCGTCACCGACCACAACATGCCGCGCATGGACGGCGTGACGCTGGTCCGCGAACTTCGCCAGCTGCCCGACTACGACACGGTCGCGCTGATTGTGCTGTCCACCGAAGTCGACCCGGTGCTCAAGCAGAAGGGGCGCGAGGCAGGCGCCACGGGATGGATGGCCAAGCCTTTCGACCCGCAACGCATGCTCGACATCGTGGCGAAATTCATCTAACGCCGCCATGTTCCAGCCCGCCAGCGCGCTCGGCGACGCCAATGCCTACCGGGCGATCTTCTTCGAGGAGACGCAGGACCACCTGGCGGAGGTCGAGGCGATCCTGCTGCGGCTGCAGCCCGACCAGCCCTACCTGGACGACCTGAACGCGATCTTCCGCGCGGTCCACTCCATCAAGGGCAGCGCCGCGATGCTGGGATGCAACGACATGGCGGCGCTCGCGCACCTGCAGGAGAACCTGCTGGACGTGCTGCGCAAGGAAGAGCGGCCGCTCGAGGCCGGCGACGTCAATGCGATGCTGAAGGCCGGCGACATCGTGCAGGCCCAGGCGCTGCGGCACCGGGGCGTGCGGCCCGATACACCCGACCCCGAGCCGGTCGAGCAGTTGCTGCGGACCCAGCTGGCCCGGCCGCGGACCGATGCGAAGGATGGCGCCAGCGGTCCCGTGCTGCGCTGTTTCACCGTGCAACTGGAGCCCCTGGAAGAAGCGATCCCGGCGGACGACCTCGAGATGATGCTGGCCGGCCTGGGCGACATGGGCCGGATCACCTCCACCGAAATCGAAAACGTGCCGGGCGGCTTCGTCAGCTTCCAGGTCGAACTCGAAGGCACCGCCAGCGACCTGCACAGCGTGCTCTCGCTGCTGGTGCCGCCGGAGATGATCGCGATCGAGAAGGTCGAGGCCGCGCCACCGCCACCGGTCGCGGCGCGGCCTGCCGCGGCCGCGCCGGTCATGCCGCACCAGGACGACGAATTCTTCGTCGATCCGGAAGAGTTCCGGCAGAAGCGCCTTGCGGCCGCCGGCGGAGCGTCGGTGGAAGCGGCGAAAGCGCCGCCGGCCCCGCTGCCGGCCGCTCCGGCCGCCACGCCCGCGCCCGCCGCGCTCGTGGCCACGCATCCGATGCGTGCGCTGCCCGGCTCGCTGGCCGACCTGGTCGAGCCGCTGCACATGCCCGCGCACGACACGGGCAACATCCGCGTCAGCACCGAGAAGATCGACCTGCTCGTCAACCTGGTGGGCGAGCTCGTGATCACCGAGGCGATGCTGGCGCGTTCCGGCAAGACCGAGGCCGGCCTGGCCGACCTGTCGCGCCACACGCGCAACCTGCAGGAAGCCGTGATGGCGATCCGCATGCTGCCGATCACCAACGTCTTCTCGCGCTTCCCACGGCTGGTGCACGAGCTCTCGGCGCGGCTGGGCAAGCGCGTGGACGTGCGCTTCTCCGGCGAGTCCACGGAACTCGACCGCGGCCTGATCGAGAAAATCTCCGACCCGCTGACCCACCTGGTGCGCAACGCCATCGACCACGGCCTCGAACTGCCGGAGGTGCGTGAAGCGGCCGGCAAGCCGGCCACCGGCACGCTGCGCCTGGCGGCCAGCCAGCGCGGCGGCAACATCGTCATCTCCGTCAGCGACGACGGCCGCGGGCTCGACCGCCAGCGCATCCTGGCACGGGCGATGGAGCGTGGCATCGACATCACGCCCGACGCGCCCGACGAGGAGGTCTGGCCGCTGATCTTCGAACCCGGCTTCTCCACCGCGGAGCAGGTGACCGAGCTGTCCGGCCGCGGGGTCGGCATGGACGTCGTGCGCCGCAACATCCAGGCGCTCGGCGGCACCGTCGACATCACCACCTTCGCGGGCGAAGGCATGACGGTGCGCGTCAGCGTGCCGCTCACGCTCGCCATCATGGAAGCCATGACGGTGGCGATCGGCGGCGAGACCTACGTGCTGCCGCTCGCCGTGGTGGTGGAGTCGCTCAGCATCGAGCCGGGCGCGATCCACGCGCTGCCGGGCCAGGGCGATGCGCTGCGGGTGCGCGACGACTACCTGCCCGTCCTGCACCTGGCCCGCATCTTTCCGCCGGCCCGGGGCGTGGGCGAGCCCGGCGCGATCGCCGTGATCGTCGAGGCCGATGGCACCAACGTGGCGCTGGTGGTGGATGAACTCGTCGGCCAGCAGCAGGTGGTGGTGAAAAGCCTCGAGGCCAACTTCCGCAAGGTGCCGGGCCTGGCCGGGGCCACCGTGATGGGCGACGGCTCGGTCGCGCTCATCCTCGACGCGAGCCACCTGGTCCGCATGTCGGGACGTCATTAGGAGCACAAGAAAATGCAGCCATCAGGCAACCGGGCCGGCGTGGCCGAAGCCGCGAAAAGCGAATACGTGACCTTCCGCCTGGGCGGCGAGAGCTACGGCATCGAGATCCTCAAGGTGCGCGAGATCCGCGCCTACGAGACGCCCACGCCCATCGCCAACTCGCCCGCCTTCATCAAGGGCGTGATCAACCTGCGCGGCGTGATCGTCCCCATCCTCGACCTGCGGGTGAAGTTCCACCTGCCCGATCCGCGCTACGACGCCTTCACCATGGTCGTGATCCTCGACGTCGCTTCCCGCGTGGTCGGCGTGGTGGTCGATTCGGTGTCGATGATGTCGATCGGCGCGGATGCGATCAGCCCGCCGCCGGAATTCGCCTCCACCACCTTCGACACCAAGTACATCACCGGCCTGGCCACCGTCGACGACGCCATGCTGATCCTGCTGGACATCGAGAAGCTCATGACGGGTGCCGACATGGCGTTGGTCGACCAGGCCGTGCACTGAAATCCATGAACAAGTACACCGCCGAATTCGTCCTGCACGCCATGATGGCCGCGTTGCTGGCCGCGGTCATCGCCGTCGCCGCCTACGGCTGGAACGCGGTGCGCGAGGCGCACGCGCAGCAGGCTGGCGCCTTGCCGGTCGCGCGCGATCTCGCCGCGGCCAGTGCGCTGGCCCGGGGTGCCGACGCCACGGCGAAGCGCCAGGCCGCCGCCTTCGCGGAGATGCTGCAAGGCGGCGCCGCCGCGGGCTCTCCGGAGCAGGTGGCGCAGTTGCGCGCCCAGCAGGACGCCATCGAGCGCCAGCTCGCAGAGGCCAGCGCCTTGCTGGCCAGGCATGGCCTGGACGTGCGGCCGCTGAGCCAGGCTTCCGGGCTCGCCGCGCAGATGGTGGAGCAATACGTCGTGCGGCTGAAGCAGGTGGCCGGGGGCGGGATCCCGCTGCCGGTGGAAGGCCGCTGGCGCGACGTGGCGGTGCCGGTGGAACGGCACGCGCAGGAAGAAGCCAGCCGCTTGCAGGCGGCGGCCGACAGCCGGGCCAACCAGGTGCTGTGGGTGATGGTGGGGGGCGTGGTGCTCACGCTGGCCATGGCCTGGTTCTTCCGCTGGTGGATCCGCCGCGCCAACGTCGGGCCGCTGCGCACGGCGATCAAGATGGTGGAGCGCATCGCCTACGGCGACCTCACGGCCAGCGCCACCGGCATGGACCAGCTGCACACGCGCCGGCTGGGCGAAGCGCTCAACGGCATGGCCGCGGCCTGGCGCAAGATCGGCGGCGACATCCTGGTGAGCGCGCGCACGGTGGCCGACACGAGCGCGCAGATCGCGCAGGGCAACCTGGACCTGTCGCAGCGCACGGAGGAGCAGGCGAGTACGCTGGAGGAGACGGCGAGCTCGATGGAGGAGCTGACCTCGACGGTGGCGCACAACGCGGACAACGCGCGGCAGGCGAGCCAGCTGGCGGTGAATGCGTCGGAAGTGGCGCGCAAGGGCGGCCAGGTGGTGGGCCAGGTGGTCAACACGATGACGGACATCTCGGCGTCGTCGCGCAAGATCGGCGACATCATCGGTGTGATCGACGGCATCGCATTCCAGACCAACATCCTGGCGCTGAACGCGGCGGTGGAGGCGGCGCGCGCGGGGGAGCAGGGCCGCGGCTTCGCGGTGGTGGCGGCCGAAGTGCGCAGCCTGGCGCAGCGCAGCGCGGCGGCGGCCAAGGAGATCAAGTCGCTGATCGGCGACTCGGTGGGCAAGGTGGAGGCGGGGACGAAGCTGGTGGACGACGCGGGCAAGACGATGCAGGAGATCGTGAGCTCGGTGAAGAAGGTGAGCGACCTGATCGCGGAGATCGCGGCGGCGAGCTCGGAGCAGAGCGCGGGGATCGGGCAGGTGAACACGGCGGTGGCGCAGATGGAGCAGGTGGTGCAGCAGAACGCCTCGCTGGTGGAGGAGGCCACGGCCGCCACCGAATCGATGAAGGACCAGGCGGCCTACATGCTGACCCTGGTCGCCGGGCTCAAGCTCGACGATGGGCCGGCGCCGACGGAAGTCACGCCGATGCGCCCCGTGGCGCCCCGCCCGGCACCCCAGCAGCCCGCGGCCAAGCCACGGCCCGCCGCCACGGCCTTGCCCCCGGCCTATGCCACGGCCATCGCCGGTGGCGGTTCCCGCCCGCCCCGCGGTCGCGGCGGCGACTGGGAAGAGTTCTAAGCTGTCAAACTGCGAAGCCTCGCAGCTCCCAGAACAGGCGCACCCATGGACCGCCGCATGTCCGTCATCACCAAGCTCAACCTCTGGCTGGCGCTGATCGTCGCCTCGCTGCTGGCCGCGTCGGCCATCGCCTGGATCTCGCAGGATGCCGCGCACCGGCGTGGCGATTTCGCCATGCAGCAAGCGGCCCTCGCGGCGCGCGAGCCGGCGGTGGCGCAACAACTGCAGCTGCAGCGCCGCCAGCTGGCGGAGGACGCCGAAGCCGCGCGCGCACGCCTGGCGTCGCTGCTGGCCGTCCTGATCGCCATGACGGTGATCGTGGCGGTCATCCTTCGGCTCAGCATCCGTGAAGGCATCCTGCGCTCCATCCGCGCGGCCGCGCACGTGATCGGGCGGGTGGCCGAAGGCGACCTGACCGCACGTGTGAACATCACGGCCCACGGCGAAACGCAGAAGATGCTGAAGGGCCTGGAAGACATGACCAGCGACCTGCGCCACCTGGTGGGCGAGGTCGCCAACAGCGCGCGCACGGTGGCCGACACGAGCGCGCAGATCGCGCAGGGCAACCTGGACCTGTCGCAGCGCACGGAGGAGCAGGCGAGCACGCTGGAGGAGACGGCGAGCTCGATGGAGGAGCTGACCTCGACGGTGGCGCACAACGCGGACAACGCGCGGCAGGCGAGCCAGCTGGCGGTGAATGCGTCGGAGGTGGCGCGCAAGGGCGGCCAGGTGGTGGGCCAGGTGGTCAACACGATGACGGACATCTCGGCGTCGTCGCGCAAGATCGGCGACATCATCGGCGTCATCGACGGCATCGCATTCCAGACGAACATCCTGGCGCTGAACGCGGCGGTGGAGGCGGCGCGCGCGGGCGAGCAGGGCCGCGGCTTCGCGGTGGTGGCGGCCGAAGTGCGCAGCCTGGCGCAGCGCAGCGCGGCGGCGGCCAAGGAGATCAAGTCGCTGATCGGCGACTCGGTGGGCAAGGTGGAGGCGGGGACGAAGCTGGTGGACGACGCGGGCAAGACGATGCAGGAGATCGTGAGCTCGGTGAAGAAGGTGAGCGACCTGATCGCGGAGATCGCGGCGGCGAGCTCGGAGCAGAGCGCGGGGATCGGGCAGGTGAACACGGCGGTGGCGCAGATGGAGCAGGTGGTGCAGCAGAACGCCTCGCTGGTGGAGGAGGCCACGGCCGCCACCGAATCGATGAAGGACCAGGCGAACACCCTGCTGCAACTGGTGGCGCGCTTCAACATCGGCGTCCAGGGATCGACCGGCGGGGCGCAGCCCGTGCAATTGACGCCGCTGCACCCCGTACCCAATCGGCCAACGCCGGCGCCGATCAAGGTGCGTCCAGGCGCCGCGCTGCCGCCGGCCGCGGGAACGCCGCGGCCCGCGTCCCCGCGATCCGGCCAGGCGCCCGGCGGAGAGTGGCGGGAATTCTGATGCGTCCGGGCGAAGCCATGCACGAGTCCCCGGCGGCCGGCGAAGCGCACAGCTTCCTGCCGGAGCGGGAGTTCGTGCTGGCCTGCCAGCTGATCAACGAGTACGCCGGCATCAAGCTCGGCCCCCACAAGCGCTACATGGTGCACAACCGCCTGACGCGGCGGCTGCGGGCCCGCGGCATGGACAGCTTCAGCGACTACATGGCGCTGGTGCAGAACGACGTGGCCGGCGAGCGCGAGGCCTTCGTCAACGCACTGACGACCAATCTCACCGCTTTCTTCCGTGAACCGCACCACTTCGAGCTGCTGGCCGCGCGGGCCAGGCAGCACCGCGCGGCGGAGCGCCGGCCGATGCGGGTGTGGTGCTCGGCCTGCTCCACCGGCGAAGAGGCCTGGTCCATCGCCATGACCTTGCGCGAAGCCGCCTGCCCGGCCGAGATCGTCGCTTCCGACATCGACACGGAGGCCCTCGACAAGGCGAGTGCCGGCGTCTACCCGACCGAGCGGGCCGCGGCGCTCCCGGCGGAACGGCTCAAGGCGCACCTGCTGCGTGGCGTCGGCGCGAACGACGGCTGGGTGAGCGTGCGGCCCGAACTGCGCACCTCCGTGCAATTCATGCAGCTCAACCTTCAGTCGCCGCAGTGGCCGGCCATGGAGCCGTTCGACGTGGTGTTCTGCCGCAACGTCGTGATCTATTTCGACCGCGAGGCGCAGAAGCGTTTGCTGAACCGCTTCGCCACCGTCCTGCGTCCGCGCGGCCTGCTGGTGGTGGGCCATGCCGAGAGCTTCCCGGCCGGCCACCCGGCGTTCCGCGCCTGCGGGCGAACGGCCTACGACTTCCTGCCGGCCGCTTGATGGAAATCTCGGCGCCCGTCCGCTACTTCGACCGCGACTTCCAGGTCGAGGCGGTGAAGATCCTGCCGGGCCAGTACTACGCGACCGAGGGCGAGGGCTCGATCTGCACGCTGCTCGGCTCCTGCGTGTCCACCTGCCTGTGGGATCCGGTGCTGCGCATCGGCGGCATGAACCACTTCATGCTGCCGGGCGAGCCGACGCACAGCGTCTCGCCCTGGGGCGTGTCGGCGCGCTTCGGCATCTACGCGATGGAGGTGCTGATCAACGAGATGATCCACCTCGGCGCCGACCGCCGGCGGCTGGTCGCCAAGGTGTTCGGCGGCGCCCGCGTGCTGCAGGGCTTCGAGTCGCTCGACGTCGGCGCGAAGAACAGCGAATTCGTGCTCGGCTTCCTGCAGGAGGAGGGCATCCAGCTCGCCGCGCAGGACCTGCTGGGCGTCTCTCCGCGCAAGGTGCATTTCTTCCCCGCCACCGGCAAGGTGCAGGTGAAGAAGCTGCACCTGCAGTCCGACGACGCGGTGCAGCGCCAGGAGCGCGACTACGCGCGGCAGCTCGCGCGCGAGAGCGGCGGCGGCGACATCGAAATCTTCTCGGTACCGCGATGATCCGGGTCCTCGTCATCGACGATTCCGCCGTCATGCGCGCCTTCCTGGCCCGCGTGATCGGCGCGCAGCCCGACATGGAGGTGGCCGGCGTCGTGCCCGACCCGCTGCTGGCGATCGAACGCGTGCGGCGGCATGCCCCCGACGTGATCACGCTCGACGTCGAGATGCCCGGCATGAACGGCCTCGACTTCCTGCGCAAGCTGATGTCGGTGAAGCCGCTGCCCGTGATCATGATCTCGTCGCTCACGCGCGAAGGCGCCGAAACGACGCTGCGCGCGCTGGAGCTCGGCGCGGTCGACTATTTCCCAAAGCCGTCGTCGTTCCAGGAACTGGATGGCGTGGGAGCCGACATCGTGGAGAAGATCCGCACCGCCGCGCAGGCGCGGGTGAAGCGGCATGGCCCGGCCGCCTCCGGGCCGGTGCCGCTGGCGGCCGCGACGCCCAAGCCGGCCGTCAGCCGCGCCGCGGCGGCGGGCACGGTGATCGGCATCGGCGCGTCCACGGGAGGTGTCGAGGCCCTGCGCAATATCCTCACCGAACTGCCGGGCAGCATGCCGCCCATCCTGATCGCGCAGCACATGCTGCCCGGCTTCACCGAAACCTTCGCCCGGCGGCTCGACGCCATCTGCGAAATGACCGTGAAGCAAGCCGACGACGGCGAGGACGTGCTGCAGGGCACGGTCTACGTCGCACCCGGCGGACGCCACCTGCTGCTGGCGCGGCGCGCCAACCGGTACGTGGTGCGCGTGACCGACGACGCGCCGGTGAACCGACATCGGCCCTCGGTCGACCCGCTGTTCCGCTCCATGGCCGAGGCGGCGGGCGAGCGCGCCATCGGCGTCATGCTCACGGGCATGGGTGGCGACGGCGCGGAGGCGATGCTCGCGCTGCGGCAGGCCGGCGCGCGCACCATCGCGCAGGACGAGGCGAGCTGCGTGGTGTTCGGCATGCCGCGCCAGGCCATCGTTCTCGGCGCGGCCGGCGAGGTGCTGGGGCTGGCGGACATGGCGCGGCGGCTGCGGGAGATGGCGGCGGACGGCGCTGCGTAACGGCCGCCTAGGGCGATGCTGGGGCCGGGTACCGGGCTTGGAGCAGGAGGTCGAACACCTCGGCGGCTCCTGGCCGTCCCTTCCGGGTCCAGGCGACTGTGCGGAAAGGGTAGCTGCGGTCGTGAGCGTCGACAAGCGCGACGACGGCATCGGCCCGTCCCGATTCGACGATCAGGTTGATTTCCCAGAGCACCCCCTTGCTGCCCGGCGTCATCGAACGCAGGTCCAGCAGAATCGCATCGGCCCGCATGACGAGCTCGCGCACGACAGGTTGCCAGGCATCGTGGGCACATACCAGCGAGTTGATGCGATAGCGGCCGTCCGGATCCGTCCGTCCGTCCAGCGCGGCGACCACCTGGGTTGCGGATGCGCCGTGGGCGATGGCGTGCGCCTGGAAGCGGCCGGTCATGAAGCGCAGCAGCGCAAGCGGAGCTACATACACGTGGGCAAGGTCGGGGCCGGCGATCAGGTGGGCGGGGCCGATGAAGCGCCACCAGTGCGCGACGCTCTCGAGCAGCTTTTCGGCATTGCGGTCGGTTCGGAAGACCCGAAGCACAAGCAGGGACGGGCCGCCCCCGACGGAGGGTCGACGGACCAGGAGGCGGTGCGCCGCCAGAAAGGCAAGGGGTGCGCCCACGGCGACGAGCAGCATGGTGGCCGGGCTGGTGCCAGCCGGCACCAACGCGATGAGTGCGCACAGGATCACCAGCCAGGCGAACAGCTGGAGTTCGAACTCGCTGATCCGCTTGCGCTCGTGCATGTCGACGATCGCTGCGACGATGCGGGCGCCGGCCCACCGCCACGTGAGCCATCCGGCCAGGAAGAATGAAGGCCAGAAGACCAGCAGGGACGAGGTCGGTCGGGAGAGTCCGCTGCACTCCGCGGCGCGCTGGAAGGCGAACAAGGCAGGCACGCACGTGCACCACACGACACACCATGGCAGCAGGACTGGAACGGTGACGCGCATCCCGTGGCGGCCCAGCGCCCAGTTGAGGAACAGGAGCGTCAGCGCTCCCCCGCCCACCACGGCGCCGGCAAGCAACGACGCCAACAGCATCACGACCCCAAGGTAGACGTAGGTGAACCAAAGGCGGAACTGGTCGAGCGGCAGACTGAGCAGCGCGAGGGGCAGGAACAGGATGGAAAAGAAGACCCAGTAAATCGCCACGTCGACCGCTCCCCGCAGGTCGGGCTTCGCCAGTCCGAGGGCCACATTGGCGAACAGGAAGAAGCCTGTCACCGCGGAGGACAGCGTGAAGGAACAGGCCAGACTCCGCAGGAACAGGGCCCGGCTTTTCCGGCGCGCTTCGATGGCCATGGAGGGTGCGAAGCCGCCGGCCGTTGACGCTCCTGCCGGCGCGGGCGGTCCCGATGGGCCGGCGCGCTGGTCGGATGCCGCCGACCCTCTGGTCCCAAGCACGGAACGTCGCACCGTCCGGCGGTATCTCCACAGGACGATCCCCGCCGTGAGAAAGGTAAGGGCCGCCCCAACGAAGAGGATCGCGGCAGCCGCGGCCCACCAGTTGTCATCCAGCCGGATCGGCTCGAGGTTCGCCCAGCAGTGAACAGTTTCGGCCCAGGAATTCATGAAACAGTGGTTGATCTTCAAGGCGAACAGCGGCTCGTCGAGTCTGCCATGCGGCGCATCAGTCGAATGCGCTGGCCCACTTCACGCAGATTTCACACTGCTCGCGCAAGCGGCCGCCAGCATTCGATCCATCGCAACACGAGGGACGCCATGAAATTGTTCTCCAATTCCGTTCTGCTCAAGGTCTTGCTGCTGGCCGCATTGACGCTGCTGGCGGTGCTTCCGCTGTCGCAGATTTCCGGCCTCATCCACGAGCGCGGCGCCAGCCGCGACCAGGCCAAGCAGGCGCTGGCGGCGGCGCATGCCGGGCCGCAGACGCTCGCCGGGCCCGTGATCGTCGTCCCCTACGTCGAGCGCTGGGTCGAGGAGAAGCGCGGCGACGACGGCAAGCTCAAGGCCACCGTGCCGCACAGCCGGGAGTTGGCGCACATCATCTTCCCGGAGCGCTTCGACCTGCGCGGGGAGATGAATGCGCAGCAGCGGTACCGCGGCATCTTCACCGTGCAGTTCTACGACCTGAAGGCGGGCGTGACCGGGCGGTTCCCGGCGTTCGATCCGGCGACCATCAAACCCAGCACGGCGGCGGCCACGCTGGAGATCGGCGCGCCCCTGCTGGCCATGTCGCTCAGCGACATCCGCGGGCTGCAGGGTGCGCCAGCCCTCACGCTGGCCGGCGAGTCCGCGCGCTGGCTGCCGCGCATTCCCGGCCTGCCGGCCGGTTCGCTGCTGGCGCAAGGCATCCACGTGCCGCTGGCCGGCGCCGCGCTCACCGCCTGGCAGCAGCGCAGGGCGATCGACTGGCGCATGCAGATCGCGCTGGTCGGCCAGGAGCGCCTGTCCATCCTGCCGCTGGCCGACGAGACCACCGCGCACCTGAAATCGAATTGGCCGCACCCCAGCTTTGGCGGGGAATTCCTGGCGACCCGCCGCACGGTCACGGACACCGGCTTCGAAGCCGACTGGGCGGTGTCGTCGCTCTCCAGCGCCGCGCGCATGCAATTGCTGCGTGGGGGCGAGGCGGGGCGGCCGGGCGACCTGTCGGCCCTCGACACCTTCGACGTGAGCCTGGTGGAGCCCCTGAACGTGTACGCGATGGCGACGCGCGCGGTGAAGTACGGCCTGCTGTTCGTGGCGCTCACGCTGATGGCGGCCTTCATGTTCGAGCTGTTCCGCGATTTGCGGCTGCACCCGGTGCAGTACGGCCTGGTGGGCCTGTCCATCACGCTGTTCTTCCTGCTGTTGCTGGCGCTGTCCGAGAAGGTGGACTTCCTGATCGCCTACGCCGTGGCCGCCGGGGCGAGCGTTCTGCTGCTCACGGTTTACTTCAGCGCGGTGCTCCGGGGCTGGCGCCGCGGGCTGGGGCTGGGCGGCTACGTCACGGTGCTGTACGCCGCGCTCTACGGCCTGCTGTCCTCGGAAGACAACGCCTTGCTGCTGGGGGCGCTGCTGCTGTTCGGCTTGCTGGGCCTGCTGATGGTCGCGACGCGGCGAGTCGACTGGTACGCGCTCTCCGGACCTCGCGAGCCGGCGCCGGAACCAGCGTCAGCCTGACGGCAGGCGCGGCAGCGAGAGGGTGGCGACGGCGCCACCCTCCTTGCCGTTTTCCAGTGCCGCCTTGCCGCGATGCAGCGTGGCGATCTGCCGCACGAAGCTCAGGCCCAGGCCCGTGCTCTTGCGGCCGGTACGCGGGCGCGGCAGCGAGTAAAACTTCTCGAACAGATGGCTTTGGGCATAGCCGGGAATGCCGGGGCCGTCGTCTTCGATCCGGATGTTGGCGCTGGCGTCCGTGGCGTCGAGATGGACGCGGACCTCGCTGCCCTCCGGCGCGAAATCGATCGCGTTGTCCAGCAGGTTGCCGACGGCCCGGCGCAGCAGGAAGGTGTCGCCCTCGACCGCGACACCGGCCCTGGCGCCGGGCACCACCCGCACGACCCGCACCTGGCGCGCCGCCGCGCTCGCCTGCGCGGCGGACACGAGTTCGTCGAGCAGCGCATCGAGCGCGACCGCCTGCACCTCGCGCAGCGAACGCCGCGCCTCCAGCGTGGTCAGCTCCATCATCCGGTCGACCACTTCCTGGATGCGCTGCGTCTCGCCGGCGATGTTGGCCAGGAAGCGCTGCCGGTCGGTCGGATCCATGCCGGCTTCCTGCAGCAGCTCGGTGGCGCCGCGGATCGCCGACAGCGGACTCTTGAGTTCGTGCGTGAGCGTCTGCACGTAGTCGGCCACGTAGTTGCGGCCGGCCAGCGCGTCGCGCATTTCCTCGAAAGCCTCGCGGATGGCGCCGAGCGCGCGCCGCCCGATGGGTCGCAGGCTCAGCTTGCGTTGGGCGCGCACGTAGCGCACGAAGTCGCCGATGATGCCGAAGGGCCGCACCAGCCAGGCCGACAGCGCCAGCGCCATCAGCAGCACGGCGGCCGCCGAAAGGATGCCGACGTAGAGCGTCTTGCGCCGCGCCGCCTCGACGAACTGGCCGAAGCTGCGCACCGGCTTCGCCACCGATACGGCGCCGACGATGGTGCCGTTGGCCCGCACGGGCGCGGCCACGTACATCACGGAGCTCAGGGGGTTGTCCTCAATGTCCGCCGTGGTGCGCGCGCCGTACTCGCCGCGCAACGCGAGCCGGACATCGCGCCACTGCGAAAAATCGGCGCCCGCCTGCTGCCCACGCGAATCGAACAGCACGCGGCCGGTGGCATCGACGACGAAAAGCCGCAGCTCCACGCGTTGCTTGCTGTGGCTGAAGATCTGCGCGTCGAAGCGCCGGGCATAGACGGACGCGAACAGCGGCCCGAGCCGCGCGGTGTCGATCGCGCCGTTGCGCAGGTCGCTTTCCACCAGGCCGGCCATCACCTGCGCGGTCTCGACCAGGGATTCCTCGGCGGACTCGCGGTAGCGCGGGTCCAGGTCCGCCAGCACGCGATAGAGCAGGAAGGCTGTGCCTGCCAGATAAATCAGCAGGATGCCGAGGAAGATCCGGCTGCGCTTGCTCACTGAAGTGACGGGAGATCCTCGGCCAAGGCGTAGCCCGAGCCGCGCAACGTGCGGATCGGCTCCACGTCCGCCGCCACCGCCTTCAGCTTGGCGCGCAGCGTCTTGATGTGCGCATCCACCGTGCGGTCGAGGCTGTCGCTGGCGTCGTCCCAGACCCGCTCCAGCAGCTCGGCGCGCGTGTAGACCCGCCCGGGCTTGCGCAGCAGCACCCGCAGGATGCCGTATTCATAGCGCGAGAGTTCCAGCAGGCGGCCGTAGAACCGGATCTGGTGGCGCTCTTCGTCCAGGTGCCACGGCGCATTGGCATCCACGGCCGCGGCCGCAGAAGCAGCGGCCGCGGGCCGCGCGCTGCGGCGCAGGATGCCGCGCACGCGCGCCACCAGTTCGCGCGGCGAAAACGGCTTGGCCACGTAGTCGTCCGCGCCGAGTTCCAGGCCGACGACGCGGTCGATCTCGTCGCTGCGCGCGGTGAGGAAGAGCATCGGCACCTCGGCCCCACCTGGCAGCGCCTGCAGGCGCTTGAAGAGCTCGAAGCCGTTCAGGTCCGGCAGCCCGACGTCGAGGAGCGCGAGCGCGGGTGGCTCGGCCGCGAATTCGCGCAGGGCCTGCTCCGCCGTGACGCAGCAGACCGGCGTGAAGCCGTCGGTGGCCAGGACATAGCGGATGGTGTCGGCGATGCCGGGTTCGTCTTCGACGACGAGGATGCGCGGCTTGAGCAGCATGGCGCTATTGTGACGACCCCGGCGGCAGCAGCGGCTGCCACTCGGACCCGCACGGTGCGTGCACGCCCAGCACCGTCTCCGGACTCGCCAGTTCGATGTGAAGCGCATGCAGCCACAGCCGCTGCACCCCCAGCCATTCGGCCACGGCGCGGTTGTGCGCGCCCTTGCCGTGCGTGGTGTCGCCCACCAGGGGATGCGCGATGCGCTTGAAATGCCGGCGGATCTGGTGGCGGCGGCCGGTGAGTGGCTCCACCTCCATCAGCGCGTAGCGGCTGGTGGCATGCCGAGCGTCAACGCTGAAGGGCCACTCGAAGCAGGCGAGCCGCCGGTAGCGCGTCAGCGCGGGCACTTGCGGCTGGCCCGTGGATGGCAGCTCGGGATCGCGCGCGAGCGGCTGGTCGATCTCGCCTTCGGCGGGCGGCCAGCCGCGCACCAGGGCCAGGTAGCGCTTGCGCACCTGGCCGGTTTCGAAGGCCAGGCCCCAGTGCCGCGCGGCCTCGGCATGGCGCGCGAAGAGCAGCACGCCGCTGGTCGCCTTGTCCAGCCGGTGCAGCGGCCACAGGCGCTGGCCCAACTGGCTGCGCAGCAACTGCAGGGCCGTGCGCTCCTCGTGCGCGTCCAGCGCCGACGGATGCACGAGCAGGCCGGCCGGTTTGTCGATGGCGACCAGGTCGGCGTCGGCGTGGAGGATGGTGAGCTGTGCTTCGTGCAAGCGCGAATCGTACTGGGCAGCGCAAGCTAAGCTTGGCGGATGGATGCCGACCGCTTCACCCGCGCCGTACTCGCCAACCGCCACAACCGCGCCATCCTGGAACGCTGGGACCGGTTGGCGCTGCCCGATGGCTGGCTGGTGGCCGGCTGCCTGTTCCAGACCGTCTGGAACCTCAAGGGCGGCGCGGCGGCTGAAGCGCACATCAAGGACTACGACCTCTTCTACTTCGACGGCGCCGACCTTTCGGAAGAAGGCGAGCGCCAGGTGCAGGCGCGCGTGGACGAGGTGCTGGGCGACCTGGGCGTGGCCGTCGAGGCCAAGAACCAGGCGCGCGTGCATCTCTGGTACCCGGAATACTTCGGCCATGCCTACCCGCCACTGGGCAGCGCGCGGGACGGCATCGACCGGTTCCTCGTGCCGGCCACCTGCGTCGGGATCCGGCCGGACAGCACGGGCTGGGAGATCTACGCCCCGTACGGCCTGGCCTTGCTGGACGAAGGGCGGCTCACGCGCAACCCGCTCACGAACCACGCCGCGCTGTTCCAGGCCAAGGCGCATTCCTACCGGGCTCGCTGGCCCTGGCTGCGCATCGAAAGCTGACCGGCGCGCCGCGCGCCGTTCGGAATCTTCGCCGCTCTCCTACGCCCGCCGCGCCGCACCGCGCTTAGGCTTCGCGCATGAACGATTGGCTGGGTTGGCTGCAATGGCCCGCGATGGTGGTCTCCGTCGTCGCGGCTTTCCTGGTGGGCTCGACGGTGGCCGGCCGCCGCAAGGCCGGCTTCTGGGTGTTCCTGTTCAGCAACCTGCTCTGGATCGCCTGGGGGCTGCCCGCGCAGGCGTACGCCCTGGTCTGCCTGCAGGTCGCCCTGGGGGTGATGAACATCCGCGGGATGCGCAAGAACGAGAAGGAGCAGCGCAAGGAAGAGGGCGGCGGCTCGCCTGGCGCGCGAGCCGGCGTCCGCTCGGGGTGATCGCACCAGCGCCGGCACGCGTCTGCAGTCTCCCGCGTGTCTTCGGCTCGCCGCCGCGCGAGCTATCCTGCGGCGATGTTCCACCGCATCCTGATCGCCAACCGGGGCGAAATCGCCCTGCGCCTGGTGCGCGCCTGCCGCGACCTGGGCGTGGCCAGCGTCGCCGTCCATGCCGGGGACGACGCCGCTTCGCCGCATGTGCGGCACGCGGGCCAGGCGGTGCCGCTGGGCGCCAGCGGACCGGCCGCCTACCTGGACGTGGCCCGCCTCGTCGCCATCGCCCGCGAGCAGGGCTGCGACGCCGTGCATCCGGGCTACGGCTTCCTGAGCGAGCGCGCCGACTTCGCGCAGGCCTGCGCGGCAGCCGGTGTCGCTTTCATCGGTCCGACGCCGGAGCAACTGGCGCTGTTCGGCGACAAGGCCCGCGCGCGCCAGTTGGCCCGCGGCTGCGACGTGCCGCTGCTGCCGGGCAGCGTCGGCACGGTGGACTTGCCGGAGGCCCAGGCCTTCTTCGCCGCCCAACCCGCCGGCACCGGCTTGATGGTCAAGGCGATCGGTGGCGGCGGCGGTCGCGGCATGCGTGCGGTGTTCGACGCCGCGGACCTGCCCGAGGTTTTCGCCCGCTGCAGCTCGGAGGCCCGCGCCGCTTTCGGCGTGGAGGGTGTGTACGTCGAGCGGCTGATGCCGCGCGCCCGCCACATCGAGGTGCAGGTGCTGGGCGACGGCGAGACCGTGATCGCGCTGGGCGAACGCGAGTGTTCGTTGCAGCGGCGGTTCCAGAAGCTGGTGGAGATCGCGCCCAGTCCCAGCCTGCCGGAAGCGCTACGCCAAGCGGTGACCGACGCCGCATTGCGCATGGCGCGCCAGGTGCGCTACCGCAGCCTGGGCACCTTCGAATTCCTGGTCGATGCCGCATCGGCCGATCTGCCCTTCGTCTTCCTGGAGGCGAACCCGCGGCTGCAGGTGGAGCACACCGTCACCGAGGAGGTGCTGGGGCTCGACCTGGTGCAATTGCAGCTGCGCGTGGCCGCTGGCGAACCGCTGCACGCATTGGGCCT
Organism: Caenimonas sedimenti; assembly: GCF_007833165.1. Classification (GTDB taxonomy): domain Bacteria; phylum Pseudomonadota; class Gammaproteobacteria; order Burkholderiales; family Burkholderiaceae_C; genus Ramlibacter; species Ramlibacter sedimenti. The sequence goes on along the minus strand of NZ_VOBQ01000011.1, from coordinate 76,139 downwards.
GGACCCGCGGCAGGCGCCGCGGCCGCAGGGCTTCGTCGTGCAGTGGCGCATCAATGCTGAAACCCTCGATGCCGAGGGGCAAGCCCGGCCCGCGCATGGCCGGCTCGACCGTTTCGAGTTGCCTGCAGGTCCCGGCATCCGCGTCGACACGCACGGCAGCACCGGAGCCGAGCCCTCCCCGCACTACGACACGCTGCTCGCCAAGCTGGTGGTGCATTCGCGCTCCGCCGACTTCGCCGATGCGGTGCGGCGTTGCCGCGGCGCCCTGGCCGAGTGCCGCATCGCCGGGCTGCCGACCAACCTGGCCCTGCTGCGTGCGCTGGCGGCGCGGCCGGAGTTCGCGTCGCAGGAGCTGCACACGCGATTCGTCGAGGAGCACCTGGTGGCCTTGCTGGCGGAGGCGCAGGGGCATGCGTCCATCGAGGTGCCGTCCGCCGCTTCCAGCAATGCGGCCACGGAGCACGAGACGGTGCCTGAGGGCGCACTCGCGGTGCGCGCGCCCATGCCCGGGCGCGTGGTGCAGGTCGATGCGGCCGTGGGCCAGCGGGTCGCAGCCGGCGCCCAGCTGGCCGTGCTGGAGGCGATGAAGATGGAGCACGTGCTGCATGCCCCGCAGTCCGGCCGCGTGCTGGAGGTGCGCACGCACGCCGGCGCGCTGCTGCGCGAAGGCCAGGTGATCGTGGTACTGGAACCGGCCGAAGCGGACGACATGGATGAGACGCGGCAGCAGGCCGTGGACCTCGATGCCATCCGCCCCGACCTGCAGCGCGTGCTGGACCGGCATGCGTTCACGCAAGACGCGGCCCGGCCGGAGGCGGTTGCGAAACGCCACGCCCAGGGCGGCCGCACCGCGCGCGAGAACGTGGCCGACCTGTGCGACGCCGGCAGTTTCATCGAATACGGGGCGCTGGCCGTGGCGGCACAGACGCGGCGCCGCAGCATGGAAGACCTGATCGCGAACACGCCCGCCGACGGCATGGTGACCGGCATAGGCACCATCAACGCCGCCGACTTCGGCCCCGAGCGCTCGCGCTGCGTCGTCATGGCCTACGACTACACCGTGCTGGCCGGCACGCAGGGCATGCGCAACCACCACAAGAAGGACCGCATGCTGTCGCTCGCGCACCAGCTGGGCCTGCCGGTGGTGCTGTTCGCCGAGGGCGGCGGCGGGCGGCCCGGTGACGTCGACATGCCCATCGTGGCGGGACTGAACAACCACACCTTCAGCCAGTTCGCCGCGCTCTCGGGCAAGGTGCCGGTGGTGGGCGTCGTGCATGGCCGCTGCTTCGCCGGCAACGCCGCGCTGCTCGGCTGCGCCGACGCCATCATCGCCACCGCGGCCAGCAACATCGGCATGGGCGGGCCCGCGATGATCGAGGGCGGCGGCCTCGGCCGCTTCCGGCCGGAGGAGATCGGCCCGAGCCACGTGCAATGGGCCAATGGCGTCATCGACATCCTGGTGAAGGACGAAGCTGAGGGCGTCGCCGCGGCGCGCCGCTACGTGTCGTACTTCCAGGGGCCGGTGGCGCACTGGGACTGCGCCGACCAGCGCCTGCTGCGCCAGGCGGTCCCGGAGAACCGGCTGCGCGTCTACGACATCCGCGAAGCGATGCGCCTGCTGGCCGACCAGGGCTCGGTGCTGGAACTGCGCGGCGGCTTCGGCGCCGGCATGATCACGGCGCTGGCCCGCATCGAGGGCCGGCCGGTGGGCCTGCTCGCCAACAACCCCCGCCACCTCGGTGGCGCCATCGATGCGGAGGCGGCGGACAAGGCGGCACGCTTCATGGAACTGTGCGACGACCACGGCCTGGCGATCGTGTCGCTGTGCGACACCCCCGGCTTCATGGTGGGGCCCGAGGTTGAGGAGCACGCCCAGGTGCGCCGCGTCTGCCGCATGTTCGTGGTGGCCGCGCATTTGCGCGTCCCCTTCTTCGCCGTGGTTCTGCGCAAGGGCTATGGCCTCGGTGCGCAGGCGATGACCGCCGGCGGCTTCGACGCGCCCGTGTTCACCGTCTCCTGGCCGACCGGCGAGTTCGGCGCGATGGGCCTGGAGGGCGCGGTGAAACTGGGCTTTCGCAAGGAGCTGGAGGCGGCCGCGCCCGGCGCCGAGCGCGACGCGTTGTATGAGCGCCTGGTGGCGCAGCAGTACGCGAACGGGCAAGCGATGAACATGGCGGCCACGCTGGAGATCGACGCCGTGATCGATCCGGCCGAAACGCGCGGCTGGCTGGTGCGGGGGTTGGACTCGGCGCACCGGCAGCGCGCCGCGCAGCCGCGCGGCTGAGCCCGGACTCAGTCCGGCTGCGGCTTCCCTGGGGCTGCTTGACTTTGCGGCCTGCGGTACTTCTGGATGCAGGGCTTTTCCAGCAGATGCCAGGTCGCGGCCGCCAGCGCGGTCGCACCGAGGAGCACGGCCAGGAGCAGGCGTTCCGCCTGCAATTCGGGAATCGACCGGGTGAGCGCCAGCAGCACCGGCATGTGCCAGAGGTAGATGCCGTAGCTGAGTTCGCCGAGATAGCGCAGCGGCCGCAGCACCGCGGCCGAGGCGATCGGCAGGGTGAGCGCCGCGATCAGCAGCGACGTGCATGCCAGCGAGAGGATGGGCCGCCACCAGACGATCTGCGCCGGTGAATTCAGGTAGCCGGTGGGCATCTGCAGCGTCGCCGCCAGCGCGAACAGCGCCGCGGCCGCACCCGCGGCCAGGGCGAAGCGTCCCCAGCCCGGTGCCAGCAGCCCGGGGCGCGTGCGCAGCAGCAGCGCGAGGCCGATGCCCAGCCCGAACTGGTCGATCACGCCCGGCAGCTGGGTGGCGTAGATGAAGCGGACGATGCCGTTCATGTCTTCGGTGGCGATGGCCACGCCGGTGCGCCACGCCGCCGCGACCAGCACGCACGTGAGCACCAGCGCGGCCGGCCGCATCTTCAACAGGCGCGGCGCCAGCAGGCACATCACCGCGTAGAACTGCATCTCCAGCCCGATCGACCAGCTCGGCCCGTTGATGGAGCCGTGCGTTCCCGGGAACAGGTTGTGGATGAAGAGCGCGTGCGAGACCAGGTGCGCCCAGAGCTTGTCGACCGGCTGCACCAGCAGCCAGCGCGCATCGATCAGGAAGATCACCACCAGGCACGTGAGCAAATACAACGGCACGATGCGGGCCAGCCGGTGCCGGATGAAGTTGCGCCGGAAATCCGTGCCTTCGGCATCGACGCCGGCGAACGCGGTCCAGGCGATGACGAAGCCGCTGATGCCCAGGAAGATGTCGACGCCGAGCCAGCCTTCCTGGATGAACCAGCCCAGGCCTTCGCGCGGCGAGCCGGCCCAGGGGACGATCTCCTTCACGTGATAGGCCAGCACCAGCAGGGCGGCCACGCCGCGCAGGATGTCGATGCCGTCGAAGTGCCGCGCACGGGGCGCCGGGGCGGTGGGCTGCAAAAGAGGGAGGCGCTGGGCGGGAGGCGTGAAGCGGCTGATTGTAGGGGGGCGGTCCGGCCAGGCTCCTAGTCCGGGTAGGGCTTCTCCGTGCGCGGCGCATCGGGCAGCTGCTCGTCGAGCGACTGGCGATAGCGCACGCAGCCCCGCAGGAACTCGGGCCAGCTGGGAACGACCGGCACCGGGTCCGTGGCCTCGGGCAGCAGGCCCCAGAGTTGCGGATGGTGCCAGCACAGCTCGTGCTCCGTGCTGCCCCGGTGCGCGCGGATGCCTCTGCGGAGCTTCAACACCTCGGCGAGGAGCTCCCCCCGGCTCAGCGCCTGCAGGTCGGCGTCGCCGTCGCCCGCAGCCGCGCCGGCACGCCGCGCGTACAGGAAGCGCGCGTAGCCGATCTCCGCGGCGTTCTTCATCAGCTCCAGGTTGGCCCAGGCCACGATTTCGCCGAACGGCCGGCCCGACACCGGCCAACGGCTGCGGCTGTCGGCCTGCCATTCGGAGTCGGGAAGCGTGGCCAGTTGCGCCTGCCACGCGTCGCGCAAGGCCCGCAGCCTCGCGCGCACGCCGTCGGCGTCGCCCGGCCAGGGGACGGCCTCGCGCCGCAGCTGCCCGGCGCCGAACGTGTGGTCCAGCAGCATGGACCACCAGAACACCATGTGCCAGGTCAGCCAGCCGATGCTGGGCGGGCCCAGGTCGTAGCGCTCGTGCTCGGGCCAATCGGCGGTCCAGGTGCCGTCCGGCGTGCGGTGCACGTGCGGGCCCTGGTCCGCGGGCCGCCACAGGCACTCTTCGGTGGTCAGGTTCTCGAGGTGCAGCCAGGCCAGGGTCCAGGCGGTGTCGAACTGCGTGTTGAGCCAGAGACGGGAAGGGGATGGAACCATCGCCCAAAGTCTAGTGCGCGATGGCCGTGCCGTGTCGACGTGTGATGGCTCAGGCATGATCACGGCAGGCTGCCGATCCGCTATCCATGATGAGCTTGAATTCGCTGAACACCCCTGCCGCCCTGGTCGACGTCGAGCGCCTGCAGCGCAACGTGCGGCGCATGCAGGACCGCGTCGATGCGCTGGGCGTGGCTTTCCGCCCGCACGTGAAAACCACCAAATGCCTGGACATCGTGCAGCTGCAGCGCGCCGCTGGCGCCCGCGGCATCACCGTGTCGACCTTGAAGGAGGCGGCCCGGTTCCATGCGGCCGGCTTCACGGACATCCTGTACGCGGTGGGCATCGTGCCAGCCAAGCTGCCGCAGGCGCTGGCCCTGCGCCAGGGCGGCTGCGACCTGAAGCTGATCACCGACAGCGTGGAGGGCGCGCAGGCCGTGGGCGCATTTGCCAGGGACCACGGCCACACCTTCGACGTATGGATCGAGATCGACAGCGACGGGCACCGCTCCGGCGTGCCGCCGGAAGCGCCGGCCCTGCTGGACATCGGCCGCGCGCTGGCCGAAGGCGGCACGCGGCTCGGCGGCGTGATGACGCACGCCGGCGCCAGCTACGAACTCGACACGCCGGCCGCGCTGGCCGCCCTGGCCGAGCAGGAGCGCGCCGGCTGCGTACGCGCGGCCGAGCGGCTGCGCGCCGCCGGCTGGCCTTGCCCGGTGGTGAGCGTGGGTTCGACGCCCACCGCGTTGTCCGCTCGTGCTTTGCCCGGTGTCACCGAAGTTCGCGCGGGAGTCTATGTCTTCTTCGACCTGGTGATGGCCAACGTCGGCGTCTGCGCGCCCGATGACATCGCGCTCAGCGTGCTCACCACCGTCATCGGCCACCAGGCCGACAAAGGCTGGGCGATCGTCGACGCCGGCTGGATGGCGATGAGCCGCGACCGCGGCACGCAGAAGCAGAAGCACGACTATGGCTACGGCCAGGCCTGCACGCCGGAGGGCGAGGTGATTCCCGGCTACGTGCTCTCGGGCGCGAACCAGGAGCACGGCATCCTGTCGCGAGCGGGCGCCATGGATCCCGAGATCGCGCGGCGTTTCCCCGTGGGGACCCAACTGCGCATCCTGCCCAACCACGCCTGCGCCACCGGGGCGCAGTTCCCGCACTACGACGCGCTGGCCGCCGACGGCAGCTTGCGCGAATGGCCCCGCTTCCACGGATGGTGAATTGATGCCGACCTACGCCAACTCCCCCGACATGGCCGCGCCCGGCGGCCACTACAGCCATGCGACCCTGGCCCAGGGCCTGGTGTTCGTCTCGGGCCAGCTGCCGATCACGCCGGCCGGCGAGAAGCTCACCGGTGCGCCCTTCGAACAGCAGGCCAGGCAGGTGCTCGCCAATGTGGCCGCCGCGATCTCCGCCTTCGACTGCTCGCCGAGCGACCTGGTGCAGGTCCGGGTGTACCTGGCCAGCCTCGACCACTGGCCAGCGTTCAATGCGATCTACGCGGAATGGATCGGCACCGCGCGGCCCAGCCGGGCCGTGGTCCCGACCGGGCCGTTGCACTTCGGCTTGCTGCTCGAGGTGGAAGCGGTCGCCGTCATTCCGGTGCCGCCAGACCGGCCCTGAGAGCGAACTACAACGGGACCGGCAGCAATGGATCGGGCGCGAACGGCCCGAGCACCTTCTGCGTGCCCGTCCACACGAGCCACGAAACCCAGCGGCGGCCGCCGTCGCTGCTGCAATACACCAGGAACTGGCCCTGCGAGGTCTTGTGCGCGCGGTAGGCGAGATCCGGGCAGTCGTCGATCCTGGCCAGGGCCATGGTGCGTGACAGGTCGGTGTTGGTGGCGCGGCGCCAGTTGCCCTCGAAGTCGGCGGCGACCGGCGGCTTGGGCGCCCGGCTCGTCGCGCTTTGCGGCTCCTCCCGCATGATGGAGACGACCACGGCAGCGATCGCGAGCAGGATGGCGACAGCGCGGATCTTGCCCATGGGCAAGCCGCCCTTTTCTGGCTCCGGCAACGTGTTCATCGGCAAGCGCTGTTCCCCCACCACAATGCAGCCCGGACTATAGTCGGGCTACATCCCGTTACAGGCACCGTTGGGGAAGACGCCCGGCCAAGCCGTGCACTCTATTGCGATGCTGTGATCCCGCCGTCGATATACAGCACCTGCCCTGTGATGAAAGTCGCGCCGGGGCCGGCGAAGAAAAGGGCCGCGCCAGCGACATCCTTGGGATCCGCCACGCGGCCGAGCGGGATCCGATCGAGCACCTGGGCCCGCGTCTTCGGGTTCTCCAGCCAATGCGTCGCCATCTCAGTCCGCACGACCGTCGGCGCGATGCCGTTGACCGTGATGCCGTGCGGAGCGAGTTCGCTGGCGTGCTGCCGGATCAGCATCACGAGGCCGCCCTTGGTGCTGCAATAGGCGGAGTAGCCGCGGCCGCGCAAGCCCAGTTGCGCCCGCACCGACAGCAGGTGCACCTGCGCGCCGCCACGGCCGCCGGCGATCTGGTGCCTGGCGGCGGACTGCGCGAGGAACATCGCCGACTTCAGGTTCACCGCGAGCATCTCGTCGAAGGTTTCCTCGGTGACTTCCAGCAGTGCCTGCTCCTTCTGGATTCCGATGCAGTTGACCAGCACGTCGAAGCGGCCCCAGTGCCCGGCCACTGCGTCCACCGAGGAACGGATGTCGGCGACGGAATGCGCGTCCATGGCGAGGCCCAGCGCACCGTGGCCGGCCGCCGCGAGGCTGGCGGCCATGGCTTCCGCCTTGCGCGGGTCGCGTCCGGAGACGGCCACCTTCGCGCCCGCGAGCGCCAGCGCCCAGGCGATGGCCTCGCCGATGCCGCCATAGCCGCCGGGCACATAGGCGACCTTGCCTTGCAGGTCGAACAGGCCGGTGAGTTCGCGGGCGAAATCGATGCGGGGGGGAATGACCGCCATGGCTTCAGTCCATCAGCAAGCCACCGTTGAGGTCGATGACCTCGCCGGTGATGAAGCCGGCCAGCGGCGAGGCGAGGAAGCGCACGACGTGGGCGAACTCCTCCGGTTCGCAGAACCGGCCAACGGGAATGTCCTTCAGCAGCTTCTGCCGCTGCTCCTCGTTGAGCTGCTCGGTGATCATCGGCGTCTTCACGTAGGCCGGCGAGATGGCATTGGCCGTGACGCCGTGCGGCGCGAGCTCGCGGGCCAGCGAGAACGTGAGCGAGGCCAGCGCGCCCTTGGACACCGAGTACGCCGTGCCCGCCGTCAGGCCACCCGTCTTCGCCGCGAGCGAACTGGTGTTGATGATGCGGCCCCAGCGCCGTGACTTCATCGCGGGCAGCACGCATTGCGCCAGGTAGAAGGCGCCGTCGAGATTGGCGCCGAGCACGCGGCGCCACTCGGCGGCGTCCGTCGCTTCGGCCTTGTTGTTCGACAGGATGCCGGCGTTGTTGACGAGGATGTCCACGGGGCCGAGCGCGGCGGCGATGGCCTCGTGCCCGGCACGCGCGGCTTGCGCGTCGCTGATGTCGAAGCAGAAAGCCCGCGCCTTCGGGCCCAGTTGTTCGGCCAGCTCGCGCGTGCGGCGCTCGTTCACATCCACGAGCGCGATCTTGCAGCCATCCTCCAGCAGAAACTTCACCACGGCCAGCCCCATGGTGCCGGCCGCGCCGGTGACCAGGGCGACCTTGCCTTGCAGCACGCCTTCAGACATCGAGCACGCTCTTCTTTCCGAACAGGCCGCGGGACCGGAAGGTCACGACGGCAATGAACAACAGGTACATGGACACCAGGGACCATTCAGACGCATAGGCGCCGGTCAGGCCGACCACGATGCCCACCATCAACCCGGCAATGACCGCGCCCCAAAGCGATCCGACGCCCCCCAGCACGATGATCAGGAAGGCCGGCACCACCGCATCCACGCCCACGTGCGGCCGGATGCCCCAGATCGGCGCCATCACCACGCCGGCGATGGCCGCCAGCCCGACGCCGATGGCGAACACCAGCAGGCGCAGCTTCGGCAGGTTCACGCCCAGCGCGCGCACCATTTCGCTGTCATGCGCCCCGGCCTTGATGATGGCGCCGTAGGGCGTCTTCTCCAGGAACAGCCAGAGGCCGAAGATGGCGAACACCGCGAAGCCGCTCGCGAAGAGGCGGTACTTCGAGTAGATCAGGTCACCGATCAGGAAGGCGCCGGAAATCACCTCGGGCAGTTGCAGCTGCTTCTCGGTGGACCCCCAGATCAGGCGAATGCCTTCTTCGATCACCAGCGCCGCGCCGAAGGTGAGCAGCAGCCCATAGAGCGGGTCGCGCCCATAGGTGCGCCGCATGCACAGCTCCAGCAGCATGCCGAAGATGCCCACGAACAACGGCGCGAGCAGCAGGGCGACCAGGTAGCGCGTGCCCAGCGGCAGGCTCATGTACGCGGCCTGCAGGTTGGGAAACCATCCGAGCTGCGGCGAGACGAAGAACAGGGCGAAATACATGCCCAGCGCGAACAGCGAGCCGTGCGCCAGGTTGATCGTCTCCATCACGCCCACGATCAGCATGAAGCCGAGCGCGATCAGGGCGAACAGCAGCCCCAGCGAGATGCCGTTGACGAGGTGGGGGAGCAGGGCCAGCAGCCAATCCATGGTCGGTGTTTCCGTTATAGCTCGTGGCTGGGGGTGGCGGAATAGGGTTCGAGCTGGCAGGCGGCCGGCGCGGCGCGGTCCTCCACCTCTTCCGGCTTCTGCATGCCCAGGATGCGGTACAGGTCGTCCGGGTCGCGCGGCCGGCTGTTGGAGGACGCCATTTAGATGGTCTGCTGCAGCTGGTGCGTCTGCGGGTTCATCCAGGCGTCGTGGTGCTGCATGCGGTCGCGCGCCGGCACCCGCAGGTTCTCCAGCTCGCGGATCACCTTCAGGTTGTTCGTGGTGCCCACGCGCTCCACGGCGCGGAGCAACTCGCGCGTCGCCATGTAGCCGTTGTAGTAGACGTTGCCCGGCACCTTGATGCGGTAGCCGGGGTTGAAGGCGCGGTAACGTTCGACGAACTGCGTGACGCCGGGCAGGGCCAGCGCCCAGTACCAGGTGGTGCCAAAGATGCCGAAGAGGGCGTCCTTGCCCGTGCCGTAGACGTCGGGCCAGTCCTGCTGGTTGTTGATCCAGGCGCAGCCGCGGTCCAGGCCGGCCTTGCGCACCTGGTCGCGCAGCGCCTTCAGGTCGTCGCCGCCGACGGCGGTGCCCACCACGCCCGGCTTCAGGACGGCGAGGCGCTTCAAGACCTCACTGAAGTCGCGGGCGTTCTGCGGCACGATGAGTTCCTGGATCACCTTGCCACCATTGGCTTCCACGATGGCGCGGATGCCCTTGGCGGTGTTGTGGCCCCACAGGTAATCGCTGGTCACCAGGACCCAATCGCGTCCGAACCCCGTCATGGCACCTCGCACGATGGCCGTGGAGAAATTGGTGCCGTTGCCGTCCCACACGAACTTGGTGCGGTGGCAGTCCTTGCCGGCTTCCGTCGGCGAGCTGGAGTTGGAGTTGAGGTAGACGACGCCGTACTGCTGCGCGAGTTTGGAGATCGCGCTGGCTGCCCCGGAATGCACCGCGCCGATCAGGAAGTTGACCTCCTGGTCCACCACCATGCGCTGCGCCACGCCCGCCGCCTTGACCGGGTCACCGCCGGTGTCGGCCTGCACCGTCTCGATCTGGCGGCCGAGCACGCCGCCGCGCTCGTTGGCTTCGGCGATCGCCATGCGGATGCCGCGCTGTTCGTCCTGACCGCTGGCGGCGTATTGGCCGCTGTCATCCGTGGTCAGGCCGATCAGCAACGGCCTCTTGCGTTTCGCCTGGGCCCAGGCGTGATGCGTGGACCAGGGACCCAGGAATCCGAGCGCGGCTGCGCCCGCGCGGCGCAGGACGCGCCGCCTTGGCATGGCAGGCATGGTGGGCTCCTTCGGAGGTGGCTAGGCTTCGTAACTCGGGGTCGACTCGTAGCTCTCGAGCTTGCAGGCGCCCGGCGCATCCTTGTCCATCACTTCCTTCGGGTCGATGTTGGACAGGATCTTGTAGATGTCGTCGCGCTCGGCCTGCTGTTCGTTGTACGAGGCCATGTAGATGGTCTGCTGGCACTGGTGCGTCGCCGGGTCGATCCAGGCGTCGTGGTGCTGCAGCCGGTCCGCTGCCTTCATCTGCCGGCCTTCCAGCTTCTTGATGACCGCGATGTTGTTGGTGGTGCCGGCCTCTTCCACGCAACGCAGCAGTTCGCGCGTGGCCATGTAGGCGTTGTGGTACACGTTGCCCGGCACGCGGATCGCCATGCCCGGGTACTGCTTCTGGTAGGCGGCCACGAACTCCTTCACACCCGGCAGGTTGAGGCGCCAGTACCAGGTGGTGCCGAACACGCCGAAGATGGCCTCCGGGCCCAGGCCGTACACGTCCGGCCAGTCCTGCTGGTTGTTGATCCAGGCGATGGACTGGTGCATCTTGAGCTGCACCACCTGCTGCCGCAGGGCCTTGATGTCGTCACCGCCCACCGCGGTGGCCACCACGGCCGGCTTCATCTGCTGCAGCTTGAGCAGGTAGGCGGAGAAGTCGCGCGTGTTCTGCGGCACCAGCAGTTCGTCGACGATGCGGCCGCCGTTGGCTTCGACCACTGCGCGCGTCGCCTTCGAGGTGTTGTGGCCCCAGACGTAGTCGTTGGTCATCAGCACCCAATTGCGCCCACTGGTCTTGATCGCGTTCTTGACGATCGCCTGCGAGAAGTTGGCGCCGTTGCCGTCCCACACGAACTTGACGCGGTGGCAGTCCTTGCCGGCTTCCGTCGGCGAACTGGAGTTGGTGTTCATGAAGATCGCGCCGTACTTCTGCGCCACCTGCGAGATCGCGTTGGCCACGCCGGAGTGCACGGCGCCGATCATGAAGGCCGCCTCGTTGCGGGTGATCATGCGTTCCGCCACGCGCGAGCCGGTGGCGGGCGTGGTCTCGGTGTCCATGTGGATCGCCTCGATGCGCCGGCCGAGCACACCGCCCTTGTCGTTGAACTCCTTGATGGCCATCATTGCGCCGAGGCGCTCCTCGCCACCCGAGGCCGCGTACTGGCCCGAGGCGTCCATCGTCAGGCCGATGACCAGCGGCTTCTTCTGCGCCGCCTGGGCCCAGGCATGGTTGTGTTTCCAGGGGCCGTAGAAGGGCGCCGCGCCGTACAGGCCCGCGCCGGCCAGGGCCAGTGCGGATTGCTTCAGCACCGAGCGGCGTGAAGGGGTCTTGGAATCGCTCATGGTTGTCTCCTTGCCTCGTTGAATTTGGGGATGGTTAGCGGGGAACGATGCGGACGTTGCTGGCCTTTTCCTGCGCCTCGAACAGCGAGGCGATCAGCTTGTCGCTGAATCCCAGGTTGGCGGCCTGCACGAAACTCTGGTGCGCCGCCTCGCCCATGAAGGACGCGACGGGCAGCATTTCGGCCAGATGGGTGTAGTAGCGCAGGTCTTTCTGCGCGTTGGCGATGCCGAACTTCATGCCGGTGAGGTCGCCTTCCTTCAGCATCTTCGTGCACATCATCTGGAAGATGCCGTTGTTGACGCCGCCGGCGGAGATCACGTCGTACAGGCTGTTCAGGTTGACGCCCGCCTTCGCGGCCACGGCGAAGGCCTCGGCGGTGCAGGCCGCGAAGCTCATGGCCATCATGTTGTTCACCAGCTTCAGCACGTGGCCGCTGCCGGGCGGTCCGACGTGGAACACGTTCTCGCAGAACGCCTTCAGGACAGGTTGCAGTGCCTCGAAGTCCGCGGCCTCGGCGCCCACCATGGTGTTGAGTCGGCCTTCCTCGGCTTCCTTCGGCGTGCGCGCCAGCGGAGCATCGATGAACTTCACGCCCTTGGCCGCGAGGTCGTTGCGGACCTTCGCGGTGGACGCGGGCTCCGCCGTCGAGGTGTCGACGACCACCAGGCCGGCGCGCGCCGCTTCCAGCAGGCCTTGCGGGCCGTAGACGATCTCCTCCACCTGCGGGGAGCCCGTCACGCAGATGAACACCACGTCCGCGGCGCGCGCGCAATCGGCGTTGGTCTTCGCCTCCTGCGCGCCGGCGGCCAACAGGTCCTCGAGATTGCTGCGGTTGCGGTTGGCCTTGAAGGTGAGCGGGAAGCCCTTGGCCAGGAGATTCTTCGCCATCCCGTGGCCCATCATCCCGATGCCGATGAATCCGATGCGTGTCGTCATGTTGTGTCCTGCCTTGTCAAAAAACGGATGCCAGTGATTCGCCCAGCCCGGCGCGGGCTTCGTCCCAGCGGGCGATGAGCCGCCGGTAACGCAGTGCGATGTCGTCCACCACCTCGGCGTCGCTCATGCCGCCCGCGAACCACTGCGCGGCCGCCTCGGCGAAGATCGAGCGGCCCACCGCGAAGCCGCGGCAGATGGGGTGCGGCGCGGCGATGCGGAAGCTGCGCTCCAGGACGTCCTCGCTCGCTTCCAGGCCCAGCACCAGGACGCCGCGGCAGTGCGGGTCGTTGCGCTGGATGACGGCGCTGAGCTGCTCCCACTCGGCGTCGCTGTCGCCGGGCGGCAGCTTCCACCAGTCGGGCCGGATGCCGGCCTGGTAGATCTGTTGCAGGGCGGCCGCCAGCGTGCCGGCGTCGCGGCCCAGGTCGCGTGGGGGGATCACTTCCAGCAGCAACTCGTGGCCGGTCGCGATGCAGGCGGCCTGCAGCTGGTGCATGCGCGCGACCTGCGCGGCGCGCATGGCCGCCTCGTCCAGCGGGTGATAGCTGACCAGGCACTTGGCCACGTGTTCGGCCGGCCATTCCCGCATCCGCAAGGCGAGTTCGTCGCCGGCTTCGAAGGCGAGCGGACGCGAGCCGGGCAGTTCCACCGGCCGCGCGATCCACAGACCGCGCCCGGTGACGGTGGGCAGCACGTCTTCGCCGAACCGACCGTCGAGGATGACACCCGCGCCAGCCCGGCCCGCGGCGCCTTGCCGGGCGCCATCGGCGATGAGCTGCTTGAACTGCCGGATGCGCTCGTCGCCGGCGCCGTGCCGCGCCGCAATCTCTTCCAGCTGCACCCGGTGGTCGAAGGCCAGGACCACCAGTTCGCCCCAGTGCCGGGTGCGGGTGGTCACGCGATGGAAGTGCTCGAGCTGCGCGTCCTCGCGCAGCCGCCGCGTGGGGGAGCCCTGGGCGATGAAGCGTTGCAGTTCATCCCAGCTGGCCATCGCGGGCGCGCAGCCGTGGCGGGACACCACCAGCGCGCCGCAGGCGTTGGCCCAGGCGCAGCAGCTGGCCAGGGGTTCGTTGCGCAGCCAGCCGCGCAGGAAGCCGGCCATGAACGCATCGCCGGCGCCGAGGACGTTGAACACCTCCACAGGGAAGCCGGGACCGCGCAGCCCCTGCTCGATGTCGCCGGGGATCGCGCCCTCGAATACGACGCAGCCCATGGGCCCGCGCTTGACCACCAGTGTGGCGGCGCTGAGTTCGCGCAGCCGCCGCAGGGCCGCCAGCGTGTTTTCGCTGCCGCCGGCGATGTGGATCTCCTCCTCGGTGCCGACGATCAGGTCGCATTCGGCCACCACGGTCTGCAGGTGCGCACTGACCTGGTCGGAGGGCACGAAGCGCTGCTCGCCGAGGCCGGGGCTGGTCAACCCCCAGAGCACGGGGCGGTAGTCGATGTCGAGGACGACGCGGGTGCCGCGTTCGCGCGCCAGCGCCATCGCGCGGCGGCAGGCGGCGTAGGTCTGCGGCTGCGACAGGTGCGTCCCGGAGATCAGCAGGCCGTGTGCCTTCGCGATGAAGTCGCCGTCGAAATCCTCCGCCGCGATGGCCATGTCCGCGCAGTTGTCGCGATAGAACACCAGTGGGAAGGTGTTCTTGTCCTGGATGCCGAGGAAGACCAGGGCGGTCAGCCGCTTGGGGTCGGTCCGGACATGCGAAACGTCGACGCCTTCCGCGGCCAGCGTCTCGCGCACGAAGCGGCCGTTGTGCTCGTCGCCCACGCGCGTCAGCATGGCCGGTTTCAGCCCAAGCCGCGCCACGCCGACGGCCGTGTTGGCCGGCGAGCCGCCCAGGTACTTGCGGAAGGTCTGCATGTCTTCCAGGCGGCCGCCGATCTGCTCGCCGTAGAGGTCGACAGCGGCGCGGCCCATGCAGATGACGTCGAAGCTGCGCCGGGGCTTCGAAACACCTCCGCCTTCGGCTGCGGTGCGAGCCCCTTCGGGCGGCCGGGCGGGGCTCATGGCCGCGCCTTCTTCGCCGGCGTCTTCTCCGCCAGCGCATGCCCGGTGCTCATCACCAGCGCCTGCGAGAGGCACAGTGGCCCCACCAGCGAGCGGAAGGCCTTGGACGAATCGTCGGCCAGCTGCAGGCAGACCTTGGCGGGCGGCACCACCGGCGACAGCGGGCTGTCGGTGATCGCGATCACCGCGACGCCGCGTTTGGCGCACGATTCCGCCGCCTCGACCACCTCCGGTGAATAGCTGCGGAAGCTGGCCACCAACAGCACGTCGCGCTTGTCGATGGCGTGCAGGTTGTCGCGCAACATGCCGCCGGCACCGTCCAGCAGGTGCGTCTTCAGTTCGAGCTGGCCGAGTGCGTAGGCCAGGTAGGCCGCGACCGGGAAAGCGCGGCGCTGCGCGAGCACGTGAATGCGCTCGGCGCCGGCGATCAGCTTCACTGCCGCGCGCAATGCCGATTCAGGGATGCTCTCTTCCAGGTGGCCCAGCTCGGCGATCGAGTCGCCCACCAGCTGGTGCAGCACGCCGGCCGGCGCGCGCTGGCCATTGAGCTGCTTCACGCGCAGCTGGTCGATCCGCTCGCGATAGCTGGCCGAGCGCTCGACGAGATGGCCGCGGAACACCTGCTGCATGTCGGAGAAGCCGCGGTAGCCAAGTGCGTTGGCGAAGCGGATCATGGCGGAAGGCTGCACCTCGGTCGCTTCCGCGACGGCGGCCACGGTGCCCAGCGCCAGGTCGTGCGGCTTTTCCAGAGCGAACCGTGCGATGCGCTGGAGTTGCTTGGACATGTCGGGGTACGCGCTGGCGATCGCGCCCTTGAGGTCTTCGTAGTTGGTGGCGGCTTGCATTGCCCTGCGGGTGTTTCGGGTTTATCTCTAGACTGGAAAAGAACGAATGTTCTTGATAGTTCGGAGAATAGAACGTACATTCCATTTCGACAAGCGAATTCGAACAAGGGTTTTCCCGCCATGCCTTCCGTCCCGGGCCCCGCGCCCCTCGTTCCCCTCCCGATGGTGCTGACGCTGGCCATCCTGTTTTCCACGCCGCTGTGGCTGGCCAAGGTGGGCCTGTACCAGTACCTGGCGCTGGAAATCATGATCTGGATGCTGTTCGCGCTGGGCTACAACCTGCTGCTGGGCACCAGCGGCCTGCCGTCGTTCGGCCACGGCGCCTATTTCGGCATCGGCGCGTATGCGTTCGGCCTGCTGCAGAAGGGCGTCTGGGCCAACCTGTGGTTCGACCTGTTCGGGGCCATCGTCGTCGCGGCCGCGTTCGGGGCGGCGGTGGCGCTCTTCCTGTCCCACCGGCGCGGCATCTACTACGCGCTGCTCACCATCGCTTTCGGCCAGGTGTTCTGGTTCGTGGCCATGAAGTGGCACAAGCTCACCGGCGGGGAGGACGGCCTGCTGAACATCCAGCGCTTGCCCGCCGATTTCGGCTTCGCCTCCATTCCGCTCAAGAGCAACGAGGCGCTGTTCTATTTCTGCCTGGCGGTGTTCGCCGTCACGCTGCTTGCTCTTTGGCGCCTGGTGCACTCGCCGTTCGGACGCGTGCTGTCGGCGATCAAGCAGAACGAGATGCGCGCGGATTTCGCCGGCTACAACGTGTGGATCTACAAGTGGCTGGCCTTCACGCTGTCCGCCGGCCTGGCCGGACTCGCCGGCGGCCTGTTCGCGATGGCGCAGCAATCGGCCTACCCCAACGTCATGAGCCTGCAGAACTCGGGCTTCGTGGTGATGATGGTGCTGATCGGCGGTGGCCTGGTGAGCTTCTGGGGCCCGTTGATCGGCGCGGCCTTCTTCATCCTGGCGAGGGACCTGCTGGGTGCCTACACCGAAGCCTGGCTGCTCTGGTACGGCCTGGTCTTCATGGCGCTGGTGTTGTTCAAGCCGGAGGGCATTGCCGGCATGTGGCAAGCCTGGCAGGCGAAGCGGCGCCCGCACGTGCCATCCCCGCCGGTCGTGGCGCCCCAGCACAAGGAGGCATGAACATGAGCACGCTGTTCGAAGCCCGCGGGCTCGCCAAGCGGTTCGGCCACCAGGTGGTGCTGCAGGACATCAGCCTCTCTTTCGAGGAGGGGCAGCTCGCCGGGATCATGGGCCCCAACGGCGCCGGCAAAACGACTTGCTTCAATGTGCTCACCGGCCGCTTCAAGCCGGACCGCGGCAGCGTCACTTTCGCGGGTGACGACATCACCGGCCTCGCGCCGCGCGAGATCGCCCGGCGCGGCATCTCGCGCTCTTTCCAGATCATGAATCTCTTCAACGACTACACGGCACTCGACAACGTGCTGGTCACCATGCCGCGGGTGCGCGCGAAAGGCTTCAATGCCTGGAGCGACCTGGGCGCGGACACCGCCGCGCGCGACGAGGCGGCGCAGGTGCTGGCGAGGGTCGGCCTGCAGGGCAAGGAGAACGTGCCGGCGAAGAGCCTCTCCTATGGCGAGCGGCGAGCCCTGGAGATCGGCGTGGCGCTCGCCGCCCGGCCGCGGCTGCTCTTCCTGGACGAGCCCACGGCAGGCCTGGGCGCGGAAGGAACGGCGCGCCTCGCTGAGTTGGTAGCCGAACTCAAGCGCCAGCTCACCATCGTCATCATCGAGCACGACATGGCCTTCCTGTTCAAGCTGGCGGATCGCATCTCGGTCATCCACTGGGGCCAGGTGATCGCGCAGGGCACGCCACATGAACTGGGGCAGAACGAGTGGGTGCGGCGGTCGAACCTGGGAGCGCTGGCGGCATGAACGCAGTCCTGAAACCGGTGCCGGGCGAAACCGTGTTGTCGGTCGCCCGCGCCAACACCTACTATGGCGAAACACAAGTGCTGTTCGACGTCTCCCTCAACGTCGGCGCCGGCGAAGTGGTCGCGTTGCTGGGCCCCAATGGCGCCGGCAAGACGACCACCCTGCGGACGATCCTGGGCCTGACGCCCGCGCGCAGCGGCAGCGTCGATTTCGACGGCCGGGACATCACCCGCGCTCCCACGCACGAGATCGCCCGCACCGGCATCGGCTGGGTGCCGGACGACCGCCGCATCTTTCCCACGCTGACCGTGGCGCGCAACCTGGCGATCGCGCGCAAGAAGACGCGCTTCCGCTCGTGGAACGAGAAGGAATGCTTCGAGATCTTCAGCGCCCTCGAATACCTGATGCACCGCGAATGCGAGAACCTGTCGGGCGGTGAAATGCAGATGGTCGCCATTTCGCGCGCGCTCATCGGCGCGCCCGGCCTGGTGCTGTTCGATGAACCCAGCCAGGGGCTGGCGCCCAAGGTCGTGCAGGACGTGATGAAGACCATCCTGCGCCTCAAGAAAGAAGGGATTTCCGTGCTGGTGGTGGAACAGAACGTGGAGACGGCGCTCGCCGTCGCCGACCGCGCCTACGTGATGAACCTCGGCACCGTGGTGCACGAGGGCCCGGCCGACGTGTTGCGCAACGATGCGGCCCTGCGGCGCCGCCTGCTGGGGGTGTGATGGCGACGCCCCTGTTGCAGGTGCAAGGCCTGGCCAAGCAGTACACCCGAGGCCTGTGGAACAAGCAGGTCACCTTCTCGCTGGCCGCCGACTTCATCGTGGAGAGGCCCGCCATCGTTGGCGTGATGGGCCCCAACGGCTCCGGCAAGACCACCCTGTTCGAGCTGATCACCGGCTCCAACCTGCCGAGCGCCGGCCGCGTGCTGGTGAATGGCCAGGACATCCACCAGGTGCGCACGCGCGAGCGCGACCGGCTCGCCATCCACTACCACCAGTCTTACCAGGTGCGTTCCTTCCAGAAGAGCAAGCCCGACGCGCTGCTGCAGCACGCCGCCAGCCTGTCGCCGGTGGTGCACCTGTTCGATGAACCCCAGTTCAACCCGCAGGACGGCTACATCGGCTTCATGCTGGACTTCTTCCGCAAGCTGCGGGCCGAAGGAAAGCTGGTGTTCCTCTGCCTGCACCCGAACGAGCGCTACCACGTGGACATCCTGCGGGAATGCTGCGAGCGCTTCGTCTTCGTGCAAAAGGGCGTCGTCTCGCACGCGGACGATTTCGATACCTTGCAGCAGCAGGACGCGGTGCGGACCTACCTGGGCGCGCTCGCCGGCTGAAGCGCGCCCGCGTTTCACCAAAATCAATCGAGCGGCTTGATGTCCAGCTCCTGGGCCAGCTTCACCCAGCGCGCGGCGTCGGATTCGACCTTGCGCTTCATCTCGTCGGGCCCCGGTGCCGCGACTTCCATGGCCATGCCGACCAGCCGCTCGCGCACGTCGGGCATGCGCAGCACCTGCTCCATGGCAGCGGCCAGCTTGTCGACCACCGGCTTCGGCAGGTTGGCCGGGCCCATGACGCCGAACCACTGCTCGTAGTCCATGCCCTGCACGCCGAGTTCGTTGAACGTCGGCACATCGGGGAAGTCGGGGTTGCGCGCACTGCCGGTCACCGCGAGCGCGCGCAGCTTGCCGCTCTTCACGTGCGCGCCCGCGCTGGCCATGGTGGTGATCATCACGTTGACCTGGCCGCTGATGAGGTCGATGAGCGCCGGCGACGAGCCGCGGTAGGGCACGCTCTGGAACTGGACGCCGCTGCGTGCACGGAACAGGTCCACGACCACACTGCCGGTGCCGGCGATCGCCATTGTCAGCTTGCCGGGGTTGGCCTTGCCATACGCCAGCGCGTCGCGCGCGGTTTTTGCCTCGAAGCCCGGATGCGAGACGAGGAAGGCCGGGGACCGGCCGACCAGCGAAACCGGCGTGAAGTCCCGGACGGCGTCATAGGGCATCTTGCGGGTATAGATCGGCGTGCTCGTGTGGAAGACATCGACCAGCACCAGCGTGTAGCCGTCCGGCGCCGACTTGGCGACCGCATCGGCGCCGATCATGCCGCCGGCGCCGCCCTTGTTCTCGACGACCACGCTCTGCTTGAGGATGGGCCCCAGCTTGTCGGCGATCTGGCGGCCGATGCCATCCGAGCTGCCGCCGGCCGGGAAGGGGATGACCAGGCGGACCGGCTTGTTCGGGTAGTCCTGCGCCAGGGCCGGAGCCGCCGCCAGGACCAGGGCCGCGGCGCCTGCCAGCGCCAGGGCGCAGCGGCGGGTCGGGCCGGAAAGGGTTCGGTGTGTCACGCGCGCTGCTCCTCGGGTGAGTGGTCGATCCATTCTCACATGGCTGTGCTACGCGTATTCCCCGATGACGGCAGCGCGCGCCGGCACGTTGAAGCATCAGGCTCCTTCCGGAGGTTCCATGCGAGTCCAGCGCGGCGAGGTGAGTGAAGCGGAACGCTCAGCGTTCGACCGGGTCGTGCGCGCGGGCGGGCGCGACCCCGCGGAGTTCCGGCTGGAGGTGTTCACGGTGGAAGATGCGCCGCGCCTGCGGACCATCCACGTCGCCTGCGGCCACGGTGCCGCTCAGTACGACGCGGCGCTTGGGCGCACCTGGACGCTCAGCTTCGCGGAGCACCTGGCGCGGGGCTGCTTCCACTGACGGGTGGCGTGCGCACCGGCCGCACGACCACGGAGTTGGCCAGCTTGTCGTGCCAGCCCTGCTTGCGCTTGTCGAAAGCAATCCAGGCGAATCCGGCGCACAGCGGGATGATCGACAGGAAGTAGCCCAGGTAGCGCACGACCGCCTTGGCCGGCGTGAGGGGCGCGCCGGTGCCGGCGTCGACGATGGTCGCGCCCAGCGCCATCTTGCCCGGCGTCGCGCCGAAGGCGACCCACAACGCGATGACCACCACCGCGGGCAGCACGATGTTGATCAGGATGTCGCCGAGGGCGAATGGCGTCGGCGACGTCGCCTGCCCGTAGACCGCGAACATCAGCGGCACGGTGAGCAGCAGCACGCAGACGGAGTCGATGACGAACGCGAGAAAGCGCGCCCAGAAGCCGACGTAACGGGTGGAGGCGTCCATGGGACCGTCTTGCCTAGACGCCGCCGCTCGGATGGGTGGGGTCCACCCACAGCACCTGCTCGGGCTTCTCCACCGGTTCGATGTCGAGGTTCACCGCCACCGCCTCGCCGTCGCTGCGGCACAGCACGCATTCCAGCTTTTCGGTGGGGCTGGCGTTGATCTCCTGGTGCGGGACATAGGGCGGCACGTAGATGAAGTCCCCCGGCCCCGCTTCGGCCGTGAATTCGAGGTGTTCGCCCCACCGCATGCGCGCGCGCCCCTTCACGATGTAGATCACGCTTTCCAGGTGGCCATGGTGATGCGCGCCGGTCTTGGCGTTGGCATGGATGGTGACGGTGCCGGCCCAGAGTTTCTGCGCCCCGACGCGGGCGAAGTTGATGGCTGCCTTGCGGTCCATGCCCGGCGTCTGCGCGGTGTTGCCGTCGAGCTGGTGGCCGGGGATCACGCGCACGCCGTCATGCTTCCACGGTGCGTGTTCGTGCGTGTGCTCATGGCCGGGGCCGTGGGGGTGGTCGTGCGTGCTCATGGGGCCAGCGTACACCCACGAGCGCCGCCGCTCAAGGCAAGGGCAGGGCCAGCAGTCGTGATGCCGACTCCGGGTCGTCCGCGTCGGTCACCAGCAGCAGGCGGTGGCCCGCGACGGCGATGCCTTCGACCTTGGGGCCGCCTGCCAGCGGTGCCAGGCGCGTCAGGCGCCCGTCCCGCACCCAGCCGAGCGCCGAGCCGGCGCACAGGCCATCGCGGTAGCTGTCCTCGGTGTCTTCGGCCGCGGCGCTGAAGATCCAGCCGCCACCGGGCAGTGCGGCGCCGTCGGTGAATCCGTAGGGCACGCCCGCGACGGTTCCCAGTTCATACAGGGTGACGTCGATGGCAGCGGGGGCGGCACGCCGTCCGTCCAGCCAATCGCGCACGTCCGGCCATGCATAAGACGCGCAGGCATTCCGTGCATCGCCCTGGTTCGCCCGCTGCAGCAGGCAGATGCGGTCGCCGCTCGCGAAGGCGCCTTCGATGTTGAGGTCGGGAAACCGGCTGCGCAGCGGCGCGTAGAGACCGTGGAGATCGACCGGCTCCACCGGCGCATCGGCCAGCGAACCGTCCGGCCGCAGGGGAAGCAGGAAGCCCTGCTCGCGGTTCGGCCGCGATCCGGAGCCCAGGGCCAGCAAGGCGCCCTGGGGGTGGCCGCTCCAGGGCGGCAAGGCCAGCAAAGCCTCGCAGTCCGGCTTGTGTTTCTTGCGCGCCTCCTTGTCGCCGGGCAGCTCGCCGGGGCGCAGGCGGTGCAATGCGACGGGGTGGTCGTCGCCCGCATGGGCGAGCGGCAACGCGCCGAGGTGGTGCTCGTCATCGGCGACCAGGTACAGCCAGCCACCGGCCAGCACCAGCCCGCTGGCGGAACTCAGGTGCCGCTGGCCGCGCGGATGCAGCGCCGGCGACACCCGCAACTCGCGCAAGGGCTCGGTCAGCAACTCGCCGGCGGCCGTCACGCGCACAGCTCCAGCGTGCGCGGATCGGCTTGCCCGCCGTAGAACTTGCGCAGGCATTGCGCGAACAGCGGTTCGGCGGGCTCGGCCAGCCCGAACAGCGTGACGCAGGAACGGAACTTCAGGTCGTCCGGCGAACCCAGGATCGCATGCGCATCATGGCCCGGTGCCTGCAGCATCAGCGTGCAGCATTCGCGCAGCCGCGGGCCCAGCACGGGGTGGGCGAGGTAGGCCCTGGCTTCCTCCACCGATGCCAGCCCGTAATGCCGCGCCATCTGGCTGCGGCCCAGGGCCGTCAGCTGGGGGAACACGAACCACATCCAGTGGCTGGTCTTGCGGGCGGCGCGCAGTTCCGCCCGCACCGCCTCGATCATGGGGGCCTGGGCGGCGACGAAGCGCTCGAGCTGGTGCGGGTCCGCGTCCACATGGGCCATGGTGTCCATTCTGCGGCAAGCCGCCCGCGCTTTGCGCGGCGATCAGCTCACCCAGTTCGGCTGCGTCATGTCCCACTGCGAACTGCGCGGCGGGCCGATTTCCCGCAGCCGTTCGGCCACGGCGGACCACACCGCCGCGGAGTCCCTGATATCGAACAGGCCGAGCTGCGTGTACGAGAGCCCCGCCATGCGGCTGGCGACCGAGATGCGCGCATGGACCGCCGGGTCCATGGCCACACCGAGCAGGTGCGGCACGACCGGCAACCCCATGAAGGCCTCCCGCACCCGCTCCAGCAGGGCGGCGTTGCGCTTCGCGTCGTCTCCGAACAGCAGCAGCAGGAACGGCCAGTCGGGCAGGAAAGCGCGGCGCAGGCCGTGCTGCAGGCCGGCACGCGAGACGGCGATCACCCGGCATGGCCAGCCGTCCTGCAGGAACTCCGCATAGTCGCTGCCGCTGTCGAGATCGTGCTCGCCGGCGACCCGGCGCGTCTGGCCCGAGGCGTCCCGGCGGGTCGCGAGCCAGCGCACCAGCTCGAAGCTGCGGCCCTCGTCAGCCGAGCAGACGCCCACGCGGTGGAAGGACTCCGGCGCATCGGCCGTTTCCGGCCCGCGGACGCGCAGTGGCGCCGCGAGGCGCCGCATCACGGAAGTGGGCGGGAACTGCGTGCCGCGCTGGCGGGCCTGGAACAGCTGGCCGACCCGCAGGCCGAAATCCGCGAAGGTTTCGGTGGAGGGGTTCAGCATCATCGACCAGGCCGTGGGCAGGTAGCGCTCGCCGCGGCTGTGGTGCAGCAGATGGTGGGAGTGATGGCGCGGATCCTTGTCCACGCGCGCCAGCAGTTCGCGCAGCATGTCGCCAGGACCTTCGGCCCAGTGCACGTACCAGCCGCTCTGGTAGAGCAGCGCCGCGTGGATGCCGCCACGCTCGTTGTGCCGCATCGAGCTGACCCGGATGCGCTCCATCTCCGAATACTGCGAGAGTGGGCGCGTGACCATGCTGGCGCGGATGATCCTTTCGACCTCGGACGGGCCGGCCGAATGGGTGCGCGCGCTCATGGAGCACGCGCGGAGCTTGCCTGGTCGTCGTCCGCTGCGCCGCGCATCCGTGGGTTCCGCCTCTCGTGAGGACGCATTGGAAGGCTTCCAGCGGGATTCGGCGCCTACGGAGTTCCGTAGGGCCGCGCGTGGCAGGCGAGCGGGAGCCTGGTGGGCGCCACTGTGTGTCCCTACAGGGCGCGGTCCGGGCGTGAAGGCGGCGTGTCGCAACTTCGCTGGCCGGTAAAGCCCGCGTGCAGGCGTCAATGTTCGTCGGCAGCGGCGGCGGGTAGGACGTTTCCTAGGCATGCACGGCGCCTGCGGGCGCGCGGCTCGGACGGCACGCCGCCCTCTTGGGCGCCCCCGCTGATACCGCGCGACCCGCGGCATGCCGATAGTGAAGACATTCGCGGCGATGCTGTGAAGGAGATCAGAAATGTTGAATTCCGCGTCCGACCAGTTCCAGCTTTGCTTCCGCTCCCTGTTCGACAGCGGCCGCGGTTTCGCATTCCCCTGCGGCCCGGACGGCCAGGTGGACCTCGACCACCTGAGCGAACGCGCCCGCAACAACTACCTCTATGCCCGTGCGATGGTGGGCCGCGAGCTCGCAGTGCCGGCGGTGGAGCGCAGCGCGCTGCATTGACCGTTCGGTGAGGGGCCGGCCGGGCTGCCCTGCTCCCCCCGGCGCATCCTGGCCATCCTGCTGATGGCCGCGGCCGCCACCCTGTCGACGGCCCCGGTCGTGATGCTTTTCACGGCACGCCCCGGTCTGTCGGCCCTGACTGACAAATAGTCCCCCAGGCGTCCTACAGTCCAGCACCCTCCGCTCGCTTCAAGCATTCGCCGCAAGGCGGTACGCTACTTTTCTCATGGATTGGCTGATCGTCCTCGTCGCCCTCGCCACTTTTCTCGGCTTCGCGCTGGCCTGGCGCTTGGCTCGCCTGCGCGTGGAGCGTGCGGCCACGGCGCGCCGCAAGGCCGCGCGCGACCTGGTGGACAGCATGAAGGCCTATGGCGCCTGGATGGATGCGCGCCGCGACGAGCCGCTGGACGACAGCAGCCTCGATGAACTGACCGTGCCGCCGCCCTTGCGCCGCGCGGTCACCATCAAGGACGAGGCCTTCCCGCAGATGGCGCCCGCCATGGTGCGGCTGCTGAAGTCGCACAGCGCGATGATCGAGTTCCTGTGGCAGCAGAACATCCTGCGGATCGGCCACGCCGCGCCCGGTGTCCCGATCCATGCCGACCCGCGCTACCAGTCGCTGCGCGACAACCAGGACGCCGCGATCGACAGCATCATCGCGCAGAGCCGGCAGCTGATCGGCGAAGACCAGCCGGTCTGGCACGGCACCCGCAGCGATTTCATCTATTCCAGCGGATTGAGCCTGCCGTCCCACCCGTTCTCGCGCAGGTGAAGCGCACGCCGCTTCAATGCGGCTGGTTGTTGGTGAAGATGGCGTTGTAGCCGCCCACCGGGCCGTCGGCCTCGAACAGCTCGTCGCGCATGTCGCGCCCGTCGAGGCACGAGATGACGTTCATGTATTCCTGCGGGTTGTCGGTCTCGATGCTGAGGCAGATGTCGCCGTACTGGTTGCGGACGCCCACGCGCATGTGTTCCCCCGGGCCCGGCGCTTCGCAAAGCTCGAGCAGGGCCAGCAGTTCATCGTGATCCCGACGAATGTTGGTGCTTGGGACGCGCTTGATCCTCATTCGCTCACACCCTCCGACCCCTCCATTGGACCTCGGCGCCCGCTGGACGTCCAGTGCCACGCGCGAATCATCGCTTCCGCGTTGTGGCAATTCGCGGATTGGGGCTGGCCCTGCACCTTTGGAGGGCATGCGGAGTGCCGGAAGGCGATGAGTCGGTGCTAGTGGACGCTCACGTTCGTCTACCAGCTCGCCGCCAGGGAGTCCCGGGACCACCGGGCGTCGCCCGTCACGGCGGCGAGGCTGACGAACTCCATCTGCCCCATCGTCAGCGACTGCAGTTGCGTGATGGTCCGTGCATCCCAGGCCGCATTCGGCTCGCCCTGCACATAGAAGTTGGAGCCGATGTCCGCCACGTACAGGCCATAGCGCTTCATCGCGGTGGCGAGCGCGCGGGCTTGCGGCGTCCACTCCGCCGGGATCACGAAATCGGCCTTCAGTCGCAGCAGGGCACCGAAGGGGATGCCGCCGGGCGTGGCGCTGCCCGCCGCATGCCGGGCCGGCCATTCGAAAGCGTTGGCCAGCATGCTGTCGGTGAAGGTGACGCGCAAGGCATGGCGCACCTCGCCGGACGAGGCCTCCGCGGCCTTGGCGAGCAGGGGCGTCATCGGCAGGCCGGCGGCATCGGCCGACGTCCAGCCAGCTGGCCGCAGTGCGTTCGACTTCAGGTCCCAGGCCGCGGTGGACATCGCGTACCACTGGCTGCCGATGCGGTAGGCCGAATAGGCTTCCCACAGGCGGCAGGCCCCTTGCTCGACGACCAGCACGTGGTGGTCGCCGCAGGTGTTGGGGTCGTTGCATTGGCCGCCTTCGTTGCGCACGTTGTTCGCAAGTGGGAAGGGGAAGCGCCGCTGCGCGACCGGCACGGCGCTGCAGTTGCGGGTGAGCGTGAAGCCACTGCCGGCCGCCACCGCGCAATCGCTTTCGTCGGGCCAGCCGCGCTGGGTGCTGGCGCCGGAGGTGGCGAAATCGTAGGAGACCAGCGGCCACTCGGTGGTGGCCGCCGTGCCGTCCACGGTGTTCACCGGGATGCCGTAGTAGGTGGCCGCCTGCGCGGGGTTGTCGTTGGTGCCCCAGTCGGCGTGGAAGCGGACCGTGGTGCCGATGCCATTGATCCACGCGGCGCTGTTCGCGTGGGCAGGGAAGCGGCTGGTGTCGTCGATGCGCGTGTTGAAGACCGCGCTGGCCAGGAACATTTCGCACGCGCCGGCGACAGGCGGTGGCGCGGGCGTGGGGGCCGGCGCGGGCGCCGGTGCGGGCGCAGGCGCGGGCGCCGGTGACGGCGGCGCAGGCACGTCGTTTCCACCCCCGCCGCCACCGCAGCCGGCCACGGCCAGCCAGGCCACTCCAAGGAACAAGCGCTTCAACGACACGGGCAACTCCAGCTCGACAGGACGGCGCATTGTCCCGGCGCTTGCGGCGCGCGGCGCGTGAACAAACGCAAGGCCGTGCGTGCGGCCGTTACAAGCGGCCGGCCGCGCCCGGCGGGGACGCGGGCCTCAGCTTGTGCGTGAGCGCGCGCCCGCCGCCTCGGCCACCACCCAGCGCCGCAGGCGCTGCGCGTCGGCGCTGCGGCTCGCCTTGCTGCCCGCGTCCAGCAGCACCAGGATCACCTCGCGTCCGCCCATGCGCGTGCGCATCGCCAGGCACTGGCCGGCCTCGACGATGTAGCCGGTCTTCTGCAGCAGGATCTCCCAGTCGGGATCCTTCACCAGGCGGTTCGAGTTGACGTATTGCAGCGTGCGCTTGCCGAACGCCGCCTGGTAGCGGGGCGTGGTGGAGTACTCGCGCAGCAGCGCATGGCGCGACGCCGCGCCGGCCAGCAGGGCCAGGTCGCGCACGTTCGACTGGTTGCGGTTCGACAGGCCGGTGGGATCGACGAACGTCGTGCTCTCCAGGCCCAGCGCGCGCGCCTGGTTGTTCATCGCGTCGACGAAGGCCTGCAGGCCGCCCGGGAAGGTGCGGCCCAGCGCGTGCGCCGCGCGGTTCTCGCTGGACATCAGGGCCAGGTGCAGGGCTTCGCCCCGCGGCAGCGATGTCCCCACGCGCAGGCGTGAGCGGCTGTTGCGCGCCGTATCCACGTCGTCCTGCGTGATGGTGAGCATCTCGTCCATCGGCAGCCCGGCCTGGGCAATGACCAGCCCGGTCATCAGCTTGGTGAGCGACGCGATCGGCAGCACCGCCTTCTCGTTCTTCTGGTAGAGCACCTTGCCGCCGTCCGCCTCCACCACGATCGCCGCACTCGCCGTCAGGCGCAGGCCGTCCGGGGCGCGGTGCAGGCCGGCCAGCCGGCCGAAAGAGAGGTTCGGGTTCACCGGAGGGGTGGCCGACTCCGCCGTCTGGGGATCGCCTTCCTCTTCCGGGGGCGTGGCAGCGGCGGATGCGGTGGGGGCCGGCGGTTCGGCCGCCGGCGCAGCGGCCGGCGGCGTCACGGCGGCCGCCGATGGCGCCCGGTCGGGCGGCGCGGACGCGGTTCCGCCGGGCGCGGCCGTGCGGTCGCAGCCGGCGAGGGCTGCCGCGGCAGCCAGGACCAGCGCCGCCAGGGAGGGAAGGTTCTTGGGGTTCATCGTTGTGCCTGCGGAACGCTAACGCGTGCTGCGCCGGGGCGCGGACGGTGAAGAGACCAAGCCGGTGTAGGGCAGGTGCCCACGGCGCTGCGCGTACGCCGGACGTCGATAGCTTCCTACGGCTGGTGACGGCGCCGCGGCGCAAGCTGTCCGCCTACTCCTCCGTCCCGGACTTGCCGCCGTGAACAACTTGCCCTTCCGCACCCTGCTGTACCGGTACTTCTTCTTCGGCTGGTTGTTCAGGGAGTTGGACTCCGACGGCAACCTGTTCGAGCGAGCCGCGGTGCTGCGGCACAACCAGCGCCAGGCAGCCTGGTTGCCGGTCTACATCCGGCGGTGGCTGTGTTGTTGCGGGCTGTTCTGCGCCGCCGGTGCCGTGCTGGAAGGCTGGCTGGATGCGCCCGGCATGGGGGCCGCGTTCTATGCGTTGGGGGGCGTATGCCTGTCGGCCGCCATCACGACGACGACCGCCTGGATCGGGCTGCGTCAGCCGCTGGCTTGAAGCCGTCCGGGGCCGGCGGTCAGGCCCGCGGCTTGGCGCTGCGGCGCTTCTTCGGCGCGCGTTCGCTTGCTCGCGCCACGGCACGCTCGCCGCGCAACGAAGGCGCATTGGCGGGCTGCTGCTCCGCGCGCTGCAACATCTCGGCCAGCTGGCGCTCGACCGGGATCAGGTCGCCAAGGATCATGGCCAGCGCCACTTCGTGGTCGGCGTCTTCCGCCAGCTGCCTGTCATAGGCGCTCTTCAGCCGGCGGTAGTCGCCGTGGAGCTGCACCAGGCGGGGGCTGGGATGGTGGACGCGGGCCAGCGAATACGTGCGCCGCAAGGAGGTCAACGAGGAGCTCATGGCACCTACTGTGCAGCAATACCGCACGCTTGCCTGTAAGCGGTTGTTGCCCGCCCCTGTAGGCTGGGAGGCGACAGGAGCGGCTACTTCTTGTATGGGCCTTTTTCGCACCAGAAGCGGATCAGGTTGCGCGGTTGCTCCTGCAGCAGGTTGCTGGCCAGCGTGCAATTCGCCGCGTTGTACTTGTCGCCTTCCGACGCGTCGAACGTGGCGACGTGCTCGCGCTTGTTCGGGTCACTGGCGTTGCTGCGGTACAGGGTGTGCACGCCGTCCCCGCAACCCGCGAGGCAGGCGCCCAGGCAGGCGAGAATGGCGAGATGTCTCATGGCGGCGTCTCCGGCATCGGCTGAATGCTACTCGACCGGAGAAGAATTCCCATGCTGCCCGATCCCCCGTTGCTCCTGGCCTTCGTCGCCGCCAGCCTGGTGCTGGCGCTCACCCCCGGTCCGGCCGTCGTTTACATCCTGGCGCGCACGCTGGGGCAGGGGCGGGCCTGTGGGCTGGCCTCCGTCCTCGGCGTCGCCCTCGGCAACCTGGGTAACGCGATTGGCGCGGCGCTCGGCCTGGCCGCCTTGTTTGCCGTGTCGTCCGCCGCGTTCACGGTCGTGAAGTGGGCCGGCGCCGCGTACCTGGTCTACCTCGGGATCCGCTTGTGGCGCGCGGCGCCTGCGGGTACGGGCGTGGGCGAGGCCCCGCCCGCGCAGCCGCTCGCACGGGTGTTCCGCGACGGGTTCGTCGTGGCGTTGCTCAACCCCAAGACCAGCCTGTTCTTCGCCGCGTTCCTGCCCCAGTTCATGGACGCCCAGGGCAGCGCGCTGGCGCAGACGCTGGCGTTGGGCGGCGTGTTCGTCGGCATCGCCTGCTGCACCGACCTGTTCTACGTGCTGGCCGCCAGCCTGATCGCGCCGCGGCTGGGCAGCATCTCGCGGCACGCGGTGTGGGGCAACCGCCTGGCGGGCACTTCCTTCATCGGGCTGGGCGTGCTCACGGCGCTGGGGACGCGGCCGGCGCGGGTGTGAGCGGCGGGATCTCCGCCTGGGCTTCCATGCGCTGGTGCGCGGCGAGTTCGCGCAGCACCGCCCCGAACATCTGCAGGCCGGGGTCGGCCGGCGCCGCGGCGAAGGAGCGTGCCAGCGATTCGGCATCTCCGAGGCTCCCGGCATAGAGCAGGCGCCGCAAGACCATCAGCGAATCGTCCGGCATGCGCGCGCCATTCCCGATGTCGGAGCGGCCGTGCCACTGCAGCCCGGTCGTCGCAAGAAAGGGGATCGTGATGACGCCCCGCAACTTGCCACCCACCAGGCCGGACCTCATGCATTCGTCGAGAGGCATGGTCGGCCCTTCGGCGAGACCCGCGCGCAGCACATCCAGGACCGCGCCGCGACCGCCCGGCGGTACCAGGTAGGCCGGCGTGCCCCACTTGAAATACATCGCGGCATCCATCAGGTCCACGCCCTTGATCCGGCGGGTCCCCCCCACGAAGAAGCGTGAAGCGGTGTCCCAAAGAGCCGAGACGTGCTCCAGCGAGAAGTGCGGTTGGCACTCGAGCAGAGCGACGTCGAACGCCGGCAGCGCGGATTGCAAGGCCATGGCCAGGACTTGCGGAAGCTGGTCGCTCAGTTCGGTGTCGTCCTCCAGGACCAGGGTGAAGGCGTCCGGCGGGGCCCGTTCCAGCACTTGCAGGTGCGACAGGAAGCAAGCGTATTCGCCAGGCAGCAGCCGGCAACCGGCTGGCGGCGACACCTGCGCGCCATCGATCGCAGCAGCGCGCTGGACCCACCGCATGCCCAGGCGCTCGAGTTGGGCCCGCATGAACTCTGCGCGGGCGGTGGAACGGTCCAGATTGATGAAATAGCCCGCGAGCAAAGGTGTCTGCATGTCAGCTCCCGTCGCCGGCGGGCGGTGGCTGTGGCGGCAACTGCGCCACGGCGCGCTGGTACGCCGCAAGTTCGCGCAGCACCAGGCCGAACAGTCGCAAGGCCGGATCCGCCGGCGCCCCCGCGAACGAGCGCGTCAGTTCTTCGATGTCGCCGAATCCGCCCGCATAGAGCAGGCGCCGGAGCACGGTCAGTGGGTTCTGCGGCAGCCGGTCGTTGCTGATGGTCGAGCGGCCATGCCACCGCAATGACGGCGTGGCGAGGAACGGAACCGTGATGGCGCCGCGCAGTGCCTGCGTCGTGAATGCCTGCTCCAGGCAGCGGTCGATCGGCAGGATGGGACCGTTGGCCATGGCGCGGTGCAGCACCTCCAGCACGCGGCGGCGTGCAGCCGGCGGGACCACATAGGCGATCATGCCCCACTTGTAATGGCGCTGCGCATCCATGAGGTCCACGCCGCCGATCCGCCGGGTGACGCCGACGAAGTGGCGCGAGGCGACGTCCCAGAGCCGGGACACATCCGCCAGCGAAAAATGAGGCTGGCACTCGAGCAGGGCGATGTCGAAAGCGGGCGCGGCCGCCTGGACGATGCCGGACAGGAGTTCCGGCAAGTGGGGACTCAGCTCGACGTCGTCTTCCAGCACGAGGGTGACGGACTCGGGCGGCGCCTGCTCGAGGACCCGCAGATGGGACAGGAAGCATGCGTATTCGCCCGGCAGGAGGGTGCAGCCCGGCGGGAGCGCGCTTTGCGCGCCGTCGATGGCGACGTGGCGCTGCATCCCATGCAAGCCCAGCCGTGCCAGCTGCTCCTGCATGAATGCGGCCCGGTCTGGTGAGCGGTCCAGGTTGATGTAGTAGCCGGCGATGGGGTGCACGGCCCCATGCTAGCGCGTCCTCTTCCTCCTGCTCGGCCGTGGCGGGGAGTCGACAGGGTGCGCGTCCGGCGGTAGCATTTGCGGCAACGCCATGCAGCATTTCGAACCCACCCCCTGGCGCGACCCCGAGGTCAAGCCCCCCGAGTACCGTGTCCCGCGCGGCCGCAGCGGCGTGGGCGCCGATGCGGCCTTGATGACGCTCCTCGCCGACCTCGAGCGCATCCGGCGCGCCAAGGAAGCCTACGGCGACCTGCCGCGCCGGCCGTTCACGCCCCAGCAGCTGTCGTTCTGACGGCTTCGGTTGCCCGCCGCAGGCGCGCAGCGAAGAAATCCAGGATCTCGTCACGGGCCGACAGCGTCGGCTGCCCCGCCTCGTCGATGAGGTGCGCCGTCACCACGCTGTGCGGGCTCGCGACCACGTCGCGGAAGAACGGCGGCGTGTCGCGGCTGGCCGCGCTGTCGGGCAGCACGCGGGCGACGAAACGCGGTCCCAGCGCTTCGGTGAACGCCGCGAAGCGCTGCGCGGTGCACCACTTGTCACCGGCGAAGCGGTAAGCCCGCACCGTCAGGTCCTCGCGCTCCAGCCGCGCGCGCACGGCCGCCAGTTCGGCGGGGGCGATGCCGGTCGCGGCCGGGTTCTCCAGCGGCAGGCTGGGCTGGGAGAGCACCGGCGCCAGCACGGCGGGCTCGAGCATCATGCTGAGCGCGAAGTTGCCGGTGAAGCACATGCCGATCGCGCCCACGCCCGGCCCACCGCATTCCGCGTGGGCGAGCCGCGCCAGTGCACGGAGCCATTGCGTGACCGGGCTGGCTTCATCGGCCGCGAACGCACGGAATTCCGCGCTGACGCAGGCGCGCCGGAACACTTTGACGCCTTCCTCCGCCGTGGCCACGGCGCCGTCGCGGCCGAACAGCGATGGCATGTAGACGGTGAAGCCCGCGTCGCGCACCCAGCGGGCAAAGCGCGCGACGTGGGGGCTGATGCCGGGCATCTCGGCCATCACGATCACCGCCGGCCCGCGGCCCGCGACGTAGACCCGCTTGGTGGCGTCGTCCAGCGTGATCTCGCGCGGCGAGAAATCCGCCAGCGGGTCGTCTTCCTGCAGTTTGCGTTGTGTCATGGAGGTGC
Organism: Caenimonas sedimenti; assembly: GCF_007833165.1. Taxonomy (GTDB): domain Bacteria; phylum Pseudomonadota; class Gammaproteobacteria; order Burkholderiales; family Burkholderiaceae_C; genus Ramlibacter; species Ramlibacter sedimenti. The sequence goes on along the minus strand of NZ_VOBQ01000011.1, from coordinate 43,817 downwards.
ATTGAACCCGGCGGCGCGTTAGAGTGGGAGCGTCGCTTTTGACATCCTTCAGGCTTTTTCGGTCAATGCACGATTTCACCGTCCTGGTCCTGCCCGGCGCTTTCGCATCCAGCGTGGCGGCGACGCTCGACATGGTGGCTGCCGCCGCGGCGCTGGCGCCGCGGGCGTCGGCCGCGCCGCCGCGCTGGCGCGTCAAGTCGCCGGAGGGCGGCCGGGTCACGCTGGGCAACGGGATGACCGTGGACACGGACGCCCTCGCGCGGCGCGCCCGGCCGGACCGCTCGGCCTGGATCGTCCCCGGCCTCGGCACGGAAAATCCCGGGGCGATCCGCGCCCGGCTGGCGGAGCCCGGCGCGCAACGGGCCGTCGCAGCGCTGCGGGCGCAGCATGCGGCGGGAGGCAGCCTGGCGGCCTCGTGCTCCGCAGTGTTCCTGCTGCAGGCGGCCGGTGCGCTTGCGGGCCGGCGCGTGACCACCTCGTGGTGGCTCGCGTCCCGGCTGCAACAGATCGAACCGGCGTGCGTGGTGGCGGCCGAGCGCATGGTCTGCGTCGACGGGCCGGTGGCCACGGCCGGCGCGGCGTTCGCGCAGACCGACCTCATGCTGCACCTGCTGCAGTCGCGTTTCGGCACGCCGCTGGCGGAACTGGTGCGCCGCGTCCTCGTGCTCGATGCGCGCCAGGCCCAGGCGGGCTATGCGGTGCCGGCGATGCTCGCGACCGGCAATGCGCTGGTGGCCCGCGTCACGGCCAGGATCGAGGCGGGGCTGCCGCGCCCGCCCAGCGTGGCGGACCTGGCCGGCGAGTTCGCGATGTCGGAACGCACGCTGGCCCGGCACGTGCGGGCCGCGACGGGCCTGGGCCCGCTCGCGCTGGTGCAGAACGTCCGACTGCAGCGCGCGCGGGCGCTGATCGAGACCAGCAAGATGAGCATCGCCCAGGTGGCGGAGCAGGTCGGCTATGAAGATGCCACCGCGCTGCGCCGCATGATGCGGAAGTGGGCGGGCGCGAACCCGAGCGCTTTCCGCACGCACGTGGCGAGCGCCTGAGGCGGCGTGTCACTGCGTGCTGCGGAAGGCGCCGGGCGCAACGCCCACCCAGGCCCGGAACGCGCGCGCGAAGCTCTTTTCGTTGCGAAAGCCCACGGCCGCCGCGACCTGTTTCACGGGCCGGGTGGTGCGCAGCAACAGGTCCTTCGCGCGTTCCATGCGCACCTCGTCCTTCAACCGCTGCAGGCTCGCGCCTTCCTCCTTCAGCTGGCGGTGCAGCGTGCGGGCGGAGACATGGAGCACTTCGGCGAGCGCAGCGGCGCTGGGCGCGCGCTCCGGGTGTGCGGCCAGCGCCTGGCGCACCTGCCCCACCAGCAGGCGGTCGCGCCGGTACTGCAGCACGGTGATCGGCAGGGCGCGTTGCAGCAGCTGGTTCAAAGCCTTCTCGTCGCGGCGCAGCGGCAATGCCAGGTATTGCGCGTCGAAGCGCAGCTCGGCCTGCGCCGAATCGAACTGCCGCGGACCGGGGAACATGTGCTGGTACGCGTCGGCATGCGGCGGCGCCGGATACGGGAAGCGGGCGCCCTGCAGCGGGATGCGCGAGTCGACATACCAGCAGGCGAGGCCGTGGATGTTGCGCAGCACGAAGGCGATGCTCAGCTCGCGCACCTCGCGCGGCAGCGTGCGCTGTTCGCGCAGAGACACGATGGCGGTGCTGCCGCTCACCGCGAGCGCCAGCCGGACGCCGCCCGCGATCAGGCCGTGGTGCCGGCACCAGCGCTTCAGCGCCACGCCCAGCGTGGGGGCGGTGAGCGAGGCGCGCGCCAGCATGCCGTAGCTGCCCCACGGCAGCTTGCGCTCGAACGCGGCCAGGCCTTCGTCGTCCAGCTCCTGCATGGCCGCGGCCGACAGCAGCTCCATCTGGCGCGCGGTCATGCGGCCATCGGCTTTCTGCAGTTGGGCTGGCGTGATCCGTGCCAGTTTCAAGGCCCCGTCCGGGTTCTGGCCGTGCCGGCGGTAGGCGGCGGCGATGGCGCGGGCGAAGGCCATCGGGGTGGCGGCCGCCGCGGTGGCGGCAGGACGGCTTGGGGGCGCGGCGGGCATCGCCGGAAGTCTGGGGCAGCGTGGCACGATTTGCAACCCGCCTGGCGGCGGGCGCGGCCATCGCGCCGCCCGCCCGGCCCGCTTGGCGCTATCGTGGCGGGTTCACCAGGAGACAGCGTGCCGGTCCTCGCATCCCAACTCAATCCCCGCTCCGCCGACTTCCAGGCCAACGCGGCCGCCATGCGGGCGCTGGTCGACGACCTCAACGCGCAGGTGGCGGTGCACGCCGCCGGCGGCGGCGAGGCGGCGCGCGCCAAGCATTCGGCGCGCGGGAAGCTGCCCCCGCGCGAGCGCGTGCAGATGCTGTTGGACCCGGGCACGCCGTTCCTCGAGATCGCGCCCCTGGCCGCGCACGGCATGTACCTCAACAAGGACGGCGGCATGGACGCGCCTTGCGCCGGCCTGATCGCCGGCATCGGCCGCGTGAGCGGCGTGGACTGCATCGTGGTGTGCAACGACGCCACGGTGAAGGGCGGAACCTACTACCCGATGACGGTGAAGAAGCACCTGCGGGCGCAGGAGATCGCGGCCCAGAACCGCCTGCCATGCATCTACCTGGTGGATTCGGGCGGCGCCAACCTGCCCAACCAGGACGAGGTGTTCCCCGATCGCGAGCATTTCGGCCGCATCTTCTTCAACCAGGCCAACCTGAGCGCACAGGGCATCGCCCAGATCGCCGTGGTGATGGGTTCCTGTACCGCGGGCGGCGCCTATGTGCCGGCCATGAGCGACGAGACCATCATCGTCAAGGAGCAGGGCACCATCTTCCTGGGCGGCCCGCCGCTCGTGAAAGCGGCGATCGGCGAGATCGTCAGCGCGGAAGACCTGGGCGGTGGCGACGTCCACACGCGGTTGTCTGGGGTGGCGGATCACCTGGCCCTGAACGACGAGCATGCGCTGGCGATCGCGCGGCAGATCGTCGGTACGCTGAACCGCCCCAAGACCCCGGCCGTGCAATTGCGTGCGCCCGAGCCGCCGCGCTTCGACCCGAAGGAGCTGTACGGCGTGATCCCGACGGATGCGCGCAAGCCTTTCGACGTGCGCGAGATCATCGCGCGCGTCGTCGACGGCTCCGAGTTCCACGAATTCAAGGCGCGCTTCGGCGCCACCCTGGTCTGCGGCTTCGGCCACATCGAGGGCATGCCGGTCGGCATCATCGCCAACAACGGCGTCCTGTTCAGCGAATCGGCGCAGAAGGGCGCGCACTTCATCGAGCTGTGCTGCCAGCGCAAGGTGCCGCTGGTGTTCCTGCAGAACATCACCGGCTTCATGGTGGGCCGCAAGTACGAGAACGAGGGCATCGCCCGCCACGGCGCCAAGATGGTGACGGCGGTGGCGACGGCGACCGTGCCGAAGTTCACCGTGATCATCGGCGGCAGCTTCGGCGCCGGCAACTACGGCATGTGCGGTCGGGCCTATTCGCCACGCTTCCTGTGGATGTGGCCGAACGCGCGCATCTCCGTGATGGGCGGAGAGCAGGCGGCGAGCGTGCTGGCCACCGTCAAGCGCGACGGCATCGAGGGCCGCGGCGGCCAGTGGAGCGCCGAGGAGGAAGCGGCCTTCAAGCAGCCGCTGCTCGATCAGTTCACCCACCAGTCGCATCCCTACTACGCCAGTGCGCGGCTCTGGGACGACGGTGTCATCGACCCCGCGGACACGCGCCGCGTGCTCTCGCTGGGCTTGTCGGCTTCCCTGAATGCGCCCATCCCCGAGCCGAAGTTCGGCGTGTTCCGGATGTGACCGCGATGTCCAACGTTTCCATCTACGACTCGCCCGATCACGAGCTGCTGCGCGACCAGGTCGCGCGCTTCATCGCGAAGGAGGTCGAGCCGCACGGCGCCGCCTGGGAAGAGCAGGGCATGGTCCCGCGCGAGGTGCTGCGCCGCCTGGGTGCGGCCGGCCTGCTGGGATTGATGTTCGAGCCTGAATATGGCGGTGCCGGGGCCGACGCGATGACCAACCTGGTGTTCGCCGAAGCCCTGTCGCAATCGACCTTCGCCGGCTTCATCATCACCGTGCTGGTCCATACCGACATGGCCGGGCCGCACCTCCACCATGCCGGCAGCGCGGCGCAGAAGGACAAGTACCTGCGCAAGGTGACCACGGGTGAGCTGATTACCGCCGTCGGCATCACCGAGCCGGGCGCCGGCTCGGACGTGGCCGGCATCCGGACCAGCGCGAAGCGGGCTGGCGACCACTGGGTGTTGAACGGCACCAAGATGTTCATCACCAATGGCGTCCATGCGGACCTGTACTTCGTGGCGGCGAAGACCGGGCCGGGCAAACGCGAGGTCTCGATGTTCATCGTGGAGAAGGGCACGCCCGGCTTCACGGTCGGCCGTGCGCTCAAGAAGACCGGCTGGCTCTCGTCCGACACCGCCGAGCTCGTCTTCGACAACGTGCGCATCCCAGCCGCCAACCTGCTGGGCGAGGAGGGCAAGGGCTTCTACTCGGTCATGCAGAACTTCCAGACGGAGCGCATCGCCCTGGCGGCGATGGCCGTCGGCCACTGCCAGCAGGCGCTGAAGCACACGCTGGACTATGTGCGGCAGCGGCAGGCCTTCGGCGGCGTCCTGTGGGAGCAGCAGACCATCCGCCAGCGTCTCTCGATGCTCGACGCCAAGACGCGCGCCGCGCGCCAGTTCATGTACCACTGCGCCTGGCGCGTCACGCAGGGGCATGACATCGTGCAGGACGTGTCGATGCTGAAGGCGCTGACGGGCGAACTCGTCAACGAGGTGGTGCAGACCTGCCAGCAGTTCCACGGCGGCATGGGCTTCATCCGCGAGACGGCCATCGAGCGCCTGTGGCGCGACGCGCGGGTGCTGGCCATCGGCGGTGGTGCCACCGAGGTGATGCTGGAAGAAGTGGCCAAGCGCTATTGAAGGGACACGGGTGAAGAATCTGCTGCTCGAATTCCACGGCGCCGTCGCGACCGTGACCTTGAACCGGCCGGAAGTCCGCAATGCCTTCAACGAGGAGGTCATCGCCGAATTGACCGCGGCCTTTGCCGGGCTGGGGGAGCGCGAGGAGGTGCGCTGCATCGTGTTGGCCGCGGCCGGCACCGCGTTCTGCGCGGGTGCGGACCTGAACTGGATGAAGCGCATGGCGGACTACACGCGCGAGGAGAACCTGGCCGATGCCGCCGGCTTGGCCGAGATGCTCCGCACCATCCACGAATGCCCGAAGCCGACCATCGCGCGAATCCACGGCGATGTCTATGCGGGCGGCACCGGCCTGGTCGCCGCATGCGACATCGCCGTGGCCGTGGAAAGCGCCTCGTTCTGCCTGAGCGAGACGCGTCTCGGCCTCACGCCGGCGACCATCAGTCCCTATGTCATCCGCGCCATGGGCGCCCGCGCGGCGCACCGCTGGTTCCTCACGGCTGAACGGTTCAGCGCCGCCGAGGCGCACCGGATCGGCTTCATCCATGAGGTGGCGGCGGGGGACGCGCTGGATGCGAAGGTCGCGGAGATCGCCGCCGCGCTGGTGAATGCCGGCCCGGCCGCCGTGCGAATCACCAAGAAGCTGGTGCGGGAGGTTGCGGACCAGCCGCTGGCGCCGGGGGTGGTCAAGATGACGGTCGAGACCATCGCCGACATCCGCGCCTCGGCCGAAGGGCGGGAGGGCGTGCAGTCCTTCCTGGCGAAGCGCAAGCCGAACTGGTTGCTCCCCGAGTAGTCCAAGTCCCATGGAAGCCCTCAGCCACCTCATCGACGCCCCGCAACTGCTGGCGCTCGCCGCCGCGCTCGGCTGGGTCAGCGGCATCCGGCTCTATGCAGCGGTTTTCCTGGCCGGGGCGGTTGGCTACCTCGGCTGGATGGAACTGCCTCCGGCCCTGCAGGTGCTGCAGCACCCCGGCGTGCTGGCGGCCAGCGGCTTCATGTGCTTCATCGAGTTCTTCGCCGACAAGATCCCGCTGGTCGATTCGCTGTGGGACACCGTGCACACGCTGATCCGCATTCCGGCCGGCGCCGCGCTGGCCTTCGGCGCGCTGGGTGCGGAAGGCCCGGCCGCGGCCTGGATTGCCGCCATCCTGGGCGGGACGCTGGCCGCGACCAGCCACGCCACCAAGATGACGACGCGGGCCGCCGTCAACACCTCGCCCGAGCCGTTCTCCAACATCGGCGTGTCGCTGGTCGAGGACGGGCTGGCGGTGTTCATGCTGTTGCTCGCCGCCACGCACCCGCTCATCTTCGCCGCCGTGCTGTTCGTTTCCATTGTCTGCGCCATCGTGGCGCTGGTGGTGCTGTTCAAGTTCCTGCAGACGGTGGGCCGCGGCCTGCGGGCTTTCCTGGCCGGCCGCCGCGCGCCGCAACAAACCTAGACCCCATGTTCAAGAAGATCCTGATTGCCAACCGCGGCGAGATCGCATGCCGGGTGGCGGCGACCGCCAGCCGCATGGGCGTGCGGACCGTCGCCGTGTTTTCCGACGCCGACGCGAACGCCAAGCACGTGGCCGCCTGCGACGAGGCCGTGCACATCGGCGGCAGTGCGCCCAAGGAAAGCTACCTGCGCTGGGAGCGCATCATCGAGGCGGCCAAGGCCACGGGGGCCGAAGCCATCCACCCCGGCTATGGGTTCCTGAGCGAGAACGAAAACTTCGCTTCCGCCTGCGCCGCGCAGGGGCTGGTCTTCATCGGCCCGCCCCCTTCCGCCATCCAGGCCATGGGCCTGAAGGCGGAGTCCAAGCAGCTGATGGAAAAGGCGGGTGTGCCGCTGGTGCCGGGCTATCACGAGGCCGACCAGTTCCCGGCACTGCTGCAACGCGAAGCCGAACGCATCGGCTACCCGGTGCTGATCAAGGCCAGCGCGGGCGGCGGCGGCAAGGGCATGCGGGTGGTGGAAAAGCCCGAAGACTTCGCGGCGGCGCTGGCTTCGTGCCAGCGCGAGGCGCGCAACAGCTTCGGCGACGACGCCGTGCTGATCGAGAAATACGTGACCCGGCCGCGCCACATCGAGATCCAGGTGTTCGGCGACACGCACGGCAACTATGTGTACCTGTTCGAGCGGGACTGCTCCGTGCAGCGGCGCCACCAGAAAGTGCTGGAGGAAGCGCCGGCGCCCTGGATGCCGGAGGGCATGCGGCGCGAGATGGGCAGGGCGGCGGTGGCCGCGGCTCGGGCGGTGCACTACGTCGGCGCGGGCACGGTCGAATTCATCGTGGAGCAACGCGGCGGCGGTGCCATGGACTTCTTCTTCATGGAGATGAACACGCGGCTGCAGGTGGAGCATCCGGTCACCGAGGCCATCACCGGGCTGGACCTGGTGGAGTGGCAGCTGCGGGTGGCAGCGGGTGAGCCCTTGCCGCTGGCGCAGGAGCAACTGCGCATCCACGGGCATGCGATCGAAGCGCGCATCTGCGCCGAGAACCCCGACAACAACTTCCTGCCCGCCACCGGCACGCTGCAGGTCTATCGCAAACCGCCGGCCACCGCGTTTGAACGCGGCATGGTGCGGGTGGACGACGGCGTGCGTGAGGGCGATGCGATTTCGCCCTACTACGATTCGATGATCGCCAAGCTCATCGTGCATGGCGAATCGCGGGAGCAGGCGTTGGCACGGCTCGACGACGCACTGGCCGCCACGCACATCGTGGGCCTGCACACCAACGTGCAGTTCCTCCGTTACGTGCTGAAGAGTCCGTCATTCGCCCAGGCGAACCTGGACACGGCGCTGATCCCGCGCGAGGCTGCCGTGCTGTTCAACCAGGAGCCGGTCGGGCTCACGCTGGCCGCGGCCGCGGCCGTGGCGAAGACCTTGCTCGACGAGCAGGCGTTGAGCGGCGCGGACCCGTTCAGCCGGCGCGACGGCTGGCTCTCGCATGGTGTCGCCAAGCGCCGGTTCGAGTTCGACTTCCATGGCGCCCACACCAAGGCCGAACTCACCACCTTGCATGACGGCGCGCAAGTGCTGGCGGTCAACGGGGTGGCCGCGCCCTTGTCGTTCCGCGCCGAGGGCGGCACCATCACGCTCACGTACGGGGCGCAGCGCGCCAGCGCCACCGTGTACACGCAGGGCGAAACCGACCACGTCTTCACGCCGGCCGGGGCCACGCAGATCGTCTCCATCGACCTGCTGGCGCACGCCGGTGACCAAGCGGCAGAGGGCGGCCGCCTGACGGCGCCGATGCCGGGCAAGGTGGTCTCGTTCGCGGTGAAGGCCGGCGACGCGGTGACCAAGGGCCAGGCACTGGCGGTGATGGAAGCGATGAAGATGGAGCACACCATCGCCGCACCGGCCGATGGCACGGTGGTGGAGCTGATGTATGCGCCGGGGGACCAGGTGGCGGAGGGCGCGGAGCTGCTGAAGATCACTTGAAGTCATCCCAGCGCAGGCTGGGATCCAGGGCATCGAGGAAAATACACAAGGCCCCTGGATCCCAGCCTTCGCTGGGATGACGGCCGACTTCCAATGCGCATCTACTTCCACTCCGCCGACACCAAGCCCGCGCCCTGGGTCGACGCCCTGAAATCCGCATTGCCCGAGGCGGACGTTTCCGCGTGGCAACCCGGCGCACCTCCTGCCGATCACCTGGTCGTCTGGGCGCCGCCGCAACAGTTGCTGGACGAGCAGGCGGGCGTTCGCGGCATCTTCAACATCGGGGCCGGGGTGGACGCGCTGCTCAAGCTGAAGCTGCCCGCAGGCGCGACGCTGGTGCGGCTGGACGACGCCGGCATGTCGGTGCAGATGGCGGAGTTCGTGTGCCACGCGGTCATCCGTCACTTCCGGGAACTCGACGTCTATGCGGACGACGTGTCGCAAGGCAAGTGGTCGTTCCGCAAGCCGCGCATCCGCAGCGAATACCCGGTGGGCATCATGGGCCTGGGCGTGCTGGGCGAGCGCGTGGCACAGGCCATCGGCCAGTTCGAGTTCCCGGTGCTCGGCTGGAGCCGCTCGCCCAAGAAGATCGGCGGCGTCCAGTGCTTTTCAGGCGCCGCCGGCTGGAACGACTTCCTCGCCGGTTCCCGCTTCCTGGTCTGCCTGCTGCCCCTCACGCCCGAGACGCGTGGCATCCTGAACCGCGACAACCTGTCGCGGCTGAAACCCGGCGGCTACCTGATCAATGTCGCGCGCGGCGGCCACCTGGTGGAGGAAGACCTGATTCCGTTGCTGGACAGCGGCCAGCTGGCCGGCGCGACGCTGGACGTGTTCCAGACCGAGCCGTTGCCGGCGGAGCACGCATTCTGGCGGCATCCCAAGATCACCATCACGCCGCACACTTCGGCGCGCACCTTGCGCGACGAGACCGTCGCCCAGATCGCCGGCAAGATCCAGGCGATGGAGCGCGGCGACCCCGTCGCCGGCGTGGTGGATCTGCAACGAGGATACTAGTCCGATGAAACTCCCATCCAGAGTCAAGCTGGTCGACGTGGGCCCCCGCGACGGCCTGCAGAACGAGAAGGGCGAAGTGCCCGCGGCCGTGAAGATCGGCCTGGTGCACCGCCTGCAGGACGCCGGGCTGAAGGAGATCGAGGTCACCAGCTTCGTGTCGCCCAAGTGGGTGCCCCAGATGGCCGACAACACGCAGGTGATGGCCGGCATCCAGCGCAAGCCTGGCGTGCGCTATTCGGTGTTGACACCCAACATGAAGGGCTTCGAAGCGTCCGTCGCGTCGAAGCCGGACGAGATCGTGGTGTTCGGCGCGGCCAGCGAGGCTTTCAGCCAGCGCAACATCAATTGCTCGATCGCGGAGAGCATCGAGCGTTTCGCGCCGGTGGTCGAGGCGGCGCGCGCCAAGGGCATCTATGTGCGCGGCGCGATCTCCACCGCGGTCGGCTGCCCGTACGAAGGCGATGTGGCGCCGGAGCGCGTGGAGCTGGTCGCGAAACTGATGAAGCAGATCGGCGTGCAGCACGTCGGCGTGGCCGACACCATCGGCGTCGGCACGCCGCGCAAGGTGCAGGCGGCGATGGAAGCGGCGCTGAAGCACTACGAGCTGGACGACGTCTCCGGGCACTTCCACGACACCTATGGACAGGCATTGCCGAATACGTTGGCCACGCTGGAGATGGGCGTTTGGCAATACGACTCCTCGGTGGCCGGCCTGGGCGGTTGCCCTTATGCCAAGGGTGCGACGGGGAATGTGGCGACGGAGGACGTGGTCTACATGCTGCATGGCATGGGGATCGAAACCGGCATCGATCTCGACAAGCTGATCGACGCGGGGAAGTACATCAGCGACTTCCTGGGGCGCAAGCCGAATTCGCGGGCGGCGACCGCGTTGTTGAACAAGCGGGCGGGCTGAGGCACGGCCATGCGGTTCTACCCGGCCCCGGCGGCTCTCGCGCCCGAGGTGCTGGGGGTGGTCATGCTGCGCACGGCGGAGGCGCAGGCGGTGCCCGTGCCTGCGCATGCGGCGGCGCTCTTCACGATCGTGCTGCGCGGCTTCGTGTCCTCGGCCGAGGGCCGAAGTCTCGGCGCGGGAGGGTTCGCCGGTGAAGGCAGCGCCGCCCAGGCGCGCGTGCTGCACGTGGGTGCGGACACGATCGTCGCGACGGTGCTTTGCCGGGCCAGCATCCTGCCGCGCCTGAGTGGCGAGCCGGCGCGGCTGTTCGCCGGGCAGGCCTTGCCGGCGGAGCTGGCCAGGCGCCCCGACATCGAAGACTGGATGGCAGGCGCGCACGACGACGCCCTGGTCGCGGCGCGGGCCCTGGCCTGGGCGGCGGGACTGTTGCGCGCTGCGCGCCAGCCGAAGGCCTGCGCCAATCGGTTCGCCTCCGCCCTCGCGAACTGGGGATCGCTGGAAGGCGGCCGGGTCGTCGCGCCCGAAGGCTGGGGCGAGCGATCCTGGCAGCGCGCTTGCCGCGACGAACTGGGCGTGTCGCCCAAGCTGCTGGCGCGGCTGGCGCGCCTGCATGCGAGCGTGCGGGGCCAGGCCGGCGCGACAAGGCAACCCTGGGCCGAGCATGCGATCGATGCGGGCTTCAGCGACCAGGCCCACCTGGCGCGCGACTATCGGCTTCTGGCCGGCACGCCGCCCATGCGGGCGGTGGCGCATCAGGCCTTGCGCCTGGGCGCCAGCGAACTCGCGCCCCGCTTTTTCGGCCGGGCCGCGGCTGTCGGAAATTTCCAAGCCGCCTGAGGCCCCGCGCCCTACGCTGCGGGCATGCAGCCGCCACCCATTGCCTTCTCCATCCACATCTCGGCCTCGCCCGAGGCCGTGTACGAGGTCTATGCCGATGTGCCGGGCTGGCCGCGATGGGACCCCGACACCCGCGCGGCCGGCCTCGACGGGTCATTGCAGGCGGGTGCACGCGGCTGGCTGAGGCCGCGCAAGGGACTGAAGGTGGCCATGCACGTGGCGGAGGCGACCCCGGGCCGCAGCTTCACGGTCGAATGCCCGGTGCTGGGCAGCCGCATGCGGTTCGGCCACGAGCTGGTCCCGGCGGCCGGCGGTGTGCAGGTCACGCACAGTGCCAGCTTCCATGGCTGGCTGGCGGGCTGGTTGGACCGGACAGTGGGCAGGGATGTGCGCGCCGGCTTGCCGGCCACCCTGGTGTCCCTGAAAGCCCACGTGGAGCAGGGGGGAGCAGGGCGCTGACGGAGGCGATACGATGTCCGGATGTGCGGCTCCGAACTCAGCTCCCTCCCCGACGGCGTGCAGCGCGTCGCCCGTGCCCTGCAAGACAAGGGCCATCCCCACACCCCCGTGATGCTCGACGACGCCGCGCGCACCGCGCAGCAGGCGGCGGATGCGCTTGGCATCCAGGTCGGCCAGATTGCCAAGAGCATCATCTTCCGCCGCAAGTCGGACGACGCGGCCGTGCTGGTCATCACGTCCGGCGACCGTCGCGTCGATGAGAAGAAGGTCGATGCCATCGTCGGCAAGACCGGCCGCGCGGATGCCGAGTTCGTCAAGGCGAAAACCGGCTTCACCATCGGTGGCGTTTCGCCGCTCGCCCATGCTCAGCCGCCGGTGACGCTGATCGATCGCGAGCTGTTCCGCTTCGAAGAAATCTGGGCAGCGGCTGGGCACCCGCACGGGGTCTTCAAGCTGCGGCCGCAGGACCTGGAGACGCTGACCGGTGCGCCGGTGGCCGACGTGGTGCAGGTGCCGGCGTGATCACGGCCAAGGAGCTGGTGCTCGAGCGGGCGCGCACCGTGGAATCCGCCGCCCCGGTGCCGTCGCCCTGCATCTCCATCTGCCGCATCGACCCGGTGAGCGAAATCTGCCAGGGCTGTTTCCGCACGCTGGACGAAATCGCCGCGTGGAGCACGCTCGACGACTTGCGCAAGCGCGACATCTGGCGCGCCATCGAACGACGCGCGGAGGCCGCCGCATGAAGCACATCACCTTCTACCTTGACTTCATCTCGCCCTACGCCTATCTGGCTTTCGAGAAGCTCCCCGAAGCGCTGAAGGGCCTGAGCTACCATGTGGACTACCGGCCGGTGCTGTTCGCGGGCCTGCTCAAGCACCATGGCCAGCTCGGCCCCGCCGAGATCGCGCCGAAGCGCGACTGGACCTACCGGCAGGTGCTGTGGCTCGCGCATGCCCACGGCATCCCACTGGAGATGCCGGCGTCGCATCCCTTCCATCCGCTGGCGTTGTTGCGACTCGCCGTGGCCTGCGGCGAGAACGGGCTCGCGAACCGTTATGTGTGCGAGACGATCTTTCGCCACGTCTGGCGCGGTGGCGCCGAGGCCGCGGACGCGGGACGCCTGCAGGAACTGCAACAAGCCCTGGTGCCGCAGCGCGACCCGGGCAGCGACGCGGTGAAGGCGGAGCTGAAGGGCAACACCGAGCAGGCCATCGCGGACGGGCTCTTCGGTGTTCCCACCTGCGCGGTGGACGGCAAGTTGTTCTGGGGCTTCGATGCGCTGGCGATGCTGCGTGCGTACCTCGAGGGCGATGGCTGGTTCGGGCCTGGCTGGGACGCCGCCGCGCAGGTGCCGGCGGGCATCAAGCGCGGCGGATAAGGCGGTCCTCTCGCCGCTATGCGGGAATGGAGGAACGCCCGCCGGACCGGGGGCGCGCGGCGGGCTGCCGCGACCGCAGCCCGTGCAGCGCACGCGAAAGCAACGCGCGCTGGCCGGTCCACAGGGCCCAGTGGCCCAGGTACCGAACGCGCTGGAAGAGGCCCAGCGACCGCGCGAATTCCGCGGCGTCGTTGTAGCGGTGCTGGTCGGGGTCGGCCCCCGCATAGTCAGGGCCCAGCACGGAAACACTTCGCGTTCCATCCCAGTGGATGGCGCCGGACAGGGTGACGCCATAGCCCGCGTCGCGGTGCTTGTGGTGCAACCGGTGATGCGCGGCGCGGACGTAGCGTTCGTCGAAGATGAAGGTGTCCGTCCGCAGCCATTCGCCCTCGATGCAGGCCTCGACCATCGGCCGGGGCCCGCAGCAAACGTCCACGGGCAGCCCGCGGAGCGCCTCGGCCGGCGGCTCCGCGAACAGCAGTCGCGCGGGGATGTCGCCCAGGCGCAGCAATGCCACCAGCAGGGTGGCTTTGTCCACGGCGTCGCCCTCCCGCCGGCGCAGCACGGCGCTGGCGGTCGCGGGCTTCGCCTGGTGGCGAAAGGCCAGCGGCATGGCGCGCACCTTCGCATGGGCCGCGAGGGCCCGTTCGCGCTCCTTCTTGCCAGTGGCGATCGATCGCGCCATGGCGCTCAGCGCAAGATCGCTGAAGTCCATGAGGTCGCTGGGCCCCAACCACTCACGCGGCTCGGGCGCCGCCTTGCTCTTCGTGTTCAATCTTGCTGCTCCTTGTTCGGCCGCGAAGTGTCATCCGTTTGTGTCACGGGAGGACATCGCGCGCCGATGAAAGGGCGCCGAACGGTCGCCAACGGAAGGCGGAGTGACATGTGTTCACGCGCCTGCTCTTCTCGTCACAGACCGTGCGTTGGCGTTACAGATCGCCCTCATCTTCCATCGTGAAACGACAGCCCTGGGTTTCACCCTAATCCGTCAGAGCGCGTTCAGTTTCATGCAAGGCCCCGTTGGCTTCGCGCAAGAACATGTTGGTTTCGCGTCAGAGGGGGGTCAGAGCCATCTCCAAGAATCCAGGTTGCCAGCATCCAGTCCCGGATGCGATCAACCCCTTCGAGGAGACAACACATGGCATCCGCAGCAGTGGCCGAGAACCGGCCCATGACGCCCGAGGAAAAGAAGGTCATCTTCGCCTCGTCGCTAGGCACCGTGTTCGAGTGGTACGACTTTTACCTCTACGGCTCGCTCGCCGCGATCATCGCGAAGCAGTTCTTCTCCGGCCTCGATGCCGGCTCGGCGTTCATCTTCGCGCTGCTGGCGTTCGCGGCCGGCTTCATCGTGCGGCCGTTCGGCGCCATCTTCTTCGGCCGCCTGGGCGACATGATCGGGCGCAAGTACACCTTCCTGGTCACCATCCTGATCATGGGCCTGTCGACCTTCATCGTCGGCATCCTGCCCACCTACGCCAGCATCGGCGTCGCGGCGCCGGTCATCCTGATCGCGTTGCGCCTGCTGCAGGGCCTGGCGCTCGGCGGTGAATACGGCGGCGCGGCCACCTATGTGGCGGAGCACTCGCCGCACGGCAAGCGCGGGGCCTACACGGCCTGGATCCAGACCACGGCCACCCTGGGCCTGTTCCTGTCCCTGATGGTCATCCTGGGCACGCGCACGCTGATCGGCGAAGCGGCCTTCGGTGACTGGGGCTGGCGCATTCCGTTCCTGGTGTCCATCTTCCTGCTGGCCATCTCGGTGTGGATCCGCCTGTCGATGAACGAGTCGCCGGCCTTCCAGAAGATGAAGGCCGAGGGCAAGACGTCCAAGGCGCCGCTGACCGAATCGTTCGGCCAGTGGAAGAACCTGAAGATCGTGATCCTGGCGCTGATCGGCCTCACCGCCGGCCAGGCCGTGGTGTGGTATTCGGGCCAGTTCTACGCGCTGTTCTTCCTGACGCAGGCGCTCAAGGTCGACGCTTCCACCGCCAACATCCTGGTCGCCATTTCGCTCCTGATCGGCACGCCTTTCTTCATCGTCTTCGGCTCGCTCTCCGACAAGATCGGCCGCAAGCCGATCATCATGGCGGGCTGCCTGCTGGCCGCGCTGACGTACTTCCCGGTGTTCGAGGCGCTGACCAAGGCCGCCAACCCGGACCTGCACGCCGCCCAGCAGAAGAACAAGGTCGTCGTCACGGCCGACCCCAACGAGTGCTCGTTCCAGTTCAACCCGACCGGCACCGTGAAGTTCACCAGCTCCTGCGACATCGCCAAGCAGGTGCTGGCCGGTGCCTCCGTGAGCTACGAGAATGCCGTTGCCGCCCCCGGCACCGCCGCCTCCATCAAGGTGGGCGAGACCGTGATCCCGGGCTACAGCAGCAAGGGCCTGCCGGCTGACGAGGCGAAGAAGCAGGACGCAGCCTTCAAGAAGGGCGTGGCGGATGCGCTGAAGGCTGCCGGCTATCCGGCCAAGGCGGACCCGGCCAAGATGGACAAGTTCATGATCGTCGTCATCCTCAGCTACCTGGTGCTCCTGGTGACCATGGTCTACGGCCCGATCGCCGCCATGCTGGTGGAGATGTTCCCCACGCGCATCCGCTACACCTCGATGAGCCTGCCGTACCACATCGGCAACGGCTGGTTCGGCGGCCTGCTGCCCACCACGGCCTTCGCCATCGTGGCGCAGACCGGTAACATGTACAACGGCCTCTGGTACCCGATCATCATCGCCGCCGCCACGTTCGTGATCGGCACGCTGTTCATCAAGGAAACCAAGGACGTCGACATCTATGCCAAGGATTGATGCCGAAGTCTGACTGAAGCGCCCTGGCCCGCCAGGGCGCTTTGGCCAGAACTCAACAGCCTCCAGGAGACATTGCCATGTGGAAGATTGCCGTCGGCTTCATCGCTTTTGCCGCCCTCGCCCTGTTCGTCATCTTCAAGGGTGGCGACCAGATCGACATGGGCGGCGAGAAGCATGGGGCCGATGCCGTGCATGCGCCGGCGGCCGCTGCATCCGGCGCCGCTTCCGCGGTCAAGCACTAAAGGGTTTCAGGCCCAGGAATTCCTGACCCGTGCGACCATCGTGCGCGGCAGGATTTCCTGGAAGGCCGGTGCCAGCTCGTTGAGGCGGTCGGTGGCGAGCGACTGGCAATGCTGGCTGGCCACCACCTGGAAGATGGGACCGCGCAGCATCCAGAGATCCTGCGCGCATTCGGCCGTGTGCAGCCGCCAGCGCAAGCGGTCGCATTCCACGCCCTCGCAGTCGTCCAGGATGGACAGCACCTGTTGCCGCACGGTCTCCACACCGGCGGGTGGAGAGGAGATGTGCGGCAGGTCAAGCTGGCTCGAAAGCCATTGGGTCCAGGCGGCCATGGTCGGTTTGGCGGGAGGGTCGCCCAATCTAGGCGCCGACTGGCGCACGGATGTGTAGGAATTCACCCACTCGGGCGGTAGGACGTCTGCCAATCCCCCATGACAGAAGCTGGCAGGGCCGCGTCCCTAGAATGTCGGGCCTCCTCTTCCGAAGTCCTCCATGTCCCAGCAGGGTTCCATCCGCATCCGCGGCGCCAGACAGCACAACCTCAAGAACCTCGATCTCGACCTGCGCACCGGGGAGCTGACGGTGGTCACGGGGCCCAGCGGCTCCGGCAAGTCCAGCCTGGTGTTCGACACGCTCTACGCGGAGGGCCAGCGCCGCTACGTCGAGACGTTCTCCGCCTATGCGCGGCAGTTCCTCGACCGCATGGACAAGCCGGCAGTCGACCGCGTGGAAGGCGTGCCGCCCGCCATTGCCATCGACCAGACCAATCCGGTGCGCTCCTCGCGCTCGACCGTCGGGACGATGACGGAGCTGAACGACCACCTGAAGCTGTTGTTCGCGCGAGCCGCCCAGTTGTTCGACAAGCAGACGGCGCTGCCGGTGCGGCACGACTCGCCCGAGACGATCTACGAGCAGTTGATGGCGCGGACGAAAGAGGGCGATCCGCGCCTGGTGGTGACGTTCCCGGTGGAATTGCCGGGGGGGACGACGCCCGAGGAAGTCGAGCAGTGGCTGGCGGCCAGCGGCTTCACGCGCGTCCATGCCGAGCGCGAGGTGGCCACGCCCACGGGTCCGCGCAAGGTGCTGGACGTCGTGGCCGACCGCTTCCGCATCCAGGGCACGGAGAAGATCCGGGCGATCGAAGCCATCGAAGTGGCCTTGAAGCGCGGCGCGGGACGGCTCACCGTCTACGCCCAAGAATTGGGGTCAGATTCCAATTATTTGACCTGGAAGTTCTCCACCGGCCTGCATTGCCCCGACAGCGACATCCGCTATGCGGATCCGGTCCCGTCGATGTTCTCGTTCAACTCGCCGGTGGGGGCCTGCGAGGTCTGCCGCGGCTTCGGCCGGGTGATCGGCGTCGACTACAACCTGGTCATCCCCAACGACAAGCTCACGTTGCGCGCCGGCGCGATCAAGATCTTCTCCACGCCCGCCTGGTCCGAATCGCAGGACGACATGATGCGGCACGCCGAAGCGGCCGGCGTCCCGCGCGACACGCCCTGGTACAAGCTCACGCCCGAGCAGCAGGGCTGGGTGATCAACGGCACGCCCGGCTACAAGGAGGGCCAGTGGAACAAGCAGTGGTACGGCATCAAGCGCTTCTTCCAGTACCTGGAGAGCAAGGCGTACAAGATGCACATCCGCGTGCTGCTGTCCAAGTACCGCAGCTACACGCCCTGCGAAACCTGCAAGGGCGCGCGGCTGAAGCATGAACCGCTGTTGTGGCGCCTCGGCAGCAAGCAAGACGCCGACGTCGGCTTGCCGCCGGAGAAGCGCTTCATGCCCGCCGGCGTGCAATGGTCGCGCGAACAGCTCGAAGCCCTGCCCGGCCTGAGCCTGCACGACCTGATGCTCATGCCGATCGCGCGGCTGCGCAAGTTCTTCGCGCAGGTGGAGCCGGAGGCCGAGGCGCATGCCGGCACCGGCGACCTGCAGGCGCTGAAGATGCTGTTCGAGGAGATCCACACCCGCCTCAAGTACCTGTCGGACGTCGGCATCGGCTACCTGACGCTGGATCGCCAGAGCCGCACGCTGTCAGGCGGCGAGGTGCAGCGGATCAACCTGACCACGGCGCTCGGCACCTCGCTGGTGAACACGCTGTTCGTGCTGGACGAACCCAGCATCGGCCTGCATCCGCGCGACATGCACCGCATCACCCAGGCCATGCAGCGGCTGCGTGACGCCGGCAACACGTTGGTGGTGGTGGAGCACGATCCGGCGGTGATGATGGCCGCCGACCGCATCATCGACATGGGCCCGGGCCCGGGCGAGCGCGGCGGCCAGATCGTCTTCGACGGCACCACGAATGACCTGCGCCATGCCGACACGCTGACCGGCGCCTACCTGGGCGCGCGCAAGCACGTGGGCATGGGCTTCAAGCGCGCCGTGACCGACGCGACGCCGCGGCTGGTGCTGGAAGGCGCGCGCGAGCACAACCTGCGCGATGTGTCGATCGAGTTCCCGCTGCAGCGCCTGGTGTGCGTGACCGGCGTCTCCGGCTCGGGCAAGTCCAGCCTGATCCAGGACATCCTGGCGCCGGCGCTGCTGCGCTACTTCGGCCGCGCGACGGAGTCGGCGGGTGCGCACGACCGGCTGCTGGGCGCCGACCACCTGAGCGACGTCGTGTTCGTGAACCAGTCGCCCATCGGCAAGACGGCGCGCTCCAATCCCGTGAGCTACGTGGGCGCCTGGGATTCGCTGCGCGAGATCTTCGCGACGGCGCCGCTGGCGCGGCAGCGCGGCTACACGGGGTCCAAGTTCAGCTTCAACTCGGGCGACGGCCGTTGCCCCACCTGCGGCGGCTCGGGCTACGAGCACGTCGAGATGCAGTTCCTCTCCGACGTCTACCTGCGCTGCCCCGATTGCGACGGCAAGCGCTACCGGCCGGAGATCCTCGAAGTGACGATCGACCGGCAGCCGATCGGCGCCCTCCACCCACGCCGGATGAACGTGGCCGATGTGCTGGACCTCACGGTCAGCGAAGCCGCGGCACTGTTCGCCAATGACCGTGACGTCATCCGTGCGCTGCAGCCGATCGTGGATGTCGGCCTGGAATACGTGAAGCTGGGGCAGCCCGTGCCCACGCTGTCCGGCGGCGAATCGCAGCGCCTCAAGCTCGCGGGGTTCCTGGCGCAAGCCGCGCGCGACGCGACTTCGAGCCGCCAGGCCAAGGCGACCAAGGGCACGCTGTTCCTGTTCGACGAGCCCACCACGGGCCTGCACTTCGACGACATCGCCAAGCTGATGCGCGCGCTGCGCAAGCTGCTGGAGGCGGGACATTCGCTGATCGTCATCGAGCACAACCTCGACGTGATCCGCGCGGCCGACTGGCTGGTGGACCTGGGCCCTGAAGGTGGTGACGAGGGCGGCCTGTTGGTCGCCGAAGGCCCGCCGGAGGATGTGAAGCAGCATCCGACCTCGCACACCGCCAAGGCGCTGCGGGACTATGACGCGACCCTGGGCACGCATCTGCTGGCGCACGAACCGACGCCGAAATCGGAATCTGACCCCAATTTGCGCGTGAACGCCATCCAGATCGTCAACGCCAAGGAGCACAACCTCAAGAACCTCACCGTCGACATTCCGCACGGCAAGTTCAGCGTGATCACCGGCGTGTCCGGCTCGGGCAAATCGACGCTGGCCTTCGACATCCTGTTCAACGAAGGGCAGCGGCGCTACCTGGAATCGCTCAACGCGTACGCGCGCAGCATCGTGCAGCCGGCCGGCCGGCCGGAAGTCGACGCGGTGTACGGAATCCCGCCCACGGTGGCGATCGAGCAGCGGCTCTCGCGCGGCGGGCGCAAGTCCACCGTGGGTACCACCACCGAGGTCTGGCACTTCCTGCGCCTGCTGTACGTCAAGCTGGGCGTGCAGCACTGCGTGAACGAGGGCGCCGAAGTCCGGCCACAGACACCCGACAGCATCGTCGCGCAGATCATGAAGCGCTATCGCGGCCAGCACATCGGCCTGCTGGCGCCGCTGGTGCTGAACCGCAAGGGCGTCTACACCGAGCTGGCCGACTGGGCGCGGCCGCGTGGCTATACGCACCTGCGCGTGGACGGCAACTTCCTGCCCACCACCGGCTTTCCGCGCATCGACCGCTTCAAGGAGCACACGATCGAACTGCCGGTGTGCGACCTGGACGTCACGCCGGCCAACGAGGAACTGCTGCGTGCCAAGCTGGCGACGGCCCTCGAGCACGGCAAGGGCATCCTGCACGTGCTGGCGCCGCTCGACGGCCTCAAGGCGGCCTTCCATTCAGGCAAGCACGACGGCATCGGCAAGATCGAAGTCTTCTCCACGCTGCGCGCCTGCCCGGTCTGCGCGACCAGCTATCCCGAGCTCGATCCGCGCCTGTTCTCGTACAACAGCAAGCACGGCTGGTGTCCCGATTGCGTGGGCACCGGCGTCCGCCTCACCCGCGACCAGCGCAAGGCTTTCGACGACACGCTGGTGGCGGCCGAGGACAAGGGCCGCGAGCAGACCTTCGCCGAGCCCGAAGTGGAAGGCGTGGCCGACGAGGCCTGCTCGACCTGCCACGGCACGCGCTTGAACATCCAGGCGCGCGCGGTGCGCTTCGACAAGACCGGGATTGCGGACATCGCCTCGCTGTCGGTGAAAGACGTGCGGCGCTGGGTCGAAAGCCTGCAGGTGGCGGATGTCCTGTCCGTGCGCGAGCAGGGCATCGCCCGCGACCTGATCCCCGAGATCAAGTCGCGGCTGGAGTTCCTGGAGGAGGTCGGCCTGGGGTACCTCACCCTCGACCGCGGCGCGCCCACGCTCTCCGGCGGCGAGGCCCAGCGCATCCGCCTGGCCGCGCAACTGGGCTCCAACCTGCAGGGCGTGTGCTACGTGCTCGACGAGCCCACCATCGGCCTGCATGCACGCGACAACCAGATCCTGCTGAACGCGCTGCACAAGCTGGGCGACAAGGGCAACACGCTGGTGGTGGTGGAACACGACGAGGACACCATCCGCCGCGCGGACCACATCATCGACATCGGCCCCGGCGCGGGCAAGCGCGGCGGCCGGGTCGTGGCGGAGGGCCAGGCCGCGGACATCTCGGCGGACGGCGAATCCGTGACTGGCCGCTACCTGCTGCATGCGATGCGGCACCCGGTGCAGGCGCGCCGTGCCGTGCCGCGCAAGATCCCCAGCCTGGAGCTGCGGGGCGCGGACCTGCACAACCTCGACGACATCGACGTCAACGTTCCGCTGCAGCGCCTCGTGGTCGTCACCGGTGTGTCCGGTTCCGGCAAGTCGACGCTGGCGCGCGACGTCTTGCTGCAGAACGTGCAGGCCATCGTGCAGCAGCGCACCACCAAGGCCGGCCGCGATGCCGACGAGCGCGGCAAGCGCCCCGCGCTGGTGGGCTGCAAATCGCTGGACGGCTACCAGACCGTGGATCGCGTGCTGGAAGTCGACCAGACGCCCATTGGCAAGACGCCGCGCTCCTGCCCCGCCACCTACATCGGCTTCTGGGACACCATCCGCAAACTGTTCGCCGACACGCTGGAGGCGCGCGCGCGCGGTTACGGGCCCGGCCGCTTCTCCTTCAACACCGGGGAGGGCCGTTGCGCGCTGTGCGAGGGCCAGGGCGTGCGCACCATCGCCATGAGTTTCCTGCCCGACGTGAAAGTGCCATGCGAAGCCTGCCGTGGCGCGCGTTTCAACCCGGAGACGCTCGCCGTCACCTGGCGCGGCAAGAACATCGGCGACGTGCTGCAGATGGAGATGGACGAGGCGGTCGAGTTCTTCTCGGCCATGCCCAACATCAGCCACCCCTTGCAGTTGCTGCGCGACGTCGGCCTGGGATACCTCACCCTGGGGCAGCCATCGCCGACCTTGTCCGGTGGCGAGGCCCAGCGCATCAAGCTGGTGACCGAGCTCAGCAAGGTCCGCGACGACGTGACGCGGCGCGGCCAGAAGGCGCCACACACCCTCTACGTGCTGGACGAGCCCACGGTCGGCTTGCACATGTCCGATGTCGAGAAACTCATCCGCGTGCTGCACCGGCTGGTGGACGGCGGCCACAGCGTCGTCGTGATCGAGCACGACCTGGACGTGATCGCCGAAGCCGACTGGGTCATCGACCTGGGTCCGGAAGGCGGAACGGCGGGTGGCAAGGTGGTGGCAGCCGCCTCGCCGGAGGACGTGGTGGCCCGTGGCACCCACACAGGTGTGGCGCTGGCCCCCGTCCTGGCGCGCGGCTGAAGCAGCCCAGCCGGACGTGCGCTTCCACCCACAGCCACCGGTGGGTTTGTCTGACACGAGGTAGGCCCGGGTTCCCGCAAACCCGTGCCTCGACTGTTCGTACTCTGGCGCTCCCCATGAACACCTGAGGTTGCCTCGAATGAACAAATTTGCTGCCCGCTCTTTCGCCCTGGTCGCGGTTGCCGCCGCACTGTCCGCCTGCGGCGGTGGTGACGACAACGAGCCCTTCCCGTCCGCATTGAACGCCCAGGTCGCTGTCGCCTCCGGCACCGAGGCCGCCCTCAACGGAACGTATTCGAGCAACACGGTCTCGATCAACGACGTCGAGAAGTTCAACCCCATCGGCGGCGATCCGGAAACCTGCCGCTTCCGCTTCTCGGGCCTGCAGCAGACCGGCAGCAGCCGCCTGATGGACGGCGACATCCGCTACATCCCGGGCACCAACGAGCTGCGCGTCACGTTCATCTCGATCAACGGCACCGAGTTCCGCCTGCAGGGCACCGCCCAGGCCGCCGTCGACAAGGTCAACAACGAGATCGACTACACCGGCGCGACGCTGACCTCCACGCAGGGCACGGGCGCGACGATCACCCTGTCCGGCAGCATCCCGATGCGCGGCAATCGCCCCGAGGGCTGCTGATCGCGCGCGACCGCGTCAAGCCGCTGGTCTGGCTGCCGGCCTGTCACCGGCACCTCGACCTCTCGGACCCCGGCGGCTACACCGTCCTCGCCGACCGCTACGCGGCGGCGGTGAGGGCCCTCGGCCTCCAGCCGGTCCTGTTTCCGCTTGCGGCGGCGGAGGACGTCCAGGCCCTGCTGCCGCTGGTGGACGGTGTCTTGCTGACCGGCTCGCCGTCGAACGTCGATGCCGCGCACTTCGGCGCTTCGGCCCTGCCGACGGACTTGCTGGATCCGCGGCGCGATGCCCTCACCATGCGCCTCGTCCGCGACGCACTGGGCCAGGGCGTGCCGCTCTTCGGCGTGTGCCGGGGACTCCAGGAGATGAACGTGGCCCTGGGCGGCAGCCTGCACCAGACGGTGCACGAGCAGCCCGGGCTGATGGACCATCGGGAACCCGACGACCCCGACCTCGCCGTCCAGTTCGCCGAACGCCATGAGGTGCTCCTGACGCCCGGCAGTGCGTTCGCGGGCTGGGCCGGGGGAACGCGCGCCGTCGTGAATTCGCTGCATGGCCAGGGCATCGCCCGGCTCGGCAACGGGCTGGTCGCGGAAGCTCTCGCCCCGGACGGCCTGGTGGAGGGCGTCCGCGTGGAAAGCGCGACCGCCTTCGCCTATGGCGTGCAGTGGCACCCCGAATGGCGCCACGAGCAGCACCCCTTCTACGACAACACGCTGCGCGCCTTTGCCCAGGCCTGTCGCGCCCATTGCGAGGCCCGGGGCCAGTCATGAACCCGGTGCCGGTGCCCTGTGTCTGGGTGGTCGCGAGCCATCGGGAGCTGGGCAATCCGGACGGCAACCCCCAGTGCTACACGGTGATGGATGAGGCCGGTTCCCGCACGCTGGTGAACATGGGGATGCAACCTGTCTGCTATCCGCGGGTGCCGGACGAACGGCTGGAGGCCGTGCTGGCGCACGTGGACGGCGTGCTGCTCGGCGGTTCCGACACCAACGTCCATCCGCGCCTGTTCGCGGAAGCGCCGGCCGCGCCGGACCTGCAATACGACGCGGAGCGCGACCGGCTGGCGCCAGCGCTGATCCGGCTGGCCATCCGCCATCGCGTGCCGGTCATCGCTTTCTGCCGCGGCTCGCACGACTTCAACGTCTGCATGGGCGGCAGCCTGCACCAGTCGCTCAGGCAACGGGCTGGCGGCGTGCAACATTGGGAAGAAGAGGGTGAATCGCTCGACGAGCAATACGCCGAGCGCCACGACGTCAGTTGCGCGCCCGGCGGGGAACTGGAGCGCCTCACCGGCCTGTCGCGGTTCCCGGCAAGCTCACTGCACTCGCAGGGCGTGAAGGTGCTGGGCCACGGCTTGGTGGCCGAGGCCCATGCCGACGACGGGCTGGTGGAGGCGTTCCGCTGGCACGACCCCAGCCTGTTCGCCTGGGGCTTCCAGTTCCACCCGGAATGGGGCTGGCGCTGGCATCCGGCCTACGGGCGCATCATGGACACCTTTGCGCAGGCGTGCTGGGCCCGCCTGGCGCAGCGCGGCGGCGCTCAGCGCGCCGAAAGGATCGCCGCCGCCACCTCGGCAAAGCCCGCGCCACGCTCACCGTCGCTGATGTAGCGCGGCGCATGCGTCAGCTGGTCGGCGAACCGGCGGATGTTGGCCACCCCCACGCTGTGCGGGAAGTGCTCGAACATGAGCACGTCATTGGTCGAGTCGCCCACGTAAACCCATTGCTCGATCTCCTGGTCGAGTTCGCGCCCCAGCAGTTCCCGCACCACCCACCGCGCCCCGGAGCGCTTGTTGTGGTCGCCATACCAGCCGTTGATGTGGATGGAGCTCACGGTGGCGTTCATGCCTTCCAGCTGCATCAGCTCCACCACGCGCTCGACCGATGCTGGCGGCAGGTGCGTGTATTCGCTGTGGTCGATCGCGATGTCGGTCTCGCGGCCTGCGCTGTCGCGGGCCAGGGCGGTACCGGGCACTTCACGGAGGATGCGCTGCGCGACCTGCTGCATGCGCGCGAAATTCGCCGCGCGCAGTTCCTCGTCCTGCACATGGAGCTTGCGCAAGGCGCCTGGCAATGGCGCGCGTGTGAGCGCGACCGCGCCGTTCTCGGCGACGATCGCGGCCACCGGCCATTGCAGCGCGAACGGCTCGCTCCAGCCGACCGGGCGGCCGGTGATCGGGATCACCTGCACGCCAGCCTGCGCCAGCGCGTCCAGCGCCGCCAGCGCGTCGCCGGTCACCACGCCCTCGGTCGTCAGCGTGTCGTCGATGTCGGTGAGCACACCGCGGATGCCCGCCCGCTGTTGCGCGGGCCACTCGCGCAGCGGCCGCATGCCGCCCCCATCCACGCTCACCGCTCCGGGCGCAGCAGGCGCCCCGCCCACGACGGCCGCATGGTGCCCGCGGACGCCGCCTGCGGCGCGGCGGACTGCAGCAACTGCGACGCCGTTCCGGCTGGACAGCGGCCTGTGTCGATGTGCAGCAGCGCCGTGGTCAGCAACGGATCGGCGGCACTGCCGGCGGCCGTGGCCGGGTTGTCGTTGACGGCGCAGGTCGGCTTGAAGCCGGCGGTGTAGTCACCGAAGCCCTTGGCGTTGAAGCCCTGGAACTCGATCGGGAAGTAGGCGAAGCCGCAGTTTTCCTTGCGGTGGAAGCCGTAGGGCTTGCCGCACGTGGTTCCGCCCACCAGGATCACCTCGACATTGATGCCGCGCAGGCTGTTGACGAGCGATTCGCTCGATGAGCAGGTCTGGTTCGAGCTCAGCACATAGAGCCGCGGCAGGTTCAGCTGCGGCAGCAGGGTGTCGCGCGGGTATTGGGTTTCCGCGAACTGCACCCGGTTGGAGAACGTGAGGAAGCTCGACGCCGTCTCCGCGCTGCGCTTGTCGTTGTAGCGCAGCTGCTCGAACACCAGGCCCTCGCTGGCCGGGCCCGTGACCATCGAGGCAGCGGCGATCGCCACGTAAAGGAAGCCGCCGCTGTTGTAGCGCAGGTCGAGCACCAGGTCTTCCACCCGGGCGTCCTGCATCTGGCGGAAAGCCGTGATCAGGTCGTCCTGCGACCCTTCCTCGTGGTCGTTGAACTGGATGTAGCCGGTACGCCGCCCGGCCGGGCTGGTCACGACCTTGACGACGGGGACCGCGTCGGTGTGGTTCTTCAGCAGGCCCTGCGGCAGGCTGGCCTGGGAGCTGGGCAGGATGGCGCTGAACCGGTCCTTCGGCAGGCCGTTGACGTCGGGCGTGGTGACCAGCAGCGCCTCGAAGTAGTCCGGGATGTTGTTGAAGGCGGCCGCGTTGACCGACGGGATCTCGCCGTACCAGAGGTAGGTTTCATCCAGGTAGCTCCGGACGAACTTCTTCTGGTCCGCCAGGCTGCACATGCCTTCGAAGCTGCTCGACGCGCCGAAGGTGGACGAGGGCGGCGGGCTGGGGGCGTCGCCGCCACCGCCGCCGCAGCCGGCCAGGATGGCGGCGGCAGCCAAGGCAGCGGTCACTGGACGCCAGAGGGGGAACTGCTTCATGGTATGGACTTCGTGGGTTCAGCCGGCATTCTGCAGCGCCAGCCCCGCATGTTCGCGCAAGGGGTGGAAGTGGATCTTCGGAAAGCGCTCCTGCGCCAGCCGCACGTCATAAGGCGAGGTGCAGAGGAAAGCCAGCGCGTTGGCCGCGTCCAGCGCCATCCGCTGCGGATAAGCGTCGGTGAAAGCCTTCAGCTCGGCCGGCGTGTCCGCCGTGATCCAGCGTGCGCCCGTGTACGGACAGCCTTCCAGGCGGACGTCGCAGTCGTACTCGGCGCCCAGGCGGTGCTGCACCACCTCGAACTGCAGCTGGCCGACCGCGCCCAGCAGCATCGGCCCGCCGATCTCCGGGCGGAAGACCTGGATCGCGCCCTCCTCGCCCAGCTGGGCCAGGCCCTGCTGCAGCTGCTTGGTACGCAGTGGATTCTTCAGCACGACGACCATGAAGAGTTCCGGCGCGAAGAAGGGCAGCCCCGTGTACTGCAGGCTCACGCTGCCGTCGGTGATGGTGTCGCCCAGCTGCACGCCGCCGTGCGTGGTGAAGCCGATGATGTCGCCGGCATACGCCTCGTCCACTGCCTCGCGCCGCTGCGACAGGAAGGTGACCACAGACGTCGGGCGCAGCTCCTTGGAGGTGCGCTGCACCTTCAGCTTCATGCCCGGCGTGTACTTGCCGGAGGCCATGCGCACGAAGGCGATGCGGTCGCGGTGCGACGGGTCCATGTTGGCCTGCACCTTGAACACAACGCCCGAGAATGCCGGGTCGTCCGGCGCCACGATGCGCTCCACCGGCTGCCGGTTCACCACCGTCGTGCTCTTGCGGGATTGCGGCGAGGGCGCGAGGTCCACCAGCGCGTCCAGCACCTCCATCACGCCGAAGTTGTTGACGGCGGAACCGAAGAACACCGGTGTCTGCTTGGCCGCGAGAAAGGCGGCGTGGTCCCAGGTCGGCGATGCGCCGGCTGCAAGTTCCATGCTTTCGGCGGCGGCCTCGTACTCGGAGCCGAAGCGGCCGCGCAATGCCTCCGTGTCGGTGAGCGGGACCGTGTCGAAGTCCTGCGGGCGGCGCTCGCTGCCGGACTCGAACACGGTCATGGCCTGCCGGCGCAGGTTCATGATCCCGCCGAAGGTCTTGCCCTTGCCGACCGGCCAGGTCATGGGCACGCAGGGCATGCCCAGCTCGCGCTCGACTTCGTCCAGGATGTCGAGCGGATCGCGCACTTCGCGGTCCATCTTGTTGACGAAGGTCAGGATGGGCGTGTCGCGCTGCCGGCACACCTCGATCAGCCGGCGCGTCTGCGCTTCGACGCCGTTCGCGGCATCGATCACCATCAGCGCGGCATCCACCGCGGTCAGCACCCGGTAGGTGTCTTCGGAAAAATCCTTGTGGCCCGGCGTGTCCAGCAGGTTCACCACGTGGTCGCGATACAACATCTGCATCACCGACGAGGCCACGGAAATGCCGCGCTGCTTCTCGATTTCCATCCAGTCCGAAGTGGCGTGGCGCGAGGCCTTGCGGCCCTTCACGGCGCCGGCGATCTGGATGGCACCCGAGAAGAGCAGCAGCTTCTCGGTCAGCGTGGTCTTGCCGGCGTCCGGGTGGGAAATGATGGCGAAGGTGCGGCGGCGCCGCGTTTCGTCCAGGAGGGAGAGGGTGGCCATGGAATGCGGGGCTGGCGCCGGCTTCGGCCCGCGCGCCGGGCGCGGGGGGATGGTCGAGCCAGCGTGGAAAAGATAGGATTATCGCGGCTGCCATGAAACTCCGGCTCGCTGCCCTCCTTGTCCTGTCCGGCGCCTGGTGCCCCGGCTGGGCGCAGCCGCAGTTGGCCACCAACGAGGTGGTGTTCAAAAGCGGCAACTGGTTCGTGGTGCGCTCGGCGCGGGCCCGCTCCGACACGGTGGGCTGCACGGGCTACTACAAGTCCGAACGCGACGTCCAGCTGGGCGCCGACCAGCTCATCCTCAAGGTGCCGGGCAAGCCGCGCCAGATCGTCGTGCGTTTCAACGACGAGGTTTCCCTGCCCTCACGCGCCGCGACCAAGGCCGAGCAGCAGCTCGGCGCCATCGTGATCGGCGGCGACCAGTTCGAGAAGCTGCAGACCAGCCGCCGGCTCAATGTCGAGTTCTCCAGCAAGGAAAAGCGCAGCCAGGTGGCCCTGCGGCTGCAAGGCTTGCCGGAGGCCCTGGCCAACATCCGCAACGGTTGCCCGCCCGCCGCCAAGCCGGCGGCTTCCTCGCTGTGCACGGAGCCGCTCATGGCGCGCATGCGCGCCAACGGGGTCACGGCCGCGCAGGTCGAACGCATCTGCAGGTAAGGGGAGGCCGCCGCCGACCCACGGCGCACCGCAAACCGTGTAGCGTCATGGCGCATGGGCGCAGCTGACGATTCGGTGGTGGTGCCTGCCGGCGATCGCGACATCGTCGTCACCCACCCCGGCAAGATCCTCATCCCCACCGCGGGCGTCACCAAGCTCGACCTGGTCAGGTACTACCTGGCCGTGGCGGAGGGCGCCTTGCGAGGCGCCGGTGGCCGGCCCTGCGTGCTGGTGCGCTACCCGGACGGCATCGACGGGGAGTTCTTTTTCCAGAAGCGCGCGCCGGCCAAACGGCCGGACTGGCTGGAGGTGGCGCAGATCCGCTTTCCTTCCGGCCGCTCGGCCGAGGAGGTGGTGCCGCGCCATGCCGCCGACCTCGCCTGGATGGCCAACCTCGCCTGCCTCGAACTGCACCCGCATCCGGTGCGCGCCTCCGATCTGGATCATCCGGACGAATTGCGCGTGGACCTCGATCCCGTGCCCGGCGTCGAGTGGCCGCAGATCCGCGACGTGGCCGCCGTGGTGCGCTCCGTGCTGGACGACTACGGGCTGCAGGGCTGGCTGAAGACGTCCGGCTCGCGCGGCTTGCACGTGCTGGTGCGGATCGCGCCGCGCTGGAGCTTCGACCAGGTCCGGCGGGCCGCGCTGGCGCTGGCGCGCGACGTCGAGCGGCGCGCGCCCGAACTCGCCACCAGCAAGTGGTGGAAGGAGGAGCGCCACGGCGTCTTCATCGACTACAACCAGAACGCCAAGGACCGCACCGTGGCATCGGCCTACTCGGTGCGGCCCAAGCCGGATGCGCGGGTTTCAGCACCGATTTCGTGGGACGAACTGGCTGCTTGCGACCCGGCCGACTTCACGCTGCACACCATGCCCGAGCGCCTGAGCCGCGTCGGTGACCCGCACGCCGGCATCGACGAAGCACCATGCTCGCTCGACAGCCTGCTGGCGCTGTCCGAGCAGCAGGAGGCGGCCGGCCTGGGTGATG
Organism: Caenimonas sedimenti; assembly: GCF_007833165.1. Taxonomy (GTDB): domain Bacteria; phylum Pseudomonadota; class Gammaproteobacteria; order Burkholderiales; family Burkholderiaceae_C; genus Ramlibacter; species Ramlibacter sedimenti. The sequence goes on along the minus strand of NZ_VOBQ01000011.1, from coordinate 14,088 downwards.
CCCCCTGGCCGCCGCACTACCGCAAGGCGGCGGGCGAGCCCCGGCGCGCCCCGCCCTCCACGGCGGCGAAGAAAGTGCGCGCGCCGCTGATCGAAGTCGCGCGGGCCGACCGCGAGGCCGAGGCGCTGGCCCAGCTGGAAGCCTGGAAGACCGAGCATCCCAAGGCGGCGGCCCACCTGGAGCCTGCGGACGTGCTGGTGGACCGCATGCGCGGGAGTTCATCGCTCTGGTACCGCGTGCGCGTCAACCTCACGCATGTGCCGGCACGATTGCGCCCGAAGGATGGCAAGCCGAAGGCGTGAACGTCAGGCGCCGAAAACCTTGGCCAGCTCGAACGGCGTCGTCACCTCCAGCTGGTCGTAGCGGCATTGCTCCGGCGGCTTGTCGGGCCGCCAGCGCAGGAAGATCGCGGCGTGGCGGAAGCGGTCGCCTTGCAGGTGGTCGTATTTCACTTCGCACACGCGCTCCGGGCGCAGCGGTTGCCAGCTCAGGTCCTTGCCGCCGCTCCAGCGGCTCTGGGCGCCGGGCATGCGTTGCGACTCGGCCGACGCCGCATCGGCCCAGTCGCGCCACGGATGATTCTCCAGGGCGTTCTTGCGCAGCGGCGCCAGGTCCTGGGCCAGCTGCTCGCGCATCGCCATCGGGAAGGCGGACGTCACACCCACGTGCTGCAGCTGGCCGGCATCGTCATGAAGCCCCAGCAGCAGCGAGCCGACGGCATCGTCACGGTCCTTGTACCAGCGGAAGCCGGCCACCACGCAGTCGGCGCTGCGCACGTGCTTGATTTTCAGCATCGCGCGCTTGCCGGGCTGGTAGGCCGCCTTTTCCAGCTTGGCCATCACGCCGTCGAGGCCGGCGCCTTCGAACTCCGTCAGCCACTTCTGCGCCTCGGCGCGATCGCTGGTGATGGGCGTCAGCCGCAGCGGCGGCTTCGCGCTGCCCAGCAGGCGCTCCAGGCGCTCGCGGCGTTCAGCCTGCGTCAGGCCCATCGTCGAGCGGCCGCCCGCGCTCAGCAGGTCGAACGCGATGAAGCTGGCCGGTGTCTCCTTGGCGACCCGGGCAATGCGCGAAGGGGCCGGGTGGATGCGCTGTTGCAGGGCGTCGAAGTCCAGCCCCTTCGGTGTCGCGATCACGATCTCGCCGTCCAGCACGCAGCCGCGGGGCAGCATTTCATGCAGCGCCTTCTCCAGCTCGGGGAAGTAGCGGTTCAACGGCTTCAGGTCGCGGCTTTGCAGGTAGGTTTCGTCCGGCCCGCGGAAGACGAGGGCGCGAAACCCGTCCCATTTGGGTTCGAACAGGTAGCCTTCCTGCTCGGGCAGCGCCTCGGCGGTCCGGGCCAGCATCGGTTCGATCGGGGGCACAAGTGCCTGTGGAGTGTTCTTGGTGGCCATGGGTCCCTTTTAACTTGCCGGCACCGGTTTGTGTGCGCCGGTGCGCCTTTCGAGCTGCGCGATGGCCACGAAGCCGCAGGCGACCGAGAACCACAGCCCGGCCAGCCGGATGGCCACGGCGGCGAGCGTCGCGATGCCCAGCGGCACGGCGTGCAGGGCGAGCAACACGACGATGACGGCCTCCGTCGCGCCCACGCCGCCCGGCAGGAAGGACGCCGCGCCCACCAGCATCGCGGTGGGATAGAGCGACAGCGCGGCGGTGGCTTCCAGCACGATGCCCAGCCGCCCCAGCAGCCAGACGAAAGCCCAGGCGGAAATGCCCCAGGCCGCCAGCCCGAGCAGCAGGCTGACCAGCAGCTCGCGCGGATGGATCCACTCGCGTGCGCCCGACAGGCCATCGCGCAGGGTACGCAGCAGGCGGGCGAGGCGCGGCATCCGCCGCTTCCTGGCGGTGGCGGCGATGCTGCCCAGCAGCCGCGGTTGGGTGGCCAGGACGGCGACCACCGCCAGCAGACCGAGCACGAAGGTCAGCAACAGCGCGAAGTAGCGGCTGTCGTGGATCGCCAGCGCAGCCAGCAAGGCGACGGCGATCACGTCGCAGGCCCGTTCGAACACGAACACTGCCAGCACCCTGGCGGGCGGCACCCCCAGCGGCAGGAAGTAGCGGATGCGCAGCAACTCGCCGACCTTGCCCGGCGTCGCGGTGAATGCGAATCCGCTGAGGTAGGCCCACCAGCCATGCAGGAACGGCGTCTTGTGCCCGATCCGCGCCAGCAACCACCACCAGCGCAGGTAGCGCAACGCATACGAGAACAGCGACATGGCCATCAGCGCGGGCAGCAGCGCCGCGACTTCGGGCAGCCGGTCGAACACGCGGTTGCGCGAATCGGCCCAGAACAGGGCGGCCACGTACAGCACGGTGACCGCCGCCGCCGCCCAGAAAGCCTTGCGCAGCTTCACGGGCTCACCGGAACGAGAAGCGCTTGTGGCCGAGGTAGCTGGTGAACACCGGCACCATGACGCCGATGCCGTGGGCGATCTCGTTCACGAAGGCACGCACGCCAAGTGCCGGCAGCACGTAGTAGGCCAGCGCCACGCTGATGATCCAGGTCTGCGCGATGGCGACCAGGTTCACCAGCACGAAGAAGGTCGCGGAGCGCTGCACCGATTGCGTGGAGCCCGCGAACACGAAGGCGCGCGCCAGCAGGAAGGCCGTGACCATGCCGAGCAGGTAGGCCACCACCACCGCCACTGGGAACGGCATCCAGAGGTTCAGGACGATCCGCGAACCGAAATTCACCAGTGCCGCGATGCCGCCGGTGACCAGGAAGGCCAGGAACTGCCGCGAGGCGAAGGCACGCATCACGCGGCGGCCGCCTTGCGCGCCATCATCCGGCCGAAGTCAATGCTTTCGGAGATGCCGCGGTCTTCCGGGTAGTAGTACGAGGTGTCGGCCACCCAGAGGCCACGCACCGGCAGCTCGAACGGTGGCAAGGTGTCCAGGAAGCCCGGCGGGCAGACCGGCTGGGCGTAGCGGTAGCGGCTGGCGCGCATCGCCAGGAAGTCGTCGTCCGTCAGCGCCGGCTGGATCGTCTTCAGGTAGTGCTTCACCTTGTCGAGGAAGGCCTGGTCGGGCTCGGCGAACTTGGGGTGCTCGCCCGGCATGTAGAAGGGCACGTAGACCACGTGCTCGTCGCCCAGCGGCCGCAGGTTGCTGTATTCGACGAGGCCGGGAATGTCCATCTCCGGGTCGTTGACGTTCAGCCAGAAGTTGGGCGTGACCTGGCGGCGCAGCTTGGCGATGACGCAGACCACGGCGATGTTCTGGAGCGCGCGGTACTTCTCCAGCAGCTCCTCGGGCAGGTCAGGCAGCAGGCGCGGCACGAACGGCAGCGGCACGGTGCTGACCACCTTGTCGAAAGCTTCGAAGCCTTCGGCGGTCTCCACGCCGGCGACCGCGCCGCCTTCCAGCCGCACCTTCTTCGCCGGGTGCCGCAGCCGGATCTCGCCGCCGTGCTTTTCGATGTCGTCCTTCAGGCCTTGCAGCAGCGTCTGGGAGCCGCCTTCCAGGTGGCCCAGCTTTTCGCTCATCAGGCTGGAACGCGAGCGGCCGATGCGGCGGATGCGGCTCCAGATCCAGGCGGCCGACAGGTTGTGCGCCTTGTCGTAGAACTTGTAGTCGAACAGCCGGCGCCACAGCACTTCCCACGCTTCTTCGCCGACCCAGCGGCGGATCCAGCCCGTTGCCTCCACGTGGTCCAGCGGCTTCCAGTCGGTGCGCTTCGTGCACAGGAAGGCGTGCAAGCCATAGCGGAACTTCGCCACCAGGCTCAGGCCACGGAACTTCAGCAATGCCACGGGGTTGCCCCAGGGCTGCAATTGCCGCTGGTACCAATAGCCCATCTTCGTTTCGACCCAGCGCATCTTGCCGGCCAGGCCCAGTTCGTCCAGCACCTTCAGGAACGCGTGATCCGAGAGGCAGTGGAAGTGGTAATAGCGTTCGATGGTGAGTCCGGCGAAGTCGAACATCGCCGTCATGCCGCCGACGCGGTCGTCGGCTTCGAACACCACCGGCCGGTGGCCGTCGCGCGCGAGCTGGTAGGCCACCGCCAGGCCCATGGGGCCGGCGCCGAGAACCGCGATGCGTTGTCCGGTGGTCATCAGAATTCCAGGACGATCTGCCCGTATTCGGGATCGTTGAAGGTTTCGTGGACCGCCATGGCGAAAGGTGTCGCCTGCACGCCGAAGATGCCCGGCCAGTCGATGACCTCGAACTCGTCGTGCGCCACCAGGGCCTTCAGCTGGTCCGCGGTGAACGGCGGGTTCTTGTCGAACAGCGCCCAGGTCTGCAGCAGCACGCGGAACAGGCCATAGGGAATCTTCAGGATGACCGAGCCGGCGCGCGTCGCCTGCTTGATCTCGCGGATCATGTCGATGTAGTCGATGCGCTCGAGCCCCGAGATGTTGAACACCTGGCCCTGCACGCGCTGTTCGATGCAGCTCACGATGATGCGGCAGAAGTCGGCGGCGTAGAGCGGCTGCCGCATGTAGCGGCCGTGGCCGGGCACGGGGAACACCGGCACCTTCTTCATGAAACGGGCCAGCCAGCCGAGATGCTTGCGGTCGAACCAGCCGAACATCAGCGTGGGCCGCAGGACCACGCAGGGAACGCCGCTCGCGAGCACGATCTCCTCCTGCCGGCGCTTGGTGTTGGTGTAGTGGTCGTCCGCCACCGATTTCACCACCGAGGAGCTGATGTGCACGAGGTAGGGCAGTTGCGGCTGGCGCCGCATCACCTCCAGCACGCGCTCCGTCGACGTGATGTTGTTGCGCACGAAGGGCTCGGGCGCCAGGTCGCCGATCTGGGCTTGCAGCATCACCACGGCGGCGGCACCTTCGAAATGCCGCTCCCAGTCGCCGGGCTCGGCCAGGTCGGCCTCCACCACCGTGATGTCCGGCTGCACGCGGCGCAGCACTTCGAGGTTGGCGCGATGCTTGTCCAGCACCACGAGATGGCGGTAGCCGGCGCGCTTGAGGTGCGCCACCAGGTTCTGTCCCACCAGCCCGGCGCCGCCGGGGAGCAGGATCTTTGCGTCGTTCATGGTTTGTCGATGATGCCGATGGCGGACCACTCACCCCAGCCGGCACCGGCATCGGTCAGGGTCAGGGTGAATTCTTGCGGAAGCAGGGGATTGTCGAACACCACGGCGGACCAGCGGTCCGCCCGGGGCATGGTGCCCGCGAACTGCCGCCCGTCGTCCACCTGGAAGCGCTGGCTGCCGTTCACGGGCCCGTTGCGGTAGACGAAAGCGGCGCCGCGTTTCAGGCGCAGCTGGATCGTGCCCGTGTCCTGGTCGCCCTGGATGATGGTGCCCAGCGTCCGGAAGCCGGGCGCGCTCGAACGCAGGTAGTCGGTGCCTTGCCAGCCCTCGTTGCGCAGGACCGCGCCGCTGGTGACGTTCACCTTCGACAGGGCCATGATGGTGGGCGTGATGTCGAAGGGGGGCGCGGGCGGACCGGTCACGCGCAGCGCGCAGCCGGCGTCCGCCGGGACGACGGCGAGCGGGCCGTGCGCCGCGCGCGTCAGGACGTAGCCCTTGAAGAAGCGCGTGTCCGCCACGTTCCCGAGGTCCGCGCGCGGCTTCCTGTTGCGCTCGCTGGCCAGCGCATAGCCGACGACGTCACCGGCAGGGTCCACGACGCGCAACGTGTGGATGTTGTTCTCGCCCGTGGCCGGCGCGATCCAGCCGACCAGGCGCCGGAACCCGGGCTCGCCGGGCAGCGTGTCCATTTGCACCAGCGCGCCGCGGCAGGCCGCCTCCGGCACAGGACCCGCAGGCCGGCCGAGCAGGGTGCCGGCGTCCTTGAGCCAGGGCCGGCCGAACACGCTGAGGTCGACGGGTGCCGCCCGCGCCCCGTAGTACACGCCAAGTTCGGGGCTGAAGATGATGCGGATCAGCTGCTCGTGGTCCAGCACGCCGAGTTCCATCGCCACCGCGGCGACGTCCCGTTCGAACAGCATGGGCCGCTGGGATCGCCGGGCGTCGAGCTGCAACACGAGCAGCAGCGCCAGCAGCGCCAGCAAGGGCCACACGATGCGGTGGCGCCAGCCGGCGAGCTGGCGCAGCACCGTGGGAAGGTAAAGCGCCAGCAGCGCCATCCAGGCCATGAGGGCGGGCGTCGTGTACCGCTCGGCGGTGGCTTGGCGCAACCCGAACACGAGGCGGCCCGCGCCCGTGCCGAACGCGGTGCCGCCGATGTACATGATGAAGGCGAGCAGGCACAGCTGCAGCGCGTGCTCACGCGGGGCCCGCAGGCAGCGCACCGCCTGCACCGAAGCCAGGACGACGAGCGCGAGGCCCGCCAGCTGCCCCAGCGGCAGCGAGCGCTCCTTGACCATGTGGAACCACGGTGAGCCCAGGTACAGCAGCACGTATTGCACGAGCTTCTCGGGCCGGTAGCGCAGCACGTCGCGCAGGCTGCCGTGCCCGGGCGTGGACTGGTAGTCGGTGAAGTACGCGACGAGGCAGAGGACCGCCAGCGCCGCCAGCACGCCGATGCGCCGCCAGCCCATGCGCTGCAGGGCGGCGTACACCACCATCAGCGGCAGGGCGATCACGCCGCTGGCCATGGTCATGATGCACAGGACGCCGACGATGCAGGCGAGCGCGAAGTCGCGGCTCGCCTCCGGCACCGGCCGCGTGGCCCGGTACAGCAGCCAGAGCGCGAGCAGCGGCAGCCACTGCGCCAGGAAGAACTGGCTCTGGAAGCCCCAGGTCAGGTTCTCCTTCTGCATCCAGGAGAACAGGCACAGCAGCACGAACAGGGAGGCCAGGGTGACCGGCTTGCTGTCCGCATCCGCGCCCGCGCGCTCGCGCAGGATGGCGCGGAAGGTCAGGAAGGCCGCGAACACCAGAAGGTAGTTCACCACCAGCAGGAACCACAGCGTGCCCGAGAACAGCCGGTGGTCGAGCCAGAAGAGCAGGCGCGCGAGCACGATGCGGTGCTCGTTGTGCAGCGACCACCAGTCGCCCCCATGGCCCTCGCCGATCCGCAGGTAGAAGTCGACGTAGCTGGGCCACATGTCCCAGTGCGGCACCTCGGTGTAGTTGCGCACCGCGCCGACGACGGCGAGCAGGACGAACAGCGGGGCCAGCACCCGCAGCGTCCAGGTGACGAGCGCTTCGCGAGAAGGAAGCATCTTCGAAATCAGGCTCAGATGTCCATCTTGTTGAAGACGAAGCGCGGCAGGTGGCGGATGACCATCATGATCAAGGCCCACTTCGCTGGCGCATACACCACGGGGGCACCGCGCTCGATGCCGTCCACGATGGCGGCCGCGACCGCGCTCACATCGGCCAGCTTCGCCCCTTGCGCCTTCAGGTGCGCGGTCATCGGCGTGTCGGTCGGGCCGGGCTTGACCAGGGTCACCGTCACCGGCGTCGCCGCCAGGCGGTGCTGCAGGCCCTGCGCGTAGCGTGTGACCAGGCCCTTGGCCGCGCCGTACACGTAGTTCGACTTGCGCCCGCGGTCACCCGCCACGGAGCCGATGATGCCGATGCGGCCGCGGCCGGCGGCCTGCATGGCGCCCGCGAAGGCTTCGGCGAACAGCACCGGCGAGATGGCGTTCACCCGCATGGCCTCCGCGGCGCTGTCCAGGTCCTGCTGGCAGGCCGCCTGGTCCGGCAGCGACCCGTGCGCGATCAGCACGGTAGCCGGTACGTTGCCCGTAGCCAGGAGGCCGGAGACGGTCTCGCGGACCGCCGCCGGCTCGAGCAGGTCGGCGGTCACGACGTCGATGCGGGCCTGCGGTCCGCGCACGCGCAGGTCCGTCGCCAGATGTTCCGTGCGCGCGGCGTCCCGTCCCACCAGCACGAGGTGGGTGGCGCCGCGCTGCAGCCACAGCCGCGCGCAGTGCTCGGCGATGGAGGAGGTCGCGCCGACGATGACGACGGTGCCCTGGATGGATTGCATGTTCTAGTCCGGTGAAGCAGGCATGACGCGCTGCGCGAACGCCGAGCGGATGCCCGGGTCGCGGAAAGGCAGGAACTCCGCGAGGCGCGGGTAGCCCGATTCGAACAGGTCGCGCGGCATGCGGGCGTCCTTGGCCGGATAGATGCGTCCGCCCGCCTCGCGCACGACCGCGTCGAGGCGGTCGAACAGGCGCAGCGTGGCGTCGCCATGGTTGGGAAAGTCCAGCGCCAGCGTCACGCCGGGCCGCGCAAAGCTGAGCATCCCGGGCGCGGCGCGTTCGCTGAAGGTCTTGAGCACGGCGAGGAACGAGCCCTCGCCCGAGGCCGCGATCTCGCGCAGCAGGCCTTGCGTGCCCGCGAGCCCGGCGGCGCGCGGCAGCACGCACTGGTACTGGTAGAAGCCGGGCCGGCCGTAGACCCGGTTCCACTCCAGCAGGTGGTCGAGCGGATAGAAGAAGGGCACGTAATGCACCCGCTGGCGCCCGGCGCGCTGCCGGTGGTGGTGGTAGTAGACCCAGTTGAAGGGACGCACGCTGAAGCGGTTGACCAGCGAAACCGGCGGCGCGAACGGCACGGTGCGCGCGTGATCGGGCGGCGCGCGGCCGCCGGTGGAGTCGCTCATGTTGCCGCGCATGAAGATGCCGCGGGCGCCTTCGCCATGCATGCAGTCGACCCACGACACCGTGTACTCCCAGCCGGCTTCCGAGCTGTCCGCCAGCGCGAAGAATTCCTCGAGCGATTCGTAGGGGATGCTTTCCACGTCCAGCCAGGGGCCGGGCACCTGGATCAGCCGCAGCGTGGCCTGCGCGATGACGCCGGTGAGCCCCAGGCCACCGACGGTGGCGGCGAACCAGTCCGCGTGGCGGTCCGGGCCGCATTCGATGACCGTGCCGTCGGTGCGCAGCAGCCGCAGGTGCGTGACGTGGTCACCGAACGAGCCGCGCACGTGGTGGTTCTTGCCATGCACGTCGTTGGCGATCGCGCCGCCGACCGTGACCACCTGCGTGCCGGGCGTCACGGCCAGCATCCAGCCGCGCGGCAGGAAGGTGCGCTGGATGTCGCGCAGCAGCACGCCGGCTTCACAGGTCAGCAGGCCCTGCTCCTTGTCGAACGCCAGGAAGCGGTCCAGGCCGGGCGTCGTCCACAAGGTGCCGCCCGGGTTGAGGCAGACGTCGCCGTAGCTGCGCCCCATGCCGTAGGCCAGCCCCTGCCGGCCCGGTGCCAGCGGCAGCGTGGGCAGCCCGTGCTCCGTCAGCGGACGCACGTCATGCGGCCAGCTGCCCAGGCGGCCCCAGGACCCGACGTTCACCATGGCCAGCTGGTGCCGAGAAACAGCACCGCGCCGAACAGCACGCCGGCGGCCACGCTGGCCTTGTCGCGGAAGGCGAAGACCAGCGGGTCGTCGTGCATGTCGCCGCGGAAGGCGCGCAGCCACATCCAGCTGACCCACCACACCATGATCGGCACGGTGGCCCAGACGAATTCCGGCCGCGCGTAGAAACGCAGCACCGTGTTCAGGTAGAGCGCCAGCACGACCACCGCGGTGTAGCCCGACACGATGCCCAGCACCTGGATCAGCGGGGCGTCCGAGGTCAAGTAGGCCCGCCCGTGGGCGTGCGTGCGGCCCTCGGCGGCCTGCGCCTGCAGTTCGGCGTAGCGCTTGACGAACGCCAGCGACAGGAACAGGAAGCCGGAGAACGCCAGCAGCCAGAACGACAGCGCCAGCGAGGCGGCCGCGGCGCCCGCGACGACCCGCAGGGTGTAGAGCCCGGCCAGCGTGAGGCAATCGACCAGCACCACCCGCTTGAGCCGCCATGAATAGGCCCAGGTCAGCGCGAAATAGATGGCGAGCCAGCCCAGGAATTCGAGGTTGACGAGCAGCGCCAGCGCCAGGCTCGCCGTGGCCAGCAGCGGCACCAGCAGCACGCCGACCCAGATCTGCACCGTGCCCGCCGCGAACGGCCGCGCCCGCTTGCGCGGGTGGTGGCGGTCGCTCTCCAGGTCCATCAGGTCATTGGCGACGTACACCGAGGAGGCACAGAGGCTGAAAGCGGCGAACGCCAGCAGCAGGTGCACCCAGGCGTCAAGGTTATCGACCTGGTGCGCGGCGAACAGGGGCGCGAACAGCAGGGCATTCTTCAGCCACTGGTGCGCGCGGACCAGCTTGACCCAGGTCCAGGTGGTCACCGGCAGCGAAGGGAACACCTTCTCGACGGCGCAGCAGGCCTGCGCCCCGGCCAGCACCGAGGGGCGCGCGTTCACGACGATGGCGCGCCGTGCGTGCGGCCAGACCGCCAGGTCCACCGTCGCATTGCCGGCGTAGTCGAAACCGCCCGCGCCGAAGCGGCGCACCAGGGCCTCCGCCTTGCGCTGGCCGTCCAGGTTGGTGGTGCCGTCGCTCGCCAGAACCTCGTCGAAGATGCCGCAATGGGCCGCGATCTCGCGGGCCAGCTTGTCGTCCGTCGCGGTGCACAGCACCAGGCGCCGGCCGGCCCGGTGCTGCTCACCCAGCCATGCCAGCAGTTCCGTGTTGTACGGCAGAACGGCGGCGTCGAAAGGGGTGCGCTCGGCCAGTTCGCGCTTGAGCACCGCCTTGCCGGCCGCGAGCCAGCCCGGGATGCGGAGGGTCGCCAGTGGCGCGTCGCGGAACAGCCGCACCGAGGACTCGTGCAGCATGTCCGTGCGGATCAGCGTGCCGTCCAGGTCGACGACCAGGGGCGGCTCGGCGGCCGGCACGACGGTGGGCGGCGGGGGGACGGTCGAGGAATCCAAGGGTGCGGGCGGCGAAAGGGCCATGAGTTTAGCTGCCCGGCCTCCTGCGTTAGAATCATGGCCAATCCGAGGAGCGTTGCAGCGCCGCCATCTTCCACGATGCGCCGGCGTGAGGCTCGGACCTGATTCGCAACGACGCTCACCCACTTCTGACGTGCGGTGAGTCCCGGGCGCAGAGGTGGCTGAATTGTCAACCACTCTTTCTGGAGCCCTCCATGAACGCCGTTCTCAAACCCGCCCCATCCGCGTCCGCGCAGGATTGCGCCATCGCCGACCTGTCCCTTGCCGCCTGGGGCCGCAAGGAAATCCGCATCGCCGAAACCGAAATGCCGGGCCTGATGGCCATCCGCAGCGAGTTCGCCAAGGCGCAGCCGCTGAAGGGCGCCCGCATCACGGGCAGCCTGCACATGACCATCCAGACCGCCGTGCTGATCGAGACGCTGCAGGCCCTGGGCGCCACCGTGCGCTGGGCCTCCTGCAACATCTTCTCCACGCAGGACCACGCCGCCGCCGCCATTGCGGCCACCGGCACGCCGGTGTTCGCCATCAAGGGCGAGACGCTGGAAGATTACTGGGATTACACCCACAAGATCTTCGAATTCGGCGCCAAGGGCACCGACGGCGAGGGCCCCAACATGATCCTGGACGACGGCGGCGACGCCACCATGCTCATGCACCTGGGCAAGCGCGCCGAGAAGGACGCCTCCGTCATCGCCGGCAAGCCGGGCAGCGACGAGGAGCGCATCCTGTTCGCCTCGATCAAGGCCAAGCTGGCCGAAGACCCGACCTGGTACAGCCGCAAGAGCGCCAGGATCATTGGCGTGACGGAAGAGACCACGACCGGCGTCAACCGCCTGAAGCAGATGGCCGCCCGCGGCGAGCTGATGTTCAAGGCCATCAACGTCAACGACTCCGTCACCAAGAGCAAGTTCGACAACCTGTACGGCTGCCGCGAATCGCTGGTGGACGGCATCAAGCGCGCCACCGACGTGATGATCGCCGGCAAGATCGCGCTGGTCGCCGGCTACGGCGACGTCGGCAAGGGCTCGGCCCAGGCCCTGCGCGCGCTGTCGGCCCAGGTGTGGGTGACCGAGATCGACCCGATCAACGCGCTGCAGGCCGCGATGGAAGGCTACCGCGTCGTCACGATGGACTACGCCGCCGACAAGGCCGACATCTTCGTCACCGCCACCGGCAACAAGGACATCATCACCCATGACCACATGGTGAAGATGAAGGACCAGGCCATCGTCTGCAACATCGGCCACTTCGACAACGAGATCGACGTCGCCGGCATCGAGAAGTACGAGTGGGAAGAGATCAAGCCCCAGGTCGACCACGTCATCTTCCCGGACGGCAAGCGCATCATCCTGCTGGCCAAGGGCCGCCTGGTGAACCTGGGCTGCGGCACGGGCCACCCGAGCTACGTGATGTCGTCGTCCTTCGCCAACCAGACGATCGCGCAGATCGAGCTGTTCACGCGCAGCGAGTCCTATGACCTGAACAAGGTCTACGTGCTGCCCAAGCACCTGGACGAGAAGGTCGCGCGCCTGCAGCTGGCGAAGCTGGGCGCGATGCTGACCGAGCTGTCGGATGACCAGGCGTCTTACCTGGGCGTGGCGAAGACTGGCCCGTACAAGCCGGACACGTACCGCTACTAAAGGTCTGTCATTGCGGGCTTGACCCGCAATCCATCGTGGCGTGTCCGCATGCCGCCATGGATCCCGGGTCAAGCCCGGGATGACAACCACGTCATGCGCGCCGACCAGCTCCTCGTGCAACGCGGCCTCGCCACCACCCGCTCGCAAGCCCAGCGGCTCATCGCCTCGGGCGTGCAGTGGTCGGACGGCGCGGCCTGGAAGTCCGTGGCCAAGAACGGCGACGAGTTGCCGGAGGCCGCGCAGCTGCGCCTGCTCGATACCGCGGAAACGCGCTACGTCTCGCGCGGCGGCCTGAAGCTGGAAGGCGCGCTGCGGGCCACCGCGCTCGACGTGCGCGGCTGGACCTGCCTCGACGCCGGCCAGTCCACCGGGGGCTTCACCGACTGCCTGCTGCAGCAAGGTGCCGCGCGGGTGGTCGGGGTCGACGTCGGCCAGGGCCAGTTGCATGGCAAGCTGCGCGGCGATCCACGGGTGACGGCTTTCGAAAAGGTGAACGCCCGCCATCTCGACGCCGCGCAAGTGGGCCGCGATTTCGATCTCGTCACCGGCGACCTGTCGTTCATCTCGCTGACGCTGGTGCTGCCCGCGCTGGTGCCGCTGCTGAAGACCGGAGGCGAGCTGTTGATGCTCGCCAAGCCCCAGTTCGAACTGCAGCCCGCGCAGATCGGCAAGGGTGGCCTGGTGAAAGACCCGTCGCTGCACGCCGAAGTCGAAAGGCGCTTGCGCGACTGCTGCACGACGCTGGGCCTGGCGGTCCAGGGTTGGCACGACAGCCCCATCGCAGGCGGCGACGGCAACCGCGAATTCTTCATTCACGCACGAAAACCATGAGGAGGCACGCATGAAGCTGCCCATCAGCCTGGAATTCTTTCCAACCAAGACCGACGAAGGCGCGCAGAAGCTGCGCGTGGCGCGCCAGAAGCTGTACGCGCTGAAGCCGGAGTTCTGCTCCGTCACCTTCGGCGCCGGGGGCTCCACGCAGGACGGCACGCTGGCCGCCGTGACCGAGATCATGGGCGAAGGCTGCCAGGCCGCCCCGCACCTGTCGTGCGTGGGCCAGTCGCGCGAGAGCATTCGCGACCGCCTGGCGGCCTATGGCGCGGCCGGCATCAAGCGCATCGTCGCGCTGCGCGGGGACCTGCCCAGCGGCTACGGGCTGGGCGGCGAGTTCCGCTACGCCAGCGACCTGGTGGCTTTCGTCCGCGCCGAGACCGGCCGGCAGTTCCACATCGAGGTGGCCGCCTACCCCGAGACGCATCCGCAGGCCAAGTCGCCCGGCTCCGACCTCGAAGCCTTTGCGGCCAAGGTCGAGGCCGGCGCCGACTCCGGCATCACGCAGTATTTCTTCAACCCCGATGCGTACTTCCGCTATGTGGACGACCTGACCGCGCGCGGCGTCCGCGTGCCCGTGGTGCCCGGCGTGATGCCGATCACCAGCTCCACCCAGCTGATCCGCTTCTCCGATGCCTGCGGCGCGGAGATCCCGCGCTGGATCCGCATGCGCCTGCAGAGCTTTGGCGATGATTCCGAGTCGATCAAGGCTTTCGGCCTCGACGTGGTGACCGCGCTGTGCGAACGCCTGGTTGCGGGCGGCGCGCCCGGCATCCATTTCTACACGATGAACCAGGCCAACGCGACGCTGGAGATCTGCGAGCGGCTGAGCTAGGAGCCTGGGCGGCAGAGAAACGGGCCTGCGTTGGGCCGAGAACAGGGCTCAGGCTAGGCGCGGGCGCGGGTCAAGACTTGCCGTCTTGACCCGTGACCGGAACGACGCATGAGCCCTGTTCTCGG